>OZ246423.1:0-1326059 GCA_965231215.1 Candidatus Altimarinota bacterium | reverse complement strand
AGTCCGTGATTATGGATGCTTTTGGTTCTAAAATAAGACATATGGCTGGCCCGCCTAAACCAAAATGGGATCCCAATTCTTTCTTGAGGGCAAGTAAGCAAGCCTTCCTTCAGAATAAAATTGGGAAAGCTCTGGACAGCAAACTCTCCAAATTTTTCCCTAATAATTTACAAATGGCCGCTGCGGCCAGTAAATATAAAAGTGGAAGTAATATATTTTTGAAACTCAGTGAAGGATTGGCCGCGGCTAATTCTATTATTGGTTCTGCCCCTCGCGGCCATAAAGGAAAAATTCCGGCCCAAAGAGTAGGTTCTTCTAAATTTGGTGATGGTCAAAGAGCTCAACATGCCAGTTTCCGTAAAGGTATTGGGCAGGGAAATGCAGGGAATGCGAGCTTTAAACCTTCTACCGATTTTGGAGCTAAAATGGCTCAAAGTGCTTCACAGGCTACCGGAGATATGCGACTGGCTATGGACAGGCTTGGAGCCGATCTTATAAACACTCAATATGAACCAGTACCGATTAGTATTCCAGCAATGTCGCAAGAAGACATGCAGAATAAAAAACAAGAATTTGACCAAAATAAACAAGGGCTGATGCAAGAGCTAGAAGAAAAAATTCCATTTGCTGTTAATCAGGTAATGGAGACTCTCACCTCTAGTATTGAAGTTCTGGAAACGCTGACGACCCTTAAATCTGCTCAATTAGTTTTACCAGAAAAAGCCGCCCTAACTACTGGAGTTCAAGCCTACGAAACACAGCTAAGAGCCTTTGCTGAAGAAGTAAAGACTTTATGCCAAGGGCCCAAGGCAAGTGAAAACAAAGAAGTATGTGAAAAATCACTCCAACTTATCACACGATCGGTTCAGCGTTTGGATGAAATGAAGACCTTTATTGCCGTAGATTATGATACTTTTGCCACTCGATGGGAAGGGCTTGTGACAGATTTAGAAGAGGTTAGACCCAAAATTCCAAAACTAGTTATAGCGCTTAATGAATATGCTGGTTCTTTAGAAAAAGCCTTAGAAGCTCGAAACAGTATTCAGAATCATACCGCTCAACATGATCAGAATTTTAAAGCGCTCGGCCAAATGGTAAATCAGGCGGCAAAACAGGTGTTGCAGATGCGTGATATGGAAAACAGAATTGTAGCGGCAGCGACTCAAGTGGTACAGAAAATGTCTAATTACAGTCAGGGGCTTAAAGCCGAACAAAGTAGCCGGCAGGCTAAGTGGGATGCAAAATCTCTACTCAATAAACAAATCTTAAAGGCTATTCAAGGCGTGCAAAATATTAATTTTAAATACAGTGATAAATGTCGAGTTCCCCAAGTTCACGTAGGCGGGCTTTTCCCTTGGTTACATGGAGACACCTTCAACAAAGGCTTTAACCAAGAGGTTATGCATATGCCAAAAAATCCTAATACCCAATATGATGGAAGGTTAATGACTCCAGGGGGGAATATGGATATCACGCTTCCCACGCCACAGATTAATCGGGTAGACATGGGGCAGATTAATACTATGGATGCTCCACCATCAGTTCCAAATTATTCTGAAGATATCGTAGAAGCTCAGACTAAAATTAAAATTCCTCAAGGGTTAGCCACTGACCTTAAAGCTAACATTGATGCAGCCCAAGGGTGGTTGAGTTTGAGAGAGTGGGAAAATGGGGATACTTTTAAATTTTTCCCGACACTTGATGTTGAAGGCAATATTGTCACTAAGGCCACACAAAATCCATTACTGGGGGATATGTTTACAAAACTTCCAAAAGAGGCCAGTCTTAAAACTTTGGCAGAACTAGATATTGAGTCCTTACCTGAACCAGTACAAGAACTCCCTCTAAAAATTCCAAAAGTAAAGAAACTACTAAAACTGCCAATACCACAGCTGATGCAGATGCCAATGCCAAATATTCCATTTGATCAGCCAAACTTGAGCCCCCCAGCTACACAACAAAATAATATTGTTGGTGACCTGATGGGGATGATTCAAAAACCACTAAAGTGGATGAATTTGGAATGTAATATTGCCCTTAATGCGACATCAGTTCCTGAAGGATGGGGTAAAGCTCAAGGTGAAAAAATTACCGACAGAAGATCCCTTGATAGAAAGCGAGACTTTGGGAATGGACAGCTAAAAGGATTCCACGCTCAAGCTCCAAAAAACCTACTTTCTACCTTTGGGAAATCTAAAAACAAAGATGGAGATGGAAAAAGAAAAACCCTCTTTGAAGGCGTCCTTAAAAAATTAAGGGATCAGGCTCAGCAACACCTTAAATTCTTTAATCAGAACGCCTCAGCTTCACTGCCTATAACCGTAGCCGATGGCGGATTTATTCCAGAATCGCTTCGAGAAGATCGAAGCTGGATTGAAAGAATTACAGCTTCCCAGCCGGCAACTTCAACTCCTTATAGGATGGTAAAAGATCTAAAAAGATTAGCGGCTCATATGCCAGCGTACTCTCCAGAGCAGAAAGAACTAAGGGCGGTTTTAGCCAATATTCGAGTTCCAGAACCAGACTATAACCTTGCGTATAGAAAAGAAGTAAAAGAGACTTTTGATGCCTATATAGCTCAACTTGAAAACTACAAAAAATCTCGAGCTCAAGAAACTCGAATGTTGGCCAATATCTATAAGTCTAATCCTGAAAACTTTTTTGCTCATAGTACGGTTCAACAAATTCTAGAGCAAGACAAACGATATTTAGCTTCCAGTGGAAGTGGCGGACTGGGGAATCTCAAACTACCTTCAGCCCCAGACTTTAAGCGTAGTATTCATAGTTTTGGTAAAGCTGGAGACTTAGTGAAAGATCTACCGAGCCTAAAACAACTTGCTGGTTTAGAGCAACTTAATAAGTTAGCGGAGATTACCAGTGCTTTAGAAAAACTGGGAAACCTTAAAGACCTCAAAAAGCTCACGCAAGTAGCCGATAAAATTAAGGGCCTTGGGAAACTAGGAGATATAGCTAAAATTGGTGAAATTGGAGGTATGCTCCAAAACCTACAAAGTCTTGGACATATCGCGAACCTTAAACAAGCGGCCGCTTTGATCCGAAACCTACCACAACTTGGGGATTTGAAGACTGCCGCTCAACAAGAGCTACTTAAATCGCTTGGAAATATTGTAGATGAAACCAAGCTAGCTGAAATAGCGGATCAGGTCAGAAGCCTCGGAAGTTTAGAGAATGTAGCTAGTTTAGCGAAACTCGGAAATCTCCTGACCGATTTAGAAGGTTCGGGTTACATCAGCAGTCCAAATCAAGGGGGTGAGTTACTCAAAAATCTTGGCAACCTCACCACTATTATCAATACCACTGGCGTAAGCCAGCAACCTACAGAGATGCAACTGGTAAACGCCCAAAATGAAGATGATGCTGGCTATATGATTAAGTCTGGACTGTATTATTCTCAGCACAAAGACGATCGGCCAGAGTTTTTATTCCGAATGCCCATTGCAACTCCTGATATTCCTTTAGCTATTGATGACTTGGATGATGACGGAATCAATGAAGTCCTTTGGGCTATGAATGATCAAATTTATGTAAAAAGAAAAACAGACCCAGTTGGTGATGAGCTTAGATTTACTCTAAAAACCAAAACACTAGAAGAAACGCTTAAAAAATCTTTTTCTCCTGTGAGTTATTACGAGAGCTTTATGTTTGGGGAAAGCCCAAGAATTACCTTTAATCATCAGGATACCGATCCACCAGAGTATTATGAATGGTATCTAACAGAACGACCAGATACTCAGTTTGAGATTATGGTGCCAAAGACTCAAAAAGTGGCGCAATACCAAAGAGTAGAAGCACTCCTTCTACGCGCTCCAAGTGATCTTAATGTTATTCGCACTCCCAATGCATTGGTAAAAAGCGTGTCCGGAACACCTCAAATAAAATCACCACTCTACACTAATATACAAAAATTCCCGTATGATGCGTGTCTGAATGAAGTGGCTGAGAATACGTATATTAATGATGCGACTATTCTTTCTGGGGATCAAGATACCGAAATGTTTATTTTCTACTACTCTGGACCAAATGTAGAAGCCGAAACCGTAATTCAGGTTCTTCCAGCGGGGAAAGAGGTTCGGCTTGAAGACGTAGAAATATGCGTCTTTGAAGGCAACCCAAAAATGTATGAGGATGATCCTGGAGAATTTTTATCAGCTCAAAATGTAAGTGTCGGAATCCCTGTATTTGATCAAAGCATTATAAGCCTAAAAAGTGCTTCAGACAAAGTGATTATGGATCTCTTTAACGGAGAAAAAGTAGCCCTGCAAGGCCCTATTGATTACCGATTCCATGTACAGCAAGAAATTAATGATGATTTTGATATCCTTTTACCAGAGACAAATTATACTCAGCTATACGCTATACTGATGGCTCTCAAAGAGGGGGTGCCAACTTACTTCAGAAATTTATTTATTCCTAGTAGAATACTCGAGAACCAATGATAAAAATTTCTAAAATTTTTCGACACTTACTACTTCTGGTGATGATTCCAGTGGTAGCTGTGCCGTTTTTCTTAGGCCTAGAAGTGCTTTTTATAGTAGCTCAGGCTAATAACCAGAAAGAAACTGACCAAACTACCCAAGAGCGTTATAAGCTAGCCACGGAAGGAATCACCAAAGATAAAAAGCCTTATGGGTTTGATGAAAAAATTGAAGATATCGTAAAAGACCAACAAGAAAAAATACAGTGTATGCAAACAACAGGCTTGGCTGAATATGATAAAAAAACAGTAGGTAAAAAAGTAGATGGAGATAACAAGAAATTAGGTTCGAGTGATAAATATAAACCTATAGAAAAACCGAACTGTGATTATGATTTAGCCAAAGCTCAAAAAGATCAGAAAAAAGCGGGGTTTGTAGCTGCCTCAGGTCATCCGGATGGTCATAAAACAACGATGGGAGATAAGAATAATTCTATGAATTTTGCTAATGCGGCGACAAATTTAAATGCCAAAGCACAGATTCATAATGAGTTTGTACAGAACTGTCGTTCTTGTGCGTTAGCTTCTTATTGCGCTAATGGTGGAGAGGGAAGTCATGCTTGTTCAGAAACAGCGTTTAAAGGAACTCAATTTGCCTTTTTAGATTATTTTGTAGATGCGGCCTATGCTTCGGTTCGTTCAGACCCTAATGCTAAAGCCTATAGCCAGCTTCAAATTTCTACCGCCATTCAAAGACATCGCCAAAAGTTAGCGGCGATCAACCAACAACTGACTGACAACGTTGATGCTACGATTGAGCAAGACCATCAAGTGAAAAAAGACTTAGCTGATAAAGGTCGGCAGATGGCACGGAATACTGCGGCTAATAAACAACGTGAACAGAATGTTCAGCTGACAGAAGCTCGTAGTGCGTTCCTACAAAAAATGGGGGATAGGATTACTACTGACGTTTCCGGTATTAAAACCGGTAGTGGATAAAATATGGAATTACTTATAGGATGGCTTTCATTTTTTAATATCCTGAGCATTACGGCTCCGGACTATGATGCTATGGCCGCTCTACCTCCAGTGCATTTGGGGGAGGATACTAAGCTTGGAATCCCAAAAGATCAAACGCCTGGTCCTAACAAGGTTTCAAAAGGAGTAGATAGAGCCAAGCCCAGTGCCGCTTATGGAGAAGGGAGAGTTTTGGATGACCAAAACGAAACCTTTGCCAATAACCCCTTTGATAGGAATTTGCTTAAAACAGAAATACAAGATCTTGTTGATAAAGGAGACCCTAGTAAAATACAAGAAAAGGACGGCTTTATTGTTTCACGGGTCTTACAAACGCTCAAAGAAGAAGCTGAAAATATTCAGGCTTTTAATGAAACCGCTCGAATCCAAGAAATAAAAGATACTTACAAAGCCGAACAAGGCGATAGGAACAGTAATGATCGTCCAGATGATGATAATAAAGATATTGCGAAACCTAAAGACACCAAATTTGATTTAATCTCTATGCAGTACCAAGAATGCCTGATTCATTTTGGGAAGGAACATTGCAAAAAACATCGCCCAGATAGTGTCTTTGAAGAAGCTAAAACCAATAATCCAAGCCCAGGGGATCAAAGTCTGTGTAAAGACCCTCAGTGTAAAAAAGATATTATTGGAGATCCTAACACCACTGTTGATGCGTAAATATACTCTATTATTGGTTCCGTTTATGTGCATGACATTTAGTGTTGAGGCTTTATACAGCCCAGCAACCCTAGAAGCTTCTCTGGGGGCTCGAGGATATGAATCTGGAGCTAGAATACAAGATGCCTGTAAACCCACTTTTGCAGATGGGTGCTCTTGTCCATTGAGAAATGGAGCTGGAAATAGTTTTTTAACCGCATCTGAGAAATCTAAACCCACTTATCATCAACGATGTATGCAGAAAACCTGCTACTGCGAAATGGTTGGCTCTCAAGATGGAAAGGAGAGAAACACAACTCATGTAAATGCAAACCCAATGTTAGGCCCACAGGGAGGACAAGCTCATTCTGGAGTTGAAACTGACAATCATAAAGATCAACAATACCCAGTAGCCGATAGCAGGAATGAATATCCAGTAGCCGATAAAACCAAAGCCGATGAAAGACTCCAGCGTTTTGTAAAAGGCCCTCGTGGATACATTGATAAAGTGGTACAATCAGCTGATGTCAGTATTGTGGCTAAAGGCTCTCAGACGGCTGGAGTCTATGATAATGGATATGCTTATTTTACCTTCCCCTTGCCTTCCCCAGAAGAACAGAAAAAAGAGATTGCTCGTATCCAGCAGCTTTTAGCTATTTTTTCTGAAGGGTATATTCCTCTAGAAACGGCATTTGCTTTAACCGATCAAGCTTCTACTAGAAAAATTTCTCTTTTAGAAGAATTGGAGAGTAGCATTAGTGAATTACGATTTAATAACAAATTTTCTCCAAGTGCCAATGATAAAAGTATGTTTGATCTGGCTAAAGATAATGAAGAAGCCGAAGAGTATCATGCGAAACAACAAATGGCAGAGCTAACACTTAGAGACGATGATGCTATCCTCAAGATGTATGAATATGAGATGGCAAAGACTAAAGAAATGGCCGATGCGCCAACCGTTACGGCTCAAAATGACCATTGGTATGAATTTCTTAACTTTACCATGAGATAACCTAATGGGAATTATTGTTTCACTTTTGCTTTTACTCTGGACACCTTTTCAGGTCGAGGGAAAAACGTATAAAGGACCAGATCTGTATAGAAATGCTCGAGGGATTGCAGTAGGTGATATTGAGAATTCTCCATCAGCGAAGCTTTTTAAAGCTGATCCACGGACTCATCTGGCCGAAAAGTTAATTGAAGAGAATGCAGACAAAGCCTATACACAAGAATTCACACGAATTAAAGGAGACACGGCAAATGACTTTGCGGCCTGTGATGAAGGCAATCAAGCAGCCTGTGATAATGCCCGTCAGTTGGCTAATTTGTTTCATCAGTCTTTTTTACAAGAGAATAAAAATTTAATTAATTTTATTTCAAATAATCCTCTAGATCATGAAGGTCCAGCTTCAGTTGGAGAACAAGCTATTAACGAATATTACACACATGGTGTCCAAGCCAGGGGGCGAGATCGAGATGCTCGAGCTGAGTATAGTTTAATTGACGTAGCTAGTGTGACTGAACAAATTGCTGCTAAGAATGTTTCTGAACCGAGTGCAAAGCTTGAACAACCCAGAACTCCCTCATTTGCTCAGGCGCTCAAACCAGATAGAGATTTTGAAGAAGAGGCAGAAAGAAATAAAAAACCAGCTAACCAGGCCAAAGGAGAAGTGCCTAGAAGCCAAAGAAAGAGCGAAATTGGGGCTATTAAAAGTGCTTTTATGCCTTTTAAATGGGGTCAGCAGTTTGCGTTTTCGCTCCTTGAAGATCAGACAGCCTTAGCGGCTATTAAACCCAATAGGAATGTGGATTTTTGGGGAAAAGACTCTACCAAATTTAAAGGTTCAGATAGAGTTGCAAGTAAGATACTAGCGGCTCAAAAAGGAGAAGCGTGGCTCAAAAAATTTAGCCAGAAGCATCAAGCCAAGATTAATTCACAAGTCCGTCGATTAGGTCATATTGCAGGGCAAGGAGAAGCTTCACTCAATGAACGTCACGATGCCCAAGTGGCTACTTTAAAAAAGACCAGTGATGTACTACAAGAAATTATCAGACAGACCTCTCGTCTGTGCCAAAAAAATAGAGCGGGTATTCCGTGTTGGAAGAAAACCGGGAATGCTCCACCACCTCTTCCCCCACCGTTTGGAGGGGGAGGCCCTCCACCACCACCTAAACCAGTGGTAGCCAAAAAAAGCAAAGTGACAGAAAAATATGTCGCTAAAATCTATTGCCCAGCGCCAGAAGAAAACTTTATTCTTGCCGGCACTAAAGGCATGTGGGCTACAGGGTTAGTACTTTCTCCAAAAGGGATTGTACTGACGACTTCAGATCTTATGGATTTCGATTTTCATGAGAAAGGGTGTTTGGTAAGTATCGGTGAACCTGATGTTAGTAAAAATAGAAAATATCAGGTCTACCAGGCTAGACTTACCTCAATGCCAGCCATTAGTGATGAATACAAGATGGTATTTGCGGTTCCAGAAAGCATCCATATTGAAAACAATCAATTCCTTGGTGTAAAAGCAGAAGACCGGAAATTTGAAACTATTTTAGATTATGAAGCTCAAACTAACGAAAAATGTGATAGAGACTTCTCTCTGGGGACTAAGATTTTTGGACTGGGATATCCAGCTCCAAGTAGAACGGAATATGAGGATGGTCTCATTGGGGAAGATGATTTAGACCGAAAACTTTTCCAGACAGAGGCAGGAGACATAATCTCTGCGGATGTATTTGATAAGAAAAATTTCAGTCTTCCGGATATGGACGGTGCTATGACCGGAAGTGCCGTGTTTAAGCCTGAAAGCTTCTGTTTTGCGGGCCTGGCTCGATTTAAACCCGTAACAGAAGGTACGGCTATCCAAGAATTGCTTACCATTTACCAAATAGAAGAATTTTTAGAACAAGCCATTGATATCTTTGATCAAGAAAATAGAGAGGAAGCCTTAGAATCTTAGATTATCCAAAGATATTTGGGATCATTCTTTTGATATTTTGTGCTAGGCGTATAAACCAGTTTTGAGGTACTGGATTTTGAGCATTTATAGTCCTTTCGGCAGGATTTTTAATATTGGTTTTATGGTTGTCTGCTGCGGCTCTAGCCTGGGTATTAAAATCTCCATGCTCACGAAAAGCAATATTTCGGCGGTTGGTTCTGAGGTGATCAGCTTGCGCCATTTGTTGGGCTCTTTTGGTTCTCGACCGATGATCATTGACGATATTGGAACTCGTGGCTAGCTGAGCCATCATGAGTCTTATGACTGTTTTATAGGCGAGATAAATTTGTAAATTGGCTACGGTTCGTGACACATGAGCCCCTTGTTCTATGGCTTCAGCAATATCTGCCCGTAGTCTTTGAGGAATTTCTTGCATACAGGTTGAATAGGCTCTTAGGTCTTTATATATCTGTGGCGCCGTTCCTTTGGCGGTGTTTTGGTGACTGGCATCAGCTGTGACAGATTCTCTTCCGCCTTTGCTGTCTGGTTTTTTATCTTTCCCATAATCCAGAGTGTCATTATGGGATTTAAATATTTTTTCTTTATTTTTGTAAAAAAAGTTAGTAACCCCATCAATATCAGCCTTCGTGAGTTTGACGAGCTCATCTGGGCATTCAATTTTGCTTT
Organism: Candidatus Altimarinota bacterium; assembly: GCA_965231215.1. Taxonomy (GTDB): domain Bacteria; phylum Patescibacteriota; class Gracilibacteria; order UBA4473; family UBA4473; genus JAACPJ01. Next base: position 1,316,321 of record OZ246423.1, on the reverse strand, counting down.
TTCCTAATCCAGTGTATCCTAAGCTCGCCTCTGCAGCAGAGGCGCTTAAAATTAAACTGAGGATGATAATACTGATTTGTACCTTCATGATTATCTTCATTATATAGTATTGAAAGTAGAGAAGAAAAGAGGGGAGAGGTTGAAAAAATTACCAATGATGTTGTTGTGATTTTATTTCTTTTTTCGCTTCATGGCTCTTCTTTGCTGACGACTCATTGATGGCTCATTACCAAGTTTCGAATGTCTGAGAGATTTGTCATTCCCGTATTCACCCGTATTTTCTAACGTTGCGTTGATTTGGTCAGCATTGGTTTGCACATTACTGTAGTCTGTAGCTTCTAGTTTTGGTTTTTCTCGGAATTTCACTCGAAAAAGGTTGGCAATAGAAGTCATTCTCACATTTTGTAGTAACCGTGAGAACATTCTGAAACTCTCGGCCTTATATTCCATAATAGGATCTTTTTGGGCGTATCCAGCTAAGGCTACTCGGTCTCGAAGGTGAGTCATTTCATCAATGTGTTCCAGCCAGAGTTGGTCAATAGATCGTAGAATTACTTGTTTAGATACTTCGTCTACTAATTCTGGTGGAAATTCTGATTGTTTTTTGTCCCAGGCGTCTAAGAGGTAGTTCTGCATAGATTCAATCATTTCACTTCTATGTTGGAACGCCTCAAGCTCTTCGATAGTTACTGAATCATGCTCGTTTTGGGCTATGGTGTTTATAAGTCTGGCAATCTCTTCTATGTCCCAATTTTTATCTACTTCTAGCGTTGGTGCCTGCATTTCTATGATTTGGGCTACCAGTGCTTTTAGCATTTCTTCTGTATCTTCAAGAATAGCTTCAGAGCCCAGTAGTTTTCGTCTTTGAGTATAGATTTTTTCACGATGAATATTCATCACATCATCGTATTGCACTACGTGTTTACGGGCATCAAAGTGGAATCCTTCAATTTTTTTCTGGGCATTTTCTACGGATTTAGAGATCATATTATTTTGTATGGCTTCTTCTTCTGGTAGTCCCATTCTTTCCATAAGCGCTTCTAGGCGTTCCCCTCCAAATCGTCGCATAAGGGGATCGGACATAGCGACATAAAACTGGGTAAATCCTGGATCTCCTTGTCGCCCAGCACGTCCTCTAAGTTGGTTATCAATACGTCTAGATTCATGCCTTTCGGTTCCGATGATAGCGAGCCCGCCTAAGGCTTTTACTTCTTGCCCCAGCTTAATATCGGTTCCTCGTCCGGCCATATTGGTGGCAATAGTTACGGCTCCTTTTTGTCCTGCATTGGCAACAATTTCAGCTTCACGTTCATGTTGTTTGGCATTTAGAACTTCATGTTTTATTCCTTGTGATTGAAGGGCGTATGAAAGTTCTTCTGATTTATCAATGTTTACGGTACCAATAAGAACTGGTTGTCCCTTTTCATTTAGTTCACGAACCGTTTGGATAATAGCATTAAATTTACCGGATTCGTTTTTGAAGATTTTGTCTGGAAGGTCGGCTCTTTGGATTTGTTTATTGGTAGGAATGACGATAGTGTCGAGTTTATAGATTTTGGCAAACTCTTCGGCTTCAGTCTCAGCCGTACCGGTCATTCCAGCCAGTTTTTCGTATAATCGGAAGTAGTTTTGGAAGGTGATAGTAGCTAGGGTTTTTGATTCTCTTTGAATAGTTACGCTTTCTTTAGCTTCTAGGGCTTGGTGAAGTCCATCGGCAAAACGTCTTCCTGGCATGAGCCGTCCAGTAAATTCATCCACGATAATTACCGCATCATTATTTACTACGTAGTCTTGATCTTTAATCATTACTACATTAGCTTTCAGGGCGTTTTCCATATGGTGGACTTCTTCAAATCCGCCTTCGGCAAACATATTAGAAACACCCAAAAGGCCTTCCAATTTTTTGGCTCCATCTTCTGTGATATGAGCTGATTTTTGTTTGAGATCGATGGTATAATCTTCTCCTTGATTAAGGTGTGTAATAAGCTTGGCGTATCGCTCATATTTATCGGTGGATTCTTCGGCTGGAGCTGAAATAATCAAGGGTGTCCGAGCTTCATCAATAAGAATTGAATCTACCTCATCTACAATGGCAAAATGAAGCTCTCTTTGTACAATTTCATCGGCACTTTGAGCCATATTATCTCGTAGATAATCAAATCCAAATTCATTATTGGTTCCATAAGTAATATCGGCATTATAAGCTTCTTGGCGAGCTTGTTTGTCTTTCTCATTAATGACTACTCCTGTAGAAAGTCCACAAAATTCATAGAGTGGAGCCATCCATTCAGCATCACGTTGAGCCAGATAATCATTTACGGTAATAATGTGAACGCCTTTTCCTGTTAGAGCGTTTAAGATTACGGGCAAAGTACAAACGAGAGTTTTTCCCTCACCAGTTTTCATTTCAGAAATTTTCCCTTGATGAAGAATCATTCCTCCAATGAGTTGGACATCATAATGCACCATATCCCACTCCATTTCTTTACCACGGACATCATATTTATGTCCTAAAAGTCTTCTCGAGGCATTACGAGAGCCAGCAAAAACTTCTGGCAAGAGGGGGTCTACTTTTTTTGGATCTTCAGTGAGTAGCTGTTTCCACTCTTCAAATTTTTGTTTTAACTCCGTGTCAGAAAGGGCTTTATATTCCTCATCTAAGGCATTAATACGCTTTATGGTAGGTTCGCATTTTTTGATTTGCTTAGCGTTATAATTTCCGAGTAGTGCGTCAATAAATTGTTGGATCATAGAGTTTTTTTCAGTCGAGCCGCACTATACTAAAAATTTGGAATTTCAAAATAGTTTTGGTAGCATTGAGAAGTGAAAATATTGACTTTTTCAAATAAAGTTTTAAAAAATAATTAATGAGGCGCGCCACTTTAAATAAATCCCTTGAGGTAAAATTACCATCTTATCTTGGACTAGGAAAGGCCCAAACACCTGTTATATTTTCTCCTAATGATGGAAAAGGACTACGAATTATATCTCCAAAAACGGGGGGATATACAGCTGTTAATGATAACTCTTTGAGAGCTCATAATGGTTTAGCTAGATATTTGGAGTGCGATATTGAAGGAACAGTAGTTAAAGTATTGGAGCATACACTGTCAGCTCTAGGTGCTAGTAGTATTACTGATGTCGATATTGCCTTTCCTGAGGGCATTACTTGGAATTTTTTTCCTGTTGTAGGGCCGGGGATAACACCGTTATATGGCAAGCTTCTAGAGCATAAAATTAAACTAGAAAACTCTATTGAGACCTATGCTGTAAAAAGTTCAGAGAGCTTTCAGTATGGGGGAGGGAGAATAGATGTTTCTCCTAGTGATAAGTTGAGTATGATTGTGCAAACCTATCATCGAGATCTTGTTGATTTAGACCCTCAACCATTAGTAATAGAAGACGTTTATAAAGAGATAGAGAGTCATGTCTCTGCTCGTCCAGTAGCAAGACTTCAGACATGTGTAAATGCTTTTGTATTTAGAGCATTAAGCACTTTGAATAAAGGGATAACTGACGATACTTATATTTTGGCCAGAAGAGGTGAATCAGTTGATGATATTGTTTCTAAAATGCATTCACAATATCAAGATGGACGAAATGAACACTGTGCCCATACGGCTATAGCTGATTTTTTAGGAGAGTTGAAATCTTTTTTCCCAGGAAGAGTACTTGGACACTTTAAAATAAGTGGTACCGCTAATCACACTACTCGAATGCAGATGCTTAGACAGATGAAAGAAGCTGGAATTTTCAGTGTATCTTGAATTCTTTTTGTTTTTTTGTAGGATCACGTGCGCTATGACGAAGTTTTTACATAATCGGCTTAACAAAGAGCAGGCTTTAGAAAAACTGGCTCAAGAAGATTTTGAGCGAAAGACTATTTCTTTTTATCGATACACGAAAATTGAAGATCCAGAAGCGTTGCGAGATGCTCTTTTTTTGAAGTGGAATGAATTTGGATGTCTAGGGCGAATCTATTTGGCTAAAGAGGGGATTAATGCCCAGATGAATGTACCAGCACATAGTTGGGAGGCTTTTGTAGCAGATCTTTATGCTCAACCAGCATTCAAGGATGTACCTTTTAAGCACGCTGTAGAATCACCTAAAGAATCTTTTTGGAAATTGGTGATCAAAGTTAAACATAAAATCGTAGCCGATGGGATTGATGATGCTACCTTTGATGCTGGAGATGTTGGCGAACATCTAAATGCTGAGAATTTTAATAAAATGCTTGAATCAGAAGACTCAGTATGTGTGGATATGCGTAATTTTTATGAGTCTGAAGTTGGCCATTTTGATGGAGCGGTGCTTCCAGATGCGGCTACTTTCAGGGAAGAGCTGCCTATGACTAAAGATATGTTAGAAGGAAAGGAAGATTCACCAGTACTGCTTTACTGTACCGGTGGAATTCGGTGTGAAAAGGCGAGTAGCTACCTCCGACATCATGGATTTAAAAAAGTCTATCAGCTTCACGGTGGCATTATTCAATACAAACATGAGGTAGAGTCTAAGAACCTTGAGAATAAGTTTATTGGAAAAAATTTTGTCTTTGATGAACGAATCGGAGAGCGCATTACCGATGATGTAATTGCTCAGTGTCATTTGTGTGGAGCTCCCTGTGATGCGCATACAAATTGTGCTAACAAGGCCTGTAATTTACTGTTTATCCAGTGTGAAAATTGTAAAAAAAAGTATGGGAATTGTTGTAGTAGTAAATGTGCTCGTATCGCTCTTCTTCCAGAGGAAGAGCAGCGTGAGGAATGGAAAAAATTCAAAAAAGAAAACACCCTTTCTTTAAGCAAAAGTCCATACCGAAGTAATATCTATAAAAAAAGCGCTTAGACCTATTGAAAAAAGGCTCCAACTGTGATATAATCCCTAGATTAATATGCTCAAAAATCTATGGATTTTAACCAAATTATCGATTACGCCTTAAAAAACCGTGTCTCAGATATCCATATTGCTGCGGGATCTCCGATTTTCATGAGATCTGATGGCACCATGCAACCTGTGGGAAATCCTGTAGATGCGGCTTTTATTACTAAGCTGGTTGAGGGCATGCTCTCTGATTTGCAGAAAAAAACACTTCAAGAGTCTAGACAGGTAGATTTTTTATACTCTTCCCCCAAAGGAAATCGACTTAGAGGCAATGCCTTTTATACCAATACGGGGCTCTCTCTTTGTTTCCGAGTAATCATGAGCCAGGCTCCTGAGTTTGCTCAGCTTGGTTTTCCGGCTTTTGTAGGGGAAGAGCTTATGCGATCTCGTGAAGGATTAGTATTGGTAGTAGGCCCTACTGGACAGGGAAAATCTACCACCCTTGCGGCTCTGCTTAAAAGTCGTTCAGCACAAGTTAACGAACATATTCTTACGATTGAAGATCCGGTAGAGTATTTGATTCCGAGCAATGGGAAAAGTATTGTACAACAGCGTGAAATTGGACGTGATGTGGTAGACTTTAGTGAAGGCATTATGGGGTCGCTTAGAGAAGACCCAGATTTGTTAATGATTGGGGAGATCAGAGACAAAGAAACTATGGCTGCAACCCTGACTCTAGCTGAAACTGGTCATTTAGTGTTTGGAACGCTTCATACCAATAGTGCCGTACAAACGATTAACCGTTTCCTTGATAGTTTTAGCGCTGAACAACGACCACAGGTACGAAGTCAGCTAGCAAGTAACCTTTCTATGATTATTTCACAACGCCTTATTCCACGAGCTGATGGTAATGGTCGAGTTTTGGCCTTTGAGATTCTGACAATGAATTACGCTATTGCTAATTACATTCGTCAGGACAAAATTTTCCAAATTCCAAATGTGATGCAAACAGACAGTTCTGGAAGAATGATCCAGTTCGAACAATCTTTGGTCGGGTTGGTGATGTCAAAACAGATTAGTAAGGAGGTAGCGTTTGAATACGCTAATGACAAAAATCAACTTAGAGCTTTATTTGAACTCAATAATATAAGCTAATAAATGGTGAAAAATTTTGACCAAATCTTAGATTATGCCATTGAAAAGGGCGCTTCAGATATTCACCTGAGCCCTAATAAACCAGCCTATCTAAGGATTAGTGGTAAAATTTTGACCGTAGGAGAAATTATTCAAGCTGTTGATATTCAAAATTTTTGTGCAGAGATGTTAGCTACCCAGCAAAACGCAAAGCTTGAGGAATTTAGAGATATTGACTTTGTGTATACGACCATTCGTAAAAATAGATTTAGAGGGAACGCCTATCATACACGAGACGGTTTAGCTATGGCTTTCCGTCAAATTCCTGAAAAAATTCCTGATTTTGCTTTTACAGGTTTACCTCGATTTGTTCTTCAATATATGATGAGTCTCAATAAAGGCCTTGTTTTGGTGGTCGGTCCAACGGGACATGGTAAATCTACAACACTGGCTTCTATGATTAAGCATCGGGCTGATAACGCAAATGAGCATTTTGTGCTCATGGAGGATCCGATTGAGTTTTTGATTGATTCTGATAGAAGTATTGTCCATCAGCGCTCTTTAGGAAGAGATGTTCAGGGGTTTGAAAGAGGCCTCAAAGCCGCCCTAAGAGAAGATCCAGATGTAATGATGGTAGGAGAAATGCGAGACCTGGAAACTATTTCAGCCGCTCTTACTGCGGCCGAAACTGGGCATGTCGTATTTTCTACACTTCACACCAATAGTGCGGCTGAAACTATTCATCGAATTATTGATGCTTTTCCAGCTGAGAAACAAGGACAAATTCGTTCACAATTAGCCGCGACTCTAGCTATGGTAGTGAGCCAAAGACTCATTCCCGCTAGGGAGGGCGGACGAGCTCTAGCCTATGAAATACTTACTTCAAATTACGCTATTGCTAACCATATTAGACAAAACAGTATTTTCCAGATTCCAAATGCTATGCAGACTGATGGAACTGGAAGAATGGTTCTATTTGACCAATCTTTGGCCGAACTAGTTATTAATGACAGAGTTGATTACAAAGTAGCGGCCCAAAACGCCAATTCAGTAGAACAGTTAGACTATATTTTAGAAACTAGCGGGTACCAAGTGGTAAAGTAATTTTTCCACAAAAAAGGTAGTTGATTCTTTTGAGATGGCCTCTCTTTTTGGGTACCATTGTCTTACCTGTAGACTGGTTATTTTTATGCCAAAAAATTTATTTGTTAACCTGCATACGCACTCCTTTTATTCGATTCTTTCGGGAACGTTGTCTCCAAAGAATATTTTGGAGTTAGCGCAAAGCCATGAAGCTCCTGGTGTAGCCATTACCGATAGCGGAGTGGGGTATGGAATTTTAGATTTTTTTGAAGCTTCTGCAAAGTTTGAAGGGGTTAAACCTATTGCGGGTGCAGAAGTTTTTTTGACGCTTGATTCACGGTTTGAGCGAAGGGCTGGAATAGATGGAAAAGAAGGGCACATTGTGCTATTGGCTCAGAATACTCAAGGCTATGAAAACCTGGTAAAGATTCTCTCTTTGAGTCAACTAGAAGGGTTTTATTATAAACCACGGGCTGATATAGAGCTTTTAAAAAAATATTCAAAAGGTCTGGTCTGCCTGACGGGAACTTCTGGAGGAGTATTTGGCCGGCTTTGGCGTGATTTTGGTGAAGAAAAAGCGTTAGGTTTTCTGGCTGAAATCCAATCGATTTATGGCCATGAAAATGTGTTTTTAGAAATTGTGGCCAGACATTTTGAGGAACAAATAAACTTTAATAAATGGGTAGGAGACTTGAACCTTAACAGTGAGTTTGTGGTTACCAGTGATGCTAGATACGCTGATCCAAAAGGAGAAGAAGCCGCGGATACTCTCTACTGTATTGGGAAAAACCAACTGGTTAGCGATCCTAATAGGTTTAAATTTTTAGAAAAAAATTGGTTCAAATCTTGGGACGAAATAACCAAGGAATTAGATTACTTAGACTCAACCCTCTTAGAACAAGCCCGCCTTAATACCCTTAAAATTTGTGAAGGGATTGATTTTGAAATGGTTTTTGATCAAAGTTTGTTGCCTAACTTTGAAACGGATGATGGCAGTTCAACAGCTGATAAGCTAAAGGGCTTATGTCTAGAAGCGATTAAAAAGAAATATAAAACCGATGACCAAAAAACCGAAGCCAAAGAGCGACTCGCTTATGAATTAAACGTGGTAGGAAAAATGGGATTTGAATCTTATTTTCTTATTGTGGCTGATTTTATTAACTTTGCGAAGGAGAATGGGATTTCTGTAGGCCCAGGGCGAGGGAGTGCGGCTGGGTCAATCATTTCTTATTTACTGGGAATTACTAATATTGATCCGCTGGAGTATGAATTGCTTTTTGAAAGATTCTTGAATCCGGAACGAATCTCTATGCCCGATATTGATATTGATTTTTCGGATGAAAGGCGAGATGAAGTTTTGCAGTATGTGATTGAAAAATATGGCACTGAAAAGGTCTCAAAAGTATGCACCTTTGGAACCTTAGCGGCTAAAGCCGCTCTCAAAGATGTCGGGAGAGCTCATGGAATTGAGTTTGGACTTATGAATGCTATGACTAAACTTTTACCCAATAAACCAGGGTTTACTTTGGATGATGCCAAAAAGGTAAAAGAATTTACAGACTTTGTAGATAAAAACCCGCAACTCAAAAAGATTTTTGAGGTTGGGCAACAACTAGAAGGATGTGTGAGACATGTATCGGTACATGCTTGTGCGGTTATTATTGGAAAATCAGATCTAACTAACTATACCCCTCTGCAGTGGGCGCCAGGAACTGAGGCTATAAAAATTACTCAATTTCCATATCAACAGTTAGAACACTTGGGGCTTTTGAAAATGGATTTTTTAGGGCTCAAGAACCTCACGGTTCTAGAAAAAACGATTCAGAATATTTATAATACGGAAGGTATTGAACTCGACCTCAATACCATTGAGCTTAAAGACACCAAAACCTTTGCCATGCTTTCAGAGGGAGAAACTACTGGAGTTTTTCAGTTTGAGTCAGCTGGAATGAGACGGTATTTAAGAGACCTTCGTCCAACTGAACTAGAAGACCTAGTGGCTATGAATGCCCTCTATAGGCCCGGACCGATGGAATATATTCCTCAATATATTCAGGGAAAACATAAACCTGAAACTGTGGAATACCTGCATGAGGATCTTAAACCTATTTTAAATAAAACTTATGGAATTGCCGTATACCAAGAACAAGTCCTAAGAATTGCTCAAGAATTTGCCGGATTTTCTTTGGGAGAAGCCGATATTCTGAGGAAAGCTATCGGTAAAAAAATTGCTTCGATTTTGGCTGAACAACGGGAAAAATTTATCAAAGGGGCTACCGAAAAAAAGTATGATAAAAAACTCGCTATTAAAATCTTTGATGAAATTGTAGTCCCATTTTCTGGATATGGATTTAATCGTTCTCATGCAGTGTGTTATGCCAGGATTGCGTATGAAACAGCCTATCTAAGAGCCAATTATCCAGTTGAGTTTATGGCGGCTATGATGACTACCGATAGGAACAATACAGATCGTATTGTATTAGAAATGAATGAGTGTCAGCTCATGGGAATTGAAGTTTTACCTCCGAGTGTAAATGAATCCGGGAGTCATTTTACTGTCATAAAGCCTGTAGAATCTGGGCAAGAAGTTTTAGTTGAGAATAAAGAAATTCAGCATTCCAAAAAAATTCGGTTTGGCCTTACCGCCATTAAAGGGCTAGGAGAAGAAACCGTAAACCAAATTATTTTTGAACGAAATGCCACGGGTGCTTTTGAGTCTCTACAAGACTTTGCCAAAAGGGTGCCGGCTAAACTAATGAATAAAAAAACACTCGAAGCTTTAGCTTTTTCTGGGGCTTTTGATGCCTTTGGGGATCGAAAAGGGATTGTAGATTCTCTTGATGATTTGGCTAAATTTGCCCGTGACTATCAAGAAAAACAAGACAGTGGACAGATGGGGCTTTTTGGTGGGGCTGACGAAAGCGCTATAGAATTTTCTGTGCGAAATACAAAAGCTACTAAAGAAGACATCTTGAAATGGGAACGCGAAAGTTTGGGACTGTTTGTATCAGATCATCCTCTAAGAGGCCTTAATCAATATTTTGAAAAATATGGGAGTCTTATCGGGGCTTTAAATGAAGCCGAAGACGCGGGAAAAAGGCGAACTCTCCATGGTCTTGTTACTAATGTAAAAAAGATCATTACAAAATCTGGAAAAAATATGGCCCTCTTAGAAATAGAAGATACTTCTGGAAAAATTGAATGCGCAATCTTTCCTAAAATGTATGACTCAATCCTGCCTGATATTTTTAATATTGATGCGTTTGTAAGAATCAGAGGTAAAATAGAAGATAGAAATGGTAAACTCAACTGTATTGTTGATGAAGCTAAACTTGGAAACCTAAAGGATGTACAAGGCAATAAACATTTATTTGAAGCTAAGGATGATAAATCTCATGGGGTCTCAGTCCCTCCTGTAGATGAGATTTTTGTTATTGATATTCCCCAAAGCACTTTGAAGTCTCAAGTAGAGGCACTAAAGATTTTACTTAAAGAAAATGAAGACACTTCAAACGATGGAATAAAGGTTCAAGTTAAATTCTCAACCCAGGTTGTAAATCTGCCATTCAGGGTTCGCAAAACAAAATTCTTGGAAGATAATATCGCCTACATCCTTACTTCATGAATATTATTATCTTGGCTGGTGGATTTGCTACAAGACTCTGGCCCTTAACAGAGAAAAGAGCTAAACCATTATTACTTTTGGATGGTAAAACTATTTTAGCTCATAAATTGAAAAAGGTTTCGCCGGAGGACCGAGTTATTATTTCTACCAACTCTATTTTTTATAAAGACTTTGAAAAAGAAATTAAAAAATTCCCAGATCTCAATATTGAAATTTTTTGCGAAGATGCTCATTCAGACCAAAACAAACCAGGCGCTTTATCAGCGGTAGCTTTGGTTTTGGATCACTTTAAGATTACTGACAGTGTTATTATTTTAGCCGGGGATAATTTAGTTCCAGATTTGGATCTGAAAACGATTTACCCAAAATCTAATCAAGCTATATTAACTACATTTCAGGTTGAAAATCTACATGAGGCTCAAAGATTTGGGGTTATAAAGCTTGGTGAAAAAATAGGAGCCCATCACCACGTTTTACATTTTCAGGAGAAACCACAAAATCCTGAATCCAAGTATGTGTCTACCGCTTTTTTTGGAATTGGTAAGCATTTACTTGGTTATGTAGCTTCCCAGGCCAAAAAAACACCAGATGCTTTGGGAGCTGTGTTTGAAATCTTACTTGAAAAAAAAGCTGAAGTTTTAGCTATTGAAGTTGATTCCTGGTTTGACGTAGGGGATTATGATACCTATTTGGAAGCACACAAAGCCTTACAAAAAGATTCATTTAAGCATGCCAATATAAAAGCTGATACAAACAGAATTGAAGGGAAAGTATATGCTGGTAGTGGGTGCGAGATCAAAAATTGTACTATCGTAGATTCAATCATTTACCCCAATACAAAACTCAAAAATTGCTATATCTCTCGAAGTGTTATTGATGAAGGATGTGAACTCAGTGGAGTAGATATAAACCGAAAATTAATTCGACGTGGCACTCGCCTTAATAATTTTGTATAATTTGGACCAATGAAAAAGAAATCTGGAGATTCGCCTCTAAAAGTCATCATGGTGGCTCTGCTGGTTATATTTTTTATTGGGGTTTTTGTGTTTCAGATTAATAAATACTTATTGGTCAGTCATGATACTAAAGTCCAAGGGCAGCTTAATAAAATGGCTTTGATGATTGAAACCGACAGTATGGATCAAGATTCTCGTTCTAAGTATGCCTATATTCATTCGCCTAATGATTATGCGGTTCCCCTCAAAGATGAGAGAAAAAAATATCCATTCAAAGCGACCAAAACCCTCGCTCAGCTTTTTATTGAGAGAAAATTTAGTGTCGCTAAACCGTCAAAGGATACCTGTTATATTTTTTCCTACTGGCCTCAAAAGCTTATGAGGATTCATGCAGATTTTCGTGATAAAAAAAATCCAGGGTATCTTATTGCGGCATGGAACAAGCGAAAAAAAGAGGCGGTTATTGTCGGAACTCCAGATTTGCAGAATTGGGGAGAGAAACATTTAAAAGCTGAACACTTTCAGTGTAATCCTGTGGAAATTAATCCCGCAGAAAAAGCTGTATCTAAAAACTCTGAAAGCATCAATATACCTGGTTATGACTTTCAATTTTCGACTCTAAATTTTTCAAGCCCCTTCTTTAACACTACAGGGGTTGATAGAGAAATGTTGTATGATTTAAGTTACTAGCTCTAGAACATTTTCAATAAGGGCTTTATTAAACCCATAATTCATTCGCATTGGCCCCAATATTCCCAAGAAACCATTCATGTTTTGAGTTTGAAAAGGCGCCACCAATACAGCACAACTAGAAATTTCATCGAGGATATTTTCTTCTCCGATAAATATTTTTACTTCTCGGTCATTTGCCTCTAGCTGGTTCAAAAAAGCTTGAAACCTTTGCCGTCCTTCTAGTATTTCTACAATTTGTGCGGCCTTTTCTGGTTCAGACACAAACTCCGGACTTCTCAGCACATTAGAAAGCCCTAGGTAAAAAGTTTGATCATCATTAACACTAGTAAAAGCTACATTTTCAGAAAGCTGAGCGGTGATGCGTAGTGCATCAAGTAGACTTTCTTTAGATTTTTGTAATTTGTATTCTTGGGCATACTTATCAAAAACAGACTGAACTGTTTTATAATGAGTTTGATCACTTTCAGCCATCATTTGATCCACAAAAAATCGATACCCCTTTGAGGTTGGCACTTTTCCAGCCGATACATGAGGTGACTGGATAAGCCCCACTTCTTCAAGTGTGGCGAATTCATTTCTTACGGTAGCTGAAGAAATTTTAAATCCTTTAGCCTCTAGTAACTTCTTTGAAGCCACCGGGCTGGCGCTTTCAATAAAATCTTCTACTAACGCCTGCAAAATTACTATAGTACGCTCTTTCATCATTTGTTATTTTACATAGAATGGTTTTGTCTTCAATGCGCTATTACAGAATTTATTTACGAAATGTGCCTGATTTTTATACGTGGCATTCTACAGTCGAAATTCCTTTAGGATCTCGGGTTCAGGTTTTATTTAGAAACAAAAAAAGAATTGGAATTGTGATTGAAGCCACTGAATCAAGCGATTTTGATACTCAGGAAGTTTTGAATATTTTAGATGAATCTTTTTTATCTGAAGATTATTTAAGTCTCGCACGCGAGGTAGCCCAAGCCAATTTCACCAAACTGGCCAAGGTGTTAAGTTTGCAGATTCCTGAACCTTTTTTACTAAAAGAAGTACCAGAAAAATATAGTCGTTTTTATTCTCTAAAGCTGGATTTTGAAAAGCCTCAAAGACAAGGACCTAAACAAACTGAATTTTTAGAATGGCTTAAAAAGAACCCCTTTTTTGAGGATCAGAAAGTGCCTCAAGAATTAAAACCCGTGTTTAAAAATTTTGTATCTAAGGGGTTTTTGGTTTGTGAACAAAAGAAGCTTATTGCTCGGAAAGATTTTGGTAGTTCAGACGAGCCCAAAAAACAAAACAGACTTACGGCACTCCAAAAAAAAGCTTTAGATAGGTGTATACATTCAACCAAGCCCGTATTGCTTTGGGGAATAACGGGGAGTGGAAAAACAGAAATCTATAAACGATTTCTTGCTGAAAAAATAGGGAAGGATGGCCAGGCTTTAATGCTGGTTCCAGAGATAAATCTTACGCCTCAACTGCTTTCAGAATTTCATCAATTTTTTCCAGGTAAGGCGGTCGTTTGGCATTCAAACCTTACCCCTCAAGAAAAGGTACAAGTATGGAAGCAACTCCAAACAGGGGCTGCTCAAATTTTGGTAGGCACCCGGTCAGCGTGCCTAGTTCCACTTCCAAAACTTAAAGCTATTGTCGTAGATGAAGAACATGAATGGACATATAAAAATGAATTTGCCCCTCGATTTTGGACTCATGATGTAGTGGCCATATTGGCAAAAAAGTTTAATGCCGGTTTATGTTTTGGTACCGCTACTCCTAAATTAGCTACCTTTTTGCAGGTGCAAGAGGCACATTTTGAATTAGTAGAATTAAAAGAGCGGATCTTTGGGACAAATCTACCAGATATACAAATTGTAGATTTAAAAAATGAAGTTAAAAAAGGAAATTTTTCACCCCTTTCTGAAAAACTTGTAGAAACTTTAAAGGCCACTTTTGAAGCTGGAAAACAAGCTGTTTTATTTTTAAATAAGCGTGGCTGGAGTGGCTCACTTTTTTGTAGTGCCTGTGGGCATACCTTTAAATGTCCAAATTGTGATTTACCTATGAAACTACACAAGTCTGGAAAACCCACATTGCTTTGTCATACTTGTGGGAAGATGGAGATTTTTAAAGAAGTATGCCCAGAATGTAATAACAAAGACTTTAGTTTCAAAGGGTGGGGGACACAACAAGTAGAAGCCGTACTAAAAGAACATTTCCCCAACCGAACTATCCTGAGAGCTGATAAAGATAGTATTACCGGTAAATATGATTTTGAAAAACTTCATGCACAGTTTAAGGACCATAAAGCTGATATTTTACTCGGAACCCAAATGGTGGCCAAAGGCTTGGATTTTGAAAAGGTGCAGACTGTTGGGGTTATTTTAGCCGATGTAGGTCTTAATTTGCCTGACTACAACACAGAGGAAAGAGTTTTCAATCTGTTAGAACAGGTATCTGGAAGAGCTGGTAGAAGGCATACCCAAGGCAAAATTATTATTCAGACTTATCAGGATGAAAATCCATTGTTACCTACTTGAAGACCCATGACGTCAAAGGATTTTTAGAAGCCCGGTTAAATCAACACAAAGCTTTGGGGCTCCCTCCATTTAGCACTGTTGGAAAAATAGTTTTTCAACATAGAGATAAAGCGCAGGCTTTTGCTGAAGCTTTTGGAACTTATAAAATGTTAGAACAAAAGTTATCAGAAACTAAAGAAGCGGAATTTGAAGTAAATTGGGCTCCGGCTTTTTTTCCTCGTGCACATAACCAATACTGGTTTCATGTATTTATTACTGGACCGAATAAAACTAAATTAGTTGAGTTTATTACTTCATTAAATTTAGAGTCCCAAGCAAAGATTGACATAAACCCCTCTAGCTTACTGTAAAGGAAGCGCTTGTGATGTAACTTTTTTTTGTGATACAATACCCTAGAAAATACAAAAATAAACTCATTTTCAATGATTAAATCGCCTTTTCGGCTTCTAATGGTAGGGGTAATACCATTTTTTTTGAGTGGCTGTTTTAAAGTTGATATAACTGAAACGTTGGATTTTGATGGCTCATCGGAAGTGGTTATTGAGATGGATATGTCTGGGCTTTATAAAATCATAGACTCTCAAACTCAAGCTATGGGCGAGACCTTATCGGCCAATTTAGCGCTTGAACTTGAAGAAGAAAATTTTTTAGATTCAGAAACCACTCTTTTAGAGGTTTTTGATACCAAAGAAGAGGAAGAGACCCCCTTTATTGAAGAGGTTCCAACAGCATTAACTCAAAACTTTTCTACCAAAATTTTAGAACCTAAAATGGTTTCAGAAACTGAAGAGATTTCGCCAGAAGATTTTGTAGGGGAGGTAGATCAAGTATTTAATGAGACTGATTTTAGTAATAATTTTGGTGGTAAAAATAAATTCTTTCAGTTTGATATGCAGGCAGGGCCAGATGCCGATTTTTGCGACCAGGTTGATACCGATGATGCATTTGAGGTTGTGAGCTGTGAAGAAGCAGAAATCCCAGGAGTAGGAAAAATAGTTCTAAAAAAACCTGTAGATGAAGCTACCTGGATTGAAAATGAAGATGGCAACATTATCTATCTTTTCTCAGATACTTTTGGTGAAGATAATACTAAAGACGAGAATATTTTAGAAGAAGACTTAGAACAGGAAGAAGCCCTTGAGGCTGGGAATATAAAAGGGTTTTCCCCAGATGCTTTTGGAATGGAGGCTCATTATACCATTGTTGTTCCTGGTGAAATTATAGATTCAGGAATTGGTGATATAGTGGATTCACAAACACTAATGATTGATTTACTTGAAGTCGATCAAAATAAAGAAAGTATAAATAGTGAAGATTTTTGGGTTTCATTTATGCCCAGCATACCTGAAGTGGTAGCTGAATCTAAGCCAACTGTGGTGCTTAAAGCTGGGCTTAATCTAGTTTCATATGCCGTCTTTAAATCTCTTATTGTTCAAGGATTTTTAGGTAAAGATATTTTAGCGGGCAATCCAGCACTCTTTTATGATCCGGTTTATAAACGAAAAATCACGTATCCCCCTACAGAAGATAGGCGCTTTTGGGAGAGCTTTAAATCGGCTTACCAAAAATTGTACGGAAATTTAGAACTCGTACTTCATGGAGTCATTATTAACCTCCCTCAAGACACGAGCCTTGAGTATAATTATCCAATTGAACATCAAACGCTCTTAGACAGTGTGTATGAAGGTTATGGACATGCACTTTTTGGAGGTTGGAACTTTATGGCCTTTACTCCGTTAATGCTTAACCATCGTTTGAGCTCTGTTGCTGGAACTTGTGAAATTTTAAGTCTCAATAGTTATCAAAATGAATCAGGGCAGTGGAGGAAAGAAGATACAGAAAATTTTCAGATTATGGATTTGGCTTCAGGTTACATGATGAAAGTAGCGAATGATTGTTTTTTGTCCCTGCCTCAGCCTCCTGAAAACTCCTTAGAAGCAGTAGAACCTTTACCCGTTGAGGAAGCTTTAGTTGAAAATCTTGCAGAAGTTATTGGTGAAGCCGTTGAAGAAGGACTTCTCGTTGGAGAACCAGAAGCACCAGACAGTGAAATACCTGTAGAAGACATTGAAGCAATAGACACTTTAGAATTCTCTGCTGAAGATTCTGTGAATGAGGAAGTTATACTTGAAGGTGGTGCTTTTGATAGGGATTCTAACAGGCGAAATGATGTCAGATTGGCTACAACCTTTCTAAATGTAGCGGCAACAAGAGGCAAGATTAGTGGATTTTCCCCTGATCCTCTTGCAGAGCAAACTGCTGGAGAATGGCTTGAAGAAATTTTGTTTTTAGAAGGCCGATTTGAGTTTTCAGAAATGAGTTCAATGGTTCCTGATTTTGGATATTTTTATATTCATGATGAAGCCGGTACAGAAATGGCGCTTGTGAGCTGTAGCGAAGAAACCGGTGATTTCATTGGTGATGGGACTCAAAATTTACTCTTTACGCTCGCTACCCTTGAGGATATATGTTCACTCGAAGGCATTAATACAGAAGCTATCCCGTTTGAATATACAGTAGTAGAAATCTAAAATCTGCTTAAGGTGTCTTTATAAACCCTAAGCAGATTTTTTAATTTAAAGTTTAGAATAGATTTACATCATCCCTCCCATACCTGGCATTCCGCCACCTGGCATGGCTGGCATTTCTGGTTCATCTTTAGGGATATCTGTCACAGCTGCTTCTGTTGTAAGGAAAGTCCCGGCAATAGATGCGGCGTTTTGTAAGGCACTTCGAGTTACCATTTTTGGATCAATGATTCCGGCTTTAATAAGATTTTTTACTTCGCCTTCAGCGGCATCAAATCCATCATGTGCATTTTTGGAAGCTAGTACTTGGTTTACTACTACAGAGCCTTCAAATCCTGCATTTTCGGCAATTTGCCGGATGGGAGCTTCTAAAGCTCGGGCTACAATATCGATTCCTACTTGTATTTCTTCGTTTTCGGCTTTGAGGGTTTTAAGCGACTGGGCAGCTCGTAATAAAGCCGTTCCACCTCCAGCTACAATACCTTCACTTGAAGCGGCTTTAGTAGCGAGTACCGCATCTTCGATCCGGTGCTTTTTCTCTTTAAGTTCCACTTCTGTAGCGGCGCCTACTTTAATTACCGCAACCCCTCCACCAAGTTTTGCTCGACGCTCAGCTAGTTTTTCTTTGTCATAATCAGAGTTTGAGACATCTATTTCTCTTTCGATTTCTTTTACACGCGCTTCTACATTTTTTTTGTCACCAGCTCCATCCACAATAGTACAGGTGTCTTTTGTGGCGATTACTTTTTTAGCAGATCCTAGATCTGAAATACTAGCATGTTCAAGGTTGAGCCCTACTTCTTCAGCAATAACACGCCCTCCGGTAAGAATAGCGAGGTCTTGAAGCATGGCTTTTCTTCGATCTCCAAATCCTGGAGCTTTTACTGCTAACACATTAAAGGTGCCTCGAAGTTTATTTACCACTAATGTCGCTAATGCTTCTGATTCTACGTCTTCAGAAATAATTACAAGGTTTTTGTTGCCAGATTGAACGACTCCTTCAAGGAGTGGCAGGATGTCTTGAATATTAGAAATCTTTTTATCGGTTAAAAGGATAGAAGGATTATCTAGTACCGATTCCATGTGTTCAGAATCTGTTACCATATAAGGCGAAAGGTATCCATTATCAAATTGCATTCCTTCTACTACGTCTTTTTCAAGTCCCATAGTGTTGCCTTCTTCTACGGTTACCACACCATCGGCTCCTACTTGGTCAAAGACTTCTGCAATAACTTTTCCCACTTCTGGGTTTTGAGCCGAAATAGTGGCTACTTGTTCAATTTTTTCAATTGAATCTATGGGTTCTGCCATTTTCTCTAGTTCTTCAGCTACCGTAACTGAAGCGAGATTAATTCCACGTTGGATGGCAATAGGATTAGCCCCAGCGGTCACATTTTTAAGGCCTTCGGTAATAATGCTATCGGCTAGTACTGTAGCGGTTGTAGTTCCGTCTCCGGCCGCGTCGTTGGTTTTTGTGGCCACTTCTTTAGCTAGTTGCGCTCCCATGTTTTTAAACTTGTCTTCAAATTCAATTTCTTTAGCAATAGTGACGCCATCATTTGTAACGGTGGGAGCTCCATAAGATTTATCTAAAATTACGTTTCTTCCTTTCGGCCCCATGGTGATTCGTACCGCATCTGCTAGCTCTTTAACGCCATTAGCTACAGCTCTTCGAGCCTCATCTGAAAATTTAATATCTTTAGCCATTTTTTGTGTAGATTAATAAGTATTTAAAAAATTAAGATTCAACTGCTAAGAGCGAGTCAAATCCAAGGATGTAGAGTTCTTGATTGTCTACTTTGATTTCTGTTGGTGCGTATTTTGTAAAAATTACTACGTCTCCAACTTTTACTGGGCATTCAATTTTTTGCCCGTCTTTTACTTTTCCTGGTCCTACGGCAATAATTTCGCCACGCATAGGTTTTTCTTTAGACACTGTGTCTGGGATTACGATTCCAGAAGCCGTGGTAGTTTCACCTTCTAGCGGTTTCACAATCACATTATCAAGTAGGGGGGTAAGATTGGACATGTTGTTCTGAGATTAATTAAACGTGCGGATTTTAGCACTCCAAAAGCTAGAGTGTCAAGATCTTTTAGCACTCTTTACTTGCGAGTGAAAATCTGTCGATGTCTTTATATACTCAGGTTAGCGGAAAATAATGTTAAATCAGGGCTTGAAATATTCCGTATTTTATATGTGCGTCTCTGCATGATTAGCATTTTCATAAATTAAGTTTTGATGAGACTGAGGGGTTTTTTTTTGCTTTAAATTCGTATAGAATTTTAAGTCAATTCTCCATGAAAATACTTATTATTGAAGACAATAGCGACCTGAGAGCTTTATTTGCTCTGGCCTTTGGCAGTGCTGGATTTGAAGTCCTAGAAGCCAAGGATGGAGAGACCGGTAAGAAATTAGCCTACAGCAGGGGAGTGGATGTAATACTGCTAGATATAATGATGCCCCATATTGATGGGTTTCAGGTTCTAAAGGATCTGAAAAAGGAGGTTCAGCTCAATGCTCCTATTATAGTAACCAGTAATCTCTCTGAAGATTATACCCAACACCAGGCATTGGAAGGGGGAGCCGATGCCTACCTCAGAAAAGTTGATTACACTCCACAAGAAGTGGTAGAAAAAGTTTTAAAAATTATGGAATCAAAGGGTTTAGATGTCCCTGAAGTGTAGTTTTTACTTGTTTCAAAATCGACAAAAAGTACTATTGGGCCACAGTCAATGCCCAGAATTTTAACCGGTATGCAATCGAGTGGTAATTCTCATTTAGGGAATTATTTTGGCATGATGAAACAGGCCAAAAAACTGCAAGAAACGCCTGGAAATGAGTGTTTCTATTTTGTAGCAGATCTGCATAGCTTCACCTCAAAACAAGATCCTGAATTGTTTCATAAAAATCAAAAAGCTGGGGTATTAGATTGGTTAGCGATAGTCATTGATCCTCAAAAATCCGTATTTTATCGTCAATCCGATATTCGGGCACATACAGAGCTTTTATGGTATCTCTCATGCCTTACTCCATTTGGACTGATGGAGAGAGCTCATTCCTATAAAGATAAAGTGGCTAAGGGATTGGAGGCTAACGTAGGCCTTTTTACCTATCCTATTTTAATGGCCGCTGATATCATTCTGTATGACGCAGCAATAGTACCTGTCGGGAAAGATCAAAAACAACATGTAGAAATGGCTCGAGACTTAGCCCAAAAATTTAATCACCATTTTGGAGAGACTTTTGTTCTACCAACATCCCAGATCAAAGAAGAAGTACAGACCATTCCAGGACTAGACGGAGCCAAGATGTCAAAAAGTTACGGAAATACGATTGAAATCTTTGGAGAAGAAAAAGATATCAAGAAAAAGATTATGTCTATCCAGACAGAGTCAAAAGCACTAGGAGAACCTCTTGATCCAGATACCTGTAATGTCATGCAATATCACCGACTTTTTGGAAATCCCAATACTGAAACATTAGAAAACGCTTATAGAGAGGGAAGTATTGGTTTTGGGGAGAGCAAAAAACAACTCTTTGAATTTGTGTGGGATTATTTTGCTGAAGCGCGTGCTAAACGCACGAAGCTAGAATCTGATCCCGCAGAAGTAGAAAATATTCTAAAAAAAGGAGCTGAAAAAGCGAACCTTATTGCTGAGGCCAAGCTTCATACTGTGCGGTCTAAATTTGGCTTAGATCCAAAACATTTGAGTTAAGTGCCGCTTCTTAACTCTTTTAAAAAAACTCAAAATACTAATTCTGGCAACCTGTATAACTTGCCAAAAATAATGTTTTTTACTAAAATCGCGTGATTTGTTTATAAATTAGTATGAATCACGAATTTGAATTCAAAAATCTAGAAAAACGAAGACCTCTTTGGAAAGATCTATGCTATTTCTTTGGAGTTAGTTTGGTCATCTGGGGTATCGCTCATATGGGTCTTAATAAAGACGCTTATGGGCAGATTGCCGATTTTAAATACCAGCAACTTAAAGCTTCAGTAATTGAAACTTTTGAATCCAGTGAAGAAGCGACCAAAATCACTGAAGAAGAAATAACAAATATTGAAGCCCTTAGACTAAAAAAAGTAAAGAAATCACGGAGAAACTTCCGTAGAAAAAATCTCCCCCCCAAAAACCAAGCTAAGAAAGTATTTTCTGATATGAAGATTTATCCTTCAGACAATAGGCTTTATATCCCTAGAATTGATAAAAATGTGCCGCTTGTAAATGTGCCAAACCACCAAAACTGGAATGAATTAGAAAAAAATATTCAGTCAGGACTTCGTCAAGGCGTAGTAGTGCACCCTATTTCCCATACCCCTGGAAATTTTGGAAACTTCTTTATTACGGGGCATTCATCTTACTATGCTTGGGATAAAGGGCGATTTAAAGATGTATTTGCACTTTTACATGAAGTCAAAGTAGGAGATTTGGTAGAAGTATACTGGGAAGGCAAAAAGTACGTTTATAAAATGAAGTATTCAGAAGTAGTGCCCCCTACCGCCGTAGAGGTACTAAACCAGCCTACCGATAAGTTTTTGATTACGCTGATGACCTGTACCCCTGTAGGGACAAATAAAAACCGTTTAGTACTAACCGGTGAGTTAAAGAAACAAGAGTAATTTTAGCTTTTTATGGTGTTTATAAGCGCTACGTTGAGGGCTTCAAATTTTTGCCAACAGCGTATTTGCCCTTCATCATACAAAAACCCTGACCACCAACAATTATCTTTGGCTTGCACAAAATAGAACTCATCAGCCGCCAGTAGGATTTGACCTTCAAAATCTTCAAAATTTTCGCTTTGGGAGTCCGGGAGATAACTCAGTGAATAGTTTTTAATGTCCAAAAATATAAATTCATCATTTCCAAGCGTCTCTAGCACTTCATTTTTTATATCTTCTGGAATACTTTGGTCTTCAGTCTCACCAGAAAGTAAGTGCAATTGGTCTAGAGCAAGCGTTTTAGCCGCTTCTAGATTTTGTATAGCAAACGGCCCAGCAATTCTTTCCCAGATTGGATTTCCTTCATCGTCAAGCTGTTGTTCGTTCCATTTATATACATTTACTTCAAACATGACTTCTTCAGCCTCTGGCTCAAAAACTACCGCTTTGTAGTTGTCATTTAGGGATACATATTGTTCAACAAGTTTCATAGTTTAACCATACAAAATTATTCCTGTGATCACAAATGCATGAACCAAAATCCAAAAGCTATAGGTAAAAACAATAGGTTTTTCATCATGAAGCGTGCCGTAAAGAAACCAAAAAACAGAAACAAATCCATAGGCTCCCCAGGTCCAAATAGAAACGCCTTCCGCATTTTGATTATGCCAAATCATATAAAGTTGCGGCAGCGTCATTATGGGCCCAATAACGCCTACAAAATAAACACTTCTATCTAGCAATCGCTTAAACCTATCAGGATGTGGGTAGGGTTCATCTTTATGGAATACCCGCTTTCTTACATGATAATGATGAATTGGTTCTAGATGCTGACCTTTCTTTATTTTAGGTTTCCGGTGGAGTAGACGGTTTAGTGGGTTTTTCATTCTTAAACATTTTACATAGATTTAAATTCGCTCAAAAAATTTTGCACCTCATAAAAAAATATATATATTCCTCCAGCTTCAAGGGCGATTAGCTCAGTTGGCTAGAGCATCTCGTTTACACCGAGGAGGTCATAGGTTCGAATCCTATATCGCCCACCATAAAGAGTTCATTTGGTTAAATGGACTTTTTTTGTATATTTCTCACGCATGCACCTATACAAAGAGGCCACAGAATGGCTTGATAAACTCGCTTCAGAAAAGAAGTTTTTCCATACAAAAGCCAAGCCAAATTTAGAAGTCACATTAAAAGTTTTAGAAGCTTTAGGGAATCCCGATAAAGACTTTCAATGGCGTGTCATTGTAGGTGGTACGGCCGGGAAGGGGAGTGTTTGTCGCTATACAGAGCAGACACTGCTTTCTCAGGGGAAAAGTGTCGCGCTTATTTCCTCGCCTCACCTACAAGTTATAACTGAAAGGATTCGATTAAATGGTAGACTTATTGACTCAGAGGTATTTGGGGGAAATGTATTAGAAATAAAAGCTATCACCCAAAAACTACAAGTTCATCCGACTTACTATGAGGCGATTGTTCTAACGGGTATTTTGGCGGCTAAAAAAGCTGGAGTAGAGATTTGTATCTGCGAGGTAGGAATTGGTGGTGAAATGGATGCCGTAAATGCCCTCAAAGGGAAGCGCATTGCAGCCCTTACTTTTATTGGGCATGATCACTTGGAGATGTTTGATGATTCTATAGAAAAATTGGCCGAAGCTAAGGCTGGGATCTTTACCAAAGATTCTAAATTAAATATCTCATTTGAACAAAAATATAGATCAATTTTAGAAAAAAAATCTAGCTCTAAAATTCTTTTTTTAAAAGGAATAAAACAAAAAATGAACAAAAAAATTGCTCGCAATATATGCGAACAAATTTTAGATTCAAATAGTTTTGAAATGATTACTCCACACATGCCCTGCCGATGGGAGAAAATAAGTACCCATTTGGTCATAGATGGAGCCCATTCGGCTCCTCGATTTGAGTATATTTTACCAAAAATTAAAAAATTAAAATCACCTCGATGCGCTATTTTAGGTCTAGGAAAAAATCATGATCCCGAAATATTTAATATTATCTTAGATCAATTTGATGAAGTGATTTGGTCAGCAGTTCCTAACCTGAGGCTTACGTGGCCAGCTAAAATGCTTTATAAACAGTTCAAAGTAGGGAGCGCTATAGCTGATCCTAAGGAAGCTCTTGAAGCAGCTCAAAGCTGGCAAAAAGCACATAATGGCATTATTTTTGTTAACGGTCTGTTTTTGGGCGGAGCAGTACGGAATAGGTTTTATACTCCAGAAGCTATACTAGATCAGTGTACTGAGTTTCCTATCCCAAATCCATAGCCTTATTGGCGAGTGCATCTGCACGCTTGTTTTTTTCTCGCGGGACGTGCGCATAGGTAACTTCTATAAAATCTTCACAGAGCAACTTGGCTTGCTCCCAAAGTTTTTTGATATCTGGGTGTTTCACCTTCCAATTGCCGCCCATTTGCTCTATGGCTAGCTTAGAGTCCATGCAGACCTTTAGGTGGGTTATATCTAATTCTAAAGCCTTTTTAAGTCCCAAAATCAATCCAGTATATTCCGCAAAGTTATTAGTTTGATGTCCCAAAAATTCATAATAGGCACCAATTTCTTTTTTATTTGCATCAAATAAAGCCCCTCCACACCCAGCAGGGCCAGGATTTCCTCTTGATCCGCCATCACAAAAGAGCGTGGCTGATTTGACTGGTTTATCACTATTCAAGTCACTAAAAAGATCATTCATTGAAGTTATTCTATGGATTCTAAAAATCTTTGCCAGAAGACTTTTTTTTCGGCTTAAAGTGTGATATAATCACATATTAATAAATACAAATAATGAAAAAACTTTTTCAATTTAATTCACAAGAAGTTCCTCAGTACATTTACAAAGAAAAGCCAGGAGAGGCAGAAAATACTGAAACTAGGGCAGATGAATCTGAAAATACCACTGATAACCCATCTCTTACTAATGAAGAAATTCATAAGCAAGCTTGTGCTTTAGTTGAAAAGTGCAGATCCCTCCCGCCAGACCAAGTAGCCCAAATAATTAAAGGCATGAAAGCTAGTCCAGAAGGGGCAAAAAAAACAGGTGAAGTAGAATTCACTCAAGCGGATTTTGACAGAATTGCAGCCGATAAATCTAAGATTGAAACTAAATTAACAGAACTTCATAACAAGAAGCGCGAAGAGGTTGTTGGGAACCTTTCTGAAGCCATTCGCTCTAAGATGGCTGATAAGTATAAGCATGGAGATGAAACTTTGGATAGAGCTATTAAAACAACCGTAGAAGCCCTTATAAAAGAAAAAACAGAAGCTGGAACAGCTTTTAAGGATATTGATCTAAATGATCCTGAATTTTCTAAATCGATAGAGCAACAAGTAGAGGCTGAAATTGTACGCGGAAAAATTCAGTTTGGGATAAATGATGCACTGCGTGAAACAGGTATGGAAGGTGCTAAAAAAATTATGGATGAACGTATTATAGAGGCTATAAAGGCTAAGCTTAAGGCTATGGATCCTTCAAAGTTAGCCACAATGGACGAAGCTACTCTAAAAGAAACTGTGAAATCTATGGCTGAAGAAGTTCGAACTGAACTTGAAGCACCATTAAAGACTGAAAAAGAAGAAGCCTATACAAAAAAAGAGTTTACAAACCAAGCTTTTGCCACTGGAAATATAGAAACAATCAAAAATGAAGAAACTGGCGAAGAAACCCATGAGCTAAGGCTTCGTGGGAATGGAATTCTAAGCCCTGAAGAAGCCAAAAAACTAATAGATTCAGGCACAATCGAAACTATTAGTTTCAACAATAACGACAATTTAAGGACGATTGGAGCCGGAGATAGGTATCCATCTGAAGTAAGAGAAATTGAAGTAGATGGACGAAGGGCTATTAGAAAGGACAATGCAGAAGGAGGAAGTTTTTTCTATGTTGATGGCCAAGGAAATATTACAGATGAATATGCCAAAATCGTAAATGGGACAAAGGTTAAGCCGTTAAAAATGGCTACAGAAAAAGAAATGTCTGCTATTAGTAAAAAAGTAGATGAACACATAAAGCAATTTGGCTTTGAAGGAGAAAAATTAGCCGCTCAAGAAGGGAATGCCTGGATGAACGAGGAGGTTGAGATTGCTCCAGGCAAAAAGTTTAAAAAACACGAACTGATCAATCAGATGGCTCAAAGATATGGGATTGATCCTCATCTTTTGATGCTGAAATCTAAGGATCTTTCTACCTCTGGAACTGATTACCTAAAAGAGCTCAATATGAATGCACGAGGCATTGATAGAGCTTTAGGTAAAATTGGAGATGAAGCCTATACAACTAATCCTGATGGACGACGACACCTTAAGCCTAAATATCTACGATTACTTTTAGGAGCTAATAACGAAGGTCTTAAAAATTACGTTAAACACAGTGGAGCCGATTTTTCAGGTATGATAAAAAATCCTGATGGAACCGATATGACCCATGATGAAGTTATGGATTATCTAGAAAATAACGTTCCAGGTTTTGAAATGTTTGATGGAAAAGATGGTACTTACAAGATTGAAAGTGCAGCAGAAAGAGCTGAATTGGTTAAAATTCTTTCTTCTCGTTTTGATAATGCTAGTAGTGGAAGTATGGCCAATTTTGAAAACGGAATTAATGGTGTTCAACTAGGTTCTGCTAAAGGGCTAATGGAATTAGACCAACTTATGCGTAATTCAATGGGGTATTCTGGACCAAAAGGATACATTAACTCTGCAACTGGTGGAAAGCATGGTAGTGGAGATCAATCACATGGTGCTGGTTGTAAATGGGATATTCGATGTAATCCCTCAAAAGGAGCAACGTCCAATTATGGTCAGGCTTTGTGGCAGTTTGCTAAACAACATGGTAATGCCCGAGATGGCAAGACTTATGATTTAACTCTTGCTAGTGGAACAAAGGTTATGATTTATCGTCACGATCCAGACCATTTAGACCTAAAAATTATTAGTCCAGATCAAGATGCTCGGCATCCAGGAAGATTTAAGGACAGCAAAACATAAACAAATAACCTCTTATATAAAACATGAAAAATTTTTACAAATCAGCTTCGGAATATGATTACAAATTTATTTATAAGAAACGTGGACCTGAAGATAAAGATAAAGATAACCTAGAGGAAGGAGAAGCAGATCTAGCTAGTAGGCAACCAAAAAAGCCAGAGGATATGAATCCTGAAGAAAGGCAAAAATACGAAGAAAGAGGGAGAAAGCAAGCTAAAGCCCAAAAAGATAAATTTGAGAGTGGATTTGGTCGAAAAAATGGTAAATCATTAGAAAAAAGAGGAATCAAGGATGCTGCTCAGAAGGACCCTGAAATTGCAAAAAGAACCGCTGATTTAGAAGAAGACGCTAAGACAGTAGAAGCTAGAGTAAAAAACAGACAAATGCCAGAAGACCAAAATCCTCATAAAACAGCTCAACAAGTTCGAGCTGAAGATACTGGAGAAACTGAACAATATGCTAAAAAAGTTGAGGGAGGTGACAATGAAAATGCAGGAAGTCGTCCAGGTGAAAACAACAGTCGAGTAGCTGAAGCTGGAGAAAACCAAACTCATGGAGGCACCAATGCTGATATTGATGCTAATAATGATCAAGCTTCCGCCTAAGTAAACATTCCCAAAACTTTATCTAGGGCTACTTCTTGTTTTTCAAGGGTGGCTCTTTTTACAACTTCAGCGTTTCCAGCTTCGAGTAATTTTTCAGAAAGTACCACTCGGTAGGGGATACCAAGCAGCTCATGGTTCCCAAACTTGGCTCCAGGGCCAGACTTTTTGTCTTGCCGGTCATCAAATAGCACTTCAATGCCTTTATCTAGCATTTCTTTGTACATTTTTTCGGCGAGTTCGTAGACCTTTGGATCTTTCCCAATAGGGGCTAAATAAATTTGGAATGGGGCGATGTTCTCTGGCCAAATAATTCCATTTTCATCGTGATGCATTTCTACAACAGTGGCCATAGTTCGACCAAGGCCAATTCCATAACATCCCATATAGTATGGCACCCCTTTCCCAGACTCATCTACGTAAGTAGCGTCTTTCATTTTAGACGTATAGTGAGTGCCTAACTGAAAAATATTTCCAACTTCAACGCCGGTCTTTTGATGTAGGATTTTACCCTCTTTGGTTTTGGCTCCGTCATAGGCTACCGCTAAATCATCTAAAAATTCACATTCAAAGTCGCTTCCATAATTTACGTTCTTCGTATCTGTAGTATCGGTTTTTTGTCCTCCAATGAAGTTTACAACCGTTTTAAGCGACAAATCACCAATATACCGGGCCTCATGCCCCCAAGCATGCACAAACCCTGACTTGGTACCTAGTTTAGCTAAATCTTCATCTGTGGCAGCCTCAAGCTGTCCGACAGCATCCAAACGACGCTCTACCTTGGTTTTGTTTACTTCTAGGTCTCCACGAATCGTAATAATGATAATCTCATCGGTAGTGACATTTTTATACACGACGTTTTTGAGGAATCTTGAAGCTGGTAGGCCGTAATGTTTTTCATTATCATCCATGGTTTTGACCCATTCTGGTTGTTCTATAACGATCATATCTTGGATTTCCTCATCCGGGTTAATCATATCGCGTTCAAATACCGCTACATCTTCATGAGCAATATAAGATCCATCTTCGGTTTCAAAGTAAGTGCCTTCACCAATAGGCGTTTCTACTTGATATTCATGACAATAATCTCCACCAATATACCCTCCATCAGCTTCTACTTTTTTAGTTTTGAGTCCCAAGTCATTAAAAATAGCAGTGTAACATTCCGCCATATCCTCATAAGTTTTGGCAAAGGCTTTCTCATCGGTGTCAAAAGAGTAGGCATCTTTCATGACAAACTCTCTTACCCGCAAAAGCCCTCCACGAGCTCGGGCTTCATCCCGGAATTTGGTAGAGAACTGATAGATATTAAAAGGCAGTTCTTTATAGCTGATTTGCCTTTTGCGCACCACGTCTACCATCATTTCTTCGGCCGTTCCTCCAAGAGCAAATTGGCCCCCACGACGGTCTTCTACCTGCATAAGTTCAAATCCTGTCGTTGAGGTTCTGTTAGTTTCTTCCCATAGCTCTAATGGGTGTAGGGTAGGGGTGATCATTTCTTGAGCTCCATAGCTGTCCATTCGCGCTTTAATAACCGCTTTTATTTTGTCGTGAACTCGCCACCCCAGTGGCAAGAAAAAATACCTTCCCGCTACAGATTCAGCAATAAATCCTCCCTTTGTGAGGAGTTGATGGCTTTTTAGATCCGATCCCCCTTGGTCTTCTTTTACAGGTTTTCCGAATAGTTGTGAGTAACGCATTCAAATTTTCATTTAATACGAAACAATTTTATTTATTTTAGAACTTTGATCTAGCTTTTATTTTTTAGACTTTTAAATCTAATAAGAAAATAATAATCTTTTATTTTTAATGATTTTATTAAAAAAATTTGACCATATAGTTAAAATTTATATATTTTTAAGTTACCTAATCAAATGCACCATGCCAGAAAGAGTTACCGATTACATAAATGTTGATCCTGAAAGTAAAAGAGCTCAAGAACTTTTTGGCCAATATAGATCTGTTGAATCAATAATAGCCCAGCAAGCTGTAATTTTTGAGGCTAGGAGAAGGGTTAATCAGACCACAAATAGAGATGTAGGTCATTCTGAAGTTACAGATTTAGATTCTGGTGTAGCAGGTCAATATGAACTAGCCTCAAAAAAAACACGCATTGATACAGATCAACTAACCATGGGTACTCAAGCAGTTGTAATCCGCATATTACGCCATGAGGAAAGACATCATACAAACAAAGTAACGGGGGATAACCACATAATAAACTCTTTAGACGTTGAAGAAGGCTTAACTGAAATGTCTGCAGCCAATGATGATGGAGGCAGTCCCATGACCTATCACTCAGAAATTGCTGAAACCAGAGCTATCGCTGCAAAAGCAGGGGTCTCTATTACTACAATGTTAGATTTGTACTGTGATGGCCAAAACGCAGAAATTAATGCCATTATTGCCAAAGCTGGAAATGACAACTCTGTAGAACAAAGAATGGCCGCTTAATTACTTCACTTTTATAAATCCGGCGCTTTCAGCCTCTAGTTCAGTTTCAAAGCATCGTTCATATTTAAGACGCTTGTACCACCCAGAAAGGGGCGTGTGATAGGTGAATTTGGGGTTTTTCTTTGAGCCAGCTATATTCCCTTTTATCCGACAGTCTGGATCATATTGCAACTCTGGGGCTTCAATTTCTTTGTCTTGAGATTCCTTGATCGTTGAATCTAGACATACTTTCCAGCCGCCGGTAGGGGATTGAAGTGCTGCCATTTGAGCTGATTCAAGGTTTTGTGCATACTTTTGGTCTTGCTTCGAGATATTGCTGTATCTCGCAAAACCTTCTTTGATCATCAACTCATTTATAAAGACTGGGGCTTGAAACTTAGTTTGAGGTAAAAATACATATCGCCAGAGCGTATAGCCTTTGTCTATCTGAGAAATGTCTTTCTCTAAAATAACTTTTTTGCCGATAAGTTTTGCTTCAAGATATTTTTTTGACACAGCTTTGAAACACTTTTGTGTCGCCCCTTCATTTTGAGGTATTCCGACGCCTATAAGGCGAATTTTTAATCCGTTTTTTAGTTCTATTAAGTTAGCAGATAAGACTTTTGAAACCCAAGCGGTTTGCCCTCCTTGCAAATAAGGGCGGTATTTTTGGGGAAATCCAAAATTTGTTCCTTTTTTTGATTGATAATGCTTCAACTGGTTCCACCCATTACACTGTCCCCATAATCCTTTTTTATTTATTTTTGCGTTGTGTTGAGCTGTTTTTAAATTTTCATTAGCACTTCTGGCCCACCCTTGAGATACAAAAAAATCGTCCAATTTAACGGTTTTATCAAATTTCATAGCCCCGTATACTATCTGGTTTTTAGGTTTTGCCTCGGGGAATTTAATTTTGATAGATTGTCCGAGCAGCTTTTGATCTAAAAACCGCTCCATAGATCTCAAAAAGCAGGTGTATTCAGGATTTTTAGTATAGAAGGAAGGTATTTCTAAGTCCAAAGGCTTAACTATTTTATTATGAGAAAGTAAGTACTGATCACTTTCCAAAATGGCTTTCACAGTATGGGTTTCCCATCCAGCAAAGCTAGTGTGAATGTAAATTAGATAAAAAAGCGTTGCCAATTTAAGGGTTTTTCTTAGCATGCGGGCACTAATTTTTACTCATCTATGGCAAACTACAAAACACTTCCAGGATCAAAAGTTCACTTTGTTTTAACAATTGAAGAACCAGATTTAAAAGCCGCTCAGAAAAAAGTGGTTGATAATGCTCGGCAACATTTAGCCATAAAAGGGTTTAGAAAAGGACATGCACCAGATGATATGGTTATTGGTTCTATTGGTCCAGAGCGGTTAATGCATGAGTCCATGAGCCACAGCATTGATTCAGCTTATTCAGCCTTTATAACCAAAAATCAACTTTCTGTTATTAATCAGCCTGAAGTAGATATACAAGACGCCAAAGAAATGCCCATGAGTGTTAACATTACTGTAGAGGTTTATCCAGAAGTAAAACTGGGAGACTATAAAAAAATCAAAGTTACAAAGACCAAAGTAGAAGTAAAAGACCATGAGGCTATTGAGGCTCTAGAAACAGCCTGTAGCCAACTAAGCTTAGGCAACCCCGTCCCCAGAGAAGCTAAAGATAAAGATTTAGTAGAAGTTGATTTTTCAGGTAAGGATGAAAAAGGCGAAGAGCTCCCTAATACGGGAGGAAAAAACCAAAAATTCAGACTCGGAATGGGGCACTTTCTACCTGATCTAGAGAAAGCTTATATCGGGATGAAGGCCGGGGATGAAAAGAAAGCGGTAAAAGTTAAATTCCCAAAGGACTACCATTCTCCAGATTTCGCTGGAAAGACCGTTCCTTTTGACATCAAACTTCACCAGGTCTTTGAAATTGACGTGGAAGCCCTAACTGAAGCACAAGTGGAGCAGCTCTGTGGTGAAAAGATTTCAGTAAAAGAACTCAAAGAAAAGGTAAAAGATAATATCACCCAGAATAAAGCCCGAGAAACTGAACGAAAAGACACGGAAACTTATACTGACAAACTAGCCCCACTGGTAAAAACCGACCTCCCAGAAAGTTGGCTTGATAGGGAAGTGCATACACGAATGCAACGCTTAGAACACAATCCACAGTTTAAAAATGATCCGGGAGCCTTTTGGAAGGTTATGGGTAAGTCTGAAAAGGATTATAAAGAAGAAATGCGTGCAGAAGGGGCCAAAGACCTTAAAGTATTTTTGGGACTCTCTGAAATCGTTAAGCAAGAAAATATTGAGTTGGACAAAGATGAATTTGCGATAGCCAAACAAATAGCGCATAATAATCTCGGTCAAGATGGTCAAAAAGGCTATGCCCATGACCTAGAGGTCGAGAAGGCTGTCATGAATATGAAGATTGACAAATTCCTTAGATCGGCTATAATGGAGGGATAAAACAAAAATAGAAATGAATATGCGGTATGTCTATCTCGGTTTTATGGCATTCATTCTGGTGCTAGGGCTTATTGTATGTTTTGAAAATATCGTTATTCAGGCTCCAGGAGTTATGATTTTCTTTGAGCCAGTGATAGGCAGTATGTTCTGGCCGATGCTCTTCATTATGATGATGGGGTTTATTGGGGGCATATTTTGTGGTTTGGCAATCCTTTCTGGCAAAAAGGATGATAATGATTATGAAGACGCCGACATTTAATTCTTGATTCATCCAAATCATCTTAAAGCCTTGTATAAAGGCTTTTTTTGTATTCTTATTTTTGAACAATAATTTTATTCAATACCGCAGGAAATGAACAAAATTTTTGAACAATCTGATAAAATATTAGGTTCATGATAAGTTTTTTTAATCAACAAAAACCTTATTACAAAAGGATTTTATTAATTTTGTAATAAAAAAAAATTGACATTTAACTCAAAACCGAATACATTTTTTGCACTGTAGGGTTACGTACACAAATAATGCTCAAAAAAGTATTTGGTTCCGGGGCTAGAGTAAAGCTCCTCAAGCAATTTCTTCTCAACCCAGAAGAGGAGTTTTTTATCAGGGAACTTACTCGTATCTTAGATGAACAAATTAACTCACTTCGTAGAGAACTAGAAAATCTAGAATCGATTGGAATGCTTAAATCTAGAGAAAAAAACCGCAAAAAATACTATCATGTGAATCCACACTTTCCATTACTGCATGAATTTACCTCTATTATTCGTAAGACAGATGAAGGCAATCAAAACCTGCTCAAGAAACTTTCCAAGTTAGGGGATGTTGACCTATGTGTACTTACAGGGCAATTTGTGGACACAAAGTCTGACATTGACCTTTTTGTAGTGGGCAGTGTTAAAGAATCTGATCTAGGGGTTTTTGTTAAAGAGCAATTTGCAGGTGAAGACGTTAAATTCGGCGTAATGACTCGAGAAGATTTCTTATATCGAATCACGCTAAAAGATAAGTTTGTTATGAATCTTTTTGGAAACAAAGATAACCTTATTTTAAAAAATAAGTTAAAGAAAGACACAGAAGGCCTTTTATAAGAATACATTTTTTCATCAAAAAATTTGCCAAGTGCTTTTACCTTCATATAATCGCCCAGAATTTACCCGTATTTAGATATGTCAAAAACCATCCACCAATTTGAAGCTCAATTTTGTAAGGCTAAAGTACCCGATGTGAGGCCAGGCTACCTAGTGGCGGTACATCAAAAGATCAAGGAAGGTAATAAAGAACGAGTACAAGTGTTTCAGGGAACCGTTATTGCGACTAATGCTGGACATGGGGTAAATGACACTTTTACAGTAAGAAAGGTGTCAGAAGGAATTGGCGTAGAAAAAACTTTCCCGGTACACTCTCCTACTATTGTTAAAATTGAAGTTATTCGAGCTCATAAAGTTAGACGAGCTAAATTAAATTACCTCAGGGATCTGAGTGGAAAAGCTCTTCGAATGAAAGAGGTGCCACTAGAACTTCAAGAAAAAGCATTTGAATTGCCTAAACCAGAAACTGCAGAAGCTCCTGTGAGCGAGGCCAAAGCGGCTGAAACAGCTGAAACTCCAGCAGAAGCACCAGAAGAGGCAACAGCAAAAACTCCTGAAGTAACTGAGGAAGTAAAAGCTGAAACCAAAAAAGAAGCCGCGCCTGCTGATGAGGCTGAACAAGCCTCTAAGTAAGCTACCTCATAGTATCAAAGAAGGCGGTAAACTGTTCCCCCCCTAGAACAGTTATCTTTTCTGGCCCCTCTATGTCCAATTTATTTGAAAAATAAATTAGAGGTTGATTTTTAGAGCCCTCTGGTGGATCTTTTCTATAGTTAGCGGGCTTAAAGTATGGATACCGCTTATCATCACTTCTAAGAGTGTTATTTAGGTCTTCCACTTCTGGTCTTATTTTGGAGGTAATAAATTTTTTCATCTCCTCTTCTGACGTATCCCCAAAAAAGACTCTAAAGTACCCCCTCCCAAATAGCATGTTTTGAGTTTCTTTAGGATCTTCAGCTCGAACCACTTTGATTTTGTAGGTCATTAAGAATCCCTGTTTCGTTTCATCCCACTCAATTTCAATACCACCATCTATCACTTTGTATTGCCTCCATCTCAATAACTTTTTAGCCCTATCCCCAAAAAAGTACTCTTTTTGAACTTCATGAAGTGCTAAAAGTACTTCATCATGGGTGTTCCCAGTTCCAGTAACAAATGAAAATACGGCAGTTGTAAGCCATTCATTGTCAAAGGTACAAGTTTTTTCTATATCATAAATTTTCCTTTTAAATTTAAAAATCTCATATGAGGTTTTATCTTGTGTCAGCTTAAAAGGCGCAGAAACGGCATCTCCAACGGTATTTAGAGTGCCTCCTACAAAGTCTCCAGCCCCTTTTACTAATTTTTCAGTACCTGAGGTAAAGCCCTTTAAAATTCTTTTATCCGAAGATGCATCTTGTGCCATCTTTTAATTATATCATAAAACAAGTACAAAATCAATCTATCAAAGGCTTAAGTCAGAAAACACGGCTAGACGTCGTTTTTGTTTCCTAAGTAGGTCGTATACAAGTAATTTGTTTGAGCTGGAAATTCCGCTGCCAGAGTGTCTATTTGCTTGGTTACAGGCGCAATATTGTGGTCTCTACGCATTTGGTATATTTCTTTAAAAGATTTTCCTGTGAGACGTGCAATTTCTTGATCAGCAAATCCTAAAACCTTAGCTTCTTTAATTATTTCTGGATTTTTTATTCCTGATTTTTCTAATCTTTGAGCAAAATCAGTAATTCGTTTCATTTGCATTAAAAACCATCGATCAATTTTGGTCATCTCAAAGATTTCATCTACGGTAAAGTAGTCTTGATAGAGTCCTTCTGCGACTGCGAAGATTCTTCTGGGAGAAGCCATTCTCAAATTTTCCTCAACATCGGCTTTATCTTCAAATTTAGCTGGCGCATCAAGTATTCCATGGCTTCCAATACCCAACATTCGAACCGCTTTTTGTACCACTTCAGGGAAGTTTCGTCCCAAAGCCATAACTTCCCCTACAGATTTCATTTCTGTAGCGATTTGATGGCTTACCTTTCTAAACTTTTGAAGATCCCATCGAGGTATTTTGAGCGCTACATAATCCAGTGCTGGCTCAAAAAAAGCGGTTGTTTCTTTCGTAATAGCATTTGGGATCTTATACAGAGGATTTCCCAAAATAATTTCTGCCGCCACGGCAGCCAGAGGGTATCCTGTGGCCTTTGAGGCTAAGGCAGAACTTCTACTCAACCTCGGATTTACCTCAATGACTCTATATTCTTCCGAGTTATTTGGATCGAGAGCATATTGAATATTACATTCTCCTACAATGCCTAAATGTCGGATCGTTTTGATAGCGGTAGTTCTGAGTAGTTGCCATTCTGCATTAGAAAGAGTTTGTGATGGAGAAATAACAATAGATTCACCGGTATGAATTCCTAATGGATCAAAATTTTCCATATTCACTACGGTAATACAGTTATCTTCGCCATCTCGAACTACTTCATATTCTAGCTCTTTCCATCCGCGAAGGTCTTCTTCTACTAGTACCTGAGGAGAAAATGAAAGTGCATCTTTTACCATGCCTTCAAATTTATCTTCTGTTTCACAAAATCCTGACCCCTTCCCTCCTAAAGCAAAACCGGCACGCATAATAAGAGGAAACCCAATTTCTTTAGCCGCAGCTTTAGCTTCTTGCATAGAATAAGCCGGAATGGATCTAGGTGTTTTCACTCCAATTTCCGTGCATTTTTTTACAAAAATTTCTCGATCTTCCGTGGCTCTAATAACCTCTACGGGGGTGCCAAGAACCTTTACTTTATGCTTTTTGAGAATTCCCATTTCTTCCAGGTCTAGTCCACAGTTAAGCGCTGTTTGTCCGCCGAATGAAAGCACGAGCGCTTCTGGTGATTCTTTCTCTATTACTTTTTCTACAAAGTTGGGAGTCACGGGCAAAAAATAAACTTTATCAGCACAGTTTTCTGAGGGGGCAAAGTTTTTTGGATCTGTTTGAACCGTCGCAATATTTGGGTTTATTAGGACTACTTCATGCCCATGTCTTTTGAAAGTTTTAATGGCTTGAGAACCAGAATAATCAAACTCTCCGGCCTCTCCAATTTTTAGAGCTCCAGAGCCAAGTAGTAATATTTTCATCTGATGAATTCTAGAATATTTTACAAAACAATCAAATACCTAATCGCCAATTTTTATGAAAGGCCCAAAGGTTTAATATAAACAGGACTACAAAGATGGCTAGAGTCATCCCAATACTAAACTGTGGATCGACTTCATTAACCCCCAAAAAGCCATATCTAAGGCCATCAGAAAAATAAAAGAACGGATTAAAGAGTGACATTTTTTGGGCCAGTGGCGGCAACATTTCCAGACTATAAAAGATAGCTCCTAAAAACCCCATCGGGGTAATTACAAAAGTTGAAAATCCTGAAATTTGATCAAAGTTTTTGGCCCAAATTCCAACAAGCGTTCCTAGAAGGGCAAAGGCTCCATTAGCCAAAATAAGCATTAAAATAAATACGTCCCAATGTTCTGGAATATATTTTCCAGTAAAAAATCCAGCTACCAAAAATATCAAAATGGACACCATTATTCCCCGAAAAAGCCCTCCCAACAAATACCCCAAAGTTTTTTCTAAGGCCGACAGGGGAGGCAGCAATATATCAGACATAGTTCCACTATATTTAGCGATAATAAGGGAACTTGAAGGATTCATAAAGGCGTTAGTGGTGGATTGTAAAAGCACTAATCCTGGAATAATAAAAATAGAGTAGGGGACGCCTTTTAATTCTGTGATTTTTGATCCTAGAGCCCCACCGAATACAGCAAAATACATCACCGCAATTACGACTGGTGATCCTACGGTTTGGCTCCAGACTTTCAGAAACCGGCAAGTTTCTTTCCAGGTAAGGGTCCAGAGCCGAATAGGGTGAATCATTTTTGGTGCGTAAATTCTAAAAATATTTCTTCTAAATTGGGTTCTTGGATTTTGAGATCTTTAATTTTCTTAGAACCAAAGCTATCAAGCGTTTTTCTAACACTGGTATCGGCTTTAAGTTCAAATTTCCCAACAGTTCCATCTTCAAATTCCACACATAACCATCTATTTTTAGTGGCTAAAAGTTTTTTTGTATCCTCAAAGACAACGGTTTCTCCTAGGTTTTGAATCGCTACACGATCAGCCAACAACTCTGCTTCTTCTAGGTAATGGGTAGTTAACACAATCGTAAGACCTTGTTTTCTCAATGCTCGTAAAAAGTCATATAAAGCATTACGCAATTCAACGTCTACTCCAGCTGTAGGTTCATCTAGAATTAAAATTTTGGGTTCATGAGCTAAAGCTTTAGCAATCATAAGTCTTCGTTTCATTCCGCCAGAAAGTTCTCTCGCACGAACCTTTTTTTTATCTTCAAGGCTGAGTTTTTCCAGTAACCAATTTACATAGGCTTCATCCGGTTTAAGGCCAAATAGACCTCGACGTAGACGAAGCATCTCTAAAGGCGTAAAAAAGGGATCAAATACCAGTTCTTGTTCTACAATTCCCAAATTCATTTTAGTCGATAGGGGATTTTTTTCTGGGTCTTCACCAAATACAGATATTTCACCTCCATTACGGGAGGTCAATCCATTTAGACAATTAATAAGCGTTGTTTTTCCGGCTCCATTCGGCCCAAGAAGCGCAATAAATTCTCCTTCTTTTACTTCAAAAGTAACGTTTTTAAGTGCGGTAAAATCGCCATATTTCTTGTGAACGTTTTGGAATTTTAGTGCTGTATTTTCTAAAGTCATCTAATCTCGTCCAGTTTAGAGGGCTTTTATAAAATCATCAAATAAATACTGTGCATCTTCGGGGCCTCCGCAAGCTTCAGGATGAAATTGGGCCGCAAAGACTGGTTTGGTTTTGTGTCGTACTCCTTCAACCGAGTCGTCATTCAGGTTTTTAAACCAGACTTCAAAATCAGCAGGTAAACTTTCGGCTTCTACCACATATCCGTGATTTTGAGTCGTTACCATACAGTGCCCGCTTGAACATTCTTGAACTGGCTGATTCACTCCTCGATGTCCATATTTCATTTTCACAGTTTTTCCGCCAGCAGCAAGTCCTAACATCTGGCACCCCAAACAAATTCCAAAGATTGGTATATCTTTTTCTAATGCTACTTTCATAGTGTCTATAGTTTCTGTAACGGCTTCTGGATCTCCAGGGCCGTTAGAAAAGAAAATCCCATCAAATTTATGCTCCCCTTCAAATGGATTCACATCAAAGGGATATCGGATTACCCGAATACCTCGGTCTAAAAAGTTTCTAAAAATTCCATTTTTAGCTCCACAGTCTACAAAGGCTATCGTTTTCCCTTTTGGATTTTCAGGTTCTAAGATAGTGGTTTCTGTAGGGGAAACTTCTGGTACATAACGTCCTTTAAGCTTATCTTCAAAGTCTGTTGCCGGATTTTTTCCCATATTTCCCATAATGCATCCATGCTCTCGCAAACTTTGGGTAAGGGCTCGGGTGTCTACGCCTGCGAGCCCTGGAATGTTGTGCGCTTTAAGCCATGCATCAAAGTTTTGGAAAGCTTCACAGTGCGAAAATGCTTCAGAAACTTCTGTAAGGATAACTCCTTTTACCCAAATGCGTTCTGATTCATAGGTTTTATCTACCCCTGGCACCATTTGTTTGGGGTCGAAAACACCATAATTCCCAATTAATGGATAAGTAAAGATCACAATTTGTCCGTAATAACTTGGATCGGTTAAAGTTTCTAAATATCCAGTCATTCCTGTTGTAAAAACTACTTCTCCTAAAGTGTCTGTATCTGCTCCAAAAACCGTTCCGGCAAAATTTTCACCAGAAGCTAGAAAGAGTTTTTTCATTCGGCCAGTATTCTAGTAAGTCCAAGGTTATTCAACAAGTAAAATTAATCGTTTTTATGTACTGCTTGATAAATCTGATGTCCAATCTGTAATGCCTTTTCTTCTTTATAAGCGGGACACAGTATTTGAGGCCCAATAGGCAATTTGTCTTTAGAAAATCCTACGGGAACGGTTAATCCACAAATTCCAGCCAAACTAGAGGGAAGCGTTAACAGGTCTTCAATGTAGGCCTGTAGAGGGTCTTCACTGGTATGCCCAATTTTGGTAGCCACACTCGGGAAGCTTGGAGCTAAAAGAGCTTCTACTTCTTCAAACGTATTCTCAAAGTCTTGCTTTACCAAAGTTCTTACTTTCTGCGCTTTTCGGTAAAAAGCATCATAATATCCGGCAGAGAGAGCATAAGTACCAATAAGAATTCTTCTTTTTACTTCATCTCCAAATCCGGATTCGCGGGTTTCTGTGTAGATTTCTTGTAGGTCTTTCTCACCATAGGCTGTCCCAAACCGTATACCATCAAACCGCGACATATTGGCCGAAATTTCTGAGGGAGCCACAATATAGTACACAGACACTGCATATTTAGTATGAGGGAGTGAGACTTCTACTACTTTTGCTCCAAGGTTTTCTAAAATAGCTTTAGTAGACTCTAACACCGCGACAATATCTGGATCAATCCCTTCAACAAAGTACTCTTTAGGAATCCCTATCTTCATTCCCGCGATTTTATCTCCTAGTGTTTTTGTATAATCTGGAGTTTCTCTATTGGGAGTCGTACTGTCTTTTGGATCTTTTCCCGCGATAATATTCATAATCATCGCACAGTCTTCTGGGGTTTTGGCTAAAGGGCCTACGGTGTCTAAACTTGAAGCCATTGGAATAGTGCCCCAACGAGACACCCGTCCATACGAGACTTTAAGCCCCGTACAGCCACAAAAATGAGCTGGTTGTCGAATAGACCCACCAGTATCAGTGCCAATACTTCCAGCACACATATTGGCCGCCACAGCAGCGGCAGAGCCTCCAGAGCTACCTCCGGCTACTCGGGTCAAATCATGAGGATTTTTAGTAACCCCAAAAGCAGAAGTTTCAGTGGAGGCTCCCATAGTAAATTCATCGGTATTGACCTTCCCAAGCAATACTACTCCTGCGTCTTTAAGGCGCTGCCAAACCGTAGCATCATATGGGGGTTTGAAGTCTTTTAGTATATTTGAACTCGCTGTAGTTTTAATCCCTTTGGTTGATACTACGTCTTTAAGCGTCATCGGAATGCCATCCAAAGGCGAAAGCGCCTTTCCCGTTTGCAAACGACTATCACTACTATTGGCTTGCTCACGAGCAAAATCAAAAGTAGTTGTTACGAAGGCATTGAGGTCTTTGTCTTTGGTTTCAATTTCGGCAATAAACGCCTCGGTCAGTTCTCGTGAAGTGATTTCACCAGACTGAAGTAGGCTTGAAAGCTCCGCTAAAGATTTTTTGACTAAGGGCATTACATAATTTTAGGAATTTTAATGCTGTGGTTTTCCACTGGGTGAGGACTACATTCAAGGAGTTCGTCTTCATTTTCTGTCACTTTTACTTCATCGGGTCTGGTTTCATTTTCTAGTCCGGTTACTTGTGAGGTTTCGGTTATGCCTTTAGTATCTACCTCTTGTAAGTCAGCAAAAAAACCAAGAATACTGGAAAGCTCCGTTGAAAATTTTTCAATTTCTGAATTTTTTAGCTTGATTTTAGCCAATTTTGCAATATGTACGACTTCGTCTTGTGAAAGCATGTTTATGATTTGTTTCATTTTTACCAGTAAGAATCATAAAGCAAAAAAAAATCGATTTAAATTAAATTTTTTGATATAATAAGGGGATGAATGAGAGACCTTCAAGCATAATGTTAGAAAAGGAACCCCAAGCAATTAGAGCTGAAAGGTTTTTGGAGACTCAGAGAGTCCTTGTAATGCGAAAACCAAAACCAGGAGAAGAAAACCACCCACCGATCCTTGTGGCTTCGAATCATGGTGAAAGTGGAGATCGTATAGGAAAAAGTCCAGACAAAGCCTGCAAATATGAAATCCCTGGGGGAAAGACTTTTGATGATAAAGCAGCACAAACCGCTTTTTTGGCTATGTCAGAGCCAGAAAAAGAACTTTCACGTTTAAAAAAGGCCGGCGAAGAATTAGAAGAAGAAAGTGGGCTATATGTGCATCTCAATCGATTTCAAAAGTTGTATACCACTGAAACCGCTATGACTAATGGCTCCTTTAAAAAAATACCTCATATCGACCACAAAAGAATTACTTTTTGGCTTGTTATCTTAGAACCTGAAGAATATGAAAATCTTCCAGAGACTTGGACCGCTTTACAACACAGCGATGATAGTCATGAAGAAATTAGCTGGGAGCCCTCTGGTCCAGCTATACTATCTGATCCAGAAACTAGAGAACTTATCGCTAGCAATAGTCATTTAGGAGCAGCCCAAGTAGAAGAGGCTCTAAAGCGAATGGAGCAGGTGACTGAAGAAACTAGAGCCAAAGCTTTAGCGGTAGCCAATTCAGGGAAGCCTATGACTGTTAAAGATATTAATGATTCTAATTCAGTACAAGAAACGAATAAAATAATATCTCCGTTGGATATTATTAGTATCAGTCCAGATTTTGAAGCATTTAAAAAAATATATGAAACTCACTTTGAAGTTCCTTTAGATGTACCTGAAGCAATCCAGGCCGGAGGGTTAATGGCAATGAGATGCTTGCCACACATAGTTTCCAGAACTCAATTTATGCGAGATTACATTAAATACGATGCTAGGGCCTTGCAAGCTAAGGTTGAGAAAAATCTAATGCCTCTCATACGCAAAATCCAAGACCCTGAAAGCTTCTTTGAATTCGCAAAAAAGGCTAACCAATCACCCCTAGGCAGGAGAATGCTTAAATCTTTTGTTGGATTCAAAAAAATATCCAAATTGCCATACTATCAGTTTATCGATGCCCATGAAAAAGAATTTAGGCAAGCTCTAAGGGATAAAACTGAAGAGGAGGTAACGCAGGGCAAAAAAACAGGTCGAAGACTTATTAAAGGGTTTACAGGGGGGAGAAAGTGTTACCTTAAATTAGATTCAAATGCTAAAGCCATAGAAAGAATGGCCACTAAATGCACAAGGAAATCAGAAGTAGATCCAAGTAATATAAAAGACGTTTATCGAGCAAGTATTATCGTAGCAAATGAAAATGATATTAGAGAGGTAATAAACAAACTTCAAATTGATTTTGGCCGTCCTAATAGTCCATATGATGAATCTTGGAACTTAAAAGTTAAAGAATCAACCTCACAAAATTTAACTGCAGACAGCCAGAGAAAAGAGTACAAATTATTGGGATCTTTCCCTATTAAATATGGAGAAGAAATCATCCGAATCCCAGTTGAAATACAAATTATGACGGAGGAAGATTATAAAAAAAATGAGTCCGGAGCTAATCACCACGATGTATATGTTGCTTTACAAGATTTAGTAGATGAATCTAGACCTACAATTCCAATATTAGAGTCTTCTATGTGGAACATTGTTAAGGACTTAGCCAACAATCCAGAAATCTATAGATCTTATATAGATTACGAAGAAGGAAAAAAGGAGCAGGATTTTATTGAAAGAGCTAAGAAAGATATTAAAAATAGGTTTAAAAATTCCTTTTTTAAAGGTCCAAAAGAAGAAGAGTTTTTTGCCTATCAGCATGTACTCAGAATTAGGGATATTTCTGATATAGTTCCAGGTGAGGATGAAGCCTTTAGGCTTATGGCAGAAGCGCTAAATGCTAGGTGCGAGGTCATTCTACATGCTCAAGATTGGAAAATCCTTTTTGATGAGGACAAAGACCTTTCAGATGAAATTATTTTTACTAGAATT
Organism: Candidatus Altimarinota bacterium; assembly: GCA_965231215.1. Classification (GTDB taxonomy): domain Bacteria; phylum Patescibacteriota; class Gracilibacteria; order UBA4473; family UBA4473; genus JAACPJ01. Next base: position 1,272,967 of record OZ246423.1, on the reverse strand, counting down.
GGAGCTAATGTTGCTTCTTTAGTGGATACTTTAAAAGCCATCAAATTTGAAGAAGATATAGACCTCACTCAAATGAAAATAAGATTATACGATCTATTAAATAAAAGATGTGATGTAAATTTCTCTCATGAACTTTGGGATAAAATTTTGGTAAACCCTAGTAAATTAGAAAAACCTGAAAAAATAAAAATTAAAAAAAACCGAAAGAGGCTAAATACAGAGCTAGCAAATCTTCATGGGTTTAATATGAAAAATTTAAAAGTTTAGGTTAAACTTTTTTTATGAAAACACTTATTGCTGGAACCTTCGACAACTTTCATATTGGTCATCAGCACTATGTGTGGTCTGGTTATACACATTCTTCAGAGCTGCATATTATCATTGCCCGCGACAACACTGTTTTTAAAATTAAAGGCAAAAAGCCAAGAAATTCAGAGGTAAAAAGATATGAAAGAGTTATTTATGAATTTACGCATTTTGAGAATGTAGAGGTGCGTTTGGGGAGAGCCGATCAAAATTTCTTTAAAACGATAGAAGAAGTCGCCCCAGAAAGGATTTTATTAGGGTATGATCAACAATTTAATTTAGAAAACTTTGCAAACACATTTCCTAATATTTTGGTAGAACGAGCTCAACCTTATTCGCCTGAATTTTTTAAAAGTTCAAAATTTTAACGATGAAATTGTTGATCTAAATCAGAAAAGGGGATGAACGTATGGTTAGGTCTACCATGAGGACAGAGTAATTTCCATGAAGTAGAGTCAAAGTCCGCAATAAGTTTTTCCATTTCTGCAATATCAAGTCTATCGCCAAACATAATCGATCCACGACACGCTTTGTATTCTAAAGCTTTTCGCATTACTTGATCTAGGACATGCTCTCCCAACTTTTCTGTGTCAAAATAATTGACCATTAATTCCGCAATTTTTTGTAAATCTTCATCTTTTAGAACAGTTGGTACCCTTAAAAATTCCACAGAACTATCTGTCGTAAAGTTTATTTTAAAACCGAGTTTATTTAAGGCTTTAGTATTTTCTGCCAGCACTGAAATTTGTGTTTCATTCATTGATAATACTTGAGGGACTAACAAAGTTTCACTCTTAATTTTTGAAGTCTTCCATTCATTCCAAAACTGTTCAAATCGCTGCCTTTCATGTAGTGCATGCTGATCAAAAATATACATCCCTTTTTCAGATTCAGCTATAATATATTTTTTATCTACTTGCCCAATAACTCGTAGGCTTTGTGGAGTTTCAGGGGCAGGTTCAATATTTGTTTTCTCAAGTCTAGGAATCCGTTGTTCCCTTTGAGTGTTGCGCGAAGCAAAGTTATGGCTAAACTTTGGCACTAACATTAGCGTTGGTTTTTGGGGCGTTTTAGGCGGTGGAGAGGTAAAAGTTTTGTGTTGTATTGGGGGTAGTGCTGCCATTTCACTAAAGGATCTTAACGCTTCCATTACTGATTTTTTTACCGTTACAAACACTTCTCCAGGTTCTGCAAATTTCACTTCTAATTTTCGTGGGTGTACGTTTACATCTACGAGTAAAGGATCTAGCTCAATATTGAGCGCAAAAATTGGGTGTAGGTGTTTTTCTATTCCTGCACTTTGCACATACCCTTCCCGAATAGCATAAGCCATACGTGAATCCTCAATAGGGCGCCCATTTACAAATAAAAACTGATGATTCCGACTTCTAGCGCAATATCCAGACGCGCAAATAAATCCTGAAATTTTCACATTGTCATACCCAAAATCCAAATCTAAAATCTGATTTTTAGAAAGTTTCAAAATCGTTTCTGCCCGAGTTCTAGCCGTCTCACCCGTTGGTAAATCTAAAACTGTTTTTGCCTCTTTGTTAAGCCGAAACCCCACATGAGGATGTGCTAAAGCAAATTGTTGTATGGTTTTCAAAACTTGTCTGTACTCTGTTTCTGAAGTTTTCAGATACTGCAACCTCGCCGGGGTGGGGGCAAATAAATTTTTAATTTCTATGGTCGTCCCTTTTGGATGAGCTACCGTTTGGATAGGTTCTTTGCGTCCCGCATAAACGGTAAGTTGTGAAGCCTTTTGAGCTTCTTTTGTTTTGGAAGTAATCGTAAAGTCCGACACGGCGGCAATCGCTGACAAAGCTTCCCCCCTGAACCCAAAATGCTGAATCGCAAAAAGATCGTCAATAGATTTAATCTTTGAAGTAGCATGACGTTCTACTGCTAGTTCTAACTCTGTGGCTTTTATTCCGGTGCCATTATCGAGGATAACAATACGCTTTTTGCCTCCTTCCTCTAGAGTAACTTCAATATTAGTACTCCCGGCATCTAGTGCATTTTCTATACACTCTTTGACCACAGAGGCTGGCCGTTCTACCACCTCTCCTGCAGCAATTTGATCACGAATGTTGTGTGGTAATACTTGTATCGACATTTTTAAGTTTCAAACAGTTAAACTTTATCTAGAATCAAAATAATGGAAATAAAGAAAGGACAGATTTTGGAACTAAAAATTCAAGACCTTGCCTTTGGCGGGAAGGGAATAGCTAAAGTTGATGCGTTTATGATCTTCATAGATGGGGCATTACCAGGGCAGGTAGTTGAAGCCAAAATATCGCTAAAAAAAAGACGACACGCAGAAGGCAAAATTTTAAGAGTATTACAAAGGGCCGCCGATGAAGTCTTGCTTGATTTTCAAGAAACTCCAGGAGCGCCCTGGATGGGATTGCCTATAGAAATCCAGCAACAGCATAAAAAATCACAAGTATTTGAACTTTTCAAAAGGCTGGCTCAAACTGACCTTGAACCCCTGTTTGATGAGTATATTGAATCTCCTGAAATTTGGTTTTACCGAAACAAAATGGAGTATTCTTTTGGGCCAACTGACGAACACCCTACAACTCCCTCTTTAATCCAAGAAGGGCCAAAAGGAGCCTGGACACATACGGGATTTGGCTTAGGTTCCAAAAAACGAGGCCAGTTTTGGCTTGTGCAGAATTTACAGAAACCATCAGGCCTTTTTGATCAGGCCTTTGAAAATATTATTCCCAAAATTCGTACGCTTTGCGAGGCTTCTAAATTGCCCGCGTACAATACTCGCAAAAATCAAGGATTTTGGAGGCAGTTAACCGTACGAAAAAGTTTTTCAAAAGCTCATTTCTTGGTAGAGATTATAACCACCGTTGATGAAACCCAGGCTCAAAACATTGAGGCTCTTGCTGAACTTTTAAAATCAGAACTAGGGGAGCGTATCCAGGGATTTTGCTGGACCCAAAGCAATGATTTGGGAAATGCTAGTCACCACTATGTTTCACGAAATTTCCTTTTTGGCGAAGCAAAAATCACAGAAAATATTAATAATTTAGATTTTGATATTTCTTTAGATTCCTTCTTTCAAACCAATATTTTTTCGGCTGAAAAGTTATATAAAAAAGTAGAGGAATATGTCTCTGGTGGTGATGAAATTTTAGAACTCTTTTCCGGAACAGGTACCATCAGTCAGATTATGGCTCGTCAAAATCCTCATACCAAAATCACAAGTGTAGAAATTATAAAATCTGCGGTAGAAGATGCCGAGGCTAATGCTGCTAAAAATGGCATTCATAACATAAATTTTGTGTGTGACGATGTAACTAAATTTATGAAGGAATATGAAGGTCGTCCCCCTACGGTAATTTTGGATCCTCCACGAGCTGGCATTTCCCCTAAAGCTTTACGATCTATTATTGATTTTAGACCTCAAGAAATTATCTACGTCTCCTGTAATCCTGCGACTCTTGCGAGAGATACGGAAATACTGAGAGAACAATATGAACTTAAAAAATTCAGTTTAGTAGATCAATTTCCACACACATCTCACGTAGAGTGTGTGGGTAAGTTTGTGAAAAAAGATTAGGTTCAACCATCATTTTGAACTCAATCCAAAATCCATAACTCATACAAATCAATAGGTGAAGTAATTAGCAGATCAAAAGCCATTAGGCCTTGGAAAACTTTAAGTCAAAAATACTAAAAACGCTCCAATATAAAAAGCGACTAATACCGAGGCGTGCTTCCAGGTCATTTTCCCGTAAAGGTAAAATACTGACATAGCCCCAAAACTGGCGACAAACCAAATAGGAATAGCGGTGAAGAGTAAGAAATCAGAGACTTTATACCCGTGAGCTAGGACGGCCCCAACGCCCAGTGAGAAAAGAGGATCGGTAATATTGGAGCCAAGTAAGTTCCCAAGGGATAATCCTGAAGATCTTCGCAGCAACGCAATGAGGGAAATAGAAAGTTCTGGAATAGAAGTTCCAATTCCAGAGAAAAGTCCAATCACTCCTTGATTTACGCCTAGTTGCTCTCCGGCATTGATCCCAATTTTGAGAAGCATTTCAGCAGAAAACCAGACTAGGGCTACCCCAAAAAGAAAAGCTACAATATTAAGCCATAGGTTTGAGACACTTTTTCGGACCTTCCATCCTTTTCTATTAGCGACGAGCAAATAGTACGTATAAAAAACGTACGCAAAGATAAGTAGCAAGGCCTCACCGGTCTGGATTTCCCCATCTAACCCTAAAAGAAATAGCGCCATAATTGATCCTACCACCATCAGGGCATCGCGATGCAGTTCTTTCCCTTGCCCTTTCATCGTACCACCAACGAGCACGCAAAGTCCTAGTATGAACGATATCTGCACAAAACAACTTCCCACAATATTCCCAACCCCAATATCATCCACTCCATTGAGTCCAGCTGAAATATTTACAAAAATTTCTGGTAGACTTGAACCAATAGACACGATAGTTAGACCAATAATAAGCTCCGAAATGCCAAACTTTCGAGCGATTCGCTTAATGCCCCAGATTACTTTTTCACTTCCATACCATAGCCCCAATATAGAAATTCCCGCCAGAAATATCTGTACCGGGAAAGGGGAGGCGATGATGAGGTTAAAAAAGTGTTCCATTACACTAAGATTTTAAAGTCTACGGTTACGGCTCGATCTTCTGTGACCATAACTGGATTGGCATCAATACCGGCAATTTCTGGATAGTCGAGGACTAGTTGCTGCATTTTTTGCATCGTTTTGATAAGTGGTTTAACCGCTTTAGGCTCTTCCCCTCTGACTCCATGGAGGATTTCACCAATCTTAGTTTCTTCAATCATGTCATTAAAGTCAGTGGTAGGGAGTACTCGGACGGTAGTGTCTTTAAAGACTTCAGTATAAATACCTCCAGAGCCAAACAGCATGACACTTCCAAAGTTTGGATCACGAGTAATACCGACAATAATTTCTGTGCCTTGAGGGATTTGTTCTTGTACCTGGATGCGAGCGTCTTTGAGGCCAGCGGCTTTGATTGAAGCCTGAAAACCCTCCCATACTTCTTTAAATTTTACTGGTGTATCGACATTAAGAACCACTCCTTTAAGGTCTGTTTTGTGTAGAGCGTTTGGGGCTGAAATTTTCATTACCACACTCTCGGGGAAAAATGAGGAAGCACATTCTAGTGCTTCTTTATAATCCTCAAAATTACAATTTTGAGGAAAATCAAAATCATACGCTTTTAAAAGAGCATTCACGTGTTCTTGTGGCAGTGATTTCATTTTTGCTTTTTTCGCTGCTTCAATATGTTTAACAATGGTTTCGTCTTGTCTGGTAAGCAGGTCTATTGGTTGAGCTATATTTTTTGAGAGTCTGTTGGCGAGCAGGCCTAAAACGCGTGTTGCATCTACAGGAAACTCAAAGTGAGGAATGGTGTGTTTGGCTAAAACGGGAATACCATTTGAGATTCGCTGTCCACCAATAAAACTAGCCACAATATTTTTGGTTGTATTTTGAGCAATTTGACCAATAACTCTAGCTGTTTCTTCCACTTCTGTAGTTCTTTGTGGCGTGAGTAGCACTAAAATTTGATCTACATTTTTGTCTTCTAACAATATTTCTAAAGCTTTTTGGTATCTCTCAGCTCGAGCATCACCGATGATGTCTACAGGGTTTTTAATGTTGGCCTCAAGAGGCAGTTCTGTTTTAAGTTTTTTGAGAGTTTCAGTGCTAAATTGAGCCAAATTTAGGTTATTTTCTTCAGTTAAATCAGTCGTTAAAACGCCAACTCCTCCAGCATTAGTAATTACGGCTAAATTTTTACCAAAAGATTTTTCAGCGTTGTAGGTGAGGGTTTCTAGCAACCCAAACATGGAACGCATAGAGAATACTTGTATAGCGCCTGCTTGTTGGTAGGCCATTTCTAATACCCGTGAATTTGGAGCCAGAGAGCCGGTATGGCTTGAAGCCGCTTCAGCGGCTTTCTCTGACTTTCCAGGTTCTAAAATAATAATAGGTTTGTGAGGCCCCACTTTTCTAATCTGTTCGAGAAAAGCTGGACCATCAGCCAAAGATTCAAGATAAAAAGCAAAAATATCTACATTCGGGTCATCTCCTAGATGTTCTAAGATATCAATTTCTGAAATTCCAGCCTTATTGCCTAGGGAGATAAAATGAGAAAATCCAATACCTTTCTCAGTCGCCCAATCAAGCATCGCTGTACAAAAGGCTCCAGATTGACTGACAAAACAAATATTCCCTTTCTTTGGATAACCATCAGCAAAACTAGCATTGAGGTTAGCATAGGGGAATATAGCTCCCAGGCAGTTTGGGCCTAACAGATTTATTCCACTTCTTTCACATTTTTCTTTAATCGATTCCTCTAAATCATGGTTCCCAACTTCTCCAAAACCAGCTGAAATGATCGCAATATTTTTGGTCTGCATGAGGACACAGTCATCTATGACAGATTCGACAAACTTTCCTGGAATTACTACGATGACTAGATCTAACGCTGGTGGCGCTTGAGCAATACTTTTAAAACAATCTTGCCCCAAGAGTTTTTGACCATCTAATTTTGGATTAATTCCATACAAATCCCCCTTAAATCCAGATTCTAAAATATTTTGAAAAATCACTGATCCAAGCTTGTTTAGGCTTTCTGAAACACCTACTACAGCTACCGATTGTGGGTTAAAAAATGATTTTAAATGCATTTTTGTTTTTATTTCTCGTGATTATACCAGATTTTTCATGTAATTACTAGTGTTTTAACCGCTAAGAATAAAGGTTTACTTAATTAAACATTGACTTTTTTATGAAAAATATTAATAAAATAAAACTAGATAGAAATGTTAAAATTTATCACACAGCTACAGTCTCTTATTTTATTTCTAGGAATTGGATTCCTTGGATTTGGAATGACCCAGGCGAGTTATGCCTATTATGATTTAGATTTTGGTATAGATCTTTATTGGGGGGATAGTGTTTTTAATCATTATGATGACTATAGACTTACTGATTACTACGATGATTATTGGACTCACGGATATACGGTAGGCCCCATTAGACAAACGGTTAATACCCAAGGACCTAAGACCATTCCATATAGTCTTCCTGAACCGAAAAAATGTAAAGAAGCAAGCATTCCAACCTGTAGTACTGATCGAAAACTTGAAACTAGAACTGATGGAAGAGGCTGTAAAACTTACCATTGTGTACGATTCTGGGAACCCAGAGTTCCACGAAGATGCCCAGCCCCGGTAGTGCCTCAATGTGATGGAGGAAAATTAGTACCACAACCGAGAACCAATGGTTGTTTTCCTGGATATACTTGCCAGGCCAAACCGCAAACCTGTCCAGTGGTTAAAGTTCCAGCCTGTCCTCATGGAAGACTGGTTCAATTACCCTACGAAAATGGATGTCATATGGGGTATAAATGTGAAATTACTATAACCACTCAAACTCCTCCCCCTCTAAAACCTATTTGTCCAGTGGTTAAAGTACCAGCGTGTCCAGATGGAAGATTGGTCCTTCAGCCCTACAAAGATGGGTGTAATCAAGGCTATAGCTGTGAGGCAAGAAATACCACAAGCCATTCAAACACGCCAAAGTCACGATGCCCCGTATTTAATGTTCCGGATTGTGCTGAAGGAAGGCTGATTGCTAAGCCCTATGTAAACGGATGTAATCAAGGCTATAGCTGCGAACCAAGAGCCACCACCAATACCCGCCGAACAACCAAGGTTACTACTATTTACTAAGCCTATATATTAAAGCCTTAGTAAAGGACTTTTGGTTGAACAAAAATATAGTTCTTGTTATTTTTGGTTTCGAAATAAATACAGATATTTATGAAAGCGCTTAAACTCGGTCTCTTCTCTCTGTTTTCTCCCTTATTTTTGTGGCCAGCAGTGACACAAGCACAAAGCTTTGATATTGCACTCTTTGAATCTCCTTTTTCCCTTTTTACAAATGAAACTGGAACCTGGTTTGTCGCCACTGAAACCAATGACGAGAACGCCTTTGTTTCTTTTATTATAGATTTTGGAGACGGAAATAGTCAGACTGCGCAATTTTTGGGGCTTAAAAGGTTTACTCATAGTTTTGATAGACCTGGAAATTACGTAGTCACTATTTTTGAAGGCTCAACTAAGGCTGAAATGGCTCGAAAAGTGGTTAAAGTCTCAGATAGAGTAAGCTGCGCCGAACCGGCTAATCCTGTATGTGAAAATGAGCAAGAAAGGATTTCTCTGGGCAGTGATGCTAATGGTTGTTTTTTAGGATTTGAATGTCGTAGCATTACAAACAGTTGCCCCGCTCCGGCTCGTCCTACAGAATGTGCTGAATCTGACTGGGTGAGAATTGAAAGCCTTGATGGATGCGATAGGGGATACCGATGTGCCACTGACTCAGAAAAACACGCTGGATGTCCGAGGTTTAATGTTCCAAACTGTGCCTCAAATCAGTTTATGGTTTTCCAAGGATTTGATAACAATGGATGTTCTAAAGGTCTTCGGTGTGAAAGTACTGTCCCAAAAGTCCCAGGTATTCCAGAGAATCCTAAAAATCTGAATCCTGAAAATCCAAACACCCCAGAACCAGACCCCTTAAACCCTAGTTGCCCTCAGTATGAAGTTCCTAGCTGTAGTAGAGGCATTCTTATCTCTAGAGGATTTGATGACGATAACTGCTTTAAAGGATATACGTGCCAGTCTTTTGGGCTCGGATCTTATCTTTTAAAACCTCGAACAGAATTTCTAAAAACTATTCGAGAACGAGTTAAAAAAGTTCAACGATACAAAAGTTTTAAACGGCAAGATGGAATTTTGGTTGAAGACAAAACCGCTACTCAAAATACGACTACTACCCACCCCAATTCAGGCAGTGGTGTAACCAAAGCCAGCAGAAGCCACTTGACTCGTCCAAAACGAGTTTTAAGAAGGACCAACACCCTCCTTATAGATCGTTATAATCAAGCCCGCAAGGCTCTCAATACCAACACTACAGAGACGAGCAAAATGAGCAAAGCCGAACTCCTGAGAAAAAGAACCGAACTGAGAAAAAAACTTCTAGCTAAACAAAAGGCTGTTCGTCCAACAACCACAAACACAAGACAAACGACTAAAAAGGTTCTCCCATCAACGGTTGATACAACTACACAAAAAGAGACCACCAGTAAAAATAACTTATATGAAGATATTCTACAAAAACTGCGATTAAGGAAGGTCGAATCTGGGCCATAGAGAATTTTGTTTTACTGTCTCTAGATTTCTTTAAATTATAGCGCGTATTTATTATTTAGTTTCTTCAGACGAGAGTATCCAGGAAATCCCTACCGCTAAACACATAGGGAATAGCCCCCACCAGAGCAGCGCTTTTTTTGAGTAGCCTTCATAATCTAAAGCTATTTCTTCTCTAAAAGTCGAAAAGTAGAGCAGCATAAATACCGTTGGGGCAATATACTTAACTAATGTATTAAAAACCTCAGGTATCTCAGACTTAGAAACATGATTAATGTACAAACGGAGTTTCTCTATCGGCAGCATCCATCCAATAATTAGGAGTTGAAGCCATATCCCGAGGTAGAATAAATGAGCAAATAAATAGTGATCCAAAATATCTAAGCGATACAACCCATTTCCTCCAGCAAAACAAAGTGACCACAAAAAACACACGACACATAGCATTTGAGTCCATCTTTCACGGCTGTATTTTGTTAGTACTGGAAACTGTCTTCGAAGCGTCACTGAAACACATTCCACCATTGCAAATAGTGAATCTATAGCTAACATCAAGATGGCTAAGAAAAACATCATTGCAAAAAGTTTGGCTCCAAATGGAAGCAGCGAAAGCGCCGTTGGGAAGGTTACAAAAGCTAATGTCGGACCAGCCGTTACTACGGATTCTATGTTCATGCTTTGGCTATGAGCCATCCATCCTAAAGTTCCAAATATAGCCAATCCAGCCATTATACTGACCAAGGCATCTCCCAAAGCAATCAAAATCCCTGACTGCATAATCGATTGTCTTTGAGGATTAAAACTCGCATACATAATCGTCAACGCTAACCCAATATTCATAGAGAAAAACGCCTGAGAAAGGGCTTCCTTCCAGAGCGTAAGCTCGGCTAACTGGCTCCAATCTGGTACCAAGAAATAGGCAAAACCAGTCATAGCTCCCTCTAGAGATAAACTATTTAAAAAGAGGATAAACAACAACACAAAGGGGAGGGGAACGGTCCATTTTACCACAGCCCCTACTGACTTTATTCCTTTGTAAATAGAAAAATAGACTCCTAAATAAGTCATTATAAGGCCCAGTATTACAGGGCGAGAAAAACCACCCCAGGTATCTACATCGGCTGACAAATTAAGAATTCTCTCATTAAAAAACCCTTGTGCGTCATTGCCCCACGCCAAAGTAGGACTCGCCATAAAGAAATCTACTCCCCAGGCTACAATGGTTGCATAATATCCTATAACTAAAGCGATAATACATATCACCAACCATCCAACAAACCTTCCTATTCTGCCTGCTACATTATTATAAGCTTGTACAATTTCTGTCTGGGCTCTTTGACCAAAAGCCACTTCCATAATCACGAGTGGTAGGCCGAAACAAAAGAGAATCAAAAGATAGGCAAATAAAAAAGCACCCCCGCCATTTTCATAAACCATGTAGGGGAAACGCCATAAATTTCCTAAACCTGCAGCGGCTCCAATGGCAGCTAATATAAAGACCCAACGTGATGACCAAATTTCTTTCATTTATAAAAAGTTATGCAAACAAACCACCCTCTTGAGGCGCATTTTTTATTTTTTTATGTATAAAAAACCTTAAGGTTTTCTTAAAGGTATCTTTCATTCTTCATAATTTGTTTTAAAACGCAAATTTTTTTACTTTTCTAATTATTCTAGTTTGCCTAGCTATTGATATTTCATTTGCATATACCCAGCTCTGGACAAGCCAAAATATTATTGATATTCTATTGAAGAATGGCTGAACTTTATGTTGTGGCGACTCCTATTGGAAATTTATCTGATATAACTTTTCGGGCTGTTGAAATATTAAAATCTGTTGATTTCATAGCCGCAGAAGATACGCGTCATGCCCAGATACTTCTTAAAAAGTATTACATACAAACCCCTGTAATTTCCTACCACGCCCAAAGCAGTGACACTAAGGCCGAAGAAATTTGTGAAAGAATTTTAGAAGGGGCGCAAGGCGCCCTTATATCTGATGCGGGAACTCCTTGTATTTCTGATCCTGGATTTAGACTTACAAAAACCGCTGCCAAAAAAGGGATTAAAATTATTCCTATTCCAGGAGCTTCAGCCCTAACGACATTAATCTCTGCTAGTGGATTTCCGACTGATAGCTTTACCTTCCATGGATTTCTACCTCACAAAAAAGGTCGCCAAACATTACTTAAAAGTTTTGAAGAGGCTTCGATATCTCAAGTTTTTTATGAATCGGTGCATCGTTTTCCAAAGTTATTGAATGAACTTTCTGAATACCTCGGCAGTGACAGAAAAATTTGTATAGGGCGAGAACTCACCAAAATGCATGAACAAATCTGGAGAGGCTCTATTGAGGAAGCAAAAAATTACTTTAATGATTCCAATACCAAAGGAGAATTTGTTATAATACTAGCGCCTAAAAATTTTAAATGAGTGATCAATCAAATCCAACGATCCAAGACCTATATCAAAAACGAGAACGCATTAATGAAATTGATGCGGGGATACTTTCACTTTTACATGAGCGAATGAAGTTGGCTGTCGAAATTTCTGAAATTAAAAGACAAACTGGAAAAGATATTGATGATCTAGAAAGAGAAGAAGAGTTGTTAAAATCTTTAATAGATAAAAATACTGATACTCTTATCCCCAATGAAGATTTACTTCTCATCTGGGGAAAGATTATTGAACTTTCAAAACGGATCCAAGAACGCGAACCTCAATAAAATAAATAATGAAAAAAGTAGCTATCATCGGTGCCGGGAATGTAGGATCTCATACTGCGAGTGCCCTCATTCACAAAAATCTACCATTAGAAATTTTTCTAGCGGATATGAATCAAGAATTTGAAGAAGCTCAGGTTTTAGATTTGAAAGATGTTCTCCTTTTTTCACCTAAAGCTAAAATTCAAGGAGTTGATTTAGGAGATGAGATTTTATCGGAATGTGACTTTTTTGTAATTACCGCTGGAGCCAAACAAAGCCCCGGAGAAACCCGCTGTGAATTACTAGGAAGAAATGCCAAAATTTTACAAAATATAAAAAACATGATTGGGGAAATGAAGCCGAGCGCTATTGTTATTCTGATAACCAATCCTGTAGATATCATGACCCAACTAGCGAGAGAAATATTCACATTGCCTCGCAACCAAGTACTAGGAACTGGAACTTTACTAGATTCTTCACGGTTACGGTGGCGCTTATCTGAGTACTTTAAAAAATCAATTTCACAAATCAGTGGTTGGGTTATGGGAGAGCATGGAGATAGTGAATTTGTAGCCTGGAGCCAAGTGGAGGGATCAGAAAAAATTCCTAAGGACGATAAGCAAAAAATAGAAGAGGAAACCCGAAAAGAAGCGTATCAAATTATTGCTGGAAAAGGTTCAACTTACTTTGGTATTGGAGCCTGTACCGCTGATATCATTGAAAATATTCTTCAAGACACTGGTAAAATTTTACCAGTGTCTACAGAGCTCAATGGTGAGTATGGACTCAAAGATGTTTGTCTTGGGATTCCTTGTGAAATTGGGGCCAAAGGAGTCCGAAAAGTGGTTGAGTTAGACCTGAAATCTTCTGAAGTCAAAAGTCTAAAAAACTCAGGCAAGAAACTCAAAAAACTTTTCAATGAGTGTCCAAGACCTAATGCTTAAAAAGTAAATACCTCTTTATCAAAAGGGTCTCTCTGTTTTTTGTTTATATAAAAAAATTATCGACTATTTATTTTTAGATCGCTTTCAACTTCTCTAAAGGGAGCCGTAGATCCGCCATTGATATTTACGCTAGGCACACTTCTGTAGTTATATCGATATACAGGGTCTAAAATCCCATTGCTGTTGAGTTTAAATCTTACTTTGTCTCCTGTTTGAGCCTGATTTGTAAGTCTGCCACGCAAAACTAATTGCGAACTTGGCCAAATAATAAAAGTACTATCAAACCTTAGTCCAGTGCGGCCATTAAATCGTTCAAACCCATTTGTGGAATCCACAAATTCACCATTCACAAAAAGCGAGAAATCAGCAAAGGTTTCACTGAAGTCTTGGATCTCATTGGCGATGCCATTCCCATTTTTATCACTCACATTTCCAGAACTAACTTCCAAAAAAATACCTTCGGCTTCAATAGGTACTTTTGAACTAAACTGGCTAGAGAAAAAGATTATATCTTTTGATCCTGGACTATAACTCTGCCTCCCAACTGGCGTAGAAATTCTACGGTTATAAGATCGTGGTTCTGAGTCTGTAGACCTGTAAGTTCTTCGGCCATAATATGGATTATAACTATTGGTTCGAGATCCATAATATCGATAAGTTGGTCTATAATTACTCCGTTCAATATTTAGTCCTCCCAATCGAAGCGTATAGGTTTTGAGTCGCACGCCTTCACATACTTGGCAGTTAGCAAAAAATCCAGAACTAGCTTCCTTAAGCAAAATGTCTTCTTTGCGACGAACCCCTAATTGTACCGTACGTCTGTTACTTTTAGCATAGATTAACTGACCACGAACCGTAAAGATTAAACTATCTCCACGATCTATAAATGTAGAAGGCACATGAAATGTAATATAATTGCGAGACACTTGGATATCATCATTTATCTTTTCAGTTCCCGTGTATAACCCTAGATTTTCAAAGCTTTCATCTAGTCGAGCGTTGCCATAATTTCTAAGCCTAATCCTATCTACCATAAGTGTTCTGCGCCCTCTATTGGTGATCCTAAATCTTCCGATTTCTGCAAATTCTCCCATCCGCAGTGTGGTATTTGATCCGAGTGCATCAAAATCTAAACTGCCAATTTCTGTATCAGAGAGAGATTGAGCCCCAAGCGAAAAGGGGAGGAGTAATAACCCTAAAGCCAGTATTAAAAATTTTTTCATCAAGGGGATTGTTTCATATAGTCAGACGAAAAGCGAGTAATGAGTGTGACAGATATAACTGCCCTTTAAATTTTAATACCCCAAATCTTTACACAGAAGTTCCAAGCTGGTCATAGGGATATTTGATGATTCGGCAAGCCTTTTGAGTTCTTCTAGGTTAGCTTTTGCGCCTTCTTGATTTAAAATTTCACATACAATAACTACTGGATTTACCTCACATTTTTCGGCTAAAGCTATGGCCGCCTCCGTGTGTCCAAACCGAAGAGTATAGTCTTCTACAGCTCTAAGCGGGGCTGTGTGTCCAGGGACTACAAAATCAGCTCTTCTAGATTCAGGATTGGCTAAAAGCCGAATGGTTTGAGCTCTATCGGAAGCCGAAACCCCTGTGGTAATCCCTTTAGCGGCATCTACTAGTGTACAGAAGTTGGTTCCGTGTGCATTTTCATTATGCTCTACCATGAGTTTAAACCCAAGTCGGTCAATGACCGTGTGATGACAAGCTACACAGATCATTCCTTTTGCTTTTTCAAATAAAAAATTAATATCGTCGGGTTTTATATTTTCCGCCAGAATAAAAAAGTCTCCTTCCGCTTCACGATGCTCATCAAAGACAATAACAAAATTCCCTTGGGAAAAAGTTTCATAAAATTCAGAAAGGGGAGTGAAAGACATTATTGGATCAAAAATATCGGGAAGACTATAGGGAGTTTTAGGCTTCAAACAACTTTTTCATTTCAAGAGCCGTTTCCGCATATTCTGCCCCCAGATAAATACGGGTTTCGGCCTGCTTTTTATTTTGGCAGGCCAGGATTCCCTGGATAATCGGCATTTCAAGCTCCAGGCTCAATTGTGTAAGCCCTTCGGTCACTGATTTTATAACCAGTTCGTAGTGATCAGTGTCCCCTTTGATAACGCATCCCAAAGCTATTATAGCCGTATATTTATCCTCCTGTTTATGAACCAAGTGTTTGATTGTAACTGGGATTTCATTCGCTCCAGGGACTCGAACCACTTTATACGATTCCCCAGCTATTTTGAGTGTTTCAATAGCTCTCTCTATCATTTTATCAATGACATGAGCGTCTGATTTATCAAATTTGGAAGCCACAATAAGAATCATGTAAGGAGCATCATGAAGTGATTAAGTAAAAGGTAGGTATATAAAAATATAAAACAAGACTTGACAAAAATATTTAATTATTTAAAAAAGATTATAAATTGCACTTAAAAATCATGTCTAGATCTAAAGCATTATTAAAACTATCTCAATTTGGAGAAGAAATTTAGTCTAAAGTTCCTACTTATGAGGAATTAGACAGAGATGTTAGTCCAAGGTTTAAGCAACTTAAGGAATTGTTGCTCCTGTCGGACTTTCTCCTTTTGTTGATGCAAGTACTGATACTGGGAAATATGCGGCTGGAGCTGCTCTTGGAGAAGTTATTCAAAAAGTTCAAGCAGTGATTCCAATCCTGTCACTTTCAGTTCCATCCCTTGAGGCTAAAATGAACATGGCAAAACACCACGCTGGGTTACAAGGCTTAACTGGAACTGGAAGCGATAACTTATTAGAGCAAGCAAGCGTTCGTAAATTTTGGAATTATATGGAATCTAACGTTATTGGAGAGTTTCCTCTCAAAAAAACAGCTCAATCTATCTAAAGCTTTACCAAATACCGCTTTTGCATAGTGTAAGATTTTAATTTTCGGGAAAAGGTTCATAATTTTTTCGAAAAACCTCAGAGTCCCTTAGCTGTGGGTTCTAGTTTTTTGATTATGTCGTTGATTTCTGCAGGGCTCGTTATTTTTGAATGGCAAAAACTAGAATTGGCTGCAGCCTATAAAGATCAAATCCAACAAACACTTCTCGTATAAAGAAACTCATGAAGTGATGCATCAAAATATAGCCGGAGAAATCAATATTTAAACGGTCACTTCTCCAGCAAAACTAGTTTTCATAGCTTTTTTGAAATCTTCAATTGAACTACAAAGCTGGTTACCAATCAGCCAACGAACCTTTACATCTACCGTTACATCCGTTTGATCATAACAGCTTATTCCTCCAGCCTCAATAGCTTTTAACCCTACTTCATAGTGAGAAGAAGAAACCTTCCCTCCACTAAACTTAGTTACAATAAAAACGGGAATTCTATGTTTTTCCGTAGCTTCTTTTATCACGGGTAATAAACTGTAAGGCCCTTCTGAGCAAACATTTCCTTCCCCTAAAGAACGCAATATAATCGCTGATATCTCGCCGCTGTTTATTAGATTTTTTAAAACACTCGGTTCAAACCCCGGCGAAAGATCAAAGCTAACTACTCCACTTCCAAAGTGTGGTTGAATATTTAGTTTTCTAGATTTTGTATCAGATTTTAACCGGAGCAGGGAAGTATCTAAATTAACACCAGTAGCATTAATATTCCCTACATTGGGAAAAGCTTTTGAATTCATGGCATCAAAATTGCTTTCGCTCACTTTTGTAACTCGAACCGCTAAAAGAACTCGACTCCAAAAATTGATCAATACCTCGGCTACTTCGTTATCAATAGCTACCTCTAACACACGAAATAAGTTTTCTAAATTAAAAAAAGCATCACCACCAGGGGCATATATAGTATTTTGAGCTCCGGTAAGACAAATTGGAATTTGTAATCCTGAATTTTTTCCGTGTAGAGCCAGCGCTAGAGCGGTTCCTGTGTAGGGCAACGTATCGGTCCCATGGGCTATGCCTACAGCGTCAAAGCCTTCCTCGTCCTGCGCTTTCTCAATACGATTAATTAAAATCTCCCAATCTGGGGGAATCATATTGGTTGAATCTTTAGTTGTGATTACCTCAAAGGTAACTTCAAATTTTTTCTCAAACTTTTGAATTATAGGAGCACAGACTTTTTTAAAAGCTGCTCCGCTATTGGGTGGAAAAAGGATTCTTTCTCCTTCTACATATTGATATTCTTGCCCAATAGTTCCTCCATTATAGAGAAAGAGAATTTTTTTCTTAAAAGCCATTTAGGTCTAAAAATAATAAGTTTGCTATAAGAGCAACAGCTACTCAGATCCTATAGAATTTAATAATTTTATCAAACTTCAATATAATATTTGAGGTAAAAAAAAGCTCCCGGAGGAGCTTTTTTCTATTTAAGTATTTTGTCTATTACTTCTTGTCTCGGTGATCTGGGTGGAACGCGTCAATAGTTTTCTGATTAATACGTTTAAGTTCTGTTACAGGGAATGGTCTTAGAAGTTCCCATCCAAGCTCTAATGAATCAATAATGTTTCGATCAGAATCAAACCCTTGTCCGATGAATTGAGCTTCAAATTCTTCAGCAAATTTAAGGTACGTTTTATCAATATCAGAAAGAGAACTTTCCCCAAGTACCACGGCTAATTCACGTACATCTTTACCACGGGCATAACAGGCAAAGAGTTGGTCTTTTAGTTTTGAGTGATCATCTCGCGTTTTTCCTTCTCCCATTCCAGCACCGGCTAGACGTGAAAGAGATTTAAGTACATCCACAGGGGCTTCAATTTGTTTTTGATGAAGGCCTCGATCTAGTACAAATTGTCCTTCAGTAATATATCCCGTTAGATCTGGAATGGGATGTGTAATATCATCTTCAGGCATTGAAAGGATAGGCATCTGAGTCACAGAACCTTTTTTCCCTTTAATTCGTCCTGCTCGTTCATATAAAGTAGAAAGATCCGTGTATAGATAACCTGGGTATCCACGACGACCTGGAACTTCTTTACGTGCAGCAGATACTTCACGTAGAGCTTCTGCGTAGTTGGTAAGGTCTGTCAGGATCACCAGTACATGCATTTCTTTTTCAAAGGCCAAGTACTCAGCATAAGAAAGAGCCATTCGCGGAACGGCAATACGCTCAACCACTGGATCGGCTGCAGTATTGATAAAGAGTGTGGCTTTTTCAATAGCTCCAGTTCGTTCAAATTCTTTTTGGAAGAACATGGCTTCTTCAAAGGTTACTCCCATCGCCCCAAATACTACGGCGAATTCTGAACCATCGTTCACTTTTGCATTTCGGGCAATTTGTACGGCTAACTCAGAGTGGGGAAGACCTGCTCCTGAGAAGATTGGCAATTTCTGTCCTCGTACAAGTGTGTTCATCACATCCAAGGAAGAAACACCCGTCTGAATAAAGTCAGAAGGGAATTCTCGAGAGTAAGGATTGATAGAAGCTCCCGCAATATCTACGTGTTTTTCAGCCAAAATTTCGGCTCCACCATCGATAGGTTTTCCGGCCCCGTTGAAAATTCGACCGAGCATGTCTCCTGAAACGCCAAGCGTCGCAATCTTTCCTAGAAACTTAGCCTTAAGTCCTTCCGTCCCAAGACCTTGAGTAGATTCAAACATTTGAACCATCGCTCGATTTTTATGTACTTCTAACACTTTTCCCATTTTTTTATCTCCGTTGGCAAGAGTTACTTCGACAAGTTCTTCATACTTAGCGCCTTCAACTCCGTCTACGACTAGGATTGGACCGGCAATTGACTGAATGTTTTCGTAGGTTTTTTGCATTTTTTAAGCAATTTAAAAGTAAATTCTCGCGAATTCTATGAGTCAAGAGCCGTATGTCAAAGGTTTGGATGATTTTTTTTATACTTTGTCATACTTTTTTAATAAAACCTTCGAAAATTATCATCATAGGTTTTTAATGGAGAAATGGAGAGGCTTTTCAAAACGATTGAAATCCGCATATTAAAATTTTCGAAGGTTTATTTGGGTAAAATTTGACACAATTACATTATAAATTACTTATTTAAAATGAACTTAAAGGATTTTTAATGGGGGCAAACAAAGAAATTTTACGGTTTAGATCATCAACAGCAGATTATAAATACAACCTAGATGATAATACTATCTCAAGGGCTGATCTAGCAACATCAATAATCAATGAATCTCCTACTGATAAAACTATTATATCCTTTACTACGACAACAACCCCTATTCCTGTGGAAAATAGAATTTGGGAAAATTGGGGAGAAGCAGCCATTTTTGTAAATAGCAGGGTGAGAAACCTGCTTAGAATCCCTCACGCACACCTTTCTGATATTAGGGGCGAAGGAATTTCTTTAGCTCAATTAAAAAGCAAGCTTTTTAGTGACGATGAATTAGCTATTTTCAATAAAAAATCTGGAGACATAGTAAACATTGATGCTTACTCTGAAAAACCACTTCTTGGTTGGCATGCTATTTCTCTGAAAGAGGATTCTGCAGGAACTTTAAACATAACACTTATAAGTAATCAAATTCGGACTTTTGTTCGTGATTTGGTCTTCTGAATTACTATTTCCGTTCAATAACTTTATCAATAAGTCCATATTTACCATACTTAACCGCCTCTGAAGCTTTAATAAAGTTATCACGATCACAATCGGTAATGATCTGTTCTCGGTCTTGACCAGTACATTCATGGATCATATCGTACAAGATATCTTTGGTATCCAAAATATGTTGGGCATGAATCGCAATGTCAGAGGCTTGTCCTTGAGTTCCGCCTAATGGCTGATGAATCATTACTTCAGAGTGGGGAAGGGCGAATCGTTTTCCGCGTGTCCCGGACATCAAAATCATTGCCCCCATTGAAGCGGCCATTCCAACACAAACCGTTGAAACATCCGGTTTTACATAATTCATCGTATCGATCATTGCTAGACCTGCTGAAACAGATCCTCCAGGGGAATTTACGTAAATAGTGATATCTTTTTTACTGTTCTCAGATTCAAGGAAAAGTAATTGAGCAATCGTTAAATTAGCCACATGAGCGTCAATAGCCGTTCCAATAAAAATTACACGATCTTTTAAGAGTCTCGAATAAATATCGTACGATCTTTCTCCCATGTCAGTTTTTTCAACTACCATTGGAACTAGATGGGCTTTAGGTTCTGTTTGAGTCATAATTAAATGTATAAATTTCGCCTTATTCTAGCATAAAAAACGACTTTTTTAAATTAACTAAGCTTGTCTATTTCTTTAAATATTTTTTATATCCAAAATATCCAGCTGCTGCCAAAATTAACCCAAAAATCACAAAAAGAGGGAAGGGGGTGTTTGGTTTTTTAGGTATGTAGGTTGAATGCGCTTTATCACTAATATCTTTAGTTTCAGGAGCCGCATCGCATACATCTCCAATTCCGTCACGATCTTTATCCTTTTGATCTGGATTCGCTTCAAGTTTACAGTTATCGATAATATCACCAATTCCATCATTATCTACATCAGATTGGGCAAAGTTTTTTACGGCTTTAGCGTTATCACATTTGTCTCCAACTCCATCTGAATCCTCATCATTTTGAGATTTATTTGAAACAAAGAAACAGTTGTCTTCCTCATTGATAACCCCATCATCATCAAAATCATCACTCGCTAGGGGATTAAAGGTTCCATTGGCGGTTCGAGCTTCAATATCAAATTCTTGGGCTTCGTGTACGACCCCCTTATACCTTTTAGATTTTATTTTTGGATTACCATAAAGAATTCGGTACCGTCTATCTGGCTGAGCTGTAAAATACACATCTACAGATTGTTTTTGATAAAACAGGATATCTTCGAAATAGAGTCTTGATCCCCAGAATGAAATTTCCAAAAACTGCAGTGGGGGAAAGTTCGTATCAATCACAGCCTTAAACTCGGATTTTCTACGAATAGTTTTCATTCTATTTTGGGTCACTCCGCCTCGAATTTCCATTCCCAAAACTTTCCCTCTACTTGCCACCCATGACTCTAGCCGATGAAGATTCACGATTTTTCCAAAATCAATAAATACAGTAGCTGGTTCTTCTGAGGTTACTTTTTGATCAAAAGCAAATTCAGTAAGTCGGTTATCGTCTAACAAATTACTGCCTGGTGTTTCTTTCATTCCAGAAGAAATATTAATAGGCCCGAATTCCTTTACTTTTCCAGCCGCTTCTGGATGAAGCACAAAAACGGCTTCACCATTCAAATCATTAAGTACTTGAAAATTTTCAAACTCAGTAGCGGTATGCCTGAGTACATCTTCATTAAGGGTTACTTTAACGGTCTTTTCCGTACTTACAGGGGCAAAGTTTAATTTTTGTTCAAAGGCATATTGATCAGGGCTAGGCGCTGCAGCCAAAACAGACTGAACAAATAAAATACTCAAAACTGGAATCATCCAAAAACTTTTCATGTGAATTAATAAAAATAAAAATTTATGCTACCTGCTTCATTTGAGCTTCAGCTTCTTGAGCTTCAATCATATTCTTAATAGCCATCACTTGCACAATTGCTGAACGCTCAGCTTCACCAAGTTTCATCTTGATGAATTTCAGCGTGTCTTCGAGATCTGGAATTAATCTATGTTCAAGCGCATTTACTCTTCGACGAGTTTTTTCAATTTCAAGGGCTAAATTTTCAGCGGCTTTTTCAATTTCAGCAAGTTCTAGTAGCAGGGTAAACACCTTAGCAAACTCAGAAATAGCCAGGTCTAGTTCACCTCTGGTTTGAGCTAAACCGTAGTGAAGAGCGTTTCCTTCTGTTTTTAGTTGAAATACCGGTATACGAACCGACATTACATTTTTTGTTTTTACCTCTAGTTTTAGACTTTGTGCAGGATTAGAAAGCACGTTTTCTAATACTTCTTTTGGCATACTTGCCTGAGCTAGTAAAAAACTATTATTAGCGGCTTTAATAGCAACTTCAACTTCCATACGAAGAGCTTTGGCTTTATGCACAATAGCTAAAAATTCTTGCATGAGACCATCTTGCTTATCTTTCAGTAATTTGTGTCCTCTTTTAGCGACACTAGACTGATTTTTTAGACCCAGCATAGTCATACGAGTTGCGGTAACGTTTTTTATTGCCATATTTTACAATCAAATATTGTACGAGCGCGATTTTATTCTGCTCAAACTCAATGTCAAAAGGAATTATTGTTTTATATTAAAATCCTATTGAAGGACTTGTTGAGGTGCTGTTTGGACTTCTTGCTGGCTCAAGATTTTTCTATTAAGCACGTCTTCAACAACAAAAATATTTTTGATTTCCCCTGCGTCATCCTTGATCTCTACAATATTCCCAAGCACACAAGTATCTAGGCGTGGATCATAAACCATACCCTGAAAGCCTGCTTTTTTATCTTCAGGGATAATTCCAAAAATTTGGTATTCAAGCCCTTTACATTGAACTTTTTTATTAAAGCTTTCAGTTCGAGCGCTTTTATCAATGTTAAAGCTTCCAAGTATATAAATCTGAACTATAAATACAGAAAAAAATACCGAAACTACAACAGAGGTAGTCCACAGTACAAAGGAATATAAAATAGTCATCGGTTGTGAGTTTTTATTTTTTTTCATAGGTTGATTATAAAGAAGAATGAATAAGGCTTCCAAATTTTTATGTAGTAATTTTTTGATAGGCTGGTTTTAAGTGTGTTTTTAATTAAAACAATATAAACAATAATATTCACTTGAAAACAAGCATTTTCATATTAAAAGTATACTATTTAATATTAAATTTACATTAATTAATATTAAAATAAAATTTGACACATAATCGTCAAGCAGTTAGTAGGGATTTGTTAAACTTAAAACCCTACAAAATGGTTAACATCAATATTGTAAAAGCCAGATGCGAAAAATGCTACAAAGAAAGATATAAATTCCCTTACCCTGAAAGAGAGTTTAGGCATAAAAATTTAAGATACGATGAAGAAGTAGGGAAGTTAAAATGTGAAAATTGTGGAGAATATACATCGTATATAGATGATGAAGATTTTAGAGAACAGAAATATGGAGTTGAAAGAAAGACCAAGAAAGAATATATAATACGGAAAGAAGGATTTAATTTTAAAATCCGGGAAATTCAAAAAAATACCAAAATGGGTAAAAAATACATACAAATCGAAAAAACACCTGAGATCGAAAGAAAAATTACTGCCTTAAAAGATTTTATGAACGAAAAGGCAGAATCAAAAACAGCTGAAAAATGTATAGACCACATGTATAGGACAATTTTCAAAGATGACTAAATATAAGACATTCCAACAAGTCAAAAGCCTAACCCCAAGACAGTTTGAATTTTTTGCTAAAGAATTTTTAGAGCTAATGGGACACAAAAAAATTTATGTGACTAAATCTTTCGGAGATAGGGGAGTAGATGTCATATCAGAATTTGGAGGAGAAAAAATATACACACAATGTAAAAAATGGAATAAAGGTACAAAAAAACTAAACACCTTACCAGTTAAAGAAGTAAGGTGTTTAGGAGGTTGTCTTTTGAGAGACGGAATAAACAAAGGAATAATGTTTACCACATTGGAAATAGACAGTTATACAAGAAAAGAATGTGCAAATATGAGGATAATGTGTATCGGGAAATCGGAGATAATAGAAAAATTAGAACTAAAAGATAACGAAGAAATGCCTCTAAACTGGTACATGATTGGAGGAATTATCATTGGAATACTTGGGTTGATTATCTTTCAAATTATCTCTTAAAAACAAAACAGGATCAAAACCTTGATCCAATAAAGTTTGAGCATAGCCAAGCATGGTTTTAGCGTAAGAAAGTTTGTCAATAATATCTGATTTTTTAGGCTTTTTATAAGCAATTAGAGAAGAAGAATTTATAAAATCTAAATCCTCTAAGTGATTAAAAATAGTGCCTGATTTATTTACAGCACAAGACTTAAAAACAGAACCGAGAAAGTTAATATCTGTTATATTATCCGGTATTGCACCAAAGACAGAACAGGATTGAGAATTAACCTGTACTTCAATTCTGGTGACATCCTCAAAATCAAAGTATTGCCAAAAAAGCATCATTTTTGATTTTTTCTTTGAGTCTAAAAGTTTGTTATAGATTCTTATAAAGTGTTTTTTATTTGAGCATCCTTTAGCCCCGAGATACCAAGTTTCAAATTCACCAGTATTTTCATTTAAACCAAACTTAGCCCCCTTTCGAAACTTAGTAGAATACCCTTTTGAAACGAAATCACTTATGGACAAGGGAACATCCAAAGCTATATCGAAGCGAGTTATATAGCAGTAACGACCATAATAATTTAAAAAAGCGAACAAAAATAAATCCAGTTCTTTTATATAAAAAAAAGCACTATAAAACTGAATTACATAAGATGTATGAGTATTAATCCCACCATCTAAAAATTCTTCCAAAACAAAAACAGGAAAATCATTATAATTAAATATAAGAATTTTTTTATTACCGGTTTGAGTGAAAGTACAGTTAAAAGTAAGACCGAACCAATCTACCGTTTTAAAATTTGAGTTAGCAGATAGTCCAGAAAAATAATTATCAAATCTAATATTTTTATAACTAGACTTGAAATTTAGACGAAGAAAGTCTAAACCAAAATAAAGGTATTTAGATTTCATATTTTTAACGATTAAATTTTTTATTAAAGGTGTGCATCAAACCTTTTTTATAATTTTGATTTGCATACCTCTTAGCGATTTTTAGTTGTTCTT
This sequence comes from Candidatus Altimarinota bacterium, assembly GCA_965231215.1. GTDB lineage: Bacteria > Patescibacteriota > Gracilibacteria > UBA4473 > UBA4473 > JAACPJ01. Next base: position 1,248,098 of record OZ246423.1, on the reverse strand, counting down.
CTGGATCAGAAGTAGATTTAAAATCAGATATAAATTGAGAAGGAGTTTTATATTCTTTAGACATTTTTATTTGATTAAAAAATAAGATGGGGGAACGACATTATTCAGTCGTTCCCTGAGTTAACCGACCAACAGCCCGCGAGCGGGCTTGAGGTCGGTCAAAAACACCGACAAAATTAGGAAAAAATCTGCGATGAATGGGTAATCTACGAAAATAGTTACCAGTTTTAGAATTTAATATAAATTGATAATCTTCCTTAAGATCATCTGGCTTATATTTCATAGCCAATTCTTTAGTTCCGTAATAATTCCAAACCTCTTGCTCTCCAAGCCAAGAAAAAGAACCTCCAAGTTTATCAATTGGATTTCTATAGTCAGGATTTTCAGGGTCTAGAACATAATCATAAGAATGAGAAGCCGGTATAAATGGCAGTTTTTTATATAAGCGCCAAACTTCAGTTACACGTCTAAAATTGACATCGACATATAAAGGATGTTGAACCGTATAGTAAATACGAACATCAAGCTTTCTACATTGGAGCATAAAATCCACTAGATAGGGATAATTTTTCCATTCAGCAAATGCTCGAGAGTTAAAATAAATACCAGCCTCATCAAGACCTATTGAAATTTTTTGGTAATTGGTAGAACGACCTAATGACTTTGATATAAAGCCCGAAGGTTTCTCAACTTGAGAAATAACATCACCAATTTCCTTTCCATGATTTTTTAGAATAAATATTTCTTCTAAAATTTTTACGAATTCAGGCAAAGAGCCTACAACCACATTAGAAAACGAAGTTGTATAATTTGTAACAACAAATCTCCCTTCTTGATGATCTCTTAAAAGAAGTTTTGTCATATTCAAAGTTTTCCCTGAACCAAAATATCCAGTTAAACCGTACATAATAAAGTAGTTAAAAAATTAAGATTATTTAGTAGCAAGTAGCCAGTTGAAAAACCTCAATGTTAACAAGAGCAAAAATATATCAGCTAGTAATTTAAAAGTTTCATACTTCCCAAAACCATGAAATATCAGTGAGAAATAAAATTGAAAGAAGTCGAAAAGCTGTTGAACATGAGATTCAAAGAAGGTTTTATAAACAACCAGAAAAATAGTTATAAGTACAAACTTTTTAAAAACAGAAACAAAGTAATCTATAAAAGTCCCCATTATTAAGTTTTAAAGAAATAGGAAAAAAGAAGTGATAAAAAGTACAAAGTTAGCACAAACCAAATTAAGTTTTCAAAAAAGTCCGAAAAATCATCACCAAATCGAGCATACTGAACAGAATTGTAAGAAGGTTTATCAAGTTCTACGCCAAAAAATACTTGAGGAAAATTTAGTTGTGCGGATGGCACTGGAGCCATTAAGTTATAGACATCACCAACGAATGGAATTTGCTCAAAAAGCTTAAAGGTAAAGCTACCAAACCAAAACAACCCTCTTAAAAAAGATTCCACGCCAGGAATGCTAAAAGTAAAATTTACATATGGAATTTCGACAGAATAGCCTTTAACCAAAAACTGAAAAAATGCTGGTGTTGAGTCGGGAAGATCAAAATTTATATCTTTTAAACCAAATATCCCCAGAGAAGAAGCATTCTCATCATCTGGATCAATATAAATCGAGATATCAGAATTCTGTGAACAGAGAGAACTAGGCAACTGTTGAGGAGTATCAGATTCCCAAGAATTGTAAAAATTCATTTCGACCCGATCATTTGGGTTAGAAACATGGCGAACATAGAAACTTCTAAAAACTTGTTGATCTGTACAAGCGTTAGCTTCTGCTTGGAAATTCGAAGGCAAGGGGAGTTCTAATTGTCCTGAAACTTCTGTATAAGCGAAGGAATCAAGTTTAACACAAACTTCTGGTACTTCTATATCAAGTTCCTCGTTAATTTTTGTATAACAAAGGTATGCATCATAATCTAAATTTGGAGTTGGACCAAAACTAGGAAAATCAAGAGACTGAACCCATTTACCCTCAATTCTCTCAGTAGAAAAATCAACCTCTAAGTGGTCAGTATCAAAAACTGTTTGAAACTTTCTGCCAAAAAAGCGAGTAGATGAGGAACCCGAGAATATACAGGAGCCATCTGAAATTGTAACTAACGGATCATAGTTTTGGGCTAGAGGATTTAAACATCCCTCTTTTCCTGAGTCTTCAACAACAGTAACATGTTGAGCGTAAAGAGAGTTCTGTTCGCCATCCACGAAAACACAAAGAGTTCTAGACTCTGTAGAACTAATTAAACATAGGCGAGGTGTAAACTCACCACGAGATACATAAGTGTCATATATCTCAAGACCGCGTTGGTCCAGTAGATCATCTTCATATAATTTTTGTGAAATGTAGGTTTGTAAACGATAATCTTTGTAAAAACGAGCTTCTTCTGGGGTAAAGTCAATTTCATCAATATTAAACCAGTAATTGACCTTAAACGACTTCCCAACAGGGATAACATAGCCATCCGCGATAGAAAACCCGAAAGAAGAATCCGCCGAGGGGGTATAGGTACAGGCTTCGTTGCTCGCTATTGTTGCTGTGGGGTCATAATTGAGAGCGTCGGGATCAAGACACCCTTCTTTTGGATAACGGCAAGAACCATCATCGACAGTTGCAGAACCATTATAATTTTCTGCATTCACAGAGGTACAACCTGGAACAAAGTAGCTACTTGGGACATACTCAAAAGAGCCGGTATAAGTACAACTACCAGTTGTATAAGTGTAGTCTATAGTACCATGTGACCATCCATAAGCAGACGGATTAAAAGCTACAATATTACTTGTTTTACGAGCATAAAGACCAGATTCTACATAGCCAGTCAGATTAGCGGTAAAATTGGCAGAACAAAAACCATCTTTACACATTTGAAAATTTCCGGTAGAGGAAACGGGAGAAGATAGTGGTAGAATTTTACTTAAACTCGAAACATGAGTGACAAATTTTATATCAGACAAAACAGTGGTATCAGCAACACCAATTTTTAAAGTACAAGACTCAGAAGAAGCATCTGCAAAATAGTCTTCAACATCTAAATTGTAGTTTTGATCTATGTCATCTTGTAAATCACCTTGGAAGTAGTCACCCCACCACTCATTTTCATAGTCTGTAAAAGAAACATCATCAGCAGGAGGCTCTGAATAATAATTATCACCTGAATCATCATCATAGAAACAAGTACCATCATCATCATTTGCCGATTGATTGTAATTTGACGCATAAGGATCGGTACAACCAGATATAACTACATTTCCATCTGGATCACCAACAGTAAAAATTGCAAAATCTTTATTGTCAGATTCATTAGTTTCTGAAATGAGATTATTGGGATCAAGAGACCAAGAAATTATATAAGTACCTGGAAGAAAATTACCTGGAACCGTATAAGAAAAGCTAGAAAAAGATGTATCACCAGCGACCAAGGCGGGAACAGACTCGGTATTTATTAAATTTGAAGAATATCGTTGAGAGGCTGAAACATCCGAATGATTAACATAAAAATTTATAGTAGTAGGTTCAGTATCGACTGTACCATCATTAAAGATATCAACGAAAAAACTAAAAGTGTCTCCTTGATTATAATTCGGAGGCTCACTTTCAAATATGTTCAAGTCAAAAGCTGGGAAAGAAGCAAATAAATTTTTACCAGGCAAAACACAAGAGCCATCATCAACCTCAGCAGAAGAATCGTAGTTTAAAGCATCTGGATCAGTACAGCCTTGAACCCCGGACAGATCATCAATAACCAGAGAAATAGAGTAATGATTGTTATTTTCATCCTCCTCTGAAATTTGATCTAGAGAATCGATTTTATAATAAAAATTATAATTTCCCGGGGAATAATCTTCAGGGACTTTAAAAGTCAAAGTGTACTGTTTTGTTTGACCGGCAACCAGTGGGATTACATCAGCTTTTCCAAGGTAAAAATCAGAGTGAAAACTCTGCCCATTAGAACTTGGTTCCAAGTAAAAAGAAACACGAAAAGAACGGGTTAAGGCAGTTTCACCGGCATTAACAAAGGTAGGGTAGTATCGAAATATCTTACCGGGGAAAAAAACAGTAGTATCAATTGGGGAAGATGATTCATTCACCAAAAGATCAGGCAAAGATGTTTGATTGTCTGAATTAATCGTTAGTTCAATGTAGTAACGATTATTGTTTTCATTTTCTTCAGCAATTTGATCAAATGAATCTATCTCATAGTAAAGATAGTAGGTACCTGGTGGTGTATACTGTGGAACAGTAAAATTTAAGGTTGGATTATGAGCCTGTGCTCTATTAAGAGAGGGGATAGTTGAAGTTGCAAAAAGATAGTCATAATCATAAATACGATCTTTCCCAAAATAGAAATAGACACTAGCATCTCGAGTAGCATCTGCATTACCTACATTTAAAAAATAAGGTTCGTAATAAAAAGTATCACCGGGATTTAAATTTTGTGAAGATATAGCGCTTTGGCCGGTGTCATTTATATAATCGGGTTTATTGTTAGCGGTATCATCTTCAACTGTAATCGTTGCATAGTAACGATTATTGTTTTCATTATTTTCATCTACCTGATTTAAAGAATCTATCACATAGTAAAGATAATAGGTGCCTGGTGGAGTATGTTCAGGGATATTAAAAACATACTCTTTTGTGTAAACTCCTTGTTTTACAATTCCCGGAACAGTCGCATAACCAAATTTATATTGATCTTGATAGGATCGAGTATCCTTTTGCCAATAAAATTGTATACGAAAGGAGTTAGCATCAATATCACCAGTATTACGAAAATAAGGGTAATATCGGAGAGTTTGACCGGGCTGAACTGTAGTTGTAGAAAGCTGAGTTAAGGAAGAATCATTGAAAAGTTCAGCATAAACTGGATCAGTATCTAAAACAGTAATTTCCTCGTAATACCGATTATTATTTTCATAAGATTCAGTAACCTCGGCTAAGGAGTCTAAAGCGTAGTATAAATAGTATTTCCCGCCGGGAATATTATCAGGAACGTGAAAGGTTAAAAGGTACTGTTTCTTTTGACCAGCAGAGAGGTTGGGAAGTTCAAGAAAACCAAACTTATATTCAGGTGTATAAGAACGATTGTCCTTTTTCCAATAGAATTGAATCCTAGGAGTTGTTCCTAACTCTACACCACCATCATTTTGAACCTCAATCACATATCGGAAGTTTTCACCTGGCTCAAACAAAGAGCCATCAACCATATTTTTCACATTAACCTTTAAATCAGGGTTACCAGCCGAATAAGAAATAACATTTATATAACTGTTAGTAGGAAGGTCCCCATTGTTCGAGTTATAAGTAAAACAGCTTTGAGTATCACCTGGCTGATTTAAACCTTGAGTATGGAAACAAAAATAAGGAATTTTAGCCCCTGTAGTATTGTAAGTCACAGGCAAACCAAAGCCCGGGAAATATATGCTTGAAGTGCCATATTGTACGCCATCAATATAAACATAACCACCGACAATATCTCCATAACGAGGAGAAGTAGAATAGTAATCACTCCACCAAGTAATACCAGCAGGAGTAAAACCTAAATCAGAAGTACTGACTAAAAAATTAACAGTAGACCCCTGATAAATAGTAGTCTGACCATTACTTTTATTTACAGGGTAAGCAAAAGCAACGGAGAAAAGTAGCGGAAGCGCGAAAAGACAAAGTTTCGCACTTCTCAAAAAATTTTTTAGAAAATTTTTGCTCGAAGCACGATAAAAAAAAGCTTTCATTTTATAATTTAGAGTTACCAAAAATAGCTTTGATCGGTCGTTTTAAAATTTGAACAACCAAGAAAAAAGAGAGAGTGATAATAAGTAATGTACCTACAGCGTTATAGATAGAGTTGTAAATACTACTTATATGAAATTTCAAAAAGTCTTCTGATAAATCAAAAGCCCAGCGATCACAAACAAATGATTCATCGAGCGAAACACAACGAGATTCAAAAGCTTCAAAGTAACCAGCTGAAGCAGAAGAAGCATAATACTGTGATTGTTCTGGGTCAGGAGCAGTAGTAGAACCTGGTACATCTTGACCACAAGTAGAAGTGTTTGAGTACCAAAGCCCTCCTACGCCTTCACAAGAAGATTGATCTTGACAATTGCCGGGATCATCAGGCTCACAATAAAGACAGGAAGATGCGTCATTGGTCGTGGCAGAAGAATCATAATTTACTGCATTTATATCAGTACAGCCTTGTGTATTAGCACGACAATAAGGGTTACTAACATCAGAAGTATCCCAGAAACCATCAGTACTTGAACAACCGGATTGGGAACACCCAGACCTATCAATAGTATTACAAGTAGAGCAAGAACCATCATTAGTGTTAGCATTTGAGGAATAATTAGTAGAATTAGAGTTTGTACATCCCAAAACAGCAGGTTCACAGGATGAGCCATTCCAGTAAGCACCGAGAGAAGAACACTCAGATTGAGTACAACCAGAAACACCAATATTAGGATCAGAAGAACAATTAGGAGATTGAGCATTCACTTTAGAAACGGGATGCCCAACGAAAAAAAGAACTAGTATAAAAACCAGCAATAACTGATATGATAAAGAGTCAAAAAAAGACTTCATTAAAAAACTTTATGTAAATAAAAAGCAATCCAGTCCCAAAAGAGCCATTTAAAGAAAAGCATAATGACAATTGGAACGAGAGAGATAAGAGAAAAAATAAAGGCTAAAATAAATAAGTTAGCAAACAAATAAACAAATTCACCGTTAAATAGGAAATCAACCAAAAATTGAGAATACAAGATGTTCTCAAAGGGAGATACCGTGATCTCGAAAAAATCGAAATTGTTAATAAGGTCTTGCATTCTCAAAATTGGTTAAAAATACACACACAAGCAAAAGAGTGTGAACTAGTTTTTAGGGGCATAAATACCCACCTGACTAACAAAGCCAAAGTCTGGCTTGCGGATACGCTTAATCTCTAGGTAAGAAAGAGAAATAAGCTTTTTAGATTCATCATAAAATTTCTTCAATAAAGAGTTATCAATTTTAATAGCGACAACTTCGCTATCAGGATCAAGGCAATAAAACATGGTTTTCTCACCCATATCCTTTTGATGGATGATGGAAAATTCGACTTTCATAATAGTAATGGTTAAAAGGTATGTAGAAGATGGCGCGGAAGACTTTTTCTAAGGGGTTCCCAAGAGCCTCGCGCCAAGGAGGGGAACACCCAAGAAGAAGCCCGAAGGCTTCTACTGTTTTTTTAAACTCGTTTTCTTCGAGTGAATCGTGACATAAAGCCAAGAATAATGATTGTCGCAATAACGATTGCGATAACCAAATTGAACTCAACAACGAAAGCTTTAAGCCAAGCAAGAACTTGGGTATAAATATCGAAGAGAGCAGTTTCCTCAGTATCACTCAAGGTGATAAGTGAGGCTGGTGGTGCGGATTGGGCATAGGTTACACCAAGAAGACCTAAACCAAACATCATAGGAATGGCAAAGGCTTTAGCCCGAACGGAAGCGAGAGAAGAAAGAACTTTGTCTTTCATGTGACTAAAAAAATAAAGAAATAGAGAATAAGACTAGTCACTCTCTATCGTATAAATTAAAACAATATAAATTGTGTTAACTAAATGAGGCACCTTTATCATACCTCCTCTACTAAGTTAAAGGTTCAAAAATCAAGTTTAGCAAAAAATTGTTTCCAAAAAACATTAGCGTTTCTGTTTTCTGTTTCGTCTTTTAGTTCCAATTCTGGATGGCTTTGAATCCCTACTACATTTGCATCAAACTCAACAATGTAGGGCATACCTTCTGGTCCAGTAGCTAAAATTTTAGCATTCTGGGGAATTTGAGTTAAGAAATTCTCATGATAGACACGCGTTTTAATTTTTTTGGTACTCTGGGTCATTTTAATAAATTTCTCGCCGCATAGGATCGATCCCCTAGAGTCAACGTTTCCCCCTGAGGCAACATTCAAAAGTTGTGCTCCAAAACAAATTCCTACAATAGGTTTGTTTGGAGTTTGCAAGAATTCTGCACAGATCATTCTTAGATTTAAAATCCAGGGTTCTGATTCTCTTAACAAGTAAGGAGAACCACTTAAAACAATCCCATCATATTGGTCTGAAAAAAAGTGCTGACTTAGCCCTTGATAATCATATTTATTAGCGGGAAGAATTTCCCAATCAATGGGAACATCAAAAAATCTAGACATCCCACGTATTTGTGCATGAGCATAATTTTGATGTAACAGTGGACACTCAAAACCTTTTGGATAGGTAAATCCAGGTTTTGGAATATAGCTAGAAACAACCAGTATTTTTTTCATATTTTAAAAAAGCCCCCGAGTATTTAAACGGGAGTTCAGATTAAGACATCAGCACAAATGTTTAACTCAAACCCCCTGACTTGTTACAAGTCATGATTCTAGTTTGGGTACAAGTACAAGTTTGATACATTGGCTAAGCTAATTCTACACACATTCAGAAATCACTTCAAGCGCTTTTTTGATTTCACTTTCAGTTGTATTCCATCCCCAAGAGAGACGAATGCCTCTTTCCGCTACGTCTGAGGAAAACCCTAGGTTTTTCAAAACTTTGGAGCCAGCAATACTGCCACTAGAACAAGCACTTCCTGCTGAAACAGCTAAACCCGCTAAATCACATTTAGCAACAAACAGGGCGGCCTTTTCAGTGGGTAAAATAAAGTGAAAAATATGCGGTAAAAAGTTTTCTTTAGGCGTAACTATCTGAAAAGAATCCATTTTTTGTTCAAAAAATGTATTCACTAATTTATGATATTTGAGAAACCTTTCACGCATTTCTGTTTGAGACGCAATGTGTAATTCTAAGGCTTTGCTCAAGGCCTGAATCCCCACCACGTTTTCTGTTCCCCCTCTCAATCCAAACTCATGACTCCCTCCGGTTATGGGGTTTAGTTCAACTGAATTTGATTTTAAAAGCACTCCGCTTCCAGAAAGTCCTCCAAACTTTTCACCAGAAAGGGCTATCATGTCAGCTTTTAGGTACTCAAGGCTTATCGTTTCTGTAACCATAGAAGCGGCTGCATCTACTATAAAAAGTGGCTTTAAAGCATCGTTTTCTTCAGCCCATTTAATCATTTTTTTTCCTATTTTGGTAACCGGCTGTAACAGCCCTATTTCAGAATTTCCATGCTCGGAAATAATTAAATCAGCGCCACTAAAAACAGATTCTCCTATAGTTTCTAAATCTAAGAAACCCGTTTTAGTAATAGGCAAAAACTTTATTTCAGTTTTAAAATTTTTTTCTAAAAATTTGAGCGCTTCCCAGATACAACTATGTACTAAAGGTGATGTGTAGATCACCCCCTTTTTTTTAGGCAGCGCTAAATAACCACCAATGATAGCTAATGAAATAGCTTCTGTAGCACCAGAAGTAAAAATAATTGCTTCTTGTTGAGCCTGTAAATGCTTAGCCACAGAGATTCGAGCCCCATCCACTATGGCTCTCCCCTTTTGCCCTAATTGATTGACACTACTAGGATTGCCTAAAGATAGTTCTAACGTTTCTTGACTCACCTCAATAACTGCCTTTCGAGGGAAGGTCTGCGCTGCATGATCTAAGTAAATGTAGGTCATATTGCCTACATCTTTACTCATTTTTTAGTCAATGAAAACTAAATATTTTTTATAAAGTTCTCTATCAGCCCTAGGTCAGTGAACCTAGTATCTTCATAGATTTTTTTTACTTTATCGGCTGTATACTGAATAGATTTATCCTTATGTTTAGAGGGCTCTTGTTCTTTATTGTGTACATCTACAAGCGAAGTTACTTCTCCATCATCTCCAAAAAGTTTTCCCACAACTCCCACAATATTTTTATATTTTTCATCAAGTTTATTTTTTTCCCATTCAATATCACTCAAAACTACCGCTCCTACATGAGACTCAGCATCCCAGTTTCCTGCCATAGTTTGGCTCATTAGGAAATAGTTTCTCAGCATTTGCCCAATACGGAGTAGGTTTGTCTGTTTCAGTTCGTCATACCCTTCAGAGTCTTCATAATTTTTTTCAAATGTTCTATAATTATGGATTGTATCTTTAAGATTATTTTCAAAACTATCCAAGAGTTGAACATAATATTTATCATCTACTGGGCGTTTATCCCCAGAGGCAAAGACAAGCACTGATCTTAACCGTTCTGGGGAAAGCAGTAACGGAAGTATTCCAGCGTCATCCCTATCAATATCGGTTAATTGTACTTTCCCCATACGATCCTGTGCATCAAAGGTGGGCACTAGTGAATCATTAAGCCATCTTCGAACCGCTACCGTTACTTCTTCAGGGGTTCCATTAAACCCACTGATATGGTCAAAATATTTATTCCAGTGTTGAATATCATTGTAATCCCAAGATCCTTGATGGGCTCCAGGAGTCCCTTCTGGCACTACTTTTCCATTGAGTTTCCAGCCAACTCCATCATCAAAAGCATCGGTATAAGGCATTTTCCCTTGAAGTTTCCCAAGACGTGAAAGAGCATCTGTACTCAAGATAGTTTCTCCGGTTCCCCCCAGTTTGGTAGTGAGGCCTTTAATTAGATAAAACCACCGTCTATCCCCTGCTGGGTATCCGTTCATTTCTCCATTATCAAAGGCTTCATAGATATAAGCTTCAAATTTTGCTCGTTCAAAATTTTCATCAATTTCTCCTAAAGCCCATTTTTCTAACATATCACTTAAATAAGCATCTACACTCCCCTTCTGTACCTCTTCACGGTAATCGGCTTTGTGTTTTCCCATTTCTGATTCGTACTTGGAGGTCATATCGGCTTTCCAATTAAGCCAGGTTGGCTGATCCCAAATCACACTTACGGCATCACCAATTTTCAGTTTAAGACCGGCCGGATTTTCTACATAGTTTTCAATATCTTCTGGAAGATTAAACCGTACCCCATGCTGAAATCGCATAAGCATTCTAAGAAATTCTGGATCATCCCAACGAAGATATCCTTTTTCTATCATGAGTTCTATCACTGCCCGAGCTTCATCTTGATTCCCTGGGTTTTTCATTCGTTCTTGTAGCACTTGGTAATTAGCTTTTTGATGAATACGCTTGTAGTCTTCAATCCGTTCTTGTTCTTTTTCATTGGCTACTCGTTGGAATTCTTTCCCCCAGGCAGTATCACCAAAAAGTTTAGACCCCAGCCAGGCTTTACGACGATCTTTGGTGCGTTCCCACCGCTTCCCTGTAAGCTCATAAACCTCTATAATAACATGATAGATACTGAGCAAAGTAGCTCCATTTTCATAACGAATGCTTTTCAAAAACCGCCAAGGGCGTCTTACTAAATGATCAAAAGCCCCTATATCCACAGCCTTTCTGTTTTCTTTGTATCCTTTTCTAAAATCTAATAACCCTTCTTTAGCTTTTTCATAATAAGGCTTCTCAAACATATAATCTTTCCATTCATGAAAGAAATTCATATCATTGATGGCTTGAATTTGTTGATCTGGATCAGCATATCTCTGAAACCACTGCGGAAAAAAATCTCCATCCTTGAGAAAGGGGTTATAAAACCCTTCCACTATATCTTCTGTTAAATTTTGATAATCATCTAGATATTTCATCATCGTAGGCTTATCCACGTGATATAGCAGTTTAAATTTTTTATCATCAATTTCTTTGATATCTTTTTCCCAAATTTGTAAAACTTCATTACTTAAAGCAAAAAAAGCTTCTGCCTCCTGTTTGGCTTTGGCTTGCTCTTTTTCAAAATTCCTTTTAGCTTCTTCGTATCCTCCAGGTTTTAAAAGTCCTAACTCATCGTCTAGGAATTGAGCTGTTTCTGGAATATGTTTATGCGTGTCTTTCAATGCTCCTACCACGCCCCCCCACCGATCTTTACCTAAATCTAAAGATCCGGCGACGCCCATAAAGACTTTTCTAATTTCTTCCAAGTCTTCTATCCCTGAAACTCCATCCATCTGACTATTGGCGTAGGCTTGAGAACAACTATTTAAGTGTTCTTTTAAAAGATCTAATTTTTCATTAAAGGTTTTGAGATACCTGTCGTTAAAACGCTCTTTATACTCTGGAAAAAGATCATTTAGAATTTGGGCGGCTTCTCTTCCTATAAGATCAAGTCTATTTACTACTTGATCTTCAACCGGTTTAACGAACTCAGCTTGAAGCTGCGCTCCCGTGAAGTGCTCCCCTCTTTTGAGACGATCTTGCATCGTCAAGAGGTGATAATCTAGCCTTTTTTGTAGAATATTAGCCTCTTGTATAAAGGGACTTAATTGTAAAGCCATTTCAGACAGAACTTTGGTTCCAAGAAATTTATCATTCCCTTCATTGAGGTTGTAACTACTGGATTCAATGGCTTTATCAAAAGCCTGTGCAGCGCCTTCACGAACTACTAATTTCCCAAGTTCAGTAAGGATTTCATCTTTTTTATCTGGCCTGTATTGAAGTAATGGCCCCAACTCTGGCAGTTGAGCCTGTAGCTGACTCAAAAGGGTTTCATTGTTTCCAGCAATAATGTCTGTATGTGTAACGGAATCTAAGGCTTGATGTATTTTTTCTACAGGCACTGCTGGAATATAAGCATTTAAATAAGAGGCAATTTTTTGTTTTGAAGCCCCTCCAAGAGCCTTGTTTGTAGCTTGTTTTATTCGATTTAGTTCGCTTTGATCACTCGAAAGTTTCCTCCGATAATCCCCTACCGCATCCATTCCTTTTTGAATTGCTTCGTGATCATAAAGTCCTTGATGCGCTCTTTCATATCGAGACATTACTTCATGAAGATGTCGCTCTCCAGCTGTAGCTTTTTCTATATCTAAAATGGTTTTGGCTCTCCCTGAAATATTATGACTGATTCTTCCTACTAGATCCGGATAGCTGAGTCTTACTTGCTCCCAAATATCAGTACGGAAGGACGCCATAATTCCATCTATTACCGATTTAATAGGGATTTCTGTTCCATCGAGTTGATATTTGAGCTCTGTAATAACCGGTTTAAGGTCTGGATTTTTCAGAATTGATCCAAGTTCAAGTTTTTGCCCCAGTTCAATTAAAAAATCTGTTTCATTTAGAGGTTGATTTGCCTTTAGCTGATTAATAATTGGATCCACCAAAGCGGTCTTGAATTGGTCTCTAAAATTTCTAATAATATTTATTAAATCATGGCTATAAAATTCTTTACCTAGAAGTTCATAAGCGTCTTCATCCTGAAGAATCACCGACATGTCAGCACCAGTCAGTCGTCTTTCGCCTATTCTCGTTTTAAGTCCTTCACTGTATTGACCTAAAAGTGTTCCAGCTTCATCTGGAGCTCCATGGATTGTCTGCATAAGATCCACATATTCCTTGAGTTGAGCTTCTTGAGACATAGCCTGAGAACGCACCTTTGAAGCCTGTTCATCTATTTCTTTTTTCTTTTTAGAATAAGATTCTTCATAGAGATCACTTGAAAATTTGTCAAGTATTTCAGAGGCTTTTTGATAGTCATTGGCTTTAGCTTTTTCCTCCTCCTCATTAGAGGCGGCTAGTGTCCCTCTTTTATTTCTTGCGTATTCGTGTACTTCTTGAAGTTTTTGAGAAAGAATATTGTCATCAAATGGTTCTGCACTCGTTTCCCAGTCTGGATTAGTTAAAGCTACTCCAAGGGTTACCGCCTCATGAGGCACTTCCCCCCAGGCATTTCTAAAGCTTTCATCTTCACTCAAGAGCGGCCTTAATTCGGCCTCAATAGCTTCGTATTTAGTTTTAAAAGCGGCAAATTGAGTTCTTGGATCGTTTAATTTTTTTTGTTCTTCTGTTACTCGATCTAAAGCAGAAGCTTCTTCAAAGCTTTCTTTGTCATCTTCGCCTTTTTCTTTGGTTTGAAGCTTGATATCGCCTTTTTCTTCTGTCCATTCCTGAAGAAATATTTGAAACTCACTATCGGTCATCTCTTTTTCGGCTCCAAAAATCGTATGCACCGCATTAACCTCAGCTTCTTTATCCTTTTTTATAGAGCGCAAAGCTTTCACATGTTCTGGTAGGAATAGCCCTCCATTAAAAGTTTTCCAGTTTTTGGCCCAGTGTAAAAATTGAGCCGTTTGGCTCGCCTGAACCAACCTATTGAGTGTTTGCCGAACATTTTCAGGGGCGGTACTTAAAGTTTGTCCATTAGCTAAAGCCTCTACCGCTTCCCAAGAACCTAGGTATTCTACTCGCTTAAACTTTTTATTCCCATCTGGACCGTCTCCTAGGTCTTTTATAATTTCCTTAAGGATTGAATCCGACAGCATAGCCAATTTGGCATTCTGCTCAGCAGTGATTAAACTCTGCGCCTGTTCAACTTCTGGAAAAACTTGAGAAGCTTCAAGCAAAAATATTTTATCTTGAAGTTGAAATTTTTTGCTTCTATTAAGAGCTTCTATTCCTCGCTCTGTGGAGGTAACTTCATATTCAGCAATCAAAGATTGTGTCGTTTTTAAAATAGTTTCAGATACTTGATCAAAAAGCTTTTTGTCTACATTCTTTTGGGTTCGCATATGCCTATATATTCTCAATAAATGCATACGATCATTGGTTGAAAGGCTTTCTTTTCGTTTAGCCATAATAGCTTTTACTTGCTCATGGTCTCTCGACATAACGCCTTCTACTTGAACTCTCAGAGCCGGGCTCACCAAATTCCATAATTTTGAAAACTTAACCCCTGTTACAAAACTATTGGCAACAGTTTCTGTTCCGTTCTTTTGGAGCATACTGAGATGAAACTCTAAAGCGCCATTGAGTAGCTTTTTGTCTTCCGCATTAAGTAAATCAGAATTTTTCTCTAAAACCTTTAAGTCTTTTTGACTGAGCTTGTATGGGTTTTTTAAATTTTCTTGAGCTCGCAAAAAGGCCCTTTCTTCTCCAGCCCCTTCAGTCTCTACTCCAGACCCAGCAAACGCCAAAAAACGAGCTGAATCATCAGTTCTTTTTGAGTGTGTAAATAGGGGTAAAAACTTCATCTAGATTGACTAAAAAAGAGTCTGAGTATTATACCAATTTCACACAAAAAACACCACTAAAGAGTATTTACAAAAACATGTTTTATTTTATTGTAAAATGAATGCATAAAAAAATACCAACTCTTTCTTTGAGTTGGTATTTTATAGAGTTATTTTTGATTATTCTGTATCTGTTTTTGCAGCAACAATTTTAAATCCTTTTCCATCTGGATCTGCAATAACTCTAAGTTTTTTTGGTTTTAGTTTAGGTTCAAGTTTTTCTCGAATAGCGGCTAACGCATCTGCGCCTTGTACACCACTTAATCCTAATTGATCTGCTGTCATTACTCGATCTTTACTGAGACCCTCTTTCATAGCCTCCGCTAGTTTAGCTTCATCAAATTTAGCCTCTGTGGTTGTAGTCGTAGGTGCTGGGGTTGAAGTTGAGTCAGTCGACGTTCCAATAAAAGGTTTTAATTTTCTAACTATTTCATCTGCTGACATTCCACTTATATCTGTATTGGAAATTTCTTTAGCTGACTTTCCAAAAGTATTCTTAAATGTCTTAAGTCTACCACTATCACTCAAGTAAGATTTTAAATCCGATTCGGATAGTTTAGAAAGGGCATCTTTTAGTCCTGTAGCACTCTTTGTAACTCCTGAAAGTGCTTTATCGGCCTTCTCTGCTCCTTTAGTTCTTGATTTAGCAATTTCAAGAAGTTCTCCAGGGGTCTGACTTCCATCCGTTTCAGTTGCAGCTCTTTCTAAAGCACTTAATTGTGCTACTGGGTTTCCTGTCGAACTTAAGAGTGAAGCTGCAGTTTTTCCTCCTCCAATTGGAATTTGATCAGCTCCAAAGGCTAGAGCAGTTTTTCCAAGTTGGGTTCCAAATCCTTGTATTTTATCTGTAATAGCTTGAGCCCCTTCTAACCCTTCCATAGCCCAGAAGACAGTTTTCCAGAACAGCATTACCGTAAAGATTTTCCACACAAACTTCCATCCTTCATTAGTTCCCCAGAACTTTTTAAGAGGTGGCCCTGGATCTACATAGCCGGTAAAATGTTCCGGAGATGGGGTGATTCCATCAAGTACGGCAATCAGAATAAAACTAAAGGTAAAGGCTGCCGCAATCTTCACTGGCACTATTAGATAAGCCCAAAACTGTTCATTAAGCTTCCCAATCTGGGAAGTCCAGCCCAAGACCCAAGCCGTTACCAATATGGGTGAGAGCAGGATAAATACCCACATCATAAGAACTCGTATGAGCATCACGATAAAAGCCGCAATCATGGCGAGTAAGTAAGCCACCGCCATAATGAGTGAGAAGAGTGTATCATCTAACACATCAAATACATTCTTCGCTTTAGCTGCTACAATCGGTAACATCTCTAAATGCATAAAGAAAAACCCAAAAGCTAAAACTACATTCTTCTTCTCTGGATCAACAATCTGAGTTACATTAATTTTATCTTTAATTTTGAAGAAACATGGAGACTTTTCGGTACTTTTACTCCCACAATAGGTGTTGTTAAGGAGTTTTCGAATTTTTTCACATTTTCCCCCACTACCACCATGTTTTTTCTTACACCGTTCAAAGGTAGTAGTGTCTACTTCCATATCAAACATGGCATTTACATCTTGTACTCCTTCAGACGCAATGGCTTGATCTGCCACACTGAAAATAGCGGTTGTTACCACATACACGGCATCAGCAAGTACTTTCACCATCAAGAGTGAAAAGTTAATGGCCACAAGTCCCAAAATAATTGGGCCTAGTTTTGATTTAATAGACCAGTTTTGAAGGATGCTTCCCCCTTGTTTTCCTCCATTGCTTAGCATATTGGCAAAAGCCACGAGGATAAGCACTATTACAAAAACTAAGTTCATTGCATTACGAATAAACTTCCACATTGGACGTAGCCCCTCAATGATCTGATCTCCTGTAATGAGATCTGTTCCCCAAACTGGAGGCATAAACTGAATGATCAAAAGGGCGGCGGCTGTAAGTACATGCACTAACTGCGAAGCAATCTGACCAAAGTTTTCCAGTGTAGGAGACTTCCCTTGCTCGGTTGCAAAAGCCACATCAGGAAACATGAAACTGGCTACAACTATAGCTGCAAAAGACCATAATAGGTATCGAGAGGTAAAGATTTTCATAAAAATTTGAAAATAAATCCCCTAATTGTACCAGAAATTAACGTAAAAAACAATCCTGAAAGTCTTTGCAGGACTGTATTTACTTGATTTTTTTGAAGGATGTTTTATATATACTATTTTTTAATCTTTTCGATGCTCTGAGCCTCAAACTCATTTGCTTTTACTTCAATATAAACCTTTTGATCCTCGCCAATTTTATACTTAAAGACTCCATCTTCTACTTTAAATTGTAAATTTCCCTCGTCTGTTGGAATTTTTGGAGACTCTCCCGAAGCATTATCTAAGTTTGACCGAAGAGTAATAAAACTAAAAAATCGTGAAATCCAGTTATTTTTGCTTTTAACTTTAAAAGATTCTCCATTAATACTAATTTTTCCCGTTGCCCCAGATCCATGAGCTTGTCGAAGTTTTGCAAATTTATCAAGCTTATATCTAATGGCATGAAAGTTTTGGAGCTTATCAATAGCCTCTTTTTTTTCGAGTTCCGCAGCATCTCGAACAGGTCGGAGAGCCTCAAAAAACTTGTTTCTTAATTCAACTGCACTCACTGTATCTCGGCTAAGCAACCTTACAAATTCTTGATAAGATTCATCACTTTCAGCAAAGGTCTTTCCAGCTAAAGCTGCCGCCACCGGTTTGCTGTAAGAAATTATAGCATTCTTATCTCTACCTTTAGTCATAGCTTTATAAGTTTCATCCACTTTCTTGGTTTTAGCGGCCGATCTAATATTTTCACGGAGTTTTTTATTTTTAAGGGGTGTTTCAGTATCAATACTTTCGGCTTTTTTCTTCTTTCTAGCTTTATTGGCTTGGTAGGCGGTAACTCCCCCAGTCCAAGCTGTAGAAATAACATTAAGCATAAACCAAATCACAAAAATACCTTTAGTCCCAGCAAAATCCATAAGGTTCAGAGGTCTATCACTAATACCTAGCTTGTTATACTCAGCTGAAATGCTGGCATAAGCGGCTTCAATTTTCTTTTTATCTACCGTGAAATCAATACTACTTAAATTAGAACTCGGAATAGCCTGATTTATACCTATAGCACTAAGACTTCCAGCACTTACTTGTGATTTAGCTTCTTTTAGAGCCTTATAAAAAACTTCACTTTGAGCTAAAAAGTCTTTATGTTCATATTTATCTTCTGGATTAAACGAAGAGCGAATCAAGTCATTATATTCAGAAATCAATAACTGTCTTTTCTCAATATCACTTAAAGGCGTCCCAGTCATAAACTTGGTCATTATTTCAGCTTTGTTGGCTTTTGCCGTAACTTCAAGGTGTTCTGTTTGAGCCAGGAATTGAGCCGCAGCTTCTATTTGAGCTTTAGTCGGAACGTGTGTAATTTGTTCATTTTTTTGAACTTTAATAATGTACTCAAGCACAGGTTTAATTTGTGCTGGAGCTTGAGCTACACTTTTAACCAGGAAATCTGTCCGGATTTCTTGGAGTTCCCTGTATCCCCGAGGTAGCTCTCCACCAAATTTAAGTGGTTGCAATGTGTCCCGAGCAAACCGAGAAAGATCTTTGGTCAAAAAGTCCTTAGTCCCTCCTACAAGTGCATCTGGATTTCCGATAATAAGTCCGTTAAACCCATCAGCTAAGTGGAATCCTCCTCGCGCAAGTAATCCGAGTGTGGATGGAACCGCTCTAGCAGCGGTATTACCAATTTCTATAGTGGCTTGAGTCGCGGCTGTATTATTTAGAATAAGTCCAACGGCTGTACCAGCTGCCAACCATTTTCCAGCATGTGGGCTACCGGTTAAAAACATTATAGCCCCTGTGGCACCACCAATAGTAGCGGTCGAAATCATCTGTTCTTTTCCAAAACCAGAAAACTCTGACATGGTATTGCTGACATGATTTTGTAGTCCTTCAAATTCTCCTACTAAAACGTTATAAAAAGACTTCGGCTTGATCCCAGACCTATCTAAGTTATCTGCCATTTTGGTAGAAACTTTCTGCATCAGTTCCTGGTATTTAACCGGATCTGATGTTTCTAACTTTTGAAGGTATTCAGCTAGTTTTTGATTGGTTTCTGTAAGGTTTTCAATGTTACCAAATGTTCCACGAATAACTCGTTCAAGTTCTTCTCTTTGTCGAGCCGTACCAGTACCTTTGGCAAGTTGAGCGGCAAGAGCTCTTTCTTCTGGAGTTCCAATACCTGAGTTTGGATCTTGGAGTGCGGCTAAATAAGTTTCTGTGGCAAGTGTCTTTCTTCCTTCCTTATTTATATACCGCTCTATATCACGCAAAACTTCTTGCTGAAGTTTTTCACGATCAGCTTTACCTTCAACTCTTTGAGCCAAACGGATTCGTTCTCCTGGAGTCGTTTCCTCTTTATCAAAAAACTCTAATTGATCACCCCACTCTTTCAAAGCCTTTCCATCTAGTATACGTCTTGGATCTCCTGCATCAAAAGGTACATTAAAGGCATCAGCTTGTCCGCCTCTACCTGCACCAAAATCAAACCCATCAGGTGGGTTATCAGAAAGTCCGTTCGGCACACGTCGAGGTTTTGACATTATTCATTAGAGTTTAAATACTCGAGACCAGAGTTCCAAAAAGTGTTCTTCTTGATCTTCAAGATGTTTCATTTTTACTTTTTCCATCGCTTTTTCTAATTTTTTTTCATCAGTGTCTTCTAATTGCAGCGTGATTCTTTTAACAAAATTAACATTTTCGATCTCAAAATGAATCACTCGTGCTCCATGATCATCCATAATCCAATAGCCTTTAAACTGTCTCCAAGGAAAACAATTTACATCATCAAAAAGTAAACACCTTTCTGTGATTTCAATGTGATGCATTTTGTGCCCATCTTTGTGAGCCATGATATAAACCGCCGCTACAAAACAAAAGGTAAAGGCGCTTACCCATCCCCATTCTGGATCCCAGAAGATAAAAAAGACAGAACATCCAAAAATGAAAAGTAAAAAGATGGTGTACCATACAATCCCCTTTTCATACGGATGATAATCTGGTGCGTACCAAGAAAGGAGTTTTTTGCCAGCATTCTGGCTACTGATTCGTTTGATGTTAGATTCTTTTTTGGACATGATTTGAAATTAATCCAGACATTATAACATATTTATATATTTTTATTAAGTGCATCAGGTTGCCAAAAGCCAAGAATGTTTTTATCTAAATCTAATAATATCATTGAGAGCGAATACAAAAGTTTAATTTTTAAATAAACGTGACCATCTAATTCCATAAGATTATTTCGTAGTAGTGACCAAAAATAAAATAAAGATCAGCCCCCAGCACCAGGCCGGGAAGTCAAAATAGAAACAGATCTTTTGGGGCCTTAATTCTTTCGTAAAAACAGTTTTTGAATCTCTACCACAAAGAGTGGAATAATTGAGGCCACCATTACAATTCCCCAATCAAAACTATTAAGTGGATAGGTTCCCAACGCTTCATTTAGGAAGGGGATGTAGAGCATAGCCAATACCATAATCACTGAGAATAGAATTGAAACCAGCAAGAAATAATTAGCCAAAGGGTTCATTCTAAATACCGATTGTGTAAATGATCGAGCCGAGAAGGCATTAATTAGCTGTACAACTACAAGCATCGTAAAGGCCACTGTTTGAGCATGAACCAAAATTGATTCCTCTATTTCTAATCCATCCGCCCAAGTCCATCCGTAACTATAAAGTGTAAACAAGAACCCAAAGGTCATTACTATTCCGGTACTAAACCCTGTAATTAGGAAATTCATTACGAAATGTTTGTTCATAACTGGAGTGCGCGTATCTCGTGGTTTGTTTTTCATAAGGCCTTTTTCAGCTCCGTCTACTCCAAGCGCAATAGCTGGAAGAATATCGGTTCCTAAATCTACACATAAGATCAATATAGCGGTTAATGGTAAAGGGAGGTTGAAAAGAATAGCCGCAAAAATCACAAAAAGTTCTGCAATATTACAGGCAAAAATAAACCAGATGAATTTCTTTAGATTTTCATAAATACGTCTCCCCTCTTCTACAGCCGTAACAATAGAAGCAAAAGAATCATTTACCAAAATCATCGTAGCAGACTCTTTAGAGACTTCAGTCCCGGTGATTCCCATGGCCACCCCTATGTCTGCTTTTTTAAGCGCTGGTGCATCATTCACTCCGTCTCCGGTCATGGCCACAATCTCTCCTTGATCTTGGAGCAGTCGGACAACTCGCATTTTTTGTTCTGGAAGACTCCGCGCAAAAATAAGGGACCTTTTCCTATCTCTAAGCATTTTAGAAAGATCGGCATCTGAGATTTTTCGAACCTCATCTCCTGTAAACACTTCCGTATTATGTCCTTTTACAATCCCTAATTCTCTTGCAATAGCTTCAGCGGTAACCCCATAGTCACCAGTAATAACAATCACTCGAATTCCGGCAGATCTACATTTTTCAACGGCTTTGCGTACCGTTCCCCGTGGCGGATCAATCATTCCAGCCAATCCTACAAACACCAGGTTTTGTTCGGCTTGTTCAGCCGATTCTGGGTAGTCTTTGTGATGAATGTCCCGCTGAGCAAAAGCTAAAACTCTCAGTGCATTTTCAGCCATACGTTGATAATGCGCTTGAATTTTTGCACGTTTATCCTGATCCAATTTGTGTAGCTTTTTCCCATCGTGCCAGTGTGTACATTTTTGTAACACTTGATCTGGTGATCCCTTCACCATGATTTTTTCTTTTACAATTATCGACATCATTTTTCGGTCTGAATCAAACGGAAAAATTTCATTTACCTTGGCTTTTTCAAGCCCCGTCAAGAGTTCTAACTCTGGTTTGGACTTAGCATAAAGCGTCAAAAGGGCGCCTTCTGTAGGATCTCCTAAAATGGAAAATCGATGGTCTTTGTGAACGAGCTTTGCTTCATTACAATGGTAACAAATATCTAAAAGTTTTTGTAAAAGGTCTGGGTTGGGTTTGTGATTCTGGTGTCCTCCCGTGTAATTAATTTTCCCTGAATGTGGGTCATACCCTACGCCTGAAACGTTATAAATAGAACGATCTGGGAGGTAGATTTCTCGAACCGTCATCTCATTTTTGGTAAGGGTTCCGGTTTTATCAGAACAAATAGTAGTTACGGCGCCTAGGGTTTCTACCGAAGAGAGTTTTTTGATAATGGCTTGTTTACGAGCTAATACCGTAGCCCCCAAAGCTAGAGCAATCGTAATAGTCGTAGGCAATCCTTCTGGCACCGCCGCAATAGCTACCGATACCGAAAAAAGCAAACTCTCTACCACAGAAGCCTCCCTCCAAAGGCCAATAAGGAAAAGAATAAAACACATAACACCCGTTACTTTGGTTACAAAAACTCCAATACGATATAGCTCAATCTGAAGAGGTGATTTTGTTTTTTCAGTTTCGGTTGTAAGCCTGGCAATTTCACCAAACTTGGTATCCATACCAGTCTTGGTAACTTCAAAAACTCCAGAACCACGAGCCACACTCGTTCCCATAAATACTTCATGATCTTCTTTTTTTTCTAACGGGACACTCTCCCCTGTCAGCGCTGATTCTTCCACTTTCAGGGAGTGCGTTTCAATCAATTTTCCATCCGCCGGAATTTTATCTCCTTCTCCTAAAATAATAATGTCGCCTGGGACAATATCTTCGGTTTGAATCAATTGTTCTTCACCATCTCTAATTACTCTAATCTCTGGATGCACCATTTTTTTAAGGGCTTCAAGCGTTTTTTCTGTTCTAAATTCTTGAAAAAATCCAATAGCCGCATTCAAAATCACAATCCCCAGAATTACAATTCCATCGGCTGGGTCATGCCCAAGAGTAAAGGATATTCCAGCTGCCACGATCAAAATAATCACGAGTAAATCCGTAAACTGTGAGGCTAGAATTTTATACCAGGGGTTAGCTTTTTTGGCTTGAAGAATATTTTTACCATATTTACTAAGCCGAATTTCCACTTCCGATTGGGAGAGTCCCTTCATGAATTTTTATTTTTATATTCCTTTCATTATATCGAAATTTTATCATAAAAACAAGACAGCCACCTATAAAAAATCGCCTTCCAACAATATTTTAAGATTTTAAATTAAAACCTTTGATTTTTAGTTATTTTTCTGGTACAATGGCCTGTTCTTTGAGAATTTTGCATACTTTTGAAATTCCCCCCGGGAGGAATCTCGACTTTGGCGACCGATCACCATATTGGGATTTTGACGGAATTCGTTAGAGTCGAGTTTTCTCCTGGTCTTCCTCTCCCCTTTCTCAAACGTTAAGCTTGAGACATCAGAGAGAAAGCCATCTCTATTAATTTAGAGCGCCTTGCTTTTGATCTGTTATTAAAAAACACCCACCAAACAAAAATAAATACAAAAAGCGTGTAATCCGCTTAAAAAAAATCGATTACAGGAAGACAAAATTGGAGAACTAAAAAACGTGGATCACCCCTCTGTTATATGGGAAAAATGGTTCACGTTTTTTTTATAAATTTTAAAAATCCAACCTTTGATCTATTGTTTTTCTATCTATAGAATGTTTTAAAAAAAATATTTCTTTGTTTTTGCAAACCCTCCGCATTGAAAAAGCCGCTATTTTGAGGTATAATAACCAGATTATGCCTGACAAAAATACAAATTCGAACACCCAAGCTGGTGCCAGTAATGGTTCTACACAAGGTTTTGTTACGCTTAAAGACCTACAAAACCAAGCCAGTGCCTCAGAGCAGACACCAGCTTCACCGCCTCCAAAAGACCAAACGCCTAACCCGGCTCCAGCAGAAAATATAACGGTAAAAACCACCCTAACCGAAGCCCCGGCCAAAAAGGTTTCTCCGCTCAGTCCTCTTAAAACTGAATCCGTAGAAAATCAAATTCCTTATGCTCAGACATCTGTCGTCCAAGAATCCACGCCTAAAGCACCAGAGACTTCTACCAACCAAAACCCAAAGCCTGAGGCTCAAAAATCCGGCGGGGTTTTTGGGAATCTAAAAGCTCGATGGGCCGCCCATGTGGCTAAAAACAAAGCCATCGCCAAAAAAAATAAAGCCCTCAAAGAAAACCCTCAAACCGCTCAAAAGGCAGAACCTGAAGATGAGGCTCTTAAGGAGCTCTTTGAAAACTACGACCCCAAAAAAGATAAAAAGAAACTCACCCCAGAAATACGGAAGAAAATTATCGCCGCAGAAAAATTTTATAACGAAGGCGTGATAAATATCAAAGACCTTATTGCTCCAAGTTCTATGGAGATTTCTCCAAGAAAGCTGGAGCTGAGCAATACGCATGTAAGAACTTATTATGTTTTTAATTATCCGCGGTATCTAGAAAGTAACTGGCTCAATCAAATCATTAATTTTGATGCGACAATGGATATCTCTATGTTTATCTATCCAACAGACTCATCCAGAATGATGCGGATACTAAGAAAAAAAGTGACTGAAATGCGAGCCACAAAACATATGCGTGAAGACAAAGGCATCACTAATGACACTAGTCTGGACACGGCTCTTGAGGATGCTGAACAACTCCGAGTAGATCTGCAAAGAGGCAAGGAAAGATTCTTTCAAGTAGGGATTTACTTTACGGTTTATGCTGAGTCTCAAGAAAAACTAGATCTGATTACTAAACAAGTAGAAACTATTTTGGGCGGTCTACTGGTGATGAGTCGTCCTTCTGAATTTCAGACAGAACGTGGGTTTAATTCTACCCTTCCGCAATGTACTGATGACTTGTATATCTACGGAAATATGAATACTTCTCCGCTTTCTACTACTTTTCCGTTTGTGTCTTCAACTTTAACCTCAAATGAAGGCATCTTATACGGCCTTAACCGGCATAATAATTCTTTGATCATTTTTGACCGGTTTAATCTTGAGAATGCCAATTCGGTTATTTTTGCCAAGTCAGGGGCTGGAAAATCTTATGCTGTAAAATTAGAGGTACTCCGATCTATGATGGTGGGAACTGATGTTATTATTTTGGATCCAGAAAAGGAATACGAAACACTTACTCATACCATTGGCGGCACGTACATCAACATATCCCTGAATTCAGATCATAGGATTAATCCTTTTGATCTTCCGCTTCCTATTGATCCAGAGGAAGACAACACCGAAACCTTACTGCGAGAAAACATCATAAACCTTGCGGGACTTATGAACCTCATGCTTGGGAAAATGACGCCAGAGGAAGAAAGTCTTATGGATAAGGCTCTATATCAAAGTTATGAAATTAAAGGGATTACCTCAGAAGTTAAAAATCCATATGAATACGAAATGCCAACTATGAGAGATCTTCAAAGTGTTCTAGACTCTATGGTGGGCGGGAAAAGCCTCGCTATGAGACTCGAAAAATATACAGAAGGAACTTTTTCAGGGTTATTTTCTGACCAAACAAATGTAGATCTCAAGTCTGGATTAGTTTGTTTTGGAATTCGTGATTTAGAAGATCGCCTGAGACCTATTTCCATGTACATACTACTAAACTACATTTGGAACCGCGTACGATCGCAGATGAAGCGACGATTACTCGTAATAGATGAGGCCTGGAATGTCGTACAGTATGATGATTCTGGAAGATTCTTGCACAACCTCTGTAAACGAGCTCGAAAATACTACCTTGGAATCTCTACTATTACTCAAGATGTAGAAGACTTTCTACACTCCCCTTGGGGCAAACCCATTATTACCAATTCTTCAATGCAACTGCTTTTAAAACAAGCGCCTTCTTCGATGGAGATGCTTAAAAAGGTCTTTAACCTGACCGAACAGGAAAAATATTTACTGCTCAATTCCAATGTGGGACAAGGACTTTTCTTTGCCGGGAACCAACACGTGGCTATTCAGATCATCGCCAGTTACGGAGAACACAAAATTGTGACGACCAAGCCACAAGAGCTGTTAAAACAAAAACAGTCATAAACATTGGTGTAGTTTTAAACAATAAGGATAATTTAATAGTATGTTTGACCTCATCCCCCAATTTGTTTGGCTTACCTTATTTTTCCTTTGTATGGTGGCTTTGATTTCTTTTATTTGGGTTATTGCTCCTTTTTTCCCTACTCGAAAAAATGATCTAGAAAAGGTGAACCAAATCTGCAAACTCAAGCCTGGCGAAGTATTTTATGAATTAGGCTGTGGAGACGGAAGAGTCTCAATTCACCTAGCCAAAAACAATCCTAACACACAGATCATAGGCTTAGAGATGGCTTTTCCGCTCTATGTTACGGCTAAAATTAAAAGTTTATTTTATCCAGGTAAAAATCTAAAAATTAAGTGGAAAAATCTATTCTGGGAAGATTTGTCCAAAGCCGATTGCCTCTACACTTTCGCCATGAAAGAGAGTCTTAACAAAGCCCTAAAAAATAAATTCAAAAAAGAACTAAAATCCGGTACTAGAATTGTTTCTTATGTATTTTCTTTTGAATCTTGGGATGGTAAAACTGAAAAGTTCCCAGGATTCAGAGCCAAAACTTTCATCTACAAATATACAGTACCTAAACAAAAAAAATCAAAATAAGTATGAGAGATTAAAAGAGACAGGTAATTTGAAAAAATCAGCTAATTCTAATTTTTAATAAGCCTTAAAAAATACAGTCTTTAATTTTAGATTAATTTTGCATGAATTTTGACTTAGCAAAAAAGCATCTGCTTGTTTTTGTGGATGATCCACACTTTCAATAAATTTTTTGACATCTGTATTGTTCTTTTTAGTTTTGAGTTCAGCCATGGATTATTTTTGTGTCTTCAATAAATCTAACACATTTAAAAACAATAACCAAAATAGGTTGCACTTGATCACGAAATTTTTACAATCCTTTGGCTTCGACGGAGGGATGGCAGAGTGGTCGAATGCGGTGGTCTTGAAAACCATTAGGCGAGCAATCGTCTCCAGGGTTCGAATCCCTGTCCCTCCGCCATTTTAAAAATATCAGGCTTATGCCTGATTTTTTCAAATAACTCGGAAGGTATGAGAACCCGTATCTGAAAGAGGGGTTCGATACGAGGCCGTAAGCGTGAAAGCATCCCGTATTTCGGGATATTTTCTAAGCGAACAACGACGTCACGCTAAACGAAATTTAAAACGAATTGAGTAATCCCTGTCTCTCCGCCACTTAACCTAATCTCAGTTCCTGTTGGAATTTTTTTATTCCATCAAAATTCCACGAATATCAAATCGTCCATCAAGCGATTGTGTTTCAATTCCGTTGTTCCATTGTCCCATCGTTAGAGACTGATTTGAGTGGTCTAATGTCCCTGGAATTACAGTATTTAGTTTATTCATCCCGTCTAAATAAGTCCGAGCCCAAATCCCACCTGAAGTCTGAGTAAGATCAAAAACTAAACTATACTTCTCGCCTCCAGTGAAATCATTGCTATCAATAGTAAAATAACCGCCTCCACTGCCCGAAGGGGTAAAATCATAACTACCTCCCACTTCTGTATATACTTCGTTACTAGTTCCTCGTGAATCATTGCTTCCAAAAATTCTAAAATTACTATTGCTCAAAAGCCCAATACCACTACGAGGGAAAACATCTAAATAAACCGTCATTCTCTTTGAATTTGCTCCGCTATAAAGGGAAGCATCAAGAATTGAACGACAATCATCAAAGTTTTCATTGGTTGTACATTCCGCTGCCATTTTTCGCCAGTGGGAAGAACTACTTCCCTGAAGCTCAACCACTTCGCTTCTTTCTTTTTGTCCGAGGGTGAGCGGGTAAGCGATGATACTTAAAATACCAACGATAACAATTACTACTAAGACCTCGATAAGGGTAAAACCTGATTTTTTATGCATGTGTTTTTTTTACAATTATAAAAAAATTCGTCGATAAGGCGAATTAATTTGAACTTCATATTCAGTATTACGCTGCCTAAAGGTCCTATTTATTCAGTTTTTTCAGAAATTTGTTAATACTTTTTTCTGCTTGCACAACCAAAGATAACGGCTTGTTGATATAATGAATAGTTAGGTCGGTGAGATCATCTATTTTTTTCATTAACCGTGTCGCAATAATCAATGATCTACTCACCACCAATATCAAAATTACAAACCCCACTCCAAAACAGAGCATCATAATTTCTTTAGCGTTGGCAATAATGTAATCCATAGTGTAATTATATCACAAAATTTAGTGCTTTTGTAGGCTTTTTTTATCTATGAGGCAAATTTAAATGTTTTAACCCAGTTTTTGTTTGAGCATCTGCATTACCATTGGCGGGTTTGCGGCTCCTTTAGATTTTTTCATCACCTGTCCCATAAGGAATTGAATCCCTTTGTCTTTGCCTCCTTTTATATCTTCTACAACCTTAGGATTTTCGGCCATAACTTCATCTACCCACGCTTCAATTTCACTGCTATCAGACTTTTGTTCTAATCCTAGTTCTTCCATTATATCTTCGGCTTTTTCTCCGGTTTTCATAGCTTCTAAAATAATTTCTTTGGCACCAGTAGAAGAAATCCGACCCTCTTCTTGAAGTCTAAAGGTATCAGCTAGGTGTGTTGGCGTAATGGAAGACTGTTCCCAGTGAGTTTCTGCTAGGACTACAGACAAAAACAGGTTCGCCATTTTTTTAGGATTTTTCCCTCGTTTCACAGCCGCCTCATAAAATTCATAGAGCGCTGGCTCTTCTGCAATTTTTAAGGCTTCAGCCTGAGTTAAATTGAGCTCCTTTACATATCTATTTTTTCGAGCTAAGGGAAGCTCTGGAATTGCCTCAAGAATGGTTTTAATTTCTTTCTCTGAGAAAGTTACAGGAGGTAAATCTGGCTCTGGAAAATACCGGTAATCTGTAGCCGATTCCTTGTCTCTCAGGAGCTTAGTAACTTCTTGATCATCAACCCATCCAACGGTTACCTCTCCTGTTGGGGGTCCATTTTCTGCCCAAGATTTAGTCTGTTTTTTTAGTTCGTATTTAAGGGCTTTAAAGAGGGAAGTAAACGAGTTTAGATTTTTAATTTCAGTTCGTGGATAGAGCTTATCCTCCCCTCTTGGGCGGAGTGAAATAGACGCGTCAAAACGCATCATTCCCTTTTCCATATCAGCGTCTGAAGCCCCTACGGTTCTTAGAATTTTTTGAATCTCTTGAGCCAGTATCCGAGCTTCTTCAGGAGACCGCATATCCGGTTCGGTTACAATCTCCACTAAAGGCGTTCCCGCTCGATTATAATCACATAAAGTCCCGTTTTGGGTATGGGTTAATTTGCCCGCATCATTTTCTAGATGGACTCGGGTAATTCCAATACTTTTCACACCATCTTCTAGCTCAACATCAACCCGACCATTCTCTGAAATAGGTTGATCAAATTGTGAAATCTGGAACCCATTTGGGAGATCCGGATAAAAGTAATTTTTACGATCAAATTTGGAAAATGGTTTGATCTCACATCCGAGCGCTGCAGCCCCTCTAACCCCTTTATCTAAAGCGTCTTGATTCAGTACCGGCAACATCCCTGGAAACCCCATACACACTGGGCAAACTCGGGTATTAGGTTTGGCTCCAAAGGCATCATTATCACACCCACAAAAGAGCTTACTTTTAGTCGCCAACTGCGCGTGAATTTCAAGACCGATAATTACTTCTAAATCCATATTTAAATTTATTTCAGCAAAATTCTATTCAAAGCTAGTAAAATCATCAAACAGATTGGCATTTTCTCTGGTTTTGTGATATAATAATAAGATTTTTCGCAAAAAATTTTCACATGAATGAAGTCAATCACGAAGCCATCAAGAGTGAATTCTTGCAAGCCTTAGAGGCTCAAGATCCTAATGCAGACGACATTAAAAGCAAATCCGAATTGAGGGATGCCCAGATATTTCTTCGGAATTTTACTCGTTCTTCAGAAGAACTTAAAGAAGATTTAAAAGGCTCAAACCAGGACAAAACTGCAAAAGAACGTGAACTTAGAGATTTGAGACGGGAGCCTACAAGAATCCAGAGTGAGCTTGAAAGCCAACAAGGCAAAATAACAACCACTCAGACGGATCTAGATAAAGCCAAAGGGGATTTAGGTAAACTTCCAGAGGATGCTGACGCTACAAATCGAACCGAATTAGAGAAAAAAATCAAAGAACTAGAAGCTCAGCTAGAGGCTCAAAAAGCCGAAGAAACCAAGCTCAAAGAAGATCTAGCTACTGCTGAAGCCAAGGTTGAAGAAACCGAGAAAGCCATTGGTGATCTAGAAAAAGAAATTGCGGCGGTCACTCAGTCTCTTGAATCAATTGAAGCTCATGCTTACAACAAAGACACGGGGCTATGGATGGCTCGGAGCACCGCTGAAGAAAATGCATTAAAAGACCGTCAAGCCGCCTATGAAAAGGCCCTAAAAAGTGTTGCTGCCTCACATAGTATCAGTGTCGCTGATGTCCGAGATATCATCGACGGTCCCGTTGAAGTTCCTGAAAAACACCAAAAAACCGTTGAAGAGATGAGGCCCCTTGGTTTCTCTAGGCGAGAAGCCGTAGCGCTTATTGAGCAAGTTGACAGGCTTAAAGAAAAAGGGGAAGGTCTAGAGCTTGACTTTGAAACACTGCTAACCGATACAAACGCTTTCATAGACCAACATCTTAAACTCCCA
Source organism: Candidatus Altimarinota bacterium (assembly GCA_965231215.1). GTDB lineage: Bacteria > Patescibacteriota > Gracilibacteria > UBA4473 > UBA4473 > JAACPJ01. Next base: position 1,217,455 of record OZ246423.1, on the reverse strand, counting down.
GAAAATTCTGATATGAGTGCTGCCGAGCTAGAAATCATTCGTGAAAACCTACGCAAGTATGTGGGACAGCGAATACAGGCTATTCCAAGCGTTATTAAGGGAATGGAGTCTGATTTTGGAGATGACTGGCAAAATCGAAAATGGGAAATAAATCGACGTTTACAAGAATCTCTATCCGATATTGAAGATGTGATGACCGCTTCAAACAATATCGTTCGAATGAGTGACCCAGCAGAAAAAAAAGCCTTTATGGAAAGTGAATTTGTAAAATCACTACTGGCTCAAAGTGAAGAAAAAATGCGCACTGGAGCCGTACATGAAGATCAAACCTGGGCTTGGCAAATGAAAAACTTTATGGCTGATGCCCGAACTGGGTTAACCAGTCCTGATTTTGATCCGACTAATGTTCTGGGACAAGACTGGACCTACTCTAATCGTGAAGGAGAGAACTTATCAGCTGGGGTAGGCTTTTTAAACAATGAATTCTTTTCTGTCCCGGCTTCGGAAATTGACAATGTTTTCTTTGCCGGTAACGGAAGTATCGGGAAAAGAATGGTTGTTGAAATTGATGGAGAAAAAATTCATGTCGGCGATGCTGAACATGAAATGGAGCTTATTCAGTCTGGAAAATTACCAGAAGACTGGCGATCAAAAGGCCTCGAATTAGCACGAGCTTCAAGTGATCCAGGAGCAGAAGTCCCTTATATTAATTTTTTAAGTCGAGAAGACCAAGAAACTGAAGCTAAAGTTTGGAAGGCCTATCTAGCGGCTATTGGATTTCAAGTAATTCCATATGCTGGGGCAGCCTCTGGACTTGTAGCCGATATTGGAGATTTAAATCCATTCTCTGATGCAGAAACCACTATGGCCGTTCTAAGAGCTACTAGAGCGGTGCCAGAAAACTATAGATTAGACAAAACTACGGCTGATTATTTCTTGGGTGGAGCGGGAGTTGTTCTTACCGCTTTTGGTATTCAAGCGGCTACTAAGGGACTAAAAGTTGGTCGCCGAATGCCAAGAGCTTTACGAGCTATTGCCAGACTAGAAGAAAGCGTACCCGTTGTAGCAGATGCCGCCCGTGCTGAAGCTGTTCCTAATGCAGGGAAAATTGAAGATGCCGCCCCTGTTACCGCCGCACGAGCAGAAGTTCCTCCTGTAGAGGCTGCGGCTACCTTAAGAAAAGATGTTGCGGACTTATCTAGTGCTGAAGTAGCCGATGTTAGTGAATTAGAAAATGTAATTAGACTTAGATCACAAGATGGACTTAGTGGGCGCAAAGCCGATCTTTTGGATCAACAAATTGAGTCTAGAATGAGAAATCTAAGAGAGAAAGGAATTGATGTTGACGCTGTCTTAGAAGCCAGACGAGCCAATGTGGCTCCCATGGCGGAGAACAATGTGGTCGAATTCCCAGTGGCCCAAACTGAAGTTATCCCTGATGAAGTGGCTCTCCCTCGAGCTGTTGGTGATGGCATTACGCCTGTTCATCGAGCTGATCCACCCCCAAGAATGGAAACTCCTCCGCCTCGAGATAACGTCGTAAATATAAATACTGGAAAACCGGATGGTTTAGATGATCAAATCGCCTCTCTCCAAAGAATTGAGGAAGCCGAATTACGAGCTAAAAGAGAAGCCGAATTACGACTCTTCCAAAACGCAGAGGCAGACTCTATGGCGGACTACAATCGCTTTCTTGAAAAACAAAATGCAGACCGGATCGCCGCAGAAAGAAAAGCTTTTACTGAAGCAGACGCCGAATCTATGGCTCGTTATGAAGAATTCATTGAACAACAAGCCGCGGCTCGAAGAGCTGAGCAAATGAAACTTGTACGTCAAGCCGACGCTGAGTCTATGGCCGCTTATAATAAGCTGCTTGAAGAACAAGCGGCTGCGCGAAGAACTCACGAGTCTCAAGCTTTTAAAACCGCCAATGCTGAGTCTATGACCGCTTATCGAAAACTACTCGAAGAAAAAGCGGCCGCTAGAAGAGCGGCTGACGCTAAAAGACTGGAACAACTAAAAGCTTCCAGAACGGCTAACGCCGAATCTATGGCCGATTACCATAAACTTCTCGAGCAAGAAGCCGCCGCCCGGAGAGTCGAACAACTACGAATGATGCAAAAAGCGGATGCCGAATCTATGATGGCTTATCGAAAATTACTCGAAGAACAAGCGGCCGCTAGAAGAGCCGCTGATGCTAAAAGACTGGAACAACTAAAAGCTTCCAGAACGGCTGACGCCAAATCTATGCAAGCTCTTGAAGCGGCGAATGACAATCAAAGAATTGAGAATCCTCTTATTTCTACAGCTGGTACTAAGGAAGCTCGGCATTTAGATACCGCTTCTGACAGTCGGCTTATAGAAACAGCTAGAGCACAGGAAGCTCAAAGGCTTGAAGCGGCGAATGACAACTTTAGAATTCCTGACCTTAGAAGATCTGACGGTGGTGAAGTCCCTCCAGTAGTTAAAGCTGGTATCCATCCAATTCATGCATTTGAAGCTGGACGTATTGCTACCAATATTCCTCCACTAGCGGAGGCCTTAGTCGTTTCAGATGAAATTCAGGCGAGAATTGACGCCGCTCCAGATCCAGAAACCAAGCTGGCGGTTCTGACAGAAAACCTCACAGGTGAAATTATCCGAGGGAAAAGAGCTGAGATTCTTGAAATTTTTGAAAAATACCCAGACAGAGAAAGTGCTTTCCGAGAATGGCACAAAATTAATGCCGAAATTGCAAAACTTTATGGTATCGAAGGATTAGAGATGGGTGAAGCCGCTTATGCCGAAGGCAGTGAATCTTTGAGATTTGGAACAAAAATCCAAGAAATTTTCCGAGCCGATCTTGAGGCAAGTGGAATCGAATTGACTTCACAACAAATGGCTCTTTTATCTGATGGAAAATTTGGATTTGAGTCTATGCAAGTCGCTAAACTTTCTCTGGCACGATTAGAGCAGACAGATGTTTCTTCTCCAGAATTTGCCGAAGCCGTAACCAAACTAGCCACTGAAGCCACTACTTCTAGTGCTATGGTTGAGGGAATCGCCCTCCAATTAGGTATTAAAAATATTCCAGCTGGGCCAGTTGGAGACGCTATTAGAACAAAAATTGCAAAACAAATTCAACTCTCTACTGGTATTGAACCGGCTGATGGAGTTCTTGGCCCAAACAGCCGAGAAACCCTAAAAAGCGTTGACTGGAAAAAGATTGATCTAACTGCCACCATTAACAAACCACCATTAACCATTACTCCGGCTATTAGAAGTGAGTTAGCAACCTTCACTACAGATTTTAGCGAGAAGCGACTTAACTCCCTCGATACGGCGACGGCTCTTGGGAAAATTTTTGGAATCGAAGCTCGAACACCCATCCAAGTGAGAGCTATTAATGAAGCTTATCAAACAGCTCTTAATCAAGGACTTCCTGATGGAGAAAAAATCCCAGTTGATGGAACTATCGGTCCAAAAACTCAAGGGGCCGCCGCCAAAGTAGATATGAATAGTATTGACTGGTCAGCCTTCAATACACTCAGTACATAAAAAAATGGATACTAAAGCAAAAGCTCAAATTGCAAAAGAAGTGGCTCAAAAAACCATGAGCTTTTATAATCAATCGCAAGAAGAGCAAGAATCCTCCAAATATGATGCCGAGCGAGAGCTAGACGAAGAGCTGGCTAATTTAGCCGATGAAATAGAATCTACCGAAACTTAGTTTTATTTTGCCTTAGAGTAAACAATTCTTAGAATTTGCATGATTTGATTATTATATCTCTCATGCACATAAAACGCCTCACCCCCGACGTGGTTAAAGATAAGGTCATTGCCATCCGCGTTGATTTCAACGTACCGGTAGATAATGGAAAAGTTTCTGAAAATACTCGAATTGAAGCATCCATCCCAACTCTAAAATATTGCCTAGATAACGGGGCTAAACAGATTCATATCCTTTCTCACCTTGGTAGACCAAAAGGAGAACCAGATCCAAAGTTTTCACTCAAAGTAGTTATCTCTGAACTCGAAAAATTACTAGGTGCAAACGTCAAATTTCAAGAAAACCTCAAGGCCGGGAAGGAAAAAATTCAGCTTCATGAAAATATGCGATTTTATGCCGGTGAAAAAAAGAACGATCCAGCCTTCACACAACAACTACTAGGCCTTGGTGCTGATATATTTATCAATGATGGGTTTGCCGTTTCTCATAGAGGCCATGCTTCGGTAATTGGCCTGGCCAGCTTTCTGCCTGCCTACCCTGGATTTTTACTCCAAAAAGAAATTGAACACCTCTCCCCTTTTCTCTCTGAGAAGCGCATTGAAGGCCTTACGGTTGTTATTGGCGGCGCCAAAATTGAAACCAAAGTAAAAGTATTAGAACATTTTGCTAAAACCGCTAGCAATATTCTTATTGGGGGAGCTCTAGCTAATACTTTTTTGGCAGCTCAGGGGTTTAATGTTGGGGAAAGCTTTCAGGAAGAAGAACAGCATGAAATTGCTCGAAAAATTTTAAAACTAGCCCAAAAAAACAAAACGGGTTTTCATCTGCCCATTGATGTGGTTTGTGGTGAGGCTATGGAAAGCTTAGATCGTGTGATTGTCCCGAGTGAAGATGTTATGGGGAATATGAAAATTTTTGATATCGGTCCACACACAGTAAAAAGTTATCAAGAAATTTTGAATCACAGTAAAACCATCATTTGGAACGGCCCTCTTGGGTGTTTTGAATTCCAAAGCTTTGCTGATGGCACCCGCGATATCCTCAAGGTCATTGCCGCTCAAAAATCAGCTCAAACCATTTTAGGTGGCGGAGATACGCTGGACGCACTTAAAAAATTTGGAGTGGATAAAACCGCTTTTACGCATGTTTCGACTGGAGGTGGGGCCATGCTTGAATTTTTGGAAGGCAAGGATTTACCAGGGATTGAAGTTCTGAAGAGTTAAATTTGCAAACAACACTCGGGCTTGCTCAGAGTCTGATAAAAAATAGAATCATGTGGGTTGTGTTTGATCCAACCTGAGGAAAGCCACCATATTAAAATGAATTATTTACACAAATGACAATTAAAATTTTCGGTCACAAATCTCCTGATACGGATGCAACAGGTTCAGCCATAATCGGGGCTTGGTACTATTCCGAGATTCTAAAAAAACCAGCCACTCCTTATGTTTTGGGAGAACTTAATCCCGAAACTAAATTCGTTCTAGATTACTGGAAAGTTGAGGCGCCTGAAATTATTGAATCTGTGGGGAAAGGAGATCAAGTCGTTATTGTGGATACTAATAATGCTGAAGAACTCCCTGATGGTTTAGCACAGAGTGAAATTTTACAAATCATTGACCACCATAGACTCCTCGGGAATATAAAGACTTCGTATGTAGTAAATGTTACTATTAGACCTATAGCTTCAACAGCTTCTGTTTTTGCTTACCTTATGACTGATCATATGGATGATGTTCCTGAGCCCATTAAAGGGTTAATGCTATCATGTGTTCTATCCGATACGCTTAAATTTAGAAGTCCTACTACAACTCAATTTGATGAAACCTTAGCTTCGGGACTAGCCCACAGCTTGGGTATAGATATCAATGAGTATGCTAATAAAATGTTTGAAGCTAAATCTGATATTTCAGGCTTCTCTGATGAAGCACTTGTCACTATGGACAGTAAAGTGGCGGAATTTTCTGGTTCTCTGTACCGAGTTGGTGTGCTAGAAACCGCTGCCCCTAAAGTCTTACTTGACCGAAAAGAAGCTTTAATGGCGGCTCAGGCAAGTGTCTGTGAAAAAGAAAACCTAGAACAAGCTTTTCTTTTCATCATAGATATTCTCAATGAACAAGCCACTTTATTAGTGCCCAATGAAGCGACTAAACAAATGGCCGAAAAATCCTTCAATTGCACTGTTGAAGGGGACACGGTCATACTGCCGGGAATTGTCTCTCGGAAAAAACAGATTATCCCCCATTTGAAAGTTTAGGTATTTTCAAAAATCCTACCCTTTTTCCCCCCATCCAAGTTTATTTCTCAGCGTTCGAAAATAGTGAGATTCGCGAAGCCTTATAAATTTGGCTGTACGTGTGGCTCTTTGGAGTGTGATTTCATCCGTAGATTTCAGTGAGAAATGAATCTGACCATCAATGGTCATACTGATAGCGTCTACTCGAGCGTCAAAATTCATGTGAATAATACTTTCTCCAGGCAGTACAATCGGCCTATGGCTTAATCTGTGTGGAGCTACAGGCGTAATGGAAAGCGCTGATAGTCTTGGCGACATAATGGGGCCTCCAGCACTCATAGAATAAGCAGTAGAGCCTGTTGGCGTTGAAAAAATCAAACCATCACTCCGGTAGGTAGAAAGAAATCGACGATTAATTTTGACGTTAAAATTAGTCAGACGAGCCTGTCCCCCGTGCCCAAATACAATCTCATTTAATCCGTAAGCTCTAAAAACTTTTTGTTTTTTGCCTTTAGCATCCTTTCTAAAGACAAACCCTTTGATAAGCATTCTTTGGTCTATATTAAAGTCTCCTTTAAAAATTTTTTCTAACCCTTTCATCGCGTTATCTGGGTTGAGCTCAGACAAAAACCCGAGTGTCCCAAAGTTAATCCCCAAAAGAAGACCATCTTTTTTTTGCAATGTCCGCATCATCTTGAGGAGGGTTCCATCCCCTCCTATGCCAATCTTTAGATCATATTTTTTTTCATCATCAATCATACCAATAACATTGTGCATCATAGAAACTGTACGCACGTCTCCATGAATTTGTTTGATCCCTTGTGCATGAAAAAAACGAAGCATATCACGCATAAAGGCCGCTTCTGCCTTTTCTTTTTCAGGTTTGTGGTGACAGTAGATAGCTACTGATTTAAACTTTGGAGTTTGAGCTTTTGGCATGACATTCGACATATAGTAAAAAAAACAAATTTGGTCAAAAAGGAATGTCTCAATCCATAAAACAAGCTTGTCCTACCCTCACTATATCTATTCCGGCTTCTAAGGCTATAGGATAATCCCGCGAAGTACCGGCTGAGGTTTTTGTATTTGGCAGGTATTGATTTTTCAAATCTATAAGATCTTGAAACTCTTTTCGTTTTTGATTAGTTGAAAAATCACCCCATCCCATAGCACTAAGGCCTCTAATGTTTAGATTTTTAAATTCGGAGATAGCCTCTAAAAAATCCGGTAATTCTTGAGGGGCAATCCCCTCTTTGTGTGGATCACCCGAAACGTTTACCTGAATAAAAAAATCTAAGGTTTGAGTTCCTAATTTTTCTGAAAAAATTTTGGCATGCTTTATGTGCGCCAAACTATGAACCACAGAACAGTGTGCTATAATTTCTGGGATTTTGCGTGACTGAATTCGGCCAATATAGTGAACCCATTTTTTAGGAAGATTTTTTACGGCTAGGGTTTCTGTGCGGTTCTCCCCTACTCCAATAACTTCACTATAGGTTTGTAACTCAGACAGTATCGTGTCGGTGGTGTTTTTGTCTAAATATTTAGTAACCACTACCAAATATTTCTGCGCTTTTCGAACTTCCTCAATCACTTTTAAATTCAACTGCATGACTCTATAATAATACCAGCATGATACGAAAAAAAATTTTCTTCTTTGGAACGCCTGAAATTGCCGTGCCATCACTTGAAGCTTTAGTCAAAGATACAAGTGTTGAAATAGTAGGGGTAGGCGTACTGCCTGACAAGCCCGTTGGAAGAAAACAAAAACTAACTCCCTGCCCCGTTAAAGTTGTAGCCGAGGAATTAGAACTTCCTCTTTTTGAGATTGAAGATAAAGATAGGTTGGTGAAATTATTTGAAACTCAAGATTTTGACCTGGGTATTGTGATTGCCTTTGGGATGATTTTCCCCGAGAGCATTTTGCATATTCCTCAGATGGGAGTGATTAATGTTCACTTCTCACTGCTCCCACAGTACCGTGGAGCTTCACCAGTACAGAGTGCTCTCCTAAATGGTGATACGATTTCGGGAATTACCTGGCAGCGAATGGTAGCTGAATTAGATGCCGGAGATGTCTACTTTCAGAAAGAATATGAAATTAAAAATAAAACCACGGGCACCCTTTGGGAATTTTTTGCTCAAGAGACCGCTACCTACTTCCCTGAATTTTTAGAATCCTACTTCAAGAAACAACTGAAGGCTCAACCACAAAATGAAGATGAGGCGACGTTTTGTACAAAGTTTAAAAAATCAGATGGGGAAATTCATCCCTATGAGGAATCTGCTACTACCATTTATCAAAAATATTTAGCGTTTGATCCTTGGCCAGGGATTTTTTTGGAGACAACTGCTGGAGCCATGAAGCTCAAAAAAATATCAAAGCATACACAAGGAAATGATCATTTGCTTCCGTGTAAAGACGCTAGCCATATTTTTATTCAAGAAGCTCAACTGCCTGGCAAAACGCCTATGCCTATTAATGAAATATTAAGAGGCCATCCTAAAATCTTTGTTTTGCCACCCAAAAAGCTATAGAATGATAAAAAACAAAATGACCAAACCCAAGTACAATGAAGATACCTATATGGTTGCCCTCGTTATAGGGGGGAATGTGTTGGCTCTTTTTTTAATGGTTTTGGTATTAGGGCTTCAATTTTTTGTATTTCCAAAATGGTTCGCTCCTACTTGGTGCCTTCTATTGGTGCTGAGTGTTGGCTTTTTAGGCGCAAATTACTGGGCTTTCAAAAGCTATTTTGGAGCAAGAGATCTCTGGTACTGGCTCAAAAAACATAATTAATTTACTTGGTTAATGGAAGGCCTTCTTTTCTTGGCAACAGTGACATTATTTATCTGGGTTTGGTCTTTACAAAAAAAAGTAAAGGCCCTGCAAGATCAAACTCATACACATACCTCAAAAGCAGATAATACCGTTCCTAAAACTTCTGAAACTCCAGCAGCCTCACCCAAAAGTGAGATTAATCTTCCCTGGGAAAAAGGCGATAGAGTTACGGCTAAAACCACGAAAAGCTCTAAGGTGGTTAAAAAATCAGAATTTCAGCTAGAAGATTTTTTGGGACGAAAGTTCTTTGCGATACTTGGCACCTTGTCGATTATTTTAGCTGTTGGTTTCTTTACTATGTGGGCTTTTGCCAATGGGTACATTGGCCCGAGAGGTCAGATAGGAGTTGGCGCTATATTTGGTTTAGGATTACTAGCCCTTGGGGAATTTATTCGAGGCAAGCATCCAAAGTTTGCGCCTTTTATTACGGCTGGTGGAGTCACCAGTCTGATTATTGTTACTTTTGTAGCTCGGTATCATTATGAATTTATTAGTGCCACCTCAAGCCTGGTATTATACAGTTTAGAAGTTGCTACTGGCGTGATCTTGGCCCTGCGTTATAATTCTCGATTACTCGCTAATTTTGCTATTGCAGGCGGTCTTATTGCCCCACTCCTTACCAATAGCTCGGAGCCAAATGCGGTTGGCTTACTTGGGTTTTTAACCATCTTAGCCGCTGGTGGATTTGTAGTAGCGGCCCATAAACAATGGATTGAAATTTTGGCGCTACTGGCCTTAGGCATTATTGGTTTTGAAACAGGCATTGTAGTCACCCAAAACAAAGACTTGATTGACCCGCTCCTTTTACTTGGATTTATCTATGTGCTGCACTTGCTTCTTGGAAGTGGCGGGCTGGTTCGACTTATTAAAACTAAAGCAAACCAAAGTATTTCAAAGCTCTCTGGTGTTGATGGTCTAGAGGCGCTCCTCTTTAGTGGGAGTTTATTGGTGGCTAATATATTAGCCTATGCGGTTTTTGATCATGAAGGTTGGTCTCACTTTGGATTCTTTGTTCTGGCTCAAGGGCTAGGGCTGTATGGTTTAAGTGAGTACTTTAAATCCCAAAAATGGGAGCTCCTCTTCAAAATTACCCTTGGGGCAACCCTTACTTCTATTTTGTTTGCTACCTTCTGGGAAATGAAGGCCGAATCTGACTTTATGATGATATTTGTGTTAGCGCTGGAAGGAATACTTATGGTTATGGCGGCACGATGGACTAATGAAAATGTGTTTGCTTATTTTGGCCGAGGGGCGTTAGTTTTGGCTTTTATATTTAGTCAAGAATTCAGGAGCAGCTTCCTTTGGGAAACGCTTGCAGCCTCTATTTTGATAGGCGCTTTAGGGTTTTCTCTAGAGGCGAAAAAACTACTCTCCCATAAAGTCTGGGCCATAACAGCGGTTATACTTTCTACGATTGTGATTATTGAGTGGAGCCATGAACTCAACGATATACTAAATTCCCCTCTCTTAGAATTTGTGACTCTTATTCCAGGATGTATTTGGGCTGCGGGATTAGCTTATTCTGTACTCAAAACTAAATCTGAAATTTCTCGAATGCTGGGACTTGGAATTTTGGTTTTTATGAATTTTATTGTTTGGAGCGTCACCTTAAATGGGGATGGAAACGCTATCTCTAAGGCTCTTAGTCTGCTATTAATTTTGGCTACAAACTTCATTGTGCTTGCGAGCTTCTTTTTGGAAGGCAAAGACCTTCCTCAAAATCCAAAAACTCAAAATTGGGTTATTTATACAATCTTAGGCCTGGCCAGTATAAGCGTGTTCTTATTCGGAGCCGAAAATACACAAGAACCAGCCAGAACCATTTTATGGTTACTCTGGGGCGTTTCTCTTTTGGCTACTGGGATGGTTCAAAACTGGATTAAATTTAGATATATGGGCTTGGGAGTTATTTTATTTGTGATAGCTAAACTCTACCTTGTCGATATCTGGCAGCTAGAGGCTTGGGTTAGATTCTTGGCATTCTTTGCCCTGGGTATTGTCCTGCTCTCTACTGCTTTTTATTACCAAAAGCGTACTAAATGATCAAAAATGTTTTGCTCGGCTTCGTTCTCCTAAGTCTGCCTTTTGGCCTTAGTGCAAAAAGCGAAGAGTTTAATACTCATCGTTTTGCCAAGTTTATAGATTTTACCGTTAGTGGGATTGTCACCCCTAAGGTGGTGGAATATGAAACGACTGAAACTCTGGGGAATTTTGTATTACTCCAAGAAACAAAAACTGGCAACTTCCTAGATAGCCGAGTGCAACTCAAATCAGTACAAGATCCCTTCTTTTTTATTGGGGCGTTAAGCCGACATGTGGCGGGAAAAGCCGCCCTTTTGGGAGATAGAAATTTAGACACTGCTGTTACCTTTGATCCGAATGTACCACATCATGAAATAACGCTTCATGTAAATAAAAATGTACGAGTAGATGGCCTTAATATAACCCTAGATAATGATACTTTTAGACCTAAATATTTGACACTTGAGGCTGATTTTGGAAATGGGAAATTTGAAAACTTTATAGATAAAATCCCCTATCAGTCAGTTTTGAAATTTTCAGGCATTTATCCCAAACGTTTGAAACTTAAATTTATCACTCCTCATTTTTTGAGAGTAAATGAAATTTCGTTGACTTCCCCAGAATTTGAATACAAAAAATCTGTTATCTTTTATGCCGAAGAAGGGAAAGAATATAGACTTTGGTATGAACCACATTTTGGACAAAGCAAACGAAAAATTGCTCAGGTGCTTCCACTTGAAGTAGAAAACGACACTTTGATTTTTTCGCTACCAAATGGAAAAGAGAATCCCCTATTTATTTCAGATTTTGATGAAGATGGATTACCTGACACCGAAGATCTCTGTCCAAAACACTGGGACCCAAGCAATAAAGATCTAGATAAAAATAAACGAGGTGATATGTGTGAAGACCCAGATCAAGATAATCTGTTGACCGCTCAAGATAACTGCCCATTCACCCACAACCCAGCACAAAAGGATTCTGACAACGATGAAATTGGAGATAAATGTGATGATCATGAAAATCGATTTACAGAAAATGAAAGCTGGATTATGACTTGTATTTTTGCCTTAGTGGTAATTCTCCTTATCTGGTTAATTGCGCATTCAATTTTCCGTGAACAAGCAGAAAAGGAGTCTCAAAAACCTACTAAAAAATCTGAACTAAACGAAGACGATGAATCATAACTTTCCTGACGTAGAAACCAAAATCTACGAACGCCTTGATAGTTTAAACATTCGCTATAACGTGTATGAACACCCACATTTTGATAGCTGTGAAGTATCGAGTAAATACCACGCCTCAAATAACCTACCAGGGGTAAGGAGTAAAAACTTGTTCCTTAGAAATAAAAATGGCAAGAAGCACTTTTTATTAGTGCTACCTCATTCTATAGACTTTAATAAAACACGATTCAGAGAAATTTCAGAACAAAAATGTGGATTTGCAGATAGCGAAAGGCTCATGAAATACCTTGGCACAACCCCAGGCTCTGTCTCACCTTTTAGTCTTATATGCGATACCCAAAGCCACACGGTGGTGTATATTGAAGATTCCTTATTAGAAGCTGAATACCTTCACCTACACCCTAATAGAAATGACAAGAGTATCCAGATCAAACCCCAAGATGTTTTAAAATTTATTGATTCCCTTGGCAATATACATCACGAAATTTCTTGGTGAGCAGTATCCTGCGCTAAATACCAAAAACAGAGAATCCAAATACTACTGGGTAAAATAAAACTCATCGGCAATACGAGCGTACTCCCCCAAAAGATAAAATGTTTAATCCAATCAACCTTTGTATTTTTATTAAATCCCAGGGCCCATAAAAAGTAGAGACTTATTATTCCAAAAATTCCCTGCTCATACCAAATTCGGGTTATCCCTAACTCAGGCAATGAAATTAATTTAGGGTTGGCAATGTTTTCGAACGTATTGTACTGCGCCAAAAAGCTTTGCCCTATCCCTACGCCTTCCAATAGAGGACCTTCAAACCAAGATATATCTGGCCAGAAAAACATTCCTGATTTCCAGGCCCAGAAACCTACACTCAGGAAACCCAATAGGTAAGCCATCGGCCAAATTTGAGTGTACCTATTTCTGGTAACAAACCTTAAACTGAGTCCTACACCAACGATTCCTATTAAAATATAGAAATAAAAATTGCCCCAAATCAAACTCCAAATTAAAGGCAGAAACAAATAAATACCTTTAAGGTAAAGATTCTTCGTAATCCGGCCCCCCCACCACTGCCAAAAAAGTAGTGCCACCGCTAAAGTCTCAAAGAGTAAAACATTCTCAAAAGCAAAAACGGTTCCCAACACCAAACCTAAACTGTAAACACCCCACCACATATTATTATACAAAAATCTTTCCAATGAGAGACTCAAACAAAGCAAACCGATACACCAAATTCCTACCCCTAAAACTCCTATCTCTGGCTGCAAAGAAAAAATGGCATTAAGCGTTAAGAATACTACTAAACATAAAGCATAAATTTTTCGTGTAGGGTGTAAATATTTAGTTTTACCTAAGCAATACTGTACTAAAAAAATACCAAAAATAGTAAGCCCTATATAAGGAAAATAAATATTAGAACTCCCTGCGTATTGTCCCAGAATATTTTCACCTTGATAGAGCAAAACCCCATGAGGCACCCAAAAACCTAAGGCCCAAACAAAAATCAAAAACACCACCACCCCTGGCCAAATAGGCCATGGTAATAAATTCTGGTACCTCAAGAATGATGACTTCATAAGCTTTAGTCACCCATTTCTTTCCTTTTGGCCTGGAGTGTTTTGAGTCTTTGAGTTAGTCGATTGGCCAGTAAATTAATCCCCTTCTCTAACGTCAACTTACGATCGTTAATATCTAAAATAATTGGAGCTAAAGCTTCATAGAATTCAGCTTTTGGAAGGGGCAGCTTATTAGCTCGGGCAAATTTTGCCTGTCTCACATACACGCCTACTTCTGGCATAGATTCCTGTTGAGCTAACATATCTACGCGCGGAGTTGGGAGACTTGTTTCTTCATGAAATTTCTGAAGGTTATCTTTTTTAATAGCGTATTTAAGGAACTGCCAAGCCGTATTAGGATACTCCGTTGTACGACTTACCCCTAAAGCTGAGACCTTAGCCACAATGCGTCTATCGGCACTGACCGATGGGTCCTGTATCTGCGGCAAAAAAGAAACTCTCAAATCTTTCGCATTGATTACTTTTTCTTGGCGCCCTTCAAGGCTTTCAATGATTTCATCAATCTTTTTAAGGTCTCGAGCATAAGCAAAAACCATAGAAGTTTTCCCTCGAGCAAAGGTTTCAAAATCTTTTAGATTAGATCCACTATCGGCTAAAAGATCATTCCATGAATGATTTTTAAATCGATCATCGGCAAAACTGGTGTAAAAGTTAAAAGCCTCTACTCCAAGATTTTGTCTTCGCCCTCCTTCTTCTACGCTTTGAGACTGATTAAACAAAGCCTGAGTTCCATTTTCATCAAAAAACTGAATTCCCATTTGCACCATAATGGTTTCCAGAAGCGCCCCGCCGTGATTGGTATTGTCCATTCTTCCCAGAGCGGCACCAGAGGCAGAAAATCTTTCAAATGAGTTGTCTGCTTTCGTAATATTCTCTACATCTTGCCGAAAATCTCTCCAGTTACGACTCGGGGTATTCGCTTCTGGAAGACGATCCTCAATATGTTCTTCATTAAATATTAAAGCGAGTGTATCAATCGCGAGCGGTATTCCATAAATCTTTTCCTCCTGTATCAACAACTCAGAGGCTGATTGTACAAAAGTATTTCTAAAGTTGGTCTCATTAAACCCTTCATCGGCCTCTCCTACCGGTACTAATTTCCCTGTGTTTTGTGCGATCCATTCCCCATTAGTAAAAATAATATCAGGGCCTTCGCCTTCAGCCATTTTGTCTACAGCATAGGCCTGCAATTCTTTTTCTGAGTCAAAGCTAATAACCTTAAACCGAAGGTTTGGAACCGCTAGTTCTGCAATGAATTCTTTTGTGAGCGCTTCAAAAAATCTTGGCTCTTCTGTCGTCCAAAGCTGCATAGTAACCGCCTGCCCCAAAGTAGCCTCATCGCCCAGAGCCGTTTCTGCTGGGTCACGCTTTTCACAGCCCCAAAGCATCAGAAGAGCCACTCCAAAAACTAAGCCGAGTTTGTACGATTTCATACAATCTCATGCTAATAAAAATTTAAAAATTTATCAAAATCTTTACTCCGAACTTTTACCCTTTATTTATCTGGATTTCCTTTATCGGTTCTGGGAGTTCTAAACGTTTTAATTTTTCCATAATTTCATGCGTTTTCATAAATAACACCGAAGCCGCTGAACTACTAGTGACTTTAATGGTCAAAACTCCTCCACGAAATTTTTGAGGTTCCCAGTACGGCGCATAATCAGCATAGTGCTCGGCCAAAAATTTTCGTACGCGTTCACACACCATTGCGCCTACCGCCTGACGGGTTAGGTTATATTTTGAGGTGGCACTAATAACTAGGTTTTTGGCAGGTTCAAACATGATAAAGGTTCAACGCCCTACACTTGTACCATTTACTTCAACTTTTTCAAGCCACATTTTATATAAACAGAGAGGGGCCTAAGGGCCTCGCCCTCCTTTTTTAATCAGTTCTGTGGGTAAAATGGTTCCTAGAATTTCCGCTCCTTTTCCTCTATAATGTTGGCATCCCCTTTTGACCATCACTCATAATACTTAAAAACATGACTCAAAATCAAGCTTCCAAACCATACACCCCTCCAAGACAAGAACTTTTATTAGAACAAATACTCGATACCCAAAAAGCTCTTTTAGAGACTGAAAAAAAACGCCTCTGGACCGAACGCTACAAGCTTACGGCTCAGACTATAAAATTTATTATTATTTTGGTTTTTATTTGGTTTTCGTTCGCTCAATTAAAGCTATTCACTCAATCCTTATGGAACAAAGTTTCTGTCGTACAACAGCCCATAGCTACAGGTAACCAAATTCTAAACTCAGCGAACCAAGCTCAGGAGGTTCTGGGCGGTCTTGGAGAAATTACAAAACTACTAATACAGTAAAGGTATTTAGTTTTCTCAAAAACTGGCTGCCGTTCCAGGCTCCATTCTCTGCGTTTCAAAGTTTTCGCTCCTCCCTTCTGGAAGTTGAATAACTTCCCCAAACTTTAACATCAATAATAAAGGCAACTTATCTCATTTTTTTGACAACAATTTGACCCAACTTTTTCCAGTAAGATTTTTTATATGATGTCCGATCTTTATGACGGGGATCCCCACAATATTTTGGAAATCTCCCTCTAAGGATTCTAAAAAGAAAATACCAGGCCCCAGTATAGAATAAGCCCCACACTTCCCTTCCCAGTCTCCAAAGGTCAAATATTTCTTAATTTCGTCTTCGGTCACATCGTCACGAAATTTTACAGGTGTTGACTGATAATCTGTAATCTTGAAGGCTTTACCGTTATAGATTCCATGCAAACAGAAACCCGTTACAATTTCTTGTGGTTTTCCAACAAAGCTTTTTAAAACTTCTATTGCTTCTTCTTCGCTCTGAGCTTTCCCCAGAGACTGACCTTCAAAATAAATCATTGAATCAAACCCCATTACCAAATGGTCTTCATCTGGAGGCCCTTGAACCGACAAAGCTTTACCTTCGGCAAATTGTTGAACTTGATCAAAAGCTGATTTATCACGTTCAATAACCTCTTCATAGTCTGGAACTCTGAGTTCATATTGTATGCCCATTCGATCCATGAGTTCTTTACGATTGGGCGAAGTTGAAGCAAGAATCAGTTTCATAGCAATACAAAAAATAAAATTAAAGAGAGCCCTATACAATAGGGCGCAAAATAGAGCCATTTATCTTGCACCCAGCTTTTCATCCAAAAAATGGCCACTATAGCTGCCAAAAAAGCTACACCACAGCCAATCCACTGAGCCACATCTAAGGTCAGTTGCCAATCATTGGATTTGAGCATAAAAACTCCAGCTCCTAAAATAGTAGGCATTGATAAAAGAAAGGAAATATCAGCCGCCTGTCGCCTGTCAATGCCTATGCTTAAAAGATAAGCAATAGTAATCCCTGATCTAGAAATCCCCGGAATAACGGCCAGCCCCTGTACCAAGCCTAATCCCAAAGTATGCCTCCAGTTGAGTACTTGGTTCTTTGATCTACAGGCTAAAAACTCTGACAGCATAATTAATAAACCCGTTAGCATTAAAGTGATAGCGACTGTTTTGAGATTTAGAATAGTTTCAAAATAAGGTTCAATTATCAGAGCTACCACCACCGTGACCAGCGTGGCTACAATGAGTTGCCACCCAAGGATCGCTTCTAAATTTTTTGCCTTAGGCTCTAGCCACCATTGTCCCCAGGCTTTTAACAAACTGAGTATACGATCAAAATAGACTAAAATAACCGCTAACAATGTCGCTACATGTAACGCAATCATAAAATCAGTATGAGGCTGAAGTCCTAAAAAGTATTCTCCCAAAAACAAGTGACCGCTTGAAGAAATGGGGAGAAATTCAGTCACGCCTTGAACCAATCCGAGCAAAGCCGCCTGCCAAATTTCCATCAAAGCGATAGTAAAGCAATCCCCCACAAAGTCGAGAATTATCGATAAAATTTCGGGCTTCTTTTCACAAAAAATGTTTCTCCATTTCCGCAAACTTTTTTTTTGAAATTAATTTGCACCCCCTAGATGTTGTAGTTAGAATTCTTTTTGCCCTCAACATATTGGGGATAAAACAAAATAAAAAGCACTTATCCCCCTGAATATCCAGGAAGAAACGCTATTTCTGCGCTCTTTGTATAAATTTTGTGCTCAAAAAACACGAACTTAATCATAACTTAACCCATTAACCTCTCTCAAAAACATGTCCATTATTAAAATCCGTAAACGAACTGGAATTGTTGCTGACTTTGATCCGCAACGAATAGTCGTAGCTATACAAAAAGCCCTAGAAGCAACTCAAGCGGAAGGGCCGGTAAATGTTGGAGAAACGTTTGCAAGCGATATGACCGATAGCGTTATGTTGGATTTAAATAATCAATTTGATGGGTTAGAAAAATTTCCAACAGTGGAAGAAATTCAAGACACGGTTGAGAAAAAATTAGTTGAATCTGGAAATTTTGATATTGCCAAACACTATATCTTATACCGAGCTGAACGGGCTCGAATACGAGCGGAACAACGGCTTGAAGAGCTCCAAAAAATTGAGAAAAATCTTCTTAAAGTAACGAAGTCTGACGGCCGGACTGAAATCTTTGATATTAAGAAAGTAAAAAAAGCTATTGCCCGAGCCGCAAAAGGGCTCAAATTTGTAGATGAAAATATTATCGCTGAAGAGGTAAAAAAGAATGTCTTTGATGGAATAGAAACTAAAAATATTTCTAAAGCGCTCGTTATGGCGGCAAAAGCCTTTATCGAGCGAGATCCTGAATACTCTTTTCTTGCTTCAAGATTGCTACTTGATTCCATTTATAAAGAAGTATTCCAAGAAAAATTTGCTGATGGAAAGTTTGAAGATATGTATCAAAAAAGTTTTATCAAAAATCTCAAACGAGGAGTTGAAGCTAACCGCGTAAACAAAGAACTCCTCACTTTTGATCTGGACCGAATTACAGACGCACTTAAAACTGAACGTGACCGAGATCTTACCTACCTAGGTCTACAAACTTTATATGATCGGTATTTTGTCCACGTAAACCAAGAACGAATTGAAGCCCCCCAGCATTTTTGGATGAGAGTTTCTATGGGATTAGCCCTTGCAGAGGCTGGAGCCGACCGAGAAAAATATGCCATTGAGTTCTATAATAATCTTTCAACTCTTAGTTTTATAAGTTCAACTCCAACCCTCTTTAATGCGGGGACAACTCACTCCCAACTTTCTTCTTGTTACCTTTCTACCATTGATGACTCCTTGACTCATATTTTTAAAGTGATTGGTGATAATGCCCAGCTTTCTAAATGGGCCGGAGGCATTGGGAATGACTGGACTAGAGTACGAGCCACGGGGGCCCGAATTGAGGGTACTAATGGATCTTCTCAGGGGGTTATTCCTTTTCTCAAAATTGCGAATGACACAGCCGTTGCTGTAAACCAAGGAGGGAAACGAAAAGGCGCCGTATGTGCCTACCTTGAATGTTGGCACTTTGACTTCCCCGAATTTTTGGAGCTTCGTAAAAATACAGGAGACGAACGCCGAAGAACCCATGACATGAATACCGCCGCTTGGATTCCAGACCTATTTATGAAACGAGTAGAATCTGGAGGTCACTGGACACTCTTTTCACCAGACGAGGTTCCCGAACTACATGATCTCTACGGAAAAGACTTTGAAGCCAAATATAATGAATACGAAACTAAGGCCGAAAAAGGTGAAATCAACCTTCACAAAACGATGCCAGCTGCCGACCTTTGGAGAAAAATGGTAACGATGCTTTTCGAAACTGGTCATCCTTGGATGACTTTCAAAGACCCCTGTAATGTACGATCACCTCAAGATCACTGTGGAGTGATTCATGACTCAAACCTGTGTACTGAAATCACTCTGAATAATTCAAAGGAAGAGACCGCTGTATGTAACCTTGGATCACTCAACCTTGCTAAACACTTTGACCAACAAACCAAAGACCTAGACCGCGAAAAGCTCGCTAAAACGGTTAAGATCGCTATGCGAATGCTTGATAACGTAATTGATATTAACTTCTACCCAACGAAAGAAACTCGAGCCTCAAATATGAAACACCGTCCAGTGGGACTCGGCCTTATGGGGTTAGCCGATCTTTTCTTTATGAAAAATCTAGATTTTGATTCAGAAACTGCTGTAGATTTCGTAGATGAAGTAATGGAAGAAATTTCTTATCACGCTATTCTTTCTAGCTCAGAACTGGCCGGAGAAAGAGGTAGCTATGAGTCTTTCAGAGGTTCTAAATGGGATCGCGGTTTACTCCCCATCGATACGGTAAAATTACTTGAAGAACATCGTGGTGAAAAGATCATGATGGATCAACAAATGAAAAAAGACTGGACTCCAGTACGTGAATCTATTGCCAAAAATGGCATGCGAAACAGTAACACTATGGCTATTGCACCAACGGCTACCATTTCAAATATTGCTGGGTGTATTCCTTGTACAGAACCCATCTATAAAAACCTCTATGTTAAATCTAACATGGGCGGAGAATTTACCGTAATCAACAAATACTTGGTTGAAGATCTTAAAGAGGCTCAGCTTTGGAATGCGGAGATGTACGAAAAACTCAAAATGCATGATGGGTCAGTACAGCAGATTGAAGAAATTCCTGTCACTATTAGACAAAAGTACAAAGAAGTCTTTGAAATCCCCTCTAGCTGGATTATTAAACAGGCCAGTAAAAGGCAAAAATGGCTTGACCAGGCTCAGTCTACCAACATCTTCTATAAAGGAACCAGTGGTAAAGACATCGCCGATGGATATATGGGGGCTTGGAAATACGGACTTAAAACCACCTACTATCTCCGAACTCTGGGCGCCTCTCAAGTAGAAAAATCTACACTGAATGCTCAAGGGACTCATAAACGAGACTTTAGCAAACCAACCGAAAATAAAACCGAAGCTGTAAGCACCACCCCAGCTACACCATCGCCAACGCCTACGGTCAAAAAAGAAACTCCAACGGTGACCCCTGCAGCCCCTGTAGCTTCCGCAGCCGCTATGGCTAGCCTCCTGGGAGATCCTGATTGTGAGGCCTGCCAATAAATAAAAAAATATCATTGCGAGCGATGATGCAAAAAAGTAAAAAATCAACGTGGTAATCTACGTCCTCTGAACCAACAGAGCGCTTCGTACCACACTACAAAGGTTTTAGCCTCTCTCGGGCGTCCTCACTGACTAATAAAATTAATCCATTATAAAAACAATGAACAACGATACTTCTACAACTACAAATAACAATGCCGCGGTAAGCCTTGGCGCTTCTGATACCAGCGGTAGTGGAAAAGGTGGAATTCTAAATAATAGTTCTACTGACCCTAATAAGATTTTACCTTTTACCTATCCTTGGGCTCGTGAATATTATAAACAAGGCGTAGCCAATAACTGGACTCCAGAAGAAGTGTCCATGCAACAAGATATTGAACTCTGGAAAACTCCAGGGGCTCTCAGTGAAGATGAACGGCGAATGATTTTGTGGAATTTAGGGTTCTTTTCTACAGCCGAAAGTTTAACGGCCAACAATATCGTATTGGCCATTTATAAACATGTGACTAATCCTGAATGCCGGCAGTATCTCCTACGGCAAGCTTTTGAAGAAGCCATTCACACCGATACCTTTATTTACTGTTGTGACACCCTGGGGCTTGATCCAGAAGAAATCTACAACATGTACCTGACCATCCCTCGAATTAATGAAAAAGATGAATACGTGGTACAGTTCACCCAATCAATCTTTGATGAAGGCTTTAAAACCGACAGCACTGAAAATATTCAAAAATTCGTTTTTGACCTTATCGGTTTCTATGTGATCATGGAAGGAATCTTTTTTTACGCTGGATTTGCCATGATGTTGTCTATGCTGCGAAACAACCGGATGGTAGGTATTGGCGAACAGTTCCAGTACATCATGCGAGATGAATCTATCCACATGAATTTCGGAATTGATCTTATCAATACTATTGTGGCAGAAAACCCAGAAATCTGGACCCCCGAATTTAAACAAAAAATCACAGATGCCATCACAGAAGCGGTTCGGCTAGAGTGCAACTACGCTGAAGATGCCCTCCCAAAAGGGATCTTAGGGCTCAGATCAGATACCGTAGGGGAATATGTAAAATACATTGCTGACCGACGACTAGAAAGAATCAACCTTGAAAAACAATATAATGTTGAATCGCCATTCCCTTGGATGGCCGAGATTATGGATCTCTCTAAAGAAAAAAACTTCTTTGAGACTCGGGTAACCGAGTATCAAACAGGCGGTAGTTTGGAGTGGTAAAACCATAATACTCTGGTTAGCCCAAAGGCTGTTCCATTTGTCTTAGCAAAAATAGACTCCAGCCCCTTTGTTCATCCATCAAAATCTCAACTAATATCGGATTCTGGACGAGCCGAAATATTAATACGGGTTTAATTTATAATCTGAAGTCGTTTATCACACCCTTCACTTAAAACCCTTGGTGAGTCTTTTTGAACCACTAACAAATCTTCTATCCGAATTCCAAATCTACCTTCCAGATAAATTCCCGGTTCACAGGTGACTACCATCCCCTCTTTCAAAATAGTATCAGGTCTCATCCGTGAAAGCCCAGGGGCTTCATGAATTTCCATCCCGACTCCATGTCCTAAACTGTGTTTATAGAATGCTGCATATTGGCCTAAATCATCACTACAGACTGTATCTACCTGTGCCGCATCTGCTCCCTCTTGAAGAGATTCTAAAGCTTTTATTTGGGCTTCGAGTAAAATATCAAAGACTGCTTGATATTCCTCATTTACAGTATCTCCAAACCAGTAATTACGCGTAATATCAGTGCAATACCCTTCATGGATAATGCCACAATCAATCAAAATATTTTGATTATACACTAATCGAGTCTCCCCTGGCGCGTGGTGTGGCTTAGCCGAGTTTGATCCGAAGGCTACAATGATAGGCGAAGGAAACGGAAAGCTCAGGTCGTATTTACCTCCGTCTCGAAGCGCTATTTCTAATTTAAAGGCCAGTTCTTTTTCCGTTATCCCTTGCTCAACCAAACTCTCAAAATCTGTAGTTAAGACTTGGTTCACAAAGGTTTGAGCTGCGGCTATAAATTTAATCTCTTCAGGTGACTTGAACAGCCGTACATCGGCTACTATGTTGGTAAGGGGGATACTTTTAATGCCTAAGATTTTCTCAAACCGAGATTTTTGGCTATCGGTAGTCCCCTGCTGCAGCAGGACTTTATTACGACTTTTAACAAAGTTCTTTACCGATGTTTCAACCTCTTTTTGTGATTTTATAACCACCACCTCTAAGTCTAAAAAATTAGCTTGCAGTGTTTGAGCCACTTCGCCATAACGTCCATCCACAATCAACAAGACCAAATCTAAATCTATTAATAAGGTGGCTTCACTCCCGTTAAATCCACAGAGGTATCGGATATTGGGAAAACGCTCTACGGTTTCGGTTTTATTACAGATCAAAACCTCGATATTTTGTTCCAACATTTTAGCCCTCACCTTTTGGATTCTGTGTTCATAATGCATCAAAAAAAATTATACCACAAAAAAACTAGAGTAATGGAATACGCTCTCTTAAACACAACGTGAATTTACCCCCTTATCCAGCGTCTGAAATGAAAATTTAAGGCTAATCTTCCAAATCAATATCAATCCCTCCAGTATCATCTAATTCTTTTTCTACTTGGACATCGTCCACATTTGTCCTGACGGGTTTACTGTGATGGCTTTTAGGCTTTCTTACCACGATAGTTTCGGTGTCTTCCGCTTCCTGGATTACCGGATTAGTTATATATTTTTTGTCATCTTTTGACCTTTCTGGTTGGCCTTTATCCCCTACATGTCTTTGCACCATTCCACTTAAAAGCCCTTTTAGAGCCGATTCTTCAGTAAAGTTTTTTTGATCTAGGTGCCACTCTCTATAGTTTTCGATGATCCGGGCCGCTCTACTGGGTCTACTAATACGAGGCACCAAATGTTGATCGCCTCCATTCACTTTGCCAAAAATAATATTTCCATAATTAAACAAAAAAGATCTTACCCCTACTCTCTCTACCGTTACTTCATCCAGATTATGAAAATCTATCCGGCTAGAGCGACGTACAAAAAACCTCGGCCAGTCTATGATAATAATACTTTCATTGGTCATCACTATGGCATTCATATACCAAAAAAACGTGGGCATCATGCAGTTTATAAATCCTACCAAAGCTAAAGCCTGCCATACATAGTTAAGATCAAACCAGACCTTTTTCTCATAAAAATAAGCCGGATAAAAAAACCACCACAAAAAAACAAGCGTTCCCCAAAATAAAACTCTTAAACACAACGGCTTCGCCAAAAAAACCAAGGGTCTTCGAAAGACTTTTAACACTTGTTCATCATCTTCTAGAAAGCCTCCGTACCCAAATTTCATTAGCTAAATTCTATACTAGAACGAGTTAAAAATCTAAAATTTTTAACTAAAAACCATCCGTTTTTCAGGCTTTGTTAGAGCCTTAGTTCACCCTCTGGCCTAATAGGTTTAAAGCCAATTACCAATATCTAAAACAAAGAAAGCCGAAACTTATTGGAAAATAAATTTTTGCGAATTGCAAAAAACTCCCTAATATCGGCCAGAATGTTAAAAGAACAAAATCAGAGTTGGACTAGTTTTGTGATAGAAATGGCCGTTCTTTTAGTGATCGTACTGTGTATCAGGTTCTATGTATTTCAGATATTTCATGTATCTGGTCCTTCTATGTGCCCTACTCTTAACTGGCTTAACGAGGAATGTGAACATGGAAAAGGGGAATTTATTTTTGTAAATCAATTTCTCTATAACTTCTTAGAAGATCCAATGCGTGGAGAAGTGGTTGTATTTAGACCTCCTAACAAGCGAACTCACTATGTAAAAAGGGTTATTGGAGTTCCAGGTGATACTGTCACCATCCAAAAAGGAACGGTCTTTTTAAATAATGACCAATACGAAGAATATCCGCTCAAAGAACCTTATCTCTCCTCTAGAAATAAAGGTCGAACCTATACAGATAAAAAAGTTTTTGTGGTGCCAGAAGGAGAATACCTCCTCTTTGGAGATAACCGAGCCGAAAGTTTAGATGCCCGGAAATGTTTTGACGCTCAGGGTGGGTGTGCTGATGAAACCAATACAGCCTTTGTCACTAAAAAGAATATCAAAGGTCGAGCCGAATTTGTGATCTGGCCGTTCTGGACTTCTAGATGGCTCAATAATCAACCAGAAATTTAAAATTTTTGTCACGTTTTGATTTTGGGGTCGTTGATATTTTTTGGTGAAAGTGAAACTTGACGCTCAATTTTGGGGCTAGTAGCATACTCACTGAAAAATCTTAACCAAAAAAATATGAAATCTTTGTACCGGAACCTGCTTTTATTTACTGTTGGCCTGTTTTTTAGTGCTATATCTCATGCTGAACCTATCACCGGCATTACCCTAAACGCTGACGCAGACTACCTTACGGTCAACTGGAGTCCTGTAGATAACGACACGCTTAATAAAATCGACGGATACGCTATCCAGTGGAGTGATCGTCAATCTAATGTCCAGATTACGAAACATGCCAACCGGTATGAAGGACGCGCTACGGGACTAAGTCTCAGACGTGCTAGTTTTGAGCATGACCGATACTACTATCTAAGAGTTTACACTTATACTGTAAACGAAAATAACTACCGCCTGCTCGGAAATGGGTCAAAAATGATCAAATGGAAAGTGAACTTCCAAAATGTAGTTACCAAGGAAGAAATTTCTGTAACGGACCCTGTCATTACTTTTAGCTCTGGAGGGACTAGTTCCACCAATGGTGATGATTTTGAATTTGGAACACTAAGAACCGTTTCTTACGACAACTTTGCAGATTTTTCATGGTCTCGACCAAACAAAATGACTAGTAGTGATTTTGATGGTTTTATGGTCGTAATTTCTAATAAATCAGATCTAGCCGATCCTATTGTTGAAGCTAAAACTACAAGCCGATCTCAATATGTAATGCGAGTTAAAGGGTTAGAGCCAAATACTCAGTATTATGCTAAAGGCTACTTTTACAAAACCTCTGGAGGAGAAGATCGAAAATTTGGAACCAGTAGTATCAAAAGCTTCAAAACTATTGCGGCTGTACCACGAGACGGAACTACACGAGCCTCACGAAACCTTGAACGAATTGAGAAAAAATCTGTCTACACCCTTAATATTGGAGATAGTTCTAGTAGTAGTTCTACGACCACTACTACCACTACAGAAACTGGAGCTGGCATTGATACCAATGACAAAACCGCTATACGTAAAAAGATTTCAGAACTGAAAGCCCAGATCAACAAGCTTCAATCAGAGCTTCGACGATGGGAATCAAAACTGGGTATAAAAAGTAGCACGACTACCACGCGAACTACCACTACTAAAAAATCTAACAGTGGTCTGAGCATCAAAGAACGTCTCAGACAACGGCTCTTGCAAAAAATGAATAGGCAGTCATAATCAAGTCCCACAAAATATCTTTTAAAAACAAAAAAATGACACAAAGCCACATTAGCAAACATTTCTTATTCGCTTTAATTTTGGTACTCCCTGCCATTTCGTTTGCCGAGACTGATATCGTTGAGGGGGATGCCTGCATTCAAGTGATCCAACCAGCCGTAAGTCCTGAAGGGGTATGTCAGGAATTTACAACGCCCTGTGATGTACCAGATGACTGGAAATCTATTCCTAGCTGTGAGATTATTGAACGCCAGACAGAGAGGACTAGCTTAGAACAAAAAATGCAAAGCCGTAGCGAACGCATGCGACGTTATTGGCAGCTAAAAGCGCAAACTGCTTCTACTCCTTCCGACAGACGCATGAATAGCAAAAGCTTCAGAGTGGGAAGAGGAAGCCTTACTCGAGGCAATGCTCGGTACCGAAGACTCCCAACTCAGACTACTACTGACACTGATGAAATTACCGCTACTACAGATAAAAATTATCATAAACTAGATCAGTACAAACGCTACCTAAGAAAAGGCGGTTATGTACAGGAAGGCGACACCACTAAACAAGAGCGAACTGAACGAAGACAATCTCGAGCACCTGTATATAGTCGGGCCAACCGAACTAACAGAAGCGGAAACCTTAAAAATACTATCCAGTGGTCCGTACTCTCAAGACAGCATACAACACAAAAAAATTACGGAAGAAATCCATATAATCTTCAGTCTAAATACAACCAATCTCAAAGAGAAAAACGAGCTGAAAACAGACAAACGATAGACATTCGTGAAAGGCTCAGATCTAGAGCTCGAATATACCGAGGCAAACGAATGGAGGGGAATCTCAGTGGAGATGATCTGCTAGATAATTAAGTAATTAAGAGCAAAAGATTTAATTTTAAAAAACCGGCCTAGTAAACTGAGGTCGGTTTTTTTAATGATGCGCGAAAAAACACACCGCTCCTTCCTCGCGGCACTCAAATACTCATCGCTTCGCTCTATCATTTTTCGTGTCGAAATTTTATAGAAGCTTCTAACAGTAAAATAAAAAAGTTTCTAAACCTCATAGGTTCAAAAACTTTTTTATGGTGCGCGAGAAAGGACTCGAACCTTCACGGATTGCTCCACTGGTTCCTAAGACCAGCGTGTCTACCAATTCCACCACTCGCGCATCAATAAGAGCCAGAGGAGTTTAAAAAAAAATTAGCGTAGAGCAAATTTTTTCTTTATTTCGTTTAATCTTTATTTATCTTGATTTTATACTAAAAAATAATATCAAAAAAAAGCTATGAAGTTTGGTATTCCTGAAGATCGTTTTAACCACCTGCATACTGTTGCAGAAGAAGTTTTGGGAGCTCTCCATAGGAGAAATAAAGGCTTACTATCTCATAGAAAACTAACACGAGACAATATTTATTCTCAAGGATACTGTGGATGGTTTTCTAAAGATTTCACAGAAAAAGTACCAGGCACAAAAACTCTACGTAGTTGTTGTGGTGATCATTGGTATACCATTACTGAAGATGGAATAATCGTAGATGAAACAGCTCTACAGTATAGCCGTTTTGTTCCAGACCCTATTCCTGAGGTACTTGCTCTTCCCCTATACTGTCCTCGAATACTTATTGCTAAAGCAGGAATACAAACACGTCTCGCAATAAAAAAAATGGGGTGTGATATAGGTTTACTTAAATGTGATCATCGATATATTTGGGATCACACAAGAGCCACTATAGAAAATAGTAGCTAATTTCTGGTGTAAGTTTATTGATTACAACTCTTCCCCTGTTTTCTTGAGATTCTTTTTGAGGGTATTCCAGTCATAGGGGAACTTGTAATTTTCATAGGCTCGAATAATGGTAGCGAGGAATTCCCAAAAGTTTTCTGGATCAAATAGAAAGGCATTCCCACTCTCCGTCTGAGCGCTAAAATTTTGGAAATCTTTATGACTTCCCTCTGGCATAATGGGCACAATCCCCTTCTTCGCTAGCTCTTTGAGTGTTTTTTCATCAGGTTGACTTGTAAAACAAATTACCTGAGACCTGGAAAAGATAGATTTTTTATTACTGGGGATAGATTCTAGCAGTTCAAAGCTCTCTAGATAGCTTTGAGAAAGCTCAAAACATTTAGCCTGAGACTCCTTATCCCCTACCGCTAGTACCGAAAGTGTAAACCCTAACTCACAAAGTGGCTCAACCGCTTTCAAAAGAATATCTACGTTTCTCTTTGCGTTTAAAGGGTTAATAATTCCAATATGAAACTGTTTTTGAGCAAACTTTGTTGAAGCGGTTTTGGTACTAGATTTTGTAGTCATTTAAATTTAAACAAATCCCGCCATTATAGCTGAAAAAAAGCGAGAAGTCGATAAAGAGTCATTGCATAAATGAAAAAAACATTAAAATATACAAAACTACCGTTAAGCCAGTAAAAAACTGCAATATCTTTGAAATTTCACACAAAAAAGAGGACAATAATACTGATATGGTTCAAAAAATATTGCTGGTAGATGGATATGCGATGATGTTTCGTAGTTTTTATGCTGTGAAGTTTCAGCCAATGTTTGAAGGGAAAACAGTAAATGCTGTCTATGGCTGCACTACGACGCTTTTTCAGGCCTTAGAAACTTTTAACCCAGAGGCGGTTATTGTGGCCTTTGATGCTCCAGAAAAAACCTTCAGGCATGAAGCCGATAGTGATTATAAAGCCCAAAGAGAAGCCGCTCCAGATGAGTTTATTGCCCAAATTCCTTTAGTATTTGAACTTATTGAAGCTTTTGGAATTCCGACCCTTATTAAGCCAGGATTTGAAGCCGATGACATTATAGGAACCATAGCTCACAAAGCTGCAAATCAAAACATCGATGCTACTATTCTCAGTGGGGATCTAGACTTTTTACAACTCATATCAGACAAAATCCACCTCGCCAAATTTAATGGCAAAACCCCCGATATATACGACAGGGCTAAAACAGTTGAAAAACTGGGGATAGAACCGGAACAAATCATAGACTACAAAGCCATCTGTGGAGATAGTTCTGATAATTATAAAGGCGTACAAGGGGTAGGCCCTAAAGGGGCTGTAAAGCTTTTAACACAATATAAAACCCTCGACGGTATTTATACCCATCTTGAAGAGCTACCAGTAAAACTACGTGCAAAATTTGAAGAACACAAATCCTATGCCTACCATTGTCAACACTTAGCCACCATCTCATTAACCGTCCCCACCGAGTATAATTTCCCCAAAGAGGTCTATGATATCAATTATCAAACCCTTATCCCCTTTTTGGAGAAAATAGGCTTCAAAAGCTTGGTTACACGAGCCAAAAATTTGAACAATAAAATTGATCAAACAATAACCAAAGAACCAAATTTAGATACAAAAAAAGCTGATATAGAGGATCAAATGTCACTCTTTTAGTTAAAATTATAGAAAGTTATAAATCCATAAATTTAATTACCATTTTGTTATAAAAATGAGGTTTTCAGGTTAAAAATATACAAAAAACAGCCTTTTTTACCCTTTGAGTAAAAAATGTGTTTTCCGGACTTTTTTTATTTTTACATTAAGAAAACAAAGCCCAGAACTAGCCTATGTTCAATTGTTCAAAAAAACAGTTCACAAGCGGTCTACAAGAAAAAAAGATTTGCACAACGATCCAAAAATAACTACCGTTTTATTAAGGTTGAAGCGGACTATTACCAATACTCACTCAGTCCAAAAAACAACCAAAACGACAAAATTTTATTTAGAGATTCAATCCATAATATAATGGCAAATCAAAAAACTTTAGTGGGTTTAGATATTGGTTCCTCAAAAATTCGAACCATCGTTGGCACTATAGAAGAGAAGAAAAGTGTTATTAATGTAGTTGGTGTAGGAGTTTCCCCTTCTAATGGTATTCGGAAAGGAATGATTACGGATATCGATGAAGCGACTTCTAATATTACCGCCGCTCTTGATGATGCTGAGCGAATGTCTGGCGAACCTATTCATCGAGTCTTTGTCGGTATTTCAGGAACCCATATTGAAACCTATGACTCCCGAGGCGTTATTGCTATTAACGGGCAAAACGCCGAAATCACAGAAGACGATGTAGATAGAGTGCTAGAAGCGGCTCAAGCGGTTTCACTGCCGGCTAACCGTGAAATTCTACGCGTAATTCCAAAGAGCTTTGCTGTAGACTCTCAAAAAAATGTAAAATATCCAGTCGGTATGACCGGTATCCGGTTAGAGGTAGAAGCTCACATTATTACGGGACAGGTTTCCGCCATTAAAAATATTGATAAATGTCTCTACCAAACTGGAGTAGACCCCACAGAAATTGTGCCAACGGTACTATCGGCTAGTGAAGCGATTCTTAATAGAAAACAAAAAGAGCTAGGGGTAGTCCTTATAGAAGTAGGATCAAGTTGTACTAACATTGCCGTATTTGAAGAAGGATCAGTGATCTACTCTGCAGTTATCCCCGTGGGAGGCGAGCACGTAACCAATGACCTAGCCATTGGTCTTCGGTGTTCTATTGAAACAGCTGAAAAAGTAAAAATTGAATATGGAACCTGTCTTCCAAAAGAAGTAAGCGAACGAGAAGAGATTGATCTGTCTCAAATTTCTAAAACCGATAGCCACGCCGTATCAAAACACCAAGCAGCCAAAATTATAGAAGCCCGATATCATGAGGTATTCCTTATGGTAAGGGATGAACTTCATAAAATTGGACGAGATGGAATGCTTCCAGCCGGAGCGGTTGTTTGCGGTGGTGGTGTAAAAATGCCAGGAACCGTAGATCTTGCACGAGAAGCTCTGCAACTTCCAGTTCAAATGGGATTCCCACGCGATCTAGAAGGTATTGTAGACCGTGTAGATGATCCAAGTTTCGCCGCTTTAACGGGACTACTACATTTTGCTCACCGCTATGGTAGTGCCCCTTCACTTTTTGATTTTAATTTTGGAAAAACCTTTGATGGAGCCCTTAAATGGGTGAAAGGTTTACTCCCTCAATAAAATAACCCACAAAATTTTTTAACGTCTATTTGTAATGAAAGACTTACTACAATCAGCTATGGCCAGCACAGAGGCCGAAAAAAGACAAACACAAGATGCTGCCACCTCTGGTAGTACCAGTAGCAGTATCCCCGATATTGCCCCAGTCGCTAATATTAAAGTGGTTGGAGTTGGTGGTGGAGGCTCTAATGCCGTAAACCGAATGGCCACTTCTGACCTCGCTAATGTTGAATTTATTGCGGTTAATACAGATGCTCAAGCGCTCTACCATTCTAAAGCCGAGAGTAAAATCCATATTGGACGAGAGGCCACTCGAGGTCTTGGAGCTGGAGCTAACCCAGAAGTGGGTAAAACCGCTGCAGAAGAATCTGTTGAAGAACTTAAAGCCGCCCTTAAAGGGTCTGACATGGTATTTGTTACCTGTGGTCTTGGAGGTGGAACTGGAACTGGAGCCGCTCCAGTGGTAGCCAGTGTCGCCAAAGAGCTTGGAGCTCTCACCGTTGGGGTGGTAACTCGACCATTCTCCTTTGAAGGCCAGAACCGATCTAAAAAAGCCGATGAAGGATACGAGGCTCTTAAAGCTAATGTTGATACCCTCATTACGATTCCAAATGATAGAATCCTGTCTATTATTGATAGAAAAACACCTCTCACTGATGCCTTCTCTGTGGTGGACGAAGTACTCAGACAAGGGGTACAAGGTATTGCTGATCTGATTACCCTACACGGGTTAATTAATGTAGATTTTGCTGATGTTAAATCTATTATGAGAGAGGCTGGAACCGCTCTCATGGGTATTGGTTACGGCGCTGGTGAAAGCCGAGCCACAGACGCAGCTAAAGCCGCTATTGAGTCACCACTGCTAGAACAATCTATTAGTGGCGCTAAAGGGATTCTTTTCAACGTTACTGGTGGAGAAGATCTTTCAATGTATGAAATTGATGAAGCCGCCAAAGTCATCACAGATGCAGCCGATCCAGAAGCTAATATTATTTTTGGTGCGGTAATTAATGAAAATTACAACGGAGAAATTAAAATCACCGTAATCGCTACGGGGTTTGCTGCCGAAGGCAAAAAGAAACCAGGCCACGCACAACTAATGCGCAAAGCGTTCTCTATGAACGGGGTAGAAGACATAGAAGAAGGAGATGATCTAGAAACTCCAGCTTTCTTGCGAAACAAACTTCGATAAATATTGAAAATATCCAGAAATTAAAAGCACCCTGTAATGGGGTGCTTTTTTTATGGTGAAACTTAAGTATCATTTGGTTACTATGACTCAAGCCGAAGTTGAACAATCACTCAAAACCTTAAAAAACAGATATGAATCTGTAAAAACAAACCTAGATTTGGAAACTAAAAAAGCTGAACTCAAAACACTTCAGTCTCAAATGGAGTCTCCTGACTTTTGGAATGACCAAACTACTGCTCAAAAAATTTCTCAAAACGCTTCTACCTTAGAAAAATTTATAACCCTCTGGGAATCTATTGCGCAAAACATTACAGACCTTGCTGATTTACTTTCGATAACCTCTGAAACTGAAATAGCCGAGATCACACAGGAAATCAAAAGTTTAGAAACCACCTTCGATGAGGCCGAAACCCTCCTTATTTTGGGAGGAGCCTATGATCAAAATAATGTAATCCTCTCTCTGCACGTTGGAAATGGGGGCCAGGATGCCGAAGATTTTTGCCAAATACTCCAGCGCATGTATCTACGATTTGCCGAATCTAAGGGCTGGAAAACCCGCGTCTTAGAAGAATCTAACAGTGAGGCTGGTATTAAATCTGCCATGATAGAAATTAAAGGAGCACTCGCCTATGGATTACTCAAATCAGAGCATGGAGTACACCGGCTTATTAGACTCTCCCCTTTTAATGCCAAGAGCCTGCGCCAGACGTCTTTTGCACGAGTCGAAATCTTGCCGGAAGTGGAAGATGAATCTGAACTAATGATTGAAGAAAAAGATATACGCATAGATGTATTCCGCAGTAGTGGTGCAGGGGGGCAGTCGGTTAATACTACTGACAGTGCCGTACGCATAACCTATCTTCCCCTAAATTTGGTCGTAACGTGCCAGAATGAGAAATCCCAACACCAAAACAAAGAAGCTGCTCTCAAGGTTCTTCGGTCGAGACTGACCCAACTTAAGCTAGAACAAAAGGCCGAAGCACTACAAAAACTCCGTGGAGACCTTATGGAAAATGCCTTTGGATCTCAAATCCGCACCTACACTCTACAACCCTATAAACTGGTAAAAGACCACCGCACTGACTATGAAGAAGCGAATCCAGACAAAGTCTTTGACGGCGAAATTGAAGCGTTTATTCAGGCGTTTCTGAGACAATAGGGGACTCTTTTTAAAAAATTTTACAGGTTTTCTTGTCTACTGTGTTTGAGCATTAATTGCATACAAATCTTTTAAATATTTTCTAAGGTTTACCGTCTCTAGAAATATCCAAATAATTTCCCCAGGAAGAGTATATAAAGAAAGGTCATAGCCAGGCCTTCTTGCTTAGTGATTTTACGGTCAATAGAGATCATCCAATAAACGAGGGTAGCCGCTACGGCAAAGGGTATAATTATGTTCCAACTAAGCTCTGACACCACTATCGGAGCCATCATTCCGGTTATTCCTAAAATGATCAAGATGTTAAAAATATTAGACCCAATGATATTCCCTATTACCAGTTCTGAGTTATTCCGTTTCAGTGCTGAGTAGACCACCATCATCTCCGGCAGGCTTGTCCCTACCGCTACTAATGTGGCAGATAAAGCGGTCTCCGCCAGATTAAAATAGACCGCCACCAAAATAATGGCATCAATCAAAAACTTAGCTGAAAATATAAGACCCACCAATCCAGCAACACATCCCACTACATAATTCCAGGAAAACTTTGGCGCTACGTGAGGAATATGCAGATGTTCATGATCTTCTGAAAACAAGAACCATAAGTACGATCCTAAAACGCCAAGAAAAAAGAAAGCTTCTATTGGACTTATCACTCTATCCCAAGCGGTAAGCACCGCCAAAGCCATAGCCATAATCAGCACTGGAAAGTGCACATCAAACACATTATGCTTAAATTTAACCGTCTTATTGACAATAAAAAACATAAACCCAAGCGCTAAAAATATGTTAGCAATATTACTCCCAAACACATTCCCAACAACCATATCTGTTTTATCTTTCATCACTGAGGCCACACTCGTGGCCAGTTCTGGCAAACTCGTCCCTAAGGCCACAATTAAAACTCCCGTTAAAAAGTGTGGCCACTTGAGTGAAAGTCCAATTTTTTCAGCATTAATAATAAAGTAGTCTGAAGACTTCACCAAAATAAAGGTACAAGCGATAAAAATAAAAATCTGTAAAAATAGGTTTTCCATATGTATTTCTATAATAAATTATCCCCTACAATAAACCCACCAAAAACTTCATCGGTATCATCCACCGCTTCTACAGCCTCAACAAAATCCTCTATTTTTTTCAGTACGGTAGTATCCGAAATCTTTACCGGATCTTTAGCTTTATATATAGGTTCTGATTTTCTAATCTCAATTTTCTGATCTTCTAGTGCCTGACGCACCTTGCCCAAATCTTCAAAACTAGTCGTAACCTCCACAATATTATCTTCTATCACAAAGTCCTCCCCTCCGGCTGAAGCTACCATTTCAAAAACCTCATCTTCGTTCTTTCCTAAAAGATCGAATGAAATCACTCCCACATGATCAAACATAAAAGCCACTGAGCCAGTAGATCCTAAATTTCCCCCATTTTTATTAAAGGCGTTGCGGATATCGGTATAAGCTCTATTGGTGTTATCGGTAAGACTCATCACCATAAAGGGCACTCCATCAGGCCCAAACCCTTCATATACATTTTCTGTATAGACTACCGCATCAGGCCCCTCTCCACTAAGTTTTTTAAGCGTTCTTTCTATATTGTCTTTAGGGACACCATCAGCTTTAGCATTGGTAATAGCGGTTCTCAGTGACCGATTGGTATCTGGATTAGGATCATTACGTCCTACAACTGCTAAAATCTTGGCATGTTTAGTCAAAATTTTCCCTCGAGCCGCATCATTTGCCGCCTTCTTATGCTTAATTTGCTTCCACTTACTATGCCCAGCCATATATTTTTATGAATCAAAAATTAGCAAAATTCTAAGAACCTAACAATAAATAACAAGACCTCCTAGAATAAAAGTGAGTTGGGACAAGAAGTTCAAGGCAATTAAAAAATTGTGGAGATAAGCGTACAAACCTAGTACGCGTTCGAAAAATGCTTTTAATTAACGCTGAAATTCGACGTTCCAGCATGCTTTTAATTATATATTTAAAATATTTAAGATAGAATGTCTTTTATTGTTTTCGGCTTAAACAAGGCATTTTCGGGTTTCCTAGATAAAAAGTTTTGACAACAACCCCCTTCCTGGATAAAATGCTCTGAACACTTCGCTTCACAAATCAAAACAAAAAAGCAGTGATTCACACCAGAAAGGAACGGCCCAAAACGAGACAGGAAGTAGATCTTTTACAGAAACGATTAATCCCCCGGAGAGAGGAAAGGAAGTGGCACAAAGCTTCTCAAGTCCAAAACATATATTTTTTATCGGACTACTCGAGAATCTTTCAACGCTTTCTTCCCTCTCTCCGCTCTGCGACGAGGTTTTGTTCGCCTGAAACTACGAACAAGATCCCCTCACAAAACGGTTGAGAATAAAACGCTAGTCTTAGACTAAAGACATTCCAGAATGAAATGCCTTTTATGCCAACCACTAACGTTTTGTGTGGTTCAAATTTTCTTGGTTCGCATTCTACTCTATTTCTGACTTTTAGTCAAAAATAAGGAGAAAGCATTATGAACCCCGGAGGTGCATCGGTTATTGGCACCAAAGCAAGGCGAGAGTTATTGTAGGCTAGTTACCTACAGAAGTAGGGGGCGGTAGCTTATCACTCAAAATAAACTGAGAACCAGATAGCCATCCGCTCCTGCTTCGCTTTATGACTTCATAAAACACTTATGGAGTTTTTTGACTTTACAAATTCAACTTGCAAAACGGCAATATTGTTTTTATTATAAAAACAAGCCTAAAACACAGATTAAGACTGTATTAAAGACTTTTTTGTAGTACAAATTTTTGGAACGCAAACAATTTTTGTGTTCAAAAGAACTTGCGTTTGTGAGCCAAATTTAAAAAATGGTTAATAGATGAATAAGCCTTACTTCAAACAACTCATAATCTTCACTTTTTTAGTTTCTCCAACCAGTGTTTTTGCCTTCACTGATATTAATATTCAGGATGAATTTTATCCAGCTACAACCTATCTTGAACAACATAGTATCTTCAAAGGCTATGACGATGGTTCTTTTGGACGAGACAAGCTGATTAACAGAGCTGAATCACTTAAAATAATTCTTATTGCGGCGGAAATTGAAGCCGAGGAAGCTACTGAAACAAAATTTGCTGATGTCCCAAAGGACATTTGGTTCGCGCCTTTCATAAATCATGCAGCCACTCTAGGAATTGTTTCTGGTGACTCTACGACTGGAAATTTCGCTCCAGGCAGAACCGTTAATAAAGCGGAGTTTATAAAAATGCTTATGCTCAGCTTTGAAATTGATCCTACTCAATACGAATTAGGAGAGGTACCTATCAGTGATGTACCAGATGATATTTGGTTTGCCCCTTACCTAAAGTTTGCGGTTAAATACAAGATCGTCACCCCAGATCAAGATAACAATATACATCCAGGCAAAGAGCTGACCCGAGGCGAGGCTGCTGACCTTATTTTTTCTATGCTGAGACAAGGCAAAGGGCTTAACCCTCAAACCTTGCTTAATTTGGCCGAAATTCACCTAATCAAAAGTATTGAATTTATTGAAAAACAAGAGATTGGAACCGCTGCAGTGCTGGTTTCTATTGCTGAGAAGTTTTCTACCTATGCTTTAGAGCTTCTTCCCCAGAATAGTATTGTCCTTTCTGCCGATAAAGTTGTAAAAGCTCTTAAAAATATCACTGGCGCTTATATCGCTGGTAGTGAAGGACGAATTGAAGAAGTTATCGCTACGAGCAAACAGGCCTGGAATTTAGCCGATGAGAGCTTTAATTTAAATGATAAAAACCAAACCCTTACAGATAAAATTAAAACCATTGCGAGCCAGATAGCCACCAAAGCCCGTGAGCAATCTGGACAATAATTACCGATCTCACAAAAGAACTTTATACTTACCTATCCTTTCTGGAAAAAAAACAAAAATAATAAGCGCCCCCTACAGATCACTGTGGGGGGTGTTTTTTTATAATATTTATAATGAGCTTAAAGAACTCCCCTATAACAAAAAGGCCTCGCTAAGCGAGGCCTTTTTGTGTTTATTTTTTTATCTAGGATAATTCCACTAACTACTTTTCTTCGTGGAAGGTCCCCTATTTAGCTACGTAATTGAAGATCATTTCTCCTAGCCGTGAAACATTTCCATTGTCTGCGTGTAGACGTAGCGTTAAGGTAATGTACTCTCCAGCCGTGAAGGTTGGAGTTCCAGAGTAATTAAGATCGTGTGTAGTCCAAGCTGTGTTTACAAGATCAACATTAGAACCTGTCAGGGTGACGGCCGCTCCAGCCGTATCACTTAGACTAATCACATCAATTTCATTATCCCCAGCTGTCGCATCAGTTGTTTGGTACAAGAACTGAATTGGGTTTGTCGCTTGGAATTCTTGGAAATCATCTGGGATTGGCCATTGAACCACTAGATCGTAGTCTTGTTGAGTGGCTCTTCGCGTAGACCATTGGTAGTAGTTTCTCACCGCTGTAGCATCGTGATCAGATTCAAAGGTTCCTCGGTTAGCTGATCCATCGGCTACAAGTGTAAAGTTAGGATACTCTACTGGCATATTCAGCGTTACGTTTCGGTCTTTAATTTGAAGTACATCTGCATTAATTTCAATAGTGGTATCATCCACATTTACATCTAGAGCTCCTGTTCCACCATTTTGAACCAGACCGTCTCCAGCTGTATCAGCGTTTAATTTAGCAGCGGTAATCCCGTCATCTTTAACCTGAACAATGTCAGTCTCTACTTCAATAGTAGAATCGTCTACATTCACATCTAGAGCTCCTGAAACAGCTTGAGTAATACCTAGACCAGCGGTGTCAGCGTTAAGTTCTGAGGCTTCTACCGCATCATCAGCAAGATCCAAGGCTCCAGTATTATTGATCGTAGCGTCTCCACTCATCGCTACTCCGGCAG
Source organism: Candidatus Altimarinota bacterium (assembly GCA_965231215.1). Lineage (GTDB taxonomy): Bacteria > Patescibacteriota > Gracilibacteria > UBA4473 > UBA4473 > JAACPJ01. Next base: position 1,179,190 of record OZ246423.1, on the reverse strand, counting down.
CTACATTTGATGCATTCCCTACAAAGATGTTGGCGGAGGTGAGGGTATTATCAAGGGCATTATCATCTACCCATACCATGTCTCCAGTTCCATTGGTCGTAAGTCTTTTGTCATTTCCCGCTCCTGTAGCGTTCAATTCTGATGTTCCTACCGCTCCAGCCGCAATCTCATCAGCTCCTACTGAGTCGGTCGCTAGGTCATCAGCCGTAAGTGTGTTGTTTGATACTTCTGCTGATCCAATAGCATTCGCTCCGATTGTCAGTACTCCCGTGTTTGAGATGGTCGCGTCTCCACTTAGAGCTACTCCGGCCGCTTGGTTTGATCCATCCCCTACAAAAATATTGGCAGAGGTAAGTGATAGATCATTGGTGAAGTCAGAGAGCGTTACATTTGTGTAATCAATCTCATCGTCCCCTACGGCGTTTGTAGCAATCTCTGCTGAACCTACCGCGTTAGCCGCAATCTCATCAGCTCCTACTGAGTCGGTCGCTAGGTCATCAGCGGTAAGCGTGTTGTTTGATACTTCTGCTGATCCAATAGCATTCGCTCCAATCGTGGTTACGCCCGTATTTGAAATCGTTACGTCTCCACTCATTGTCACTCCAGTCGCTACGTTTGATCCATTCCCGACGAAGATATCTCCGTCTGTTAGTGTATCAGAAAGTGCATTATCTGTTACCCACTCCGGAGCTGTAGCCCCAGCGTTTACTTGTAGTCTTTGGCCAGCGGTTCCAATACCTAGGTTTACCCAATCTGTTCCATCATGGTACATTACAGAACCAGCGCCTTCACCCGCTACACTAATATCGGTTCCGTCTACTGCGTTATCTGCAATAGTTAGAGCACCAGTGTTGTCAATGGTAGCGTCTCCACTTAGAGCTACTCCGGCCGCTTGGTTTGATCCGTTACCTACGAAGATGTTCGCAGAAGTAAGTGATAGATCATTGGTGAAGTCAGAGAGCGTTACATTTGTGTAATCAATCTCATCGTCTCCTACGGCGTTTGTAGCAATCTCTGCTGAACCTACCGCGTTAGCCGCAATCTCATCAGCACCTACTGAGTCGGTCGCTAGGTCATCGGCGGTAATAGATTCGTCGGTAATGACCCCTCCCGTTCCTCCTGATACCGCTCCGTCTGCAATTTCTGAAGCTTCTACAGCTCCATTGGCTAAATCAATGACGCCTGTATTTGAGATCGTAGCGTCTCCTGAAGCGGCTACATTATCCCATTCAGAGTTAGTGTTGTCATATACGAGGATGTTTCCATCAGCAGCGCCTGTAATATTTGTATCTGTTAGCCCCTCTAAAGAGCTAGAGGTTGTAATCCACTCAGGAGCTGTAGCCCCAGCGTTTACCGATAATACTTGTCCGGCCGTTCCTACTCCTAGATTTACCCAATCTGTTCCATCATGGTACATTACAGAACCAGCGCCTTCACCCGCTACACTAATATCGGTTCCGTCTACTGCGTTATCTGCAATAGTTAGAGCACCAGTGTTATCAATGGTAGCGTCTCCACTTAGAGCTACTCCGGCCGCTTGGTTTGATCCGTTACCTACGAAGATGTTCGCGGAGGTGAGGGTATTATCAAGGGCATTATCATCTATCCATACCATGTCTCCAGTTCCATTGGTCGTAAGTCTTTTGTCATTCCCCGCTCCTGTAGCGTTCAATTCTGATGTTCCTACCGCTCCAGCCGCAATCTCATCGGCGTTTACCGAATCAGTAGCTAGGTCATCAGCCGTAAGTGTGTTGTTTGATACTTCTGCTGATCCAATAGCATTCGCTCCGATTGTCAGTACTCCCGTGTTTGAGATGGTCGCGTCTCCACTTAGAGCTACTCCGGCCGCTTGGTTTGACCCATCCCCTACAAAAATATTGGCAGAGGTAAGTGATAGATCATTGGTGAAGTCAGAGAGCGTTACATTTGTGTAATCAATCTCATCGTCTCCTACGGCGTTTGTAGCAATCTCTGCTGAACCTACCGCGTTAGCCGCAATCTCATCAGCTCCTACTGAGTCGGTCGCTAGGTCATCGGCGGTAAGCGTGTTGTTTGATACTTCTGCTGATCCAATAGCATTCGCTCCAATCGTGGTTACGCCCGTATTTGAAATCGTTACGTCTCCACTCATTGTCACTCCAGTCGCTTGATTAGAGGCGTTTCCTACAAAGATGTTCCCATCGGTAAGCGCTCCATCAAGATCTTCTACTGAATTCCAGACCGTTCCCGTACAAACCATCATTTCATTAGTGTCTGTATCATAATACATTCGTCCAGCATCACCTGCGGCAGCACAAGTTGGAGCTGAAGCAGTTGGGAGTTTTTCTACTCTAAAGTCTTGAATTTCATTGCCTCCGAAATCCACAGCTTTATTGAAAGTAAATTCTCCGGTTGAATCATTATAGATAAGACTCCCTGGAGTGCTAAGCGCTCCCCCAAAGGTAATTCCTAAATCCACATTCGCTCCATCGGCATTCCCACCTTCTACGTCTAGAGTATAAGTGTCAGATTCCGTTCCATCATCTTCTGTCGAAAAGATAAGGCGCGCCTCTGCGGTAGGAGCAAAGATCGAATAACTAAGCGTTACAAGTGTTAAGAGACTTAATCCCTTTCTCGTCGACTGCCGTTTCAACCATTGTTTCATATTAATTTTTTTAGGTTTGTTTTGATTTTTATAAAACAAAATCTGGAAATTGTATCATAATAAATGGCAAGTTTCAACCATTTTTCTGAAGATTTCCAGACTGTTTTTGCGGGGGGTCAAAACCGGTATACTTTAATTAAAAATTAATGTCAAAAGAAAAGAACAAAAAAATTATACTTAAATTTAATAATGAATAAAAAAATTACTCAATACAAGACTCTAAAAATAAGCTTTTACAGAAATTAAAGGCATTAAAAATATGTATTATATTTCATATAATTTCATCCTGAAATGGGACAGAGTAAAGCCCTTCAAAAATCTCTACATTCCCTCATCTATAAAACCCCAAATGGTGCCAGAAAAGATCAGCACAACTTTTCAACCTCAACTACGGAACCATAATAGATATTTTTACAGTCTGGCTCGCCCCTGTTTTATTGGTAACCTGTGTTTCTATATCATTAAATTCTTGAATTTCATAATTTTCAGTATTCACTTGCCAATAATTAGGGGTCGTAAAAGTCACCGAAATGCCCTCCACTGAAGGGGTTTCTGCATTATCATCTGTGTCTAAATCTATCGCAAAATCCAAAGTCTCAGCAGCATCACTATTAATGCCTCCAGCGGCAAACCACTGTGCACTAGAAATAGATTCGATAGTCGTTTCTGTCATGCCTTGAGTCTGAAGATTGGCCAAACTTGAATTAGTCCAAGCCGATCCATTCCAGTACTTCCAAGTGGTTCCACCATCAAAAGATACCAGATACCGCACTGAAGTACTAGTGGGGGTTGTCTGAGTTATGTCTAGGGTCGTCAACCCGTCCCAGCTATTGGTTGTCAAGCTATTGGTATTGGTGGTTACATAAAACGGAGTTGTTGGGTAGGTAGCTAAAGCCTCAAAGAGTCTTACTTCCCGAATCACATAGAAATTAGCATTTACCGCATTTGTACAAAGAAATCTCCAGTATCTATAGGCCGCAGGAGTAAAGTTATAAGTATTTTCCTGCCCATCACCACTAGTGTCTGCTGTATAAACCGTAGTATATCCACTTCCATCGGTGTTAGTCCCCTGAATATCTAATTGATTACAATTATAAGTTCCAGTGTCATTAAACCAGCGTATTTGAGCTTGGTTTATCGCTGGAGCAGAGGGGCCTATATCTACTTGCCACCAGCCTCCATTTGAGTCTCCATTAGTGGTATACCAGAAAGTTCCATCATCCCCGTCGTTAGCATCCTCTGATGGCTGACTTTCACTGCTAGCCGAACTAGGTTGATTTAAAGCCATATTAGTGGTTCCAGTCCCTCCAAAAGTAGCGCTAAGTCTGACCGAAGAAGCAAGGAAATCTGTACCGGTAGTTGGATTTTCTTGGATATAATTCCCTTCATCTACTTCATCAAAATCAACAGAGGTATCAGTATCACTAGTACTAGTAATAAACTCTTTTACCTGAATGATTCTCTGATTATTTGAGTCACTTGAGTGCGTTAGGACTGTAGAAGCATTATTGGCTAAGGTTTCATCAAAAACTAACATCGTTCCCCCAGCAGCAATTCCGCTAAAGAGGCCCCCATCATTACTAATTTCCCATCGGTTATTAGCTGCACTATAACGGAGTATTCCATTACTATCACTTCCCTGTTCTGCCACGATATCAATATCCGCTCCAGCTCCAGTATTATCCGTATCTAAAGTCAGGATATTCCCATCTTGTTCTAGATTACCACTTACTCTTAAAGTATCACTTAGATTAAATCTAAGATTAGTAGCATCCCACTGCAAATATTCATCTAGGTTTGTCCCAAACTGCAATTTAAGGTCTCCTCCACTATTGGCACTATCAATTGTAAAATTGGTGGAGCTGGTTCCTACAATCTCATTTTCTTGATCTTCAGGTACAAAATCATCCGCCCACACCGTTGGGGTGAAGGTGAGTATCAAGATCCAAAAAGGGGGATAGAAGTTCTTCATTTTATTTTAGTTTTTTACCCGTATAAGCCATACGAATCATATGAATATTCACATCTCCTCCATAGGTATCACCCGCATCTGCTGGCGTTCTGTGAAGGTTAAAGCTTATCATATCATCGAGGGCAATATCAGCTGATGGAATATTGGCTACCATTTCATATATATCTAACTGTGTATTTAGGTTCACTGTCTCGTAAGTAGTTCCTAGAATAGTATCAACAAAGCTTCCTGTCGCAACGGTTTCTCCTACAGCAAATAAAGCGTATTCTAAATCAAAATCTACCGCTCCACTCGTATTATCTGAAGGTGACCAGTAGGTTTCAATATTAATATCAGTCCCCGCAACCCAATCATCTGGAACCGGCAGACTACATCGCATCTGACTATTGTTAGTACCATCAAATCGCACCACCGGAGCATTGCCCCCCGCCACAGTCCCTGCGTTGGCCGAACCTCTTACACATCCATGCATTTCTACGAATTGGTATTTAGTAGCGGTATCGTCTGTATAAATAGCTCCTTCGACCCCTAGTTCATCAGCCACAAATAAATCTCCTCCATCCAATACAAAGGCTCCACCATCACTATCAATGGTTTCAGCTGTACCATTCACAACGATACTTCCATTGCCGGTGAAAAAGAGTTCATTTTGGGCATCGGTTATATTTTGAATGGCTAATCCAGTCCCCAGTGATTGTTGGAATTCATATGTATCATATCCTGTACGTTCAAATCTAAGGGCACTACCACTGTGCTGAATATGAAGTTGCGCTTGAGGATCAGTTAACCCGCCTACTCCTACTTCTCCAGCATCATCAATAATCACATCGGGAACGGCTAAGTTACCAGCTCCAGTAAAGCGTAAAGCTCCATCATTAAACTGCCCTAACCCTGCTGAGTTAGGCGTCCCATCAGCATCACTAGTGAAGAACAACGACGTATCGTTTCCCGATCCTATATCGACATTGGTTTCTAAAAGAATTTGAGTATTTCCAGAAACTTTTCGAATATGCAAATCAGAGGTAGGGTCTACTCCTAGGCCAAAATTTCCAGCTTCATCCAGCCGAGCTAACTCTGTGGCCGTAGTGGTATTATTCGCATTGTGCATAATTCTTAGATTCGCAGTCGTTTCTGAATTATCTGAATCTATATTCAAAACTAAATCCGATTCAGCTACTAGTAATCCATCTGTCCCAAATTGGATATCTGGCGCACTCGATGAACTTCCTTTCCCCTGGTTAAAGGTTATAACTTCAGCCGTTCCAGCCGAATTATTGAGGGTGAAGTTTCCAGTACTACCAAAAACACCTCGTTCAACTCCGGCTGTATCAAAACGAATTGTATTATCATCCACGCCTTCTTCTACTTGAATTTGGGTATTGTCATCCTCATCAATTAGTACTGTACTTTTATCGAGCGAATTCCAATTACTTCCATCACACACATAGATTGAGCTATTACCTGTATCGTAATAAAGACGTCCAATGCGAGTCCCATCACAAGTAGGGGCCGAGCCAGCATTTTCTACTCGAACATCGGTGACTTCATTGCCTCCAAAATTGGTGTCTCGATTTAATTCAAAATTATCATTTATCACATCATACCGAAGTTTAGCATCTACAGACGTCCCGAACTCAAGGTCAATAAAGTCCGCTGAAGTATCTCCAGAATCAATATAAAATACCTGGTCATGAGTTCCATTATCTTCAGTCGTAAATACTAGTGCCGCCTCAGCAAGCGGGTTCCCCGCTAGGCTGAGCCAGATAAAGATTAAAATTTGCCTTAGATAAGGTCTACACATGTATAAAAATATCCAAGGATTATACCAAAAAAACACATTTTTTAGAATCTAATAATGTTGCATAATTCTAAACTTGTTTTAAATTACTATCTAATCAGTTTTATACTCGTAGAGCTTTGATTGGCCAGGGTTGTAATACTTCCAGCAGTTCCAGTACTTTGACAGTAAATCTCATAGTAATCCCCGGCCGTAAAGTCATAGAAAAAACTAGACGAATTGCTCCCAAAATCATCATTATTATTACGGGAATAATCATGACTTGTTCCTACGGTTGGGGTAACCGCTGAGCCATTTACAAAGAAGGCACAAGTGGCCGTACGACGAGCATTAGCTGTTGTATCCCAAGCAATAGAATAATTCACTTCATAAATACCATCGGCATTGACCGTTACTCGGCTTGGATTGGCTGTAGTAGAATGAGCGTATTGTGAATCTATTACTCTAAAAGTAGTACTTGTCCCATCCCACGTTATAGGCGTAGCAGCATTAAAGGTAGTCGTCCCAGATTGGTAGACTTGTGCTATGTTTGAAGTCAATACTGAGATAGGCTCAAAGGCGCCTCCATCATTACTAATTTCCCACTGGTTGAGGGTCGCATTATAACGCAAGGTTCCATCATTATCACTGCCCTGATTCGCGACAATATCCACGTCAGCTCCAGCGCCTGCATTTTCTGCATCTAGCGTTAGCACATTCCCGTCTTGCTCTAAATTCCCCAGAGTTCTAAGCGTATTACTAAGATCAAATCGCGTCTGAGCACTATTCCAAGTAAGGCTTTCATCTAAGGTGGCTCCAAACTGTAGTTTTACATCTCCCCCTGTATCATCTTGGTCTAAAATAAAAGTATTTTCATCCGTCCCTATTCCGGCCGATCCTGGGATACCAGGATCTCCTTTGTCTCCTTTGTCTCCTTTAATTCCTTCAAGTTTCACAATTGAAAAATAGATATCGTCTTGAGTGCTATCGGCTGTGGCGTCTCTGTTGAGCTGTAATGAAATAAAATCCCCGGCTGTAAGATTAGCCAAGAAAGACGCTGAAGTGGTCGAAAATTCTACTTGATAATTTCGGTTTACCGATTCTGATCCAGGTAATACAGTGGTGTCGTTTACCCTCACTCGTGCTCGAGCTTCATGGGTTCCCGTAGCCGTTCCTCCGGCCGTGTATCCATAGATAATCTGGTACATAGCGGTTTCCCCAATATTAATTCTGTCACGTAAGGTATCATCATGGTCTAGGCTGACTGTATCATTTTCTAAATCGGTTGTGTCCAGGTCAATATCTGCAAAGGCGGTTGTGAGTGTGTAGGTGCTAGTTCTTCGCGCTTGTACCACTGGAAATTCTACTGTAGCTCCTAAAACATTTTCGAGTGGATTAAAGGTCGTTCCATCACACACATAAGACAGTACATCGGTTGTATTGAAATAAATTCTCCCAATACTCCCCGCATCACACGTGGGAGGCGTTGCTAAATTTTCTACTCGAACATCTTCCACCACATTGCCTGAAAAATTTACATCTCGGTTAAAGATAAAATTATCATTTATTACATCATACCTAAGTTTAGCATCTACGGCCGTCCCAAATTCAAGGTCGATAAAGTCCGAGGAAGTGTCTCCAGAATCAATGTAAAATACCTGGTCATGAACTCCATTGTCTTCAGTCGTAAATACTAATGCCGCATGAGACTGCCAAATAACCCCCGTCGACAACACAACAGAAAGACCCAAAAAAGTAAGCGTTTTTATAATCCTGATGGACATAACCAAGACTTATAAGACTATACTAAGAACAACAATTTTATTCAAAAAAAAAAGCCCTTTTTTCTAAAAAAAACTTTACTTAAATTTTTTTGATTGTTTTAGTTGGTAACCATATCAAGTTTGATATCTCCAAGGTGGACTGAATTCGTTCCTTGAGCGTAGGTTTTGATTTTGATCACCATAATGTCTCCTGCCACCCAGGTTCCACCAATGGTGTAGTTTGGTGTAGCCCAAACCCCTGGAGAGTTAAGCCCTATCCCAAGAGCCGAAAGCTGGTCCCCCGCTGTTCCCTCTTTTTCTACTATTAAATCAAGTTTTGCATCTACTGGCCCACCACCATCGGTTTTAAGGTCAAGCGAAATACCTGAAGCCTGAAAAGAATCAAAGTTGCCAGGAAGCGGAAATCGAATAATCGTATCATAATCTTGCAGCGTGCCTACTTGCTGACTTTCCCATCGCAGAATGTTTTTTTCGTTTCCACTTACGGTATCACTTTCTTCATACATAGATCCAAGATTATCTGACCCATCTTTGATAAAAGCTGAGTTAGGATATCGAGGACTGAGCACTACTGAAATATTTCGAGTGCCTACCACTACCCCATTAATCGTCCCTGAAACAATAAGATTTCCAGCAATGTCAAAATCATCGCTCAACTCAAATTGATCCGTAATACCGTTCCAAGAAAGCGTTTCACCAATAGTATTTCCAAATTCTAATGTAAGAGTATCGCCCGCTCCAGCATCCCCATCTTGATCAATACTAAAAGTATTTGCATCCGTACCAGTTATACTGATTCCACTTCCAGGAATAATCCCCGCAGGAAGTTGGCCGGTAACTTCATCAATATAAGGAATCTCCCCCGTTCCATATCCCACATTACGGTAGTCCAATTTATTGGCATTGAAGGCATGCGGCACTGAGGCAATAATTTTACGATCTATAGCCGTATCTGAAGTTTCTACATCAATAACTTCAAAGCTTGAGTCAGGACTTGCTGCCGCTTTAACTTCGACTTGTAGGTAAATAAAATCCTGATCAAAGAGCCCTGTAGTAAAGGCCGTTACGGTACCCAGTTGATGAGAAAAAGCTCCATCAAATCCAAGCGTTACGGTTTGCCTTTCGGTCCATCCACGATAATCAGAAGCGGCCGTATTGAGTACTCCGGCTACCACATCTGTTGGTTCAAAATCTGCATTATCCCAAAAACTAAATCTAAACTCATAACTACCACCCAGTGGACTTCCTGAGCTATTTAAAAGATCTCCTTCATAGATTAATAGTTGTGGTGTTGTGGTTGTTGCTGAAACCGTATTAATATGGGAAAAACTAATCATAATGGCACTCAATAGCCCTATATTTTTAAGCCATCTTTTAGCCGTTGTTTTCCACTTTTTCTCTCTTTTCTTTTCGCGTTCATGTTTAAGCATTAGCAGTACTAATACACCTAAAAGGAAAATGATAAGAGTAAATCCTATAAGTGTGAAAAAAAGAAGTGAAGCAATAATTTTCCAGAATTCGTCACCCCCATGATAAAAGAGTGTTTTGCATACTGGCTTCCAAGCCTCTTTAAGTGGTTTAGAAGCCGAAAGTTTATAATCCTCTTCTATAACTCTAGGAAAATCCACTTGATCCCAATCAAGTTCTAAAGATTCCCGAATAACAAAATCTTTTTTACTGGCAGGGGCATAAGGCGTTTTAAGCACTTTTTTGAGCGGTATTACTACTGTTTTTTCAGGTTTTGGAGCTTCTGTAATAACCGATTGATCAATAGTATCTGATTGATCAATGGTTTCTGTTCGCACTATACTGGTCTGAAGTTGCGTTCCAGGTATATAACTATTTTCAGGTGGTCCATGTTTTGGAAACACGGGTCTTTCTGGTGCTGAAGCCAAAAGAGGTTCATCCTCTCTTGCTTTCACCAGCTGGTCATACACTCTCCCGAGTATCCACTTTGAAGCGTCATATTTTTCACCTCCAGAACCTCCTCCTGAATTAGAGATAACCGGCGCTGAAGGTGTAGGCGTGGTTGGTGTGGGAGTAGGGGTAGTAGTAACCGGTTCATCAATTATCACCATGTGATTCGGATCAATCCGCATATCCGCTCTAACGATAAAACTCGCAGACTCTGCATCAGGTCTCGTTTGTAAAATTTTTAGGGTTCCGGCATTTCTGACCTGAAAACTTTGTGCAAAACTCGTACCTCCAAGCACAAGCATGAGTACTGATAAAATCAGCATTTTCCTTGTCCTGGTGCGGCTTACCGCAGTTCTACAGGCAGATTTTAGGTTCAAAATCATCTGAGCATTATACCAAAAAATGGCCTAAAACTCAACCAAAAAATGCCTAAAAAAGCCTAAGATCGACGAATGTAAAATGAGCCTAATATTTCTCTAAAAAAGCGACCTCATGATCTCTTACCACGAAGAAACTCTTGTAATCGGCCAAAGGCATTTCCTGAATTATTTCATTACTTTCCAAAGCATACATACTTGAAGGAATAGCCAGGGAAATATCTGAAGCTTCAATTGTTTTTTGTAAGGCTAATTGATCGGCTTTTATAGACTCGAGATCAAACCCCTGAGTAGCTAAAGAATTTAATAACATTAAGTAGACAATCCCCAGTATTACGTTGAGCCCCCAGGCACATTTCAACCCATATTTGAGAAAATCAGCACCCTGCAAAGACAGGCCTCCATTTTCTAATGGATTACTTTGTGTTGTGTCTATATAAGTTACGTTCATATTTTTTAGATTTTTTCAGCAATACGCAATCGAGCTGACCGAGCTCTAGGGTTTTGACTTATTTCTGTTTTAGTCGGAGTTACGGCTTTCTTGGTGATAAGCTTGAACTTTGCAGGCGCTACCTCTTGATGTAAATCAAATTTGGTACTGATTGTTTCAGGCTTTGAACCTTCTTTAAAAAATTTTTTCACGATACGATCTTCTAATGAGTGATAAGCAATAATTCCAATTCTATCCCCTGATTTCATACACTTAATACTTGATTCCAAAACTCGCTTTAAATGCCCAAGTTCATCATTGGTGGCAATTCTAAACGCCTGAAATACACGCATGAGGCTTTTTTTTCTATCTTTGGGATACACGCTTGATTCAACAATAGCTCTTAAATCTTGAGTCGTTTTAATCGCTTTATGAGTTCGATGTTGCACAATGTTTTTTGCAATTTTTCTGGCGAGCGGTTCTTCACCGAAGTCTTTTAAAATTTGTGATAGTTCTACCTCAGAAGCGGTATTAACAATCGTTTCGCAATTAGGTTCTTCTGTCCCATCAAAAGACATCACTAACGGCCCATTAGACTGAAATGAAAACCCTTTCCCCCCATCATCTAGATGATTGGAACAAACTCCAAGATCTAACAAAATACTAAGCGCTTTATTCCCTACTTCATCTGGCAGAAGAATCTCTATTTCAGAAAAATTAGCCTGAAACAGCTTTAGCTTTTTGGCCCAAGGAGAGAGTCGCTCCTTAGCCATATCTAAATGCTGTTGATCTAAATCACAGCCAACATACAAATCTAACTTTGGGCAGTGTGTTAAAATAGCTTCGGCATGTCCCCCCAACCCCAAAGTCCCATCAAAAACCACATTTGTTTGATCCAAAACCAGTAAATCCAAAATTTCATTGAGAAGTACAGGGTCGTGAAGTGGCTTTTTTACTGGCATAAAGATGAACAAAATTTAAGTAAATGTGCAAAACTTGTGTACAAGCTGTGCAAAACTCCTAAACAGGCAAAAGGCTCTCTATAAAAGGGGAAATCATTTGTTTGAGCAAAATATAGAACAAAAAATGTGTTTATACAAGCTTTTTTTGTAGTTTATAATTGAAAATCAAAGATTTATGTTTCATTTTTTTACTCAGAAGGAACAAATTTTTTATTCTCCACATTTTTTACAGATTTAGCTTCAATACTTGGCAAAAAAAAAGTCCTCAATATCATGCCCCAAGTATGAAAGAATACTTTTACACATTTTGGCTTTCTATTACTCCCATATTAGAGTTAAGAGCTTCTATTCCTGTCGGGCATTTACACTACAAGTTGCCGCTGTATGACGTCATACTAATTTCAAGTATAGGGGGGCTTTTGGTTACGGCTTGCATGCTTTTAGCACTCCCTATAGTGGTTAATCTAACTCGAAAACATTGCCCTCCACTAGATAAACTACTCCATAAAATATTTGAAAAGACGCGCAAAAAACACAGCAAAAAAATGCAAACTGTGGGAGAGCTATTTCTCATTATTTTTGTGGCTATACCTATTCCAGGCAGCGGTGTTTTTTCTGGTTCATTACTCGCCTATCTCTTCGGGGTAAAATTCTGGAAAGCTTTTATACTTATAGGATTAGGCATGATTGGAAGTGCTTTAATCATAGCCCTTCTCACCATTTCTGGGCAGAGTCTATGGGAATTTCTTAGCGAAGCCGTTGTGGTGGCTCCTGAGTAAAATCCCAAATAGCGGATGGGGCTATCAATGGTAGGCTTTCGGTATAATCACAAATCTGTATTTCATCCTTAAATTTAGCTTTAAGATCCTTAACATTATAAAGCGGGTCTTGTCCCGAAATATTGGCTGAAGTAGCGGTAATGGGACATTCGATGTATTTGGCTATCTGAGGAATAGTACAAATCCTAAAGGCCACTTTGTCTTCAGGCCAAAATTCTGTTTTCGGCAGATGGGAGGAAGGAGTAAGAATAACGGTAACCGGATCGGCTTCAAAAAAGGCTACTGAAAGATTGTGAGGAATTTCAGCAAAGACCTGTAACATATCCCAATCCTTTACCATAAGAGAAAAATATTTTTCTGGAGATCTTCGTTTTAGGGTTTTGAGCGCTAAAAGCATTTTGGGGTCATCAACACGCACTCCAAGACCAAAACTTGTATCGGTAGGATAAGCCCAAATCTGACCTTTCTGAAACATACATTACCAAAATAGGGAAAAAATATTGACCGACAACCCAATATTTCTAGAATGATCTTCGCTAAGCGCGCGTGTAGTATAATGGCTTATTATTTCGGCCTTCCAAGCCGCGGATATGGGTTCGATTCCCATCACGCGCTCCACGAAAAACTTCTTAAGCCTGATAAGGTTTGAGAAATTTTTTGTATAGCCCGAAAGGGCTGAGGATCGAACGATAAGAGTTCGACGGTAAGCCCAAATTTTAATTTGGTACTGAAGGCTTCGTTCTAAACTTTGTTTAGATAAGAAGATTCTCGTTACGCACTTTTTCCTTAAGAGAGAGTTATAACAACTTTTACAAGAGTAAAGAGAGATAACATTAATATACAGGAAAATAGAAAAACACGTCCGGTTTTACTTTTAATAAGATTAGGAAAAAATGGAATTAAGACAGTGAAAACAAACAATAAAACCCCAAAGGTACTTACCGGTATCAAATATTCAGACTCTTTGAGTATTAGTTTTATATTTAGCACTAGCTCTTCTTCTTTTATTCGGTTGCTGTGCACGAACCACATAAGAATTAATATCCAAAAACCTGCATAGATATAAAGGCTAGACTTAACGGTGAAATCTATAGTTTCTTTAATTACTAAGCCTTTTTCATAGAGCATCTCGGAAACCCTTATGATAGGTTTTTTGAACTGCTTTAACCTCTTTAGTACTTTTTTCATATATTTATAAAATACAGATTGAACAATTGGAGTCCAGTGAGCCTGAACCTCAGCGTCACAGTACATTTGGTCATCATGGTTGGCCGCAAGATTGTACAGCACGCTCATCTTTGATTTTTAGTACGTCTGCTTCACGGAAAATACGACCACTAGAGGTTTGGTAGTAGGGTAAACGGCCAGCATTAACCAACTTTTCTATAAATTGGTACGACACGCCTAAAAGCTTTCGGACATCGCCGCTGGCTAGTAATTTTTGATCGTTTAACTCGCGCTTCATTTAATTTAAAGCGTAGTAAATGTTTCAACTAAAATAATTGGAACATTATAACCTTTTTGTTATAACATTTTGATGAATTGGTATGAATACGAACAAGCTTGCTCAGAAGTTCTGCGTAAAAAGTTTAAGAAATGCAGAGGAGGTTAAGGTGACGCATAAAGGCGGTTCACACGGTGGAGATAATGGCGTAGATATTACCATTGAGTTTAGCAATGGCAGTTTGATGTATGCTCAATGTAAACATTATGACCCAGAATGACACGGCCAAAACAAATTCGACTATATTAACACCGATCATGTTCGAGCCTTTAAGTGGTGTATGGAACGAGACAAAGTCCAACGTGGCTATTACTTCAGCTCTGTACCGTTTGATAAAGCGGCTGAGTTTATTGCCAAGGTGAATGGGATTGAGCCAGTAGTATACAATCCTAAAAGTAGTAACAAGCTCTTTGCTAAGTTCTTAGCCAGTTTCTCTTAAAGATTTGGTATTAATCAACTTTTTTCTTTTACCATAAACCAATCGTCGTCTCTGGGAAAAGGGAAGTTTTTAGCAAATTCAGGAGCTATCATTTCTCGGTATTGTTCGCTCATTTCTGCCCCTGGATCATCTCTATCAACTAGGTTAGGACTGGTAACTGTCTTTCCAGTATCATCCAAAGTTTCTAGGCGGAAGGTCGAATCTGGATAATCACCCATACCTTGAACTTGGGTTGTTATAATCATAACTCCACATTCTCCATCCCTTAGTCTTCGGACTTCTTCTACGCTTAATGATCTGTCTTGAATGGCTAATGGCGTGTAAGGCTGACCTGTAAAATTTTCACCAACTTCAGCCCCAGAACGTAATAATATTTCTTGGGGGGTTAATATAGGATCTCGGTATCCTAACTCAAAATTAAGAGCCCTTAAATGTTTAATAAACCTTTTTAGGTTAAATTCTTGTCGATCACCTAACCCACTACAAAAATCATCATGAGCTTGTAATAAATTAGCTGTTGAAACTTCACCTTTAGAGTAGGCTTGAATCTTCTGTGATAGGATCGATAGTTTGCCCTTTAAGCTCCCTGAAACTTCTGCCATTATTTGGCTAACACCTGTCAAAACTTTGGACTCTCTAGCTACCACAGAGGCCTTTTCGTCTTCATTAAGAAAATAGTAAGAATCTTTAGACGCCTCCTCATCGATCTCTTTAGTGGCTTCTCCTGTCTCTAGGTTTAAGCGAGTATTACCACTAAGTCTACGAGCTCTATCTACTTCTTCTAGACTTAAACCTTTCCTATCTTCAGATTTTCCTTCTATATATTCAAGCTCCTCAGCCAAAAGATCACCGTTGATTTTTCCTTCTAGAATCATACTTTCAATAATTGGGAAAGGAATATTAGGAGCTATATCTCCATATTTACCTCTAGTGCTACCACAACGGTCATGTTCGTTCGGAGTTAGTAAAGCTCCGCTATATCTAAAGCCTTTGTCCCAGCAAATTTTCTCTACTTCAGCCGTTAGGTCTCCCATCCTCTGTTTAAATTCTTCATTAGGACATAAATCCACTAATTCATTAAATCGGATAATTTTTGTCATAGGATCCGCTGACATAATACTCCTAAAATCTTCCATAAGGGTTCCTACGTCTGGAATATTCGCACTAAAATTTTTTATAGCTCGCTCACATTGATTCTTCCAGTAAGCTACTTTAACCTCAGGAGAGTAACTTTTATCTTCACCATTTTCCTCGTAGCCATATAAAATATCCTCTTCCGCTATCTCCGAAACATCGATTTTAGATTCCATAGTTAGGTTGGGCTAATTTTTTGCAAAAATTACACACTATTCTATTTTTTGTCAAATTTCATTCTCTAATAAGCCGCCATAAGTAGCTCCACGAAAAAAACTATTTATAAAAAAACATCAAAACTGGTGTTTTTTTATTTTCATAGAGGCTCTTTTATTCAGGCTTTCCTTCTCTCCCTAATTTTAGAGAGAATCAGCGCCAGGCCTAGGCGCTTTTGCTTGTAGTAAAAATGATTACCAACCTCTCTATAAACCTAAACTTAGACCCTAAAGTTTTTTTAATTTCCCCTACACCACTTGCCAAGAAGTACTTGGCGAGTGGTGTTTTTTTTATACAATAGAATCGATTTTACCCTCTCAATATTTATGAACTTCATCACCCCTACCAGTACAGACCATCTGAGCCCAGAACAAAGTGCTTTTCTTAATACTTTTACCAAATCTTGCAGACGTTCTATTTTAGAAATGCTCAAAACCTCTCAGTCTGGTCATCCTGGAGGGAGTTTGAGTTGTTTGGATTTTTTGGCAGTACTGTATGCCTTCCGTATTGGTGAAACTCATGAGCCCGTTATTGTCTCAAACGGACATATTTCTCCAGGAGTCTACAGCGTATTGGCCGAAATGGGAGCCATTGACACGCAAGAGGTAAAGAACACTTTCAGACAAATTGGATCTGTTTATGAAGGGCATGTAACCCGACATGTAGCCGGAGTTCATTTTGGAACTGGCCCATTAGGGGTTGGGGTTTCTGCGGCTTCGGGTTTTGCTGTGGCCGAGAAATTAAAAGGGTCTAACAAAAAAGTTTTTGCCTTACTTGGAGATGGAGAGGCTCAAGAGGGCCAAGTACATGAAATGGCGCTTTTTGCTGCTAAAAAGAACTTAGATAATTTTATTGTTTTCTGTGACTACAACCGAGTCCAACTCACCGATAGTCTCAAAGCCACTATGCCAATTGATGTGGCTGAAATGTTCCGAGCACACGGATGGAAAGTCATTGAAATTGACGGACATGACCACAACCAAATCTGGAAAGCTATCAACACTGAGTCTGACAAACCCCTCATGATTGTGGGGCAAACTATTATGGGAAAAGGCATCCCCATGATGGAAGCCGCTGGGCGCAACGACAAAGCTGACTGGCACGGGAAAGCGCCTAAACCAGATCAAATTGACGAGCAACTAAGTCTAAGCGAACTCACTCTCAGTGACGAAGAAGCAGCGGTACTTAATGACTTTAGAGCGAACCGAAACTTCCACCCAGACACTCACCACTGGCATGACAATCTGAAAAAAACAGAGGTTAATCCAGGCACTCCAAATCTCTATACAGCTGAGGAGATGACCGATTGTCGGTCTGCCTATGGAAAAGCGCTCCTCAGCCTAGCGCAAGCGAACAAAAAGGTTCTAGCTGGCACCGCTGATCTTGGAGGGTCGGTTATGACCAAATTTGTAAAAGCTGAACTCCCAGATCAACATTTAGAATTTGGAATCTGTGAACAAAACATGGTGAGTGTTGGAGGAGGGCTTTCTGTTAATGGATATACCCCTTTTGTTTCTACCTTTGGAGCCTTTATGAGTTCTAGAGCCAAAGACCAGGCTCGAGTTAACGATATTAATGGAACAAATGTAAAAATGGTCTCTACTCACTGTGGACTTTCTGTAGGAGAAGATGGACCAACCCATCAAGCCATTGATGATATGGGCTCTTTCCTTGGAATGTTTAATACACATGTATGTGAACCGGCTGACCCAAACCACTGTGACCGAATTATCCGATACGCCGGAAGTCATTATGGAAACTTCTATGTACGAATGGGGCGGCACAAAATTCCAGTTCTTACTAAGGCAGATGGCTCAATCCTTTTTGATGAAAAATACGAGTACTACTACGGAAAAACTGACCTCCTCCGAGAAGGAAGCGATGTTACCATTGTGGCCTCAGGGCCAATGGTGATTGAAGCGCTTAATGCGGTTAAAGGAAGCGAAGCAGACGCTGAAATCCTTATTGCCTCAAGCCCAAAGCAGTTTGATGATGGCCTCAAGGCCTCCCTGGAAAAAACCAAAAATGTCATTGTGGTAGAAGACCACAATCGTAAAAATGGTTATGCCTCGCAGGTGGCTCTCTATGCCGCAGAAAATGGCATTGCGCTAGACAGTTTTAAATCTATTGCGGTTGAAGAATACCAACTCTCTGGAAAACCAGCTGAACTGTATGATAGCGCTAACATCGGTGAAAAAGCTATTGTCGAGGTTTTGAAACAATACTAATTATCTACCTTCTTTAATAGGTTTGAAACAAGGTTAAGATAACCACCAACGTTATCTTTATCAATGTGGCCATCCATTATAGCTTCAATCAAATTTTGGTCAGTCCTATCAATTTTTACACCATTAGAAATTTCTAATCCTTCAGCTTCTACAAGTGCCATCATGGCTTGAACTCGAATTTGAAGTGGTTCCCACAAAAAGCACCCTTCGGCTTGAGCCATAGCTTTCTTTCCCTCAGGAAAAACCAGTTCGCCTTCGATACGCGGAACATTCCCCAAAGCTCTCTCAACGGCTTCTCCTACAAAACAAATGTATTTATGAGGGTGTTGATTAACAACATTGTAATCACCCTCTAAAGCCGCTCCAACTAAACTTTGATCTGACAAAATATGGGCATTAAATAATCCTCGTCTATCTTGCCAAATTTGTTTATGCACCAACCTACGAGCCTCACACAAATTCATAACTGCATCCAGCCGAGCATTAAGAGTTGGATTAGCGAAATTGTCAGCTTTGTAATCAAAAGCCAAAATATCTCCCTCAAAATCTGGCGGTTCACCAGCTCTCCCTCCTTTTATTAAAGTGAGATGACCTATATCCATTCCGCCCATAATAACTCTCGGTTTAAATGCCATAAATGTCTTTTAATTTTTTTCAATAAAAAGTCAACCACCTCTCAATGTCACAAAATTGTTTAACTATGGTATATTTGTGATGTATCTAAATTTTAATGAAAAAAATTTTATTTTCGGCTCTCGGTTTATTTTTGTTTTCAACTGTATACGCTCTCTCATTTGCTCCAGGGACGGTTTTTTTAAAGGCTTATCACAAAGCTGATTGTGAAGCCAATGGAGGAGAATTTACTGAATGGGCAGGTGAAGTGTACTGTACGGTAGCTGCCAGTGGTTTTGCAGATTTAGATTTAGAACATGAAAACCATGATGCTGTGTCTTATGTAAAACATCAGTCTATCGTAAAAGGATATGATGACGGAACCTTCAAACCAGAAAGGGCTATTAACCGAGCCGAACTCACCAAAATTGTTATAGCTGCTAACTTTAGCACTCAAGAAATTAGCCAGTGCAGCCCAAACCAATACGGATTTGATGATGTACCAGTAAATGCCTGGTTTGCCCCTTATATTTGTATGGCTAAAAAGAATGGTGTTATTAACGGATATCCAGATGGGACTTTCCGACCGGCTCAAAATGTAAATTTTGTTGAGGCATCAAAAATTATTACCAAAAGCTTTGGCTATAAAATCGCAGAAGGAGGTGACCTCTGGTATCAGAACTACGTAACTCACCTAGGTCAAAACAATACTATTCCTGTGAGTATTCAAACCTTTGATAAAAGTATCACTAGAGGGGAAATGGCGGAAATAATTTACCGTATCAAAGCTAATATAACTGAAAAATCGAGCCGAACTTTTGTCAATGGGAAACTCATGATCAAAGCCAATAAACCTCAAACCAAAGTTCCGGAAACGAACCCTGGAGATATCCATCTTGCTTCCTCTGACTGTAAAGTCTGGGCTGATGGATGTGCCAAATGTGAAAGAATCGAAGTAGATAGCCCTTTCATCTGCCCTAGCCTCACGCAATGTCAGACTAAAGATACTGGGTGTTTAGAATTCTTTGAAATCGCCCCACCGAGTACAGCTACTCCGCCCGAAAACTGTAAAGTCTGGTATGATGGATGTAATACTTGTAACCGCGGTGAAGCGGGCGGATCAATGGCCTGTACTAAGCGAGCTTGTTTTCAACAACAGCTCCCTGAATGTCGTGAATTTTTTGACACTCCAACCCCACCTCTGACACCTCCAGATAATTGTAAAATTTGGTATGATGGGTGTAATACTTGTAGCCGCGGTGAAGCGGGTGGACTAATGGCCTGTACCCAAAAGGCTTGTTTCCAACAACAGCTCCCCGAATGTCGTGAATTTTTTGGCGCTGAACTTCCGCTCGAAAATGTAGCAGGATCTTCTCTTGTTTTACAAGAAATAGCCGAATATGTTCCCCTCACAGCTGAGGCTTTGAATGCCGCTTTTGGAAACCAAAAAGTAGCGCTCTTTTTTCACGCAGATTGGTGCCCAAAATGCATAGCTCATAATAAAGAGATAGAAAACCGACTTAACGAAATAGTTGGGAATTCTATCATATTCAAGGTTGATTATGATACTGAAAGCGAACTCAAAACTAAATTTGGAGTTACTACCCAAGACACTCTCGTAGTACTAGACACCAACAAAAAAGTAAGTTTTCAGAAAACAGGATTCTCTGTAGATGAGCTCATCCTCACGCTGGCGCCTTAATTAGTGTCAGACCAGTAAGACTTATTCAAGTCTTGATGTGTTTTCCATGAAAACCACATGGCAAAATATCCTGGTATTACGTGCCTTTCTGGACTTCGGATTATTATTTTTTTGTCTCGGGTGAATTCAGCCGTGAGCGTTTTGCCGTCAACCTCAAGTGAGGCCAATTTCTTTTGTTTTAGGTCTTTGAGATGAAATCCTACAGAATAGCTTTGATAATTCACGATATAAAATAGTTCTTTTGGATGAAAGGTTTTATCTTCATTTTTTACCCCAAACATAATCTCTGAATTAGTTTCATAGTCGCCATAAGGACTACTACCATAGGCTCTTCTGTGCCCCGTTTCTGGAGTCATTACAATAGCTTTTGGATGATGAGACTGAAGTTGAGTAAAGCTGAGAACCTGGCTTGAGAGAAGATTCAATTTTTTACCAGTCAAATCTCCTACCATCGCTTCCCCTCGGATTTGAGACCAGAGAGTTTCTGTTGTTTGGTCATACATCAACAAGTTGGATTCCCAGAGTTTTCCACTCACCCCAAAGGTGTAGAGGTTCCCATCTAGATATCGATCAAATATCAGCACACTCCCGCAAAGTGGACAGAAAGTAACGCTATAAGCATGATCCCCTATCTGATCATTTACAATCTCATGCCAGTACAAAATATCATAGGGATAAAAACGCTTTTCCCCTTCATATTCATAGAGCACGCCCAAGTGATCTGCTTTTAGCCATGAAGCGGCCTGCTCTACACTATCCCAGTTTTGAGGATTGGTAATAGCCGGAATACCATCTTTGTGCGGCCCTCCGCCTAACACTTCACTTAATGGAATTGAGGTAATATTGGTATTGGTTTTAAGCCCTATTCGAGAAAAATCGGGGTCAGTAAATTTTTCTTCCAAAGCAGATTCATTCTGTTCTTCTTTAAATTCAACCTTCTGAATTTTAGTTTCCACCTCGAATGCTTGGCCATCGGGCAGTGGGGTTCCCTGAATCCAGAAAACGAATTGTAAAACGATATTAGAAAAAGCTTCGAACATGGTTCAAATCTATCTGTATTAAAGACTTTAGCAAGAATTGACCGTTGTCTAAATCACATAACTAGATTTTTGATATTTTTAATTTTTATGTTATAATAAATTAATGGGATTACAAAAACCAACGGTTGTGGATATTCCTTACGAAGATTTTGTAGGGAAAGAGTATAACGCTGAAAGCGTAGCTGACTTTCTAGAGAAAGCTTTAAAAAACAAAGAGGACTTTAGTTTTATTAGAGAAATTCAAGAACACATAAGAGATTTTAATGAAGACAATGACACCAATATTAGTATTACTGTACTCATTAAGATTTTGCGAGGTGAGCCACATTATGCAGAAAAAATTAGCGCGGAAAAAGTAGAAGCACTCTATAACTATCTGAAAAAAAACATTCGGCTCTACTTCAGAGGTAAATACAAGAGCGAAAGCCTTCATGTTACTTTGGATCAAGAAAAAGTTCAGGGTGCGATTGATGACTTTAGTGAAAGAACTGTAACGGCCCTAAGAAGTGAGGAAGAGTCTATAGCCATTGAAAGACAACAACGATTCGAAAAGTTTGAGCAAGTTATGCTAGAGATCGCCACACTTCCACCCCTTGATGAACTTGATGACCAGACGCCTGAACTTAAAAGGCTAGTAAACAAAGTTCGTAGTGAGCTTACTAAAGAAGACCGAAGAAACTTTTTGAAGTTCCTTATTGGAAAAGAAACTATGGATCCACGAAACGATCCACCAAAAATGATGGCTAAAACAAGTATGAGTTTGGAAGCTATAAAAGTTATCTGGAATCAAGACGTTATTACCAGGAAACAAGCCAAAGACCTTATTTTTGGGATTTTAGTATTTGAATCTGCTCCAGCCGAACTCATAAAAGATCTCAATTCTGAAGATATGGTGGAAACTGACATTCTGATCCAAAGATTTAATGGTCTAGATGAAGAACAACGAGAAGCTTTCAGACTTATCTACCAACAAGTTATGAATGGAAGAATATTCCCAGAAAAATTCATAACAACCGACTTAGACGAAGAAAGTGCTTATGAAGTACTAGAAGATGTCATGGATAAATTACTTGAGGATCGGAAAACCCAGGACGACATTGAAGCCGAAGCCCGAGCGGCTGAGGAAGCTGAAGCAAAACAAGCCGCAGAAAAAGCTGAAAGTGCTTCCGCTAAAGAAGCCGAAAGAGTGGCTAAAGAAGCCAAACTCACTCAGCATGCGAGTGTCGATGGAGTTTCTGAACTGATTAACCAAAACGACCTAAATGAACTATTGGATATCAAGGAAATTATCATGCGGAGACTTAAAGACCCAGAAAAAGAAAACCTTATTGGAAACATTAGAAAAACCTTTGAGCTAACTAACGCTACACGGATTACTACTTACGTTCAAAACAAGTTAAGAGTTACCCTTAATGGAGCTCAAAAAAGGTCGTTAGAAGCGTTTTTATCTGACTCAAGTAAGTTCCCTAGTAGTAAAGCCTGGGACTTTATACTGGAAGCTATTATTAAAGATAATAAATCTCTCCCTATCAGTGAAGCCTAATTCACAAAAATTTGACGGGTATTAAAAATCCGTTATGTTAGCTGTATGGCTTCTAGTGGACTGGCTCTCAAAAGAACCAAAGAAGTAGTAGAAGGAGGCGGCAATGTTGATCTGCCTTCTGGCTTAAATCTAGCTGATGCTAAAATTGGTGTGCAAGCCTGCCTTGTACGAGCTCGTAGTGTAGGTGTTACTCAACCCACTGCGGGTGGTGGACACGTAGAAAACTAGCTCCAGAATTTATTGCTACTTTGGCGGCTTCTCTATTGGGTTCTTCCTCAAAACGATTTTGTCCGAGGAAGCGCTTTTTTGAATGTCCTATCATTACCTTAAATTCAGGCACGTATTCTGCAAACTTCAAAAGCTCCCAATTAAGCTCCATCGTTTTCCCAAACCCAATCCCTGGATCCAAAATAATCTGGGATTTCTTTACGCCTAAATACATCATCTGTTCTGCCCTGGTAGTAAGGTCATCTACAACTTTCATAGATGAACTAATTTTTTGTTCATGAACTTCAGCTATAGTTGTCCCAGGGAAGTGATTTACAATACACACTGCATCATATTCTACCGCCAAATCAATCATGCGCTCATCCTGGAAACCAGACACATCATTGATAATAGTGCCGCCTAATTCCAAAAAATTTTTGGCTATTTCAGGCTTACGGGTATCAAGTGAGACTCTGCCTGGATAGAGGTCAAGGCACTTTGAGACAATGGCTTCTATTCTCCCCCACTCTTGTTTAGGCGTTAGTTCTTGAGCTCCTGGATGCGTAGATTCTCCACCAATGTCTATAAAGTCAGCCCCGTCATTAAATAAATTCTGAGCCTGATCTAAAGCTTTTTCGATATCCTGAAATCGCCCACCATCAGAAAAACTATCTGGTGTCACATTTAAAATTCCGAATATTTTGGGTTTATTTTCCATATGAAGATAATACAATGCACGCAATCCCTCTCACAAATGGAAAATGTTGATATTCTCGGATACGTTGCTACCGCTATACTTGGAGTCGCTTTTGTGCCGCAAACTATTCAGGTTTGGCGCACCAAATCTGTTGAGGACATCTCACTGAAAACTTATTCTATGCTGACTACCGCGGCGGTTTTATGGCTCATTTATGGGTACCTAAAATCTGATTGGCCAATAACCCTCGTAAATGCGCTATTACTAATCTCTTACATAGCTATTATTATCTGCAAAATTAAGTACGGAAAAAACGAATGAAAGCGCCTATTATTGTTCTTGAAGGGTTAGATGCGTGTGGAAAATCCACTCAAACCGAATTACTGCTTGAAAACCTAAAAGCCAAAAATATTGCTGTCGGTTGGAAACGTTTCCCCGGCTATGAAATTACTCCAGCTGGTGTAAGAATTGCTGCTTACCTCCGAGGAGAGTTGGGGGACTTTCATGATCTTGACCCCAAGATGATTGCGAGCCTTTATGCTTCTGACAGGTTGTTTCAAATTGAGGATGTGGAAAAAATGAGGAATGACCATGACGTGGTAATTTTTGATAGAGGGGTTACCTCTAACCTGATCTACACTCCAGCTCGAGGACAAAATAATGACGAAATTGAAGACCTGAAAAAATATGTGGAAAAGTTAGAATATGAACTCTTTGGATTTCCTCGGGAAAGTTTAGTGATCTTTTTGGATGCCAGCCAAGAAGCTCGTGCCAAAATCCACGCCGCAAAGGGACGAACCGCTGACTTACATGAGTCTGACGAAACCTATCTCAAAAAAGTACGCGAAGTCGCCCTAGAGCGATGTGATAATGACTTCAAATGGACCAAGATGTCGGTAGACAATGACGGAGACCTCCGACGACGAGAAGAAATTGGTGAAGAAATTTTGAATTTGGTTTTAGAAAAGCTACAAAAGAAATAACTCTTACTCTTATAAAAATCATGACGGCTCAAATTATCTCTGGCAAAGAAATCGCAGAACGTTTATTGGATCATGAACTTAAACCAAAAGTCGAATTATTGAACAAAAAAAATGTTCACCCAAAGTTAATTGTAATCCTTATTGGAGAACATCCAGCTTCAGCTAGTTACGTACGACAAAAAGAAAAATTTGCAGAAAGGGCTGGTATCGTCGCTGAAACTTGGCGATATGAAGACAGCGTGAGTGAAGCCAAAATATTAGAAGAAATTGAACGTATAAACCACGATGATGAAATTCACGGCGTGATTGTTCAATTGCCTGTACCAGATCATATTTCGGTGGAAAAAATTCTACGAGCGATAGATCCAGCCAAAGACGTAGATGGGTTCACTCCAGAAAATGTGGGGAAACTTTTCCTGGGAGAACCGTGCCTTCAATGTTGTACCCCCAAAGGAGTTATCCGGATGATTGAAGAATCTGGTGAAGAACTATCTGGTAAACACGTAGTAGTCATTGGGCGTTCTAATATTGTAGGGAAACCCGTCTCAATTTTGGCCCTTAATAAAAATGCTACTGTTACTATTTGTCACAGCCGGACCAAAGACCTTGAGGCTCAAATCGCTAAAGCCGACATCCTTATCGTGGCTGTTGGTAGACCTGAAATGATTACGGGAAGTCAAATTCCCGAAGGCTGCACCGTAATTGATGTAGGGATTCATCGCAAAGAGGATGGTAAACTCTGTGGAGACGTAGAATTTGAAAGTGCCTCACAAAAAGCCAAAGCTATCTCCCCTGTTCCAGGTGGAGTAGGCCCTATGACCGTTTTTTGTTTAATTGAAAACACAATTGAGGCGGCTGAAAAACTAAACTTTCAGTTTTAGACTTTTTACACACGCCTTAATCTGAGTGATAGTATTCGGCTCAAAATCCTATCTTTATGTCCATAAAATTCACAAAGTTCTTTATAGGTGATCATTCTTTTAAGGTCTTTGTCCCAAAATTTAAGTCGCATGGTTTCCCAACAGTTAAGCAGCGTTAATGTATATACTTCTCGCTCAAACACGGGATTATCCTTATGACATTTCTCTAATTTATAGTTTGGCACTGTAGGGCTGAGATGGTGAATATGGTGAAAGCCAATATTTCCAGTAAACCACTGTAAAAGCTTTGGAAGTTTAAAATAAGAACTCCCATAGATAGCGGCTTCTGCATAATCCCAGTTTTCAGCTTCTTCAACATAACGATCTTCAAACTGATGTTGAATATAAAAGAGCCAAGCCGCAATTATTGTCGCAAAATAAAGGGTGATTAAATGAATTAGCAGAAAGGCATAAACCCCCGTAAAACTACTGCCCCAAAAAAATAGAGCGAGGAGGCCAATATTAGTATTCCACACACTCCATCTAAGGTTTTCTTTTTTTCGCAAGGCTGGATGTGGAAGCCGATACTCAATAAAAAATACATACGCTGGCCCCAACAAAAACAGGATAATAGGATTTCTATAGAACAAATAATACGCTCTCTGCCATTTAGAGCGTCGTAGATATTCTTTGCTTGTAAGTACATCAATATCCCCTATATCTTTCCACAGGTTTTCTTCTTTTCCTAAATGGGTATGGTGTTGAGCATGTTTGTACTGCCACTCTTCATAAGGCACCATAGTAACAATACTGCAGAGAGAGCCTACATGATCTCTCAGTACCTTATTTTTAAAAAAAGATCCATGACCGCAATCATGCTGAATAATAAAAATTTTTACGGCAAACAGTGCCGCTAAAAAAGCAATAGGCAGCATCAAAATAAAATGAATCTTCAGCGCAAAAAAAGCGACAATCCATATTCCTACAAATCCTATAAAGGAGCTGGCTATCTGCCACCAGCTTTTTAAATTTTCTGGGGCTTGGTAGGGCTTTGTGAGTTTGAACCAATCAATTTTCTTTTTTAAAGTTTCCATAAAAAATTACTAAATCATGACCATTCTAAACATAAAAGCGTATAAAAAAAGCTCGTTTTGTTTAGGCGTTTCTTATTGAAGGTGAAATATTGGTAGATTCAACTTTCTTCGAGCTTTACATCCAGCGAATTACCACAGTTTTTACAGAATTTGGCATCGAAATCATGTCGTGGGTAATGACAGTAATAGCAAACATGATTCCTCTTTCCAAAGAAGTGATCAATAAACATCTTGGTAATAATCGCGGTAAATATCGCAATCACTCCAAGGCCCATAAACATCATGAATCCAGCCAATAACTTTCCTCCCCAAGTAACCGGCACAATGTCTCCGTATCCTACGGTAGAAATCGTCACTGTCGCCCACCAAATAGCATCAGGAATAGAATTGATATCTGGATTTTCATACCGTTCTAAATAATAGAGTCCACTTGAACTCAAAACCAAAGCCACAATTAAGGTCGATCCAAAGATCTTAAATTCATTATGGTAGTTTTTGAACGACTTAAAGAAATCCAAAAGTACGTCCGAGTATCGAAAGATTTTTAGCAATTGTAGGATTTTAAGCACTCTAAAACTTCGCAAAAAGAGGAAATTAGAAACGGAAATATAGAACGTCAAAATTACAAACAGATCTATTAAAGCTAAGGGGGAAACCACAAACCTCCATTTACGGTTGGCTAGATAAAAACGGACTAAATACTCTATCGCAAAGATCGAAACCACTATAATATCAAATTTATGGAACGTCTCTGCGTACTGGGCTCCCTCTGGAGTACTTTCATAAATAAAAAGTCCAATAGAGGCAACAATAAGCCCCATCAAAAAATACCCTACACATCTTCCCGTTCTCGACTCATGGTTCTCAAAAGCTTCGTACAACCAAGCTTTTATTTTGTGCCCAATAATATCACTTATAATTCCCATTTATTTGTTTTTTTACAGCATAGTGTTTTTTAGCCATCTTTTCTAGTTATGACGATACCGGAAATAAAGAATTACATTCCAGTCATCAATGCTTTGCCCACAATTATTATCAATCCCCCAAACCAGATATTGATCACCTACCAAATCCAAATTGAGGTTATTCCCATTATGGGTTTCCCCATTCAGTCCGGCCGCTACGGTCTGAAGTAATGAATAATTGTTATCATCTGTATTAGAATTTGTTCCCCAAACTTCTACATCAAAAGAACCTGAAGTACACGCATCATTGTCCGCACTAAAGCCATACCCAGTAATCGTTGTGTTGTGAGGAATATAAATCCCTAAATCGGTTGCTCCATCTGGCCCAAGTCCATTCCCCCAATCCACATTACAGTTTGCATTAGAATTTGCATCTTGTCCGGCAGGGCAAGTGCCTGATTCATCCCCAAAGATATTGAACTCGTTTACCGATAACCATTTGTTTCGACCATTACTCGTATCACAGATATACAATATCCCCGTGTCGGTATCCATCCACTGAGCCCCAGCTACCGTCGCAGAACATGTCGCTGGAGGGGTGGCGCTTTGATAGGTTCTAAAAGCTAAAAGGTTATTAAAGGTAGAGAGTGTACTATCAGAATCATCCCATCCAAAATTTCTGTCAATCCCCTCATCAAAGTTAATGATATGATCATTGGCCGTTCCATCCCCTATCTCAATCTGAGTACCAGTTCCCGCAATATCTAAACTATGCTGAGGGTTCGTTTCCCCCCCTAAACCTAAATCCCCCTCTTCATCTAACCGCAAAAGTTCTGTGGCGGTCGTCGTGTTATTGGCATTATGCATAACTCTAAAATTGGCTCCCGTTTCATTGTTATCTGAATCAATATTTAAAACCATATTTGAAGTAGCTGAAAGCAAACCATCTGTATCAAATTGAAAATCTGGGGCAGTTGCTGAACTCCCCTTCCCTTCATTGATGACTATTACATCTGTAGCTCCAGTACTATTTTTAATATCAATGTTTCCGGTGTTATCAATTACCATTCGCTGAAGCCCATTACTATCAAACCGAATCATATTCTCATTAGCCGATTCTTCTACCTGTACCATTGTATCTTCATCAGCATCTACCAAAGCCGTACCAAGAGGCCTCCAAGTCGCGGTGGTTTGGTTGGCTCTAAATTCAAGCGTCCCACTATTATCACGCAGACCATATCCTGCAGCTCCATCGGTATCTCCTAGATTAAAGTATCCTCCAGCATCTACGCCGATATTTCCGGCTACATCCAGCGTGTGATCTGGGGTGGGATCGCCTATGCCCAAGTCTCGATTCAACTCAAATTTATCATTCACCACATCATACCGTAACTTGGCATCTATAGAGGTCCCAAACTCAAGGTCGATGAAGTCTGTAGATATATCACCAGAATCAATGTAAAAAGTCTGATCATGGGTTCCATTTTCTTCGGTTGTAAACACTACCGCTGCCTCTACAGAATAGGCTAAAAAGGCATTCAAGATGAGTAAAGACACAGTTTTTTGTACGTTTTTGCATAAAAACATCCCACTATTTTACAACAAATTGACATTTTTATCAAGCATTCGGATTAAATATATTTATATAAAAAATCACTTTGACTTTTACCTGCAAACCTCTAAAACTATTCTACTAAATTTAGGTATACCGAAATGCTCATCATAAAAGGCTTAAAAGCCCAATTTGAAGACCAAAAAATACTCCGAGGAGTCGACCTCTCTGTTAAAGCTGGAGAAACTCATGTTTTACTCGGCCCAAATGGGAGTGGCAAATCCACTCTTGGAAGGGTCATTTTAGGGGACGAAAAATATGAAGTAACCGATGGGGATATTACCTTTGAGGGGGTCAATTTTTTAGAACTTGAACCAAGTGAAAGAGCTCAAGCTGGGTTCTTTTTTACTTTTCAAGCTCCACCAGAGATTGATGGAGTCAGTGTAAAAGACTTTCTTTTTGCCTCTAAAAAAGCTCATGACGAGTCATTTTCGTCGAGTTTTAAATTTAAAAAATCACTCGTCCAAACCCTAGAAAATCTCCGATTACCCGCCGAATTTGCTGACAGAGAAACCAACTTAGGGTTCTCTGGCGGGGAACGAAAAAAAATTGAAGTGGCTTCTCTGCTCACTCTCGATCCTCAGATCGCTTTCTTAGATGAAATCGACTCTGGAATTGACGTTGATACTATTAGGAAAATTGGGAAAGCGCTACGAAAATTCACAGAAGATAGCTCAAAAGCTCTGATTCTTGTAACCCACTCTGATAAACTCTTAGCCGAAATTGAACCCACTCATGTACATATATTTAGCAAAGGACAAATTCTCAAATCTGGAGGCAAAGAACTAGTTGAAGAAATTCAGAGCCAGGGGTTTGATGCTCACCTCCCCCAGAAAACAGGACTCAACGTTATTGCCTAATGTCAGATAGTAGTGTGGCTTTCGACAAAATTACCCGGGAAGATCTAGATCATGCGGATGATCAGTCCTATGTGACTAAGTATGAAAAAGGGCTTTCTGAAAATCTAATCCGCCTTATTTCTAAAGAAAAAAACGAACCTCAATGGGTTCTGAATATTCGCCTTAAAGCGTTTAAAAAATTCCAGTCTCAGCCAATGCCTACTTGGGGCCCCGATTTGTCCCATTTGGATCTGAGTGAGATTCGCTACTTTACCTCTCCAGAAAGTGAAAAAAATCAAAAATCTTGGGATGATGTTCCAGAGGCAATCAAACAAACCTTCGAGCGGCTTAAAATTCCCGAAGCTGAACGAGCCGTTCTTGCCGGAGTAGGCGCTCAATACGATAGTGAAACTGTCTACCACAATCTCAAGGATGAATGGGTTGATAAAGGCGTAATCTTTGAAGACTTTGACCAGGCAATTGAAAAATACCCAGATCTGGTTCAAAAATATTTCACCAAATGTATCCCTATAAATGACCATAAGTTTAGTGCGCTTCACTATGCGATCTTTTCTGGCGGTACTTTTTTGTACGTTCCAGCTGGAGTAAAAGTGGATCAACCACTACAAGCCTACTTCCGGATGAATGCCAAAAATGGGGGTCAGTTTGAACACACCCTCATCGTAGTGGAAGACAGTGCTGATGTAGAATACATTGAAGGGTGCTCTGCTCCAAAATTTGGAGAAAACTCACTCCATGCTGGAGGGGTTGAGGTCTTTGTAGGGAAAGGGGCACGAGCGAGATACTCTTCTGTAGAAAACTGGTCTCAAGACACCTACAACCTTAATACAAAAAGAGCTATCATCCAGGACAACGCCAAAATGGAATGGGTTGGGGGCAATCTCGGTTCTGGAACCACTATGCTGTACCCAGCCTCTATAATAGTAGGAGATAATGCCCGGGCCGAACATCTAGGAGTGGCTTTTGCTAACAAAGATCAGAATCAAGACACTGGAGCCAAAATCACCATTACCGGAAAAAACTGCCGCGCTTCTGTGGTGAGTAAAAGTTTATCCAAAGGAGGTGGCATTTCTATCTATCGGGGACTCTTAGATATCAAAAAAACGGCTCATAACGCCATAGTAACTGTAGAATGTGATGCGTTAATGCTAGATAATTTGGGGTCAATTTCTGACACCATCCCGCTTATTAATTGTGAAAATGACACCGCCCAAGTAAACCATGAAGCCAGTGCTGGAAAAATTTCGGATGAGGTACTCCTCTACTTTCAATCCCGAGGGATTGATGAAGAAACCGCTAAAGGCATGATTGTAAATGGCTTCCTTAATGAAATTGTAAAAACCCTCCCACTTGAATACGCGGGAGAACTAAACCGATTAATTGAGTTAGAGATGGAAGGAAGTGTGGGGTAAAAATTCAATTCTTCAAGCACCAAAACTCCGCACGAAGTCTTCTTCTCCTTACCGCCTAATCCCTAACTTCCTCCTGCTCATTGCATTTGCCTATTCAATGTAGGATAAGCATTTTTAATACCTTAATAATAATCTAATAAATAAAGTTAAATTGCTTGTTACTGACTTTTAACTACATTTGTGACTGATGAAACTGACCAACCCCACTGGTGAAAAAAATATAACCCTCAAGGCACAAGAATGCTTAGAAATTTTTTTAGAAGATTTTGATGAAGGGTCTAGAGATTTCCAGCTCGTTGTAAAATTAGAAGGCGAGAATGCTGAATGCCATATCCAAGGTCGAGCTCAATCTAAAGGAACCGATCGTAAAACCTGGCAGATTAAACAGATTTTCAAAGGAAAAGAACAAATCGGCTCTATCCAGCTCAAAGGAACGGCCGAAGGTGAGAGCTTTTTAGAATTTGATGGGTCTGGCACTCTGACAAGTGAATCTGAAAATGCTGAAGCCCATATTGAAGAAAACATCATCCTCTTTGACCAGGCTAAGGGTAAATCTCTCCCTGTGCTTCGAGTGGAAACCGATAAAGTAAAGTCAGCCGGTCATGGAGCCTCTATTGCCCCAGTGGATAAAGAAAAAGTGCTATACTTCCAATCACGAGGGGTTGATAAATTGACTGCTAAAGAACTACTGAAGGAAGGGTTTTTGCAATAACTTGGGTTGTAGAGCTTCAAGGATTTTTTTACACTAAGGTCGAATTTAATTTTTTGATCTATGGAATTGTTGATGAACCTCCCTTGGAATAACTATGTTAGTATTGTTTTAGCAAAAATAGGAGAAATTACGCCTCGAGTATTTGGTGCAATGGTGGTGCTTATTATTGGGTGGATAATTATTAATCAGCTTATTCGGGGCATTCATCAAGCTTTTGAGAAACTTAATTTTGATGAAGCGCTAGAAGGATTTATTGAAAGCCTTATTAGCATTGCCCTTAAAATTGTCCTCTTTATCACCGTGGCGGGAATGTTGGGTATCCAAATGACCACGTTTGTAGCCATGTTTGGGGCGGCCGGTCTTGCTATTGGATTAGCACTACAAGGAAGTCTGGCCAACTTTGCTGGAGGGGTACTTATCTTGGTGTTTAAACCTTTTAAAATTGGAGACTATATTGAAGCTCAAGGGTTTAATGGAACCGTCCAAAAAATTGAAATTCTATACACGCTTTTAAAAACTCCAAGCAATGAAATTGTAGTAATCCCCAATGGAGAACTTTCGAATAACCCTATGATGAACTACTCTAAAAAAGGAACGCGCCGGGTAGATATGATCTTTGGGATTGGGTATGGAGACGATATTGATAAGGCTGAAAAAATCCTCAAAGACCTCATCAAAAAAGAAAAAACTGTCTTAGACACCCCTGAGCCAACCTTTTTTGTACATGAACTGGCTGACAGTTCTGTTAATTTACAAGTCCGAGCTTTCGCTAAAACTGATGACTCTTGGACGCTTCCCTACACTATGAACCGAAAAGTCAAAAAAGCCTTTGATGCCGCAGGCATCTCTATTCCTTACCCACAAAGGGATGTACATTTACACACCATTAAATAATGGCCCATATGATAGGCGGCATTTTGAACTCTGTGCCTAAAGTAAGTTTGGTATGTTGAAAAGCTAAAACTCAATCACGAAGCCAAAATTAATCGGCATAAATCTAAAGAAAAACCAGGATTTACGACTCAATACAATTGTCTAAAATTGGGTTGGTTTGATGAAACAGATTCCATGAAAGAGGCTTTTAATTTTGAAAAAAAATTAAAAGCTGGATCTCAAAAAAATAAGGAAAACCTCATTAAAAAAACTAAATTCAAGGTGGAATGAACTGATAACTACACAGTA
Organism: Candidatus Altimarinota bacterium; assembly: GCA_965231215.1. Lineage (GTDB taxonomy): Bacteria > Patescibacteriota > Gracilibacteria > UBA4473 > UBA4473 > JAACPJ01. The sequence continues at coordinate 1,145,606 of OZ246423.1, read as the reverse complement.
TAAATAACTTTCTGGAGGGCTATTCTCTTTATAGAACCATCTCCTCTCCTCTCACTTAGAACTCCTGAAAAACTACCCCCCTGGAGCCGTATTGAGGCGCGTCAAATGAGTTTCGGAATCGAATGGTTTAGGCTTGGACTTCTTTACTCAAGTCCGCTAAGGCCGATTGATCACCATATTGAGCCACTAATGCTTCATCCGTCCTAACCCGAGCTTCAGCGTAGCTCATATAGGAATCTGGAACAGCTTCGCCTCGCTTGGTTTTTTCCTCCAAATACTCAAGCTTTGCGCGAGACTCTGCTAATCGGTCTTGAGCCTCAGCAGCCTGATCAAAGGTTACTTTGTGAGCTAATTCTTGACGCAATTGTCCAAGTTCAGCTGTGTGTGGAGCTGTCTCTTTCTTTTCTGGATTTCGTTTCCAAATATTTCCCCAAGCCATGATTTTTCAAAATAAATCTGAGCATTATACCAAAAATTTCATTTTTTTTAAAGTCTGTATTTGAAAAAACCGCTTATTTCTGCTATAATAGCAGGATGATTTGGGAATCTATCACCGAAATCTATATTCAATGCCAAAATACCATTTTGTGGGGGAACAGTTGTGCCGACTATATTCACGCGATGCTCTTGTTTTTGGGGCTTTTTTTAGGATTCCGACTTTTTAGAACCGTGATCATTCTTCGCATTAAAGCTCTTTGTGGGCATAACAAATATTATTGGGACGAAAAACTCATCATCGCTATAGAAAATATTTCTCCAAATTTTTGGAGACTTCTTTCTGTTTTTATAGCGGTTCAAACCCTTAATATGCCAATTCATTTTAATTATGTGTTTATTCCGGTTATTGTAATTTGGGGCGTTATTGAAGGCACTCGCATTGTCCAGCTTATTGCTGAGCTCTTTTTACTTGATGCCGAAAATCATGGAAACCGAACCGCTGTTCAGGGAACCAAAATGATGTTGAAATTTTTACTCTGGAGCTTGGCTCTAGTGCTAATTCTTTCTAATATTGGGATTGATGTTTCGGCTTTGGCTACTTCCCTTGGGATTTTAGGGATTGCGGTAGCTCTAGCGATTCAGAACATTTTGTCTGATCTTTTTGCTAGTTTTACCATTTACTTTGACAAACCTTTCAAAGTTGGCGATTGGATTCAATTAGGCGATAACGGTGGAAGTGTCGAAAAAATCGGACTTAAAACCACAAGACTCAGAAGCCTCGATGGCGAGGAGTTGGTTATCTCTAACCGAGAACTTACCGAAACTCGAATTAATAATTACGGGGAACTTAAAGAACGAAGAATCTCTTTTGATCTCCGGATTGACTACTACACGGATAATAAAAAACTCCAAAAAGTCAGTGAAATCGTGCAAAAAGCTGTAGAGTTAGAAAAGGACGCTCGCTTTGATTTTGGCGCTTTAAGATCTTTTGAAGATTATTACATGCGCTATCAATTTGTATATTTTTTAAGTAGTGATGATTGGTATGACTATGTAAATACTCAAGAGGACGTTCTAATTCAGATAAAAGAAGCTTTAGAAAAAAACGGTATCAAGATTGCCTACCCGGTTCAAAAAGTTATTTGGGATGGTGAAGAAAATCCATACTCAAAAAAATCTAAATAGGACTAGTATTGAGTCTAGAACACTTGGTATAAAACAACAAACTGAGCCAGCCTCACTATGACACACGCTACCGATCTGGTGGTAGTTCAAAGTAGTCAAAAAGGAACTCTGCTACTGTTTTGAATGTGACTGCGGCTGTTTCTGATCCCCACTGAGAAGTTTTGGGATAATCGTATTTCACTAAAATCACAAACTTGGGTTCTTTGATAGGCCCAAAACCAGCAAAAGTCGCAATGGTGGTTCCTACGCCTTCTAGAACTTTTCCGTTTTTATAAGTTTGTGAGGTTCCAGTTTTTCCCATCACTGAATATCCAAAGACTCTAGCGCCTCTGCCAGTCCCTGTATTTACCACATTCAGCAGCATCGACTTAATGGTGTTGTATGCCGAATCTGAAATCACTCTCCTGATACGTTCTGGGTGAATAATTTTGGAGGCTTGCCCATCTTTGTATCTAATTTCTTCAACCACAATGGGTTTCATTAAATATCCTCCATTAGCTAGAGCAGAAAAAGCCATTGTCATTTGTAGTGGTGTAGCTAGTAACCCTTGTCCAAACCCTCGAGTAATAAGCTCAGATTCCGCCCAATCTTTCCAGAATTCTAAATTCCCCTCTTCTTCCCCCGGAAGTTCGATATCGGTAAACTGTCCAAATCCAAAATTATGCAGATACTCATAGGTTAATTTCGCTCCCATTTTTCGTGTAATAAAAGCAATACCCGTATTGAGAGATCGATTAAGCACAGAGATCATCGAGGTAGGCCCGGCGTAGGTATGATCTGAATTTCTAATCTTAAACTCATCTACCTCAATTGGACCCTCATCAATGTAAATAGTTTCTGGTGTTACTTCATCTGAGTTAAGGGCTGCTGCCATAGTAATAGCTTTCATCACTGACCCTGGTTCATATGAATCTGAGATAATTTTGTTTCTAAATACCTGCGGCCCCCAGGTATTAAAGTAACGATAAAGGCTGCCTTCAATGTTTTCTGTCGGGATACGCTTATTGAAATTTTCGTCTTCTTGATCGGCTTGGTACTGCTCATGAGAAATCTCATACTTTAAAAAGGCTTTCCCATATTCATTAGGATCAAAACTTGGTGCGTGTACCATTGCCAGTACTCTTCCGGTGCTTGGTTCTACTACGACAATTTGTCCAAAGTCTGCCTGAAAACGCTCAAGATCTTCGGCTAGTATTTCTTCTATCTGTCCCTGAATAATACGATCAATTGAGATGACAACATCGGCCCCATCACGGGCCTGAGTGATTCCCGATCCTTTTCCCAAAATCCGTTGCCCACGAGTATTGGTCGCTCCATAAATAAAGCCTTCTTGCCCACGCAGATCAATGTCAAATCGTCCTTCAATTCCATACTGTCCGTTCCCCTGTGAGTCTACAAACCCTAAAACCTGCGATGCTAAGTTTCTTTCTGGATAGTACCGCCAGTGTTCGTCTTTCATTCGCACCCCTCTGAGCATTTCTCTATAGCGCGGATTTCCTTTTAGATCTGTAATATATTGTGATACTTCTGGCACCATTTTGTTCACGACTTCTACGTAACGCCGAGGACGTCTTTGAAGTAGTTTTTGCAGTTTTCCAGAATCTAGATTAAGGACCTGAGCCAAACTATCAGCTGTGCTTGCCATATCGGTCACTCTAGTAGGATCGGCTATAACTGAAGTCCCTTCTGCTCTAATTCCGGTTAAATTCATGCTCTGAATTTGTTCTATACGACTTTCAGCAATATCGGTTTCTATGATGACTCTTACTCGTTCTATTTGGGTAAAGATGGATTCAAGTTCACGCGCATACGCCTCAATGGCAATGCGCTCAGGTTCTGTCCATTGGTCTGGGTCTGTTTCTATAATGCATCCCTCTATGCGTTCACAGTGTGAGTGAATCAATATTGGTGCCAGCAAGTTGGCGACCTCTCGGGGGCTTCCCCGCTCTTGAGATTCTAAAGGGAGTTGAGGATCGTATTTGGGATAGGCTAAGACCAAAGGGTCTACATACAACATTTTTAATGTATTGTTCGTGGCCAGGGGCGTGAGCTCTTCTGAAAAATAATTTTTCTTAGCCAGTATCTTCCCCCGACGAGCTGGCAAGATAGACCTTTTCTCATGTTGCGCTTTAGCTTCATTGTAATAAGTGTTGTGATTTAAAATCTGTAGATCAAAAAGCCTCCAGGTAAAAATAAGCCCTACAATCAGGGCTAAAATTTTTATTACTCGAATTCTAAAGGCTAAGCTGGAGGACATAAGTGGAACAAATATATAGAAATTTAGCTTTACTTCAAAGTCTTTGTGACGTGGTAAAAATGCCAAATAAAAATAGACAAAATCCACGACCTATCACATAATCGGAATTAATCAACCATGAGCTTAGATACGGCTAATTGCGAGTGTAATTTTGAGGATGATTTTAAAGAAATCATCTATGAGATTAATCACTACCATCCATCCTTCAAAAAAAAGGATGAAGCCCTCATTAAAAAAGCTTTTTGTATGGCGAAAAAAGCGCATGAACATCAAAAACGATTTTCTGGCGAGCCGTATTTTTCTCATCCTATAGCGGCTACAAAGATACTGCTTCAAATTCAGCCAGATATCGAAACTATTTGTGCGTGTTTGCTCCACGATGTGATTGAAGACACAGCCACTACAGCTGATGAGATAGAAAATGAGTTCGGATCAAATATTCGGTTTTTGTGTGAAGGGGTTGAAAAGATTTCAAAGATTCGTCTTAAAGGTAAAGAACGAGAGCTAGAAAGTTTGAGAAAACTTTTTATGGCAATGGCCAAAGATATTCGCGTAGTTTTTATAAAACTAGCAGACCGAATCCACAACCTCAAAACTCTCAGACATGTAAAACAAGAAAAACAAGCTCGTATTGCTCGAGAATCTTTACAGATATATGTGCCGGTGGCTGATAGACTTGGGATCAATGAATTTAAAGTTCAGATTGAAGATCTTTGTTTTAAAGCTCTTTACAAGGAAGAACATGACCGTCTAACTACGCAGATTAAACAATCCAAAAAAGAGCGAATTAAATATATTCAAGAAGCCAAAAAAGAAATTCAAAAGCTCCTTACTAAATCCAAAATTGAGTTTGAAAAAGTCGAGGGAAGAGATAAAAACCTCTATTCGGTACGACAAAAACTAAGAAAGAAAAACCTTCAACACGCTTCTGAGATTCATGATTTACTAGCGCTCAGAATAATTGTAAGTGATGATACTGATTGTTATCGAGCTTTAGGGCTTATCCATGCTCATTGGAAACCTATTCCTGGACGATTCAAAGACTATATCGCTGTCCCAAAGCCGAATGGGTATCAAAGCCTCCATACAACCGTACTAGGGCTGGCTCAGAGTAAAGTGCCCACAGAAATACAGATTCGGACAATGCAAATGCATCTTGATGCAGAACTAGGGCCAGCCGCCCATTGGGCCTATAAAGCCCGTGGTGATTCTCACTTTGATGAAAAATATAGAGAAACCACTGGTTGGGTGCCTCAGGACATGGAAGAGCTAGCTCAGATTGAATCCTCTAATCATTTTTTCCAGCACGTCACAGAATCACTCTCAAAAACCAGGATTCATGTACTCACGCCTAAGGGAGATGTTAAAAACCTCCCAACCGGGGCCACGCCTATTGATTTTGCTTATGCAATCCATACCCAAATAGGTCATGGATGTGTAGGCGCTAAAGTTAATGGGGTTATCAAGCCACTTAGTGAAGAACTTAAAGCCGGTGATGTCGTAGAAATAATGTCTAAAACAGGTCGAGCCCCAAATCCTCAATGGCTCAAGTTTGTAAAGTCTAGTAGTGCCAGACATAAAATCCAAAACTACCTCAATCAAGTCCATAAACAACAAACCGAAAATAGCCTAACCGAAAAACCCGAAGCTAAAAAATATGCACGTCCGCATCGGAGACCTAAATTTATGCCTCCAGAAGTAAAAACTCCTGAAGATCTCAAAAAATATCAGATGGTGATAGGGGGGGAGTTTGGACTTCCTCATAGATTTGCCAAATGTTGTAATCCGCAACCAGGCAAAGAAGTCTGCGCCTACAATACTCGTGGAAAGGATTTTGTAATTCACGAAAAAAACTGTAAAGTTTTTAAAAATTTAGACCCAGAAAGAACTCTAGAAGCAGAATTTATTATGCAAAAACATTTCTCAATTTTAGCCAAAGACCGACTCGGCCTTATGCGTGATTATTCAGAAGTACTCACTCCAAAGCATATTTTTATCTGGAAGGTGGATTTCAAAAAACTCAAAGACAATGTTCTATTGGCTAAATTCACCGTCAATATTCCTGATGAAAAAGCTTATAAAAAGGCTATACAAGAAATTCGAAGTCTTGAGGGAGTCGTTGAAATCCAGGAAAAAGGTGTTTACACAAAACTGAAAGAAAATAGTTCATAATTTTGACAAATTTTTTAATAAATAGTAGAAAGTTTTACATTCAAACATGGAATTTTCAGTCCTTCAAAAAGCCCTAAAATCTAAGTCTTCAAGCTTTAACCAAGCTCGAGTACAAAGAGCCTATGAAATAGCGGCTGAAGTTCATAAAAATCAAAAAAGACTCTCAGGCGAACCCTATATTAAACACCCCGTAGAAGTAGCCTGCCTGATTGCTCAATTTGGAGGGGATGAAGATATGATCTGTGCGGCCCTGCTCCATGACGTTTTAGAGGATGGAGATAATCCTGAAGCCTTAGCACAAACCATTATCCAGGAATTTGGTAAGTACGTTTTCTTTATGGTAGATGCGCTCAGTAAAGATACCCAAAACACCTCTAGCCATGATCGCCACAACCAATTTGTGAACCAATTAAAAAGCGCCTTTGACCAAGACATCGGCGTCTTTTTTATAAAACTTGCAGACTTACTGCACAACTTACAAAGCATTGAATACCTCAAACCTGAAAAACAAAAAAAATGGCTCCGAGAGTTACATGAAGACTACCTTCCCCTGCTCTCTGAGTACTTTCATAAAATATCGTTCAGATATCACTCCATGTACTTAGATATCATGGATGAATTTGAAGCGGTAGCTGCTCACAAAATATAAGATGACACCAGATAAAAGTCTTCAACTAGAACAAACTCTTCGTATGTTAGGATTTACCCGACAAGAGGTGAAAGTCCTATTGTATTTATTTAGAGTTAAAAAGGCCTCAGTAAAGCGTATCAGTCGTGAAGCGCTTGTCCCTTTTAACCTTGTGCAAGCCATCTTGGCCAACCTTTCTCGAAAAGACCTTGTAATCCTTAGTGGAGGGGAGGAAGACACCTACGAAGCGTGTAAAAAAGAGAAGTTCTTTGAATGGATAGAAGAAGAAAAACATAAGCATGATACTCTCTACGAAAAAGCGGAGAAAGATATGAGCAACTTTTTTGATGTGACTGAGGAAGAACAATGGCAACCCGAGGTGTTTTTCTTTGAAGGGGAAGAAGGAATCAAGGAGATTTACGAAGATATGCTCAAGACTGGAGAAGATCTTTATTCTTGGACAGATTTAGCTAAAATTTATTCAACCTTTGGAGACGATTATACTAAGGAATTTATTACAAAGCGTATTGAAAAAGGTATAAGAACCTATGCTATAAAGCCTGAAAATGAATATGAAAAAGAAGATGCTCATGACAAAGAACGTAATCGACAAGTAAAACTAACCAAAGACCTAAAAATTGATGCCGAAGTGCGAATCTACGGTAATAAAATAGCTTTCATTACCTTCCAAGAAGACCATCCAATTGGGATATGTGTAGAAGGTGAAACATTCGCAAAAATGCTCAGAACTATTTTCAAAAACCACTGGGACAACCTAAGCTAAAATGGCTCTTAATGCCTTACATCTAGCTTTTGAGATATAAATCTAAGCTGTCTTTGTTCTGTTCCCTTAACGCTATAAGAGCTTACTGGTAATTGGTCATTTACCAAAACATCAAAACCATTAGCTCTTAAAAGTTGTTGAATACCAGCACCGTCAGTAAATCTTCGATCAATTCCATCTAAATTATGTAAGACAGCATCTATTGAATAAGAAGTCGTATCTGTGTCGTAATTAAAAGCTCCAATAACATCACCTGTAGCCTGCACTAAACTTTCAGATCGTACTCTTAATGGCACTCCCGTTTCATAGTGTGTTCCTTTCCCATTTGGGCTAGGGGTTCTCATAGTAAACCCAAGTTGTCCATCAGGTTTTAGAACTCTTTTACATAGCTCTATTAAGGTTTTAAAATCCTCATAAGAGAAAAGGTGAAATACTGAATGAGCATATATATAGTCATAAGGTTCAATATCTCCAGCTTCTATTCTCTCTGCTAGATCAGCTAATGCAGTCAGTATATCTGTATTCTTATTTTCTATATGGATACCTGGTTTGTTACTTTTCAAAAGAGCTCTGAATCCCTTTTTGGTTTCTCCAAACTTGGCTTTTTGAGCATTACGAGCTGATTTACTTTTATCAATACTGTGAACACGTGCCCCTTGTTCTAAGAAGTACGCTTCATCTCCTCCAAGTCCTCCACCAAGAGTCAAAACAAGCTTTCCTTTGAATGGTTCTTCTGATTCAGAGAATTCTGTTGCAGTTTCTACAAATTTCTTTGAAAACGGGGTAGCTTCTGCCTCCCTTGTAAAACGATACGTACCTCTTTCGTAAAGGTCTTGATAAGTAATAGGTTCAATACCAAAAAGTTGCTCTCCTTTAGGTAAAAACATTCTAATACCAGAAGTTCCATAATTCTCTATAAGCCACATTTTTTCGGTGTCACCAATATTTGCCAGACCTCCAAGCCATTTATTGAGACCATCAATAGGCTTTTCTAAGACTTTTTTAGCCTCTGTAGAGGTAATGTGCGCAAACCCCAGAACTGCCTTAGATATATCGTTTTTAGAATACCTTTCCCTAATCAACAAGCTCAACATATCAAAAACCCCCGAATCATGTTTAGGTTTATCCTCTCTTAATCTATTCTGTGAGGCGTTTCCCAATAGAGTAATAACTGCCTTTTTAATTTCTTCTCTATTTTCTCTCACTTGTTCCATAACATTATCAAATGGAGCATCTAAAACCCCCCAACCCTCAGCTACTTCTTGTATACCTTCAAAAACAAATTGCCGTATGTCATCATCAGATACAAGTCTATCTAGTTTAGTAAATTTAGGATTATCTCCCAATCCACTAGGACTTTCTACTGTATCATGTCCTGAATCTACTTTCATGGTTATTTTATGGTGTATAACTCTTTTGTAGTGTTTACTAACTTTTAGTCAACTTGTCAAATGAAAAATATATTTTTTTAACTAAAAATAAAAGTCTAACTTCTGTAACAAAACCCGCTCGACAAACGTTCAATTTTCCGCTAAAATAAAAATCCTCCTTTTGTTCTTTGATATTCAATCCCAGTGAGTGAAGTTAAGGTCTCGTGGTTTCCTTAACTGAAACAAACACATATTTTAGAAGGGGGCTCACGGGGGAAACTGGTTTCCACCCGCGCTTACAAGGGGATGTCCCGGATTCGACAAGGTGATTCGCAAAATATCTATTGGCGTTTCTGCTTGAGGTACCGACGTAGCAGTTATCCACGATGGTACAAAGACAAATGCTAAACCATTTGCTCGAGCTCACAAAGCACTTCGATCTTTCGCAGATGCTATGACTATGCCAGCTTACGCTCGTGTAGCTTAATTTGAGCTCATAGGTAAACCCTAGTTGAGCCTTTTGCTCCTAGGTGATGCATTACTTTACCGTGAAGTAATGCATCTTATTTAGCGGTGTAGGTCAGATAGTTCTCAGTGCTATTTGATTCGAAAATCTTACTGAACCTTTTGAAGTAGTTTGTGTGTTCATAGCTTCAATCGTACTAAAACACACTATAAGCGTAGAAGGTACATATTTTCCACTTTGGACGCGGGTTCGACTCCCGCCATCTCCACCATATTTAAAACTCAAAAAAACCATCTAAAACCTCGTATAGCAGGGGTTTTTAAAGAAGCCGAAAATTACTAGTGCGTCACTAACCATAAAGTATTTAGAAAACTTAATACCTCCCGTCCAGTTACTAAATTTTTACAAAAACAAAAACTTGAATAGACTTATGGTAATTTTTTATTTACTTCAAAATGAAACAAAATTTACTTCTACTTTTGTTAGCCTTGGGACTACCAAGTCTTGTTTTTGCTCATAGTGGAGAGGGGGTTATGGGCGGATTTGTAAGTGGTTTTAAACACCCCATTATGGGTTGGGATCACTTAGTGGCGATGGTTGCGGTTGGGCTTTGGGGAGCCATTTTGTTACGCCCTGCTATCTGGGTATTACCCATCACCTTTCCGATGGTAATGGCTCTCGGGGCAGTTCTTGGTATCCTAGGAGTGCCAATTCCTTTTGTAGAGCCCGGTATTGCTTTGTCAGGTCTTGTGCTGGGGCTCGTCATTTTACTGGCTTGGAAAGCCCCACTCTGGGCAGCTATGGTGTTGGTGGGAATCTTTGCGCTCTTCCACGGACATGCTCATGGTACTGAGCTACCCGAAGCGGCTAATCCGTTAGCCTATGCTGTAGGCTTCGTCTTAGGAACTGGCTTGCTGCATTTAGCGGGTATTGGTCTAGGGTTTGCCGAGAAACTGCCGAAAGGTATTTACTTGGTTAGAGCTATGGGAGGCGTGATTGCTCTTTGTGGTCTAGCTTTTTTCATGGGATGGCTTTAGCCAATCTTCAACGAGTGCTGTTCTTTTTTTGCGTGATATGTGCAGTTGTGCCTGCAAGAGTGCAAGCCCATAACTTTTTTGGAGATACTCAACCACTGCTTAATGGGGGGGCTCACCCTTTCCTGACAGTTCCACATTTGTTATTGTTAATAGCGTTGTGGCTCACTCTATTTTCTCAAAAAAAACCAGAACACTTTTTAGGCACTTTTCTGGGGGCCTTACTTACAGGATTTTTAGGGCAGTGGTTGCTCCCGTCTTTGGCGCTTGAGGTTGCTTTCAGTTTGTGTCTAGTGCTTTGGGGAGGGCTTGTGGCACTTCATAAACCGATTTCTTTTCAAATTCTCAGTCTTCCACTCGCTTTGTGTGGATTTTTAATTGGTGTAGATACCGTTTCTGAGAGCCAAGATATAGCTCTAAATATGGTCTTTTATCTGGGAGCGATAGTTGGAATTTTTGCTTTTCTTAGTTATTCGGTACTGTTTAAAGATTTTATCAAACAGGAGTGGCATTGGGTCATAATCAGAACCTTAGGCGGCTGGCTATTTGCGGTAGGATTAATGATGATGGCTTTCCATTTACAAGCCCTCCTGTGAAAGTTGTGAAACCGAACTTTGAGGAACTTCCTCTCGGTATAGAGTTAGCGACGTTGATCTAGAATCTATGCGACTTTCTACTCATAATCGCTAAAGGCGTTCCCTTTATTTCTGGGGAGTTCTGACTCTTCTAAGAACAATCAAAAAAATATAAAGTTATAGCTAAATTTAATTACACACTCCTTCCATAGAGCCATGATAATTTGGTGTTTTTTAAAATCTACCTTAGAATTACCCCAACACTTAACCCTTATTGTCATGCCAATAAAAAAATATCTGGCGGAACTTATTGCCACCTTCGCTCTCACCTTCGTTGTATCAGCCACGCTTTTAGGTGATCTTCCTGTTGCCACCCCTGTAGCTGCGGCCCTTACTGTTGGGCTTTTTGTTTATATGGTTGGTGGTGTGAGTGGCGCTCACATTAACCCGGCTATTACCGTCGCCCTCGCCACACTCCAAAAAATCTCTCCACTTGATGCGGTTATGTATATCGTTTCTCAGGTACTGGGAGCTTTACTCGCTATGATGGCCGCTCTCGCCATGTTTGGAAAAGAAGTCATGGTTGTAGCAGAAAACAGTTATATGGTTATGGGAGCTGAAATCCTAGGCGCGTTTATGCTTGGGTTTGGGGTCGCCACTGCCGTAAAAAATGGAAACGACAACACCAGTGGTCTTATTGTCGGAAGTTCATTACTGGTTGGGATTTTAGCCGCGGCTGGAGTTTCTAATGGAATTCTTAACCCTGCTGTAGCCTTTGGTCTTGGATCTCTTTCTGTTGCTTATATTGCTGGCCCAATCATTGGGGCTGTCTGTGCTATGTGGGTTCACAAATTTATGACCAGTAAATAGGTTTTTACTCTGTGTATTTTAAAAACCGCTGAAATTTCAGCGGTTTTTTTTATTCCCGAACTACTCCCTGATTTATTTTTATCACATATTTTCCAGACATAATCTGTACTGTTCCAACACGCTTACCACAACCAGGACAAAACACATCCGTATTGAGTGGCAGGGGTGGTTCTTTTAAAAAAATCCCTAATAAATCTTTATCAATTCGTTCAAAATACATTTTACGCAGTCTCCCCTTCCCTCCTTTGTTGTAGCGAGCCAATAAACACCCGCAGCTACAATGTACATTAATTGTTCTGAATTTTGACATTTATGAAAAAATTATAGATCAAAACTTGACGGAGCCCTACTTTTTCCTATTCTCGGCTCGATCTAAATTAAGCTCAAACGCTAAAAACATGCCAATTATCAAATCTGCACAGAAACGAATGCGAGTGGAGGCTCGACGAACTAAACGTAATCAGGTTGCAAAAAACCGATACAAAGAACTTATCAAAGAATATACAAAGCTTATTGAAGACGGAAAAACAGCCGAAGCTGAAAAACTCTTTCCACAAGTACAAAAATCTATTGATATGGCCGCTAAGAAAAACTTACTACATAAACGAAACGCCGCCCGAAAAAAATCTAATCTGGCTAAAATGCTCGCGGCTAAGCCAGCTAAAAAAGCGGTCGCTCCTAAAAAAACCGCTCCAAAAGCTAGCGCCAAAGACAAAAAGGAAGAAAAAGCTGAAAAATAATTTAGGTCTTTAATCTGAACCTATGAAAGTCGGACTCAAAGGTTCGGCTTTTTTTTACCAAAAAATTCATCATACAAAAAGCATACTACCCCTAGGGATACCCAGGTATCGGCTAGGTTAAAGATTGGGAAATCCCACACCGCTATAAAGTCGGTTACTTTGCCAAAAAGCACTCTGTCTATGAAGTTCCCTATTGCCCCAGCCACAATCAACATATAGGCCCATAAAAGGTATTTACTTAATGCCATTTTATACATCTGCCATATGAGAACCGTAACAATCACTACTGTAAGTAACAGAACCAATATTTGTGGTACTGGGAGTGAAAACGCGATCCCCGTGTTATACGCCAATTCAAGCTTAAAATACGGGAATATTTGCCATGATTCATCGACTAAATAAAGGCGCGAAAGGTATTTTGACAACTGGTCAAAAACTACTAGCAAAAAAATAGTCATTAAAACAGTGTAGAGTCCTCTTCTCATCGGTAATAATGTACTTTTTTATATGCCAAATAATAGTTGACATTTTTTTTATAAGTTTTATAAATATTTTTGATGCGAGAACCTCTACTGAGTCAAGAAGCTATAGAAGATCTATCCAAAACAGTTAGCGACTTTAGTACTGCTATATCTGAAGTTATAGGTGACTCCATTGGAGAAGTAATAGCTTTAAGCCTATTAGAGCTTGAAAATAACTTACGACCCCTCTCTACACAAGTAAATACCACTAAGAAAATGGTTGGGGATTTATTATTAAAATTTCCGCTTGGTCCAGCTCTAAGGCAAAAACTAGCGCAGCCTCCATTTGAGATAGATTTAAAACCTCAAGATGTAGAAACTCACACAAGAAAATCAGCTCTGGCTTTTACCTCATCAAGCTTTGTCATGACTAGGAAAAGCACAGAATTTAAAGGTGAAAATTTTTTACAAGAAGTAGTTGCTTCTGGGCAAGGAAAAGTAAAGAATGCTTTCATTCAAGATGAAAGTTTCAATTTACAAAATCAATTGGCACTCTTAAAACATACTATAAAACAATCAATCCACAGAAAAATAACAACCTTTGAGGAAGAGAATCTAACCTACCTTGTAGATTTTCTATTTTTTCTCTTTAAAGATGATGCACATAATGGAGCAAAAAGAAAACCTGGTGAAGAAAGTCTTCGTAGAATGACTCAACTCCTACAATTTCAGTGTGAATACAACCCTAATTTTTTAATTCAGTTAGCTAAATTTTTAGGTATTTATGCTGACGTGTGCAATAGACTTTTAAATTCTGGGGGATTTAAAGATCCTACAAAACAAACAGAAAGAATGGTGGGGTTTTTGAGAGATTTATTAAGGCATCCAAATTTAGTAGTAGACCCAAAAGTTAACTTACACGAAGTGCATAGACAAATTTGGGCTGAAAACCCAGAAAACCACCCATGGGTTATGCCTGATAGCACTGAATCCATGTTTGGTTCTGGAGCAGGTCTTGCAAAGTTGGTCACTAGAGATATTCCTAGGGAACTCTTGGCCAATGCACTTTTAATGATCAATAAACATCCCCTTCCAATACTAGTCTCTCAGATTCAAGATCTAAATAGGAACATAACTCGAGAAACCGAAGATAATATACCACCGAAAACCAAATCCAAAATTAATACTTTACATGCAGTAGCTGAACCTTTAGACGTTATACCTCGAACAAAAAATAAACAAGCACAACAGAAAGGTCCTCCCACTAAGACTAATTTAGGAGACTTAAGGCGTGTACTATCTGATAATAAAGCTCTTATTCAACCTGTTACTCCAGAAGGAAGTGAAATGGCTTTCATTGGATATGAGGCCCTTTTACGAACTATAGAGCCAGAAAATATTGTTCATTCTCATGAGTCTCAACAAAGATTTTTGATGATGTTAAAAATCATACGAACCAAAGCGGCCAAATATCAGCAAGATTACCCAGAAAGAAAAAAGAAGTTAACGGAAGACTTACGAAAAGCTGAAAATGTAAATGACAAAAAAAAAGCAGACTTAATTAGATATCAATTAGGCCTGCCTGAAAAATGTGCCAACCCTATCTTGGCTCGATCTATATTTGAAGTTTTAAGTGATACAAACCCTGCTCTAGATGTCCCCCTTGAAAAGAAAGGATTGGCTACAATCCGAATTGCGGTAGCTCAATTGGCCTATGATGTTTTACCTGAAGAAATGCTTCTTAATGGTCCATATTGTTTTTTCCCAGAAAGAAAGAAGCCAATGCTCGATCAGTCTGTAATACCCCCAATAGAAACTAATAGTCTTAATTGGGAGCCAAAGAATTTTACTACAGCTAAATTGGGGATGACTCGTGATTTTTTACATAGGGCTGCAAGAGCTACTATCAAGCATCTTGGTTATGATGGAGCTTTAACTTTTATAAATAAGGAATTTCAAAAACATTTTAAAGCCAGTAATTATGATCCTGAATGGTATGTTAGTGCTAGTGCAGCTATTGGAGATTTTGCTGGAAGATATAGTGCGGAAAATCCGAATGTTCCTATACATGTATACTTTTCCAACCAAGAGTATGAAGATGTCATTGCCGCTTTTACTAAGGCTGGAGCAGAACCTGGACAAGCCATTTATATAGCTGATAAACAAGGAAATACCAAACCTGTAGAAGAAATGGCTACAAATTTTGCTAATCAAATAATAGCAAATTATGAAGCTAATCCAGAAGCTAAACATATTGTAATCCTCAGTTGCCACACTAGATTTGGAACGGCTCCGATGAGTAGAAAAACATCAACCAAAAAACATTTAGATGATTTAAACCGTTTTTTTGAAAAAGTTAAGGCAAAAGCTACTGCAGAAGGCATACCTGAAGAAAACATTGTAACTATCACAGACGCTGCACAAAGTGTAGGAAGAGACAATCCAGAGTCTGGCTACAAATCAGATGTAATACTGTTTAGTTTTGGAAAAGCTATGGGCGCAGGTAGATGTGGATGTATTGCTTACCAACAACCTTCACCTGAAAGAAAAAAACCTATTATCAAAAGTGAAGGCCTTCAAGGGACAGCTGGGACCAGGCCTGTGGAAAACTTTGTAGCCTCTGCTATAGCTATGAGATATTTAAGAAGCCGTTTTGACTTCTGGAAAGGATATGTCCAAGACGAAAGTAGTGAACATATGTCTATGCGTGGTAAATGGGCAAAACACATGCAAGAACTGACTACTTATGCTATAGAAAAAGTTCAAAGTATTGGGTTAGAAGTCGCACAAACCCATAAAAAAGCTTTTTCAGATATTATTCAAAATTCAATTCCCATAAAGCCCAAAGAGGGCGATCTAGAAACAATATCGCCTGAGGAAATGCCAAAAGTTGCCTCTATCCTAAATTGGAATATTACAACCCCCAACTCAGACCAAAAACGCTCTGACTATATTGGAATATTGACTATTTCTGTTCCTGGGATTAGTGGTAACAGTCTGGTTTCAGAACTAAAAAGCAAAGGATATCAGGTAGAACACTTTTCTCCTAGTGTTATACCTGGAGAAACAAAAGAAAAAGGAGATAAAGATCATTCTATAAGAATTTCATTTCACTATCTTCATGAAAAAGCCAATGTTGATGAGCTGTTTAGGGTTATTGGAGAGGTTCAAATGAATAACTTATGGAAGAGAAATAAGGGTAATAGAATTATTTCAATAAAACAACTTCAAAGTATTAGTCCTTCTGTTAGAAAATAAACTTGCAATAAAGTCCAAACAAGGCTTAAATGCCAAACAAGATGCTCAGAAAAATCCTTGAAGACATCGGCCTAAACCCTAATGAAGCGGAAGTATATTTGGCTTCACTAAAGCTTGGAACTCAGGATATTCCTACTCTTAGTGAGGAAACAAAACTTTCTACTTTTGATGTAAGTGTGATCATGACTAGCCTTCTTGATAGAGGTTTTGTGAGTAAATTTGCACGAGAAAAAGACTTTTTTACACCTGAGCAACCTGATGTGCTTTTGAAAATACTGGAAAACAGCAAATTCAAACTAGAAAAGAATATTGATACGTTCAAAAAAAACCTTCCTCGATTCCAAGATTATATGAACCCAGCTTTCACTAAGCCTGAGATTGCTTTATATGAAGGACGTGAAGGTTTGATTGCTGCCTATGAAGACACGCTAACAACAAAGACTGAAATTCTCGCTATGGCCTCTATTGATGATACTGAATCTTTGTTCCCAAACTATGTGCCTAAATACTACAAAAGGAGAAAAGCCGCCAATATTGTGATTAAAGCCCTCTTTCCTGACACTAAGATGTCTCGTGAAAGACAGAAACTAGACGATAAAGAACTCCGGATCAGCCGCCTTCTCCCAAAAGACATGCTAGATATCTCTATTGAGCTAAACATCTATGATGATAAAGTCGCGTATTTTTCTATTCATGAAAAATTAGCCGTTGTGGTTAAAAGCAACATGATTGCTGATAGTATGCGAGAAGTCTTTGATATCTCTTGGCGAATGGCTGAAATGTATGAAAAAAATGCAATACTTCGAGCTGAGCTCAAAAAGAAGAAATAATTACTTCTTTCCTGTATTCTTTTTATAGGCGGCATGATTTGCCATACCTGAACTAGCCACAGCATCCATTTCGTTCGTACGGATTTGAAATTCTATAACACTCTTTTGCAGGCAGTTTACCACTGTATGCAAACTTTGATATCCATTAGGTTTAGGGTGTTTTATGTAATCTTTAAACCTATTAGGATAATGGGGCCATAATCTATGAATCATATCTATTAACGCATAACACTCGGCCTGGCTTTCGACAATAAGTCTAAATCCATAAATATCATAGATATCATTAATATTTTTCTGCTTTATCTGTATCTTTTTATAGACTCCATAAATGTTTTTTTGTCGGTTATAGATTTTGAGGCTTTTTATACACTGCTTTGTAGCTGATATTTCTATTAAAAATCTTATATCTCTAAGTAGAGCTTCATCGGCCTTCATCTTTCTGCCAATAACACTTTTAAAGAGTTCATAATTTTCTGGATCAAAATGCTTAAAAATTGCATCTTCAAGTTCATACCTTAATCTCCAAAAACCAAATTCATTAGCTACTTCACTCCATTCTTGATAAGTTTCATAAGGAAACATCACTATCCCCTCACTCAAATCAAAAAGAATCTCCAATAAACATAGTGTTTTAGCTTCAAAATGCTCGCTTTTGATAAACTTCTTTGGCGAGTTTCTGATTTCAATAGCTTGAGTTTTTAGTACTTTAACCTTTGAGTCTTTAGCAATATCAGAAGTCACCAAAAACGATTCCCATACTAAACTAGTTACCTCCAAATCCCCCTTTTCTTCAAGGGCTTTCTTGTGTTTGAGCCTGCGTTTTAATTCCGGCTGAGATTTTGCCGGAAATTGTGAAATGTATTTTTCAAATACGTCAGGCTTGGTATTCATAAGTCTTGCCTGCAGTTATACAAAAAAGATTTATATTTGGCAAAGTTATATGCCCTAAACTCCAGCTACTTTAACTCTAGTTGCGTTACATTATCAGAAGCAGCTTTAACACCATAAGCGGAGTAATACCATGCTCGCTACAAACTCTAGCTATAGTATGAGCTTCCATTTCAGTAATGTCTGATACTTTTTGAAGTTCAGTAATAACCGCTTCTAGAGTATGATATTCTTTTCGAGGGCTTTTCATGAATCCCAAATTCCACATACTAGCCATACTAAATTCACTATCACTAACAGGAGGAGAGGCCATAAACTCCGATCGCAATTCGAGCTGTAGGAGTCTCAAGTCCCTTTTCTCTTAATCTATTAACTAAATCTGAGGGTGATATCAATATTTGGCTGAACACCACCACATAATCCAATATTTACCACATCTTCAACATTCTCGCATTTTGTAAGCAAGATTTGAGTCCCTGCAGAGGGGGTACTTTTTCCGACACTTCCAACAACCTTCAACACCTCCAACTTGTTAGATTAAATTCCTTTTAAACTAAAAAATAAAGTTTTTCAAACTTTTATAAAAAAACAAGTCAATACTTTACAAAATGAGATTTATATTTTAAAAGAATTACATGAACAAGGCAAACTTTAAACACTTTAGATCTAGTGATTTCGGACAGTTAAGTCCTGTTGAGGCGGCAGAGTTAACCCAAAACCTTATCCAAGGAGGAGTTGCTGCTATGGTTG
The DNA here is from genome assembly GCA_965231215.1 of Candidatus Altimarinota bacterium. Lineage (GTDB taxonomy): Bacteria > Patescibacteriota > Gracilibacteria > UBA4473 > UBA4473 > JAACPJ01. The sequence goes on along the minus strand of OZ246423.1, from coordinate 1,126,900 downwards.
AAAAACAAGACTGGCTTGTTGATAGGCTTGCCCCACCATTTGTAGAAGCTTCAGAATTGGTTCGTTATATTAGTAATCTCCCCGGAACTCCTAATGTTCTACACCTAGGTATGGGAGATGGTACTGCTAATGAGTATTTTAAAGCTCATGCTCGTGAGCATGTTTCTTATTCTTTTGCTGACAAAGTTTATATTGACCCACGTGATTTGATTGAAGCTTTTATGGAAAGAGAGCTAGGATTGCGTAATAACACTACAGCTTCCGTATCAGCTATTCTCAGAAGTGAATTACTAATCCCAGCTAGTATTAATGATGTTACTAGTGGTGCAGGTATGGAGTTAAAGTTTTCAAAATTTGCAGGAAAAGACAGTCTCATTAGAGGCGTACGGGCCAAAAACCTAGCGGAAGCTGCGGCTCATGGTAGACCTGAAAGCTTTGGAAATTTAAGGACCCTAACATCCATTGTAACAGAAAGTCCTGAATTACTCTTGCCTGAAAGTGACGAATTCAGAAGACATATCTCTCCTTTAGGGAAAAATTTACATGAAATTCAACTTATTGGAGAAGATGAAAGATTACTTATGAAGGATATAAGAAACCGTTTAAAAAGAATCTTCCCTAGAGACCCAAGGACTGCATCAGAGGTAATGTTTGGAAGATTAAGGAGAATGCTTGCCAATTGCGACAACATAATTCGTGATGACTTCAGAAACGTAGCTAAGTACTTTGCTCCAGAAGATGATTTAAGGTTCCAGCTTATTGAAGGGTCCCGCTCAGATGCATTTTTACATGGAGATGTATACAGCTTTATGAAAACAATGAGTCAAGTTATGGATGCCCATCATGGTTTATATATCTCTGATGGCGTAGTGAGCTCCTATAGTTACAGGCTTTATTACCCAGAGTTAACTGCTTTTTTACAAACTCTAGCCTCACCAATTATTACCGATTTTGTAGTACAAGAGACTTCATCTGAATCCCTTCCCCCTACCTACCTTGCTGGTATCAGAATGTACCCAAAACCAAACAAAGATAGAGTCCAAGACATGCAAATAAAAGGTGGGTATAGAATTATTGAAGCTGATGAATTCAGAGAAACTCAGCAATGCATGGAACAAATGGCCTGGACATTTATCTATGACAAAGTTAAAGAATTCAATAATAGACAGTCTTTTGACTTCATTGATATAGATTCCGTACCTTCTTCAGTTATAGATGAATTGTCTACGCTAGTGACAAATCAATTTGGTCAAAATCTGTTTAAAGCCACCCAAGACCAAAAAACTAGGGCTGAGATAGATACCTACATTGAAGAAAAATGTCTTCCAGAGATTAGACGAAGCCGAGCAGCTTTGATTATGGTTTAAGGCAGTCAAGAAGTATCTGCGCCTTCCTAAACGTCTCTTCCCACTCTAACTGAGCGTTAGAATCAATAGTAATACCCGCTCCTACAGGGAAACTGAATGAACAATTTTTTTGATCAATAAAAAGCGTCCTAATCAAAATATTAAAAATAGACTTTTCAGGCTTTAATTTTAGACCAAAAGTCCCAGTATAAAAATCTCTGTTAAAACTTTCTAGTATGCTTAAAGTTTCTAAAACTCTTTTTTTGGGAGCTCCAGAGATAGAGCCAGCGGGTAGTAAGGCTTTGTATTTATCCCACACAATTTCAGATTCTGAAAGTTTTCCCTCCACTTCTGCACGAGCATGATAGAAATTTTGCTCCTCAGTAAGATATCTTTCTCTTTTTAGTTCGACCTGTGTACAGATCTCTCCCAAATCATTTCTGAGTAAGTCTGTGATCATAGCGAGTTCAGATATTTCTTTTTCAGAATTTTCTAAAAATTTTTGGCTCCCTGTCCCTTTAATCGGAAAAGTCTTTATAACGTTTTCATTTTGTACGAGAAAGGTTTCTGGAGATAATGAACAAAAAATTTGTTCTTTAGTGAGCACGACTCCACCACAATGGTTTTTTCCTAACTTCAAAAAATTATGAAAACACTTTAATGCTACCTGTTCTGGTTTTATAGCCTTTGGTAAATCTCCGGTAATATCTTGAGTGAAATTAGCGACCCAGAATTCACCATCCTGTTCTAGGGATTTGAGAACTTCCACTTTTGATTTAAAGCTTGCTTGAGTTTCTGAGGCGTAGGACTCAAGGTTTTTAATATTAAGTGTGGCTTTAAGACTTTCTAGATCAGCATATGAGTCAAAGTCATCTTCATCAGTATAAAATTGGTCAAAATGCCAAAAAGATGACTTTTCCCCTTGCCAGTCTACTACTGAAAAAAATGGAAACGGCCCCTTGTTGAAATCAGCCTTAACCCTGTCCCCCACCCCAAAATAGATTTTATGCCCCACCACATCATTTTTCATACTAAACAAAATCCCCTCTTTGCCAGAGAGAATATGATGAGCAAAGGCCTCAAATGCTTTTATCACAGGATTAGTCTAACGTGAATACAAGGTTACTCAAGTTAAGATTTTATTGACTTTTTCGTGGAAAACACTAAAAAACAATAAATGAAATTAGCTGTTGAAGAAGGTAATAAACTTGGATTAGAAGACTTAAGCCCAGAACTTAGAGCGGTATTAAACCAAGCTTTAGCCAAAGCCATATACGCAGAATTAGAAAAAGCTTCTTTAAGCCAAAAAAAAGTCACTAGAAAAACTCTAGCCCGGGCTATTTCGAATAACCTTAATCATTTAGGTCCTCCACTTGATAGGAATAAGATAATTGGGTTAGCCCAAGAAATTATTTCTTTAGGCACTGCTGAAGTTCTGCAAATGTTGAGCGAAAATTTTCCAAGCATTCAACAGGATCAAAATTTAGAAGAAACAGAAATTGAAGCTTTAGAGTCGGAAGAAAAACTTAAAATTCTATTTAAAAGGTTAAGTCACAAAACTCGTGGCAAAGTTATTCACCTACTTGAGTCATTATATGAAGATATCAAAAATAAAGACTCTGGTGTGAAAGAATCGATCCCTACCAAAACATTTTCTTTAGAAGCGTTAAGAAAAAAAGTGGGCACAGAACTTGATGAAGCAGAAAGAATAATCCTGAGAGACCTTATACTAGAAAAGGTTGGGGTGCACACAAGTATTCAAATTATGAATAATATTGTAAGCACCAGATTAAGCAATAAAGACGAAGTCAGCACTACAAACCCCAGTACTTTATCTGATGTGCTTTTGGAGTTGCGTGAAGCTACTGTCAGGACGGATCCAGAGGATAAAACTGTTGGGGAAAAAGTGGCTACAGCTATGAGCCCTATAACTGATCGTCCGCCAAACGAATTAGGCTCTGGGCCCCAAAGCGATCGATTTAGTCTCGTTTTAGGCCTCGCCGATGAGATCCGCCGCGGTATAAGAATTTAAACCTTTAGAGAAAAGTTATTTCTCCACTCTTTTTTAGATTCCAGGGCCTCAGCGGCCGCGGCTGTTTGAGCTTCTTTCTTTGAGCCTCCTTTGCCTTTGCCTACACATATTTGCTCTAGATAGGCTCCAATTTCAAACTCTTTTTCATGGTCTTTCCCAGTTTCGGTTAAGACCTTGTACTCTGGGGTAATCCCAAATTGACCTTGGGTAAATTCTTGGAAAGCCGATTTAGCATCAATATGGTTACCAGCCTGCAGAATGGAGTCTAACTCTATCATGACAAAGGTTTTAATCACTTCAGCGGTCTTCTCTTGTCCTAAGCTTAAATATAAGGCTCCAATCAAGGCCTCAAGGGTATTGGCCAGCAAGTAGTCCTTATCTCGCCCCCCAGAACGTTCCTCGCCTTTAGACATGTTAATTAAGTCTCCAAGCTGAAGCTTGCGAGCCACTTGTGCTAAATTTTCTTTTTTTACCAAAGCTGAACGGTAATTGGTAAGTTCTCCTTCTGGCTTGTCATACGATTTAAATAAAAACTCTGTAGTGACGAGTTCTAATACCGCATCTCCTAAAAATTCTAACCGCTCATTGTTTAACTTTTCATGCCCTTCCCCTACGGCAGAACGGTGAGTAAAAGCCTCATCAAATACGGCTTTATTATTCTCGTATACCAAAAAATTAACTTTAAGTGTTTCAAATAAATTGTGAATAGCTGACATAGTCTAAGTATATATTGATTTGTCCCTAAAATCTAGATTTCAGCCAATCAATATGACGTCGCTTGTAATATGATTATTGTATCAACTGTTGTCTTTAGTTCTATCTAATCCTAAGCTCTTACGGTAGTTATCTAATACTCCATTTACAAGTGATGGTGATTTATCTTCACCAAAGTCTTTAGCCAGCTCAATATACTCGTTGATAACCACTACCGGTGGTGTTTCTAAAAATTTCATTTCGCAAATCCCTAAAACCAATAAAGCTCTGTTGATGGGCGCAATTTTTTCAAAGGTGAACTCTGGAGCAAAAGCATGGATGATTATTTTTATCTTTCCCATATTTTCAATGGCGGTAGACATAATTTCCCAAGCAAATGTATCTTCTTTGCGTTCTTCAACTTGTTCTAGGGTATATTGGAAACAATCTTCGACGCTTGCTTTCCCTTCTCGTTCTAGGTAATAAAAAAGAGCCTCAAGCGCCAAGACTCTACTCTGACGGCGAAGCTTTCTTTTTTCACTCATAAACAAACCTTATAGGTTAATATTAAAGGTAGGATCACTAAATCTCAAACTAGGCTTCAATTTCAGCTTTTGGCGCTGATTTAGTCTTAACATTCAGTACCTGACGACCTCGGTAAAATCCGCAGGCTTCACAGGCGTAATGGATTCTTCGTTTAGCTCCACAGTTACTACAAGTAGTGAGTTGTATTTTTTTGCTCAGTTTTGATCTTTGTTCGTAATCATACTTACTAGATCGTGATCTACTACGAGATTTATCGAGTTGTTTTTTAGGCGTTGGTTTCTTAGACATAAGATAAAATTATTAAATTTTGATTCCTTTGTTTTTTGCTACTTGAAGCATAAGGAAATAGATAAAGGTGACGGCTAACGGCGCCAAAATAAAAAAGTTGAATAAAAAATCAAGCAGACTTGAAGCAATATAAAGTCCTTCCATCCCTTCTGGAAGCCTCCCTATATCTCCCATAATAGCTGGGATATTAATAATCACTTGTACCAACGCAATCAGCGCAAAGAATCCCAAAAGTCCTCCAAAGACTCTCCACCAATTCCCTTCTAGCAGACTCAAGGAAGTGTTCATGGCTTTACTAGCTGGAGCGCCTCCATGTACAAGTGCTGCTTGAGAAAAAATAACTTTAGTGCCTCTATAAAATGTAATTGCAAAAATAAAGAGCCCTACTAGTGCCATAATAACAGCTAATAATCCAACCTCAAGCCCTTGATTAACTTCACCTATTCTAGCAATACCTGCACTTACTCCAATAATACCTACAAATACAGAGAATAGAAGCAAAGGCCACACTATATACCAAAAGATTTTAAGTCCAAGCCAAGCCCAACTCCAGAAGAGAGACCAGCTCTCTTGGAAGAAAACTGTGAGTGGATTTTTTACGGCTTTGTGAGCGTAAGACTTTACAATCATAAAACTACTAATCTTGGCAATAATCCCAAAAACAACGACCCAAACTATCCAAAATATAAGAGCTGCTGAAAAACTGAATATCACGGAAGAGTCTGGCATAACCCCTGTTACTCTCATATTGGCAAAAAGGTTTTCTAAAGATCCAATACCGCCTGACATCAAAATAAAAATAGCGGTCGCTAAACCGACTCCGACAACCATTAATACTAGGGCCAACATATTAACAATTCCCACTCTCCACCAGAGCGTAGGAAACGCTGAAAAAGTAGCGCCTACAACTCCTTTCCATTGGTCAGAACTAAGGGCTGAAGTTGCTTTTTGAGTTACGCTTGATGTGGCTTTAGTTTTGGCCCGAGTAGCTTTTTTGGGGCTGTTTTTTGGGACAACCGATTTTTTGTTTGGCACTTTTTTCTTTGGTGCTACTGACTTCTTTACGGCCTTTTTTGGGGCGACTTTTTTGAGCGCTCCTTTTGTGGTAGATTTAGCTTTGGCGGTAGTCTTCTTCGCCTTAGTGGCCGTAGACTTTTTGGGAGAAGCCGTTGTTTTTTTGGTCGCCATGAAAATTAAAGATTAGGTATAAGAACTTATTTACTAAGCGTTTGAGCTTTGGCTTGTTTCGCTTTAAATTTCTCAACTCGACCTGATGTATCAATCAGGCTTTGTTTACCAGTGTAAAATGGATGAGAAGCTGAACTTACATCAACACGGATTACATAGTATTGTGTACCGTCGTGAGTTTCTGTTTCTTCTGATGTCATGGTAGACATCATAAAAAAATCTTTTTTGGCGTTAGCATCCCTAAAAATAACAGGATGGGCTTTCGGGTGAGTGTCTTTTTTCATGAATAAATACTTTTGATAAGTACAAAGCCGCAGAAATATAGAATTATCGCGATCCAAGTCAAGTTATTTTTTAGTTGTAGAGGCGCCTATTGCGCCCTATCATGTATGAGTCTTACCTTTTTAAAATGAAAATAATAAACACTCCTCAGGCGCCAAGTGCCATTGGACCTTATAGCCAAGGGGTTTCTGCCGGAAATCTGGTGTTTTTTTCTGGGCAAATTGCTCTAACTCCAGAGGGTGATTTTTTGGATACGGATGTTTCAGGACAAACCAAACAAGTATTAAAAAATATTGCAGCTCTTTTAGACGCCGCTCAGCTTGAAAAAAACAAGGTCGTGAAAACCACTGTATTTTTATCTGACATCAATGATTTTGCAGTTGTAAATGACATCTATGCTGATTTTTTCGGTGATCACAAACCCGCTCGAAGTTGTGTTGAAGTCAGTAAGCTCCCAAAAGGCGCGAAGGTAGAAATAGAAATAATTGCACACAAATCTTAAAAATTAGAAGGTCTAAAAAAATAGATAAGTTCAAGGCAAAATCTAGGTTCTTGTCTAAATCGTACTTGGGCTGTACGATGTGCAAGGTTCTGAATTTCAACAATGAAATTATCATTTTTTAGCACTTCTCATCACTATGGACAAATGGCTTGATCAGTGGTACGGTCACGGACTTACCTTTCGGCTTTTGGTTTATTTTATGGTGATTGTAGGACTCGGATATTTTAGTACTGCCGCCCCTATTATGGGCCTACTCTTTATCTTCATTGGGCTTGTTGTTCCCATTGGATGTTTCGTCTATTATATTTCTGTAAATCAAATACGGGAAGCTATTGATGCTGCCTGTCATTTCATGGTGAATCTGTGTGGGGCCTTCTTACTCTACAAAATCGTAGAGAAGACTGACCCGATTATCATGCTAACCCTCATGATACTTACCGTAAGTCTTTTTGCCATCATTGTGTGGATAAGAGATGGGTTGGTACACAAAGTTGAGCTCAAACACACTAAACCTCAAAAAAGCCATAACGGACGTCTTATATTGGGGATAAGCGGAGCTATTATGCTGGTTATCATTCTGGTGTTGTTTTTGAATGGCATTGACCAACTCATAGAAAAGTTGGATTAAATTTTTAAGTCACAATGGTTTTTGGATTTTTATCATTAAATATCTCTTAGCGTTTCTATGAAGAAACATTCAATATTTTATAATATTGACTCACACACGTTAAATCGTATACTCGTTGAGCTAAATGAAAAACTTTTCTCTGCTCCTGCTGCTTACTCTCGAAATTCGAGCGGTTTAGGTGTGAAAAAATTTTTCAAATTACTAGACAGCTCGAGCAAAACTCAGAGCTGTTTTTTTTAAAAATTAAAATATGAACCCAAACTACGTAAAAATTTTCGATACAACTCTTCGAGACGGGGAACAATCTCCTGGATTTTCTATGAACATTGAAGAAAAAATTCGTCTCGCCCTACAGCTTGAGCGCCTTGGGGTAGATGTTATGGAGGCTGGATTTCCCGCGGCCAGTCCTGATGACTTCACGGCTGTGGAACGTATTGCCAAAGTGGTAAAAAAATCTGAAGTTTGTGGACTGGCTCGAGCCATGGAAAACGATATAAAAGCCACAGCTGACGCGATAAAATTAGCCGAAAAGCCACGTATCCATACGTTTATTGCTACCAGCCCTATTCATATGGAATATAAATTGAAAAAATCGCCAGAAGCAGTCCTAGAGATGGCCGTTAAAGGGGTGAAATTGGCCAAATCTTTATGCGATAGAGTCGATTTTTCACCCGAAGACGGGAGCCGATCTGATAGGGATTTTTTAGTGAAGGTTTTGACGGCTGCTATCGAGGCTGGAGCCGATACCATAAATATTCCAGACACTGTTGGCTATCTTACCCCAGATGAGTTTGGAGATCTTATAGCCTACTTGATCAAACAAGTACCAAACTCAGATAAAGCCATTTGGTCTACGCACTGCCACAATGACTTAGGTTTAGCGGTAGCCAACAGCCTAGCCGGAGTCCAAAATGGAGCGAGGCAAATAGAATGTACTATCAATGGAATCGGTGAACGAGCTGGGAACGCTTCACTCGAGGAAGTCGTAATGGCACTACAAACTCGTAAAGATTTTTATAATATTAAAACTGGAATTAAAAGCCCTGAGATATATCAAACTTCTAAACTGCTTGAGCAGATTACCGGACAAAAAGTTCAGGCTAACAAAGCTATTGTTGGACGCAATGCTTTTGCTCATGAGGCGGGCATTCATCAACACGGAATCTTAGCTAATCGAGAAACTTATGAAATAATGACACCTGAATCTGTCGGCGCAGAAAAGACCGAAATGGTATTAGGAAAACACTCTGGGCGCGCCGCCCTGGCCGATAGACTCAAAGCACTTGGCTACCAACTCAATGAAACTCAGCTCAATGAAATTTTTACAGAATTTAAAGCCCTCGCTGATAAGAAAAAAGAAATATCAGACTCAGACTTGATGATCTTAGTGATGGGTGAAGAAGCGCATAAGAACCATATTTGGGAGCTTGAAGCCTTTGCGGTTGGTTCTGGAGATAGGGACAAACCCTTTGCTGAAGTCACGCTTAAAAATTTAAAATCAGGCAAAACCCAAACTACTCGTCATGAGGGCACTGGGATGGTAGATGGAGCCTACGCTTGCATTAAAGATATTTGTGGCGATCACGGAAAACTCACTGAATTTACTATGGATGCCGTAACCTCTGGTATTGATGCTCAAGCCGTTGTTAGTGTTCGGATAGAACATAAAAATGGACACGTGATTACTGGCCGAGCCGGAAATGAAGATATTGTAAAAGCCGCTATCCTGGCGTATCTTGAAGTTGTTAATAAAGCCCTTTTAGCCAAACAATAGTTATTCTGGCTTGTCCAGAATTAGATCATTTACTATCCTAAATACCGATGGCTAGAAAACCAAAAACCGTAGAACAAAAACTCGACTACATCATGAGCCGGCTAGAAGATATTGATAGAGCCGTTCATCCACCGTTTTATAAAAGCTTGATTAGCTGGATTTTTAGTAATTTATGGACGTTTATATTTTTGGCAATTATTGGTTACGTGCTCTGGCAGGTATGGGAAATAGTACAAGCGATTCAGACTTCACTCGATGCTGTGAATCAACAAATTAACGGTGTAAAAACCTCTATTAGTGATCAGTTCAGTACGGTAAAAGAAACGCTCGCCCCATTTCAAAATGTGCGATTTGATCAGTGGAAATTTTGGGAGTAGTCAGGGGCTTTCCCTCAACGTGATTTAGTTTCAGGTACCCCAGGCTTTAAATCTGCGTCCAAACAAAGTTAGGTAACTCTCTACCTCTTACCGCCAAATCTGCTATTAAATAAACTTTATTTCTCTTTATATCACCTTCCCAAAACCGCAAAATTCCCTACATTATTTGAGCTAATGAAACAGAACATTATTGATAAGATTTGGGAGGCACACCAAGTGCATCATGAAGCCGGCGCACCAGACGTGTTTTTTATTGATCTACAGCTCATTCATGAAGTGACTAGTCCTCAGGCTTTTGAGGGGCTTCGAAAACGAGGTATTACCAAATTTGCCTGCCCTCATAGGAACTTTGCAACCCTTGATCACTCGGTGCCTACTGACAAGACTCGAAAAGCCTACGTGGACAACCAGGCCAAAGCCCAAGTAGACAAACTGAGGGCTAACTGCAAAGAGTTTGAGATTCCTCTCTTTGACTTTGGATCTGGCTCCCAGGGAATTGTTCATGTGATTGGACCCGAATTAGGCCTAACTCAACCGGGACGCACTATCGTGTGCGGAGACAGTCATACTTCTACTCACGGAGCCTTCGGGGCCTTAGCTTTTGGTATTGGAACTACTCAGATTGGACATGTAATGGCTACACAGACTTTGCTGTTGGATCGACCAAAAACGATGAAAGTGGAATTCAGCGGAACCCCTACCAAACATTTCACCGCTAAAGATGCTATTTTAGCTTTGATTGCCCAGATTGGAATCCAAGGGGCTAATGGCCATGCTATGGAATTTTGTGGTGACTACATTAAAGCCCTCTCGATGGAAGGCCGAATGACCATGTGCAATATGAGTATTGAAGCCGGTGGTAGATTTGGGATTGTCAGTCCAGATGAAAAGACTTTTGAATATTTAAAAGACAGAGAATTTGTGAATAAAAATTTTGATCAAGAAGTTAAAAGATGGTCTATCTGGACTTCAGATCAAGACGCTGAATACGACACGATTATAAAAATTGATTTAGAAGGAAGGCATCCATTTGTCACCTGGGGCACGAATCCTGAACAAGGCATAGAGGTGACTCAAAATATTCCTACAGCTGCAGAAATCGGCGATGAAGCCAAAATCTTAGCCGCTGAAAAATCACTTAAATACAATGGCCTTAGAATGGGTACTCCTATTAAAGATACTCCCATTGATTATGCCTTTATGGGCAGCTGCACCAACTCCCGCATTGAAGATATGCGAGCTGTCGCTGAGATCCTGGCTACCAACTCTGTAGCTGAAGGGGTAAAGGCGTTCGTGGTTCCAGGCTCGGAAAAAGTTCGAGCTCAATGTGAAGCTGAAGGCCTTGTTGAAATTTTTCAAAAAGCCGGAGCTATGGTCCGGGGTTCTGGATGCTCTATGTGTATTGCCATGAACGGCGATGCCGTGCCAGCAGGATCTAGATGCGCCTCAACCTCGAACCGAAACTTTGTTGGTCGACAAGGGCAAGGGAGCTTCACGCACTTGATGAGCCCCAAGATGGTGGCCATAGCCGCTGTAACTGGAAAAATTACTGACCCAGATGATTTCTTTTAGAGTATGAATAATCACTTATTTGACTCCACTCAAGGACATAAATCTACTCATCAAAACGTAGAGGCAGAGGCCTCAATGGAATTTAAAAAATACCAAGCCGAAACTATCTGTCTCTCTATCAAAGACATTGATACGGATATGATCATGCCCGCTCAGTTTCTAAAGGTAACTACCAAAGAAGGCCTGGGAAAACACGTATTTTTTAATCTTAGAAAAAGTGATCCGAATTTCCCACAATTCAGTGGGCAAAGCATTTTGGTAGCGGGACAAAACTTTGGATGTGGTTCCAGTCGTGAACATGCCCCCTGGGGACTCAAAGATGCGGGGATCGATGTAATTATTGCTTCTGACTTTGCTGATATCTTTAAAGGGAATGCTGAAAAAAACGGTATTCTACCAGTAGTATTGCCTGAAGCCGTAGTCCAAAAATTTCTCAAATCTGGAGAAAGGTTATCGGTGGATCTCCAAACTCAAACCGTAACCGATAGTGATGAAACTCTCTATAAATTTGAAATTTCTGAGTTTAGCAAAAAACGACTCCTTGAGGGGCTTTCTGATATGGACTACCTTTTAGAGTTTCAGCCAAAAATTCACCATTTTGATGACCAGCAAAAGGCTTTTGGTCTCTAATATTCTGGCTTGTCCAGAATCTGGCAAACTTATATCCTAGATTTGTTTATTTATCGGCTTCTCAAAAAAAGAGCCTATGGAAAAAAATGAAAAAACTTCTACTCCTTATTCTCGGATTTCCCCTTTTGGCTCATGCTAATTTTAGTGATGTTGATGCGCTGCCTTTTGGGGAAGCTATTGAACATTTAAGGAAGTTAGAAATTATAAGCGGATATCCTGATGGCACCTTTCGGCCAAACGCCTCCATTAATCGAGCTGAATTTACCAAAATTATAATGCATTCTAGATTTGCAGATAACTCCATCCGTGAATGTGACACTCAAAAATACACCTTTGAGGATGTTCCCAGTCAAGCCTGGTTTGCCCCTTACATTTGTATAGCTAAAAAACAGGGCCTTATAGAAGGCTACCCAAATGGGACGTTTGATCCGGCCAATAACATACTTTTTACGGAAGCCGCTAAAATTATTGTAGAGAGTTTCAGTCTCGCTACTCAACGTAGAGAGCCTTGGTATGCGCCTTACGTCAAAAGCCTTTCTGACGCCAAAGCCATTCCTCAAAGTATTACCAAGGTAGACAAAACCATCACTAGAGGCGAAATGGCTGAGCTTATTTTCCGAGTTAAAACCAATACTCAGAACAAACCGGCTAGCCTCTTTGAATTTAATGCCACTCCAGAAATTGAAATAAAACCGAGAGATCCAAATGTTCCTGATGGTAGTGCCCATATTGAAGACGTATTGGATTTAGTAAACGAAGCCAGAAAGGATTTAGGGGCGGCTCCATTAACCTTTAATCCAGTGCTCCAAGAAGTAGCCCAAGAGTTTGCCCAACTTATGGATGATGAAAACTTCTTTGACCATATTGGCCCAGAAGGTTCTACTCCTAGCGATAGAGTCCGAGACGCCGGATATCGCTATAGGTTTGTTGGTGAAAATATCGCCAAGGGGCAAGTAACGGCTCAAGAAGTCTTTGATACCTGGAAAAAATCGCCTCCTCATTGGGGCAACATTATCAAATCCGAATATAAAGAAATAGGGATAGGCAAAGTTCAGGAAACCAATGATCCTCGATATGCAGGTTTTATTTGGGTTCAGGTTTTTGGAACCCCAATGGAATAAATTTTTAACTTGGTATACAATCTAAAAAAAAATGAAACAAATAATCTTTGGGCTGTCGGTGTTAGTCTTTCCATTTTTAGCCCTCGCCCAAAGTGCGAGTTTTCCAGATGTCAGCCGAAACAATATTTACAGCGAATCGGTTTCTTATCTCAAAAGTAAGGCCGTGGTAGAAGGTTATAAAGACGGCTACTACCGCCCCAAAAACAATATTAACCGGGCCGAATTTACTAAAATTTTGGTAGCTAGTCAGTTTAATCAGCTAGAAATAGATACCTGTAATCTAAATAGCTTTAGTTTTACCGATGTTCCTAAAAATGCCTGGTTTGCGCCTTACATTTGCGTGGCCAAAAGTGAAGGGATCGTAGATGGATACCCAGACGGAACCTTCAAACCAGGACAAAATATTATCTTTAGTGAAGCGGCTAAAATTATCGCCCAGAGCTTTAACCTCCCTCTAGAAGAGCTCCAGCCTTGGTATGCCCCCTTTGTACAGATTTTGTCTGACAGAAGGGCTATTCCTTTTGACATCGACAAAGTTGAAAAAGCCATCACTCGAGGAGAAATGGCGGAACTCATCTTCCGGATTATGACTAATCGAACCGACAAGCCTTCAAGAGAATTTAATTTCCGATCTTATGCCTCACTCGAAGGTATTGATCCGTACAAAGACAAGTTCTTTTTATTGCTCAACCAAGTACGTCGTGCCAACAATCTTCCAAGTTTTAAACGAGACGTAAAGCTAGAAGCGGCTTCGCAGTACTATTCTGAACGAATGAACGAGGAAGAATTTTTCCATTATATTGATCCACAAGGCAAAAAAGTCGCTGACCGAGCTCGAGAAGTAGACTATGACTATATGGCTTTAGGAGAAAATACTACTGTGGGTGATTACTCCCCTGCTGGTTTGATCACCAAATGGAGAGGTTCTGAAAATCAATGGAAAGATGTAATGAACCCAAACTTTCTGGAAGTAGGTATTGGCCGTCAACCGGTGACCAAGGGAACCTACTACAAAGGAGCTTATTGGGTCGTTATGTTTGGACAAGAGCGGTAAAACACCACTGCCACAAACTTTGTCCCATAAAAATATAAAAAAGTATCGTGATGACCAAAAGTCCCATGATACTTTTTTCAACTTTTTTGAAAACAGCATCTGGCATACCAAAATAAGCCTCCATAAAAGTGTGTGTGTGAATTTTGGCCTTCATATCCCCGGCTTCTCTACGACAATACCTCTCCCACCCAGTAAAGGGGCATTTCCCCTCAAAAAACAGAATTCGAAGAGGCAGTGTTACCACGCCCAAAACTAAAAATGTTATTTGCCACCAAAAAGGCAAAAACGGCGAACTAAAAAATAAAATCACAATACAGAGATGCAGAAAAAAAGCGAACACCGAAAGTACTTTAAACCCCCGAATATGATTTTTAGATTTTTTCATAACTGTTGATGATTATATAAATTTTTTTACAATCGCACCACATGAAAAGCTACAAAATTGCCCTACTCCCCGGAGACGGTATCGGAGAAGAAGTCTGCGCTGAGGCCGTAAAGGTTTTACAAAGAATCGAAATAAAATATGGACATAGTTTTGAAATTAATCATGGACTGATTGGTGGTGCGGCTTGGCCCAAGCATCAAAACCACTTTCCAGAAGCAACTAAAGCCCTCGTAAACCAATCCGATGCGGTACTCTTTGGCTCTGTTGGTGGGCCAGTAGAAGCCCAATTTGAGCCTCAATGGATGGACTGTGAAAAAAACTCAATCTTAGCCATCCGAAAATTTATCGGAGCGTCAATCAACCTCAGACCGGCTCCTGTATTCAAAGAACTCAATGAATTTTGTCCTCTTAGAAAAGACATTATTGGGGAAGACAGCTTTGAAATTTTAGTCATAAGAGAACTTTCTGGTGGAATTTATTTTGGAGAACATAGACGTCCCACAGAAGACTTGGCTCTAGATACTTCAACCTATGACAGAACCACTATACAAAAAATAGCTAGAGCGTCGTTTGAGGCGGCTCAAAAAAGAAAAAAGGTCCTACACTCCATCGACAAAGCTAACGTCCTTGAGACGTCTCGTTTGTGGCGAGAAGTGTTTGAAGCAGAATCTAAAAACTGGCCAGAGATACAATTTCAAAGTTTGTATGTAGATAATGCCGTACAGCAGCTCGTAAAATGGCCTCGCCAATTTGATGTACTCGCCTGCCCTAACCTGTTTGGAGATATTATAAGTGATCTTACGAGTGTTTTCCCTGGAAGTTTAGGGATGCTCGGTTCTGCGAGCTTTGGAGAAAAGATTCACCTTTATGAACCTTCAGGAGGTTCTGCTCCAGACATTGCTGGCAAGAATATTGCTAATCCTATCGCTCAGATTATGTCTGCTAGCATGATGCTCAGACATTCTTTTGATCTTCACACCGAAGCTGACGCCATTGATAACGCTATTAAATCAACCATAAAAGACGGATTCCGAACCGGCGACATCTTTGCCAACAAAGAAGGTGAAACCAAACTCAGTTGTAATGAGATGGGTGATAAGATTTGTTCCTATATCTAAAAACTTCTTAAACCTATATTTAAACCGCAAACTAATTTAAGGTCTTGTGATTTCCTTAAATTAAGTGAGCTCCTTCTTGGTGGGGGGCTCCTGGGGGGAGGTAAAACCTCCAGCCCATACTTTACCAAAAACCCCCCGCAAGCGGAGGGTAATTGGACCCACAAAATATCCAGAAATCAATTATAGCAATAGTTAATTAGCTCCTTCTTGCTCCGAAAAGCATGAGCATAAATCCGACCACAGCAATTCCGAGGAACATACCGGGTCCAGTACTGGGGAGTAGTCCTCCAGTGCTTCCGCCGCCAGCGGCATAGTAGTCTCCATCATCATCGTCTCCGGCTCCGTCAACGGGAGCTGAAGCATGACTCTCTCCTCCCTCATCACTAAGAGCGGTAAAGTGGTTTTCTTGAGCGTTATCTCCAAATTTATTTCGCATTTCAATCAAATAGCTGATAAATCCATCTTTTTCAGCCGCAGTCTCACCTCTATTTCCTTCGCGAGCTTCACGTGCAGCAATCTGCTCAGCCGCTGTGCGAGGATTTCGTGAAAGGTAAGTTGTATTTTGGTGTCGAACAACTTCTAGATCTGTTTCATCCAAACCCTCTTCGTCAAGCATTCTATAAAACTTTTCACTAGAGGCTCTGTATCTAAAGTGTCCTGGAGGGAATTCATATTCTTTAGCTGGCGCTACAAATTCTGTTGGCAAAAAGTTGTCATCCCCAGTAAACCCGGTTTCAGTAGTAGTATCATCAAAAGCCGTTTCACCGTCTCCAAAAGAGATGGTTTCACAACCATTGGCCTCACTATTAAGTTCATACCCACTGTCACATGTAATTACACAACTAGGAATACTCCCCACACTCCCATTACTGATATTTGTAATAGGACAGGTATCAAAATTCTCTTTAACCAAAGCAATCTTATTTACATCTCCTACCGAAAGCGTACAAAGCCCCTTATCAGCAATACAAAAATCTTCAATAGACTTCACCTGCCAATCATCTGATGCTTCATAAGCAGTCCATAACTTCTGCCCATCTTGCTCATCTACTGGTAGTGCTACTTCGGCCTTAGGAGCAAAGGTGAATTTTTCATTCGCTAGTCCCCAATTAAAAGCCGCAACCGCCTCAACATCTGGAGACGGAGTATATCCGCTGAAAGTTATTTCATCTGAATTCGGCTTAACCGAACTCCCAGGGGCTGTAAATTGTCCATCCCAAGTAGTTACATTAATTTCTTCTGGGGCAAAACTTCTGACACTTGTGATTTTGGTACCTCCTACAATCATAAGACGAGGAAAACCTCCCCCGGCTTGGTTCCCTATAGTAAGGGTCCCCGATCCACCGATCTCTATATTGGCCGTTCCTGGCGTCGTAGAGTTAGTCCCTTCTAAAAGAACTCCATTAGGAAAATAGAGATCCTCATTCACATCACCAAAATGAGTCTCTTGAGCCTGAGCGGTGAAAGCTACAGCCAAGCAAGCTAAACTGAAGGTGAATATTAGGGGTTGTCTCATTTTTTTGCTCGAGTTCACAAAAATTATTCAACCATAATTAAATTACTTTTTTTGATCATGTACAATTTTTTTATTCTTTTTCTAGTAGTACCTTTTTTGGATTTATGTTTTTTATATATTTTTAAAAACAGGCAAAATTAAAGGTATAAATCCTTTTCAACTAGCTTCTCTAAATTTAAAGGAAACAAAAAATCCTCAGAGACAAAGGTTTTATTTCATACACGTCTGAGGATCTTTTTGGCTAACAAAGAATGGTAAATTTTTTACCCTTTTTTACTTATCATTTGAGGCATTGAAGTTGGCATCTCCTGAATCTGTCTTATCAATTTTCATCATATCTCGAAGTGTTTTACCAGTGTCTTCAATAATATGTGTAGCATTTTGTTCTCGAAGTTGTTTGAGTTTGGCTCCTCCCCCCTCGTTCATTACGCTCACAAATTCATCAGCAAATCGTCCTTCTTGAATATCTTTCAAGATAGTCTTCATTCGTTCTTTCGCTCCTGCATCAATCACTCGAGGTCCAGAAACATAACCTCCATATTCGGCTGTTTCTGATACTGAGTAGTTCATAGCGGCGATTCCACCTTCATACATAAGGTCTACGATGAGCTTCAGTTCATGCAGACATTCAAAATACGCTACTTCCGGCTGGTACCCCGCTTCTACAAGTGTTTCAAAACCGGCTTTTACGAGTTCTTCACATCCTCCACACAGAACAGCTTGTTCTCCGAAAAGGTCTGTTTCCGTTTCTTCTGTAAACGTAGTTTCAAGGATTCCAGCTCGACCAGCTCCCATCATCTTAGCATATCCTAGAGCGAGGTCTTTGGCATCACCTGATGGGTTTTGTTCTACCGCGATAAGCGCTGGCACCCCAAAACCATTAGTATAGGTAGTACGGACTCGGTGGCCTGGGCCTTTTGGGGCTACCATCCATACATCTATATTCTCTGGTGGTTTGATAAGTCCAAATCGAATATTAAATCCATGGGCAAATACCAGACTTTTCCCTTCACTGAGGTTTGGAGCAATAGAATCTTCATAGACTTTCTTTTGCACTGTGTCTGGGAGGAGTACTACGATCACCTCTCCCCAGGCAGCCGCTTCAGCGGTTGAAAGGACTTTGAGCCCGGCTTTTTCTGCTTTGACCCAAGTTGAGGAACCTTCACGAAGTCCGACCACGACTTCACACCCTGAGTCTTGCAAGTTAAGTGCATGAGCGTGGCCTTGTGATCCACACCCTAAAACGGCAATCTTTTTGCCTTGAATTTTTGACGCCTCAATGTCGGCATCGTAATACATCTGTGCCATAATTCTTATGGGTTAATAACGGGCGAATTCTAAAAAAAATTCACTTCTTGTAAAATTATTCATGACTCAAGTTCAAATCTGATAAAAATGTGCAAAACTTTTTTGTCACAAATTTTGCACTTTTGGTTTGATCTTATGGGGAAAACTTGCTAAGTTCGGCCTTGGTGTCAAAGACACTCACCACCCCACATTTTTTAATCGTTTATGCAGGATTTTTTAGCCAGTCTCGGACCTAATGTCGGGATTATTGGTACCCAATGGGGAGACGAGGGCAAAGGAAAATTAGTAGACGCTATGTCTGGTAGTTTTGATTTTATTTGCCGAAGTACAGGAGGGGCCAATGCCGGACATACTATTTACACAGAAGGACAAAAATTTGTCTTTCACCTTTTTCCTTCAGGCCTTTTACATCCACACACTATAGGCATTATTGGAAACGGAACGGTGATTTCTTTGCCCGATCTATTAAAGGAAATTGAATCTTTAGAAAGTTCGGGGCTACAAGTCCGTGATCGAATCAAAATATCCTTACACGCCCACCTAGTGCTTGACTATCACATGCAAGTAGATGCCGAATTGGAACGGCTCAAAGGCAAGGACAAGCTCGGTACTACCTGCCGTGGAATTGGCCCTTGTTACCAAGATAAAATTGCACGAAGAGGCATCCGATGTGAAGACTTACTGGATACCGAACTACTCAAGGACAAGATTGAACAAGCCTGCACCCTTCATGGTCAAACCCTTGATTTAGAGCTGGATCCAGCAGCTGAATACCAAAAAATCATGTCTCTCCGAGACCAGATAAAACCGCTGCTGTGTGATACTAGAATTGTTTTGTTAGAAGCGCTAAAGAACGGGAAAAGAGTACTCTTTGAAGGCGCCCAAGCTCATCACTTAGACATTGATCATGGAACCTATCCTTTTGTGACGAGTTCTAGCGTCTCCGCTGGGGGCATTGCTACTGGGCTGGGGATTCCGCCTCGCAAGATTAATAACCTCATTGGGATTGCCAAAGCTTATACAACTCGAGTCGGAACCGGGCCGTTCCCTAGTGAGCTTGAAAATGAACTGGGCGAAAAACTTCGTGAAAAGGGAGGTGAATACGGGGCTACTACTGGAAGACCACGGCGATGTGGATGGTTTGATGCAGTAGTAGTGCGTAATGCTGTCGAATTTAATGGGCTTGATGCTATCAACCTCACAAAACTAGATGTACTCACAGGACTTAAAGAAATTAAAGTCGCTACAAAATATATGTTGGATGGCCAAGAATTACGAACGGTTCCAACGACCCGAAAAGCCAACCAAAATTTAGAAATTATCTATGAAACCTTCCCTGGATGGGAAACGGATCTAAGTGGCGCCAAAAATTTTGAAGACCTCCCACAAAAGGCTCAAGACTACGTCTTGGCTCTGGAAAACCTCATCAAGTGTCCTATTACTAGTATCGGTATAGGTATGGATAGAACCGACCTTATTTTTAGATAGATGGATAAAACTCAAGTATGGCACCAAGTGCTAGAAAATCTATCGAGGAAACTTTCCCGAATGGAGTTCCATACCTGGTTTAAAAAAGTTCATCTCAAAGAAATCTCTGGCGGGGCTATTCTGATTAGTTGTCCCACTGAGATGAACAAAAATTGGCTGGAGAATAAATATGCCAATATGATCTTGGCTAATGTTCAAAAAATACTGCCTGAGGTTCATAAAGTTTTTTTTGATGTAGACCTTAGCTTGGCCGATAAACCTGTCAGTGACCCTGTTGCGTTTGAAGAAAAACGCACTCCAAGAAAACTTCCAAACAAACCTGAAGTCCGTCTAGAAGAGGGGTTGGAATCTCGATTAATCCAGCCTAAATTCACCCTCCAAAACTTTGTCGTAGGGGAAGAAAATCGTTTGGCACATGCTGCCTGTAGCGCTGTGGCTGAAACCGAAGCCGGACAGCCTAAAAAATATAATCCTTTGTACATTTACGGAGGGGTAGGACTAGGGAAAACTCACTTACTTCAGGGGCTGGCGAATGAAATTCTACGAAGACATCCTGAGTCTTTGGTGATCTACACCACGGCCGAAAGATTTATGAATGAGATTATCAAAGCTATTAAAGAGCGTAAAACCGAAGCCCTCAGAAAAAAATACCGACGGGCTGATGCATTGCTGATTGATGATGTACAATTCTTTTCTGGTAAAGAACAAACTCAGGTAGAGGTTTTTAATACCTTTAATGACCTCCGAGATCTAGAAAAACAAATGGTTTTTTCAGCTGATCGTCCACCAGCTCAACTCCAAGACATGATGGATAGACTCAGTTCTCGGCTTGGGTGGGGGCTTATTGTGGATATTCAGATGCCTAACTTTGAGACTAAATTAGCTATTATTCAAGAAAAAGCCAAAGCCATGGGGCTTATTCTTCCAGAAGATGTCCAAGCCTTTATTGCTACTAATACGCGGAAAAATCTACGAGAGCTAGAAAATGTGCTGAACAAAATTTCTATTGAAGTAGAAATCAACCAGGTGTCCCCTACCGTCCAGAGTGTTGGGAAAATCTTTAGACAACTCAATCCAGAAGAAGACCTTATTACTGACACCGATGGAAATATCAGTTTAGCCAAAAGCCCCGATGATCTGATTACTCTCATCTCAGATTATTTCCAAATACCTGCTACAGATCTGCTGGGAGAATCTCGAAAAAAGGAAATAGTGTTTCCTCGACAAATCTGCTGGCTACTGTGTAAAGAGGTTTTGAAAATGAGCTATGAAGCTATTGGTGAAGCCTTTGGTGGTAAGAACCACACCACTATTATGCATGGAATCAAAAAAATCCAAGACTTGATCCGAAAAGATTCGGCAACCGCCAGACATATCCATGCTCTCAAAAAAGATTTGGGCGCTAAATGAGCCCCCTGCCAAACATGAGCCTCTAGGCCGAAATCTCTTTAAGAAATGATCCAAGTAGAGTGGGGATCTCATGCTTTTTTATGTACTTGGCTTTGACAAATGCAAAAATTCGTTAATATAAAAATTGAAATAACTTACATTTTCATGAAATCTCTATTCGCAGGTATCGCTCTCGTGGCCTTTGGGGTGACTTTTTCAGTAATGGCTCAACACAGCACTATTACTGATCGTGACGCCGGATGGGCCGAAAATATTATTGAAACTGGAAACGTTATCCATGTTTACCATTATCTTGGTGGTTCCTCTGAAGCCTGGGCTTCAACCTTCGATGAAGGAGAAGACTGGAGTAACTTCACCTGGACACCACAACCTGCTGTATATACTAATAATGCCCTACGGCATAGAGCAAACACCGCTACCGTAGACTTAAACCAAGTGTCGCCTATCGTTCAAATGATTGATGAATGTCTGGAGGCTGGAAAAACTTGGGATCATAGTGAGAACACCTGCTACCAGGGTATTATTTGGGAATAAAACTTCTTGGACTGAAACCTAAGGTTTCCCCAAGTGCCCCTTTCCTCTATATCGAATAAAAATACTTAGGGAACCCACAAGCCCCTAAGTATTTTTTTATTATAGGTTTGAGCTATTTTTTCTTGAGAAAGCGAAATACAGGCGTGGCTTTATCCAGGCAATTTAACACATTCACAAACACGATAGTCATTAACTCCGTTTCGGGTAGCCCAAAGTGAGCTCCAGCTCTATAGAACAGAGCTGCCAAAACTCCACTGAGAATTTGCAGTGGTATATGCCTTGGAGACGTTTTAGGCTCCATCAACATAATCCCCGCAAAGAAATAAATAGTAGAATCGGTATACACATAACTAAGGCTTTGGGCTTCACCCGTGGCTGCTAATAGTACTAAATTTAGTAATAAGAAAGTAGCTCCTAACCAGAACTTTTTCATCTTCCATACCGCAAAAAGCACCAGCATCCCTATGGCAATCAGAGAAAATCCGTCTCCATAGGTCATCCCCCACCAAGACCCAAATGCTCCAAAAAAGGACGCAACTATCAACCCCAAAGCAACGGGATTAAAAATAACCTGCTTACGATACAAAATTAAAAATCGTGAAGCTACTACCACTAATGTTGTTCCCGCAATTATAAGCACGCTGTTAACATCCAACTCCGAGGGAGGGTGCATCAGCAAAAGCAACATAAAGGCCTCAATTAGGGTGCTCCAGAAATTTTTTTTGACTTTAAAAAGAGTGGAAAAAAGAGCCGCCCACAAAATCAAAAATCCTGTCACTAGCCCCGCATGAGCCCAAACTTCTATTCTGGGATTAAAATATAAAGCCCCTAAAACAACCACTCCAAGAAGTCCCACAAACTGAATCATAGGATTTTTAAAGCCGATCCAGATTAATTCTTTCATACCTTTATAGTTTATGTACCTCCGATTGTATCAATTTCAAAATAGAGAGGAAAGCAACAGTCAAAATTTTTGAAAATTAGTACGTTCTAGGCGTCATCAAGTTTTCTGAATAAAATCTACTAACAGGGAACCGATCTAGGATTTTAGGGGCAACAAAGTAATTGCTCATTTCAAAGGAATTTTTAAGATAGACATTGATGAGATGCACTAGTACTAACGCCGTATGGAAACACTTTCAAGAAAATCCGCTCACCCACAGTGAGGCTCATTACCTTGTAACGGTTCATGAGTTGGGAAAAGCTCGCGCTGCAGATATCGTAAAAGCTTTAGAAATTGCCGCTCCTACTGTTTCTCAAGCGCTCAAAACTTTGGTCAAAAAAGGCTGGCTGGTTCAAAACGAAGATAAGTCTTTTTCACTCACCCAAAACGCTCTGGGGGTTGCTGAACAGATTAAAAAAAACAAAGCGCTCTTCATGGATTTTTTTGTCAATATTTTAGGGGTAAACAAAGACATCGCTGATGCCGATTCATGCAAGATTGAACATCTTATCAGTCCAGAAGCGACTGAAAAACTAGAACAGTTCCTTCATGAACAGCATAGTCATAAGGTTAAGAGTGGTGGTTTGCCAGTGGTGAATTAGATTCCACTGGTTTCCCCGATTCTATCGCCCGAACTAACTCTCTAAACCTTTTTATGTCCCCTAAGCGTCCTTCCTGAATGAGTATCCCTCGGGCAATTTTTTTTGAAACTAAAGGATAGTGTTCCAGTGGCATATCTTCGATAACTTTACGAATTCTCTCTAAATTATAAAGAACGCCTAATGTAACATTAGAAAGCTTTGAATACTCAGACCATAGCCATATCTCAAACCCTGGAGGTGAAGCCGTATTCAGAGTGTCTAGAATGGATATTACAATACCTTCTGCAAATTTTTTTGCGACAGGAATGGCTTTTTTAAAATTTTCAAATTTTGGATCTTCTCTCATCTATAATTATTTATAAAATGTTTTTTAAAAAAAGTCAATATAATGAAAAACGCTTTACAGGATTGAAATTTATTGACTTTTTTAAGAAATAAGTTATAATATAAATATGTTTAAAAACAAGCTTTGTGCTTAGTTTTTAAACTCGTGATAGG
Organism: Candidatus Altimarinota bacterium; assembly: GCA_965231215.1. GTDB lineage: Bacteria > Patescibacteriota > Gracilibacteria > UBA4473 > UBA4473 > JAACPJ01. The sequence continues at coordinate 1,103,065 of OZ246423.1, read as the reverse complement.
TTTTGGTTCTTTTACAGATTCTGATGATGCTCAAGTTTGAGACTCTTGTGAAGATATATTTGTCTTTAGAAGAGTCTCAAACAAGCGAAATTAAATTGAAAAATGGAGGTGAAAACCGATGACAAACTTGCTTGAACTACCTGGTGTGGTAGGCTGGACGGCGTCGGTGACGCCTCTGGTAATACTTCTGTGGATCCTGTGGCGGGATCCATTCGGCGGATGGAAAAATTTCCATGTAACGGTCGGGGCCTTGGTCCTAACAGCCGTTAGTGGAGCTCTATTGGTAGATATGGAAGACGGGACTCGCTCCCTTTTTCTAACGTTTATGTGGGGGTTGGGTCGAGTGACGCTGCTGTTTGCGGCTATCTCGGTTTTCAGCGCCTTCTACCCAAAGAGTCCACTGAGCCCAACTCCGTGGAATCTAACCATGCTGGTATTTATCGCATTTGTGCTAGCTTTGTGGGTTGACCCATTGCTTTCACTCATTGCGGTTATCTACCACGTGCTTCGGTTACGTGGGCCGGCTATAACCGTCGTTGCCGCGACAATCGCCACCTTGCTTGGGAGTGCCGTTTTCACGGGCTTCGGTCCGTTCGGCTCATTTGTGCAAGCCACTCAAGCTCAACCCTTGGGGTTCCAGTTGTTGTGGGACGAAAATCAGGTGCGGGTTACCATTGTGGTGACTTTGCTAATTCTGATGTTCCTCCACTACTTCACGGCCCTTCTCTGGGCTCGAGAAAACAACAAACACTACAAGTTTCCCACTGGGTACTTGGAGCTTCTACGTCCTCATAATGGTTACGGGTTCGTTCTGATGATCGCTGGCTTTGCGGCCTTGGTGATTGCTCAGTATACACTCCCTGACATCCACGAAAGGATGGCTGAGGCTTTGTGGAACAAACTTCAGGGAAAATCCTACCGTATCCGCGAGGAGTGGTGGGAACTCATCCCTTGGAGAGAAGTAGCATACGTTGCTATTGGGGTAGCGGCTACCGTTTTTGGTCGCTATTCCCAAGAAAAAAATAAATTTGGTTTTGCTCCTATCTGGGCAGCTGCCTGGGTGATGATGTTACTCCATTTGGCTGGAGCCCCCTTTATGACCGTGCTCTTTGAGCAACGGCATGAGTGGCCTACTTTGCTGCAAGTAGCCTATGAGCTACTCGGGTGGATCAGGACTCAACTACCCGAGCGTTGGATGGTACAGCTGTTCGCCCTTGTCTCAGTCTTCATACTGGGGCTCATGCCTGCCTTTGCAGCTCTGGCTCTCATCTCTCACGATGGGCGGCTAAGCGGCGGCGACATGCAGGCTAGAAAAGGGAAGATTGTTCGCCTAACTCCTTTCGGAGCTATAAAGCGAGCTTCCTTGCTCTTACTGATTCCAGGGAGCATTATCGGATTCCTCATCTTAGGGTGAGTCAGTAAAAAAACCGACACCTTGAAAAGAGGCCAACCGCGCGAGCGTGTTGGCCTCTTCTTCTTTAAGATTCAAACTTTTTTAAATTACACACCTTTGATGGTGAGTTTTACTCGACCTTGTCGGTCAATTTCTTTGATTTTAACGGTTACTAAATCACCTTCTTTGAGGTAGTCTTCTACTTTTTCTACCCGTTCTTCAGCGATTTCAGAAATGTGTACGAGTCCGTCTTTGCCTGGAACGTATTCTACAAACGCTCCAAAGTCCATAATAGTTTTTACTGGGCATTCGGTGAAAACATCCCCTGCTGAAGGTTTGTAAGTGAGTTTTTCGATGGCTTCACGAGCGCCTTTTATGTTTTCACGAAGTCCAGCAATAGTTACGGTCCCATCATCTTCAATAGAGATTTTAACGTCGTATTCAGCCGTCATTCCTTGGATGGTTTCTCCTCCTTTCCCAATCACGATGCGAATATCGTCTTCATCTACTTTCATTACTTCAATGAGTGGCGCAAATTCATTCATCTCACTCCTTGGCTCTGGGATAGTGGCCAGCATATTATCCAAGATGGTTTTTCGAGCCGTTTGAGCTCTTTCAAGGGCATCTTTAAGCAGGCTTAGATCTAGACCTTTGATCTTGATATCTAGTTGTAGACACGTGATTCGTTCACCGTCTCCGGTTACTTTGAAGTCCATATCTCCATCAAAGTCCTCTAGTCCTTGGATATCGGTAAGGATTCGGTAATCACCGGTTTCTTCATCCATAAGGAGTCCCATAGCGATTCCGGCTACTGGAGCTTTTAGTGGTACTCCTCCGTGCATAAGCGCTAGAGTTGATCCGCACACAGACGCCATAGAGCTTGAGCCATTACAAGCCAAAATTTCTGATACGACACGCATGGTGTACGCCCATCCTTCTTCTGGGCCTGGAACTACATATTTGAGGGCTCGTTCAGCCAGAGCTCCGTGTCCAATCTCTCGTCGTCCCGGGCCACGCAGTGGCCGAACTTCCCCCACGGAGAAGGGAGGAAAGTTATAGTGATGGATATATCGTTGTTTAAATTCTGGTCGATCTGTGTCTGGCACATGCATTTCTTCATCTGGCCCCCCCAGAGTTAGCACCGAAAGAGCTTGAGTTTCTCCTCGTTGAAAGAATCCACAACCATGCACTCGGTTCAGCATTCCGACTTCCGTGTAAAGTGGTCGGATTTCATCAATAGCTCTTCCATCAGCTCGTTTTCCGGTTTCAAATACGCCTTTACGCATATTTTTAGCAAACCGTTTTTCAAGGGCGGTCATAAGTTCGCTTTCCGAGAATTCTTCGGCTTCTATCTGAGCTTCACAAGCTTGGCAAAGTTTTGCTTCTAGAACCTTCATTTTCTTTTTAATTTCTTTCTTCGTCGTTCCGCGAACTTCACTAAGTGCATCTTCAGAAATAAGAGAATCTACAGCCACGCTTGCGGCTTCGTAGGTTTCAGATTCGGAAGCGAGGGTCATTTCTACTGGTTCAATATCAAACTGAGCGATGAATTTGTCTTGTTCAGCACACAGTTTTTTGATCTCTTGATGACCGTATTCTAGAGCGGCCAACATTTCTTCATTAGTGATCAAATCGGCTCCAGCTTCTACCATAGTAATGGCATCAGCGGTTCCAGCTAGGATGAGATCCAGACCATTTTTGTCTACTTGTTCATAGGTTGGGCACGTGACAAAGTTGCCTTCATCATCCTTCCCTACTTGCACAGAAGCCACTGAAGCTTCAAATGGAAGTCCGGCTAGTTGAATCGCCACGCTGGCTCCGTTAATTACGTGTGGAGCAGGAGTTTTAGTTCCGTCTGTCTGAAGTTGAGTCGCAATAATTTGCACTTCATCTCGGATTCCTTTTGGAAACATTGGCCGGAGAGGTCTATCAGCAATTCGGCAAGTTAGTATATCTCGGTCACTTTTTCGGCCTTCTCGTTTACTAATTTTTGAGTGTTTTAAGAACCCAAGAGCATATGTCTTTGGTTCGTACTCCACTACGAGCGGAAAAAAATCTGTTCCTTCTCTTCCAGCTCCGACACCTACGGTTACCAAAAGTCTTTGTTCTCCGTATTTTACCAAAACTGAACCTTGAGCCTGAGGCGCAAGTAAACCGGTTTCAAACTCTATTTGTTGATCGCCGAGTTGGGTAGCGAAGCGTTGTACGTTTGTCATTTGTTAAACGTTAAAAAATAAAAGTATTACTGCAACGCCACAGAAAAACGATGAGGAATTTTCCTATTAAAAGAAAAACGCCCGGTCGTTACTCCGCAGCGTTTTTAGTTTTTTACGATCTGAGTTCAAGGGCTTTCACAACTTCTCTGTATTTTTTGGGGTCGTTAAGCTGTAAATACCTGAGCAGTCGGCGTCGTTTCCCCACCAACCCGATAAGGCCTCGTCTGGAGTGTTTATCTTTTGGGTGAGTTTTAAGGTGTTCGGTCAGCGAATTAATTCGGTCAGTCAAAATTGCAACCTGAACGGGAGCAGAGCCTGTATCTTTTCCGTGCATTTGATGATCACCGATCACCGCTTTCTTGTCTTTAGATACCATTAATAAAAAAGTTAATTAGCCGCGTGATTTTAGGGGCTTTTGTGTAGTGGTCAAGCTTAAAAAAGAGGGAAGAATAAAAGGCTTAAAAACGAAGGGTTCACGAAAGCTAAAAAGACGGTAAATAAACCTACTTAACGTATGACAGGCTCTTTTTTTTCTGACAAAGGAGACTGAAGGTTTTTAGGTTTTTTATAGATCTTCTAAATATTCTTCAGCTAAGGCTCGAATTCGGTCGCCTCTCACAAAATAAGACACCCCTTCTACTAAATCTGTAGCAATCAAAATACCATGAATATGTCCTTTTTCATCAAACACCGCACTTCCCGAATCTCCATGACTCAGCGTATCATCTACCGTCATGAGTTGTTCTATCTCGACCTGTTGAGTGGCAAATGTTCCTTTGGTAGACATTACATGTACTTCATGGATGCGATTCCCATCATGCCAAAAAAGCTTGGTTCCAACCCCTGGCGGAGTCTCTACCCAAGTAAGTGCTGAACCTGAGGGTTTAGAAGCGGTTCTAAAAAAGAGTAAATCATGCCGAAAGTCTCGCACTAAAACTTTTATAGGATAACCATCAGCATACAATTTACCTCCTTGCTGCCAGAGGTGATCTGGCGCAATGTAGATATCCTCTTGAAATTGAGTTCCCTTTCCGATAACCCCTCCTGCTTCATCTTCTAAAATCACCGCTAGTGGGATATTTTGATCCGCAATGTGTGAGGCTTTCGGCTCTGGGTTCACAGAACACCCTGCAAGAAAAAACACCAGACAAAAAATTAATGTTCGTGGGGAAATCATTAATCTGAATTTTAGGTTAAAATTTCAAGAACTACAAAAAAACTTCTACTATATTTAGCCCTTAATTTTTTTTAGCCGCTTAAAGTTTTTATAAAACTTAACTACAATCAGCTCATGGAAAAAATTTCATGGGCTGATTTTGAAAAAGTAGATCTACGCGTTGGAACCATCACCAAAGCAGAGATATTTCCCAAAGCCAAAAATCCAGCCTACAAAGTCTGGGTGGATTTGGGTGATGAGCTTGGCGTCAAAAAATCTTCAGCCCAACTCACCAAGAACTATTCACCTAAAAATTTAATAGGTCTACAGGTCATTTGTGTGACTAACTTTAAGCCCAAACAGGTAGCCAATTTTATGTCCGAAGTACTGATTACTGGATTTCATTGCCCTAATGGTGTTATACTTACAACCACAGAATCTAGCGTACAAAACGGTACACGCCTGTGCTAAAAAAAAAACAAAAACATATGGGAAAAATTATAAAAATCGCTATCTTACTAGGACTCCTCTGGGTAGGATACAACGTGGCTTACCAGACTCCTGAGCAAAAAAAAATGAAGGAAGCCTACACAACTCAGCCAAAGACAAATCAGTTTTTTGATGGATTTGAGAAGGCCAGCAGTATTAGTGATTTATTTCCTCAAGATTACTCACGATGGCATGAAGTGATCGTCCAAAATAATGAGAAAAAAATCCGTCGCCCTATCAAATACTGTATGCTGGGGGTTTATAATTGTACTATGGATGAAAACCAAAACCATTTTGAAATCCAAAATGAAAACACCTTCCGCGGTCGCAATGCTTTAAAATTCACTGTACATCCTTTTAAAAGGCAGTGGTTTGGAGATTCTAAAGTCGCCATCAGGAGGCAGCTTTTTGATTTTAAAGAAGGCGATGATTTTTATTTTTCTGGGTGGTTTTATTTCGAGGGACCAGAAGATTCTGTCCAGAACCTAAAGGGACTTTCATTTTTGGCTATTAGGTCTCCTCATCATTCTCTTAGATACCTAGGAGAACCCGGCAGAAGGTTGTTTTTTGAGGGGCAAAACTACATCTATTCAGACCTAGACAACTGGATGCCCAAAGCCAAGCTCTTTAGCCAAGACCTCATGGAACAGATTTCAGTTCCGCGTAATAAATGGGTGAATATTCGGGTTAAAATGAAGCTCTCTGGAACCACTAGTGGGCAGATGGAAGTATGGCAAAATGATCGCAAACTTATTCACCATAAAGGGCGAACTCTCCCAACTCCTAGCAGTGTCTATAACATCCTAGAGATTGGTGGGACTGGAAATACTAATGAAACAAACATCCAAACGCTGTATGTTGATGATATCTGGGTTTCCAAAAGTGGTTTCCCAAACCAGTAGCATAGACCACATCTCTTCCTTTTAATTTCTCCCGCCCTCTCATAAAATATACACCAATGCGAAAATGGCTTATCCTGCTTTTGGTGCTCACCCTCATGGGAAGTGGCATTTATTGTATACACCAGCTACAGTATTTTGATGAGATTAAGGCCTTTACAAGCCCTGAGAACTTGAAATCTACTATAGAATCCTTCGGCGTTTTTGCGCCGATAGTGTTTATAGTGATCTATTACGTTTTGACTTTATTGTTTGTCTCTGCGGCGCTTTTTACAGTTTTAGCCGGACTCCTTTTTGGGAAACTTTGGGGATCAATTTATGTGATAATTGCGGCCACAGCAGCGGCTCAAACAGCCTTTTATGTTAGTAAGAATTTGGGTTCAGACAAAGTACACGCCCTTAAACAGAAAAAAGGCATTGGGAGCCTCATCAAAACACTCGAAGAAAAATGCCAAAAAAACGGACTCAGAAACTTTTTCATCTTAAGATGCTTATTCCTCCCCTACGCTCCACTCAGCTATGCAGCTGGAATGATTAAGACGGCTAAGGCTCGAGACTTTTTCATCGCTACATTGGTGACGAATATGATTTTTAGTCCAGCCTTTGTGTTTTTTGGAGACTCTTTGTTAAAAGGCCCAAAGGCGCTGATTTTACCAGCGGTTCTGATTGTTTTGGTTTTACTCGTCCCCAAAATAGTGAAAAAATTCCAAGGCGAAGAAAAATAACTCTTTATATTTATGGCTTACGACTACGATCTTATCATTATTGGAGGTGGTTCAGGAGGGTTGAGCTTAGCTTCTGGAGCGGCTCAGTTAGGGGTTAAAACCTTACTCATATCAGCCGAGATGTTGGGAGGTGATTGTCTGCATTACGGATGTGTACCGAGTAAATCTTTGATAAAGACTTCTAAGCTAGCTCATCAAATCAAACACGCACAAAAATATGGCCTAGAATCAACAGCGCTTAAAGTTGATTGGTCTAATGTGGTGAATCGAATAGCTAATATACAAGGTCATATACAAAAACATGATCACCCAGATAGATTTAGAAAACTAGGGTGTGAGGTGGTTTTTGGAACCGCTAATTTTCTTGGATCACACAAAGTAAACATTAGGTTTAATCCTCGGCTTACCTCTCTGCAACCGGAAGGTATGACTACCGCTGGGAATGCTCAAGTACAGGGAAAAAAAATCTGTATTGCTACAGGTTCTCACCCAAGGATTCCAGAAATCCCAGGGTTAAAAGAAACTGGTTTCATTACCAATGAAGACGTTTTCCGAATTCGTGAATTTCCTAAAAAACTGGCCATTATTGGAGGTGGCGTTATTGCCTCAGAGCTGGCTCAGTCATTTACACGACTTGGAAGTGAAGTAACTATCTTAGAACAACATGCTAAATTTTTTGGACGTTTTGCTGATGACATAGCCAATACTATGAATCAAGTATTCGAAGAAGAAGGCGTAAAAGTACTACTAAACACCGAGATTGAGAAAGTTGAAAAGAATGATATTTACAAAAATATCTATATTAAAAATAGTGAAACTGGTGAAACCAGTGTTCTTGAAGCCCATGAAATTTTGGTCGCCGCTGGCAGGCAACCCAATACAGCATTAGACTTAGGTGCCGCCGGCGTAAAATTCACAGAACGAGGTATTACCGTGGATAAAAAATGCCGTACTAACAAAAAACACATTACCGCCATTGGGGATGTAAACGGTAAATCCATGTTTACCCATACTGCCAATTATGAAGCTGGCATCGTTTTGGCTAATGAAATTTTACATATCCCAGCCAAGGCAGACTACCAAACCATTGGATGGACTATCTATACTGACCCCGAAGTCGCTAGCATCGGCTACAGCGAACACACCGTTAAAAAAGCCAAAATCCCACATACCATTGTAAAGTTTGATTTTGCTAAAAATGATAGAGCTCTCACTGAAAGTGAAACTATGGGATTTGTAAAAATTATCATTGATAAGAAAGAACGCGTCATTGGCGCTCAAATTGTAGGATCGCGTGCCGGCGAGATGATCCGTGAATGGCAGCTGGCCATAAATCAAAAACTCAAACTCAGTAAAATTGCCAGATCGACCTTTATTTACCCAACTTTTGGTGAAGCCAGTAAGTGGGCCGCCGGATCACATTATGGGTCTAAGCTTTTTTCTGAAAAAGTTCGAAGATGGCTTCGGTTATTTTTCCGATACAGAGGATAGGGCTCTAGGCAGTTAGTTTTATATTCTGAATTTTTTGAGCTAGATGCGCGTAAAACGCCTCTCCTACTACAGTGTATTTCTCTTGCATATGAGCATAAAAAGCTGGATCTTTAAAGTGGAATCGATCAATAATTTCTTCAACTCTTGTTGCTTGACCTTGACTCCAAGCATTAAAGTAATCTCTAAAAGCTTGATTAATTTGATCTTTTGTATAGTTTCCGTGACCATTTTCTTTTAAAAATTTACTCAATTGAAAAGCTACAAAATCACGATTCAAAGCATACTGTACAGGCTCTAGTGGTTGTTGCCCATAGACAAAATACACTGCCTCCAAACTTTCTGGATAGACTGAATGAGACATACAATCAGATTGCAGCTCATTAAACATATTGAAATTATACCTCCCAGATGGAATATCTGGGTGAGAAAATCCATCTATGAGTGAAGCTTTCATAACCTCATGAATATTGCTTGGGAGCTCATGATCTGGTTTTCCTACATATTGTTTAACCCATAGGCTTTTGTATCGATGAACTAGGTCATTCGTTACTTGATGACTGTATTCGTTCAGAAGAGCTGTTTTGGTAAAATCACCATTAAGCCCTCCTTTAGTTTTAAGGATCGATTTATTTCCTTCAAAAAAATTTAGTAGAATTAGTGATTCTCCGCGTCGCTCTACTTCTATGTTTTTAACTCTTTTTCTACTTAAAGTAAAATTCACAGAGTTTTCTGAGCGTAAGAAACTAGCAAACCCTGGAATATCTATATCACGACTTCCTAAAACATCAATCTCTGTATCCTTTGGAAAACCCTCCCGTGCTTGATCTAAAATACCCTGAGTTCTGCGCGGCAGGTTCACTACAGAAAATGTATATTTATCAAACCTATCTGTTGGTGATACATTAAAAAAAGAGTTTAAAGTCTTTTTCTTTTCTGGCTCTAATTGATTAAAACGTACTTGCTGTTTAAATCTCAATTGGGGATCCCAGTTAGTCATCTCAGGCCTCTTTGGCAAAGGATGAGGTTGTTGAGGGACCAGTACTTTTTCAGGGGGTTTTTGTTTCTTTGGAGGTTGTTTTGGTGATTCTTGAGTTGCTGGTGGTTCAGGGCTAGAGGGTGCTTTTTCAGGTTGTTTTTTGGGTTTTTTCTTAGACTTCTTTTTAGGTTTAACCTCAATCTCTGGTTCATCTTTAGGCTTATGCTGAGGTAGTGGTACTGGTTCTGAATCATCTTTTGATGGTTCTTGCCTTGGTTGAGGTCTTGGCCTTGGCTTTGTGGCTGGTTTTGTGTCCGACACAATAATAACCCCATTTTCTACCCAAACATACTGTCCAGGATAGATGAGATTGGCTTTATGCAAAACCTTTGGCTTACGTCTATTTCCCAATTTTGAGCTTTTATAATCTACAGACTGGCTCCAGTCCAGGCTTCCAGTTAATCCTTTAACAATAGCACCCAAGGTATCTCCTCGTTGAACTTGTCTTACTTTTTTTTGAGTAGTATTACTCTCCGCCTCAATCTGAAGCGCTAGACGATTTTGGGTTGAAGTAGTCCAAATCTTACTTTTCTTCATTTCTTCGCCCCAATCAACACTGAGATCCACTTGATCGTTAAGCACTTCATCCCCAATCAAATCATCATGACGCTTTAAAAATAATTTTAAAGAATTGAAAGACACTGAACTAAAATAAATTTTCATCCCATAATTATATCATAAAAATCTATTCATAGAAAGTAAATATATTAATAATTGCCCTTAGTTTTTGAAGTCGCTAAAATTGTTCCGATTTAAATTTTTAATCCTATTTTCACCCATGAAAAATTTTATTACTTTCTGTAGCCTTATCATCGTTGCTCTTGCTATTACTGCCTGTAAAGATGGAAAACACCGAAATGATGAGGTAGACAAACAAACTATTGAAGCCGCCCTCAGGACTGGACAAGCCCAAGCTATTAGTGAAATTATTGCTCGAGCAAAGAATGCTCCATGTCAACCAGTCAATCTGTTTAATCATCTAGATGAAAACAACAAAGTTGAAGTAAATCTCATCAATGTTGAATGTGAGGCTTTAGAACTTCCTGAAATCCAAGCCCCTGTAGAAACTCCGGTTGAAGTTGATCCAATTGCTTCACCAGCAACAGAAGCAGAAGTTGAAGAAACTACTCAGTAAAAAAAAATTTAAAAAATAAATAAAAGGCTCGGCAATCCGAGCCTTTTATCATATAATCCTTCGTGGAATGAATGTGTCAGAACCCAGTACGAGTGAAGATGATCCGTCTATAGAAAGCAGCATAAGCCCTGCAGATGTAAGCTTTCTAGAGTATCAGAAAAAAATTATCCGAGAACAAACCAACTCTAGATTACATAAGCCTTTAACTGATCACATTCAGCGTATTTTTGATGTTGATCAAAGTGAGATGGCTAAACGCAGTATTGAAAATTTAATTCAAAATGCGGTTACGCTCAAAAACTCTGTAGAAGCTTTCGAACTAGAGATGACACCCTATGGAACAACGGCCTTGATGAAAGAATATTTAAAAACTTTCTGGGAGGATTTTATTCCATTTAATCCTGAAACCCTCACAAGTCAGTATCTTGATCCAAAGTTAAAAGCCCTTCATAAAATCTTTGAAGAAACCAAGCTCGAATATGAAAACATTGCAAAGTTCAAAGAGAAAGCTTTAGAAAAGGCTAAAACAGACTTAGATCGAGACCTCCAAAACTACTTCCCCCAAAATGAAATTGATGCCTGGTACGAAAAATTAGATGAAGTTAGCGGCAACGAAAATGCCGTAAAAGCCTGGCGACAAGAGGTAATGAAGGCTCGAAATATTAAACAAAAGTATATCAAAACTTTTATCAAAAAATATAATCAAAGTATTGGAACTCCCACCAGTGATTGTCGCACTGAATTAGATAATCTTTTAGAGCTTTGTGGGAGCCGTAGTTTTTATGAAAGACATCCCGAGGTAAGTGATATTGAAAGTCGCCTCATCGAGGCTGAAAATATTGAATCCCAGGCCGTTGATCAATTTGAAACTCTAAATGAGCAGTATGAAGCCATTACTGGAAGCTCTCTAGATATTCCAGAGATCGCCGCCCACGATGATGAACCACCTGAAGTTCAGGAAGAAATCGCAAGATTAACCGAAAAAAATGAAAGCCGGGAACAAGCCGCTAAAGTAGTAGAACGGCTCAGAGCTAGAGCGATGAAAAGCGTCAAGTTTTGGGGCCCAAAAGCTACCAGTGAAGCCCACGCTATTAGAAGCGTATTCCAAACTGAAACACTCCTAAAAAATCAGGCTACGAATGATAGTAGCTATACTTGGGAAAACTACGAAGCAGAATTTAAATCAGCGGCTGAAGCGGGGGTTCCCATCAATAAAAAAAATGCAGTTCAGCATGGAGTACAGAGACCTGAAGTTTTTTTTAATATTGCGAGTGACCCCGATGAATTTACGGGCGCTATGGCAGCTCGAGCAGAATACCTGCTCAATGTGACGAGCAACCTCTCAGAGCAATTTCAGGCTTGTGCTTCTCTCTTTTATGTAGATTTTCATCACGATGGTCGAGCTGAAGCGCCTGCTCCAAGTATCCATAATTTCGTTGGCACTTGTACAGAACTCATCAAAAAACTCAGAGGGGGCACAGAGTCTTAAATGATGATTCTTAATCAAACTGCATGTGACCTTCAACAAAGTCCATTAAATCTTTGATATAGCTCGGTGAAAAATCAAATTTGATCCCAGCAGCCTCATATATTTCAGGAATGGTCTTAGTATATCCAAGTTTCATAAAATCCTGATAGCCTTCAAGTCCTTTGACATTGTCGGTTTCAAAGTTTTTCCACATGGCAATAGCTCCTAATTGAGCAAAACCATATTCAATGTAGTAAAAAGGCACTTCATAAATGTGCATCTGAGACTGCCACTTTATAGCTCTATCGGTTTCAAAGTCGGTATAATCTACCATTCCAGTATCAAAATCGCTCAAGATATTAAGCCAGGTGTCTTTTCGTTGTTTTGGAGTATGATCTGGATTTTCATACAACCAGTGCTGGAACGCATCTACAATCGCAATCCAAGGCAATGCCATAACCACTTCTTCAAACTTTTCTTGACGCGCTCTTTCCAACTCTTCTGCACTGTAAAAAACATCCCAGTGTGCCATAGAAATCAGTTCCATGCTCATTGAGGCCAGTTCTGCCACTTCTGATGGTGTAGATTTCCATTCATTGAGTGGATAGTCGCGAGTCAGCATTGAGTGAATAGCGTGCCCGCCTTCATGCACTATCGTTTCTAAATCACGGTGCGCGTTTACTGAATTCATATAAATGAATGGCACTCCAATTTCATAAAGCGGATACATAAATCCCCCTGGAGCTTTTCCTTTTCGACTCTCTAAATCAAAGTGACCTAAATCATCCATAGTTTGAATCACTTCTCCGAAAAACGGATCTAAACGATTAAAACATTCTTTGGTCTTTACAATCAAATCATCAGCTCCATCAAAAGGTTTAAGTGCTGGTTTACCAGAGACATCTACATGCATATCCCAAGGACGAAGTGTATCCAGCTTCAGCTTTGAGGCTCTCTGTTGGAGAATTTTTTTCACTACTGGAACTACATGGGTCTTTACGGCTTGATGAAAGTCAAAACAATCTTGTGGTGTGTAATCAAACCGTCCGAGAGCCACAAACATATAATCTCTAAAGTTCTCAAATCCCGCATTTTGGGCGACTTTATGTCTTTTAGTAACTAGGTCAGAGCAAAGTTGGTCCAAGGGTTTTTGATCCTGCATTCTTCGGGATGAAGTTTTACGATACACTGCTTCACGCAAACCTCGATCATTTTCTTGCAGTTTCAGGCTCGCCTGCTGCATAGTGAGTTCTTCACCTTCATGTTCAATGGTCATCGCTCCCTGGATAGACCCAAATTGTTGAGCCTCTTTTTCTAGTTCTGTAAAGAGTGGTACATTTTCAGTTCTAAAAATTTCTACAGAAGATTTTAGGTTTCTTTTATACGTTAAATAAGGGGCATCAGGCAGGGCTTCAAAATGCTCATTTTGAACAATTTTTTTATTCAATTTATCGCCTTCTAATGCCAGCTTTGGTTGAATATTTTCTACAAAATCATGGAATGCTTTTTGGGCTTCTTGGTCTGTGGTATCTTTATTCATTTTAATATACTTCCACGCAAAGTCTTCTTCTAGCACGGCTTCTAATTCACTTCGATTTTTGAGTAGCGTTTCTAAATCTTTTACAGAATCAACCTTCTGGGCTAAAAGCTCCATAAAATAGGGTGAAAGCGCCTCCCAAGTGGTGGGTATAAAATCTTCGGGTAAAAAATGGCGGGGCGGTCTTTTTATTTTAGGCATATTCATTTAACACTCTGGCTCGCCCAGAGTCTGATAAAAAACGAACTCATGATATAAACTTGAGTATGCTGAACAAGTCAGAATATTATAAAAGAAAATTGAGGAGCTTGTTTTGGTTTTCTCGAAGCCACTTTTTATGAGTTTTGAAGTCTGAATCGAGACCTGCCACCAAATTCCAAAAAGCCTGGGAGTGGTTCATTTCTTTTAAATGACAAACCTCATGAACTACTAGATAATCAATCACCTCTCTGGGAGCCATCATAATACGCCAATTGTAATTCAGGTTCTTTTTAGAGGAGCAACTCCCCCACCGGGACTTCGTATTTTTGATAGTAATTCTATTAAAATCAACGCCTAAAATTGCAGCAAAGTAATGGGATCTAGAAGTTAAATATTTCTGAGCCTGCTGACGATAGAATCGTTCTATCTGATAATTGATATCTCCTTGAGTATCAGCGTAAATATGTAGTGCCTGAAACACCGTTTCAAACTGAGATTTTTTCGTCGGTTTAAGCACTTTTATTGTATAAAATTTTTGATCAAAAAAAACCAATTCATCACCCGATTTCCAGGCTTTTTGATCTGGTAAAGTAAATGAAATTTTTTGCTTTTTTTTAGAAATCCAGTGCTGGTTTTGGATTACAAAATTCCGCCCTATCCATTCCGGTATAAATCGAGGTAAAACTAAGACTACCTCCCCTTTTTGATCTATACTGATCTGCATCTTCCGGGCTCGCTGACTGCGTCGGATTTTGTACTCTAATTCCATCTATTTTAAGTGTAGTAAAACGAGAAAGATATCCCACCTTTTTATTACCTACAAACCTCCTCTTAATATCAAGAAGGGATAACATTTTCGCATAGCCACTCACACACTCGTGGTGTTTCCGTTACTTTTTACTGCAACTAGAAGCCATTTTGATAACCAAGAATACCGCTGCAAAACCAACAGCAGCATATACTACTTTTTCTACCATTGGCCATGACCCTACAAGCGTGTTTACCAGGTTCAGATCAAAAGCTACAGCCCCCCAGTTTAGGCCTCCAACGAGTACTAAAATATAAGCAGCCATAGTAACGGGACAGCAATTCCATCCTTCTTTTTTCATATAAATGTGGAAATAAAAAATAAGAGTTGTCTTAGATTCTAAAGCCAAAACGGATTTCTTCAAAACTTTACTCCTTTCCTGAACGGACTAATTATTGAGGAATAAAATCTCCACATTATCCCAAGCAAGCAATTTTCTCGCCGGAAATTGATGGTAATCTGTAGCCGGATCAGTGATGGTTTTAAAAATTTCTGATTTAGTAGACCCCATCATAAGCACTATAATTTTTCGAGTTCTTTTGAGAGCTTCGAAGGTTAAGGTGAGTCGAGTCTTAACCGCAAATTTATCTGTCTGAGTTACGGCTACTAAATCTGAATCATTATCAAGGATTTCGGCTCCAGGAAAAAGAGATGCCGTATGGCCATCTGGCCCAATCCCCAAGACAACTAGGTCAAAAAGATAACCTTCTAGATCCGGTTCAAACATTTCCTGATAGGCCTTAATGCTGGCTTCTGGCGTATCTAAAATGGGGAAAAATCGTTCATCCCAGTCAGATCCTTCTAGGTATCCTTTCAACAAATTCGCGTTAGAATCTGAGTGATCTGGTGATACAAACCGCTCATCTACTTGCCAGATTTCTGTCTGAAAAAATAAGAACTTCTTTTGCTGTAAGGCATTAATAATGCCCGCTGAACTTCCTCCACTTAAAGCCATTCTGAAGTTTTTTTCTGCGTGGTCTCGAGTCTGATTCACGAGTTCAACAGACTTATTTACAAAGTCTTTTGAGTTGGTAAAGGTCTGGATATTGGCCATATCAAAAGTGTCATGCTGAATTTATTTCAGCATCTTCGATATTTTTAAAATTCGGAAGATCCTGAAACAAGCGCAGGATGACAAAAAAAATGAAACTTTACAACTTAATCCAATATCTTCTTATCAAATTACTTTCTCCATCAACAATCTTATTTTCCAATACGCCTCCACATTTTTCAATAATCTTCCATGAAGCTGTATTTTTATCATCGGCCGTCACTAAAACTTTTTGAATATCCCACTCAGGCATCTTTTTAAGTCCTAACTTCAGAGCCTGAGTTCCATAACCCTGGTTCCACCTAGATGGTTTAATGTAGTATCCAATGTGCCCCCCTTTCTGTAAAAGTTTTTCATTTAATTTATGACGAATATGAACTCTTCCAATGACCTCTGTACCCTCAAGTAGCCAGAACATTGAACTGGAAACAAAAGTTTTAGGAATATTGATGCCCAAATGGTTTTCTTTCATTATCTGCAAATACGGCTGAAGTGTTTCTCTTGATGAATTTGCATGGGGCCAAAACCATTCATCAATTTTAGCATTTTCAAAATCATCCATGGCTTCTAGAAATGATTTTCGGTATTTAATATCCGGCATTATTAATCTAACACTTCCCATAATCTTTTATTATTTCCCATGGGGATCATACCAAGAGAAGTCGGTTCCCTTCATTAAATTTTGCTGATTTTTTGGCCCTTCGGTTCCAGAAGCATAGATTTCTGGTTTAATTTTTTGAGTCTGAATAAAATCCATAACCTGATCAATGATATGCCATGAAGCAATGATTTCGTCCATGCTAAGGAAGTAGCGTTTTTCTCCGCGAATGACGTCTAAGAGTAGCAACCCATGTTCGGGCAAACAGTAATCTCCATGACAGGCAATAGATTCACTGGCGGCAATTTCTCCCTGCCTCATTGTGGCTCCATCTTCATCTAATAAACGAATTTGAATAGATTCTGAAGGAAAAAACTCGATAATCACTCGATTAGGCTCATGCGATTCATCCTGAAACGCAAACTTTTTGAGTTCTACTACCAGAAACGTATGTTTTTCATGCAACTTTTTCCCGGTTCGCATAAAGATAGGCACGTTGTACCAGGTCTCTCGATTAATATTTAATCTCAGTGCTGCAAAAGTTTTGGTTGAAGAATTGGCTACTTGCGCATCTTCACTTTTGTATTCTGCATATTGGCCTAGAGAAATATTGTTTTTGTCTGGGACAAATTCTAGGGCCGCCAGTATAGCGGCACGTTCTTCTTGAACTCTTTCAGCATTAGCTTCAATAGGAATGGACATGGTCAACATCGCCAAAACTTGAAGTAAATGTGACTGAACCACATCTTTGAGTGTCCCTACTTCATCAAAATACCCAATGCGTTCCCCCACTCCCATAGGTTCTAACGCCGAAATCTGGATATTAGCAATTTCAGGGCCTTTGAGCATAGTATTTAGAATCCGGTTCATATGCCGCAGCGGAATCAAACTTCGCACTGCTTTTTTGCCCAGGTAGTGGTCTAAAAGATACACCTGGTCTTGCCTATAAAATTTATTAATACATCTAAAGAGTTGACGAGCCGAGGCTTCATCATCACCAAATGGTTTCTCTAGAATAATTCTGAGATCATTTTCTTGGGGTTCAAAAACTTCCGCTAAATTCCGCATAATTGGATCTACTACAAATGGCGGCACTGAAAAGTAGCTGATTTGTGTAATGTCAGCTAGTTTTTTAAACTTTTCAGAAAGAAAATTTTTGTATCCTTTAAAGTCATCATGACGATCATATTGCCCCGAATAATACCCTACATGAGTCAGTAGTTTTGTTAATACTTGGTCTTGATATTCGCCCCAAGCACCTTTGTAGTGGTCTTTGATAGAGGCCGAAAATTCAGCTCTAAATTCTTCCTGAGTCTTTTGGGTTCGTGCGTACCCTACAATAGCAAACTCTTTTGGAAATCGGTTTTGTTCGGCTAAGGCAAAGAGCGCTGGAAAAATCTTAAGCTTCGCTAAGTCTCCTGAAGCTCCAAAGACGGTAAAGATGAAGGGATCGGTAATTCTGAAAATGGTTTGAAAGTCGTTTTTCATAAGGTGGTATTAATCATTCCAGTGCTCTGACCAGTCCGTGTGAAAGGTGCCTTCACGATCAGTTCGCTGATAAGTATGAGCTCCAAAAAAGTCTCTTTGCCCTTGGATAAAGTTAGCCGATACTCTTTCGCTTGTCATAGATTCAAAACTACTAAGCCCAGCTCCTAAACAAAACATGGGGGTGCCTACTTGAGCTCCTAATTGCACTACCGTTCGCATATCTAACCATGTATCTTGCAGGTCTTTTCTGATTGCATCAATCTCCCAGAGTGGCGCATTATTAGCGCTTTTGAAGGCTTCATGAAGGGTTTTTAGTATTTGAGCTCGAATAATACAACCCCCTTCCCAAATTCGAGCAATTTCGGCGTAATTTAGATCCCACTCCATTTCTTCAGCCGCTGCCCGAAGCAGGTCAAACCCCTGGGCATAACTGATTAGCATTCCCGCATAGAGGGCTTTTTCCAACACGGGTATAATATCCTCTAATTCGTCTTTTGGGAGCGTATTATTTTTGTGGGGGGCTTCATACTTTTTAGCTAACTGAGTTCTATAGTCTTTGCGGCTAGAAACAATTCTGGCATTTACGGCCTGAATGATCACCGAAATATCTACGCCTCTAGACATCCCTTCAATGGCCGTCCATCGCCCAGTCCCTTTCTGACCGGCTTTATCCAAAATTTTATTAATCAGATAATCATCGGTAAGGTCATCTTTTTGCCGTAGAATCGGCACCGAAATTTCAAAAAGGAAAGACTGAAGTTTTCCCTGATTGTATTTTTCAAAAATATCGGCTATTTCGTCTGGAGATAGATCAAAACTACGGCTGAGTAAGTCATAGGCTTCAGCCATCATCTGCATGACTCCATATTCAATTCCATTATGCACCATTTTTACATAATGCCCAGCTCCATTCTCCCCGATATAAGTGGTACACGGATTTCCCTCAAAGTCTTTGGCGGCAATGGCTTCCCAAATAGGTTTGAGCTCATTCCAAACGGTTTTTGAGCCTCCGGGCATGAGACTGGGGCCTTTGAGTGCGCCTTCTTCTCCGCCACTTACCCCGCTTCCAAAAAAATGAAATCCTTTTTGGCTGAGTTCTTTTTCTCGTCGGATAGTGTCTGGGAAGTGTGTGTTACCACAATCGATAATTGTATCTCCTTTATCGAGCAATGGTAATAAAGATTCAATCACCATATCTACTGGAGCCCCAGCCTTTACCATAATAATAATTTTTCGTGGACTTTTTATAGATTCTACAAAGTCTTTTAACTCTGTTTGACCGACCAAATTATCTGTTCCATGGTCCTTAATAAAGGCTTCCATAGTGGCCGTGGTCCGATTGTAAACCGAAACTGAAAAACCTCGAGAGGCAATATTCCGAGCTAAATTCTGTCCCATTACTGCCAACCCTATCAAACCAATATCAGACTGCGCCATAAAATTTTGTGAATTATTTCAGCCCAAATTTTAACACACTTAAAGTATGAACCAAATCAAAGCGTGTGACCAAAACTACCAAATCTTAATCTACCGAGCTAAATCTTTCATATCTGGGTTTTCTACCACATTATCGGCTGATTTTTGAGTGATTTTATATATTTGAGCATTAACACACACTTCACCACCGCCTTCATCAAAAGCTTTTTTAGTCTGTTCAATAATTTGGAGTGCTTCTTGTTTATTTTTAGCTATTAGAACATTATGGAGATCTTTTTCACTGACAAAACCTCTTTTAACCGCTACATTTTTAAGCCAGTCGTGTAGGTCTTCCCACATAGGATCCATCAAAATAATGGGAATGGGGCAGATGTGTTTTACTTGGGTGAGTTGGAGCGTATAGAAAAATTCCAAACACGTGCCAATGCCTCCCGCAGAAATTACTACGGCATTAGAAAGAGCCATAAAGTGATCTAAACGATTTCCAAATTTTTGAAAATGTTTTTGCATATCTAGGTGCTCGTTTCCTTCATTTTCAAAAGGCAGGTGTACCGTAAGGCCAATAGAGTTGGCTTTTGAGCACGCTTCTTTATGCCCTTGATTTCCGGCTTCCATTTGACCAGGTCCCCCTCCAGTTACCACACTGATGTCTCTTTTCCCCAGGTCATAAGCTAGATCATGTACTAAATCGTATTCTTTATCCCCAGGTTTAGTTCGAGCTGAACCAAAAATACTTACTCGAAAAATCTCTGGGTGATTAAGCGCTTCTTGTACCGTGGTGAAGGTTTGGTCTGACATTTTTCTATTTTTTTATTTCTGTTAATTGTACTCATTTATAGAGCAATTATCAAGTAAGAATTTTTCAGCCGCCTCTACTGGTTCTTTAGCCCCAATTAGGATTGGAGAAGTCGCATCAATAGCCTTTACTGGTAAATCTAAAATGTGTTGTCCACACATATTCACGGCTTTTCCTCCCGCTTGCTCTATGAGAAAAGCAAATGGATTGCATTCGTAAAGCAATCTCAGTTTAGAAGACGGATAAGCAAAAATTCCACCACCTCTATATAAAATACCATTTATATCAGCGACCATGCTTCCCGAATACCTTTGAGCAAATCCTTTTACCTGCCAGTGGTTTATAAGATCGGGGAACCCTTTTATTTCACAAGAGGTTTGAAGGGAACCAATACCACAGACTTTTACCTGATTTTCTAACGAGAGATCTGACTGCTGAAGTTCAAAGTACTGTTCCTTTTCCTTGTATCCAAACAGATGCACCCCTTCCCCCACAGAATAGACCAAGATAATTCTAGGACCATACAGCATATACATCGCTGCTACCTGATCACGACCTACACATTCAGTGAATGATTTTTTTCCTCTATAGATCCCTAAGCTAGTTCCTACAGCTAACCCCGCTCCAGCGACAGAGCTTCCGTCTATGGGGTCAAAAGCCACGAGCAACTTATCTTGCTGATGCTGAATAAAACACACATCGCTTTCACGTTCTTCACTAACAAAACAACTTACCGAATCTGATGCTTGTAATTGTTGCTTCAAGATGTCGTCGGCGATTAAGTCATGGCTTAGTTGTACTTCTCCCGAAGTATTACAATGATGTGAATAATTGATCTCTTTTTCTTTCAGCGCTTGGTAAATCTTTACACCGGCTTTAGCCGCAAAAAGAATCGTATTTTGCACGTCAGCTGGTGCGTTGGTAGAGAGTAAATGTTGGAGGAGTTTCATCAAAAATATTTTAGCATGTCCCGCATTTCGGCTGAATTAGAGCGGGATTGATTCGACAATCTTTGAGCTAAAATTTTTAACTCAGCAACTCTCGGGTCAAGACCTTCCCTCTTTCTACTCCTGGTTGATTAAACGCATCAATTTGGAAAAACTCTCCCCAAAAAGCCGTAGCTCCTTCAAAGAGCATAAACAGTTGCCCAAGATAGTATGGAGAAAGTTCAGGCAGGGTAATAGTAATATTAGGCCTGTCAGCCTCTGTCAGAGCTTGAGCTGTAGCTTGTTGCTCCGCATGCAATAAATCTTTAAAAGTTTTACCTTCAAGAAAATTGGTTTTAGGACTGTCTACACTCACAGGAATGTCGAGTGAATAATTAAAGGTTTCCACCCCTATAAAGATAATAAGCTTATCATTTGGCCCTTCAGCAAAAAGCTGCACTTGAGAATGCTGATCGGTAACTCCCAGTGAAGGAATAGGCGTAATGCCAACGTGATTTCCATCGGCCGCTACTTTCCCTGTAGATTCGGCCACAAGCTGTACGGCCCAGGCTCCAAACTGGCGAAGTTTTGTATGATAGGGCATCAGAATGTTCATTGGTTTTCCTTTCAAGTAAGTAGCCGTTTGTGTACACGCTAACTGAAAAGGCAAATTTTGATCAAAATTTGTATTCAAAAAAGAATCTCTCATATCCTGCATACCGGCTATCAAGTCTTTGATGTCAATGCCTATTAGCGCGGCTGGCAGTAACCCTACAGGCGTCTGTACACTAAACCTCCCTCCTACACTTGGGGGAATATCAAACATTGTGATATTTTCCTGGTTGCCAATGGTTCGTAGCAGACTTACTTCTTGGCTTGGATCTGTAACGAATACAAAATGATCTTGAATATTACTTCCTTTATCTTCTAGAAGTTTTCGAAAAAACATATATTGAGCGACTGTTTCTGGTGTCCCTCCTGACTTACTAATGATCAAAAAAAGTGTTCGATCTAAATCCAGGTAATCTACCGCTTCTCCGAGGAAATCTGGATCAATATTCTCCAACACATGAAGGCGGGGTTTATGATCCGCAAAAAAATCGGTAAAAGCCTCTCTTAGGCAGATGGGGCCCAATGAAGACCCGCCAATCCCACAAACTACGATATCTGAATATTTACCCTCTACTGAATCAGCGTAGTGCTGAATTTGATCTAATATATTTTCGTCATCGATTACTTTATAAAATCCCTGATCCCGAGCTTCAATCCCCTGCAAGCTTGGTGTTAAATAATTTTTGTGGTCTGCAAAAGTGCTTTTTGGCATACCATGATCTTCAGCTATTTTATAACAGTTGTTAAAGTCGATTTTAAGCATTGATGTTTTTATTAATTTTTTTGTATATCTTTCACCTTTTCCCAGTCAGCCAAGAAGGCCTCTAGCCCTTTATCGGTGAGTGGGTGTTTTACTAACTTATCAAAAATACTGGGAGGCATAGTAGCAATATCAGCTCCAATCAACAGAGAATCTACTACATGTTTTGGATGACGAATAGACGCCGACAAAATCAATGTTTCAAATCCATAATTATCAAATACTTGCCGAATATCAGCAATAAGTTGCATCCCCTCTTCTGAAATATCGTCGAGTCTTCCGACAAACGGCGAGATTAACGTGGCTCCAGCTTTAGCTGCCATTACCGCCTGAGAAACTGAAAAAACAAGGGTTACATTTGTACGAATTCCTTCGGCAGAAAAAACTTTAACCGCTTTGAGTCCTTCAGAAGTCATTGGGACTTTTACAAAAATATTTTTATGCCATTTGGCAGCTCGTCGGCCTTCCTGGATCATCCCTTCCGCGTCTTCACTTACTACTTCTGCAGAAATTGGGCCATCTACTACTTCCGCAATTTCTTTAATACGGGTTTCGAGATCTACTCCTTCTTTAGCAATAAGTGAAGGATTGGTGGTAACACCGTCTACGATGCCCCAAGCGGCGTATTTTTTAATATCGTCGAGGTCAGCGGTATCTAAGAAAAATTGCATGAAAAAGTAAGTTAAAAAATGTGCATCTCAAGTGTAACAGAACCGATTCATAAAAAGAAATAGTGAACGTAACTTCAGCTACCTAAATTTAATTTTCTCTTAACAGAGGCTGCAGATACTCCCACATGTTTTCGGCAATCACCTCATGTCCTTTAGGGTTGGCATGAATTTTGTCTGACTGCATATACCGTTGATCTAGGCTAATGCCTTTAAGAATATTAGGGAAAAGTGGGATTTCAAATTCTTTGGCGACCGCTTTATACATATCTTTGGCACTCCCCATATATCCCAAACCTCTAGTAGGAGGAGCGATAACACCGACCAAAAGAGCGTCTGCTTTTTGGGCCCGTACAGCAATGATAATGTCTCTGAGGTTTTGTTGTACTTTTGCCATAGGTTGTCCTCGTAAAAAGTCATTTCCCCCAAGGGCTACCATCACAATTTCCGGATCTTGTTCGAGCACAGCCCCTACCCGTTTGAGTCCATCGCTGGTTTTATCACCACTAACACCCAGGTTAATCACTTCATATTCGGTGTAACCTTCCTCTTGGAGTTTTTTATTGAGCAAACTCACATAGGTTTCTGATTCTTCTACCCCATACCCTTCTGTATTGCTATCCCCCAACGCTACAATTTTTCCAGTTTTGGGACGATCCTCAGCAATCTCTGGGCCCCCACAGCCAACAAGGATAAGGCCTAAAATCAAAATGAGTAATGGCGCAAATTTCATATTCAAAATTTATCTAAAATTATTTACTAAGAGCTATAATTAACTTTCGGGCAGCGTTCCGAATATTTTCAGATAAGGCTGGGTGAATATAAATCATTTCCAGTAATTGATCCACCATGGCCTCCATGGTCATATAGGCAATCAACATATGAATGATGTCTGAAGATTTTTCGCCGATAATATGAGCTCCAATAAGCTTCCGAGATCGCTTATCAGCAATCAATTTCACCATGCCTACTTCTGGCCGCATAGCCATTCCCATAGCTGAATTTTTATAGTGATTTATACCTACAACGTAATCGGTCCCTTCTACTTTTCCCTCCGCAAGTAGCGCATCTTCAGTTACTCCAACACCGGCAATTTGTGGATAAGAAAAAATCGCATGAGGCATGGGTGGGTATTTGATAGGCCCTTCCCCAATATGGCAATAATGTTGAGCAAATAGGTACTCCCCTTCAAAGTTCACACTGTGTCGGAAAAGGTATCGTCCCAGGATATCCCCAAGCGCATAGACGCCTGGCTCATCGGTTTCCAGATAGTCATTTACCTGTACCCAGCCTTCATTATTTAAGTTTACATTGGTATGCTCCAGACCTAAATCATCGGTATTTGGCACCACACCAGTGGCTACAAAAAGCGAATCGGCTTCCATTACTTCTGTGTCCCCTGTTTTATTTTTAGTCGTTACACAAAAGGTGTTGTTTTTGTATTCAACTTTGGTCGGCCTTAGACCAAAATGGACGTTGTATCTTGAACTAAAATCTTGTTCAAATATTTGACGAATATCTTTATCTTCAGCTTTAACCATTGAACTTCGAACCAAAAAATGGACGTCAGTTCCCATGGCTCCATAAAAATGTCCTAGCTCTACCGCAATATACCCACCACCAATGACGATCATCTTTTGGGGTTGGGTTTTATTCCTTAAAGCTTCTGTACTGGTGAAATAGGGCGTGCCTTCCAGTCCTGGAATATTGGGGATTTGTGGGCGGGTTCCCGTAGCTATATAAATTTTTTCAGCGGTGAGTTGTTCTCCATTCACCTCAATCACTTTGTTATCTACAAAGCGCGCATGACCTTGGTAGAGATCAATGTTTGGATGACGCTCATAGCCCGGCTTAATGCTTTCTGAATCTTTTGTTACGGTTTCGGTCGTGCGCGTCGTAAGTTTCTCAAAATTTAGTTCAAAGCGGGGGTCAGTTTTGATCTCAAATTTGGCATGATCTTCTTTCCAATGAGTTACCAAATCAGCTGGATAGATAAGCATCTTTGAAGGAATACATCCTCTATTAAGGCACGTTCCACCAAGGGCTTCTTTTTCAATAATGGCGACTTTACGTCCCAAGTCTGCGGCTGGTCGGAGTTTAGTTCCACCACCGGTTCCAATAATAATTAGATCGTAATTTTTCATAATTTTGAGGCTAAGACATTTACGATTTCATCTAAAGACACTGCCTCACTTTGACCCGTTTGCATATCTTTAAGTTGAACCTTATTTTTTGCCATTTCGTTTTCCCCCATAACCAGGCAGTAGGGAATCCCGAGTTTGTCGGCATAATCAAACTTCTTTGCTAATTTTTTATCTTCTAAGTAGTTTTCAGCTACTATGCCAGAGGCTCTTAGTTCAGCTCCTAATTCTAATAATTGAGGAAGCGCTTTATCATCGACTGAAATTAGCAAAACCTGTGTTGGGGAAACGGGTAATGCTGGAAGGAGTCCCGCTTCCAAACACTGAGCAAAAAGACGCGTTAAACCGATAGAAATGCCTACTCCTGGAAAACGCTTCCCTCCAGTAAAAATGGCCGCCAGATCATCATAACGTCCTCCACTACAAACAGAGCCAAAGGCTGGATGATCTTTAATATTAGTCTCATAAACTGTCCCTGTATAGTAATCCAAACCTCGAGCAATAGCCGTATCAATCGTGTAATAGTTTGCGTCTACTCCCATAGCTTCTAGAGCTTCTATAACTTGCTGTAGCTCCTTTACTCCTTCCTGAAAAACGGCCTGGTCACATACGTTTTTTAAAGCTTCAAAATCATGATGATCGGTAGATACAAATTCTAAAATTGTATCTACTTGTCTGTGGCTTAATCCATTGGCGGTAAAGGATTCTAGAATTTCTTCTCTCGGGAGTTTTTCTAAATCATCTACAATATCGAGTGTTTTTTTCATATCAGCTTCAGGAATGCCTAAAGACTGAAAAAGCCCTGTTAGAATTTTTCGGTTATTAATCCGTACCACAAAATCCCCCACATTAAGCTGCTTAAAGATTTCAATAATGATTGCTGGAATCTGCGCGTCATTTAAAAGCGAAAGTTCCCCGTTCCCAATGACATCAATGTCACATTGGTCAAACTGTCGGAAACGGCCTTTTTGAGCTCTCTCGCCACGAAACACAGGCCCGACAACGGCCCTCCGAAACGGAAAACTCAAATCATTTTGATGTCGTGCTACGTATAAGGCTAGAGGCACTGTTTGATCAAACCGTAAAGCATTGCCTGAATGCGAACTCTCTCCATCTTCATCTAAAAGACGTTTTAGTACATACATTTCTTTAGCATTCCCTCCTTTCCCCAAAAGATTTTCTTCTCGCTCCACTAACGGAGTAGTGATAAAAATAAATCCATGATTGTGGAAAGTACGAGTAATAATCTCAATCCACTTTTGGCGCACTGGTTCGACTTGAGGTGGAAATTCAGGGAATCCGCTCGGGGTTTTGATATTAAATTTTGTCATCAGATTGATTGTATTAATTTTTTACAGGGCCCCAAATAATTCCCTACTTCTCATGAAACTTTAATGAAAATACTTATTTCACGGCAACTCGTAAGTGTGCTTTATTTAAAAAAATTAAAAACAAAACTTCGTGAACTCTCTCACAAAAAAAAACCTAGAGCCTGGCAGTGATTTAGATGAAGTACCTGTTGTCTTAGGCCAAAATTTTGGATTACCCAAACCCCCTATCCCTTTGGTAAATCTGGAAGCTCATATCAATGGACAAATTAGTTATTGCCTCACCCCTTCAACCAACCATGAGCTCTGGCATCAAACACAATCTTGCCGCATTCCAGAAGAAATTCTTTTTATTAGTAATACCCCTGGTATCTATAAAGTATTTGTAGGCTTACTTCATCCTCAGGCCAAGGATCAATGGCTCGTAGGGGATAACCAAATAAATCCTCAAGCTCTTTTAACTCAAGTCCCGTCAAATATGCGGAGCATTTTTGCAGCCGCTTTAAATATTCCTGGGTTTACTTCAGAAATTATTCGGAGAACTAAAATTTTAGAGGATATGCTTTTTACAAATAGGCATGCTCCTCCACTCTTTGAGACTCCAAACACAGAGGGACTCAATAAAGAAATATTCACTAAAATCCTGGCACGAATAAAAAAACTAGTGGACCAAGGAGGCCCGCAAGATAAAGCCCAACAAGAAGAATTTTTAAAACTCTGTCAGGGCATAGAAGCGACTATTGAAGCCCGCCAATTATGTCCAGACCAATTCATGCAGATTATTGCTGAATTCGGGATGGCCTTCTCCCCCATGAGTCTGATGGGACAAAGTCTTTGGCGCCCTCGAGGATATGCCGGAACCTTTGATATGATGGAGGCTATTTATAACTTTCAAATATCAGACGAACAAGACATTGCTGGGGATTACAGGGTCAAAAATTGGAACCAAACCTTACTTTCTACCACTTCTGCCGAAGATGTAGCCCAGCGAAGATATACCATTATTGATGATCTCCTTAGGGATAGAGCCGTTGAGCTTGCCCAAGAAAAACCGCTAAAAGTACTTAATTTTGCTAGTGGCCCAGCCAGGCTTGAAGCCGACCTTATCAAACAAATGCAAATAGCAAACCTTAACCCTGAACACCTTGATTGGCGATCTGTAGATGGGGATCCTGACGCCGTAGGTTTCGCTCAAAACAGGCTCGCACAACACCCCAATTTCAGAATAGAAGAGTGTAACATTATTCGCGAAATCGGAAACCGGAAAACTACCGCCAATTACGACGAAATCCTTACGGTAGGTTTGCTCGATTATTTTGATGATAAATTTACAGCTAAGGCTCTAAAACATTTTTATAGAATGCTCAAACCTAGTGGAAGTTTTAGAATCGGACAATTCAATACTGACCATAATGAAGCCGCTTTTTTAAGAATAACCAACTGGTACCTTTTCCGAAGAAATGAGACCGATATGTTCCGTCTCTGCGAAGAAGCTGAGATTCCCGCCTCTAAAGTAAACATAAAGCGTATAAGTGCTAATGGACCTCAATTAATAATCACCGCCCACAAGTAATATTAAATTTAAGTTAAGGCAATCTAGGAAAAGGGAAATTTACGTAGAACAAAATTGAAACTGACGCTAAAATGAAGTTCGATGTATTCGTTTTTACTACTTGGGACTATCTTCAACACTATTGTGGGAATCATCTCTGGGATTTTTACTTATAGCCGAGATCCACAAAACCCGATCAACAGAACCTTTGCCATATTCTGCTTTTTTATGTCTCTGTGGGCAGCTATGTATTTTTTCCCGGCGGTTCCTTATGACAAAAATTTATCCGAACTTTCCTTTCGAATGCTGCATATTGGAGCTATTTTTATAGCTGTAGCGCACTTCCACTTTGTGGCGTGTCTGCTAAAAATTCAAGAGCAATACAAATACTATATCCGTTTTGGATACCTCATAAACCTTTGCTTTGTCTGCACAGTCCCCACTACTTTATTTATTGAAGAGGTGGTCTTTAAATTTGATTTTGGATACTGGGCTAATACTGGAATTCTCTATCACTTCTGGTTGGCTATATGGATGGGCTATATTCTACTATCACTGATAGTACTGGCTCAAAACTATTCTAAACACACCGGGATCAGGCAGAGACAGATTGCTTATGTGCTTATTGGGGATGTGCTTACATTCGGTTTTGGATCTACTAATTTCTTTTTGTTCTACGATATTAATATTGTTCCCACTCTGAATGTCCTGGCTTCTGGTCAGATGATCCTCTTTGCTTACGTCGTCATACGGTTTAGGTTCTTTGAATATCAGAGGATTATTTTAGATTTTTTACAAAAAGTTATTTCGTTTTTCTTGGCTCTAGCTTGTACCTATCTTGTTTTCTTTTATGTAAATGAACAAGCTCACATGGAACTGGGCATTAGAAGTGACATCATCTTCCTCACAACGGCGATCCTTTTTTATAACTTTTTTACCTCTATTATAAAGGTATCGTTTTTTGAAAAACTACTCAGACTTTCTAATACCAAACATTTTGCAGAGGAAATCCAAAAATTCATCAATCAACAGAGTTTCCATTCTCAAATTAGCCCTCTTAAAAAAGCTATAAATCATACCTTCAGGAAAGAACTAAATATAAGCAAAGCCAACCTGATACTTATTCCGGAAAAAGATAGAAAAAATTACAAACACCTATGTGCCTACTTCCAAAAAAACAAGGCGCCTTTGGTATTTGAAGAGGTAGAAATAAAAGCCGAAGACTCCAGTATTGCTCCCCCTTTTTACCATGAATTAAAAGATTTAGGTGAGGTCTGCATCCCGCTTTGTAAAAATAAAAAAAAGCTCTTTGGGTTTTTTGTTTTGGGGAAAAAGCCGTATGAAAATCCCTATTTTGCTCGAGAAATTGAAGCCCTGGAAAAGGCTGCCAATTACATCTCTCTTTCCCTGTCTGTGATCTACTACAACCAAAAACTCACGGATGAGGTTCAAGAAAAAACCGAAGCCCTCCAAAAGACCAATATTCAACTCACCAAATCCTACGACCGACTTAGAGAACTAGATCATCTTAAAGATGATTTTCTCTCTATTGCTTCACATGAGTTGAGAACCCCCATGAGCATTATTAAAGGCTATACTGACTTTCTACTCTCCGGAGATTATGGAAAACTCAATACTAAACAAACAGAATTTGTTCAGCGAATCTTTAATAGTACCAATGATCTCATACAGCTGGTAAATAAGATGCTGGATATTAGCAAGCTTGAATCAGGAAAGATGGAGTTTAATTCAGAAAATATAAAGCTCACCTCTTTTCTAAAATCTACAATTAAAGAATTTAAAGTCATCTGTAAAAAGAAAAACATAACTCTGACTCTAAAAAATACCAAAAAAATAAATCCCACTGTCCATATAGATCCAGAAAAACTCTATATGGTATTTTCTAATCTCCTTGGAAACGCTTACAAATTTACGCCAGAGAACGGACATATTGAGGTCAAAATTGGCTATAAAAACAAAGAAAATATTCTCATAGAAATTACAGACGATGGTATTGGTATTCCTAAAGACAAACAAGAGTACATTTTCAACAAGTTTCAACAAGCTGAAAATCCCCTCCAAAAGTCTTACTCTGGAAGTGGCTTGGGACTCAATATTGTAAAACAAATTATTGAAAAATTTGGTGGCACAATCTGGATCAAAAGTGAAGGCAAGGTTAACTCAGGTTCTTCGTTTAAGTTTACGCTTCCTTACAATGAAAGTTAGCAAACAAATACAAAATGAAACAAGAGAAAATCCTTATTATAGAGGATAATCCTGATTTAAGAACTATATATACTTTAGCCTTTTCACAGGCTGGATATACGGTTGACTCTAGTGAAGAGGGCTCCATAGGTATTCAAAAAGCAGCCTCAATGAACCCTGATGTCATACTGCTAGATATCATGATGCCCAATATGGATGGCTTAGAGGTGATTGAAGGCCTCCGTCAAAATACAAACCTAGACTGCCTTATCCTAATTATTAGTAATCTTGTTGATGATAAAATTATCAAAGAGGCTTATAGGTTAGGCGTTACCGATTATATCAATAAGTCTGAGCTTACGCCCCAACAAGTGATTCAAAGAGTGAAAGACTATCTCCGAGTAGATAGCATGGATAAGCCAGGACAAATGAACGGCTATGCCATCTTAATAATTGAGGATAATGAAGATGAAATTGATCTATTAACCCTCTCTTTAGAACAAAAAAACTGTCATGTTTATGCCAGTAATAATGGCTTTGACGGAATCACGAAGGCCGTTGAAATTCAGCCAGACGCCATACTACTAGACATCCTTATGCCAGATATGGATGGGTTTGAAGTTATTAAAAATATTAAAGGCAACGCTAAACTCAATACTCCGGTCTTTGTTACTAGTAATCTCAACCAACAAAAAGATGTAAAAAAAGCGGAATCTTTAGGGGTAGACGCCTTTATGAAAAAGAGTGAGTACACGCCAGAACAAATTGCCGAAGAAGTTATAGATTTTTTGGATACCAATACATAAAAATTTTGAAGATTCACCTCTAATCCCCCATCGCATGGGGTGTTATATTTTTTAATTGATGAAAAAATCTACTAAAGCAATTAACCTAATCCACAATTTCTACGAGCTCCACATCAAAAATAAGAACCGCGTTTCCAGGAATAGGTCCAATACCGTATTCTCCGTATCCCATATGTGGTGGGATAGTAAGGGTTCGTTGTTCTCCAACGCGCATCCCTTCAACGCCTACGTCCCAACCTTCAATCACTTGTCCAGCTCCAAGGTTGAACTGAAATGGCTGTCCTCGATCTCGACTAGAATCAAATTTTGTACCGTCTTGTAGCGTTCCCGTATAGTGCACTTTTACCGTATCACCTGCTTTGGCCACGGCGCCTTCCCCTTCGACTTCAATATCAATCTTTAGATCGGTTACCTCTTCGGCGGCTGGGGTGTCTTTTTTAGTCATTTCTGATGTTTGGTTAGTATTAGATTCATTTTCAGCTTTAAATTCTTGTTTAGTGGTTCCTCCTGGCATATCAAGAGGGGACGCTGATGGACTGTCTTCGGTTCGTTTTTCACAAGCCGTTAAAGCTATAAGCAGAACCAGAACTGGGAGAAATTTTTTCATTATTGATTGTCTTTAGTCTTTTAATATTCTGGCTTGCCCAAAGTCTCAAGACTGTATCTTTAGAGAGCTTCTTCTCAGATTTGGGAAAGCGCTAGAGTGCTCCAATTTCTTTAGTAATGTTTTGTCGCACTTTTTCATAATCTTCTGTTTCCTCTTTTGAAAGATTTTTCACGTTGGCAATTTCTTGAATTACTGGTGATTCTTCTACTTTGCTGAAATCAAATTCTTCTCTATCAACGAGCTTCATTCCTTCGTGGTATAACGTTACAATAGTCTTAAGCATTTGGTATTGCTTTTGAGGAATAGTGTAGGCATCTTCTGCATCAAAACTATCTTGGTAGAGGAAATCCTCACGAATAGATTTGGCTGTAAGTAATACTAATTTTTCTCGCACAGAAAGCGCGTCTGGCCCAACTAGACGTACAATTTCTTGTAGTTTAGATTCTTCTTGCAGGAGGTTCATACCTGTTTCTCGAATCTCCCAGTAATCTTGAGCTACTTCTTCTTTCATGTACTTCTCAATATTTGGGGTGTACAGAGAGTATGATTTAAGCCAATTGATGGCTGGGAAGTGACGCTGGTATGACAACTTAGAATCCAGTCCCCAGTAAGTTTTAGTCACTCGAAGTGTATTTTGTGATACAGGTTCAGAAAGATCTCCTCCTGGAGGCGATACGGCTCCAATTACGGTAAGGCTACCTGTTCGGCCTTCAGATCCAAGACATTCAACCGCTCCAGCTCGTTCATAGAACTCAGCCGTTTTAGACCCTAGGTAAGCTGGATATCCTTCTTCCCCAGGCATCTCTTCAAGACGTCCTGACATCTCACGCATGGCTTCTGCCCATCGTGAAGTAGAATCAGCCATGAGGGCTACGTTGTATCCCATGTCTCGATAATATTCAGCAATAGTAATGCCGGTGTACACACTCGCCTCACGAGCCGCTACTGGCATGTTCGACGTATTGGCAATCATCACCGTTCGTTTCATGAGTGGCTCTCCACTATTTGGATCGATCAGATGGGGGAACTCATTTAGTACTTCTGTCATCTCATTCCCTCGCTCTCCACAACCGATGTATATAATTACTTGTGCATCACAGTATTTAGCCAGAGATTGTTGCGTTACGGTTTTCCCAGAACCAAATGGCCCAGGGATACATCCGGCACCTCCTTTCACCAACGGAAAGAATGTATCAATTGATCTACATCCAGAACGCAGTGGTTCGGATGGAATTAATTTTCGATTAATTTTTCGGCTGTTTCGAATTGGCCAGTACTGACGCATGGCTACGTTATGTTCTTTCCCCTCTTCATCTTCTACTACGGCTACCGTATCACTCACTTTAAAGTGACCAGACTCAATAGATTTTACTTTAGCTTTGCCTTTTACTTCAGCTGGAACCATCACTTTATGCAGAATCAGTGTCGTTTCTTGAACCGTTCCGATAGTGTCTCCAGCTTCAACCGTGTTCCCGGTAGAGACCGTAGCCACAAAATCCCATTTTTTATTTTGATCTAGACCATCAGCGTCAATCCCGCGAGCTAGGAAATAGCCTGATTTTTCTTCTAATACTCCGAGAGGTCGTTGAATTCCATCATAAATAGACTCCAAAAGCCCTGGCCCCAACTCTACAGAAAGAGTTTTTCCTGTTGTTTCTACAGGCTCTCCTGGGCCGACTCCGGCTGTTTCTTCATAGACTTGAACATAGGCTTCATTTCCTTCAAGTCGGATTACCTCTCCTACGAGTCCTTCGTCCCCCACCCGTACTACCTCGTACATCTTTGCGTGAGACATGTTATCGGCCACAACTAATGGCCCTGAAACTTTGACGATAACTGGCTTTTTGTCACTCATGATTCAAAAAAAATAAAATTGTGGATTAAAATTCTCGCGGATTCTCGAGATTTTAGTGCGTATGTCAAAGCTTTTATCCGAATTTTTTAGCAAAAGACTCAAAACACTGGATTTTTAGTCAAAAATGTGGTAAAATCACCTGATATTTTCGCGCGCAATGAAACTAGTATTTACTTTTACCCAAGACCCTCAGGCAACTAAATTCGTCTGGAAAAAGCCCTCCCCCAACAATGTGGAGAGAGGCACTGATGCGCATGTAGAGGGGAGCTTATCTGATCAACTTGAAATACTCTCAATGAGAACAGGTCTAAATCTGGATGAACTCAAAAAGCAAGTCATCATTGAAAATACTCATTCAAGAATTATTACACTTCACACTGGACTAAGACTCAGAACTCATGCCGGTGATCATGAGGAAGATTTCGTGGTGCCAAAGGGCGCTAAAGTGAAAATTTTAGGGCTTGAAGATAAAACTCATGATACTAGTGGAAATAGTGGTGGAGCTGATCATTATTGGTTCAAAATCCAGTACTCTGGAAAAGCTCAAAAAATAACTTACTACACCGACAGCCAAGGGAGAAGAAAGAAAAAACGACAGAATGTAAGGCTCGACAATCATGAAGCTATTGCTTCTGGAGAGTACCTAGATGGGAAAATCAGAATCGACACTCAACAACAAGAACCCCCACCAAGAGATGATCAACCTCTAGAGTCTGAAAGACCACACCCTGAAGTAAAAACTAAAACAGAATGTATAGATGGAAAACTCGTAACCATAAACATAAATACTGGTGCGGTTATCAGTGCCATAGAAAGTGACCAATGTCCTAAACCTCCAGTAAATACTGGAACCAATATTGCTACTACGGAGGTTGAATCTCAGATTCTAGATCTAACCATCCCTCTGACCTCTTTGCCTCCAGATGTAGCGGGAGATTTTAAAAAGTTTAACACCGCTCATTCCGCCTTTGTAGAATACAAAGATGTATTCACCTGGCTTAATCAGCATAAACCAGAGGAACGCGAGGAAATAGTGGCTAAAATGGAATTTTATATCGCTACAGGCGAAACTCTTCCAACCACTCCAAAAGAAACTTCAGAGCTATTTGAAAAACTTTCTAAAAATCCAAAATTCTCAGCCAACCAAAGAACAATTTTTGAAGCTCAATGGTTACTTACAACTAATAAGGAAGAAAACACTAAAAAAGCTAAAGATCTTTTAGAAAGTCTAAAAAGTGATGCAGAAGTTGGAACCCAAGTTGAAAAAATACTGGGGTCAATTGAGGCCATGGAAAACACCCTGGTAGCTAAAACTCAGGATGTTACCGGACTAACACTCTATAGAAGTTATATAAACTCACTCGCTTTAGACAGACAAGGTGAATGGGCCATTCAAAATGCGTTTGAAAGCAGTGCCACCTCTCAGGCAGATAATGCCATTATACGAGATGCACAAAAATACACTGAACTTACAAACACTCTGCAAGGACTTATTATCTCTGGCGCAGCTACTGACCTAGAAAGTGCTATTGTGAAGCTAAAATCGAATAAGCCAGCGCTTAGTACTACCCTAGACCAATTCCATAAAACTTATTTAAAGTTTTGGCAGTCTTCTGATGTAGTTGATGCTGGTATTCATAAACCCGCTGGGGCTGTTTCTCTTAAAGATGTGGCAAAATTCAAAAAAGCTCAATTAGCTCTTGCTAAAAGACTTTTCCATGATGAAAGTTTGTACGATGCCGCAGCAGAGATGTATGGATCACTCTTTGCTGGTCACCCTAAAATCTTAGAAGCTAAATCAAAAGTAAGTGATAACGATGTTCGAGACGAAATTGAAGACATTGATGATGATCTACCAAGTGTAAGTGAAATTATTAATAAATTTGAAGATGATGGAACTGCTGAACGCATAAGAGGTCAACTGGCTAGTGGGGAGGAACTCACTATCAGAGACCCCAAAAATAATACTGAGACAAAATTCAAAGCCAGCAACCCAAGCGACGTGACTGAAGTAAAAAATGTGGCCTACAAAGTACTTGAAATGCTTTCTAAAGTAGACCGCACCTATACGCGTGATCAAATGATTGATCGAGCCAAGCTTCACTTTGCTATTAACGAAAAAACCGCTAGTGACCTTGGAGTTGATGGTCTAGTCGCGGAAGCTTTAACCGATTATCAAGATATTCATGGACTAGAGAAAGGATGGGATATGACCGAAACTACCAAAGATTGGATTTGGAAAGAAATTGCCATCAATATTCCACTTATATTGGTCTCTGGAGGCCTAGCCGCAGGAGCTAGATGGGCCGCTGCAAAAGGACTTTCATGGGCAGCCGCAGCCATGGCTGGAGCTGACGCAGTAGCTAATGTTGGCGCTAAAGCCAATAGTATCCGAGGCGCCAGACTAGCTGCTGGAATTGGAGCTGCTTCTTTCGAGGGGTTAATGTTTAACCAAGCCCAAAACATGATCGTTGAAGGACAAATGGATACTTCTCTCAACGGAAACCTTATGAGTGCCCTTATGTTCAACGTATTCCGAGGAGGAAATTTTGTTTATGGAAAAGGAATGCAAAAATTAGGCATCCAGGAAGTACGAACCCTTGGAGAAACTCTTCCAAACTGGGCTGTACGAAATACTGGAAAAAGAACCCGAAGCGGTTTTGGAAATTACCTAGCTCAAAGAACCCTCCGAACTGGATTTGATAGTGGACTCATGGCCATTACAGCTACCACTGCGCACAGCGCCACCAATGGACACATTGGACATGAAATGAGCGGTGAACAATTTGCCAAAGAGTGGATGCTGTTTTTCTTACTTCCACAATTAGGCCGGGGTGCTGAACCCAAAAAAGTAGCCAGCTTAGCCCCAAAGGCGCGAAAACAAATGAAAGAAAGAGCCAAAGATTTCTTTGCCAGAACACCAAAAGACCCCGTTGAAGCCTATAAGTTTAACCTCAAAAAACAAAAAGAAGCTAGACAAAGAGACCTAGAAACTCTAGAGGCTCAAAGTCGAGCGCTACAAAACGACCTTACAAATAAAAAAATTAAAAAAGAAGCTCATGATAAAACACAAAAAGCCATAGAAGCAAAAATCAAGGCCACCAAGAAACAGATCAACGAAATTGATACACAATTGACCCATGACATTGTAAACATAAATGGGGAACCATTCATCGCTGGAGAACCCGTCATTATAAAAAAAGATGGAAAATTAAGAAGGGGAAAAATTACTCAAAAAAAAGGTGATAATGTAACGTTCGAATTTACCGAAATAGGCGCCAATGGAAAACCTCAAACTAAACCTGAAGTTATCGCAGCTCATAGCCCTACTATAACTGTTAGCAGGCCTCCTTCATTGGGGGTCAAACCAAAAAGACAAAATTGGATTCCTGCCCCTGTTAAAAGACTTTGGGGCTCTATTCGAAAAACAGAATCGGCTCAAGGAAGAGCCGCCGAAGCGAAGTATCACGGATCTATGCGTCAAAACAGAGTCAAAGAACTTGAAGCCCGTCAAAGACTTAGCGAAGCTGAAAAAACTCTCAGACAAAAAGAACAACAACTGGTTGAGGCTAAAGCTAAGAAAGAGGACAACGCGGATCATATCAAAGAACTTCAAGATGCCAGAGATATAGCCCAAGAAGCCGTATTAAAAGGAAGAGAAGATATAGCCGCTATTAATCAAAAATATCGAGAACTTCGACGACAATACCGACAAGAATTACTTAAAGCGGAACCAAAATCAGCCCCAGATGCATTAAAAGATGTTAATGCCAGTATTGCTGAACTTAGAGCCATGCCAGAACCAACCTTAATAAAAGGAGGTAAAGCTAAGGCTTTGTGGCGAGGGCGAGAGCTCCGAAGATTAGAAGGTGAAAGATCACAACTGCTTAAGCAAATGCAAGAAGCTGCCAATAAGAATGAGTCAGTTTCTAAGCATGAAAACCGAACCGAAGCAGAAGCGGTACTCAAAGAAATCCAAGAAACTGGCGCTACAGGAAAAATCAAAGAAGTCACTAGCGGAGAAAAACCAATCTACGAAGTCCACCTCACTTCACTACCAAAAAAGAATACGACAGTAAATGAGCTTCAAAATCTGAATGATCAAATACAACAGCATAGTGAAAAAACTCCAAAGAGGTTTAGAAAAAACAAACATGAGACAAGACAACGAAAGTTGGAAGCACAGAGAAATGAACTCATTAAAAAACTTGAAAAACAAGGAGAAAAAGGTGATCCAGTCTCTCAACATCGAACTCTAGAAGAAGCCAATACCGTCGTAAGACAATTACAAGAGGCCGGAATTAAAGATGCTCATAGCAAAATTGTGAATAAAGACGGTAGTACTTTCTACGAAGTCTATACCGTTGGACGAAAAGTTCAATCTAGAAAGGCCGCTGAAGCCGGTCTAGGATCAGCCAAAGAAGGTAAAAACATAAACACAGATAAACTTAAAGACAACAACACTCATGAAATAACTGAACTGGTAAGAGAGGCTAAAGATCTAAATTTCCAAGACGGTTCAGGAAATGTACTTTTCATTACCAGAAAAGGAAAAATGGAGTTGATTGAAGCTAACGCCATCCTAGAAGGTAACATACTTACTAGTAAAATTGATGGTTCAAGAATTCGTATTGAAAAAGTTGAGAATGCTGATGGAAGTTTAAGTTTTTTCCAAATTACTAAGCTCCCAAAAGAACCAGTAACAAAACCAAAAACTGAAAAACTAGAAATACTTAATCCTGACGCTATTACATTAGAGAATGCAACTTACTTCACAAAACAAACCAAAAGTCTAAGAGTTCAGGAACTTACAAATGCTCCAAATAATTCTATTACGGTTACTGGAGCTTTAGGTAAGAAAATTAAATTACTTTTTGAAAAAACTGGTCTTGGAGAGTTTTCTTTCCCTTCAAAACCAGGAGATGCTGGATTTTTTGCTGGATCACAGATTCTAGCAAATGGAAATTTTTATCGAATACAAAAAGCCGATCCTGCCAATGGAATTCCTGAGGTAGCGGCAAAAGTTCACCCATCAGGTGAAGTTACTTTTAGTATTACCCCTTAATTGCTCGTTTATATTAAAAAATGGCAAAATCACATGAAACGGCTGCGGACAAAAACTTAGGGCTGCCTTCCCCAAGTTTCAAACGCGTTGAAGACTTCAATGCAAAACAAATCCCCGAAGGTAGTGAACTACTTTCTTGGAAAAACTGTTCTTTTTATATCGATGGCAGCACTGTAAGAGTGCTAGATCATCAAGGTATAGAGGATACTAGTTTTACAGAAAATGAGCTAAAGCTCGAATACACCATAAACCAATGGCTCGAAAAAGAAGGTCTTACATTACCTGAAGAAAAAGAAGACGCCGACACAATAAGCATTATTGATAGTACTTATGGAAATCTCTGTGGTGTAGATCAACTAGAGGGAATCGATCCTACAAAAGCCGCTAGACTTAAACAATTGATTAATATACAAACTAATAATTCTGGTGAAATCGCAGTCAGCCAGCTAGTCCAAAGTCAGTTTGTTCCAGTCAGAACGCCAGCCATTTTGGATGATGGTAAATTCATCATTTTTTATGATTCTAAAGGGGAAAAAATCATATTCAAAACTACCAACGAGCAAGGTCAAACAGAGCCACCACATAATTGGAAACGTTTCACTATTTTTAACTATGAACAAGATGAAGATCTCAAAAGTATATATGGACAAATAGATGGTCTAGATTTACAAAACCATGATGTTGTAGCTTTAGATGGAAGGCTTCTAGCACTCGTTAATAGAAATGGAGTAAAAGTAGTTAGTCTCAATAATGGAGGGAACGAGTTTTTGAGTGATAATATTCAGAATCCTGCCGTAACTAAATCTCGAGACGGTCTAAGTTATTGTGACAAAGAAAAACCAGAATATCTTTATCATGTAACTTTCAACCACGAAGACGAAGCTAGTAAGAATGCAATTCGACTTCCTGAGGAAATCCGAAACTCAAAAGTAAAAAAAATTAAAGAAGTACCAGGAGGAGAAATAATCAATATTCTTACTGAAGAAGGAAAAATCTACTTCATCGGTCTACATGATGGTGAAATTTTATTCCAATATGATGGGATTCAGGATTTCACTACTACCGAAACTCAAGTACAAATCATTGATGACCAAGGAAACCTTAAAACCTGTGAATCAAACCTTTCTGAGCTCTCACATGCTATTCGGACTATTCGATTAACTAGCAGTATTGATATTGCTTCTATTGTTTCTGGAAGTGAAGAAACTCCAAATGAAGTAACCGATGCTGAAAAACCAGTATTAGATGAAAAAACAAAAGAAATTAGAGATGGACTTGGTGCCCAAATAGATGAAGCCAAAACTATCGAAGATTTTGGAGGCATTGAAAAATCTATAGCGGAATTAAAACAAGCTCTAGAAGACGGAGGCGTTACTGAAGTTCATGTAAACTACATCCTTAAACCAATCTTCGATGAAATTGAAACTAAAAAAACAGATCGAGCCCAGGCTTTAGTAAACGAGGTTGGGCCAAAAATCAAAGCAGCTTCACGTCCAAGTCAAATGGATGAGCTAACTCCGAGTCTACGAATTCTTCAAAACTTTAACCCAGTTTTAGCAGAAGGAAGCACCATTAAAAGGGATGTTGAAGCAGTTCTAAGTAACGCTCGATCTCACAGAGAAAGCCTTTATACAACTCATCTATCCGGTCTAGAAACTGACCTTGCGGCTATCGTGGAACAAGTAGAAAGTGAAATAGATAATAAAAAAACTTATGAAGCCTACATGGTTTGGCATAGAAATGAAAGAATAGCCCATCTAAGAAGTATGGAAGAACACTACAAACAAACTTCACAAGATGGTGAACAAGCTCGTTTAGCCATTCTTCAATCTCAAGAAACTATTCACAGAATCTGTGCAGAAAAAATAAGTAGCTTTAAAGATGCACGAGGAGAAGCTCGTGCTGAAGCCGAAAGTGCTCTTATGAGAAAAGTAGAAAATGTTAAACTCGATATTAATAATTACTTTGAAACTCTCAGTAATGAATCTGGACTGGTTACCAAAGAAGAGGTAACTGAATTTATTGCCAATGATCCAGCTTTTGAAAATATCACAGCTGGAATTGAAGATATTCGGTCTGAAAATGTACCTCAAGCTCAAGCATTAGAAAGTGATATTTCTCGAAAATCTTACGAAGTCATTAACCAAATCATAGCACGCCAAAATGCTAAAACTAATGACCGAGGAGAAAATGTATATACCTTTGGACATATCAATGCCCCAATTATGAAACGAGTTCAGAAAGGTGGACGAAAAAGCGCGCGGCTAGACTTTATTATGAATCAAGCCACTCTTACCGATAATCCTAAAACCGCTATGGGAGATATTGGTATCACCATAACCAATGAAAAAGGTGAACTAACCCAAGAGCGTCTCTGGGGTGATACAGGTATAGAACAAGAATTTCGTCTTGGGGCTGATTCTAAAGGTGAAGAAATTACCCCAGGATACCTTCCTCGAAAGCAATATAAACACATTTCTCGTTTACTTAATGAATGGATGAACGGAGGCAATGTAAAAAAAGAACATGATGACCTACGTACCAGATTAAAAGCTAAATACGCTGAAAAAAATGAACGAACCGAACCTTCAGAGGAACATCCAGAAGGAGAGCTAAAAAATCCAGAATGGAAACAGCAATACACCACTCTTTACAAACAATACGCAGAATTCTGTGCCCAAAATTTTATTCCTCATCTCAGACAAGCCGAAAGGAAATTAAATGAAATTAATAGTTCTGAACCGGTATATATTAATGGTGTACCAAAACTAAACCCAAGCTGGGTTATTGGTGAAGAAGAACAAGGTTACCTTGAGGATATTGCTGAAAGATTCCAAATGCAGGCTGATAGGCAAGAAGGAATGCTTATGCTTAAGGGGCATACTGGAACTGGTAAAGATGTTTTACTTCAAGTTTTTGCTCATCATACTAACCGGTCTTATTTTTCATTTGATTGTAGTAAATGGACCACTGAAGCTGACTTGGGTGAGGAAATCCTTCTAGAAGATGGAAACACTGTAAAAGTACCTTCTAGTATTGTAGAAGGAATCCAAACTCCAGGAGCGATAGTCTACTTTAATGAGTTCAATGCGATGCCAGAGTCAGCTCAAATTTTCTTACACTCTCTTTTGGATGGTAAACGTCAAATGACTCTAAAAACTAGTGGAGGTAAAGTTATTAAAACGGAACCGAGCGTAGTTATTGCAGGTTCTATGAATCCTGGATATGAAGGAACCTTTGACCCTCAAGCTGCAACCAAAAGTCGGATGCAAGAAATAGAAATTGAATATAACCATCTCAGAAGAGATGGGAAACAAGAACTAGGAGAATCCCCTTTTGATAGAAAATTTGCTTCATCAGAAGCTTTAAAAATTGCTCGTTCTACTAACTCACTCCAACATCTTACTTATAATCCAGATTTATCAGAAAACGAATTTGTTAAGGTGTGGGATAAATATGTAAATAGATCTCAAGTTCCAGGAGCTATAGATGCTGATGAAAAACAGCAATTTGATATGCAAGTAATTCTAGAGCTCGTAAAAATGGCTGATGTTATTAGATACAATTTTGCACAACAATATGTAAACGATAAACCCACTGGTTTTGAATCTAATACTGACATTTTAGATATTGTCTACCCTATTACTCTTCGAGACATAACTCGATGTGCTTATCGACTCAGTAATTTTGTAGAGGCTAGTGCTACGGATCCTAGAAGTGTCGCTTTAGACCTTCTTAAAGAAGAGTATTTAAGTCACTATGATGAAGCCAGTGTTAGAGAAAAACTTGCTGGTGAAATTGCACGGGCGGCTGATAACATTTAATTAATATGAATCCGGAAGCCGCCTCATCTCAGCTTAAACAAGATCAAGAAGCTTACC
Source organism: Candidatus Altimarinota bacterium (assembly GCA_965231215.1). Taxonomy (GTDB): domain Bacteria; phylum Patescibacteriota; class Gracilibacteria; order UBA4473; family UBA4473; genus JAACPJ01. The sequence continues at coordinate 1,060,735 of OZ246423.1, read as the reverse complement.
GATTAGCTGAGATCTTGTCTGACCCTGATATTAAAGTAGTAGCAGGTGAAAAATGGGGTATCTCTCCAGGTTTTGATGAAGAAACCAAAAAACGTATTCTTAATGGAGAGGCTCTACCAGATGATGCACCTAGACCTAATAAAATTCACTTTCCTAAAGACCAAATTGGTGATACAGAAAAAATCAGGAAAAGAGTATCCAAAATTAGACATGAACTAAAAACCCAAGACTATCAAAGCCTAGTTGGGGCGATTGAACGAAATGAAGTTATTGCGCCAGAAGTCACCGAAACCAAAGATGGTATTTTAAAAAAGATTGCCCACGCTGTAGGAGCCGGAAAATGGTATGATAAATGGACTGGAGGAACCAAACACAATGTTAAAAACGTACTAAAAGACGTAAACCAAGGATCTACTCCTCCCACCCCACCTCAACCACAACCACCTACTCCTCCTGAAGACTCTGAAGGTCAAGAAGAACCTCCAGATTCACCACAAGATCAACCTGATGATTCAGAAGATGATGCTGAAGATACTCCGGATGATTCCGAGGATACACCTGAAGAGGAGCAGGATGATCCAGGTGAAATTCAAAAAGCTCGTGAAGAAATGGCTGCAGCCCCGGAAGATGAGGAAAACTATACGCCCCCACCAATGAGTGAAGAACCTTCCAATAAAGAAGGCGAACCTAATATTGTGATCCGGTATGAAATTGAACCTGTAGATGGCAGTAAAGCCCCTACTGGTAAATTTGTGAAAAAGCGATTCAGTCATTATGACAAGTCTGGGAAAAACTGGCATGCAAAAACTAATAAAACTCCTTATAACGAAAGTCCTAACGGAAGCAAAAGGTACCGAATGTACGCTAAACTCACTGGAGGCGAAAAATTTGATGCTCTCCCCCTCCCTCCTGGGCATGAGGTAGATGCCTCTACTCTTCAATTTTCAGGTAACAATTGTGAAATATTTAAAGATGAAAAAGGAGCCTTCTTCCTAAAAGCAAAAGGTGCTGGTGATTTTTCGGTAGAGTTTGTGCATACAGGAAGCAAGCCTCAAGACAATCCTGAAACGGCTGATACGGATATTCTCTACAATGGAACTTATAGTTCAGATACCGAAAACCTCTTAAAAAAACTTAAAAGTAGTAGCCTGAATAATACGGCCAAAGTTCAGGCCTTGGCTAGTTACATACAAAAAAAATATAAATATCCAGGAGACGGACAAGACCTTTCAGATGCGGCTAATACTCAGAGTCGACTGCATAGCACTTCTACTTCAGAAAATTATCTACCTAATATCGAAGCCGAAGAGGCTATTGAATGTCACTCAGCTGCAACCCTGTTTATAGATTTCTGCCGTAAACTCAGTATCCCTAGCAGGTCTATTGGAGGATTTGCCGTAAGCAAGACCAAAGACGGAAAATCACAAATCACCGATAGTGATGGTCATGCCTGGGTAGAGATTTGGGATGGGGCTATGTGGCAGACCATTGATCCGACCCCAACCCAAACCGAAGAAAAACCAGAAGGTGACAATCAAGACCAAGATAACACTGAGAAAGAAGACATATCTGATGAGATTACTCCAGATGAAGATTTAGATGAAATGCAGGAAATTGATGAGGGTGAAGATGCTCAAGCCGAAGCCGAAAAAGAATCTTTTGAACAGGCTAAAAAATACTCCGAAGAAATACGAAAAGCCCAAAGTGCCCAAGAGATTAAAGATATTATGGACGAAATTGCACAAGATGAAAAAGTTGAGTCTTATAAAGAAGAGCTTGAAAACCTCAGTGAAGAACAAGTAGATCGCCTTAAGGACATTTTTTCTCAAAAATTGGATCAAATTGAAGGAGATGGATTTATGGAGGAACACGAAAGAGAAAGGTGGGATGAAAAACTCGATAATACAGAAGGCATTGATCAATTAGCAAGACTTGAACAAGAGCTAGAAATTGCAGACCATGATTATGCAGAATATCTAGAACTCAGAAAAGAAGTTCTGCCTTTAGTAGATAAGTGGTACAAAAAATTCATTCGCGCACTGCCAAAGAAAAGAGTATTTGTCATAGATGAAAATATGAACCGTCAGAAAGGAAGTAAATTAGATAGGTCCGCCTTAATGCGCCCTGCCAGCCGAATGACTGGTAAAGTATTCCAACCTCGAGTGCTTAAAGAAGAAGAACCAAAGCCAAAATTCATGGCAGTAGTAGCCTTGGATGATAGTGGTTCTATGGCGCCAAATAAAAGGGAATCCAAGAAAATGCTTCTCTTCTTCTGTGAGCTATTTGATAAAATTGAAAAAGAACTTGGTTACACTCGATTTGCGGCCTTTTTATTTGCTGAAGGAATAACTGATATCAAAAGTTTTGATGATGATTACTCAATGGATGGCCGGAGAAAGAAATCAAAATTTAGTACCGGTCAACCAAGCACCATTAAAAAAAGAATCATCAAAGAGGTTAAACCTAATGGAGGTACTTATATGGTAGAAGCAACTCAAAAAGCGAGTAGAGACTTAGAAGCAGAAAAAAAGAAATTCCCAAATTATCGACCAGCCTTTTACCTCATTGGAGACGGAGCTGATAGTGCCGGAAGATTCCGAGAAATGAAAAAAATTATTGAAACTGGTATCATTGGAACCGGAGTACACTCAGCGGTAGCCATTGATACCTCCGACAGCATAGAAGGCGATGGCGAAGAAATTAGATTATTGAAAATGTTTGCAAAAAGAGCTTTTAGTGCTTTGGCACAGACTTTTGGAGCTGAAAAAACTCAAGTTGGAACTAGTATGGAAGAGGTCGCTGACAAAGTTATGAAGCAAGTCTTAGGAGATATGAAAGACTATACCAAAAAAGTGCAGCAAAAAGTTCGATAAATATAAGTTTAAAAAAGGTGTGGCACCCTTGTTTTTTGAGCCTTTTTGTGGTAAAATAATGGGATTTTTGCGCAAAAATGAAGTTATTTCCACAATTCAGGAACCAACTAAATCAATTTAAGCCTCTTGTATACAGAGATACAAGTGGTCGCATCACTGAAGTTAATGATGATTTAGTTGAGGCTTTAAAGGCTAAAAGTACTGAAAAAGAAGAAAAAACACGAGTAATCGAAGCCAAAGAAGTAGCTATTGATGCCCTAACTACTTTCAACAGCCGTACTATTCGTGGCTTAGAGGTGACTGACTATATTGAAAATGGTCGAATGCCTTGGAACAAGCACATAGATACCCTAAGGCAAAGAACTAGAGAAGATATTTTTGATGTACTACGAGGGCGACGCTCTCATGGGGTTTTCTACAATGCTGAATACCAAAGACTGATTCGTGATATTGAGGATAATTCAAACGAAGCTGTGCTCACCATTGATAATGTAAACCGATCACTTATCACCCTTCAAACCCTCCGAAAAAACTACCAACGAGAATACGAAACTAAGCTCGGAACCAAAAGTGAAGAAAATAAGAAATTCTTCCGATTCTGGAAAAACTTTGGAGGTAATCGTGTCCCAAACACTTCACAAAAATTTTACTTTGAAACCCGAGCTAGCTTTGTCGATGAAGTATTTTCTGAACTAGAAGAAAAAATTGCCGCTAAGAAAAGTGATGTTGAAACTGCCCAAAACGAAAGAATGAGCCAAATTAAGCAAGAATTTAATGATACCCTCAGTTTCGAACAAAAGAAAAAAATTATTGAAGGAGTTGAAAAAGAGCTTGATCCAGCATTGACACATGACATTATGACCGATCCGGCTACAACCAATATTGCTAAATCTCTTTTTGGCGGGCTAGAAAAAGAAAAAAGATTAGAAATGTATAAACTACTTGGTTGGGATGAGACAGACTTAAACAAAGTTCTAGAAACTACAGCTTTGGATGAAAATTTAGATATTAGAACCCTGGCTCGTGACAGACGAGATGGATTTGATGCCACCCAAAGTGGCCTTAGGATTGATACAATAAAGACTAAGTTAGAGGTTCCTGGTGAGGAAATAACACCAGAAAATGATCTCCCAGGTTTACTCAAAGAACTAAAACCTTTTGTAGATAGTCAGGGAATAGTTAATAGAGAAACACTCTTTCAGCACTTTCCAAACAAGGATCAGCTGAATCCTTATCAAGAATTTGTAGCTTATGCGCGGTTCTTACAAACTTCAGCTGGAACTACGTTAATTAAAAGCTCTATGCCAAAAGGTTTGAAAATAAAGTTTTTGAGCTATATTGCTCACCTTGAAGAGGAAACATCTCTAGGCAAAAAAGAAGTAGCTTTCTCTCCTGAATTTAAAAAATTTGAAAAAGATGAAGTTAAAAAACACTTCGAAAAAGCTAAAAAACTCGTCAACAACGGTCTTGGAGCCCGAGGGAAAAGTCGAGGATTAAAAGATGTGATTAATCTATCACATGTAAATCAAACCGTACTAGATGAAATAGGTTCCTTTGTCTCTGAACATGAAGTATTTAAAAGAAAAGTTGAAGGTATAGTCAATGACCTACCACAAGAAGAAAAAACTTTACTTGAAGCATACCTTAACAAAATTGACAGTTTTGTTGAGAAAATTGAAGAGCTACAAGAAAGTTGGGAAAGCTCTCTCCAAGACTATAAAAAAGATAAAGGTGATTTAGATAAGCTAAAAAAAGTTTATACACATTTTGAAGCTCCAACACCACTTCCTACAGGTAGGACTACCATTAAAGTAGATGGGACTGATTATCTTGTGCCAGAAGATCCTCCTGCTGAAACCTGGTCTACACCTGCTGCGGCAGCTGGTGGAGGAGCCCTTACATCTCATCTAACTAATGGGAAAGCTATCGAAAGAGCAGAAGCAAGAATCAAAGAATTTGAAGAAGCTATGAGCCAATTAAGAACTGCGGAAGTTTTAACTAAAGGGAAACTAGAAGTAGACCGAGTAAAAGCCAAAGATCTAAAAAACCTAGAGTTAGACACTAAACAAGTAAGTGATAATGTGGCAAAACATGCAGCTCCTCCAGCACGAGGTGGCTCTGCTAAATTTTTACATTATCTCAAAGATCAATCAAATATAGTCGATAACAAACATATTGAAGAAGCTATGGAAGCCAATAGAGATAAACAACTTAAAATTCTTAAACAAAAAGTAATTGGAAGTAGTATCGACATTGAATTTCAAGAATTTCAACACGGAAACCCTCCTACTTCTGATGATATGATCAATCGAACTAATTTTAGATCAATTAATGACCTTGTTATCATTGAGAAAACAGATACTGGAGTGATCTTAAGTTCTCCTACTGGAAGAGAGCTTATCTTCATCCAACAGCGTAATGAAAGAATAGAAGTTATTGGTATGGATGCTCCAACCAATAATATTCTAACAGAAGGAGTTCCTGAGCACTATGACCCAGGAAATAAATACAACTTTGTGGGATCTCCTATTTCTATAGTCGCTGCCTAATGACACAAAATACTGCCGAACTCGAACAATTTCTCCGATGGTTCTCATCTCAAGACACCATCCCTCTACAAGTACGTCGAGACTTTTTTGCTCATGTTAAAGAAGTCGGAGGCATTGATGAAAAGGCCGCTCAATTTTTGGATGAAACCCTTTCAAAGCTTGAGGCTCGTGATGCTAAAATAGCCGCTGTACTGAAGGAAAAAACTGACCTCTTTGATGCTGCAATGACTGTACAAAAATCACCACAAGGTTCTATTACTGGGCGTATTGTAGAAAATATTACTAGTTGGTTTAATAGCCTCGTTCAAGACTTTAAAGACCAAGTAAATACCGCAGAACTAGCCGAATCAAAAGTAGAAGAAAATGCAGAAAACAAGCAAGAAGCTGATGAAATTGCGCGAATAAAAGCTTCACTAGTTTAGTAATTGACTTTTCTAGAAAAAGTTTTATAAACATCGCATGAAATTCCTCCAAAAATTTAACGCTACATCAACCGCAAATCAGCGGAGGGTGAACTATAGCGCTATGCCTCAGGAAGATAGTGAAGCCAATGGAGGAAATAGATTGCTGGGAAGTTTAGATCTTAGAGCGGCTAACGATAACGACACACCAGTACTACAAACAAATCAAGAAGCCGGTACAGGAATCAATGCTCCAGATACAGTTAAAAACTTTAATAACCGAGTTAGCGAAATCGTAACTCAAGGGTCTGAAGGAGCCATTAATGCTAATCTTGGGGGGAGCTTTTTGTCCAGAATTTTTGTACCACCAGAATTTAAAGGCTATACTAACCTTTATCTTCTGAATCCATTCTTTGCGGCTCCTGCGGGATTTACTCCGGCCAGCGTGATCACAACACAACTAAAAGAAGGCTTTAAGTCTCTTGGAGATCCTGCAGATTTATTGGGGGACTCCCCTCTTCTCAGTATTAAAATGGCTAAATCTTTGGTCAAAAGCAACCAAATTGAAGAGTCTCTTAAGGGAATTAAGAGTAGTCGAGGAAACCTAGATAACATGTCTCTTACAAGCCTACAGATTTTAGAATCGGTAAATGATGAAGCCTTTGAGACAATCAATCAAATTAATGAAGCTCGTGCTGCTGAATTTTACGCGAAATCTGGATATAATATTCTGACTGGTGAAAGAGATGAAGAAACTGGAGCTGTATGGTGGAAAAGAGCTCTGCGTAAAGGTTTTGCTCAAAACCTTCTTTACCGGAAAAGAGTTGCCTGGGCCAAGTCTAGATACAAAGAAGGATATGATGAAATCAGGTCAAATATACGCAGCCTAAAACAGTCAAAAGAGGAATCTGTCTTTGGAATTCAACAAGCTATAGATCAATTTTTGATTCCTAGGCAACCTGAAGGAAGTGCTAATACGAAAGAACTTGATGCCGGTCGAAGGGTAATCCAACTCATTATCAATAAACCAGATGAATTCAGTAAAAATCCTTCCGATTCAAATTTTACTATTAATGGTATTGAGCCAAAGGATATTTTTGGAGGAAGCTTTAATCCATTAGATGTACTTGAAGCTTTGAGAGCTCCAAATATGGAATTTTTGACTAGTAAGATAGATAGCCAAAATTTCTTAGATTCAGCCATTACCGTAAATCACTGGCAGTTAAACCACTACAATACTCTTAGGAATCTAAAAGGTTTAGATACTCGTGCCAAAGCTCTGCAGGGATTTAAGGATACCAGTTTTCAGCAAGTAGAAATCTACCTCTTAGAGCAGTACGAACCAGACAAAGACTTCACCGCTAATACCCAAAACCCAAGCGCTCTAAATGATGAAATTCTTACGGCTCTTGGATCAGCCGTTCCAGGTAAACTACAAGATATACAGTCCCAAATTCAAAATGGAGATATCTATCTCAGTCCTTTAGAACTATTCTGGCACATTATTGATTTCTTAGGAAAAGACCGGACCCTAAGTGCCTTAAGACGGCTTCCTCCAAAACTACAAGGAAAGCTCGCTCAATTTATGATTTTGAAACGAACTGAATTAGAAAAATCTGCTATCTCTGGAGGAATTGAAGAAAAAAGCAGTCTTGTTTGGCGAGCTGAAGCCCTAAACCAAGGGAAATTAGTAGCACAAAGCCTAGGTAATTTTGCAAATGAGTTACCTAATTTAGGCGAAAAACTAATTTCTACTGAAAAAGGTGGAGCTCAAGAAGCTTTAAGAATTTTCCCTACACTCTTAGATAACTTTCGACTATTTTTTAAGTTATTAGGAGCAAAGCCAAACCAAGATGGTAACTTTGGAGATATTGATATTGATGTACTTCTAAAAGATGTTCCTGAATATGAAGCCAGCTTGCTGAGCAATATCATCAATCTCTACCCAAAGATAAATTATATACAAGAAGTTTATCCAAAATTAGTAGAAGACAGAAAAAATCTAGAGGCTTTTATTGATCAAGATCCTAAGTGGGTTGAAGCACGTGAAAAAGAATATCAAGAAAAAGATGTATTATTAAAGGAAATTACTCGAAAAGGAGAATCAGGATTCGGTAATACTGCTGTATTTGGTGGTATGGGCGGAAGTGGGAACACCCCTGCTACGACAGCTGATGGATCTTCAGAGGGAGCCATTGGTACTGGAGGTGGTGGATTAGAGGCTCCTTGGACAGCTATTAGAAAAGATTTAGAAAGATTAACTCAGTTCTTGAATAGTGGAGAAGATGGTGGAGCTATTGGTAAAGTAGAAAAAATCAAAAATTTTACCTTCCCCAATTTACCAGGAAATATTAGCTCAAATATTAAACGTTTAGCCGCAATCTCAGAAAGAACCATTGATCGGCGTTTGAAAGAGCTAGGCCTTAATAACCCCAATGCAGTAGCTAATCTGCTTGATGATGATAAAAAACCAAGTTTCGATGTTTTAGCTCGAAACGAACTCTTCACTAACGGAAGTGCCGATATTATAAAAACCGCTCAATCTCTTATTGGAAATCAAGTCGTACAACAGTTTGAAAATATGGATAAATGTGCCTATGTGGGGGTACAAAATATTATGTTTGCTCGTGCAGACTACCAACCGTTTTTAACCGTTCAGAGCCTTACTAATCCGGAAGTAATGAAAGAGGCTCTATATGTCAAAAAAGATGCAGAGGGAGCCTTCTGGTACCATACTGAAACTCAGGTTATTCGGATTACCCCTCCACGATTACACGATACTAAAGATCAACGTAATGTGGCAGTTTGGTATAAAGATTCAACAGAAAGAGGATTGGATAAAAAATTCACTATTCCAAACACCCAGCCAGATCATTTAGGGATATTTCTTACGGCTAATCCAGAAAACAAGGCCGCTACAGATAATCCACTCTACGGGCCAGTGCAAAAAAAAGTAGCAGCATTAATCGCTGCCAATCAAAATTTTGATAGCAATAACTAGCCTAACCCAAAATATCTGAACCAACCGCTCGTTCTACGATTTTTCGGAGTCGGTTCCCGGCAAAGTTATCGTCTCCTGAATTTGGTGATGGTACTGGAATAACCGCTGGAAGCGGTTTTTTGGTAAATTTCTCAACCAGATCATCTGGAAATTCTTTGTAGTACTCTTCTTCCACAAAAACCACGGCGTATTGAGCTGTTTTGGCTTCGTCTCCACGATCGGCTCTGAAGAGTTCTTCGGCCTTAGCTTTGGCTGTGTCTACTTGGCTCACAGCATATGTTTCGGCTCCGATAGCTTTGTAGATTAGTACAGAGCTAAGGTTTCCTACTACCGCGAATCGGAAAGTTTGATCTGTCATTAGTTATTTTCAATTAAATCATAAATCTGCTCAGCAGTAAGGCCATTCATTTTCCCATACATAACGAGTTTAATCAGACGAGCGTTCTGCAAACGTTGCTCAAAATAATTGAGTAGTATAGCCACGCCATCAATAGAACCAACGGCTCTACTGCTCAAAAAGTAGTTATAAAGTTCATCTAGGTTTTGCTCAATTTTGAGCATTTTTTGAGTTGGAGAATCTTGATCCAAAATACGCTTCGTAATGATGTTAAACTCCGTTGGCTTCACCATTTTTACCAGATCATCGATGTTGGTGATCTTGGCTACTTTTTCGGCATTGAAATGGCCGAAAGGCAAATGCCCGTGTTCTGGAATAGGTTCTTTCATTACCAGTACACAGCGGGCGACATTCCGAACCTGAATTAGGTTCACCATAAAGTCGAAGAATTCAGCTAAAAAATCATCTCCAGATTCGGTAACCAGTAAATTCAGGTGATTAAAATAAGCCTGGTCCAAACCAAATTCAATATCTCTAAATTCTTTGGTTTTGTTCCAGGTATTTTCTGCCTCCATTACGACTTCTAACACCTGAAATGGAAGTGGCCCACTTGGTTTTCTTTCAAATACAATTCGCTGAATATCAGCTTCCGTAAGGTCTCCCAAAGAGGAGAAACTTTTGTCATCGGCAAAGTTTTCAAGGTTTGATTTACCTTCAATGAGTTTTTGTTTAAGAGCTCGGGCTAAGTTATTAATGTCAAATTTAAGCCACAAAAACTGCATTCCTGGGTGGTCATTACTGCCTGCACTGAGTACTTCTTTGGTTTCAAAAAGACCTTGTGTAATGATTTGGTCAAAATCAGCTAGTGTGGTTTCTTGATCCAGGTATTCAGCATATTGTAGTTCTGATAAAACTTTAAACGCTTCATCAGCATTTGTTGCCCCTACCATTCGGTCGAGCCTATTTTTATCCAAAAGCCGAGGTTCTAGTCCTCGTACTTGTCCACAAATTCCAATAAGATCACTCATAATAATGTGCTAGTTTTTTAATGTGCTAGTTTGCTAATAGAAAAAGGTTCAAAAACGAGAAGTTCAAGGAAACACAAAAATCCCGCAGGTAAGTGTATAGAATTAATACACGTCCGAGGACATTTTTGTGATTGACGATGAAATTCGACGTTTTTCAGCATTTTTTACACTAATTTTAGTTGGTCGGAAAGAAACATTTCTAGCTCTGAAGCGTATTCTGAGAATACAAGATTTTCAAAAGAGTTGTCTACTTCAGCTCCAGCGTCACTCGCGATAAATCCACCTTTGAGTGATTTATGGGCTTGAACTTCAAACCCCTTAGCCAGAGACTTCATGAGTGTTACTCGTGCTTCTGGGACATACATAGTGCCTTTTGTAAAAGGTAATTTAGCGATAAGTTTTTTGGTTATATCCTCATAAAGTGTGTCATCAGCTTGTTCTAAACTTTGGAGTAGTTGAGTCATAGCTTTATCAAGCATTTTCCGCTTGGTTTTAAGCAAAAGCTGAGCGTTTTCTCGCCTAGCCATAGAAGCGGTTTTGTCATCCACGGCTTTAAGCGCGGCTTGAGTTTTGGCTTCTAATTCAGCTTTTTGTTCTTTAGCCTTAGCCTCTGAAGCCTTGTCCAATTCCCCTTTACGTTGAGCCGTTTCGGCCTCAATTTTTTCAATTTCAGCTTGAGAGCTAAGAGCGATCTTTTTCAAAATATCCTGCAAAGACATGTGTATTTAATAAAATTAAAGGATTAAGCAACAATTATTGCTTAGAGAAGCACTAGTAGTAGTGCTACAAGAAGTCCGAAGATCGCGTATGTTTCAACCACAACCGCTTGAATAATCAGACGCCCAGTAAGGCTTTCATCCCTGGCCATAGCCCCGATACCGCTAGCGGCAACTCGTCCTTGGAACCATCCAGAGAAAAGTCCAGAGATACCCATAGCTACTCCAGCCCCGAGGAATTTAGCGCCTTGCAAAGCTGTAATTTCAGCTCCACTACCCAGTAGTCCAGCGCTGTTAAGAATCAAAATAGCGATAAGAAGTCCATAGATCCCTTGAGATCCAGGAAGAAGCATCATAAGAAGGATTTTACCAAAAAGGCTTGGTTTTTCACCAAACACTCCGGCTCCTTTGCTCCCGGCAGTACCGATACCAATAGAAGATCCTCCTCCGGCTAGACCGATTGAAAGTCCGGCCCCTAGAACAGCCATCAAAATTGCATTTTCCATTTGTGAGTTTTGTTAAAAAATTAGTGTTAGAAAATTTCTGCGCTATTCTTTTAAAATGGGGCTGAATGTCAAATATAAAAGTGTTTTTTTATTATAATTAAATGAAGCCTTTAAAGGGATTTTTTTTGTAGACTAAGTTTTTGTAATTACAGGCTCTTATTGAGCCATTAAATTTAAGTAAAAAATCATACAGTTAAAACCACCGCTTCGATATTTCTAAAAATAAATATAGAGGAATCTTAAATAAAACGAGATTACTTCGTGTTAAATCGTAAATTTGGAGACCTCGCAATGATATTGTTCAGTTAAGCCGAGAATCTTATTGCTCCAATAATACTATTCTCCTTTAAGGAAGAGGTATTTAGATTGTCGTACAAAAGGATTAAACTTGCTTCCCCCTCCTTCGTAGAACTTCCCAAAGAACTCAATAAATTGAAGACGCCCTGAGTGAATGAAGGCTCCAAGTAGCGAAAGTGAGAAATTAAGGAAATGTCCAAAGAGAACTACAAAGGTTGCTATCACAATCCCCAAAATTGGGTTTGGCATCATTTCCCCAAAGATTCCCGCGGTTAGATTCATCGCAAATCCTACGACGCCGGTAGCCAACCCCAGAGCCATAATACGAGAGTAACTCAAAAGGTCAGAAAGGTAGTTAGTAATGTTGTAGAGTCCAAGTAGACCGAATACGGGTTTTAGAAGCCAGTTTTTTTGCTGTCGTCCTTGAGTCAATACGAGCCCAACAGCTCCAGTAATCGCTAGGTATTTGGCAGTAGTCTGATCAAATCCAATCATCTCTGAGAGTCCAAAAAGTCCGATGGTAGACAGCGCAAATATCCAAGCTGCCGTGTCAAAGAACGCTCCATCGTAGTCTTTGTTTTTGATCTGCTGAGCAAAAGCAATAAGCATCCCAAACAGCAGTTGAATAGCCCCCAAGGCGAGCGAAATAATGAGGAATGTAATAGGTCCAGATCCTTCTGTTGGGTTAATCATTTGTCCGTAGAACTTGCCGGTTTCTGGATTTACCAGGAATGGCATTTGTTCTGGAGTGATTCCAAAATATCCTCCCAGTAAAATTCCCCCAACAATGGCGGCCATTCCACAGTAAAGGAGTAATCGCAACGTCACTTTTGCAGCACTTGAGAACTGACCAAATACCAAGAACACAGCAGCGATCCCGGCTAAAATTGATCCGTATCCCACATCAGAAAGACACAACCCAAAAAAGATCAGGAAGAAGGGCGCAAAGAAGGGCGTTGGATCAAACTCTTTGGCTTGAGGTAGTCCGTACATTTCTGTTACTGGCTCAAATGAGTTTAGGGTTAGTTTGTTGCTCAAAAGTACTGGCATTTCTTGGCCTTCTTCAATCTCAATTGCTTCAATTATGACTTCTCCAACAAAAGCGTTTTTTACCCAGGTTTTACATTTTTCAAATCCACTGGCGATGATCCATCCTTCAAAGGCAAAGGTCTGCTCTGAGATGAAGATTTTTTGTTGTAGGTCATTTTTGGTTTTCCGCCACTGATTGTATTCAAACAAAATTTTAAGATCATCGTGATGTTCGGCCAATTTACTAATTTGAGCTTCAAATGAAGCTATATCGCTAACGAGTCTTTTTTCTTTCTTTTCTAGTTCGTATTTGATTTCTGAGATTGAATTTCCTTCAAATCCATCAAAGATATCGGTCAGACTCAGCGCTTCAAATTGATATTCTTGAAGTTTCTGGCTGATAAATTCCATTAGTTCTTTAAGCGCCGTAATGCGTACATATACAAATTTTTTGTCTTTTCCCAAAACTTGCACATCTAAGAGATTAGATTCTGCAGCGATAATTTCTAAAAACGATTTTTGGCTCGTGACTGGCACTTTCCCAATCCAGGTTTGAGTCTGGTCTGTTTCGTAGCTTTCGCTTACCCCAGATTTGAAATGGTGTAGATTTTTGGCTAATTCTAATTGCATTGGAATTTGAACCAATTCATTTTTGCTCTTTACTAGATCCGCCTCGAGGGTTTCACACTCTTCAATAATTTTGTGTGCTTGAGTTCCAAAGTTTTTAAGTCTTTCTTTTGCCTCTTTCTCTCTAAGGACTAATTTCCCTCCAGAAAGTATATTGTCTAACTTCTTTTTAGCTGGCGCAAATGGAGACAGGAAATCAATCGCAAACTGAGTTCGTGCCAAATCAAACACTCCAAAATGATCATCCACGTCTTTGGTTACTGATTTTTGTACAAATTCTGGACTTTCATCAATCTGAACTATTCCACTGCGGTGGAGTTCTTGCATAAGAATTTTATAGTGTTTTCGGAATCCGGTGATTCGAATGCGTTTGAGGTCAGATTTCATGAAGGTTAATAATGTGCTAGTTTGCTAATGGGCTAATTTCAAAAGCTTCTAAAATTTTTAATTTGTTAAAGCAGCTCTGTTACAAGGTAACTTTGAGCGAGAGGCATTTGCTTTTCGATTTTCCCCTCTAGTTCTTTTTCTAGTGTTTCGGCTTCTCGTTTTCCCTCAATGATCATTTTCTCGTAATTCTTCTTGGCCAAAGCCTGACGATCTTTGATTTGTTCTCGAGCTTTTTCTCTTTGTGTGTCTAAAACATCAGCGTTTTTAGCTTCAAGTTTTTTTTCATAATTAGCTAGTTCCGCTCCTTGCGCTTTTTGAGCTTTCGCTGTGTCGCGTTTTGCTTGAGTTTCTGCCTCAAGAATTTGTTGTAAAAAATCGTCGTTTTTGGCGTTTGACATTGGCAATATTGTTTAATCTCGCGAATTCTGGTAAATCCACTACAAATGTCAAATGAAGAAACGATTTTTTTTAAAAAAGTACTGAATTTATTTGTCTGCTAAAATTTTTGAGAAAAATTTTTCAAAAAGACTTTGCGATTGATCTTATCAAAAAAATAAATCAAATCCTGCTTAATTGCTTTCTAAAACAAGGATTTCATCATACTGTTCAGCCAGTCGATAAAGCCGTCCAAGATAAGTCCGAGTCTCCTTTGGAAGCAACGCAATATGTTCTGCAGATTCAATCTGTTTTTTCACTAAAATCTGCATCACTCTGCTCGCTACTTCAAACTGTATTTCACGCCTTAGGAAGGCCGCGATTTCTGGAGCTCGTTTAAGCATAAAGAAGGTTTTACGCGCTAACTGATAATCTTCTCCAAAAAGAATATCCAAAAGGGCTGGCACACAAGCCGTATTCCCAAGCTTGGCCAGGGCAATGAGTACGTGTAAATGTACTTCATCATCTATATCGTCAAACATATTCAATACTTCAATCTCTCTCTGGCGATCTCGAACTTCTCCAATAGCGTATACGGCCGAAATTCGGTCTTGTGGATTTTTGGATTTGAGCAATCCATCAATGACTTCGCGAAGATAGTTTCGATCCTCAAAATTCCATAAAGCAATAAGGGCATACCCTCGGATTTTACTACTCCCCTGCTCTAGATATGAACGGATATAGTAGACCAACTCTGGATCTTTAAAGATTTCTCCGGCTGACCGAAAACACACTGATTTAAGTTCTTCATCTTTTCCGTCTAGAACTTTCAAAAAGAACTCTACAACTCTATCTTGTGGCATGTGTTTAAAGATATTCATCGTGATGAGTTTTCTGAGATAGCTGTTTTTGGTTTGATCAAAAAGTTGTTTTAGAATTTCCAAAAAGTGGTACTGAGCAAAAACATGCTTTTGCCAGTATTCACAGATGCAACAAAGTTGAAGTGAGGACTCTAAAACCTGAATCTTGAGTTCTTCAGCTTCTTTCTTGTCTCCCAAAATCTTGAGGTAGGCATGAATAATCTCGGGACGATTCATTCGGGTGGAAGCCACAATGATTTTTTCACGAATAACTGGATTAAGTGTTTTATCCAAAAGCTCTGTACCCAAGATTTCAACTGCCTGGTGATGCCCTTTTTGACTGAGAATCTCAATAGAGTGCATTTTGGCAGCAATATCTTGTTTGGACTTCAGGTTAGAATGAGAAAGCGCGGTATAGTGCTTTTTCATAGGTATCATCAATGCAATCAGAATGACCGTTATCGCGCACATCAATAATCCCGCTGGTTCAGCTATAAAAAACTGAGCCGCCACCATCGCGCCTACCCCAATAATCATTCCCCCAGGGCGCACAAACCCTTCAAAGAAATGACGGATAGATTCTCGTCTATGTGAAAATACTGAGTAAAAAGTCATATGATATCCACAATCAAAAAGTGATTCAAACCCGTGTTGATACCCTCGAACAAATTTCATATTAATGCCTCCAGCCACGAAGGTAGCTACCATCGCTAACATCCCTCCGAGGAAGACCATCATCGATTTAATCACGCCGATGCGTTCTAAAATTTTGTGAGCTAAAACCGCCTGAACAATCAGTGCTATAAGTCCAAATATAAGGGCTAAAACCCCAAGCTCTGTCGCAATACTCGTCTGCATAAAGTACTTAGAAGACATACCATCTATAACGCCTGTCATTTGTGCTGGAAGAGCCTCATGCAATAGGTTGGCCTGCAACATATGCGGATCAAAATGCATTTCTGACTTAGTGGCTTTTTCTTTGATGTAAGCCAAGAACTCAAACTCTGCAATAGTAAATAAAGCCGCTTGAGCACATACCACGACAGAAAGATATCTTAAAAATGGTACATTCTTAACCGCCTGCATAGCTTCATCTAAACTGTTTTTATGCTCTCCTTCATTTTGTCTTGGAATAAGTTTTGGTACTTCTTTTAGAATTTTATCTCCAAAGGTGACCAATCCCAGCATCAAAACCAAGGGCATAACCCAGAAGAAAAGGAGTATTTTAGTTGGGAAGAACTCTAGCAATACCAAGAATAAAAACGCGGCTAATACTGTCGCAATAGTAATGGCTGAATCAATAATAGGCATCAGTCTTTCGGCTTCTGTCGGGGACAGCATAGATTCATTTTTTCGGTACAAACCAATATTGAGCTGCCCAAAGAAAAAATCTTTACACACAATCGCAAAGAAAAAGAATAAGACGATATTTTCACGGAAAAATGCAGCTAAAGCCAAACAGCCTAAACAGCCTAAAATATTTATTACAATAAAGTTATTAGCCGGAATTCTGAGAAACAAAAAGTGCGCTGCATAACTCCCCAGCAGCATAATCCAGGCATCAATCAAAAATAAATACAGCACATTCTGAATCCCTACCATTTCTAGGAAAATGGCTGTAATCACCGTCCACGCAAAGATAAATCCCACTTGGTACAAAAATCTCAAGCTCCAGAGAAACGAGACCCTTGGAGCTTCAAATTCACTTACTTGCAATTTCTTGAGGAGCCACAGCATATTTGACTTTAATTTTATTTTTATTATTTTAACATAAGAAAAGAATTTAGACAAGGTTTAAATGCCGTTTAAAATTGATTCCTTCCTTGATTTTCTAGGTACAGATTACAGCAACTTAATTAGTGCCGAAAAACGTTACTCTAAAGTAAGACAAGAGCTTTTAGGGCCTATAAAAAGACAAATCAAAGATTGGCAAAAGACAGGTATCTCGCCTGATGATGTGGTTGGTAAAGTTTTTGATAATTTAGGGTTTGCAGTCAAAAAACGATATGACTACCAAAATATTCCTGAAGGCTTTAATGGAAATCAATATGTAGTTCGTAATTTTTTTGGTCGTACAGCTTACAGAGATGAATTTTCACTCCAACAAACTAAATTGAGAATGCATTTTAGAAAGTCACTTACTGACGTAATTGAAGAAGCTCTATACAGTGGCTTTAGAAAATGTGAATCCCGCTTTTTTCAAAAACTCTGTGAGCACTTGGGAGAAGACTTTAAAGGTATTTTTTTATTTTCAGCGACAGGTTCACCAACTTTTCGGATGATATGTAACGGTACCGAAGAGGAATTTAGAAATCCACCAACTTTAGGAAATTGGGATTATGTTGATTGCGACTATAAAGGTAATAATAGCAACCCCGAGGGTAATAAGTTTTATGAAAAAGGCGTGTTAGAAAAATTAAAAGGTTTTGGAATACAAAACCCAGAAAAAATAACACCTTGGGATCAATTTTGGACTCAGAGTGCCAATAAAACCGATCAATGGGAGTTTGCCACTAGGGGAAATAAGACTACTCGTCTTGTAAATTGGTTTATTGGAGAAAATGTGCCAGAGGAAATAGATTACGAAACTTATGATTTAACGTTTGCTGAATCTGATCAATCTCCACAAGGCAGTGCTCCAGAAGAACTCTTTAAGCTCACTCATTCAGGAGGCTATATTGTCGTTAAAAGTTGGATGATACCACGATTTAGAAAATTTGGAGATAGAGTCAGATGCCTACTCAATAATCCTGAAGGAGATTTCAGTCTTTTACAAAAGAAATAAAAAACGTCATTCTCGCTTGAAGAGAATCTCATCACTAAAATTCAGAATATCCTCTATTCGGAGGATGGCATACGAATATAAGCTAATCCTTTTTTTTCTTCACCCCCTTTGGCGGTATCAGTAATTTACTATCGGCCAGTAACTCTTGGTACCAAGTAACCGGTAGTTTATCGAGGTTGAGTTTAATCGCATTGGCCGTAATGACCCACTTTTTAGTAGATTTCCCGATGAGATTAAAGAGCTGGTCTGGTTGGAATTTTTTCCCCATCCGGAGAGTAATTTCAAAGGCTTTGTGTGAGAGTTTATGCACACGTACAGCTGACATGTTGGCTTCTTTAAGCGCTAGTTTTAGGGCAATAACTTTACACAAATTTTCTACCTCTATGGGCAATACTCCGTAGTCTTCTTTGAGGTCTTTTTTGATATCTTCAAGGTGCGTTTCATTCTCACTAGAAGCGAGTTCTTGATACACCTGGATTTTTTCATCCGCATTCGGGATAAAGTGCGGTGGAATATAGGCCGAAAGCGGAATTTCTACCGTTACATTTTCTTCTTCCTCTACCTCTGAGGCAATGGCTCCAGACTTCATTTCTTCGACGGTTTTATTGAGCATCCGCACAAAGTGAGAGACTCCGGTATCTTTCATGGCTCCAGATTGGTTGGCTCCTAAAATCTCTCCGGCTCCACGAATTTCTAAATCTTTCATGGCGATTTGGAAACCCGCTCCCAGTTCTGACGCTTCTACAATGGCTCGTAAGCGTTTACGCGCATCAATCTCTAATTTTTGTCCCTGGTAGAGGAAATAGGCATAGGCTTGAGTTCGCCCTCGTCCTACTCGTCCACGCAGTTGATATAGCTGTGAGAGTCCAAATTTTTCGGCTTTGTTTACTAGTAAGGTATTGGCATTTGGGAGATCAATTCCATTCTCAATGATGGTTGAAGCAATGAGCACATCAACATTTCCATCTTTGAATTTTCTAATTCGGTTTTCTAGTTCCTGAGGCGTCAACTGTCCATGCGCGACAATAAAATTAATACTGGGCATGAGTGACTCTAGCTGCTGTTTGAGGGATTCAATGGTTCGCACCTCATTGTGGAGAAAATACACTTGTCCGCCTCTTTCTTTCTCAAACATAATGCGTTCAGCGATAAGATTGAGGTTATATTTCCGAACTTCCGTTACCACTGGTAATCGCCCTGGTGGCGGGGTGGTGATGGTAGAAACATCTTTGAGTTTATTGAGTCCCATATGAAGGGTTCGTGGAATGGGCGTCGCTGTCAAAGTTAAAATATCTACATCAGACCGTAGTCCTTTAAGGCGTTCTTTTTGTTTCACTCCAAACCGCTGTTCTTCATCAATAACCAAGAGTCCTAGGTTTTTAAATTTTACATCTTCAGAGAGAAGTCTGTGGGTTCCAATTACAATATCCACTAATCCAAATTCTAGATCTTTTAAAATTTTTTTCTGTTCGGCTACACTCTGGAACCGTGACATCAGCTCTACCCGCACGCCATAGTTTTTACCGACAATGCGTTTAATAAAACTCTGATAGTGCTGTTCGGCCAGGATTGTAATAGGCGCCAGCAACGCGCATTGATATCCAGACCGAAAGGCTTTAAAGGCGGCTCTCATAGCGATTTCAGTTTTTCCGAATCCCACATCTCCACAGACCAAACGATCCATAGGTTTTTTGTGCTCCATATCCATTCGCACGTCTTCCCAAGCCTGACGTTGCCCTGGGGTGAGTTCATACGGGAACCCCGCACAAAAATCATCCATCATATCGTCATTAGGCGTGAACTTGTTGCCTCTCGCGAGTTCTCTGGCGGCGTAAATTTTGAGTAATTCTTTGGCGACTTTTTCAGTTTCAGCTTTGATCTTTCGCTGAAGCGTTTGCCACTCGGCTCCTCCCAGTTTGGTAAGCCTGGGATCATCATTTCCTACAAATTTTGAAACTTTTTCAGCTGACTCAACCGGTACAAAGAGCTTATCAGAACCGGCATATTTAAGTTTGAGGTATTCCCGCATCCCTTCCTGCACTTGGCGCCTAACGATCCCTTCAAACTGAGCAATCCCATGGTCTAAATGTACCACAAAGTCACTTGGTTTGAGCGAGTTAATCAGGTCAAAGTTCATTCCAGAAATGGCTTTTTTCTGACGCGAGGTTCGTTTGAACTGAAAGATTTCACGATCGGTCAAAAGCAGCAGTTTCTTTTCATTGTTTTGGAAAGAGTGTGGCATGAAGTCTTCTTTCCCCAGTTTTACAATATGCACGGTAGAGGGCGCCCTTTGGTTTAAGTCCTCTGTGTGCATAACTTCGTATTCTTTAAAAACGTTGTGAATTTCGGTGAATTTTTTGGTGAGGATGACCACACTAAATTCTCGACGAAGTCGCTCTTTGAGTTCTACTACAAAATCTGGAATAGTGTAAAAAGGCAGCACGGAAAAGAAATTTAGGTGAAAAAACTTTTCTGTATTTTCTGGAAAGGTCGTAAATTTCACTTTATGAAAATTCCTTTCTCCGCAGATGTCTTTTTCTAAATCATCCGCAATAAATAAATTCCCTTCATCTTCTCCCAACCACTCTAAAAAACTTCCGTGCTGGGAATTATCCTTAAAATCAGCCGGGAAAATTTCACACAACTTTAGAGATTCTGACTTGGTTTTTTCTTTATCTGTGGTTTGAGGATACACCTCAATATCTTCAATTTCATCACCAAAGAGTGTGATCCGTAGACACGCAAAAGCATTTATAGGATACAAAAAGAAACTCTCCCCTTTTCGTAAAAATTCTCCAGGGTTTAATAGGTCATCTTCAGCTGGGCGATACCCTTGTTTTTCTAGTCGTTCAAACAGTTCATAAATTTTTATAGATTCTCCTTTCTTTAACACAATTTTTGAATCTTCGAGCTCCTTTTTTGTAGGAAATTTGTGTTCTAAATAGGCCGCAAAATCTTCAAAGAGAAAGAGGTTTTGCTCTTTGGATTCAAGGGCTTTGAGAAGTTGGTAAAACTTCGCATAGCTAAACTCCGATGGAATCTTCACGATGGAATGTCCAAACCATAAAAAGGCAGAGGGATACAGGTCATCCATCCGCTCATCGGTACTGGCCCAGAAAATATTTTTGAATGGTGTGTGACGGAGCATCTCTGCAATCAAAAAAGACTTTGCGGCGGTGTTCCCTACATTTACGAGTGTGAGATTTTTATGATCCTCTAAGTACTTGAGCGGTTCGCTCAAATCAAGGTTAAAAGGTAAATTTTTAATTTTCTCAATGACCGACATATTGAAGAAACCAAGCGCTTGAGGCTTAGTTAAAGGGGGCTAACATACAAAAAACGGACGAAGAATATGCATTCGTTGGCCTGATTATAAAGATCTTTGGGGAAATGCAAGTTTTTCTATACTTTCAATGGCATGATCAAATGCACAAAGTCAGCTTTTCCAATTCGCTTAAAAACCGCTGGATTCATCTTCCCTTCAATCTCTAAAGCCACTTTTTCATCACTTCCCATGGCGCCAAGCACATCTAGCACGTAGTCGGCATTAAGGGCAATAACGTTGGTGTCTCCATCAATCTTTACCGGAATTGTTGTTTTTTCTTCTCCTATTTGAGTCGCGTCTGTCGACACACTCATGGTTCCATCGTTAAGGAATTCTAATTTCATATGTTGGTTGTTTTCTTTGGCGAAGATTGAGACCCTTCGCACAGCCAGACCAAGCGCTTCTTTGTCTACTTCCACGGAAGTTTTGTGGCTTGAGGGCAATATCTGTTCATAGGGAGGGAATTGTCCTTCGATGAGCCTAGAAACAAGTTCTGTTCCGCCCACACTAAACATGACTTGGTTTTCAGAAACCGTAACGGTAATATTTTCTTCGTGTTGAGAAGCTAATCTGTCGGCCTCTAAAAAAGCTCTCACGGGTATCACACAAATCACTTCCCCTACATCTGAAGGCAGGGTTACTTTTTTCTCTGATAGTCTATAAGAATCTGTAGCCGCAACTTTTAGCTCTGTTCCTTTTGCCGCAAGGTATACCCCAGCTAAAATGGGGCGAGAAGAATTTTCTTGGGCGGCAAAAGCCACTTCGTGTACCGTTTCTCGGAAGGTACCAGCTTCTATATCAAGTTTAGTCCCTCCATCTACTCGGGCAATCTCTGGAAATTCATCAGCTGCAATGCCTTTAATTTTGGTTTTGGAGCTTTTCGAGTTAAGCTCTAGAGCTGTTCCATCAACCACTTTAAGTTCAATATCTTCTTCTTTTCCTAAAAGAGAGGTATAAGAAGTCAAAACCTTAGCGGGAACCGTAATGGCTCCTTCATTTTTTATATCGGCTTCTACTGAGGTAGAAATCGATATCTCTAAATTTGTAGCAGCTAAATATAATTTTTTACCTTGAGCTTTGATTAAAATATTGCCAAGCACCGGAAGCGTGTTGGCGCTGGAAACCGCTCTAGAAACGGTTTTAAGACTCTCCAAAAGATCGTTTTGTGGGATAACAACTTTCATGTGTTTTCATTGTATCGTAAAGCGCCTTGATGCAAAAAAAAATATAGAGTTTTTTCATTTTTGGCTAAACTAATTATTTTTTGACGACGCCATTTTTTGGGTTAAACTAACTTCTACAACACTTGCAAAAAATGACCGACGAACCCGACCCTGGGGAGATGCTGTTCCCGAAAACACACTTCAATAGCTCCAATGAGCTACCCTTTTTTGATATCAATATTTTTCAATTATGAACGAAATTTTGTTTCTGTTTTTTCTTTTAATTCTATCTGGATTCTTTTCTGGAGCTGAAATTGCCCTCTTTAGCGTTGGGGCAGAACGTATTGCAGCTCTCAAAAAACAAACAGAAAAAGCCAAAACCCTGCAGGCTATCGCTCGGCTTGAAGCGCTTAAAGCCGATCCACAGAAGTTACTAGTAACTATTTTGATTGGTAACAATGTGGTAAATGTGGCGGCTTCTGCCATTGCTACGCTCATGGCCACCAAAAGTGCTGAAAGTTTTGGCGCTGGAAATAGTGAAGCTTTGGTCGTGGGAGTAGTCACGGGAATTATGACATTCCTGATATTACTTTTTGGAGAAATCACCCCTAAAAGTTTAGCCCATAAACACGCGGTAAGGTTTTCACTCTTTGTTGCCCCAATTCTGGCTGTGTTACAAATACTTTTGTCTCCGATTGTTATTCCACTTTCCAGATTTATACAAAATGTTTCTGGAGAAGAGGAGGAACAACACGGCCTGACCGAAGATGAGCTCAAAGCCGCTCTAGAGCTAAGTGAAGCTGAAGGAAAAATTGAACGTGATGAAAAAGAATGGGTCGAAAAAATCTTGGAATTTGGGGAGCATACCGTTGAAAATGTTATGACCTCTCGGTCAAAAATTACAGCCTTCAAAGACGACGCTACTATTACAGAAGCCCTTGATGAAATTCGAGAGTGTAAGTTTTCACGAATCCCTGTCTATCATGAAACACTAGATCAAATTACGGGAATTCTAAGTGTCCATGGCATTATTGGAAAAATGAGTGAAAAAGGATTTAAAGACCTCAAGGTTGCGAACCTGCCTCTCAACAAACCCTACAAAATTCCGGTAACGATGAAGATTGATACGCTCCTTAATGAGTTTCGTCAGGAAAAAACTCATATGGCCATAGTTTATGATGAACATGGTGGTTTAGTAGGACTGATCACTTTAGAAGATGTACTGGAAGAAATCTTTGGGGAAATTCATGATGAGCAAGACGAAGAGCGCCTTGAAATTCGCCAATCTGGAAAAAAATCTTTTACCGCTAGTAGCGAAGTAGAACTAGAACAACTCGAAGAGTTTATTAAGGAAAGAATGAACGGAACTACACCAGAATTCTGGCCGTGGGAACTAGAGGACGAGAACAAAACCATTGGGCTTTTCTTGCTTGAAAAAATGGAGAAATTCCCAGAAGTCGGAGAGTCTTTATCCCTTACCGAGAGAGGCAAAAAATTCGTGTTCAGAGTCAAAGAGTGCGAAGAAGACAGAATTCTTTCTGTAGAGTTTGTGATTAAGTAAAAATCCTTGGCATTCAAATAAAAAACATGAAAATATTTTAAAAGAAGACTATGGAATCACTCTGCAGCGTAAGGACAGAGATTTCATAATAAAAGGGCGAGAAAGATGGAAAAAACTTATAATAAACAATCTTGGAAAGCCTTAAGCCCTACTCTGCAAAAATCTGAGTTTCGTATTGTTTGAGGATTTTTTTAAGCGCGTTTTGGTTAAAGTTCTCAATTTTGTTATTGATCAAAAATTCATGCAGTAGCACGCCAAGGTAGTGTGAGCATTTTTTTACAAAATCTACATTCTCCCTGAGGTCTTTTAAACGTGTTACCGTTGTTACATGATCAGCTGCATAAATAAACGTCCACCAATAAGACACTTTTTCATCTGCTTTAGCTGGAAGTTTAGCACTTGAAAAGTCCGCTTTGTGTTTGATCTGCTCTTGAAATTCTACAAAGCACACTTTTCCTGCTTCATCATTTCCGATAGAAAGAATCGCTAAAATCGTCAAACTTGGTACCTCATGGTTAATAAAAAAGATCACCATCTCTAGGTGATTTCCAGCTAAATTTGGAATTAGTTTCGCCAAAATATCATCAAAATTTTTGGCCTTTGATTCATCTTTTCGAATTTTTGCAAGTTTGGCCTGAGCCGCCGCAATACGAGCCTGTATTTGTTCATCGGACTCTTTTGCTTCTTCAGACACCTGGCCCATCATCAAATCCTCGAGACCGCCCATTCCTTCTGACATTTTCAGAAGGCATAATGCCTTATTATTAAATTTTTTCAATCAAAGTTTTTGAAATTTGACGCTCCGCAGATTTTACCTAGTATCAGCCGGTAAAAACATATGAAGAGTAAGGTATTAACGTTTCAGACAAAGGATTTTTTTGCGATTGAAAATATTACATCGCACGTGGAACTATTTTTAAAAGACATTAAGGCCAAGGAAGGAATCGTCAATGTGTACGTACAACATACCACTGTAGCCATAAAAATTAATGAAGATGAAGCTGGGTTTTTCAACGACATTAAGCGAGTCATAAGCGAAGAAATCGCGCCTCCTAGTGAGGAGGGCTACCAGCACAATGACCTGGAAATCCGAGATCCAGCTACGCTCTGCCCTATTTCTAAAGAAGAGTGTCTCAATGGGCACTCACACGTGGCACAAATGCTTCTTGGAAGTGCTTCTGAGACTATCCCCGTACTGGAAGGCAAAATGCAGCTAGGCACCTGGCAACAAATTTTAATGGTTGAATTAGACCATCCACGAGAACGAAAGGTTATGTTTAGCTTTGTAGGTGATACAAACTAATGATCCAAAAAATATACCTGGCTTCTCCACGAGGATTCTGCGCCGGTGTGGAAAGAGCCATCGAGATTGTAAATTTAGCTTTGGCACGTTTTGATGCCCCTCTTTGGGTGAACCATGAAATCGTACATAACCGAACTGTTGTAGAATCTTTTCGTTCTCAGGGCGTAACCTTTTCTGATAATCTAGAAGCCATTCCTGAAGGGGCTGTATATATCTTGTCGGCTCATGGAACGGCTCCCAGTTTCCGACGAAAAGCCGAGCAAAAAAATATTACCCTTATTGACGCTACGTGCCCTTTGGTCACGAAGGTTCACTGGGAAGCTCAAAAATTTCATGACGATGGATACGAAATTTTTTATATCGGACAAAAAAAACACCAAGAGGCCATTGGCGTTACCGATGTGGCCCCTATGATATTGATTGAGAACGAATCAAATATTGAACAAATAATGAGTTCAAAATATAAAGAAAAAAAGTGTGTAGTCCTGACCCAGACTACTTTATCGGTAGATGATACTAAAATACTTATTGAAAAACTAAAGACCAAAATTCCTCACCTTAGAGAACCTGGAGATCTCTGCTATGCTACTCAAAACCGACAAGATGCGGTGAAGGTTTTAGCTAAAAAATCTGATTATATCGTAGTGATTGGCTCCAGTAATTCTTCTAATTCTAATAAAATGGTGGTCACGTCCCAAAAGTGTGATACGGACGCTAAACTCTATGATACAGTGGAGGCTATTCCTGAACATATCTTTGAACATAAACACCTCGGCCTTACCTCGGGCGCTTCTGTCCCTGATAGTTTAGTCAATCAAGTAATTGAAAAAGCCAAAACCAAAAATCCAGAAGTAATTATTGAAGTTGTGCTCACCAAAGATGAATCGGGGCTTCGTTTTCCCCTGCCTCCAGAATTAAAATAAAAAAAATTTAATTTAAAAAAGTCAATACTCTCTGGACTCGACAACCCTTATCAAAACGGTAGAACCAAATCATTAGGACATGAAACAACGAGCAACCCCAATAGTCACCATCGGTTCCATCCAAATTGGAGGCGGCAATCCTGTTGCTATTCAGTCCATGACTAATACCGATACGAGCGATATTAAGGCTACGGTCACTCAGATTTTGGAACTCAACCAAGCTGGGGCTCAGATAGTACGTATTACGGTTAATAGTGACGAGGCCGCTCAGGCTGTGCCAGCCATAGTAACAGAAGTTCGAAAGGTATCCGATGTCCCTATCGTGGGAGATTTCCACTTCAATGGGAATAAGTTGCTTAAACGTTTTCCAGATTGTGCCAAGGCGCTTGATAAATACCGGATCAATCCTGGGAATGCCGATGACACGAATTTTAAAGAAATGGTGGAAATCGCGATCAAAAATAATAAACCTGTAAGAATTGGAGTTAATGGAGGGAGCTTAGACCCAAAAGTTTTAGACGCCCTTATGGAACTCAATGCTCGATCCCCTAATCCCCTCTCTAGTGATGAAATTTTTGTAAAAGCTATGGTCAAATCGGCTCTAAACTCAGCCCACCTCGCTGAAATTTATGGGCTCACAAAAAACCAGATTGTCGTGTCGGTAAAAATTTCTGAGGTAAATCAGGTCATTAAAGCCTATGAACTGGTTACCAAAGAATCCAACTATTGCCTCCATCTGGGCTTAACTGAAGCCGGAAGTGGCATCCAGGGAATTGTTTCTAGTAGCATCGCACTCGGAACGCTTCTACAAAAAAACATTGGAGATACTATCCGAGTTTCGCTCACTCCAAACAAAGAAACTCCTCGGACTGAAGAAGTAGAAGTCTGCCAACATATTTTGCAGAGTTTAGACTTACAAAAATTTCGTCCAAAGGTCACTTCTTGCCCTGGTTGTGGAAGAACCACCAGTACGTTTTTTCAAGATTTAGCTCTTCGTGTGAACAAATTAATTGATCAAAAATTAAACCAGTGGAAAGAAACTTATCCAGGGGTAGAAAATCTCAATATTGCGGTCATGGGCTGTGTCGTAAATGGCCCAGGAGAAAGTAAAAATGCTGATATTGCGATCTCCCTTCCTGGAAAAATGGAAAAAGCTCAAGCGCCGGTTTATATAGATGGCAAGCTATCTCAGTGGCTTAAAGGTGACCATATTGAAGATCAATTCATTGAGATTTTGGAAGCTTATATCCAGCAGCGTTTTTAATGTTTAATCGATTCTAGAATTTACCCCCATTGATTTGCTCAGGATGACAAACTAAATTTTTTGTTTATAAAAAGAAAGAATGAAAAAAATAGTAATACTTGGGGCTACTGGATCTATTGGACAATCCACACTTACACTAGTGGAACGGAATCCTGAGGCATTCCAAATTGTGGGGGCTTCGGCCCACAGTCGATTTTCTGAACTTGAAGCTATAGCTCAAAAATTCCAAATTCCAAATCTACTCAATACCAAATCAGCGTTTACTAATCACCAAATAGAAGCCTTTTTAAAACAGTGTGAAGCCGATATTGTGCTCAATGCTATAACCGGTTTTGCAGGACTTAAATTTACCATAGCAACACTCAAACTTGGCATCCCATTGGCTTTAGCCAATAAAGAAAGCTTGGTGGCTGCAGGCGATTTGATAATACCTCTTGCCAAAGAAAAAAATACCCCCATCATTCCAGTAGATTCAGAACATTCAGCTATTTTTCAGTGCTTAGTAAACGACGATGGAAATTTAAAGGCCTATGAAAAAATATTTTTGACCTGTTCTGGTGGTCCTTTCTTTGGATGGAAAGATTTATCTAAAGTTACCCTTGAGCAAGCTCTCGAGCACCCTAATTGGGACATGGGGGCCAAAATCACGGTAGATTCAGCTACACTGGCCAATAAATGCCTTGAATTCTTTGAGGCGATGTATTTGTTTGGAGCGAGAAAAGATCAAATTGAAATTGTAATCCATAGAGAATCTATTATTCACTCTCTGGTGGAATTCCCAGACTCGAGCCTTCTGGCTCAAATGTCTCCTCCAAGCATGGAACTCCCTATTGGTTATGCGCTGAATTTCCCGGAAAGACACCACATTCAACTTCCAAAACTAGATTTTAATGGTCTTCAGCTTAATTTTGCTAAACCAGATAAAAACGTCTTTAGAACCCTTCAAGTCCTCGATCACTGTACCGAACATATGGGGCCACTCCCCCTTGTCTTTAATGCCGCTAATGAAGAAGCCCGAAAGGCTTTTATAGAGGGGAAAATTACTTTTCAGCGTATTTTTGAAATTATCGAAGAAACGGTCTCTATGGCCTCAACAAAGGGCATTAAAACCTCCGATAGTATTGAAAAAATCTATGAAGCGGATAAAGATGCGAGAAAGCAAGCCCAAAGTCTGATATGAAAAACATTGCTATTATCCTAGGTGCCGGAAAATCTTTACGTTGCGGATTTGATAAAATTCTGCATGAACACCAAGGGGCTTCAGCGTTAGAAAAATGTTTAAAGACTTTTTCTGAGTGTGAGTCCATAGATGATATTTGGGTCGTTCATAGTGACGATCAGTCTATCTCTATTGAAGCGGAAAAATTGAAGGGCTTTATCCCAGGAGGAGAAGAACGCTTTTTTTCTGTTAAAAATGCACTAGAACATTGTAAGACCGTTTATCCTGAAAATGTTCGAGTCATAGTGCATAACGCGGCTAATCCGCACCTTTCGGTACACGATCTAAAAGCGGGGATAAAAAAAGCCGAAATAACAAAAAATGTAATTTTTGGGGGCTTTACTCCGAACTCCATAAAAAAAGTCGAAAACGGCAAAGTAACCCAATATCTTAAACGATCTGAAATTTTTGAAACTCAAACTCCACAGATTTCAGATTTAGCAACCTTTACCAAAGCCCTTCATAAAGTGGAAGATAAAGACCCCATTCCAAAAGATGAGGCCGAACTTTTAGATTTAATTGGAGAAACTGTTTATGTCTATGAATGTGATCCTCGTAACACCAAAATCACCCATGCTTCTGATTTTGCTACTGGGGTTAAAATAGGCATTGGTGAAGATGCCCATAAATTTGCCTCTGATTTTGATCCTAAAAAACCTTTCAGGCTGGGAGGGATAGAGGTTTCAGGAGGTCTTCTCAGTTCTGATGGCAACTCTGATGGAGATATTATCCTTCATGCACTGTGTAATGCCCTACTCTCGGCTTTTGGCGATAAAACTTTTGATCCTATAGCCGATCCTGTCTGCAGAGCTGGAGATACACATTCAGAAAGCTATCTGAAAGCTACATTAGAACACTTAGGCATGGTTCATATTTTACAAGTGTTGATTTCACTCGAAGGCGCTCAGCCTAAAATTGCACCACATCACGATGCCATTCAAACACATTTAGCCAAACTGCTAGAGATTAAAACTTCCCAAATCGGTCTCACCTATACAACTGGGGAAAGCCTCAGCGAGGTAGGAAAGGGGTTGGGAATGCGTGGTTTTGTAATAGTAATTGTGGAATGAGAATTTTTGCTCCCGCCAAGATAAACCTAACTCTGGATATTTTTGAAAAAAAAACGGAAGCTCCTTTTCATGAAATCCAGACCATATACCATAAACTCAGTTGGGGAGATACCCTAGAATTTTCAGAATCTGATGCGTTTAGCATTTCAGGTGATTTTGACTGTGAAATGGAAGAAAACCTCATCTATAAAAGCTTTTTATTGATCAAAAAAATTATTCACAAAGCAAGGCCTGTACATATCTCTGTGGCCAAAAACATTCCTACAGGCAGTGGTCTTGGTGGTGGTAGCTCTAATGCAGCGATGTTTATAAAGGGTTATTTTCAGTACTTCAACCTTGGCCCCATTCCAACAGATCTAATCACTGAAATCGGCACTCTTGGAAAAGATATTCCCTTCTTTTTGCAAGAGGCCCCATGTGCGCTAGGAACCCACTTTGGGGAGAGCATTGAACCACTCAATTTTAATTTTTCAGGACAGGCTATTTATTTGTACTTTCCCCCGTTTAAAAGCAATACAAAAAACGCTTACAGCCAGCTTAAAAATTTCAACACTTCTTATACCAAAACCTTTTTAGAGCATCCAAAACTCGAAAATTGCGGTAATGGATTCAAAGAAATTTTTGATCAAAAAAATTATTCAAAAATAAATCTTTCTGGTTCTGGTTCAACTTTTTTTAGCTTTGAAAAATTTGATATCCCAGAATGCCAAGTGGTAGAGGCTGAACTTTTATGATCCTTTACGACGATCCCTCCTAGCAAAATCATCCAAGATAGATCTCATATCTGATTCTGTAAGTGCTGGAAGTTTTTTCCCATGGAAGTTGAACTCTGCATAAGCCGCTTGCCATAGACAAAAATTACTGAGGCGATTTTCTCCTCCTGTGCGTAAAATTAAGTCTAGTTTTGGTACTTGGAGGTAGTTTGCAAAGTCAGTTCCTCCCTTAAAAACAGCTCGGGTAATCTCATCTTGAGAACCATAATCTAAACACAGCACTAGACGAAACTTTGCATACTCTTTGGTCTGTGCTTCTAGATCATTAATTTTTTGTATTAAACTATGAGGAAGGCGATCTTTACGTCCAGCATGTATAAATTGAGTTTGTTTTTCATCAAGATCCTCTTTCCAGGCATCGATCATCTCATGATAGAGTTTCATCAAATTTTTTACCTCTAGGGGGGATCTTTTCCAATTTTCTGTAGAAAAGGCATAAACCGCTAACGTATCCCAATCTGGGTGATCATACAGTATCGAAAAAATAATGTCCTTTACGACACTAAATCCTTTTTGGTGTCCTTCGGCTACCGGCAAATTTTGAGACTTCGCCCAGCGGCGGTTTCCATCTGCGATCAGTCCGAAAGCGTTACGGGAAAAAGACATAAAAAAAATCGGGGCACAACCCCGATTAGTATAGTTTAAATTTTGATTTTACCAACCTTAGGCAGATTTTACGTTTATAAATCTTCGTTCATATCTTCGCCCATCAAAACGCTGAACTGATTTTTCAGTAAATTCTACTTGTCCGTTAACGGTAGCAAAGATGGTGAAATCCTTCCCCATTTCTACGTTTTCTCCAGGTCGGAATTTGGTTCCCTTTTGCCGAACTAAAACTTCACCAGCATTTACGTGTTGTCCCCCAAATCGTTTGACTCCACGACGTTTACTGACTGAATCTCTACCATTTTTTGAACTACCACCAGCTTTTTTATGTGCCATTTTGTACTAAATTACTGCCGCAGAGTAGTAATAAAAGACTTGCTGTCAAATATTTTAGCACTCATCGAATCCTCCTCATTGGTAGGTGAAGGTTTATTTTTTGGAAAACCCCCGTCCTTTTTTATTCTCTGCTCCTTTCTGTAAGTTTCCTACCACTGCTTGTGCTCGATCTAGCACTCTCTGAGCTACCTTTAAAACTACTTCCCTCCTCATTTCTTTTAGTTCAGGTGGCGGTCCACTCAAGCCTTCCAAGCTTATTTCGCTTCCAATAAGCTGTTCAATATCTGATTTTTCAAATTTTTCTAGTACATCTTCTAGTTCAGCCAGAAAATTTCCATGCTTTTTTAAGGCTCCATCGTTACGAGTAAGGCGTTTTTTAACCTGTTTTTCTTTATCCATTATTATGATATCAGCTAAAGCAACATTACGTATTTGAGGCCCCAACATGGATAAGAATTCATGTACTCTAAAGTTCATTCTATCTTTTTCTGTAAGATTATCTCTATCACAATCACGTGCAATTACCCCTTGTAATTGTCTCCCCGGATCATCCATTACAAAAACATTTTGTACTCTATATCTTTCATTAATATTTTTTAAACTTCCTGAAGTACCATTGACTCTTCCACAAAGTCCGCCTTCAAAGTGCCTAAAGAGATTAATAGCATTAGTTCCCTCTGAAATAAGCACAAACTTACCTTCTGGTACTTGCCAAGACTCTGAAGCACTAAAAACACCTCCATTTTCTCTATCATATAATTTTTTTATCTCAAAACTTTTCCCTTTGTTACTAGGATCTAAAACTTGTTGAAAGAAGTGTCTTAATTCGAGTATTTTATTGTGATATTTTGAAAACCCGAAAGGAGACTCAGACATTCTATCACGTTGGGACGTTCCGCGTTCTGTTCCATGAAAGAGATCTTGACCTAAAATCAACACAGGGAGGTCTGAATTTGCATAATCATTATCCTTTAAAATCTTCTTAATCTTCTTAGCCAAGCTTGATTTACCCGCTGAAGGGCCGCCAGAAATATTAATTATAAAAATTTCATCCTCGCTTTTGAAAAATTCTGATAGTTGAGTTTTAATAGCCGCTATGAACTTATCAGTATGTCCATAGACTTTTTTTTCTTCAAGCGAAGAAAGCCACTCCTTTTGCGTATCTTTATTTGGTGCATAAAAGTCTATTACTTCTTCTGGAGTGCTTATAGCTTCTAACTCTGAAGGTGTATCAAAAGATGACATGCTAAAGTTTTTTGTGGATAAAACTTTATATTAACTTTAACTAAATTCACAAAAAATCAAAAATCAAAATATAATATTTTTAAAAAAATCAATATTTTCCTAATCTAAAATTAATACCGATAGTGTTCCGGCTTGAACGGGCCGTTTTGTTCAATCCCCAAATATTCAGCTTGTTCTTGGGTGAGAGAATCTAGTTTAACCCCTAATTTTGGCAGGTGAAGGGCAGCTACACGCTCATCTAAGTGCTTTGGAAGCGTATAAACTCCTACTTCATATTGGTTCTTCCACAAATCAATTTGGGCTAGGGTTTGATTGGCGAAAGAGCAGGACATCACAAAACTTGGATGTCCCATGGCACAACCTAGATTTACAAGCCGCCCTTCGGCTAGAACAATAATTTTTTTGTTATTGCCAAAACTTACGTGATGAACTTGTGGTTTGATTTCTTCCCACTCTAAATCTCGAATAGACTCAATTGCAATTTCTGAATCAAAATGCCCAATGTTACAGACAACAGCATTGTGTTTCATATGCTCCATGTGCTCCCGCGTAATTACATCACAACATCCAGTAGCTGTCACAAAAATATCTCCTAATTTACTAGCTCGGTCCATTGTAGTGACTTCATACCCTTCCATACTGGCCTGAAGCGCACAAATTGGGTCTACTTCCGTAATAATAACTCTGGCTCCACTGTGACGGAGGCTTTGAGCCGATCCTTTACCTACATCTCCGTATCCAGCAACAACGGCTACTTTTCCAGAGACCATTACATCAGTGGCTCGTTTGATAGCGTCTACCAGGCTTTCACGACACCCATAGAGGTTATCAAATTTAGATTTAGTAACCGAATCGTTCACATTTATGGCTGGTATTTTAAGCTTTCCTTGTTCATGCATTTGATAGAGTCGATGCACCCCGGTGGTGGTTTCCTCAGAAACTCCCACAATATCATTGAGAAGTTCTGGATATTTTTGGTGAATCAGTTGGGTTAGGTCTCCTCCATCATCCAGTAATATATTGGGGCGCCAACCATCTGGCCCTTTGATCGTTTGTTCAATACACCACCAGTATTCTTCCTCGGTTTCACCTTTCCAAGCAAATACTGGAATATGAGCTTTGGCCATAGCGGCCGCGGCGTGATCTTGGGTAGAAAAAATATTACAACTACTCCACCGAACTTCGGCGCCTAGTGCTACTAAAGTTTCTATTAAAACAGCCGTTTGTATCGTCATATGGATACATCCAGCGATTCGAGCTCCTTTAAGGGGTTGATCGGCTTTATATTCTTGGCGAAGAGCCATAAGTCCTGGCATTTCTGTTTCGGCCAGTTCTATTTCTTTCCGTCCAAAATGGGCCTGATTAATATCGGCTACCTTAAAATCATGCATTATTTATCTTCATCAAAACTACTATCTACACACTGTCCATGTATACATTTTATATCGGTAGGCGGAGCTGTACACCGGTAAGCACATTTTCCGCAGTGCTCTTGATAGGTGGTAAGCTCTTGCTGATATTCTTCAAAATCTAACCGAAAGTTATGAAATACATAAC
Source organism: Candidatus Altimarinota bacterium (assembly GCA_965231215.1). GTDB lineage: Bacteria > Patescibacteriota > Gracilibacteria > UBA4473 > UBA4473 > JAACPJ01. The sequence continues at coordinate 1,026,619 of OZ246423.1, read as the reverse complement.
ATCCAAACGGACAACTCCCAGCTACGACTCTACAGTCTGTGTCTTCTTCACAAAAATTGATATCTTTAAAAGATTTTGTCAGCTCTTTACTCAGGGCTTCACAATCACGAGCTTCTACTGTTTCATTTGCTGAGTTTTGATTTGGATTTACTTGTGGTTTTGGCCGAGGTTTAGGCTCTGGATTGGTATTCTCATTTTCTGTAGGTTCGCTATTTTCTTCTGGCAGTATTTCATCTGGGAGGTTGGGAATATTGGTATTTTCCTCCACAGGAATTTCTGAAGGTGGATTTTGATCCACCAGTAACTCTGGCGGTAAACCTGCAGAATTATTGTTCCCACCGATACAACCGGCAAGGAATATCGTCACCAAACATAAAAAAAGGGTTTTCATTCAATCTGTGCGGAAGGTAATGTAACACATTTAGCGCCCAGCTCACAACCTTTTGTTAAAGCGGTGTCAAAGTTTCCTCCTTTCGCCAAAATAGACAAAAACCCTGCCCTAAAAGCATCCCCAGCTCCAGTGGTTTCTACTACTTGATCTAACGGATTAGCCTTCACCTGTGAGCTTACTCCGTCACGAATTACCTTTACGCCTCTCTCTCCTAAAGTTTCTATCTGAATCAAATTTGGATTGAAAGAAGCCGAAAACTTTTGGAAGTGTTTGTATTCAATATCATTCCCAATCAAAATATCGGCCAAACCTAAACACTGCTTAAACTTTTCTGGATCCCAAAAAGGAGACCACTGCCCTGGGTCTAAAATCACGGTAGCGTCTTTATTATACTCCCGAAATTCAAGGAGATGTTTTGGAATTGAAACATTCGTCCCTGGGGCAAATATAGCGTATTCAAAGTTTTTTAACGTTTCTGGTTCTAGATACTCTACTAACGTGATCTTATCAATTTCACTATAGCTATTAGGCTGCCAGATAATCAGTTGCTGATGTAGAGGGTCTGAAACCTGGTAGGCATGAGCTGTATGCGCTCCCTCATACCCTACAATAGTGTGGTTAAAAGCGGCTAACTTTTGGGCATACCCCTTGGTGACAAAATCGGCTCCAAAACTAGAAAATATTGTGGCTGAAACGCCTTCTTGCCCAAGCCAAAAGGCTATATTTCCAGCGGTTCCTCCAGGATGTTCATTTTTACTATCGGCAATGTAAGTCGCATTGAAAGATCTAATTTTGCCTGCTTCAAGGGGGATGCTTTTTCTAAAATCATCTTGAATCGCAAACAAAACATCAAAGGCGAGCGATCCGTATACCAGAACTTTTGATTGGGGTTCCATATAGGCCTATAGTACTTACTGACTGTTAAAAAAGCATGCTAAAAAAGTGGAAAAAGTGGAGCGTTATAGCAATTTTATGTTTTGGGATTTATACGTTTTATCACCCACACGGGATTTTTGTATTAGGTGATCCCTTGTCTGTATACCGGTATCGACAGGTTTTAACCGATCTTAAACGTGAAATGCCTCCAGAGTATAAGATGGTGAAGGACCATATTGATCAGATTTCAATTTCGTACATCATGAGTGGCAATACTGCTGGAACAGCTCAAAAAGGGTCAAAAGGGAGCAAAAAAATCAGATTACTAGAAAACACCTTTATTCAGGGCCCAGGGTATGCTCACAGTGTATTAGTGCATGAAGCCTGTCATGGCTTGCAGTTTGAAAAAAATCTTCCATTCGAACCTTTCTGCCAAAACCAAGCTCGTGAGCATGCCTGTAATATTTGGGGGATCAAAGTCTTAAAAATATTCAACGCTAAACCAGAAATGATCCAACACTATGAAACTTTAGCTCAAGGTGACAGTGTGTATGGAAATTCCTGTAAGCGCAAAGGCGAGCTGAAAGCCATGCCAGAACTCTAGAGAAAATCCAAACTCTCTAATACATCTTCAAATAGAGGAAGATGTTCCTGGAAAGTCTCACTCCCTGCGGTGAAGGTGAGGATATAAATTTCGTCACTTTTAAACACAATCACTTGCTTAAACCGCATTGGTTTCTCTTTGATATTCGCGGTATATTCTACTTCTCGCGTTTTAAATCCATGAATTTGTGACTCGGTATCACTCACAACATTAAAGCTGTTTTTGAGCACTTTGAGTTCTTCAAATACTTCATTCATATAATCATTAATCCCAGCACTGCTCAGAGGAATATCAAGCGGTTCTCTTACCAAATTAATATTCTCCGTAAGATGGTCTTCTGCATTGTCTTGTGGTGAAACTAGGAAGGCAAAAGCCCCTAAATAGTTTTCTTCTAGTTCCCAATCTGGCGGATACTGAAAAGTTACCCCATTATCAGCATAAAGCTTTGGAGCCATAGTTTCGGCAGTGGCTTCTGGTTCTGGCCCTACAACCGGTTCAAACTTAAATTTAGAAAAATCCCAATTATCATATTCCACCGGAGCCTTAATGAGTTCTCCGTATCGATCTTCATTACTCTTTACAAAAGATTTAAAAGCTTCCCCTCCAATCTCTACAAGAGAGAGTTTCCCCGTTCCAGTAGTGGAATAAAAGGATTCGTTTGGTTCCGGCTTCAAAAATACCTTGAATACCAATTCATGTCCTGATTCAATAGCCTTATTAAGTCCGGTAAAGGCGGCTCCACCATTACTATAGAGACGCTGATCTTTTTCTACTCCTGATCCTGTAAGGCGTAACCAAAATCCCTCCCTTGGCCCCATATCGTCTCGGTCGAATCGAATTCGGAGACGAATAGATTCTAGGTCTGCTTTGTGATCTAAAGTGTTTCGGATGCGTAAAACGCCCATGTCTTTCCAGTCAGAGCTAATATTCATGTTTACTTCTGATTCACTTGCTGGAGTTGCGTCTGCATGGAGCGCTTGTCTCTCTATATCATAGCTCTGGTCATTAACGTTAAAATCTCGAGGTTTAATCGCCACTCTCCGAGTATCCACTTTTACTCCATCAACATGACTCACTTCTCCCATTTCTCCTGTAAGCCCTGGGCGTTGAACAATCTGTCCAAAAGTCCAAGCCGCTTCAGCTCGGCTGACAAGATTGGCTGGACGGTAATATTTGTTTCGAGCGTTTCGGAGTAAATCATTTTCATATAACGCACTCACTGGACCAAAAAACCACAACCTATCAGACACATCGGCAAAGGGAAGGTCTTCAGGTTCTCCTGATTCTAGGTGGAACGCTCGCATTACCATAGCTGAAAATTCAGCTCGAGTCAGGTTATCCCCTGGTCGGAAAAATCCATCATCATGCCCTTTGATCCAGCCATGATTGGCGGCGTGTCCTACGGCTTCTTCAAACCACACCCCCTTTGGTACGTCTGGAAATTGTGGTTCTCCGTTATAGAAATCTTCAAAATCTTTTTTGGCTCTTGTGATAAGCGTTACGGCTTCAGCTCGGGTCAAATTTTGTTTAGGGCGAAAACTTCCATCTCCAAACCCTTTCATAATCTCCGCTTCTTTTACCACTTCTATGGCTTCTTCAGCCCATACAGGAATATCAGATTCATCAATAAAACCCGCCAAAGCTTGTGGGGTTATAAATAAAGTCAAAGCCACAATACACAATTTTTTCATCAAAAATTATAAACGATCAATCATTCAAGTCCGTGACAGTGTACTAAAATTCTGACAAAAAAGAAGCAAAATTGTCACATTAACCCCTTAATGGATGTAATTTAGGTCACATTGAAACTTGATTTTTCAGAATAAATCTGCTAAAAGTCACCCACTCATGTTAAATCAAAACTTAGTACTGATCGGATTTCGTGGAAGCGGGAAGAGTACTTTTGGTCGTGAAATATCGGCTCAATTAAATTTACCTTTCGCTGATATAGACGAAGAAATTGAATTTGTAACCGGAATGAGCATCCCTGAATACACTGACAAATATGGATGGCAACAATTTCGAGAAATAGAACAAAAAGTCGCACATGACTTTTGTAGAAATTTTTCAGGAATCATCGCCAGTGGCGGCGGAACCATTGAAAATTCTAAAAACCTTCAAAACCTAAAAAAGACGGGAAAATTTATCTTTCTCAATCCAGATTTTTCTGATGTCAGAAAATACCTCCTAAAAGATACCACTCGTCCGCGACTCAACCCAGACCTTCCATTACATCAAGAAATTGATCAAGCTTGGGAACAACGAAAAGGGATTTATGGAGCTACTGCCGACATTGAAGTAAACCCCAACATTAAAGGCGATCCAAAGGAAGAAGCCGCTAAAATAATTGCCGCTATTCCCAAAAACTTAATCCCAAAACCACCAAAACAAAGATCTGTTGCGGTCTTTTCTTCTTCCAATGGAACGACTCTCCAAGGACTCATTGATGCTAAAGCTAAAGGCCGAATCCCAAATGTAGAAATTTCGCTTTTTGTCAGCAATAAAAAAGAGGCCGGAGCTGTAAAAAAAGCCAAAGAATCAGGTATTAAACACATTGAAGTGATAGAAGAACAAAAAGGAGAAGCTCGAGAAGAATACGATAGGGAAATTATTAACCTCATTCGCGAATTTAAACCAGACTGGGTGTTGCTGGCCGGTTGGATGCGCATTTTTTCAAAAGTTTATTGTGACCAGTTTGGTGACATTACGCTGAATGTACATCCATCACTCCTTCCAAAATTTGCGGGGCTTATGGCTGATGAAGTACATCAAAAAGTACTAGAATATGAAGAAAAATATACGGGAGCCACTATCCACCGAATCACCGCTGAGGTAGATGCTGGTGAAAGCGTGCTACAAAGAAAATTGCTCGTAGAGGAGGATGATACAGTTGAAAGTCTTCGACAAAAAGTACAGAAACAAGAAATTTTAGGTTTCTGTGAGATATTAGAGCGGAAGTGAGAAATTTAGTACAAATTACTTTTCCTTATTGTGACTCAATAATTTTCCCTTTTTTCCTTTCTACGTAAAGGAATTTTCCACGTTGACCTGTGCGAACTTTTCGATAATTTGGCCCTGGAAGGACTGTTTTTGGATGTGTGAGTTCTTTTAGATTATTGAGTGTCGTTCGGATCCTGAATTCTCCATCATTAACCACCGCTTTATCTACAATGCTTTCTGGTTCTCTTCGTTTCAGAAATTCTTCAATCCCTTTCTGCATTTTTTGAGGTGTTCCGTCCTCGGCCATGGCTTTTTGACGAGATCGCCAAAGGGCTCTTACTTTTTCTACTTCATCTTTAGATTTTGGGCTAATTCGGCTTCGGTTAAAGCTTGGCAGGGCGATTCTTCGTTTTAAACTTTCGAGTCTAAGCAGGGCCTTACTTTTGAACTTTCCATCCCACACAGAATCATGAAATTCATCGGTTTGATTCGGGGTAAAGCTTCGGAAAGAACTTTTTTTCTGAAGCTTTGACAGGCTTAAACTCCCGCCACCTCCCCCACCACGAACTCGCGTATTATTGGTAATAAGGAAAGGTTTTTCACCTTCTACCAACGCCACATTTCCAGCATCATCAATGATGGTAAAAGTAATGAACCGTTTAGTTTTTACCAAATCTCCAGCAAAGATATCTAGTGGTCCAATCCACTGTCCGTCGGAAGTTCTGCTAAGTTCTACCTGACTGGCGGCTCCATCCATATGAGCCAATACTTGTACCACATCTCCAGTAGAAATAGTAGCTCTCACATCAATTCTTCCCTCAAACAGAACGACTCCATTTGAGTTTATATTGGTCAAGGCAACAGACCTGTCTACTAGGTTGGCCTGGGTACTGAGGCTGTTGTCTACATTTAAAGGGCCTGTAGAAAAATCTGTTGTATTCCCAGCCGCATCATAAACCGTCATGACAAAGGTTTGGCTAGGGTTGTCTAGACTTCCTTCTGCCACATAAAAAATCCGGCCTGTTCCTGTCGCCTCTTGCTCATAAAAGCGGAACAAAGGATCCTTGGTAAGGGAGTAGAGGTTCAAATCAAAACGATCAATATCACATCCTGCAATATTTTTGTTTGGATAAAGGAAGAACACTCTATCTCTCACACCATTATTAAAGTCCGCAATTCCATTATCATCCCCTTCACCCTCATCTATTACCTGAAAGGTGGCTCCACAGCTCGTATCAAATACGGGGGGCATATTATCTATTTGCAGAGGATCTAGGGTCACCACTTGGGTATTCTCAGCTTTATCAAAAAGCGTTAGATCCGGAGCAAAAGCCGTATTATTAAGGGCTCCTGAGACTACGATAATGTTTTGAGCGGTTGTAACTTTTTCTAAATTAGCGGTGGTATCATCCCCCACTTGAGTCATATCAAGCGAAAATGAAATGGTATCCCCTACGCTTCCAGCTGTATCTACTGGCAGGGCTACCTGAACCGTATCTCCTACAATGGCCGGATTATTACCACTCACCACAGAGAGAATATTGGTGGTAGAGATAACTGGTCGAATGAGATCTACACTCACTTGGTTGGTGTTCACCGGGCCAAAGGTATTCCCAGCATCATCACGGAAAGTAATAGATTGGTCATAATTAGTATCAATTGCTACTTCTTGAAGCGTAATAGATTGATCAGCAAAAGGGGCATCAACAAAGTTCACGATACTCCCTCCTACATCAGAAAAATTGGCCGTGAAAAAAAGGGTGTCTCCACTTGATTCTGTTGGCATTGTCACGGTTAATTCATCGGCAATCCCGGCAGCTACTTTCCCTTCTGGAATGCTGAGAAACAGATGGTTTGCGAGATCAAAGCTAGGCGGCTGGTTATCAATATCAAAATCTTTACTGTTAAAGGTGTTAGTAACTCCTGTTCCTGCATAAGAAAGGCTTATTGGCACATTGGTATTAGGACTATCATCATCGTCAGAAACCACGGTAAAGCTGGACGTTACGTCCACGCCCGCAGTGCCCCCTAAGCTCGTAAGATCCAGAGTAAAACTTCCACGAGATGAAAAATCAAACGGAGCAAAATCAAAACTCATAGTATCCCCAATAATGAAGGTATCACCATTTCCATCTCCGTCATTGTCTTCTCCTCCACTGGATCCAACAAAGTTTAATTTTTGAACATAGTTAGTTGTATCAACTACAAAGTTTTCTCCAAAAAAATCCGCCCCTTGGAACGCTACTTTAAGGGTTCGAGTCTCAAAGAATTCTCCTTTTTCTGTAAAATTGGTGCCGAAGATACCTAAATCTTGCACTCGCATATCCCCACTCCCGTTAAGGGTAAAGCTAATCTGACTAGATGTAATCTCTAAATTAGCAATGCTCAAGGTTCCACTGGTAATGACTAAATTGGGTGAATCAGAAGAAAACTCTAAATTTCCTGAGGAGACAGCATCCATGTTGATGGTTCCAAGTGATCCTGTACTTGCTATCTGGAAGTCTACGGTAGACGTTAGATCAATCCGATCATTTGGATCATCAAAGGTAGCGGTGAGGTTTGTAATACCATTGAGCGTATTGGTGAGGTCTGTAACGGTATCAATGATGTTAATGTCAACGGTGGGAAGGGTTCCCGTACTTTCTATGGTAAAATTTTCACTTGCGGTTAGGTCAATTTCATCGTCAAGGCTATCAAAAGCTGCTGCTAAATTAGTTACATTATTTAAAGCCGTAGTTAAATCCCCTACCGTATTTACAACGGTCATAATGACCGTCGCTAAAGCCCCATTACTGGTAATGGTAAAGGTTTGAGTCGTATCAATAATGATACGGTCATTAAACGCATCAAACGCCGCACTCATGTTGATAATTCCGTCTAGAAAGGTCACCAAATCTGCTACCGTATTGGCTCCCGTTACCGAAAAATTAGTTTCGGCTCCAAGGCTGTCGGTGACCGTAAGCGTATCTCCATTGGCAAAATCTGCTAAAGTATCTAACACCGTAGTGGCATCAGCGGTTCCTAGATCAATGGTTTCTGTCGCTTCATCTACAAAAATCTGGGTTGTAGCACTTAAACTATCGGTTGCGGTAATGATGTCTCCAGAATCAAAAAAACTAAGGGTATTTAATGTAGTGGTAGTCCCAGCGGTTCCTACAGACATATTTTCCGTTCCACTTTCTACAAATACTTTGGTTTCTTCTAGCGTGGCTTGATTGGTTATCGTCAAAGCATCACTACTGGCAAAGTCATTAAGTGTGCTCAGGTTAGTAGTACCAGTAGAAACGCCTAAACTGATCGTTCCGGTTCCGTCTTGTTCAAATCCCGCCCCATCATCAAAACTAATCACCACCGGCTCATTACTAGCCGAAGCGCTTAAACTCAAAACTAGATCCTCTAAAAGGGCTTTATTGGCATTGTCTACGGTAGTACTTAAAACCAGGCCATCCCCTCCTCCCGTCACTGAATCAAAAGCTTTAACTACTGGACAGAATCCCAGAAGCAGCAGTGACAAAATTATCCCTTGTACCAATTGAGCCATAAAAATTTTTAAATAAATCCGTTCATTATACCGAATTTAAGCCAAAAAATCAAGTTACAAGTATCAAATTTAACCTCTAAAAATGAGGGCATTCTTGAAGTGAGAGTCTTATGGATTCCCCCGCTTCAAGAATACAAATTTTAGGGAAGGATCACCGAGGGAAAACTGTCGGTTTTCTCTCGCAGATTATCGCCTGTATTTCACATAATTTCCCGTCGGTAATCCCCTTACAAGGAAGCCAGAAAGCCAATCTGAAGAACCGGTATTATGGGGTCTTCCTGAGTGATCAGACCAGACAAAATTAGCGCCGCTACTTCGGACACTACTCAGAGTCCCTTTATTAAAGCTGGTATCTCCTAAAATTTTGAAGGTTACAGAGTCAGCTTCATCATCGCCTGAAGTAAGGTTATCAAGCGCCATTTTGATAGTAAATTCTCGTGAAGAATTTCCTTCAATATAGATTTCACTTGAGGCATCAAAAGTTAGGATATTTCCACTAGCACCAGTCGTTACAAAGCTGGTACTTGGAGCTTCGCGACCTTGGTAGATTTCTCTGAGTTCTACGTCATCGGTACTAAGGCCTCCCGGAAATTCCACTCCACTCAAAAAACTCTGGACGGAGATTCTTCCTACTGAAATACTGCCAGAACCAGCATTTGAGATAGTAAATCGAGCCATTTCATTTAAATCCCCAGTAGAAACAAAGGCTGGTTGACCTGCAGAGAAAGTAATTCCCCCCATACCGCCACCTCCCTGAGCGATGGTGAAGGTTTCATTATCAGTGTTGAAGAATTTACTGCTATCAGGGACGACCTTCCCAGAACCAATTCCAAAAATTTCTACATCACTGGGACTCATATTAAGCTCAATTCGGTTATCGGTTACCCCTTGTGGAAGGGTGTTTCTCACGGCTAATTCAAAGGCTAGAGCGACTTCTTTATTCCGAGGAATAAGAATATCATTTCGTCCTAAATCAAATACCGCTGAACCTCCGATAAATTTCCGAGAACTAAGGACTTGCCCAGTGTTTTGGTTGATAAGACGAATTTCGTCAGTGAGTGAATCAATGTTGGAACCAAAGCTATTGGTGACCGTTATTTTTTCTACTAAAAAGTCATCTCTATTAGCGCCTAAAACTGCACTAAATACGACTTCTTTTTCTCCGGCAGAAAGGGTTCTTCCATAGACTTTTCTTGGCGTAAGCTGAGCGCTGACACTGCCTCCACCTGAAGTGCCTACACGTGGGTTAAGTACAACATAATCAGAGATAGACCGGCCAGATATTTGGACTGGAATTTGCTGAGTAGCGTTTTCATCTGTCGCCCAAACTTTTTCGAGCTTTACTCGAAAAGAGCCAGGCAGTCTTGGGAATACGTCTGGGTCTTCTACTTTGATCTGTACATTAAGCTCTCGAGACTCAGATTGTGCTAATCTCAAATTTTGAAAATCGAGCGTAATGTAGCCATTGCGATTAAACTGAAAGGCTTGATCCTCTACCACCAATTCAAAATCATCAAATTCGCTGACTACTCCGCTATTATCTACAATTCTAAAGGTCATTTCACGTACCAAAGCCGCTGGATACAGCTGCGTTGAACTCACTCGTGGGTAATGGAGTCCGATATTGAATAAATCAATTGGGGTGCTGGAAATTTCATTCACATCTTGCCGTAGGGTAATAGGATTAGATGTAGCACGAATCACAGGACTTGAAGCCTGATTTCTTCGTCCATACAAGTAGTTTGAATAATTGTTGGTTCTACGGTTTGAATACCGGTTAGAAGTTGTGGGGGTATAACTTCGGTTGTAATTAGTTGTTCGGGTTCTGTATGTAGGTCTTACATATCGGCTTGTGCTTCTACGACTAGAATACCGAGGTGTGTATGAGCTTCGGCTCGCTCCATATTTATTAGCATAATAATCACGATAATAATCCCAATAGTTGCCATAGCTGACGGCCTCAGAAGGCTGAGGGAATACCAAAAAAGAACTCAAAATAAGCCCAAAGGTGAAGAGGGAAAATAATTTTTTCATAGATAAAATATTAGACTATTTATTTGTACTGTTTTATACGACCTATCGCAAATTTTGTGACTCTTTTGAAAAAACTCTATTTCAGAATTTCAAAAAGTTGATCATAAAGAAAACTTATCAGGCTCTGGATGAAGCTTTGAGCTTCTTTAATTTAGCCAGAGTATTAAACTTAAAAAACTAAAAAAAGCGCCTTTGGAAGGCGCTTTTTCTTTAATCTCTAAATGAGGGTCACTATTACTGGGTCTCTTCTGTTGTGGCTTCTTCTGCCTCTTCTACTACTGGAAGTGCGTCTTGATAGATTCGGAATGAATCAAAGAGACGCTTAGCCACTCCAACGTAATTACGCGCTTTTTCACGTGGGATTTTTACTTCAATAAAATAGACTCCTTCTCCGTCATAATCTTTGACAATGTATCGACTCAGTGTGTACTCCACTCCGTCTGGAAAGAGAGCTGAGAATTGCTCAGTGTATACGGGCGTTTGCCTGTTTGGTACATCTAGAACCGTATCTGATTTAGTGTAATTTCTTTTCACTCGGTCTAGTGAAAGGAGTTTTCCATCTCCCTTGATAACGGCATAGTTTTGCCCTTTAGCGATTTGAGTCGCACATCCTTGGAATCCATAGGTTCCAGAACAGTTATTCTCAAATTTTTCTATTCGGATTGAAAGTTCTCCGTCAAAGGCTGTAAACAGATGATTATTATCAGCCGTAGGTCGAGCTGCCACAGGAATCTCTAGTGAAAAAGCATCGTTTCTGTAGGTTTCAAAAGCTTTTACTAAAGGGGAAGGCAGGGTTGAAACTTCAGAAACAATCCCTGTCCGGTTTAGAGGTTGTCTCCAAGGAGCTCGAAGGGAGGTAGTAAAAGTTCGAAGAGGTCTTCGGGTTCGATCTAGATCAATACCTCGAGTGGCTTCCACATATACATTTCGGTTTTGTTGATTGGCTCTGGAATCTCTTCGTAAATGAAGCTGACGAGCTTCTTGTTGGTTTTTCCGTTCTACTCGGTTTTGGAAGCGTCGTTTTCGATCTCCCAGCCGATTAGTGTAGTATCGGTATTTTTTATAATTCTCTTGTGAGGTAATGTAGGCGTGATAAGCATTCCGTGAAGCTGCACTAAAGGGAATCATAGCGGCACTTAATACTGAAACTCCGAGGGCCAAACAAAGAAATTTTTTCATGATTATTTAAATATACGGTTTAATTTTAGTGTATGTGACTATTAAGGTCTAAATCTAAAGCTCTCAAATACGTTGTGCATGATTTGAGAAGCTCGAGCTTTTTCACGAGCATCAGCTACTCCTTCAATTCGCACAAGGCTTCCATCAAGTGGATTAAGTGCATTAAATGTGAAATACACCATATTTCGTCCAGCGTTATTAGAATTAAAACTTTCCGTGATAGTTGGGTAGTAGGCAAAGTCCAGATCTTGAGTTTGATTCCATCGGAAATCCGTGTGGTGATCATAAATTTGTCCTAGATTTTGAACAGATCGGAAATCCCGATTAGCCTGAGCCGCACAAGACCAGAAATTACTCTGACTACATCGGTACCTATCTGGCGTTTGCAATACTCGGAAAGCAAGTGAAGTCCCACTAGCTCTGTAAGCGCCAGCTCCATCAGGGGCAAATCCTTGATGGTTTATTGCGTAGGTTACCGCCTCTACCGGATAAAATTCTTCAGCTTTTGCTCGTCCTCGGTAATTGATTACACGGTCTCGATAGTTTCCATTTCGAACCACTAATCGGTCACTCTGGAAAGTATTTTCAACTCGTGGGTATAGGTGTGGTCGGTTTAGTTTGTAATCTTCACTATTATGTTGATTCAGCGCATACCGATTTTGTCGGTACCCGTAGTTTGGGTTGTAGCTGTAGACATTTTTATTGTAGTAATGACAGCCGTACTGATCTCGGTAGTCACATTGAGCTTTGTACTGATTTCGGTATCGGTTCCCGTAGTTAATACCATAAACACGGTTAGTCGTTGGCCGATAGGCTGTGTAATGATTATGGGTACCGTAATTGGGGTAACCAGAGTATCTTTGATATTGATGATAGACATACCGTGAGGCAGAAGTCATACTTACTGCTGCACCAATCACCAATACCAGACCGAGACCGAGAAGTGTTTTCTTAAACATTTTTGTGGGGTGAAAAACAAAGAAATAAAAACGCCCGTTAAACTCAGCGTTTAAGGGGTTGGTTTTTATTTTTTTTAAATGGTTCAAATAATCTTTTAATTAAAAACGATAAACTGTCAAATTTTTTGTAGTTTTTTCGCTAAATTTAAAATCCCAGAGGCTTCAAAAAAATGAGGTACTTGAAAGTTACTTGATGAAAAGTAACTTCCAAAATATTTTTAAATTTTTATCAATTTTATTGAAACAGAAATGAACTCATGACTGTATTAAGCACTCGACTATCATTGAGTATATCGTTTCCGCTACGGCTTTCTGGTGAATGTATCATGACTTGCCAGAGGTGTCCTTGGCTCGGCTCTCTAAAGATAATCAGCGCATAGCGTTTTCCCGTCTCTCTAAGATGCACAAAATGTCCCAAATTTTCTTTGGTATTGGCGCCGGCTATCAGCTTTAGTAATATACTTCGATCTTCCAAAAGGTTGGCTTGAGGGTGTGCCTTTTTAAATTCTGCGATGAGGGTTTCTACTCCAGCCTTAATACACCGGTTCACCTTATCTCTATCAAGGTTACTTTCACAGATAGTTTCGGTAGGCATGATCTCTATAGTGTTATTTTCAAGACGATCGGTAATTCTCATTTTACCGTTAGACTGAGAGAGCGTATCTTGCTTTAGTACGTAATCTTTAGGCACAGAGAGGCTAAAGTTTAACTTTCTTCCCATAATAGTTCTCTGTTTGGTGCTGTCGTTAGTGTTTCGAGCCTGTTCAGCTCTAAAACTTACATTTCTGAATCTTCTTCCAAGATTGCTTGGAGTGTAATTTTTCCGGGTAGATTGATCGGCTTCTTGAGCTTGGAACAAACTTAAAAGTATTTTTTGAGTCGAAGAAAAGTTTCGAAGCAACGCTCCATTTGAAGGGCCTTCAAAATGAATTTTCCATACATAATGTTGTTCACTTGGTTCAAAGAAAAGGAACATCCCTATTCGTTTTTTTCCGTTATGGACAAGCATGTATCGCCCTTGCTGGTCTTTAATATTTCGGAGAGCGCTTCGTCCAACACTGGTGTTCCAGAGAAGGTCTTGGTTTTTGAGGACAAATCCTTTTGGATATTTGGCTTTTAGGGCTTTTTGTTCAGCCTGCCAAAATTTAGTATAACAGTCTTGGAATCCCGCTCCAGCCTCAGAGTCACACCGGTCACTCGTGGCCATAATTTCAATCTTTTCGGTCTCACTTTTAAGTATCAAACTTCCGCTATTGGCGCTTAAATTGTCTGAGCTTTTGGCAAATCCAATAGGGACTCGTACTTGGAAGTTAGTGTTATCGGCCTCTAGAACTTTATAGGCTGTAGGTTTTCTGGTACTGGTAACCTGTCCGCTTTGGCGTGTAGCACGAATCCCTGTACTGCTTCGACGGCTATTGTCTCTGAGGGTATTAGTTCTGGTTCTAGTGGTAGAGTAGCTAGAATTTCTTGGAGCGGTATACCGGTAAGTTCGTCTATAGTTTGTTCGGCTTTGGCTGCCTGGTTGGGCTAAAGAGGCTTTATATTTTTCCCAGGCTTCACTATCACCTCTGCCGCTAAAATAAAATGAGCGACTGGCGACCGCTAACTCTGGGAATACAAGTCCTAAACCAAAAACCGTAATGAGAGCCAGGGTGAAAAATTTTTTCATAGAAATATCTGAAAGTTCAACTCACAAGCTAATATCTTTGTGTTTTAGGGTCAATATTTTGATGTAGCCAAAAATACTTAAACTTATAAACCTATAAAATTTAAATCGAGAAAAACAAGTATTTTGCTGTCATCACGAGGCAAAAATAATTAATGGTTAATCATGAAAGTATCTATTGCCTATTTTCGAAAGTAGATTACCACGCTCTGAAAAAGTTAAACAACAACTTTGCTGGCAATAACAGGCTCCTTAAAGTTTTAAAATTTTTTTATTTTTTCCATACGAGTTTCCGATAGAGCTCTTCAATCCGTTCAAGTGCGGCGTTAGCAAGTTCTGCCAAAACCTTTCTCAGATACCGGATTTCTCTGATTTTTTCTTCAAGCTTGGCTGGAGAATAGTCATTTGATCGTTGCATTTTAGTAACTTCTTTGACCAATTGATTCGTTCTTTTTTCTATGGTCTTTTGAAGCACTGCTTTTTGTTTTGCGGGTGTTGGCAATACTAAATCAGAAGCTGGTGTTCCGGCTTTGAGACTCTGATCCCCTTGGATGTGAGTGTTTTGTGTTGAAGATTTTTGCCCACCGCCGCTGATATTCTCATTGGCGTTTTCGCCTACTACTTCTGATATTTTTTCCCCCGCCGCATTTACTCCTTCCAGGCTATCGGATTGGAGATCCAGATTACCTGTTCCCTGGGCAGTGGCCTTCTCAAAGTTATCGTTGGCTTTTTCGGGAGACATAAAGTTTGCATACAATCTAGTGATTATACCACAAAAAACAAACCGATACTAGTAATAAAACCTCCTAATAACCTCCTAAAACCCGCATACCCGCTACCATCGAAGCTAAATCTTCTTCTATATTTTTAAACTGATCCCAACTCACTTCTGCATCTACAAAAAACACAAAACCTCCATACGCTTCTTCCGCCCTACGAGAATCCAGCTTTGTGAGGTTTATACCCGCTACAGAAAAATACTGGAGCACTTCAGCAAGATTCCCTGATCTGTCTTTGTTAAACCAAAAAACAAAAGCGGTATTTTGGGTTTTAGTGATGGGAGGATTTTTCTCAATCACTACAAAGCGAGTCTCATTATCCTCTGGGGAAATATCGGAAGCGACTATGGTCAACCCTAAATCTTGAGCCAAGGTTTGTGAGCCAATAGCGGCCCAAGTTTTATTTTGCGCCTGAGATACTTTTCTGGCGGCAGTAGAGGTAGAGGCCATCTGATTGAGTTCAGCTCTTGGGCAGTGGGCTCTCAAAAACTGCTTACTCTGCGCTAAGGCCTGAGGATGAGAAAAAATCGTTTCAATATACTCTCTTTTTCCTCCTTCCACCATCATCAAGTTTTGCGAAATAGGTCTTGAAGTAATCTGTGTAATAGCAATATCTCGGTGATCAAAAAGTTCATCAATGACTTCAAATACTGAGCCTTCGTAAGAATTCTCATAAGGCACTATCCCCTTTTGCACCTGCCCATTTTGAAGCGCTTCAAAAAGTCTAAAAATATTTTTAAAGTAGATTTTAGATTCTCCATCAAAAAGACTCTCTGCCACCTCATCGGTATGAGAATGTGGTTCTCCAAAAACCGCTAAATCTCCTTTTTTTTCTAAACTAGAAACTTTTTTTGCTTCTAAATCGACGCTATAAGCGGCTAAAAAGTTTTGTGAATTTTCATAGGCTTGAGCACAAAATTGAGGAGTAAGAAATTTCCTTGATTGAACAAAATTATTGATCATAAAATCTCTATTGCCTGCTTTTACTTTTGTTCCTAAATCTTGAGCGGCCTTGATAAAAGATTCCGTCGCTCCTGACCCACTTAGATTCTGTATGGCAATGTCGGCATAAAGGTTTGGGTTTTGGGCAAACATTCTCCCCATTACTTCAAGCTTCAAGCGATACGAAGGGGACGACACCTGCCACACTTTTGAAAAATCAAAGCCAGAATTTTTAATCGCTTCGGCCATAACCATATCTGAAAAATGTGAGGCACACTGAACAATTCCCATAAGATCATCATGCTCTTTGGGAGACAACTCAACGAGATCAAAGGCCTGGAAAAATTCTAAAACCGATTCCAGAGATGAGGCTTCAATCCGTTCTGGACAGTAAATAAAAGTCTGTCCTTCGATATGAGGCATGGGGCCAAAAAGCGGGTGAGCTCCACAAACCTGCGCTTTTGAAGCCAGCATAGATTTAACCGGTTGAGTTTTGATACTGGTAAAATCCATCCATATCTGATCTTCACGAGATGCTGGGACTAATTGGGTCATCACCTCTAGGGTTTGATCAATCGGTACGGCGAAAATAACGAGATCGCATTTTTGAACAATATTTTTATTCGTGATTTCAGTTTCCCTTCCAGAAACCACAACTTCTACGCCTGGAAAATTTTCCTCAAAAAATCGGGCAAATCGGGCCCCCAACCCTCCAGTTCCGCCAATAATTCCTATCGAGCCAATCTTCATTTTCTATAAATTTTGTAGGTCTCTAGTGTAGACCGAATCCGTAATAACACAAATCCTAAAATCAGAGAACTTTTTATAATAAATCTCAATCACCAAACCCTTTCTAGGGCTACTCCCGCCTAGTATTTATGAAACTAGCAGAGAGACAGAGCCCTCAACTCCATATTACCCCATACTAAAAGGGATAAGCTTTTGGGGAAAAAATTCGATCTTCAACACTAATTTTTTACAAACTCTGACAAAAAATTATCGGTCATTCCTGCCAAATAATCACAGATTCTTTGGTGTATATTTTCTTCTGGCATAAACGCTTTAGGAATTTTTTCAGGATGTAAGAGCAGGATATCAAAAGCCTTTTTGAGGCTTTCTTCACCGGCCTTACTGACGGCTCTTACTTCTGGAGCTCGATAGTAGTTTTCATAGAGATAGGTTTTAATGATTTGGAATTTTTTGTCCGTATCTTTATCAAAGGCAATCAAGTTATGAGGACAGTGTTGCACGTCTGATTGTGTCTGTATGTTGTGAACCTTTAAATTAGAACGAGTGTTGGTTACTAACGCCTCAATAAGGATATGTATCACCTTCCCTACAAAAAATGAGTTCGGGCTACGTGCTGGGATTTGATCCAATACAGCATCACAGATAGGGAGGTTTTTTAATTTTGATACATCCAAAAATTCACCTCTAAGACCATCCTCTAAATCGGCCGACAAGTAGGCAATTTCATCTGAGATGTCTACGAGTTGAGATTCTAGGTGAGGAAAGTAGTTCTCATCTCCAAAAGATCGATCGTGTTTTCGCATCCCCTCAAGTACCTCAAATGAAAGGTTTAGCCCTGGGAAATCAGGATACCGATTTTCAAAAAATTTTACGACACGCAGGGATTGCAGGTTATGTTCAAAGCTCAGGCCAAAGGCTTTCATTTTTTGATCTAATGCCGTTTCTCCAGAATGGCCAAATGGTGAATGCCCCAGATCATGCGCCAGGGCTATAGATTCGGCTAAATCTTCGTTGAGCTGAAGTTCTCGTGCTATATCCCGTGCCACTTGTGTTACCTCTAAGGTATGACTTGAGCGATTTCTATAATGGTCTCCGGTTCGGGGAGTAACCACTTGCATCTTTCCCTGAAGACGCCGAAACGCTTTACTATGTAAGATCCTATCTCTATCCCGTTGAAACGGTAAACGGTTTGGATCAGCCGTATGGGGATGTTCTCGTCCTAGACTATCAGCGTTTTTTTGGGCGTACGAAGCCAGAGGGGCATCAAACCTACTCCATAGATTTTGACCGTCAATTAAAGGTTTTTGATTTGTCATTTAGCGCAAACATCATAAAATTTTTACAGAACAAACGAAATGGGAAATCAACTTTTTGGCTTCGATACGAGTAAAATGGACGTACCGACACCGACGATTGACCGTCTGGAACAAGAGATCAAATCTACGTTTGGGCATCATGGATTTGATGCGTCTATTGTATTTTCTCAAACCCTTGAACGGTAATGGCTGGAGTACGTAGGTCTGACGCCGAAAATGGGAATTTCCTTCCTGAATTTGAAGTCCCAAAACCAGATATAGGATACATTGAAATATTGAGCAATTTTTTTATTCAATACGGGGTAAACATTCTGATTATTTTGGTGATTTTAGCTATTATAATAGTGGTTCTAAAACGTATTCACAGTCGTCAGAAAAAAATTGAAAAACTCTGGATCTTTATCCTCTTTTTTCTAACAAAACGTCAAATGCTGATCCCTTTGGTGATTAGCTTGTCAAAGAAAGACAAACTGCTGGATGACCAAACTCAAAAAGAATTATTATCTATCCGAGATGAATGCCGACAGATTTCACTCAAAAAAGATCCTGAAGCTCGAATGGAGATGGAAGAAAAGGTTTCAGAAATCTTATTTCACTATTTCACCAATTTAGATAGAGACAAAAAAATCCAACAAGGCACCAAATTTGAAAAAATTGTTCGAGATCTAGAATTTATAGACGGGAAACTCGTCCAGCTCCAAAAAGTCTACAACCGCGAAGTAGAGCGGTGGAACAAAATCGTAACCCTGCCTGGACTCAATATTATTACACCACTCATCAAAGTTTATAAGTTTGAGGTTTTTAAATAGGTTGATAAACAGGCCTCAAAAATGACTGCTAGGAAGCCTTTGGATGTAGATCTCTCCAAGTAAGTCGTGGTTCTAAAACTCTTCAAATTTTCGCACTAGTGCTGGATTTTTATTTCCAAAAAAATCTAATACATACACAAAACTGCAAAAAGTCAATAATATTTTCTAGTCCAATTTAATCAACACAGCATAATGCGGACAATGATTTATACTTGGAATTTAGACCCTATAGCTTTTAGCTTTTCTGGGCTAGAAGTACGCTGGTATGGGCTGGCCTATTTGGCTGGGTTTTTTCTCATGTATCACTTAGGATGGTGGGTTTTTGAAACCTGCTTCAAGGATAAAAAAAACAAGCTCACCAAATCAGATTTTGAGAACCTGGTTTTGGGTGGTTTTTTGATAGGGATTTTGGGCGGCAGAATTGGATATTTTTTATTCTATAATACTCAAACCTTGATTGAAGATCCGCTACAATTGATAAAAATCTGGGAAGGGGGTATGTCTATCCATGGAGGTATTTTGGCCGTGCTTGTATACGGCCTCTGGTGGTGCAAACGGTATCAGCAATCTTTTATGACTCTAGCCGATAGCTTTGCCCTCCCTCTGGCTTTAACTTTATTTTTAGGGCGTCTAGCAAACTTTATCAACGGAGAACTTATTGGGCGACCAACCGATCAAACCTGGGGAGTGATCTTCCCACACATAGATGAGTTACTGCGCCATCCAAGCCAACTCTATGAAGCTGGTAAAAATCTAGTTATAGCCAGTATTATCCTCTTTGTGTTATGGAAATATAAACCAAAACGAGGAACCCTTTTTCTCATTTTACTATTTGGATACGGAGGTATGAGATTTTTGATTGAATATGTGAGGGAACCAAATTTTTATGTAGGGCCTTTGACAATGGGACAGGTTTTATGTTTACTAATGGTGGTTTTAGGAAGTGTACTTCTCTTTCAGCGTAAAAAATGAGACAATGGATTATCGGTTTCGCCTTAGTACTGAGTGCTTGTAGTCTTAATCCTTCAGATGAAATCACAGGAAAAGCCGAAGAAGCCAATCAAAACAATGCTGAAAAAACCAAAGAATTACAAAAGCAACCAGAAACTTTAAGTGTTGAACCACCTGAAGTGGTAAAAATTATTGAATTTTTTGATTATGGGTGTGGACATTGTCGTAATGCGCATGAAATTACGGTAAACCTCAAAGAAAAATTTGGGGAAAAAATTGAGATAATCGAGAAACACTTTCCCCTTTCTCCAGCTACTTTCTTAGTGGCCGAAACCGCAGAATGTGCCCGAACCCAAGGGAAATTTAATGAATACCATGATACTTTATTCCTCAATTATTTTGGAAACTACCAACCCGAAAACCTGCAAAAAGCCGCCGAAAGTGTCGAACTCGATATGGACGAATTTAATGCTTGTGCCACTAGTGGTTCAGAAAAAGGAGTGGTTGAAGCTGATAGAAAATTTGGAGAAAGTTTAGGGGTTAAAGGCACTCCATTCTTTTTGATTAATGACTCTATTCCAGTCCCTGGAGCTATTCCAGAACAAAGCTTTGAACGGTTGATCCAGCAAGTGTTAGATGGTGAAGTATCCTAACATGAAAAAGAAAAAAACCTTTGCCAAAAAAAGCCTCGGCCAGAATTTCCTCAATAACCCCCAAATACGAGATGGAATTTTAGAAGAAGCGGGTGATATTAGTGGTACAAACATTTTAGAAATTGGTCCGGGACTTGGGTTTCTCACCACTTCCCTCCTCAAAGCCAAAGCTAATCTCACGGCTATAGAATTTGATGAACGTGCGGCTAAGTTGTTAGAGCAAGACCTAGGACATAAAGATAATTTTCGTCTGATACAGGGTGATTTTTTGGATGAGGATTTGGACGCTATTTTTGAACAAAAAAATTATTCAATAATAGCCAATATTCCTTACAATATTACGAATCCGATCCTCCGAAAAATTCTAGAAAAAACACAGAATAAGCCTGAATTTGCCATCCTAATGGTGCAAAAAGAGGTCGCCCAAAAAATCTGTACCCCTAGAAAGAAATCTATTCTTTCTATTTCGGTTGAGGTCTTTGCTGAACCCGCGTACTGTTTCACCGTTAATCGCGAAAACTTTACTCCGGCTCCAAAGGTAGATTCTGCCATTATGCGGCTTGATATCCGTGAACAACCACTCGTCTCCAAAGATAGGCAAAAAGACTTCTTTACCGTGGTGAATGCGGGCTTTAATGAAAAACGAAAAAAACTGGGTAATCATCTAGGCAAGTTCTTTGGCGTGCCGGCGGAAAAGCTATTGGGGGATATTGATCCGAACCGTAGGGCTGAAACACTCAGTGTGGAAGAGTGGATACACGTGGCTCAGAATTTTCAGAATCTTAATTTACAACCGCATTAACCTATGCTGCAAATCCGATAGCTTGCATAGCTCTATGAAAAAAATTTCTAAATTCTAACTATGCAACATTTGAGGAGTCAATTTTATGGGACAACTCCTGTATATTTTGGAATTCTCCATAAACCTCTATCATTTTTTGTTTTAAGCTATCTAAACTTATCTTTTCACCCTTTATCTTCATATTTTTGAGCTCGCTTATGACACCATTAAAATCACTATCAGAAGCCTTTTTATTTGCGACCACAACAATAGAAGCTAAGTCAATTAGATCACCATCATCTTTTACTAATGATAGAGCTCTTGGGTAGTCTAATTCAGCTAAAGCTTTCCAGGTTCCTTCAGTACTGCAAACAATACCTACCATATGATAGTCTGGGGATTCTTCTGGAGCTACAAGTAAACATTCAGTCATAATTCTGACGTGTTTTTAGGGATGTTTTAGAAAATTACAAATGAGTTATTTCTTTTATTATCTTTTCCTCTATACAAAAAATATTAAAAAAATCAAATAAAAATATGTCAATATCTTGGTAATTGACTAATAATAAAATCCACCAAAAATAAATCTATGATCAAACTTCCGTCACTCACTCAAATTGGGGAACGCAGCAAAATGACTTTTTTGCGTTTTCCACTCGCCACCGTTTCGGCGTTTATCGGAACTATCATAGCTATCTATGCTATTGAACATAACATCGATGATAATTGGCTATGGCGAACACTATTTATCGCGAGCCTCTCTACGGTATTTTTTGCCGCGTTGGCTCTGGCGTGTGAAACTGTAGATAAAACCAAACGCAGTGGAGTAATGATCTTGGGCGTGCTCCTGATGGGAACCTATTACTACTTTTTACCAGAAGATCCTGATACGGCCGGAAGCAAGTTCTGGATGCGACATGTGTTTCTCTGTCTTGGCTCAGTGGTAGCGCTTACCTGGGTTCCTTATTGGAAATCCCGAGCTGAAAACCCCCTCATCTGGGAATGGAACCGAAAACTTATCATGAACATAGTGGTGACGGGATTCTTTAGTGGTGTGCTTTTTGGAGGTATTGCGGCCGCTTTCTTTGCCATAGATAGTTTGTTTGGGGTGGAATTCGACCATAAAATTTATTTTCAGACCTGGGTAGCGATAATTGGTGCTTTTGCTCCATTATTTTTTCTCGCCCATCTGCCTGAACAACCTCAAAAACTAAAATTGCCCAAACCTATTCCGGCCTTCATGAATGTATTTACCAAATATATTTTAACACCACTGGCGGTAGGCTATTTTGTGATTTTGTATGCGTATACCTTTAAGGTACTCATCACCTGGGAATGGCCCAAAAATGTGTTGGGGTGGCTGGTTATCTGTTTCTCTGCGGTAGCCATATTCACTTACTTCTTGTGGACTCCCTACTGGAAAGAAAAAATTGAAAAATACAGACGCTTATTTTGGTGGGGGCTCATTCCACAAATCGTAATGCTCTTCATTGCTATAGGGTGGAGAATTCAGGCTTATAGTTGGACTGAAAACCGGTACTTTGTCGTGATTTTAGGGTGTTGGTTGCTCGGGATTTCGTTCTATTTTTTGATCTCGAAAAAAGCAACTTTCAAGTCCGCCTTTGTAGTGCTGACTGGTATTATTTTTATGAGCCAACTAGGCCCTATTAGTGGATATGCTATGGGCGAAAGAGCTCAAATGGCCAGACTCAAAGAAATCCTTCATCAGGCTAAAATTCTGCAAAATGGTGAAATCCTACCAACCAAAATCAAGCTTGATCGAGAAACTCGATACGAAATTTCTGATATTGTTGATTATCTCATCAGCCGGCACGGCCATGAAACCGTGCGTCCAATCTTTCCAAAAATCATGAAAAAGTTAGAGAAAGAAAAAACAGTCTATAGATATGGGCTAGCGCGTGATATTACTAAAGAATTAGGGTTTGATTTTATCAATGATTGGGAACGAAAGCAGCGATCAGAAAGCACACATTTTAACTTTAGTATTCAGGGGAATGCTCCGCGAAATATCGAAGGCTACACCTGGCATGTCATGCCTGGGAGATACAACAATAAAGACATCACTTTAAACGGAGAAACCTTCAACTTTGAGATCAAACCGGAAACCTTCAAGATTGAAATCCACAAAAATGGCAATCTATGGGAAAGCATTGATGTAAAACCTTTCATCGACAAACTCGTGAATGAAAGAATTGTGGATGAAAACAGAGAACTGAATCCAGAAAAACTCACCTACGAATACGAATCAGAAAATCTAAAATCCAAAATCTTCTTTATCAATATTTGGGGAGAAAAAGGGAAGGTAAATTCCTTTGATGTGCAGATGTATGTAAATCTGAAGTAGTTATTATCCTGAGCTTACAAAGATCCTATCAACACAAAAATAAATCTGTTAAAGGTTTCACGCAGAAGTATAATTCTATAGATTTACTATGCTCTAAGGCAATTTCTGGTATTGATAGAAAGACTCGAAAAGCCTCAAAAAAATTAGTTCATTAACCAATTTAATCCTCAACTAAAAGGCTTTCTGCCGAGTGATACGCGGAAATTCTTCCTTCGTCAGGATACCCTACACAATGCATAACTTTCCTCAAAAATTTGTTGAACGAATTCATAAACTTTTACCTGAGTCTGAGTGGACGAATTTTTTTCAAAGAGGCACTGAGCCACTTCCAAAGGTAGTTCGGATATCGGCCCCTGACTTTGATATTCCTCCAGGATGGAGTCTTACCCCCAGCGCTATCGAAGAAGCTTTTTTTATTGAACGAGACGATCAAAATCAAACGCCTCTCGGCCGCACCCTTCAACATTTCAGTGGGCAAATCTATGTCCAGAGTTTAAGTTCTATGCTGCCGGTGGTAGCCCTCAATCCTCAACCTGGAGAAAAGATTCTAGATCTCTGCGCCGCCCCAGGATCAAAAACTACTTTTATGAGCCAAAAGATGGCAAATACAGGTCTGATCGTGGCTAATGAACCCAGTGGCTCTAGAAGCAAAAAACTGGCCTCAAACCTAGATCGCCTTGGGAGCCTCAACACCGTCATGGTGCAGAGTGATGGAACAATCTTACATAATTTTTATGATCAAGAATTTGATAGAATTTTGCTCGATGCCCCGTGCTCAAGTGAAGGATTTGGACGAAAAGATTCAAAATTTTTTAGCCAAATGTGGTCTGAAAAAAAAATCTTTGAAGCAGCTAAGCTCCAAAAACGTTTAATGGTTTCTGCCTTCAAAATGCTCCGTCCAGGCGGAATCATGGTGTACTCAACCTGTACTTCTGCCCCAGAAGAAAATGAAGCTGTAGTGGAATTTTTGGTGAACCAATTTCCTGATGAAATTGATTTTTTACCAGTGGAACTGGAAGCTATTCCCCATACGAAAGGAGTTAAATCATTTTATGAACAAAAATTTAGCTCAAAAGTTTCAGAAAATACTTATAGAATTTGGCCACACAAGCACTCCAAAAAATGGGATTCCGAAAGCTTTTTTCTCTGCAAAATCCAGAAAAAAGAACCCCTAACACTTATCCCTCCAAACAAACCAGAGCGTCTAAATCCTCCAACGCTACTCAAGAAAAACCATCAAGCCGAAATCCTCACCCGTTTTTGCAAAACTTTCGGCATAGAAAGGCACACTTTTAAGCCTTTTGTTTTAGCTACCAAAGAGGGTCAAACTTACATCACCACCAAAGAGGCGGCTCATTTCTGCCAGAGAAATCTGTACCGGCGGTTTGGAATCCTGATGCTTACTAGGGATCAAAACCTCAGTACTGAATTTGTGCTGAATTTTGGTCACTTAGCAACTCAAAACATTTTAGAACTAAACCAAAAACAAAAAGATCGCTGGCTCCAAGGCTATGACCTCCCACTTGATCAAACCTATCGGAATGGACATGTACTGCTCATAAAATACCAAAACTTCTGTTTGGGTTGGGGCAAGGTTCTTAAAGATAAACTTAAAAATAAGCTGGATCGGGATTTGGTACATTAACCACAAAAATATTCAGTTGCCTCAAAAAAACTATCCTAATTTTTCAACAAATACTCATGTGCTTGCAGCGCTGCGATGGCTCCTTCTCCAGCCGCAACGATAACTTGTTTGTGATATCCATCGTTACAGTCTCCGGCTGCAAAAAATCCTTCTCGAGAAGTATTCATCACTTTATCTACCACAATTTCACCTTGATCGTTCAGATCTACAAACCCCTCTAAAAACTTAGTGGCTGGAGTCTGACCAATCTCTTCAAAAATTCCTTCACATTCAATCGTTTGATCCTTACTGCCATCTTCTGAATACACAACCCCTCGTACCTTATCATTATCATCTAAGAGAATTTCTTTTACCGCAATATTGTATTTAACTTCAATGTGATCTGCCTTTTTTACTTTTTCGGCTAGGCAAGCCTCCCCAATAAGATGATCCAGATTGGTCATGAGGGTAATATCATCAGTAAACTTATCTAGCTGCATAGCCACATCCATAGCGGAGTTTCCTCCTCCGATAATTACCATTTTTTTATCTTTGTAGAGCGGCGCATCCTGAGTTGCAGAAAAAGAAAGACCATTCCCCTTCATGGCTGTTTGCTCCCCTGGAATCTGTAAAGTTCGAGGTTTCTTTCCTGAAGTACATACCACTGTTTTTGTCACAAAAGTATTCTTTTTTTCTGTAGTAATGGCAAAGACCCCTTCATCATTTTGAGTGATATGTTGGACTCTTTCATCTTCTCTTACCCACAGATCAAAATGAGCATTGTCATCATCTACTTTCTTTACATGAGAAAAAAACTGATCTCGAAGATTCGGTCCAGTAGATTGTGCCACGCCTGTCCAGTTAGAGATATCATTACAGTAGTTCATTTGTCCGCCTATATTTCCACAGATAAGGAGAATCTTCATTTTTCTTCGAGCGGCATAAATAGCAGCCGTCATCCCTGCCGGCCCCGCTCCAATAATAATAGTATCAAATACTTCTGGATACGGAGGTGAAAAGTTTACTGTGCATGAATCTTCTCTACCCCAATCTTTTGGTGACATAGTTTTAAGCGTTAAAAATTGAGCTATTATACCTCTTTTAAGGCCTAAAATCAAACCTTTTTAGCCTCAACAACAGTTCCTAATCGGCTACATTTTTAGATTCTAAAAGTTAGCTCATGATGCATAATTTTTTAATTTTCAAGATTGCTAACTCTTGTCAAAAATTTTAAGACCTCTACAGTACGGAACGATGAAAAAATATTTAATACTGTTTCTCGCTCCGTTTGTTTTTGCCTGCGAAACCCCAAAAGACGAGGCCTCCCAAATTTCAGTTACGCCTCTAGAACAAGGAGTAAGTACAGAAAGACCTGAAAAAGTATCTACTCTAGGCGAAGCCTGCGGCATTGAAGATGCTATCTGTGGAGTCGGGCTTGAATGTAAGCAAAACTCACAAACCTCAGCGGAAGGAATTTGTGTCGAAACAGTGGTAGATAAAACCTTGAAATGCTCAAAAGAACAAAAACCAGTTTGTGCCCAAAAAGGACGAAATAAAAATGGATACCTTAATGAGTGTGAAGCCCGAAGGCGGGGAGCTGAAGTGCTTCATGAAGGGTTATGCGATCGAGACCCAAACGTCGTAAATAATTGTGAAGTAGAGGCCTTGAGTATTGGAAACTGTAACACCTTCTTCCAGGGAGCGTTTAAAAACCAAGAAACTGAGAAATGCGAAGACATTGCCTTTTATGGATGTGGCGCTGAAATGCCATTCAACAGCCTACGGGACTGCCAAAGAAGCTGTGAAGGCAAAGTCTACACCAAACTCAGACTCTGCCCAGAAGAAAAAATTATTAATCAAATGCCCACCATTGGAGTAGATAAAAGTGACGTTTCACGAGAGTACTTTATCTATAAAGGAGAAAGGCGAGAAGTGGCTGAATTTGACATGAATTGGGTAAATCAAAACTGTGAAGTCGTAGAAACTGTGGTCTTCTAAACGTTGCCAAAAGGGGTTCTTTGTGATAGAATTGACCGATGACAAAAGAACTTATCCTCGGTCTAGTGGCTGATTTTTCCCTCTTTATTGGATTGATCGGAATCGCTGTGATCATTGTTGGAGCCATGCGAGGACTTTATGGATACATTTTTCTACATGAAAGTAACTTTCATCGAGTAAGACTAATACTGGGAACTCATCTAGTACTAGGGCTCGATTTTTTGGTGGGAAAAGATATTATTGACACTATTCTACTTGATACTGGTGAAGCCTTTTGGGAAGACCTGGCCAGCCTTATCACCGTGGTGATTATTCGAATTGTACTCACTCACTTCATGCTCAAAGAAATCCATGAAATCCAAGAGATTGAAGCCAAGCACGAACATATAGTTGGAAAACATAAAAAAGCTAAATAATTTTTTTTAGTTGATGTTGCAGTATTTCTATCAGGTTTTTTAAGTATTGTATTTCTCTTAGATCAGCACTTGTTTTTTGTTCTAATATATCAAGCTGTTCACACATTTGAGTGAGTATTTGCTTGATATCAGAACCAAATTCTTGGTTTTTCATATAGAATTAAGTCTTATAATTATAAAGCATAATCTCTATTTTATAAATCTTTTTTGAGATATAAATATTTCTTTTTTGAGGTTTGTTTTTTATGGCTTTTTAATAAAGCTTTTTTGATAGATAAACACATTTTTTATGCCCCTTACTAAAATTGACCGTTACGTCCTTAACCGCATTGAAAAGCTCAGAAAAGATAAACGCATTCCTAAAACTGAATTAGGCCAAATCATTAGCGACAACAAAAAAGAGTCTCCCCAGCAACGCTATTTACGAGCTCAAAGACTCTTGGAAGGCAAGGCCACTCTAAAAATATCTCGTCTGGCCAAAATTTCTGAATTTTTTCAGGTTCCAATTAGTTATTTCTTCCCCCCAGAATTGACTCAGCCTTACGTCCTTAAAAGTGGAAAACAGCCTACCAAATCAAATTTAAATTCTCTGGAACAAATTGCTGAAAGCCTGAGAAAACTTAATTTTGATGAAGATTTTATTAAAAATGAGATTAGACAACTCAAGGCTTTAGAGGCATACCAAAAGAGTGAAGAAAACTAAATCTTTAAAATTTGAGAGTGAATTTAAAGCTCTCCCAGACAGCTTCAAACCTCGTGAAAAATTGGCAAAATTTGGCCCACAATCCCTGCAACTTTGGGAGCTTGTGGCCTTGCTTCTGAGGACTGGAGAACGCCATAAAGGGGGATATTTTGAAGATGTGGCCCAACTTTCTAAACGGCTCGTAGCCGAAGCTGGTTTTAAGGGGCTTTTCCACCAAAAATCAAGCCCAGACCTACAAGAAAATTATGAAATCTACAAAAGCCACGCTGAAACTCTGGTGACGGTTTCCGAGATATGCCGAAGACTCCACGGAAGCTTTGATACATTTGATGTGAGTGAACCCCATAAAGTTTTTAACCGCTTCAAGGGCTTAAAAAAAGCGAAACAAGAACACTGCTACGTCCTCCATGTAGATCAACAAAATGTGTGTACCTATCAAGAGTTAACAGCCTTAGGAACTCAAGATGAAGTGCAGGTTTTTCCTTCAGACATTCTACGGTCCGCCATCTGGTTAGGCGTGAAAAAAATTATCATTGTCCATAATCATCCTAATGAGACAGCCAAGCCCAGTGAAGCTGATGTATCATGGACTTTAAAAATTAAACAAGGCGCCTGGGACTTGCATCAGATAAAAGTTCAAGACCATGTCATTATCGGCCGTGATGACTACTTTTCTTTTTTAGAAGCCGGCCTTGTTTAATGCTGCCAATATCTATAAAGTATGTTGTGATTTAAACTTTTTTATATGAAAATCTTTTTAACGGCCTTAATGGTATTTTCCGTTCTCTTTGTAACTGCCTGTGAGAAGAAAGGAGCCGATTATAAAAGACCTCTAGAAAAAGGCTTTGAAACCCCCGTCGACCCACTCGAAAATCCAACCGAAGAAGTGGCGAGTCTTATGGAAAAAGTAGGCCAAATCGATGATATCGTACACAGTCTCGAACCCGATAGCATGGAGACCGTTCAGACCATTTTTACAGATCTTACTCCAGCTGGAGACATCCCACCCGATGATGAATGGAACTTAAGCGGGAGTGATGAAGCCTGGCTCTATTCGGCTCAAGATGACTTGACCGTAGTCGTTCACAAAGCACTAAATGCTCCTATTTATCTCTTTCTGGGAAAAGAAATGACTGATGCTGATAGAAACAATACTCGTACTATACTTCAAGAAATTTTTGCTGATAAAGAACCTACTCCTCCAGCAGAAGAAGCTTCATTTAATTTACAAGATTTGTAGTTTAGGCAACCATAAAGTTTTTACTTCAGTTTATTGATTGTTAAGATCAGTCTGTACTAATTTTTAATTTACAAAAACATGAAACGAAACCTCGTATTTGTATTCCTCCTCGCCCTCACTGTGACCGCTTGTCAACATGAAGGCGCAAAAAAAATGAAAGAAACCGTAAACACCGCTACCGAAGCGGTAACAGACGTCGGAAAAGACGTAATGGAAAAGGCTGAAGAAACCGGTGATGCTATGATGGAAAAGACTGGTGAAGTTATGGAAGAAGGCAAAGAAATGATGGAAGAGGCCGGAGAAAAAGTAATGGAAATAAAAGAAGAAGCTGACAATGCTATGGAATCACTTTCCGCTTCATACACTGACTACAGCCCAGAAGCTGGAGAGGGTAAAAAACACATTCTTTTCTTCCATGCTGAATGGTGTGGAACCTGCGCAAAATGGGAAAAAAAGGTACAAGAAACTTTGGGAACAATGGCTGATAACGTACAAATCCTTAAAATTGACTACGATTCTAACCCAGAAATGGTTAAAAAATATGGGGTAACTAAGCAATCAACTGCTGTTTTTATCAATGCTGATGGAACCGTCTTCAAAAAGGAAGGAGACCCAAGTCTAGAATCAATTGCCGCTTTCTTTGCTGAATAATCTATAGCTATTCTTAATTTAGGGAAAGAATAGAAATGTGGGCGTTTTACTCCGGTAAGGCGCCCTTTTTTGTCTAGGAAGGGTTTTCATTAAAGTCACTGGTAACCGCCCCAGTCTCAGCTGAACCCACTAAGGTTCTATACTTGCCGATAAATCCAGTGTTGTAGTTATCTGTTTTTGGTGAGTAGGCCGCAATACGTTCAGCTATTACTTCATCACTGAGGTCTACAGAGAGTTCAGCCTTGGCTTCTGAAATAGTCACCCTGTCTCCATTTTTTACAGCTGCAATTGGTCCACCTAAGGCGGCTTCTGGTGCTACATGCCCTACTACCAGTCCATGAGTTCCTCCACTAAACCGTCCGTCAGTTAAGAGTCCCACAGATTCCCCTAGTCCTTGTCCACAAAGGGCGGCTGTAACGGCTAACATTTCTCTCATTCCAGGACCTCCTTTGGGGCCTTCGTTTCGGATAACGATTACGTCTCCAGCTTGGATTTCTTTATTTTTGACGGCTTCAAAACAGTCTTCTTCACATTCAAAAACTCTAGCTGGTCCGGTGATATTGGTTACTTTGAGCCCTGTAGTTTTAAGCACGGATCCTCCTGGCGCTAGATTTCCTCGTAGTACTTTAATAGGAGCCGTTTCTTTAAGCGCTTTATCAAAGCCTAAGATTACTTTTTGACCTTCAGCAAGATCGGTTTGAGTTTCTAAATTTTCAGCCAGAGATTTACCAGTGATGGTTAACGCCTCACCATGCAAAAGCCCTTCTTTTAATAAAACTTTCATGAGTGCTGGTACGCCTCCAACATTATAAAGGTCTTCCATCACATATTTTCCTCCTGGTTTGAGATCTGCAATGTGCGGGACTTTTTCTCCGATTCGATTGAAATCAGCCAGAGTTAAATCTACACCCGTTTCATGCGCCGCTGCAAGCAGATGCAACACTAGATTCGTTGAGCCTCCCAATGCTAACGCCGTAACAATCCCATTCTCAAAAGCCTCTTTGGTCATAATTTTTCGAGCAGTGAGGTCTTGGACTAGAGCGTTGTAAATAGCTTTTCCTGCTTCTCGAG
The DNA here is from genome assembly GCA_965231215.1 of Candidatus Altimarinota bacterium. Taxonomy (GTDB): domain Bacteria; phylum Patescibacteriota; class Gracilibacteria; order UBA4473; family UBA4473; genus JAACPJ01. The sequence goes on along the minus strand of OZ246423.1, from coordinate 995,380 downwards.
CATCAATAAGTTTCGCTGATTTGGTGCCTGGAATAGAGGAAGATCCTGGCAGACTCAAGCCCATCGCCTCAATACAAGAGGCCATAGTATTGGCCGTATACATCCCTCCACAAGAGCCATGTGTGGGGATTGATTTTTGCTCTACTTGAGTGAGTTCTTCTTCATCAATAAGTCCACATTGATATTTTCCTACAGCTTCAAAGATGGAGACAATATCAATATCTTGTCCCTTATACACTCCTGGAGAGATCGTTCCTCCATATAAAAATATAGAAGGTATATCCAACCTTCCCATGGCCATAAGATTCCCTGGCATGTTTTTGTCACACCCTCCAAGCCCAATAAATCCATCAAACCTAGAACCTCCCACCATCATATCAATACAGTCGGCGATGAGCTCTCTAGAAGGAAGGCTGTACCGCATCCCTTCGTGCCCCATACCAATTCCATCAGAGGCCGTTGGGTAACCAAAAGTCTGAGGAAATCCACCGGCTTCATAGATTCCAATACAGACTTGTTCGGCTAAGGTATTGAGATGCGCATTGCAAGGCGTGGTTTGGCTCCAGCCACTAGCAACTCCAATTAAGGGCTTTTCAAAATCTGCATCAGACATTCCCACGGCTCGGAGCATCGCTCTGTTTGGGGCTCTTGAAGGGCCTTCTGTGACCACCCGACTACGTTTTTTTAGATCAGACATATCGCAGAAGATGTTAGAAATTTTGGAGGGAAAAGCAAGGTTGACAATTTTTATTCAATATTCAATAAAAATTAGAATGTCAGAAAAAATGAGTACAGATCAATTGACTGAAAAAGGCTTATTAGGAGAACTTACATGCCCTTAATACTCTTTCGCAAACCATTCCTCTCCATCCACAATAGTATCTCCTACCCAGTGGCTGTAATGTAAGTGGGGTCCAGTAGAGATTCCCGTTGTTCCCATTTGGGCAATGAGCTGCCCTTTTTTTACCATATCCCCCACTTTTGCCTGCATCCGCCAGTTGTGTAGATACATGGTGAAAACCTTTTGTCCGTGATCAATCATGATAGTATTTCCAAAGGATGGTGTGTTTTGAGCTAATACTACTTTTCCATGATTAGCTGCGTATACTGGCGTGCCCGTTTCATTGGCATAATCATGACCAAAGTGAGATCCTGAAGGTTTACCATTAATGGTTAATTGATCCCCATAGCCCAGCGTCTTTACCCCAGTGGTTGGGACTATGAATGTCCCTTCCCAGAGTTGTTTGGGATGGGAGTTCTTTCGTGCAGCATTTATAATATCCCACGTATTATCAAAGACCTCTTTTTCAAGCAATTTGTCTTTTTGGGGAGTAATAGTAAAAGATTTTTCCTCAAACTTTCGAGGTAAAATTTCTACAACGGTGCTCTTAGACGTTCCGGCTAGATTTAGGTTTAATGCCACTTTCCTGGCTGGTTTAAGCCGAGAAATTCCTACCAGAGACCGCCAATAAAATTTTTCTAAGGCCGGAAACTTCACTTCTAAAAGGAGGCCTCTTCGAATAATAATCTGTGCTTCAGCAATAGAGAGGGCTTGGTTTGGACGAAAATTTCCATCTGGATAGCCTTTAAAAATTCCAGCCTCAACTGCCTGATCTACAAACACTTTTAGCGGATGAGTATCGTCCATATCTGGAAAATTTTTAGCTGTTTCTGTCGTACTAAACAGTGGGAAAGCCTTCATTATAATTTTAGCTGCTTGAGCCCGGGTCAAAGTATCTTCGGCTCCAAATCTGCCATCTACATATCCATTCACAATCTGGTAATCTGCGGCTTTTTTAATCGCGTCATAATAAGGATGATTTCTTGGGACATCTGGAAAATTACTGCTGGCAAAATCAGTCTTTTTTTCTAAAAGAAAAGGATACAACAGATGCATAAATTCACCACGAGTAATGACTTCATCGGTGCCTGGATTTTTGCGGATCACTGAAAAAAGAAGCGGCTGTCCTTCTAAAGTGCCTGAAATTTTAGTCGCCAAATGCACCGGAAATAGGATTTCCAAAGTACTTCCTTGGCGTATTTGATAGTCTGCAGATTGAACTGATGTCCCGTAAAAGAGGCTCAAAATGAGCATTAAAAAAGCTACTTTTTTCATTCCAATAGATCATAGAATATTTAGATAAAAAGGCGGAATCATTTTCATGATTTCCGCCTTTGGTAGAGGTAGCGTCTTCTTAATATTTCTACGCAGACAGCGGTCATGGCCCACTGTGGATAGACGAATGAAATCCAACTCGCCCACACAAACCAAATAAATTCTCCTGTCCAAGAACCATATATTCCTGAAATAATTTGATGAATATAAGTAAAAGACGTTACCGCTATGAGTATGTTTTCAACCAAATTTGCCCAAAAAGGCGATTTTTGGTGAATAAACTCATACACTCTACTGGCCCAACCATAAAGTGAGGCCAGGATTTTTAAAACTATATAGCAAAATATAGTTGAGATGATCAAATCCATCACGGCCTCCTTCTAGCTAGAGTCTAAAAGAGCTAATTTTAAGCTATTTAAAATTAAAATTTTACCAAGCACAGCTTGTAGTCAATACTACTCTTTTTCTGGAATAAACTCCAAAGCGGCACCATTCATACAATACCGCAACCCCGTTTTGTCTGAAGGGCCATCTGGAAATACGTGACCTAAATGTTCTCCACATTTGGATTTGACCTCAATTCGTTTCATACCCCACGAATGATCTTCTTCTAAGACGATGTTTTCTTTATTGGCTTCCCAAAAACTTGGCCACCCGGTTCCAGATTCATACTTGTGATCTGATGAGAATACTTCCAAACCACACGCTTTGGTCACAAATTTTCCTTTACGCTTTTCTTCATTTAACGGACTCGTTCCAGCTCGCTCTGTCCCTTTTTCCCAAAGAATATGGTACTCGGCTTCTGTCAGTCCTGAAGTCAACCATACCTCTTTTGGTACGGCTGATTTATCGGTTGCCTGATCAATGAAAGCTTGAGCTTTTTGTTTGTCCATTATGTTAAGATTATTTTTTGAATAATTTTTTTGTTCAATTATATTCTGACATCCCATTAACATCAGTAATATGAGGAGTGTGAGAAAATTTTTTGTCATGGTTCTATCATATTATTTTATTTAAGGCTTTTGCCTAGCAGATTTTAAAAATTTCTAAGAATTTTAATCATTGATAGGGAAAATATATTGGTCACGATAGTTTAATCTAAATACATATCTTTGAGATGCAAATTAAACTTGTGTGAAGCAATGCCGTTGAACTTAGCTAAGCGTCTTTTGGCATAGCTCCAAAATTTTGGCGGATTTTATACTCGGAATATACTCACAAAAACACCTCAGAATTTTCTTCTGCTTGTAGGTCTATAATTTACTGTGCTGGAGAATGTTAACAGATTATTTTTTCTTAATCTTCTATATAAGAGTCATTACAAATTGACTAATATTAAAAAAATATTAAAAAGCGTGTACAATGAAAATTGGAGAGTTTTCCTCAAGCCAAGGGCAAAATTTTGAAATACATCTTACTGGAGGACTTCGCGAGAGGAGTAATCTTTGTTTTCAACCTCTTGGGGACGATAGAAAACGAAGAGAAAGGCTTTCCTTTTATGCGAGGAATGGGTATTTTGGTTTCTCTGGAATGCTTATAGACCCAAGCTTGAGAGGCCTTGGCCTTTCGGCTGATTTTCTCCAAATATTTATAGATTTAACCGAACAAATGAAGGCTCGATTGGCTCAAACTTCGGTTATCAGAAAACCTATAATCGCCAAGGTTTTGGAAACAATGGGTGCAAAAGCGATAGATGAAAGTCGAAGAGTTGAAATTTTACCAACATCAGAAATTAACCGAAATAAACTCCCTCAAATTACCCCGCTTACAAAGGCTGCTTGTTCTTTAAAAAGTGAAGATGGAAAATTCTTTTTATTTGTTGATGAAGAAGCGGCCCTTAAATACCCTTTAACCAACTCAGAAACATCCAATGTTCATCTTTATTCTCCATATTTGTTAGACACTCTCAAAAATCCTTCCACCGCTTCAATCGAGTTTTCAAGAAGGGTTCTTAATTCGATATAAAGTTTCACTTGTGTTTATTTAAACAGGTTTTTCCAAGCAAGAGATGTAGGGAAAACAACATTTAATTAACCCTTAATATCACTGTCTCATCATCGTTCCTGAACCCACTGTTTGGACTCGGCTAAATTCAATTGCAAAAAATCAACTTTTCAAAAGTACCTGAATTGCTTTTTCAGTTTCTTCATAGGCGCCTTCTCCAAAATGGGTGTACCGCACAAAACCATCTTTATCAATCAGATACTGCGCTGGCCAGTAACGATTGTTGTAGGCTCTCCAGGTCTGAAACTCATTATCTTGCACTACAGGAAAGGTTAAACCATGCTTTTTAAGAGCGGCTCTGACGTTTTCAATCTTACGCTCATACTGAAATTCTGGAGCATGGATGCCCAAAATAACCAATCCTTGATCAGCATATTTATTCTGCCAGCTCTGAACTGAAGGCAAAGTCCTTACACAATTAATACAACTATAAGTCCAGAATTTTAGTAAAACGACCCTCCCTTTTAACTCTTCTAATGATTCTATGGGTTCTGAATTCACCCAATTTTCTAGACCTACTAGATCTGGCGCCTTAATTTTGTAAGGGAAATCAAATGTAGGTTCAGGTGTTTTTAAGCGTTCCTGAGCTATTCTCTCTTGCTGCAAAGTTATGTGAGGAAACTCTAAAGTGTTTTCAGCTTCAATAAGTTTTTGTGGAGTGCCGTCCAGCTCAAAGTAAAGTTTCCCAGCATAAGCGGTAATCGCTAGTCCTATAAGGACTATTGGAGGCCAAAATAGAGCGTGTTTCATCTTTATAAATCAAGAAAACTTACACATAGGCAAGTGCGAGGAACAACATAAAATCTTTTTGTAAGGCGTACTGGATTCGTACAACGTTGAAAATTTTGATGTTTTGAAAAAGTCATTTTTTAGTTTTCTCCTAATTTAGGGGCTTTTTCATCCACAAGCCGTTCCTCAAATTCGGTAATTCCAAAGTATCCTTGATCAATAATCCAGGCTTCTAATTTTTTGTCATATCCAAAGATAATTCCTACACCAATAATACAGAATAGAATTCCCAACCCTTTTTTGAACCCTCCGTGTGGATTGGCGGCGGCTTTGAGGTTACCCATAAATCTTTGGCCAGTAATAGCGATAAAAAACATGACCAAAGCCAGTCCCAAAGCATACACAATGAGATTTATAAATCCCCAAAAAAAACTCTGTGGCAATACCGTTCCCAGGATCAAAAAGTAGGTGGGGCTACAGGAGGCAAAGACCGGCCCTAAAGCTGCTCCCATAAGGATCATTCCCAATACTCCTTTTTTTTGTGAGCTTTTTCCTAAAAGACTTTGAGATCGACCTCCTAAATTGGCTTTAACCGATAACTTTTCCCACGAGGCTGGGAACAAAAGTGTACACCCAAAAAATAAAACAATCCCCCCAGAAAACCATTTCCAAAAAGACTGTGGAATATCAATAAATACCGTGCTCGCCTTCAATACCAGCGTGAAAAGCACGATTGAAGCGGCCAATGAAAGGGTTATTATCAAAGGTCTATAAGGATTTTTATCAGTCAGACTTCCTCCAATGATAACTGGAAGTAACGGTAACACACATGGAGCTAGAATAGTCAGAACTCCGGCCAAAAACGATAACCACAAATATTCCATACCTTTATCATACCCCCCTCCTCTGTATACCTCAAGGGTCGATTGTAGCCAGGGTTACGAGACCAGTATTGTTGACACAAAACAATCTGAACCAGAAAAATAATATTTTAACTTCTAATGGCGAACCGTTCAAAAAAGTCTAAGAGATCACTCATGCTAGGGTTGTAATAAGTGCCTCGAGTCACTCCTACTGGGTCAAAGTACAATGCTGTCCCTGGTTTAGTAATCTCAAAACGGGCTCTCAGATCTGTATGTTCTGTATAATCTACTTTAATTATCAGCGCATTTACCTCTTCCAGTTGCTCTGAGTTTTGTTTTAGATTTTCTTCCCACTCTCGAGAAACGGCATCCCCTTCATCATAAAAGAAAAGAATATTTGGTCTGATGCCCATAACTTCCCGAACCAGTTTTTCAGAATAGTTTCGATACTCAAGCCCGGTATTATTAACTCCAACACTTTCTCGGTAGTCATTGTCTAGGACTTGTTTAGCTCGTCTACGAGCCACTTTGTCCATTTCGGTTTCTTTAGAGACTATCGCTTCTACTGTTTCTTCTAGCATTTCATCTCCATCTCCGGGGTCAATAATTTCTTCAAATCGGTTAATCTGATCAGCTGGAATTTCTTTTATCGCTCGTTGGAAATCCTCGTCATTATCAATGTCTAAGGTGAATTCTTCAGGGATTTCTTTTGGTGCTTCTGGGGGGATTGGGGCAACTACTTCAGCTATAGGTTGTGACTCCTCGCTTTTTCCAAATGGCCACCAAGAACACCCTGCCAACATAAAGGAAAACATTAATACAAGCGAAACTGATTTCATTTTTATTTTCATATTTCCAGTAATAAAACTGGAATCATTTTACCTCAAGATTATCTACAGACAATTTTTTTGTGACTTGAGCGAGCTTTACAGTAGAATCTGAAGCGTATGAAACCCAGCGCTCAACATTTTTTTACGACAATCCAGGGCCTTAAAACGCACTATATTCGTATGGGAGAAGGTCCCACAAAACTTATTTTCCTGCATGGATGGGGCGGTTCAACCGATAGTTTTTGGCTTCTAGGATTGGCCTTGTGCGAGACACTCAAGGATACCGAAATTATTTTGCTAGATTATCCAGGGTTTGGCCAGACTGATTTTCCTCCCAAAAAAGGGTTTTCTACCTTTGATTACGGTCATTGGGTTTTGGACTTTATGAAAGATATAAAGGTAAAAAAGGCTCATTTTTATGTGCATTCAAATGGAGGAAGGATTTTGGTACGAATGCTGCAGAAAAACCCAAAAATTGCCGAAAAATGTATCTTTACTGGAGCGGCTGGAATCAAATGGCCGCTCTCTCTTAGGCAGCGTATATCCGTCGGATTGAGTAAAATAATCCCTAAACCTAAAAAAGGCCTAGGGCAAAAGGTGCACAAATTTTTTACTACCAAAGTTTTTGGGGCTCGAGATTGGGGGCAAGTAGATCCAAAACTCAAAACCACTCTGACCAAAATCTTAAAGGAACCAGATTTCCGGGAAGATCTGACTCAGATAAAAAACGAATCGCTGCTTATGTGGGGCGCTCATGATGGCATGTCACCGTTAAAATCAGCTCTGGTGTGGGACACCAAAATGCCAAATTCAACCCTAAAAGTTTTCCCTGACGGAAGGCACGGTATACACCACACCCATCGCAAAGAAATTGTGAAACTAGTTACTAAATTCCTACGCTAGATGAATGAATATGTACCCCTTATTTTTGCCACACTCATAGCCTTAATGGGAGCCAGAACCTTATGCTGGCACCTACAGTGTTGGCAGTTACGTGAATACCGATTTGATCGAATGCGTGCTTGGATTAATACTCATGATGGATATCAATATTTTGTCCCTTGGGTTTTTAAAGGGTTACTCCCTCGACCAAAATTTTCGGGGAGAATTTTAATCATTCTTAGTCTTGTCTTTTTATTCAGTTTATTGGTGCTGGTGCTCTGGTTTTTTCTGTGGGATTTTCCGTGTAGTATACGAGCCTATTTCTTCCCAGAACTACCACAATGTCATTACAGTCTAGGCAATATCTTGCTTGTGTTAATATGGGAACGCACTTTATGGCTTCAAGTATTAATTGGTGTTTGGGGGTCTAAATTGCCAGCCTGGTTTGGACGGCAACGCCTTTTTGCCCAAGCTCAAAAAATCATCCATGATCATCCAGCCAATATAGTCCGAATAGGTATTACTGGAAGTTATGGTAAATCTAGTACTAAAGAAATTCTGGTGCACTTACTCCAATCTGAGTTTGGAAAAAAGGCCGTTCTCTATAACCCGGCTAATGAAAACAACGAAGTCGCCATTGCTCGGCTGATTGTCCGACATAAAAAATTCTTCCAGGCCAAAACGCCGAAATACTTTGTATTTGAAACCGGTGCTTACAGACGTGGTGAAATTGCTGAAACCTGCCGATTTGCCCAACCTCATATGGGAATCCTCACCGGCGTAAACCAGCAACACATTGAACTTTTTGGTTCACAAAAAAATATTCAAATGGGAAAATTTGAACTCGCAGAAGCCACCGCCCACAGCGTATTTTTTAATGCCGATAGTCCCCTTTTGAAAGAAATTTTTGACGATCGTGATATTCACGCCACTCGCATTCCTATCTCTGCCAAGGTAGCTAAAGATATCAAACCTACTCCAGAAAAAACAACCTTTAAAGTCTATGGCAAAAACTTTATTTTGCCTTGGCCAGGCGCTTTCTTTGTGAGTAACGCCCTTTTGACTCTAGAGTGTGCTCGGGAATTAGGAATCAGCCCTGCTAACCTCGCTAAACATCTCAAGACGCTTCCAGCACTCAGAAGAGCCCTTACTTTGGATATTCACAAAAAAGGATTCTCGGTTATGCGAGATACCTATTCGGCCAATGCCGATGGCGTGCTAAAAGCGCTAGATCATGTATCTCAATTTAAAGGACAAAAAATCATGGTCAGCATTCCTCTCAGGGAACTCGGAAATGAAGCCACTTCTGTACACGAACAAATCTTCAAAAAATGTAAAAAGGACAGAATTAAGGTTTTTTGGTGTAAAACTGATTTTGCCGACCTTGGAACCCAAATTCTAGGAAGTGATTTCCACTTAATTAACAAAAACACTAAACCACTCCAGACCGCTCTCAAAAAGTGTAAAGATAAAAACGATGTGGTGTTGTTAGAATCTAAGCTTCCGGCAAAAGTGTTGAGACTGTTCTGATTTTGAAATTTTTTTGAGAAAAGTCAGCGGTAAGGGAAATCCTATAATTTATCGGTTAATTGTGTCGAATAATAAATTTTCTATACTGTTCTCTGTGAAACTTGTTTCAAACCAGATCAGCCCAAACTTAGGCGTAAAAGATATTTTCAGCGCTTGGTTTATGAGTGGTAAAAATTTAGATACTATTTTCGAACAAAATTTTTATACAAAAAATTACATCCTCACCAACGCCGCTCGCACCTCTCTGGGAATCATCGCTGACGTAGTAAACCCAAATAAAAAAAAGAAAATTGGTCTTCCCGCTTTTATTTGTGCGGTAGTAGCGACGCCATTTTTATCCCGAGGATACGCAATTGAATGGATTGATACCGATGAAAATGGCCTTATTGATCTCAAAGATTTTGAAAAAAAATCTAATAACATTTCTCTGTTGGTGGTACCTCATATTTTTGGGCAACCAGCTCCGCTCAAAGCCATTATGCAAATTGCAAAATCGAAGCAAATTTTTGTAATAGAAGATGGCGCTCACCTAATCCGACAACTATCTGAACCTCATTTTGAGTTTATCACTGATGCCCAAATCCTCAGCTTTGGCAGAGAAAAGGTCGTTAGCTGCGTCAGTGGTGGGGCTTTGATTTGGCCCGAGGGTTCTCCTTATGCCTCAGGGTTTGCTGATTATGGTTTACTCAAACCTTCGTTTGGTCAGCAATTCAGGCTTGCCTGTCAGCCACTGATCTTTGGTTTGAGTCTTCCCTGGTGGCATTTGGGTGGGAAAATTATTCCCTGGATTTTTCGTACCATTAATTTTTTACCTTTAGCGGTAACCCCTGCAGAAAAAGAGGGGCAAGAAGACCTGCCAGAATTGCAACTAGGCAATTTTCAAAAAAAACTGCTAGCCCATCAGCTAAAAATTTTTGAACATCAAAATATCCACGCACAGGCTTTAGCTCTTAAATGGCAAGAGACTTTAGAAGATTTGTTCCCAGAAGCCGAAATTATCAGACCTCCTAATGCTTTTAGAGTTATCACCAAAAACCTTCCCCAGGAGGCCAAAACTAAAATTTCAGCGCTAACATCATTCAATCTCCGAGACTGGGATGGGGTTCCCATAAGCCCTAACGGGGTTAATTTAAAAAAATTCGGATACACAAAAGGACAGTGTCCCAACGCTGAAAAATTAGCTCAAATTTACGTTACTTTCCCCACTAACAAAAGAACCTCAAAGAAAGACTTAACCGCCTTTGCAAAATTCTTTACATCTGAGTAGCATAATGCCGAATGGCCGAAAGTAATACAAAACCAACCCCCAAACCTGAAACAAAGCCCGCTCAAGCAAAAGTGGCAGCCCCTTCAGCTACGTCTAAAAAAACACCTCAAAAATCAGCTTCTGCTGAAAAAAAATCTACTCCCCCAACGCCTAAAGCGAAATCAAAAGAGGCAAAAACAAAGCCTCCAAAAGAAATCCTTACCCTAAACCAAAGACTAGAAAAACTAAAGCTGCCCACGGTTATGCGCCGACATTTGCTATTTTATGTTATTTGCGGCCTTTCGCTCTATATCAACATTTGGATGTATGCGAACTCTTGGCAGTTAAGTAAAGCTGGGGAAAATGAAAACTGGTTTCATGAAGTCCTTACTACTGTTTTTTTAATTTCATGGTGTGTTTTGGCTTATTTCAAAATATACAGAAAATCTACGGTTTACCGCACTATGATAGAACAGCGCGAAGCTGAAGCCAAAGCCGCTAAAGCGGCTAAAGCGCGACTTGAAGAAGAAAAGAAAAAGAAAACCTTCCTCAAAATTATTGCCGATTTTCAAAGTGCTCAGACTTATGAGTCTAAAAGTATGGCCCTCACCAAGATTTTAACCGTGGGCTTAGAATCCCCTTCTCTTAGACAAAAAGTGGTAGACCTCCTCAATGACCTCAATAAATGGATCCCCGAAAACAAACCTTTTATGGCTATCCAAAGCCTGGTAAAATGGCGGCTTAAAGGAGATTTATTTGAAATTTCTGATAGATTCCAGGTAGACACTTCTACCCAAGATCTAAGTGTAAAAGCGATTAATATTTTAGAAGCGATTGTAAAAAAACATTTAGTAGATTTTCATGAAGGAAAAGCCACTGAAGCTTTGGATCTTACTGGAAAAGTCATCCCAACACTTTCTTTAGGATCACTTAGCATCCCTGCGGGCAGTGTGGTGTTTGAAGATACGGTTTTATGGCAGAGTACTTTTTCGGAATGTACGATTGATAGAATTACTTTTCAGGGAGCTGATTTAGAGGGATCTTCCTTTTGGAGAGCTCGTTTTATAGAGGTAGATATGGAAAAGGCTAACCTGAAAAATTCGAAACTCCGAACCGACGTCCAAAAAATAAAACACCTTACTCCAGAACAATTCTTTGGTACTAAGGAATGGGAATTATGTTTTATCAGCCGAGACCAATTTCAATCCTTTTTTGGGGAATATGCAGAAGGCGATACTCGCTTAGACGAATGGAACTCAGCCAAAATAAGAAGAGAAAAACTATACTTTAATTTCCAACAGATTTAGTAATGCCAACGCTGGAAATACGCGATCTACCTCCGTTAGAATTAGACCTTTTTTATGACAATTTTTCAGGACCTAAAACTTTTTTACAAAGCGCCACATACGGACAGTTTAGAGCCTTGGTGGGCGAAGAGGTTTTTTATCTAGGATTGTATAAAGGTGAAAAATTAGTGGGGAGCTGTATCATTCAAAAAATTAAAACGCGGTTTAAAACTTTCCTACACACCCCTCATGGCCCACTCATCAGTGAACCGGCCGTTTGGGAACATTTTTTAAATGCCTATAAAGCCCTTGGAGAAAGGGAAAAATGCGACTTCGTGCGTATTTCTCCGCTCCTTTCCCCAGAACAAGAATCCCTATTCAAGGCTCAAAAATATAAACCCGCCGCCATCCACCTGGTTAATCCTGAAAAGACTTGGGTATTAGATATTACTAAAACTGAAGATGAACTCTTAGCACAGATGAAGAAGTCTACCAGATATGAGGTCAATAAAGGACGAAAACCAGAAACTGGATTTGAGATTAAAAAAGGAAATAGCAAAGAGGATTTAGATATTTTTTGGGCACTTCATAGTGAAACGGTCAAACGCCAGGGATTTACGCCTTTCCCTCGAAGTCAGACCGAAAAAGAGCTCCAAACCTTTGGTGATAAATGCCAGATTATCTCGATTTCACATGAAGGCAAAGCCTTGGCGAGTGGCATTTTCATTTTTGATGATAACGCTGGATATTACCATCAAGGGGCCTCTGTTTTTTCCAAATTGCCAGCGGCTCATGCCTATATTTGGCAAGCTATACTGGAGGCTAAACGCAGAAAATGCACGGAATTTAATTTCTGGGGCGTATGTGGCGAAGCAGAAACCAAACATCCGTGGTTTGGATTGTCAAAATTCAAACGCGGTTTTGGAGGCCGTGAAACAAACTATCTTCATGTTCAGGACTTCCCCATTACTTGGAAATACCATCTCAATACTGTTATAGAAAAACACCGACGCAAAAAAAGAGGGTATTGATAACCTAAACTCAACATCTCTAAACTACTGCCTAATTGATTAGACAAAACATTCTTTTTTATTAGTATCTGGCGGCTTTATGCCTATATCTCTTGCCGATCTCGCTAAAAAATTAGAAATTGCACCAGAAGCAGTAACGCTTCATGCGATGGATTTGGATTATGACATCCCTGAGGATGAAATGATTGAGGATGAGATCGCTAAGGAAATTGAGAAATTAGAAATTGGAGATGAAATCGCTCAAATCGACCATGAATTTGAAGGACAAATGGATCGAGAAATTATTGATTCACAGCAACAAAAAACCGCTGGAAACAAAAAAATAACACATAAAGTGAGGAAAAAAGAGGAAGAAGAAGTCATAGAGATTAAAAAAGACGAAAGTGGGGCTATTATCCTCCCAGAAGCTTTAACTGTTCGGCAGTTAGCCATAAAGATCAGTAAACCGATCCCTATTGTTTTGGTAAAACTCAAACAGAACGGAATTGTCGCCAACCTTAAAGAGGAAATTGATTACGAAACGGCGGCTATTATCGCGGAGGAACTTGGGGTAAAAGTAAAAAAAGAAGCCGCAGAACTTTCTGGTGAAGACCTTTTCCGAGGTAACATTACCGAATTGCTGGCTGACGAAGAAGTAGAGTACTTGAAACCGCGTCCTCCAGTAGTCTCAATTATGGGACACGTAGACCACGGTAAAACCTCAATTCTAGATCATATCAGAAAATCTAAAGTAGCTGAAGGTGAAGCCGGAGGTATTACCCAAAGTATTGGAGCCTACCAGATCACTCAAGATGGCAATACTATCACCTTTCTGGACACCCCAGGCCATGAAGCCTTTACCACTATGCGAGCCCGAGGAGCTCGAGCCACAGACATTGCTATCTTGGTAGTAGCTTCAACCGAAGGGCTTATGCCTCAATCTATTGAAGCCATTAATCATGCTAAAGAAGCTGAAATTCCTATTATTGTGGCCATCAATAAAATGGATCTTGATGGAGCCAATCCAGATCTAGTGAAAGGACAACTCGCAGAACACGAACTGAATCCGGAAGACTGGGGAGGTGATACTCCGTGCATTCCGGTCTCTGCCAAAACCGGGCTGGGGATAGAGAAATTAGTAGAAACTATTTTGATAGTTGCTGAAATGCAAGAACTCAAAGCCAATCCAGACCGTAGCGCGATTGGTACCGTCATTGAATCAACAATGGACAAAAAATCTGGTATCTCTGCGACTATTTTGGTCAATACAGGAACCCTTAATCAGGGAGATCCATTCGTTATCTATGACCAGGCTGGAAAAATCCGAGTAATGAAAAACCATGCAGGCGAAACTATTAAAATCGCGCCCCCATCAACCCCAGTTCAGATTTCTGGATTTAGCAGTTTACCGCGGGCTGGAGATCTACTACAAGTGGTAGAAAGTGAAAAGCTAGCCCGAAAAAGAGCGGAAGAAGTAGCTGATATCCATCATGAAGATGAGCTACAAAACCGTCAAAAATTTTCTCTCGCTAGTCTCAAAGCTAAAATTGCCGAAGGAAAATTGGGACAACTCAAAGTTATTATAAAAGCCGGTAGCAAAGGTTCGCTTGAGGCTGTAACCGCTGAATGCGAAAAAGTAAAAACCGAAGCTACCATTACCAAAGTAGTCCACTCTGGAGTAGGAGAAATTAGTGAGTCAGATGTCATGCTGGCTTCTGCCGGAGAAACCGTGCTGGTTGGATTTAATGTAGCGGTTCCGGGAAGAATCAAAAAAGTTGCCGAAAAAGAAGGCATAGAAATACTCAGCTACGATGTGATCTATCACCTCAGTGAAAAACTTCAGGAAATCATTGAAGGACGCGAATCAGACAGTGAAACTGAAACCATTGTTGGAGCATTTAAAGTAAAAAAAGTATTTGCCTCAAACAAAAAAATGGCAGTTTTAGGAGGAGAGCTAGTTAATGGAAAGGTTCGAAAACTCTGCCAAATCCGAGTCTTTAGAAAGTCCGATAACGAAGAAGACGAAGTAAATGAACACGGAGAAGTATTGGTTGGGTATGCCAAAATTGATACCGTTCAAAGAGGAAGTGACGCCGTAAATGAAATTTCTGAAGAAGGTCTAGAGTGCGGAATGAGAGTAGAACATGGAGGGGTTGAGTTTATGGAAAAAGACCGAATTGAACTCTTTGTTCCCAAGAAAAGTTAGTCCCCTTTACTCCTTTCAAATCGATAGCTGAATTTTTATTTTCAGATTTTTTATCAATCACTAGAATTAAGAGGTACTCTCATGCATAAAACCGCCCACATAGTAGCCTTATCAAGAATTTTACTGGATGCCAGTTCTCTCTTTTTGGCGCTGATTGCCGCGTATATGATTCGTATGAAGTTTTTTGCATTAAGCTTCTTTGATGGACTGTACACGGTTGAAATCTTCACGCCTCCCATAACCCTTTTCCCGTTTGATCTATTTATAAATTTTGCGGTTCAATTTACAGTGATTATTTTGACTATTTTTGCTATTCAGGGGCGATATAAATTTGAGGCAGATCAAAAAATACTCGATGAGTTTAGTGGTATTTTTTGGAGCTTGGCTTCCGGGCTTGCGTTGCTGGCAATCTTCTTTTTCTTTGCCCAATTTCAGTTCTTCTCGAGACTCGTTTTTGCCCTTTCTTGGGTCTTGTCTTTTGTCTTTATCCTTATAGGAAGAATCTTGATTCGGATGGTTCAACACTACCTGCACACGCAAGGGATTGGGCAACAACGCCTTTTGATTTTGGGGACTGGCCATCTCGCGTTCAGAGTTTTATCTAAAGTAAAAGTAGATAATAGTATCCAAGTGGTAGGTCTCCTCTCCGAAAAAAAATCATCCAAAACCACTCTAGAGTCTTATAAAGTTTTGGGGAACTTTCGTAACTTGGAAAAGGTACTAAAGGCTCAACACATCGATGAAATCTGGCTGGCTTCGGATAATGTAAAAGAAAATCTCACAGCACAACTGGTACGCATTGCCCAAACTCAGCATACTAAATTCCGCATCTTCCCGGATGAACTGACTTTGGATCTAGCCGCAGTTCATACCTCAACTTATAAAGACCTTCCGCTCATTACACTACAAAACTCAGCTCTGCATGGCTGGGGCCTTCTGGTAAAGACCAGTATTGATATTTTTGTAGCAACTATCGCCTTAATTCTGCTGAGTCCTTTGATGGTGTTTATTATCATCCGAACCTGGATTTCAGATCGAACCGCTCCAGTATTTTATGCTTCTAAACGAGTCGGTTTTGGGGGGAAAGAATTTTGGTGCTATAAGTTTCGAACCATGATCAAAGAGGCTGAAGACCAGAAAAAAGATCTTATGAAAAAGAATGAGCGTAAAGGGGATGTGTTTTTTAAAATCAAAGATGATCCGCGAATTACCCCCTTTGGGGCTTTTCTACGAAAATACTCGCTTGATGAACTACCTCAACTCTGGAATGTTTTGATCAGAGATATGAGCCTTATTGGGCCTCGTCCACACCTAGCCAATGAGGTGAAAAAATACCCCAAAGAAAACCTACAACTCCTTTCTATCCGGCCAGGAATCACTGGATTTTCTCAGGTTAATGGGCAATCAGACCTGAGTTTTGAAGAGGAGATGAAGTACGAAATGTTCTACCTTAAAAACTGGTCTCTATGGATGGATCTTATCATCGGATACAAAAGTATACTCGTGGTGATAAAGGGAAGAAATAGATAAAACAATAAAAATCTACTGAGTTAGTTGAAGCCACAAATTATTCAAGGCCATTATCCCATGCTGAGTTCTGTCAATGCGTAGTGTTTCGCAGGCTTCTTCCTTGCAAAAAGCTCCGGCCCCAAAACCTTCTGAGGGTTGTATTTGACGGTCTAGTAATTCATCTACAGCCTTGGCTTGATATTCAAATAACCCTTCTACTGGATATGTTTTTAAAACCTTTGTGAGCCCCTCTAGTAGTGCTGGGTCCTTTCCTTCTGGCGCTAAAATGCATCCATGGTGAGTACACTCTTGATTAAATTTGCGATACTGGTTTAGTTTTTGCAGGAGCTGCCTTATTTTTTGCTCTGCTTGTGGTATCTGTCCTTCATTTAAAATATATAATCCCCATAAAACAAAGGCCCGAGTAGGCTCTTCTTCTAGTGTGCCTTCTAGAGCTTGATTAAATAAAATTTCAAAATGAAAGTTTATAAACTCTTGGAGGTCTTGATTGTGATTTAAAAACACCTGATTGTAACGCTGTAATGCATACAAAGCTTGTCCACTTCCATAAATAGAGACTCTATTTTTTTCAGCAGGCACAAAATATAGATAATAAAATCCACCGTTTTCTAAGGCCATTTTTTGTATACCTCGAACCAGTTGGGGAAGCCAAGTTTTTTCTTTGTTTGTAAGTATTATGCCTTGCTCTTGAAGTGAGGCTAAAGCCAAAATATAAAGTGAAGCGCTATTAACTTTAGCCAGACCATCAAACTCAATATAAGCGATATTATCTTCGGCTACTTCTCCTGCTTGTATATACGGCTCAATACCGGCTCTAAAGTCATTAATACTTTTGAGGATTTGGGGTCGGTAATTATATGAATAGGTTGCACATAAACTCCAAAAAGTCCCTATTTGCCTCACTATATTGTTTGCCTCTACCTCTTGCTTTGATTTTCGATCATAAAGGTAAACAAATAATCCATCTTCCTTTTGCGAAGCAACAATCCAGTCTTGAGCCTTTAGTATAGCTTCTTTAACTACTGATTGATCGGGCAGGGCCATCTGTTTAGTACATCCGGTAAAAATCAGTACCAATAAAAAAACTAAAAAATACCTCATTATTGAGTACTATATCACTCTTCTGCACGAAAGACTATTGTGGAGGTTCTTGAGATTCTTGAGGGGCTTCCCAATTGGCAATTTTTTGACGGTTGTAGTCATTACGAAATTCTATTCCTTGTCGTAAAATAGCCATAGCTTCAGGAGCTGCCCCATTAACCACCCCATCAATATCATTATAGAGTTCTTCACGAAGGGCTATTTGGTTTGAATGATGCTCTAATCCAGAGTCTTGAACTTGTTTTAAATTATTCCAAGCCTCTCTGTTGGCTTCATCATAAGCTCTACGAATTTCAAGAACTTTAGGTAAGGCTTCTGGAGCTTCAACGGTAAGCGCTGAAGTAAAGGCTGCAAAACTAATACTCGGAGGCATGGCCGCTTGCTTATCTGCGATAATTGGACTTGGGATGGTGGACGGGTCTGGGATTTCTTCAATTATAATATCTTCTCCTAGTACTTCTGGGTTATTCGTAAGTTCTACAGGCGCTGGCTCAAGTTCTACCGGCCCTGGCTGAGCTGTTGTGGCTAATGAATCAATTCTTTCATTTAGAGATTGATTTTGAGCTTTTAAACTCTGTATTTCCTTCATTAATAAGGCTGTATCATCTCCTGAATCAGAGGGAACACAACCCACTAATAAAATCGAAAATCCAACCGCTAATAATGAGTATTTCATGTGTTTTTTTAATGCTAAATCAGCCCTTGATTTTTTGCAAGATGTTTCTCATCAACTTTGTCGCGCTTTTCGATGAATAATATATTTTTGATTTGTTTTAAGTGGTTGGGTTATTTTAGTTTTTTCACCATCAGGCCAATAAATTTCTACTTGATCCACCCAATCAAAATTGTGTAGTCCAAAATGAACACTTGTATCTTCAAAAGATATAAATCCTCCTCCAGATTTTACTTCTCTGATTTGTGACAATCCATCGCCATAATAAATATAGATTTTAGCTCCAATAGCTTCACTATTGCCCTTTTCGTCTTTGAGATCAAAAATAATTCCATTGCTCTGAATATGGTTTTTGAAAATCCGGGTAGGCCCATTAATGCCTATGGTCACCATGTCTAAATCTAAGTCATTATCAAAATCTGTATAAACATAAGCCGGGGTATGTAGATAATCTTCGAGCCCAAAAGCCTCTTGGGCTTTCACAAACCCTTTGCCTTTTTGATTATGATAAAACACATTCGAGTGGGTTTCTTTTTGTCGCATCCGTCCATTGCCAACATATATATCCAACCAGGTGTCATTATCTAGATCGGCAAACTTACTATTCCAGGCCCAAAAACTTTCTTGAAAATTCCAATTTTTAGGCGCTGGATCAAAGGTCTGTTTATTATTGCCCAAGAGCAATACGTTCTCTGTTTTTTGCCAGCCAAAATCGTTTAGATCCATGGTTTCAATTTTATCGGTTCTTTGTTCTAGAGCCCGAAAACATCGTGCCTGAACTTTGGGATAGACGGTAGGTATGGCTTCACAAAAACTTTTATCTTCATACTGAATGGCCAAAGCTAAAGCCACGGCCACCATACAAGCACCACTCGCTTCCAAACTTTGGCACTGACTCACTGAGCGACTCCTAATAATTGGATGGAGTACATCACGATAGTAACTACACTTTTTATAAGCCTCGGCATCTTTGATACTATCACAGTAGTTAACGCTATTTTTTTTAAAGCTCATATCCGCCAAAAACAGATCCAAATGAAGATCATTATTTATATCTCCAGTATCAATACTCATAGTACTGGCAGCGGTGTGTTTTATTTTGGATCTTTTATCCGGCGTTTTGTGCTCAAAAAAATCAAAATAATACATATCTGGCTCTTTATAATCATTGCCCACAAGAAGGTCTGTAACCCCATTTTGATCTACGTCTGAAAACAAAATTGAAAGGGTTTCCCCTGTGATTTCTGGGAAATCATATTTTTTAAAATCTAAGCTATTATTGAGATAGACTTCATTTTTTGAGGAAGTTTTACGAATAAAATCTCGGTTATAGGAAGTGACATTGCCCAGACCTATATCCAAGAATCCATTTTGATCTAAATCACTAAATGTGGCTCCAAAACTAATAGCTCTCTCTGAATTTTTATCAAGCTCTATAACCTCTGAAAATACCCCTTCATCATTAATGATAAAAAAGTTCTTACCAGAATAAGTAGATAAAAATATGTCTACCCAAGTATCGTTATTTATATCAATTAGACTGACTAAAAACACGCTTTTAGATGATAGGTTCTCGTCCAATTTTACTTTCGAAAAATTCTCAGTTCCATTTCCAACATAAAGCTCAACCCCACTTTTTGTAGCAAAAACCAAGTCTGGCCAATGATCTTTATTTACATCTCCCACCGCAATACCTCTCCCCAATGAGAAAGGCGTAAAAAAATCAAGTATCCCAAACCGGTTCCCCATATGAGGCAATTCTATTCGCTCAAAAACAGTTGCCCCGTCCCAAGTAGATTTAGGCAAACCTTTAATAGTTTCGATTTTAATGTCATCTTGATCTGACAGCACTTCCGGTATAATTTGAGGGGTTTTAATCTCGGACAAAGGTTTTTCAGAGACATCAGATTTAATGTCTAAAATGGCTCTACTTCCTGCCGGATCTTCTAGGTACATATCTTCAATAGTGATCGTAGCTTGTGTAAGGATTCTCTTTTCATGACACCAAAGCTGATCTTCTGAAGATTTCAATTCATCACAGAGTTCTGGCTGATAGATGACTCTTTTAGCAAAACAGAAATCGAGGTTCCTTGGGCGCTCAAATCCAGAACAAAGCACACTATAAAATTCTGGATAGATTTGTGAAACTCGTCTTTTTTCGACTTCATCTTCACATTTCAATTGCTCAGCTTGAGGGAGTACTTTGCAGATAGCTTTATGTTTACGGCGCTCTTCTACTACTGACTGCACTACCGCCCTTTGGCAGTTAAGTTTGAGCTCTTTATACAATCCATTACAAAAATCCAAGTTTCCTTCTGCCACAGCTCGCTGAGTCATAATCAAGGCTCTACACTGGGAAACCGAAAGCCAATCAGATTCTAATTTACACAAGTCAGCCTTTTGGTTTTTTCCAAGCCGTTCTTTAATTCCTTTTTTGAAACAGGCTTCTTGAGCTTTTATATCTGGCAACTGACGGCAAGATTGTTTTAAAATGGCTTTCTCTTTTTGAAAATTTTGCACGGCTTGTTGGCTTAAAACCGACTTTGTCTGGTTCACAAAACGTGTATCCAACTGGTGTGCCAGCATTCCCAGCAAAACCCCCATCGCCACTACCAGACTAAAGAGTTTTAACGCGACTTTTGGGTTGGCTTCACGATAAATAATCATTGCTGGATAGATACTGTGAATCCCTAAAGTAAATAAGAGCACCATTACAATTCCTGCTGGCGCTCCACCCTGAAATAAAATAGAAGCCAAAAAGAGATCAAAAGTTATCGGCACTGGAACAAAAGTTCCTACCATCGCAATAAAAATCAGACTCCACCAAGTTACTGGTAGCTCTGAAAGCACATCAAACGGCATAAAATAGATAAATATAGCTCCTAAAAGTCCGGCTAATATCATCCAGCCCAAAGTCTTTTGGAGGATAAAAACTAGGTGTTTCAAAAAATCTTTAATAGCGTCTAGAAAAGCTTCAACACCATTTTTGTAGGATTTTACTTCGCAGGATTCAGCCGCTATAGATTTGGCATTTTTTTTGTTTTCAAGTCCTGCCGTAATGAGAGGAATGCAGGCAATGATTAGCAGCGTTCCTAAGATTTTAAGCAGCACCAAATACCAGGGAAACAGCAACATCAAAATGAGTATCACAATGACGTTAAACGTAGGAGAACTCACCATCGTAGTCAGCACTAAAGACCAGGATTTACCGGCCCTAATAAGTCCTTGCCCTACGGGAACAATACAATTAGCACAAACGCCAATAGGCACCCCTAACGTAAACCCCTGAAGGATATTGGCCCAATGGGATTTGTAAGTTTTTTGAAACCAAGGAGATACCTTTACGAGTGACAGAATAACCGCTCCGAGAAAAAACCCAAAAGTCATTCCCTGGATGTTGTCATACCCCCAGTTAAAAAATATTTTTCCGATGGCCTCAAACCATAAATCTGTGGGTTCTAGAAAAAATTTTGGATGAAAGGCAATCCCACCATCCGTTTCTATGAGTTCTCCAGCCACAGATTTTTCAAGCAGTTTTGGATATCTAGACTGGGTCCAGAAATAAAAAGTTCCAAAAACAAGCATCAAAATATAAGTCCAAAAATGGATAAATCGCATTGAAAAATAAAGAGGTAAGCTTCCCTTAAATTATAGAAAAAAAAACATGAATTCCCAGTCTAAAAATCCGTTGCATTCAGCCCCAAAACCAATAAAAATAAATCATACATGAAAACACAAACACAAAGTCCTCCAGACACCCGTTTCTGGCGGATCTATAAAAAAATATTCTCGGTACATGAAATTGAAAATGACATAACCCTTAAATGGTTTTTAGGCGCGGTACTTTTGGGGTTCCATGCTACCTATAAAACTTGGATCGGGAATCCTAGCACTACGCTCGAAGCGCTCGAAAATAAATCCTATACCTGCTGGCCTTTTGCCCAAACAGCCTGTGAAAATTTTAGGTTTTTATCTACTCTCCCCGATGGATACTCGCAGCCATTTGTGTTCATGGTGTTGTTCGGCGTAATGATTGCCTGTGTATATGCGATGTACCGTCAAAAATGGCATTATGCACATCTTGCTATTTTGTTTTTATTTATCTGGAAATTTTATTTTTTATTTCTGACCTTTGAGCACAAACAAAACTATAACTACTACCACACTATATTCTGTCTGGTATTACTGTTTTTACCGCATAAAAAGTTCTTTGCGCAACTGGCTTTTGTGTCCTTTTATTTCCTTTCTACCGCTACCAAAATCCACCCTGGTTGGACGCTTGGAACCTATTTTACTTCCCTCAAGACTGGCCTCCCTATTTTCCCCGATATCACCACCACTTTCTGGACAAACCTCGTTATCTTTATGGAAATGGTAGCGGCTTGGTTTTTGTTTAGCAAAAACTGGGTACTGCAAAGACTCGTACTGCTTTTCTTTATTACGTTTCATCTCTATTCGGGGTTACTGGTATACTATCACTACCCGACTATCGTATTGCCCAGTTTGATTATTCTGTTTGGCCCTTGGTTTACGCCCTGGAAAAAAATCCCTCTGGATCTAAAATCTATCACTGGATGGGTATTGATCACCTTAATATTTGTAATTCAGTCTCTTTCTCACTTCATTGCTGGGGACGAAAAATTGACGCTAGAGGGAAATTTTTATGGACTCTACATGTTTGAGGCAAACCATCAGTGTAGGATTCAATTTTTTAGAGAAAATGGAGATTCTATTGCTTCTGAAGTTAGACTCTCTGCTAGAAGACGTTGTGATCCTTACGGCATTTGGTTTAGAAAACGAAACAAATTTTGTACTACCTTTGAAGATGAAGCTGTCGGTATGGTGCTTGACCACAGTATTAATGGTGGCCCTTTTCACAGAATTATAGACGAGCCTGATATCTGTAATCTCACCTATACCCCTTTCAGACATAACTCCTGGATCAAAACCACTGAAGAGGCGCCTATTATTGCTCGTCCTCATCAAAATATTTACTGGTAAACACTATGTATAATCAAGCTTTATTTGAACGTCTTCCGCCTCTAGCCTCTCCTCAGATTCAAGACAACCCTCTGACAGAACTCAATTGGGTACAAAAAATATTAGTTCCTTACCTCGATGTTATTCACCTCTTTTGGTGGAGTATTTTTTTGGGCGTACTCATGGTTTTGATCTACCGATTTATTCTCTGTCAGCTTTGGGAGGAACTCAAATTCTGGTAGCCATGATTTGTACCAAAATAGTGCTGTCATAGCATGCTGGTTATAGTCATTCCTAAAGAGAGCACACTCAGGGTTTTGGCAGAATCCTCCAATAAGATAGTGATCCTCTCCTGTGAAATTTTGCTGCACCTTAGTTTCAAAATTTTCAACAGAAGTAACCTGCAGATCCATAAACATTTGGGCAGCCGGATGGAGATATTTTTCTATTTCAAGCACAAACGGAGGGTCATATTTTTTTACCAAAGGATAGGCGGCTAAAAACCCTTCCATAAAGGAAGCCTCACCGGCACTGACTCCAGAAATACAGCCTTCGCCTTTTATCGCACAAAAGGTAGAAACCCTCTCTTCTAATGCCCAGACGAGCATTGGTTTTACATATTTCTCATAATCCACTGGAGCTAGGTCATCCATTTCATTCAGGAAATACATCCCCCAAGCAAAAAATCCACGAATAATCGGATCCTGGAAGTTTTTGGCTGGAAGAATATTTTCTTCAAAATAAGTTTTGTATTGAACTTCTAAAAAGTCTTTCAAATCAGGGCGTGCGTTTGGATAGGCTTTATGGTACTTGGTCAAAGCAAATAAGGCTTCCCCAGTAGCGTAGGCTGAAACTTTGTTATGCGCTCGAGGGAAAAAATAAATATACCAAAATCCCCCACCACTGCTAGCCATAAGCTCTAATCCTAGAGCCACCTTATGAAGCGCTTTTTCTCTTTCTGGCGACAAGACATAGCCTTGAGACTCAAGTTCTAATAGAGCTAAAATGTAGAGGGCTGTGGTGTTCGTTTTAGCTATATTACCCCAGGTCAGATATCCAATTTCTTGGTTGCCTAGGAAATGGTATTCCATATTTTCTTCAATGGCGTCTAAGAATGTGTCTATAAACCGCGCTTTTTCAGTATCAATATCTCCTTCTAGAGTTTGAGCAAAGCCCCAGAGTGACCCCACCTGACGTACCAAATTGTTGTCATCATCAAAACTATTTTCCACTGGGCGATATACATAATGAAGTAACCCTGAATCTGCCTGAAAGTTCAGCATCCATTCCTGAGACAATTTGAGAGTGTTCTCTAAAGGTGTTGGGGTAGTTTTTTTGGATAAAGGCTTTTGACTACAGGCTATCAAAGTAAAAATCGTCACCAATAATATTAAATTTGAGTGTTTATTTTTCATTGTCAGCCCCCATTCTACCCGGCAGCCTGGGGAAGTCTATCCGAAGATTTTTAAAATATTATTGGTCTGCCCCTTCCAGAGAGAATCGAAGTGTTTTTTATGTTCTCTCATCATCTGCACTGAGTCTCTCTTCACAGAGGTCTCCCAGCATTGCCGGCAGGTCTTGGGTATTATGACAAATCTCGGCATTCTCACGGCGGTCTAAGAATAAGTAGTAACATTCTCTCCTGAAAAAGCCATCTTCTAGCAATTCACAAACCTCTATCGTGTAATCATGATCGGTAGAACTCAAACGATTGAGTAAAAGACCGTAACAACTTGACCGGAAAGGATCCCTTATTTTATTACAAAGTTCCACATTACCACTGGATTCGGCTTGTCGGGTAAGCACATCAGCCCGACAGGATTCACGAGACATTTCTTCTACAAAATATTCACACAATGTTTCATCACTGGACTCTCTCAGTGCCAACGCGGCAGCCTCCTGAAAACACAAAGCTCGGTCTTCGGCCTGATCTTTAGGAATCCGTTTACAAAGTGAAAAAATATCTCGGTTTTCCAAGTGAACTGCCTTTTGTTGTTCAATAAGCGTTTCCCAATGAAACCACATTATCAATTCCGGAAATAGTATGCAGTCCGTATCTGTCCCAGCACTGGACTTGTCCGTCAGAAAGAACCGCACAACTTCCGTTCACGCCAACCGCGTTATTGACCCCGGAAACATTTACCGGTACGGTTCTTTGGGGGGTGGTTGCGGCGATGGTGACTGAATCAACGGTAGTGCCTTTACCCGCCGCCGGAGGTTTTGAAGCCGGAGAAATGGGTGTGATAGGCCCCTGCGTTTCCATACGGCTGTTGAGTGCCTGCAGCCCGAATGTCGATCTGATCGCCGGCTGTCAGTTTCAGAATGAAGGAGGCGTCGCTTTGTCGATGTACAACACTACCGCCAGCGCCTCCGTAGGATGAGATCCCCGTGTTGACGCCATTTTTATAGACCCGGTAGTTTGATGTATTCGTATTATTTTGTCCCAGAATCTCATAGGAGAAATGATAGACCCCGTCGGACGGGGCGACATAGCGGTTGTTGGTGAGGTCGAAATCATCACCGACATTGGTCAGCGCCAGATCCCAAGTCACGATAGCGCCGTTAGCCACGGACTGATATGCGGTTTTGACGACGGTGAAGGCGGAGCTGCCGCCCGACCCATCCGCACATTTCCAAGCACTGCTCGCACTATCCCAAGCCGCAACCTGTCCATCCGTACAACTCAACTGAGAAAGCGTATCAGACGTCTGAGTCCCAATATTTACAACATACGCCGAACCACTCCCCGACCCACCATCATCATTGTAAGGAGCCCCAATCATCGCCCTATCTCCAGACACGGACACGCTCCTGCCAAAAGAATCACCCCTCGCCGCATCACTGGCCGTCAGCTTCGCCTCCTGCGTCCAGGTTGTGCCAGAGCGCTTAAACACATAGGCCGCGCCAGACCACGAACCAGCATTATTATCGCCAATGGCCCCCATCATCGCCCTATCTCCAGACACGGACACACTAAAGCCAAAATAATTCGCCCCCGCATCACTGGCCGTCAGCTTCGCCTCCTGTGTCCATGTTGTGCCAGAACGCGTAAACACATAGGCCGCACCAGCTTTCCAACCAGCAGTATCATCCTTATAAGCCCCAATCACGGCCGTATCACCAGACAAGGACACGCTCACGCCAAAGCGATCATGCGCCCCCGCATCACTGGCCGTCAGCTTCGCCTCCTGAACCCAGTTCGTCCCAGAGCGCTTAAACACATAGGCCCATCCCCCACCATCATCATAGCCATAAGCCCCAATCACGACCCTATCACCATCCACGGACACGCTAAAGCCAAACTGATCATTCGCCCCCGCATCAGAGGCCCTCAGCTTCGCCTCCTGAACCCAGCTCGTCCCAGAGCGCTTAAACACATAAGCCGAACCACTATCCCTACCTCCATCATCATCGACAAGAGCCCCAATCACCGCCGTATCACCAGACACGGACACACTAAAGCCAAACCAATCCCCCTCCGCCGCATCACTGGCCGTCAGCTTCGCCTCCTGAACCCAGCTCGTCCCAGAGCGCTTAAACACATAGGCCGCGCCACTATACAAACCAACACCATGATTATCGCGATAAGCCCCAATCACGGCCGTATCACCAGACACGGACACGCTCCAGCCAAAATAATCCCCCGCCGCCGCATCACTGGCCGTCAGCTTCGCCTCCTGAACCCAGCTCGTCCCAGAGCGCCTAAACACATAGGCCGAACCACTATCCCTACCTCCATCATCATCCAAATAAGCCCCAATCACGGCCGTATCACCAGACACGGACACGCTAAAGCCAAACCAATCCCCCGCCGCCGCATCACTGGCCAGCAATTTCATATCATCATTATAGATCGTACAAACTTCACTATTATCGCTAGAGATTACCAAAGTCCCCAGCTCACAATCCAGCACCCCAAACTCCCCACTCCCCCCATTCACGAGAGATCCCCAAGTCGATCCATCACAGACTTGGACTGCGCCTCCTTGGTATCGGATTGTTCCGGCTTTCGTGTTGTCACAGACAGCTGTATCATCTCCAATCTTGACTCCCCCAGCTATATCTAACAACGCTGCTGGAGTAGCGGTTCCTATCCCCACATTTCCACCAGTGTAATAAATGGTTCCTAGCGTTGTTCCCTCTCCCCACTTTCCGCCTCCAATTGCTTCCCAGCTACTTCCATTATAAAAATAGATTTGATTATCTGTTGTGTTATAAAAAACATCTCCTTCACTTCCACTCCCTGGAGTGCTCCCCCCACGCTGGATAGCACTCGCGCCACTGCCACTGTCAAGTGAAGATTGGTTCTTACAGTCTCCTCCAGAAGTATTACAAATCCGATTTACCCAGAGATCATTATTAATTCTTACCCCTGTACTTTCAGTCCTGAGTTTCCAGCCTCCATTGTGGTAGAGGTAAGTATAGGCATCTTCATCTGCGTGCATAATAAGTTCATTGTTTTGATGACGAAGATCATAATCATCGGCATCCCAATACTCACGCCAACGATTATTGATGTCATCATAAATACCTACTGTATTGTTATCGGAAGACATAAATACGTATCGTCCATTTATATTAAATCCTTCCCATCCTGCTTTTCCTCCTCCTTGAGTCTCTACCGTTCCATAACTTCCAGAAACTCCTCCAGCTCCTACTCTAAACTGAGCCTCATTATTGTCTCTAAACTCTGTATAATTGTCTTTGCTGTGTCGAATCGCCCAATTCCCATCTCCATCAAGTAGACCAAAACCAACTCCATCACCATCTCCATAAAGTCGTCCATATACCGTGTTTTGTTTGTCTCTCATGATTAACTGCGTGACCGTATCATGATTGCTGTCATAATATACCGCTGAACTATTGTCTCCATATATATCTTGAGCTGAACCAAGATATAGATGTCTCCCATCAGCACGAATGTTCCCGTTTACGTGCAACTTTTGGGCTGGACTTGAGGTCCCTATTCCGACATTACCTGCAAAATAACCGCCCTTCGCGGAAATCGCTGCTGTCGGTGCGTACCAGGCTGGACGCAAAGTCGTATCGGACAAGAACGTATAAACCCCCGTAGAGCCAACAGCATTACCATCGTTGTAACTGATACTATCAATATTATTAGCATCAGTGGGGTAAGACATAATTAAATCCTGCCCCTGAATATAGGCATCACCATTCACATGCAACGGCACTTTCGGACTCGCCGTCCCAATCCCCACATTTCCACCAGTATAATAAATGGTTCCTAGCGTTGTGCCTTCTCCCCACTTTCCGCCTCCAATTGCTTCCCAGCTACTCCCATTATAAAAATAGATTTGATTATCTGTTGTATTATAAAAAACATCTCCTTCACTTCCACTGCCTGGATTACTCCCCCCACGCTGAATAGCACTTGCGCCGCCTCCACTTGCAATGCTGGAGGCTACATCCGAGGGCACTACACAATTAGTCCCCAAAGCATCACAGTATTCTACGGCTCCCACTTTTCCTGCTATGTCTAGTTTTAGCCCTGGACTTATACTCGAGGTACCAATACCTACATTACCTAAAGGGTAATTAATATTACCAGAGGATTTTATCCAATACTGTTCTGGAAGATTGGTCAATTGTGATCCATCTCCTATAAATCTAGTGGCTTTTACGTTTCCGTTTACCTCTAGTTTTTGGGTTGGTGAAGCTGATTCTAGACCAATTCCAAATCGATCATCACCTAAAGCGCTGGTGCCTTGGTCATCTCGTTTAAGACCCTTCACTACATTTACTAAAGTATTTAGCTCTGTAGCGGTAAAAGCATCTCCCGTTTCTTTTTTGGGGATGGACGAGGGATCATATTCTGCGGCTTTAACTGGCTCAAACACAGTCAAAACGACCATAAGCACCATCATGCAAACGCTAAGAGAGGGGTGACGCATTGGCCTTCTTTTTTTAAGTTCGCGCAATTATAGCATTAATAACGTAAGCTTATCTCAAAAAATATATTGCTTTATTCTTCATTTTATTTTCATAATAGAAAAAAAGACCTCCAAATAATTTCTGAAGGCCTTTATTTTTAATCTTTCTTTATCTGTTCTAGTAGAGTTTTCCTTTGGCTTTTTGTTCTTCAATAAGGGTTTTTATACCTTCAGCTCCTTTTGACAAAATAAGATCATCTAAAGCCTCATCGTTATCATCATCATCGTCACTACAGCTTCTCCCCGTACAACTACATCCACAACTTGCGTTTGTTTGTGCCCAAGTACCATTACTTTGACAGGTATTTCTACGGCAGGATCTTGAACCATTTCTCGTATAGTTACTACAAGTACTTCCATTCCCAAAGGTAATACAGTTATTATGGCCAGTCATCGCCAGCGCTACCGCCCCTGTCGCCACCGTTACTGCCGGTGGTGTCTCATAAGGATACTGCCCCGCTCCACCGAAAATATCATGTGAAGCGTCTCCGAAACACTTTACCACTCCATCGCTCTGAAGCACACAGAGAGCTTCATTTTCAACAGAAACATCTACCACATTATCAATGCCGCTAACAATAGCCGGGTACTTGGGCCAATCACTATAACCATCACTCCAACACTGTAGTTTACCGGTTTCCAGCACTACACAACCATTGCGACGATGCATCACCAGGCGAGTCGCTCCATAGATGTTTCTCGTCGGAGATCTTAGATCCTCATCGAGGCGATTTCGCTCCCAACACTTAACTCTTCCGGTATCCAAAAGCGCACAGCCATCAGATTTACTAGCGTTTCCCAATGAAACCGCATTATCAATTCCAGAAATAGTATTCAGTCCGTATCCGTCCCAGCACTGGACTTGTCCGTTAGAGAGAACCGCACAACTTCCGTTCACGCCAACCGCGTTATTGACCCCGGAAACATTTACCGGTACGGTCCTTTGGGTGGTGGTTACGGCGATGGTGACTGAATCAACGGTAGTGCCTTTACCCGCCGCCGGAGATTTTGAAGCCGGAGAAATGGGTGTGATAGGCCCCTGCGTTTCCATACGGCTGTTGAGTGCCTGCAGCCCGAATGTCGATCTGATCGCCGGCTGTCAGTTTCAGAATGAAGGAGGCATCGCTTTGCCGATGTACAACACTGCCGCCAGCGCCTCCGTAGGATGCGATCCCCGTGTTGACGCCATTTTTATACACCCGGTAGTTTGATGTATTCGTATTATTTTGTCCCAGAATCTCATAGGAGAAATGATAGACCCCGTCGGACGGAGCA
This sequence comes from Candidatus Altimarinota bacterium, assembly GCA_965231215.1. GTDB lineage: Bacteria > Patescibacteriota > Gracilibacteria > UBA4473 > UBA4473 > JAACPJ01. Next base: position 965,168 of record OZ246423.1, on the reverse strand, counting down.
ACATAGCGGTTATTGGTGAGGTCGAAATCATCACCGACATTGTTCAGCGCCAGATCCCAGGTCACGATAGCGCCGTTAGCCGCGGACTGATGTGCGGTTTTGACGACGGTGAAGGCGGAGCTGCCGCCCGACCCATCCGCACATTTCCAAGCACTGCTCGCACTATCCCAAGCCGCAACCTGTCCATCCGTACAACTCAATTGAGAAAGCGTATCAGACGTCTGAGTCCCAACATTTACAACATAGGCCACACCACGAAACCAACGACCACCATCATCACCGCCATACGCCCCAATCACCGCCCTATTATCAGACATTGACACGCTATAGCCAAAATAACTATACCTCGCCGCATTACTGGTCGTCAGCTTCGCCTCCTGCGTCCATGTTGTGCCAGAGCGCGTAAACACATAGGCCGAACCAGTAAACGCATCATCGCCATAAGCCCCAATCATCGCCCTATCTCCAGACACAGACACGCTCACGCCAAAATAATCACCCGACGCCGCATCACTGGCTGTCAGCTTCGCCTCCTGCGTCCAGGTTGTGCCAGAGCGCGTAAACACATAGGCCGAACCACTATTCGAACCAGCATCATCATCCAAATAAGCCCCAATCACCGCAATATCACCAGACACGGAGACGCTCATGCCAAAGCGATCAACCTCCGCCGCATCACTGGCCGTCAGCTTCGCCTCCTGCCTCCATGTTGTGCCAGAGCGTGTAAATACATAGGCCGCACCACTATCCCTACCACCATCATCATCGGCAAACGCCCCAATCACGGCCGTATCACCAGACACGGAGACCCTATAGCCAAACTGATCCCTCGCCCCCGCATCAGAGGCCCTCAGCTTCGCCTCCTGAACCCAGTTCGTCCCAGAGCGCTTAAACACATAGACCGCACCAGTATCATTAGCCCCACTAGCCCCAATCACGGCCCTATCTCCAGACATGGATATGCTCGAGCCAAAGCCATTGAACCTACCCGTATCACTGGCCGTCAGCTTCGCCTCCTGAACCCAGTTCGTCCCAGAGCGCTTAAACACATAGACCACACCAAAAGCAGAACCAAAACCACCGTTATTAGCCGCAATCATAGCCGTATCACCAGACACGGACACCCTATGGCCAAAATGATTATTCGCCGCCGCATCACTGGCCGTCAGCTTCGCCTCCTGAACCCAGTTCGTCCCAGAGCGCCTAAACACATAGGCCGAACCACTATTCGAACCAGCATCATCATCGAAATAAGCCCCAATCACCGCAATATCACCAGACACGGACACGCTCACGCCAAAGCGATCATCCACCGCCGCATCACTGGCCAGCAATTTCATATCATCATTATAGATCGTACAAACTTCACTATTATCGCTAGAGATTGCCAAAGTCCCCAGCTCACAATCTAGCACCCCAAACTCTCCACTCCCCCCACTCACGAGGGATCCCCAAGTTGACCCATCACAGACTTGGACTGCACCTCCTTGGTATCGGATTGTTCCGGCTTTCGTGTTGTCACAGACAGCTGTATCATCTCCAATCTTGACTCCCCCAGCTATATCTAACAACGCTGCCGGAGTAGCGGTTCCTATCCCCACATTTCCACCAGTGTAATAAATGGTTCCTAGCGTTGTTCCCTCTCCCCACTTTCCGCCTCCAATTGCTTCCCAGCTACTTCCATTATAAAAATAGATTTGATTATCTGTTGTGTTATAAAAAACATCTCCTTCACTTCCACTCCCTGGAGTGCTCCCCCCACGCTGGATAGCACTCGCGCCACTGCCACTGTCAAGTGAAGATTGGTTCTTACAGTCTCCTCCAGAAGTATTACAAATCCGATTTACCCAGAGATCATTATTAATTCTTACCCCTGTACTTTCAGTCCTGAGTTTCCAGCCTCCATTGTGGTAGAGGTAAGTATAGGCATCTTCATCTGCGTGCATAATAAGTTCATTGTTTTGATGACGAAGATCATAATCATCGGCATCCCAATACTCACGCCAACGATTATTGATGTCATCATAAATACCTACTGTATTGTTATCGGAAGACATAAATACGTATCGTCCATTTATATTAAATCCTTCCCATCCTGCTTTTCCTCCTCCTTGAGTCTCTACCGTTCCATAACTTCCAGAAACTCCTCCAGCTCCTACTCTAAACTGAGCCTCATTATTGTCTCTAAACTCTGTATAATTGTCTTTGCTGTGTCGAATCGCCCAATTCCCATCTCCATCAAGTAGACCAAAACCAACTCCATCACCATCTCCATAAAGTCGTCCATATACCGTGTTTTGTTTGTCTCTCATGATTAACTGCGTGACCGTATCATGATTGCTGTCATAATATACCGCTGAACTATTGTCTCCATATATATCTTGAGCTGAACCAAGATATAGATGTCTCCCATCAGCACGAATGTTCCCGTTTACGTGCAACTTTTGGGCTGGACTTGAGGTCCCTATTCCGACATTACCTGCAAAATAACCGCCCTTCGCGGAAATCGCTGCTGTCGGTGCGTACCAGGCTGGACGCAAAGTCGTATCGGACAAGAACGTATAAACCCCCGTAGAGCCAACAGCATTACCATCGTTGTAACTGATACTATCAATATTATTAGCATCAGTGGGGTAAGACATAATTAAATCCTGCCCCTGAATATAGGCATCACCATTCACATGCAACGGCACTTTCGGACTCGCCGTCCCAATCCCCACATTTCCACCAGTATAATAAATGGTTCCTAGCGTTGTGCCTTCTCCCCACTTTCCGCCTCCAATTGCTTCCCAGCTACTCCCATTATAAAAATAGATTTGATTATCTGTTGTATTATAAAAAACATCTCCTTCACTTCCACTGCCTGGATTACTCCCCCCACGCTGAATAGCACTTGCGCCGCCTCCACTTGCAATGCTGGAGGCTACATCCGAGGGCACTACACAATTAGTCCCCAAAGCATCACAGTATTCTACGGCTCCCACTTTTCCTGCTATGTCTAGTTTTAGCCCTGGACTTATACTCGAGGTACCAATACCTACATTACCTAAAGGGTAATTAATATTACCAGAGGATTTTATCCAATACTGTTCTGGAAGATTGGTCAATTGTGATCCATCTCCTATAAATCTAGTGGCTTTTACGTTTCCGTTTACCTCTAGTTTTTGGGTTGGTGAAGCTGATTCTAGACCAATTCCAAATCGATCATCACCTAAAGCGCTGGTGCCTTGGTCATCTCGTTTAAGACCCTTCACTACATTTACTAAAGTATTTAGCTCTGTAGCGGTAAAAGCATCTCCCGTTTCTTTTTTGGGGATGGACGAGGGATCATATTCTGCGGCTTTAACTGGCTCAAACACAGTCAAAACGACCATAAGCACCATCATGCAAACGCTAAGAGAGGGGTGACGCATTGGCCTTCTTTTTTTAAGTTCGCGCAATTATAGCATTAATAACGTAAGCTTATCTCAAAAAATATATTGCTTTATTCTTCATTTTATTTTCATAATAGAAAAAAAGACCTCCAAATAATTTCTGAAGGCCTTTATTTTTAATCTTTCTTTATCTGTTCTAGTAGAGTTTTCCTTTGGCTTTTTGTTCTTCAATAAGGGTTTTTATACCTTCAGCTCCTTTTGACAAAATAAGATCATCTAAAGCCTCATCGTTATCATCATCATCGTCACTACAGCTTCTCCCCGTACAACTACATCCACAACTTGTGTTTGTTTGTGCCCAAGTACCATTACTCTGACAGGTATTTCTACGGCAGGATCTTGAACCATTTCTCGTATAGTTACTACAAGTACTTCCATTCCCATAATTAGTACACCCTACATTACACGAACCGTAATTATCATAAAAAACATATCCTTCAGCTCGGTAGGTTCCCTGATAAATACACCCAGTCGCCCCGCCGCCGCCACCACCTCCACTGCCACTGCCAAGTGAAGATTGGTTCTTACAGTCTCCTCCAGAAGTATTACAAATCCGATTTACCCAGAGATCATTATTAATTCTTACCCCTGTACTTTCAGTCCTGAGTTTCCAGCCTCCATTGTGGTAGAGGTAAGTATAGGCATCTTCATCTGCGTGCATAATAAGTTCATTGTTTTGATGACGAAGATCATAATCATCGGCATCCCAATACTCACGCCAACGATTATTGATGTCATCATAAATACCTACTGTATTGTTATCGGAAGACATAAATACGTATCGTCCATTTATATTAAATCCTTCCCATCCTGCTTTTCCTCCTCCTTGAGTCTCTACCGTTCCATAACTTCCAGAAACTCCTCCAGCTCCTACTCTAAACTGAGCCTCATTATTGTCTCTAAACTCTGTATAATTGTCTTTGCTGTGTCGAATCGCCCAATTCCCATCTCCATCAAGTAGACCAAAACCAACTCCATCACCATCTCCATAAAGTCGTCCATATACCGTGTTTTGTTTGTCTCTCATGATTAACTGCGTGACCGTATCATGATTGCTGTCATAATATACCGCTGAACTATTGTCTCCATATATATCTTGAGCTGAACCAAGATATAGATGTCTCCCATCAGCACGAATGTTCCCGTTTACGTGCAACTTTTGGGCTGGACTTGAGGTCCCTATTCCGACTCTACTATTGCCGGCTACAAAAAAGGTGTTGTGATCCGCATCCATATCAAAAACAACAGGATTGGCTTCCCAGCCTTGATAGTTATCTCCATATCTTCCAAACCTCAATTGATGATTACTATCTCCCATTCCATGAATTTTCAGGGTTTTTGTGGAATTGGCTGAATCCATAGCAATGGTATTCCAACCATTGTTGGTTGAGGTTCCCATTCTAATTTCGGGATTGTTTCCCGTTATAAATCTAAAGGATGAATCCCCATTGGCATCTCTTATATAAAGGTTATCATCAACCGTTATGTAAGCCTGTCCATTTGTACGATAGAGAGCCCCATCTACATCTATATGCCCTTGAGCACTATCCCTTGAAAAATCTATCCCTTGCGTATCAAGGGTTTGGGTGGCCGTATGGTCCCCTAAATTATCACTGCCGCCACTGCTCAAGCTGCCAGCGGGAACACAGTTACCTCCGTTTTGATCACAGTATTCTGTAGCGCCTATTTTTCCTTCTATGTCTAGTTTTAACCCTGAGGAGGGGCTGTTTGTCCCAATTCCGGCGTTTCCAGCAGCGTCAATTACCAATAATGAAACTCCAGCTGTTTCATCTCCTATATGAAATCCTACTCCATTCCGACTCCCAATTGAATAAGCTCTACCACCAGCACTAGTATCAGCCAATAGGGCTGCTGCACTTACCCATGAAGCAGTTGCATCACCAACTATAGTAAGTTTAAAACTAGGGTTTGAGGTGCCAATCCCTACATTTCCACCAGTATAATAAATGGTTCCTAGCGTTGTTCCCTCTTCCCACTTTCCGCCTCCTAAAACTTCCCAACTGTCTCCATCATAATAAAAATATTCATTACTTGAAGTATTGTAATACGTATCTCCTGCATCTGGGCTCCCTGGCGGAGTTGTAACGGTCACGGAGTTACTAATCTCTACCCAGCTACTTCCATCATGAAAATAGATTTGATTATTTGAGGTATTGTAAAAGATATCTCCTTCACTGCCACTCCCTGGATTACTCCCCCCACGCTGGATAGAACTCGCGCCACCGCCACTTCCAATACTGGAGGCTATATCTGAGGGCATTACACAATTAGTCCCCAAAGCATCACAGTATTCTACGGCTCCCACTTTCCCCGCTATGTCTAGTTTTAGCCCTGGACTTATACTCGAGGTACCAATGCCTACATTCCCTAAAGGGTAATTAATATCTCCTCCAATTTGGATCCAGTATTTTTCTGGAAGGCTCGTCAATTGTGATCCATCTCCTATAAATCTAGTGGCTTTTATGCCCCCATTTACCTCTAATTTTTGGGTTGGGGAAGCTGATTCTAGACCAATTCCAAATCGATCATCACTTAAAGTGCTGGTATTTTGATCATCTCGTTTAAGACCCTTCACTACATTTACTAAAGTATTTAGCTCTGTGGCGGTGAAAGCATCACCGGTTACTTTTGATGGTATAATGCTTGGATCATATTCTGTAGCAGAAACAACAGAAAACAAAAAGACTCCGCATAAAATTAAGGGGAAAGAGAAAAAGTGCATTTGATTTTATTTTTACTTAAATTCTGAAAATCCTCCTGTATTCTAGCATAAAAAAAAGGCCCTGAATAGCTTATAGACAAAAGAACCTTGCAAAACAAAGCCTTCATTTTAAATGACTTTTCTATTTAGCTCCTTTTCCGGCTGACGTATAAAAAGAAAATACCTCCCAAAATAGCTAATCCATACGGAAGCCAATTACGAGCTCCAGTCCTTGGTACTGCTGAAGAGTGAAAATTGCGTTCTCCCTTTACGGAGCTTCCTTCTACGGGGTTCCCATTAGCATCGAAGGTTGCGGCTTCCACCACATTACTCGGCACTCCCTGAGCCCCTCCATCATCTATAGCTCTAATCTGAAAGAAGTACTTTGTCGCTGGTTCGAGTCCATCAATATACCACTGTGTACGCGCATCTGGCGTCTTGTTGGTCAGGGTTAGGGCGTCTGAAGAGAGCCCGTAGCTAATACTGTAGGCTACTACTTCTTTATCGTCTTTAGCGGGGGACCAGAAAAGCGTAACTCTTTTATCTCCAGGTTCCGCTGACAAATTAGGCACCGCTGTTGGGCGAATCCCTCCTTGTTGATCATCATCTGGATTGAGTGGATCAGTTCCAAGTTCTCTACATTCTCGGGTATTATCAATCCCTCCATTATCGGTGTCATTATCTGGGTCTTTTTGGTCTACTATGCCATCCCCATCACTATCAGCAACAATAGATTCCAGCCAGTTTGGCACGCAATCTCCGTCATCATCGAGTTCATACCCTTCAGAAATATCGCTAAGTCCATCTTGATCCGTATCTTTATCAGCTTCTTCTTGCCCTTCTTTACAGACTTTTACGACGGCGGCGTTGTCTTCTTGCAACTCATTCCCTAGCACATCAGCGACGGTACATCCTACTGGGTATTCACCACAACTTTGTGGAGCCTGATAGTTTCCGACAAAGATTTCTCCAGACTGAGTCAGCACTTGAGCAATTTCATTAAACACACACCGAGCACTTGAGAGCGGTTCATTTGAAGATACTTTTACCTGGAATATGGATCCTGGATCTACGCCCTCTGGCGGGTCTACTTCTACCGCCAATACTCTCGGTGGAGTCTGATCAATACGAATCGTTACTTCGTTTGAAAACTGAGATTCATCCAGTGTGGATGCGAAAAACTTATGCAGTCCATCGGCTAGTGCTGGAGTTTGGTATACAAAGTCCCCGTTAGTATCAATAATAAGGTCTTCAATAAGCAGTGTTGGCCCATCGCTGAGTTTAATAGTAGAACCTGATGGCCCTTTCCCCGTAATGGTCATTCTTGGCGAACTGTAGGTACCTTCAAGCGGAGTAATAATTGTCAGAGGTCCATCTTCTCCTTCTGGGCCAAATTGATCTTCATCAAATACTTCTAAGGTTTTTTGCCCTCGAATCACCGAGTTATTAAAGTCGGCGACACTGAGTGTATGCTGTCCTGGAGTTCCAAAGGTAACGGCCAAGGCAAAGGTATGTTCTCCTTGATCTTCGTCTTCAAATTCATAATCGGCTGGGAGCTGAGCCTCGCTATCACTTGAAGAAAATCTAATCTTTCCTTTATAGTTTTTTACGATGTTTCCGTCAGCGTCTTTAGCCACTATTTTTACGGTATAGTTTCGATCGGTTATCACCTCGTTTTCTATTTCTTCTAGCGTGAAATAAGCGACCTCATCAAACCCTTCTTCTTGAAATAACTGCGCTTTAAGAAACTGGCCAATATTGTCTGATTGCCCCACGTTTCCAAGTTGATTAGCGGGAAGGTGAAAGATAAGCTCTGTGCGCTCAAAAATAGTAACCTCTCCCACAAGCGCTGAAAGCACTGAAACTCCAGGTGTTTGTGAAGTCACTTTTCCTCTTATAATCCCTTCGCTATCGGTTCGTCCAGAGGCTACGATCCAGTCTTCTTTTCGTGAAGAGAAGACTTTTACGCTCTGATCTGAGACAGGGTTTCCATAAGCATCGCGCACCACTACTTTAAACGGTCCCTCCGCCTCACCATTGGCCGGCAGAGATTTTATATGAGCCACTAGTTCTGACCGGTAGGCCGAAGGCGCTCCGGGTTTCACGGTAAAACTTACGCTTTCCGGATCATACGGCAGCAACGGCCGCGTTAGGCTTAGGGTATATTTGCCTGATTTTTTCAGGTGCAGTCCATACACCTCTTCATTAATCACTCCGAACTCATCGGCCTTAGCTGAAAAAGTTAAACCTTCACCTTCGGGTCTATCGAGCCAAAAGCCAACCGTTTCATTAGACTGTAATCCTGAAACTCTAAAAGCCGCATTGTCAGCGGCTACAGTGTCATCTACTTGAAAAAACAACGCTTCCGCAGAAAAGGCCCATAATAAAGCCAAAACAGCACAGAAATAACGTGTAAAAATTCGATTCAAAGACATGTCGAAAAAAATTGTATCATAAATAGAGGAAAAACAAATATTTTTTGAACAACTTCAATACTCAAAAATCAGGAAAGAAATCTAAGGCATTTCTAAAGCTCAAGCACCAGCATTCACCAAAGAGCCAGTAAAATTGGTATAATATTTATTCGCATTCAGATTACGGTTTTCTCCAAAATCATGGTAGGTCTCTACCTCAAAGTAATCTGAAGTTCCATTGGCTTCAGCTACCACCGAAACTTTTGTAACTGGATACCGGTTGGTGTAGCCCGATTCAATAACTCGTACTCGATCACGTGCAATAACCTGTCCATTCTTTTTGATCTGAATAAAGACGATATCTTGCGAACTCATTCCCTCATACCGAGTTTGAGCGGTCAGGATATAGCGTCCAGCTACACTTGGCTCAAAACGATCATTTGACAGATCAAAGTCATTGGTTTTATCAAATTCTTCAGCCGTATAATCTATCCGTATCCAGCTGCCGCTTGAAATACTTTGAGAAGCTGTTCTATGGGCATAAAATCCAGGGCCTACAGAGAGGCTCCCCCCACCTCCGCCAGATCCAAGAGCGATCCAAGAAGTTCCATTACATACTTCCACATGACCTCCACTGTAACGCAGTGTTCCTTCTTTAATACCGCTACAGGCACTGGTATCGGTTCCCAGTTTCAATCCGCCATTCACCTCTAATTTGCTGGCAGCGGTAGGACTCCCAATACTCATATTCCCCTCCGTGTCTATTTGGACGTATTTTGAAAGATTCGAAGCACTCTCGGTTGAAGCAAAACGCAAAAACCCATCATCACTAAAAATTCTGAATTTCTTCTGGGTGGAACCTGTTTGGTCATTCAGGGCTATCCCTGGATTTTCACCTTTGATTTCTAAAGTTTTATTAGTACATCCTACACACATTTCAGGATCTGTAGCTCCAATACCTACATTGCCTGAATTATAGTAAATTTTACCACTGTTATCCGTCCAAAGATTCGCGATTCCCCCGCCCGTCACAATATCAGAAACCTCCAGACAGTGAGCGCCACTCTCATCACAGAGTTGCCCTACTCCTAAAGCCCCTTCTATGTCCATAAGTAATCCTGGTGTAGGCGTTGAAGTTCCCACTCCTACTGCTCCATTTGGCTGCACTTTAAGAGCCGCACTTCCATCAAAGAGGTTTACCAAAAAATCTGAATAACTTCCTGTGCTTGGCAAGTCCACTATCACCCCTCCTTCTACCTGAAACCTGGCGGAGGGAGTGGCTATTCCAATACCTACTTTACCTTCTTGATAGTTAATACTGCTTCCGGTTTTGATCCAATGGCTGTCTGGAAGGTTTGTTAACTCTGATCCATCTCCAATAAATTTATCCGCTTTTATATTTCCGCCTACCTCTAACTTTTCCGAGGGGGAACTCAGCGCAAGTCCAATCCCAAAAAGATCATCATCTAACGTAACCGTCTCGTAATCATTCCGCTTAATCCCTTTGAGCGTATCAACAATAGTGTTGAATTCTACAGCCGATATAGCGTCTCCTGTGCTTTTTTGGGGAATATTATTTACTTCAAATTCTGCAGCTAAAACTATTGGGACGCCTCCCAAAAGGAAGGTTAAAAGCCATATTGACACAATAAGCTTAAAGTGAATGTACATTGGGTTTTTATTTTTCAAACTTTATTTTAAATAAAATCTTAATGTTGGAAAACAAAAACCTAGCTAAACACTGGGAGGTTTTAGCGCCTGGAATAGTTTTGGGATAAGCTTATTAACCAATTACTTTTATCGTTTTATTTTTGCTTTTTTAGAAGATCTCGAATTTTGGTAAGCAGCACCACATCCGCGGCAGGGGGAGCGGGTTTAAGGACGTATTCTGATTGGATGAAATCAATATCAACCGCATTCCCTTTGATCAAAAAAGCTTTAAATTCTTCCCGCCTGTTTTTGTGAATTAGAGATGAGCCTTTGGCGCAATTCTACAAACCCCTTTTGCTCCTTGTCAAAAAAGGTCACAGGTAAAAAGATTGTCTTACTTTTATTTGACTTTTTTATTAAATATTATAAAAAGAAACAAAGAAATGATAAAGCACCTATTTTTTACTTTTTTTACAGCCTTTCTCGTAAGCGGGTTTATTTGTTTGGATAGTCTCATAGAATGGGGGCAACCCGATTTCATAAGAGGGAAAAACCTAACGCTAGACGATCTGGAATTTTCGCTTATTGTAACTGATAGAAACGACCGTGAAATATACCGAAACTTCACCCAAGAAAACCGAGAATGGGCTGGCATTGAAGTCATTCCCCAAACACTAAAGATTGCTACGGTTATGGCCGAAGACAAGCGATTTTACTCCCACAAAGGGATTGATCCTAAAGGGATTTTGCGAGCCGCTTTTGTAAATTGGCAGTCTGGCAGAACGGCCCAAGGAGGGTCAACTATCACCCAACAGTTAGCTCGAAAAGTCTTTTTAAATGACGAGAAAAGCTATGAAAGAAAGCTGCGAGAAGTTTTTATTTCCTTAGGGGTTGAATCAAACTATAGCAAAAAAGAAATTTTAGAGATGTATCTCAATACTGTTCCCTACGGCCCAAGGGTTAATGGAGTAGCTGTAGCGTCAAAAATGTATTTTGATAAAGATCCAATTGCACTTACCGATAGTGAAGCTTTGGTCTTAGCCGTGCTCCCAAAAGATCCAGTAAGGCTGACCAAACAGGGCGAAGTCGCCGCTTGGCTTGGAAATTGTCCGATAGATTTTGTAGATGATACGTGTTCTCCTTTTCGGGATCTTAATTATGATTTTTCACGGGTAGAATCCCTTCTTTTTGCCGTCGCTAAAAACCTTAATTGGTCACCAGAATATGCTCAAAGCGTCTGGGAAGATCTAAGAAAAATCGAAATTCCAAACCACCGAAGATGGGTTCATGATGATTACCAGCATTTTCGGTTTTATATTCAAGATTTTTTGAAATCTAAAGGACTAGACCTCAAAAGCGAAGCCAAAGGTCTAGTCGTAAAGACCACATTAGATGCTGATCTCCAAGATAAAATCTATAATCAAATACGAATCCAAAGCGGACAACTTTTTGCCGACCACTGGATGACCAATTTAGCCGTATTAATTCTTGATCACGAAACTCGCGGGCCATTGGTTTGGATTGGGTCAAAATCTTTTTGGAATTCTGATATTTCTGGACAAGTAGACCTATTACGATCCAGGCGTCAAACAGGTTCTACTATTAAGCCCTTCATTTACGCGGCCGCTATTGAGCAAGGCTACCAACCCCCCACCATCTTTTACGATTCGGTAGTAAATTTCCGAGGCGATAACTTCAGGCTCAGAAATTCTGATGGCCACTTTCAAGGGGGCATTCGGATGACTCAGGCTCTGGCTCAATCACGAAATATCCCAGCCGCCAAAGCGCTCCTTTTGGCTGGAGGGGAAGCCCGTATGAAAAAATATCTAGATCAGCGGTTTGGATTTGATATTTGGAAAAACTTTAAAAATCATGCTTTTGGGTGGACCCTTTCACTGGGAACCGCCGACGTAAAGCTGACCGATCTAGCTAATGCCTATGCCACTCTTGGGAGCGGGGAACATTTACCCCTTTGTCCCATCATAGAAATTAGAGACCTGAAAGGCCAAAAACTGAGTAACCCTTGTGGTATCAAAATTGCTCGAAAAATTTCACCTAAAACCCAATTTTTTATCTCTGATATTTTAGCTAATAAAGAAGCTCGACCGCCCGAATGGAATCAACACATCAATACCAATAAACCTATGGCGGTGAAAACCGGAACTTCTTCTAAAAGAGTCAATAATTTGATCCTGCCAGTAGATGATATTGTAATTGGTTATACCCCCGAAGCCACGGTGATGCTGTGGGGGGGAAACACTAATGGTCAGGCTCTGAAGCCTGGGAGCGTGGCGATTTATGCTCTTGGATCTGTGTGGCGAGATTTGGCTAACATTTTCCTCGAAAATTATCCCCATCATGCGAGCGAATTTAAAGCTCCAGAACCCCTACAGCAAATTCATGGTGAATGGGCTACCCTCGATTACACTCCCCCAAGTTATGCTCGCCTGAACCAATTTGTTTGGGGCAACCCAGAACGAGGGATTAACCCGCTTAATCAGTTAGGTCACGAAAATTGATTAGTACTTCAACAACTGATCTCCACAGAAACTCTCGACTCTTTCAAAATAGTCCATAATTTCTTCTGAAAGGGCTATTTCTGGAACCAAACGCAGACTACTCATATCCGAAACCAGTACACAATCAGCAGCGCCAAAAGACGCTCCCACAAATCCCGTATCGGCAATGCGCTCTTCTACTTCCTGGAGTACTGGAGCCACATTGTTTTCAAAAATCGAAATACTTTCGGATTTAAGATCCTCAAAACTCACCCCTCGTTTTTGCTCTTTTGATTCACGAAAATATTTTGCGCCGGCTTCATCCATTTCTGGAGCGTCTTTGTAGCCGTCTAGCATCCAGGACAATAGCAGGTCAAAATATCTCGGGATATTTAGCATTTTGGTCGCCGCCCATTGGATGTTAGCATAAGTATCATCAATAATGAGCTTATGTTCTGGGAATCTGTTTTCAATTTCATAAATTAAATCTAGACTCTCCGCCATAATGGTTCCATCATCAAATTGTATGATAGGCAGCATTTTTTTGCCGATAAGTGATTCGGGAGTTTCAAAGTCTGCATAACTGAGCACTATAGATTCAAAAGGCAGCCTTTTGGCGCCTAAAAACAATCTAACTCTTTGGCAAAAGGGACAGTGAGAATAGTGGTAAAACTTCATAAAATTTGGAGGTTCTAAAATAAGCACGCTAAGATTATCATAATGGATCCCAAACCCAAAAATCTTGTTCTAGAAACTGAAAGGCTGCACCTCACTCTAATGAGATTTTAGTACGAGACTCTATCCAATGAACATTCACACATTTTTACCCGGACACACTCTCCCCAATGGGACTATACTCCCAAAACAAACCCATAGTTCTAATATCCAAGAAGTGATCACCGGTAATGAAGATTTAAATAACTGTGATGGATTGTGGACTCAGAATGCTGAATTTCTCCTCGGAGTACAAACCGCAGACTGTGCGCCTATTTGTTTCTGGGATAATGAAAAACACGGCATTATTCATGCCGGATGGCGAGGCTGTGTGAATGGTATTATTGAGAACCTCTTGGAGATATTTGCTGACCCTCACATCTGGATTGGTCCTCTCTATCCTCGTTTTGAAATCCAAAAAGATGATTGTTACGACGTGATTTTTACAAAATTTGGGAATCAATTTTTTACGGAAGATAATGGCCTCATTATGTTTGAATATAAAGCCTGCCTAAAAGCCCTTTTACCCCAAGCTCAATTGGATGACCGCTCTACTTTTGATGATCAAAATTTAGCCAGTTGGCGACGTGACAAAAATTTTAAAAAGGGTCAGAATATCACGGTTATTGGAAATTTTTAACACATGAAACCCTTCAAAGTACTCAGTCGAAAACAACTCATAGACAGTCCCTTCTGTCCTATAGAAAAACAAATCGTAGAACTGCCTAGCGGCAAAACTACCGAATGGTATATCAACTTAAATGAAGGCGCGGTTCTGGTTATGCCAATTTTAAAAAAAGGGGAAATATTACTGCAGAGAAATTATAAGCACGGCAGTGGTGAAGTGGTTACTGAGTTTTGTGCCGGCATGATAGACAAAGGGGAGACTCCGCTTAAAGCCGCCATTAGAGAACTCAAAGAAGAAACTGGATTTACCGCGTCCAAATTTGAGGAGGTCCGAGCCCTCTTTAGTAACCCTACCGGATCAAAAATGCAGTATCACTATGTAGTAGCTCTTGAAGCTAAAAAGTTCGCTGAACCGCAACTAGAAGAGGCCGAACAAATAGAAATTTTTACCGTGCCCAATATAGAAGCGGCCAAAAAATTACTTCTAAACTCTGAAACAAAAACCACGGCGGGAAGTGTGGCGGGCATTTTTATCCTCGAAAATTTTTTGACAAGTACTGCCTGATCCCTATATTCACCTCGCTTTATCAAAGACCGCCAGCATGCAAGTGAGCCTGGCCGAGATGAAAAAAGGAAAGTGTGATTTCAATCTTTAGCGCTCGGAGCCTGTGCTCTAGAGCCTGAAATTAACCCCTTTAGGTCGTTTCAAATCGTACGTCTTTGTGCCAAGCACCAAGGCGATTTTATTTTCGCCCTAAACTAACCAAATTAAAATCATGGCCACCTCAAAAGCCAAAAAGACCGATCAGCTCAAAGCTTTGGAAGCAAAATTCAAAGACGCAAAAGGTGTGGCATTCCTCAAATTTGATGGAGCTACTGTGATGGAAGTGCAAGCTGCCAGAAGAGGCCTCCGAGAACAAGGGATGAGCTACACGGTGATCAAAAAAACTTTGATCGCCCTGGCGGCTAAAGAAACTGGTTTAGCTGAATTCAGTTCTGATGATCTAGATGGCCCTGTTGCTGTAATTGTATCTCCTGAAGATGAAATTGCTCCAGCTACCGCTATCAAAAATCTAAAAAAAGAGCATACTAATAAAGAATCTGGTCACTCAAAATTCGATTTTGCGGGTGCTATTTATGAAGGGAAACTTCTAGACGAGAGTGCTACTGCTACACTTGCCAACACTCCTACTCGAGAAGAATCTCTTTCAAAAATCGTTGGTGCCCTTCGCCATGGTCCTCGAGGCATTCATGCGGGTCTTACGCATGGTCTTCGCGGAATCACTATGGCCCTCAAAGACGCCGAAAAATTTTCTACGGCCTCTTAATTTTTAAATTAACTTTTAATTCTAACTATCATGTCAGAAGAAACTACTGCTACCGTTGAGCTCTCTAAGAGCGAACAAGCCGTTGTAGACGCTATTGAGAAACTCAGTGTTCTTGAAGCCAACAACGTTGCTAAATACTTTGAAGAAAAATACGGAATCACAGCGAGTGCCCCTGTTGCCGTTGCTGTCGCTCCTGGAGCTGCTGGAGGCGACGACGCTGCTGATGAAGGAAAATCTGCCTACAACATCGTTCTTAAAGATGCTGGAGGACAAAAAATCGCTGTTATTAAAGTAATCCGAGAAGTTACAGGCCTAGGCTTGGGAGACGCTAAAGGATTGGCTGATAACGGAGGAACTATTAAAGAAAATGTTAAAGCTGAAGAAGCTGAAGAAATCAAAAAACAATTTGAAGAAGCTGGAGCTACTATTGAACTTGAATAGTTTTTTCTTTTACATTTTTACTAAAAAAAACGGCCTTTGGGCCGTTTTTTTTGTGAGTTAAATATGAAGCAAGAAGCAAAAATGTTTTTGGATTTAGGGATTATTACCATAAAATGGAGGATGATCTAGTTTTTAACCCTCTACATCATGGATCCAACGAACTTACTGGTTACCTGGGGAAGCTTAGTTCTTACCCCTCTCAAGGAGCTCGGCCTCCAAATCATGGGCTTTTTGCCTTTAGTCATTACCGCCCTTATCGTACTGATGGTAGGCATGATTATTATTCGAGCCCTTACCACTGTCACTGAGCAAGTTTTATCTCTGCTCAAAGTAGACCATATGCTTAAAAGCATAGGGGTTACTGATGAACTTAAAAAGCTAGGAATTACTATCTCACTTACTAAATTACTTACCAAGATAGTGCAGATTTTCTTGGTGTTAGTGCTGCTGGTTGTAGTGATTGATATTCTGGGAATTCAACAGCTCAATGACTTTATCAACCAAATCTTGGCTTATATACCAAATGTATTTGTCGCTATTGTTATCCTGGCCTTTGGAATGGCTATTGGGAAAATCGTTCAAGACGTGTCTGTACATGGAACCAGCAGTCTGAATCTCAGCAAAAAACAAGCCGGAACTCTCGGACAAATTGCTAATGCCGCTATCATTATTTTCTCACTTATGGCGGCTCTCGTACAACTGGGAATCGCGCAGAGTTTAATTGAAACCTTCTTCACGGGAGTCGTAGCAATGTTCGCCATTGCAGGAGGTATTGCGTTTGGACTCGGGGGCAAAGACAGAGCGGGAAAACTCTTAGATAAAATTGGCAAATAACTACTACTTCGCAAAGCCTGAAGGATTTGTTGAATGAAGCGCTAAGCTGAACCAAAAAGCAAATCCCATTGGCACAAAAAAAGCGGCTTTAGGCCGCTTTTTCTGTTATGTGTTAAAAGTTTATTGCTGTGGCTGATCGTCCCCTCCCATCATCTGACGTTTAAGGGCTTCCGCTGCGGCAGCATCCGCATCTGCTTCACTTTCTTCTTCTTTTTTGGTTTCCGTCATTTCAATTTCTTTTTCTCGTTCTGCTTTGAGTTTAGCTACATCATCAGCGAACTCTTTTTCTAGTTCTGAAAATTTTTGTTTCTCTTCTTCAAAGATAGAGATGAGTTCGTTAATCTGCTCAATTGAAAGGCGAGGAATAGCATCAATAACTCTTTGCTTTTCTTCCATGGTGAGCGAAATTGATCCCTCTAGAAGTGCCAAAAAATAATTTTCATCAAACTGCGTATTTGGGTGCGGTGGAATTATAAAAATATTCCCGTCACGCTGACTAAGTTGTCCAACTCGGTTATTTGGATCGGCTGGTACTTGTGGTGCAGCCGGTTGAGGCGCCGGTGACGGCTGAGCTGCAGGTGGTGTCGGTTGTTGAGGATTTTGTACTGGAGGTACGGGCTGTTGAGCCCCAGAATTTTGTCCTTGCGGAGTGTCTCCAGGTTGACCACTTTGTGGTGGTTGCGGGGGTACGGGTTGTTGATCGTTCATGATTATAAGTCTCGTTCACGTACTAAGCCTTCTTCTAAAAATAAAGAAAGCTTTATATTTTTACTTCTCTTTGGCGCTTTTAGCAACTTTTTTTTCTGCAGATTTAGCTTTTGGAGCGGCTTTTTTGGCTGGTGCTTTTTCCTCTTTTTTGGGAGCGGCTTTTTTAGCACTGCCTGTTTTGATATCTGTAATTTCAATTTCAGTAAAATCTTGACGATGTCCTTGGGTTCTTCGGTATCGTTTCCGAGGTTGCATTTTGAATACTCGGATTTTTTCGCCTTTCCCATGGGAAAGCACTTTCGCTTCCACATTCATACCATCAATAAATGGTTTCCCCACTTTGAAGCCAGTCCCATCTTCTTCAGAGACAAGCAGTACATCAAAGTTCACTTTTTTCCCTACTTCAACATCAAGTTTGTCTACTTGGATTTTGTCACCTTTTTTTATGAGGGCTTGGTGACCGCCTATCTTTGCAACAGCAATCATTATGTAATGAGGTTAAGAAACATTCGTCGGAGGCCAGAGATGGCGCTTATATCCCGAACAAATAGTAAATATGTGGCCGAAAAGTACTTTTATGTGCATAATTGTCAATGTGAAAGTGATACAGTTTAAAAGTCAAAAAGAAGAGGGTTGAAGGGTTTTAAAAATAGAGTAGGATTATTCAGATAAAATTTCACTTCCTACAAATGCAACATGTACTTGCTGCCGGACAATTTGACCATACTGAACTCAAGCAAATTTTGGCCCAAGCCACAGAGATGGATGAAATACTCCTAAAAGGAGGTTCTGAGATGGCTAAAGGAAAAATCTTAGCGGCTCTTTTTTATGAACCCTCTACTCGAACTAGACTGAGTTTTGAAGCGGCTATGCACAGACTTGGCGGAGGGGTTATTTCTGAAACTGACGTAACATTTTCTTCTCAAGCCAAAGGGGAGGCTTTACAGGATACGGCCACCATGGTTGGTGGATACGCAGATATTATAGCCGTTAGATCTAAAAATGCCGGAGACGCAAAAGTTATAGCTGATCACTCTGGGGTACCAGTAATTAACGCTGGAGATGGTCCTGCCGAACATCCTACACAAGGTCTTTTGGATTTATATACCATATTTAAACACTTCCGCCTCGGAGAAGATCCCCTTACGGTCACTTATGTTGGAGAGCTTATAACCGGGCGAACTGTTCACTCTAGTTCTCAGCTAATAAAAAAATTCCCAGGTATTACCGTCAATTTTGTGGCTCCAGAAGAAATTCAAATTCCAGATAAATATTTTGACCCAAAAACTGACACTAAATATTTTGAACTTACTGACAATATCTTAGAAACTTCGGATATAATTTATGATACCAGAATCCAAAAAGAAAGATTAGATCCTGCAGTATACGAGCGTCATAAAAATGCCTTTTGTTTTGACAAAGAAAAAGTAAGCAAAATGAAATCAAATGCTATTTTGATGCATCCACTACCAAGAGTAGATGAAATAAAATTTGAGGTAGACTCACTTCCTCAAGCCAAATACTTTGAACAAGCCCGAAATGGAGTCCCCATCAGAATGGCCTTGATTGCTCGAGGATTGGAGTTAATTTAAACCCCTTAGAAATTGGCCCTTAACTGTCATTACGAAGCTTGTTTAATGTACTGCAAAATGACGAAGCTATCTCATTTAGGAAAGCTTGCCAGGCTTTTTCTGAATTTAATTTTTACATTCGCTCTCAATGACATAAAAATGTAACTAATGAATTATCTAATCCAAAACGTCCGTGTCATCGATGCTCACACCGATGAAGTAAAAGATATTTATATAGCTGATGGTATATTTGTAGACTCCCTAGACGGTGCGTATGCAACCCTTGATGGAAGTGGAAAAATACTATTCCCAGGATGTATTGATCCTCACGTCCACTTTCGAGACCCAGGATTTGAATACAAAGAAGACTTAAAGAGTGGCTCGCAGGCTGCCATTTCTGCGGGCGTAACTGCTTTTTTTGATATGCCCAACACCGACCCTCCCACCTTTACCCGTGAATTACTCGCGGATAAAAAAGCCCTGGGAGCTAAAAAATCTCATGCGCACTATGGATTTTATTTTGGAGCTGGGCCAGACAACCAAACTGAAATTGAAGCTGTAGAACAAGTCCCAGGGACCAAACTCTATCTCAATACCACAACCGGAAACCTCAAAATGGATGATGAATCTAGATGGAGAGAGATATTTAACGTGGGTAAAAAAGTGGCTTTACATGCAGAAGGGCCAGTGTTTC
The DNA here is from genome assembly GCA_965231215.1 of Candidatus Altimarinota bacterium. GTDB lineage: Bacteria > Patescibacteriota > Gracilibacteria > UBA4473 > UBA4473 > JAACPJ01. The sequence goes on along the minus strand of OZ246423.1, from coordinate 945,533 downwards.
ACAGAGCTGTCGAAATTTGGTTAGAAGAAAAAGCTCCATGCCAACTACACCTCTGTCATGCCAGTCTAAGGAATGAAGTAGAACTAGTCCGAAAAATTAAAAAAGATCCAGAACTCAAAGATAAAATTTCTATTGAAGTGTGCCCACATCATCTATTTATGACGCATGAAGACCGAATGAAACACGGCGCTTTTTGCTGTATGAAACCTGAGCTAGCGACTCACGATGACCTTGAAGCTATGTGGGAAGCCGTAGAGGACGGAACGATGGATTTCTTTGCAACCGATCACGCCCCTCATACTCGAGAAGAAAAGTTATCGGACCAAATCTTTTATGGAATTCCTGGAGTAGAAACCTTTTTCCCGTTGCTCTATACCGAATTTGTAAATCGTGGATACGATCTGAAACAACTATCAGCGATGACCTCACTCAAAACTTTCCAGACTTTTAATGTGAAAGACAAAAAAGGACTCATTAAATCAGGATATGATGCTGATTGTTTCTTGCTTGATCCGAAGGTAGAACGGAGCGTTGAAGCTGAAAAATTATTTTCTAAATGTCGATGGACACCTTTTGAAGGATGGCCCATTAAAGGGCTCACTGAAAAAACCTGGCTAAAAGGACAGGTGGTTTTTGACGGTAGTATCCAGGGTGGTGCTTCAGGGGAAGCTTTAAAGTTTTAACGAAAAAATACTCAAAACTAGGGACTTTTAGTTGAAGAATTGAGGATTAACCGTTTTAAGCAGTAACGCGGTACCAAAAAGCAGAATCAAACTCAGAATAGCATTTCTAATCCTTTCTTTCGCATCTTGAACTAACCCTTGTTCCGCTCCTCCAAAGATAATCTGAGTTCCTGCAAATACAATCATAAGTACTGCGGTAATCCCTATAAGAGAAGCAAAGAATCGGTAGATCAGAGAAATATATTTTTTGATGAGATCAAAACCATTTCCTCCACTCACCGAACTTACCCCCGCAATTGGTTCTTGAAGTTTTACCGTATAAGCGGCTACTAGTTCGGGCATCATTGCCACAATGAACATCAGTAGGAAAGCGGAAATCATGCCATAGTTTTTCATTAGCCTGCGAAGAAAATAATACCAAGAGTAAACTGTACAATAATGTAGGCGGTAAAGACCAGTATTACCCCTAACGAGGTATAGAGTATAACATCTCTTCCCTTTTGAAATTGGGTCTCATTCCCCTGTGAAATAATAATAAAATACGCTCCCACAATATAGAGCAAAATAGCCAGAGTACCGGCAATACTAGCCATAATTCGAATCGCTCTCCACACAATATCTCGTGGACTAGCGGTTCCAAATTCTAGTCCAGCTTCACTCCCTACAGAGAGTAGACCAATTTGGAATCTATCGCTCCCCCTAACGTAAGCGGCTACAGACATTTTCACATGAAAAGCTTCAGCTTCATGCACTACAGGAGGACTTACTTGCAGTGCTGCAATTGAAGTCAGAAAGAAGGCACAAAGGGCGAATAAATGTTTCATGAAACTATTTAAATCACATTATTATAGCAGAAAAAATGCGTTTTTGGAAGAGAAAAAAAGATGATTTGCCATATCTAAATAAAAACTAGCAGAGTCTGGAGAATAAAAAACGAAAAGTTCGAGGAACAAAGTGATTTTTAAAATAAGCGTATTTTTATTTATACGCATTTGAAATTTTTTATCTCCAGGTAAAACTTTCCCAAATCCAGTGCATCAATTTTTTGGTCTCCCCGAATCTATCGGAAGAACCCAGTACTGCGGTTAAAATTTCTCTTCCCTCTTCATCTACCGATAGGTTAATAAAACACTGCCCTGCTAGATTTGTGTACCCTGTTTTAACGCCTTTAGAATTTATAAAAGCTCCAAGCAGTTGGTTGGTAGATTTCTTTTCATGAACGAATTTTTGGTCTGCCGATTCTCCATAAAACGTATCTTTTTGAACCGTTTCCCTAAAAAAGTCATCCTGCAGGGCTATCTGAGCCATCATCAGCGCTTCACGGACCGACATTTTGTTGCCGTATACCTCAACTTCAGAGGCATCACAGTCTTCAATATTCTCTGAAATCACGCATTCTCTTGGGGCTTCTAGGATATCCAATCCGGTAGCGTTATAAAACTGGGCTGAATCCAGACCTAGATCACGGGCCTTTTGGTTCATTTTTTGTGCAAAGACTTCTTCTGTTCCGCTGTCGGCAATGGCCAAAGCCACCGCTGCATCATTTCCAGAAGGAATCAAAATAGCTTCTAAAAGAGTTCTGATTGTCATTTTTTCGTAGGCATAAAGTCCGGCTTTAGCACCTTCTATACGGGTAGCTTCTAGAGGGATTGAGACAACCTCATCTAGGTCAAAATTTTCACGAATGACTAAATAGGTCATAATTTTGGTTAGACTCGCAATGGGCTGAGCTTTATCTACGTTATGAGCAAATAAAGTTTTTCCTGAATTTATATCTTTAGCAAAAATAGCCAGATAGGGATCATTTAAGAGTTCTGGAGCGAGCTTGTTTTCTTTTTTTTGGGGGAGCTCTGCTGGTTCTAAAACTTCAATCCCTGCGCGACTCCCTGACGGAAGTTGTCCAAAGAATTCTTGGGCCTCTGGCGACATAAAAGCGAGAATCAATAACTCTAACATACGATGAGTAATGTAGGGAGAAACATAAAAAACACAACTCTCTGTGATTGTGTAACGAAGTAAAAATCTAAGTTAAAAAAAGGGCGGCAATCTCCTTTTAGGAAGTAGATTTCCTGGTCATTGAGTTAAAAATAAACAAGCCTCGCTATGGCACTATCAATTTTCAAATTCCACAACGGCTCTAAAGTCTGAGTCGACCAAATCTTGAGGTTTGCCTATGTTTTGAGTTTCTGCACTAAAAGCCCCTTTTGAGCCTGTAGAAATACTCGCTATAAATGCTGTTTTATCTTTCCCTGGAGTCCCTAAAAGCTCCAAGAAATACGGACGCCAATTACTCGCTCCACGATCAATCTGAGTCTGATACTTCAGTGTTACGTTTACCGTTTCGCTGGGCACCACAAACAGAGGTATTTCAAAGACCGTAAAGCCCTCAAAATCTGTATTTACGTTTATCCCTCCACTTGGATTTACCTGATCTACAAGCTGACTGCCTGCTGGAACCCAGACACGCATAATGGTTCTATTTTGGCCCGCTCCCAGTTTCCACCAAAGGTCTTCTGTAATGAGATCTTTTACATTTGGGGGCATCGTATTGGTTCCTAGTAAGTCATTGAGTTCTCCTGCTCGAAGGGCATGAGTTCTTTTGATATCAAGCGTGTTCAAGACTCTTCCATCAGACAAAATCTCGCTGTCATGATGCAGTTTAGTCCACATAAATTTTTCAGATTTGTTAGCACCGATAGAAATAAAATCAAAGTGAATAAAGTTGTCAGCGTCACCTTTTGGGCGAATTTGGCCATCGATTCCCCACTTTTCAAATAGTTTTTGGAGTTGGATATTTTGAGAATGTGCCAGTATATTTTTTGCCTGTAAAAATGCTTTGAGATTAAAACGCTGCCAGTCTTGCCAGGAAATCCTGGCCATACTTTCAGGCGAAAACAACTGAGAGCCAAAAATTTCTACCGGGGCTTTTACGTTATAACGTCCTGTAATTTTAGACTCCACTAAAAACTGAAGCATCGTATCAAAATTATGCTGATTGAGTTCTAATCCCCATTTATCAAGGGTTACAGGGCCGGTGAGTTTAAGTACTTCTTCAATGCTATTGAGGTTTATTCCTACAACGGTTTTAGGAGGACGCTCACCTATAGCATCAAAGAAAAACCGATAGCTCTGAGCACTTTGCCTGAAGTCAGGCCAAAAGTTAGCATCTCTGAGCGAAATGGTTTTGGAAAGGTCGTGAAAAAATGCTGGAGCGGCTGGCTGAACTTCTCCAGGCACCAAACGGTCTAACGCATATATATCCAAAAACTCCCAGGTAATTTTATCTTTGTCAAAGTCGAGCAATACTAAACTTCCAGCAAACCCACCGGTAGATCTGGGTTCATTTTGGTTTTGCAGCAAAATTAAAACTCTTTCTTTGTCTTTTACGAACCGTTGAAAAATTTTTTCAAAGCGCTGAGCATCTTGCAACTGATCTTGCAGGTACTCCAGCCACGCTACTTGAGACTGAAAAATTTTTAGTTCTTCGGGCTCTAAAAGCCAGGTAGGCAAAGCCCTCAAGTCATACAAAATATTATCAATCGAAACTTCTGTTTGCGCCAAAAACCAAAAGACCTTTTCTAGATCTCTTGTGCTCATAGTGCGATCCTCGAATGAAAAATTAATTGAAAAATTATGCTGCGCTTCATGTACCAAATGCACCATATACTCCCCTTCTGCGAACAGTGAACGCATCCGTGAAAACGGATAAAACCAAGGGAGTTCCTCGCGTACTCGAACGTTTAATTCTTTCCAGGCGTCTCTGTCCAGTTGCGCATTCTGGGCTTCTTGCACCAAAGAAATAGTGGTAGATTTCCACTTTGGGATTTGGTTATTGAGAACTTCTTGGCTTAGACCAAATATGCCTCCAACCACGAGCAAAAACCCTATTATCCGCCACATAATTCGATTGTAAATCGTAGTGGGTATATTTTCAATCCCTTAACGCTCTTTGAACCAAAAAACTTGTCACCCATATTTTCAGGCTCAGGGGCCTCCTTAAAAAAGAGTCAAAATACGGCATCAGCAAAAATTTTAAGGAACCATAGTCTAGCCTTCTATGAGGAATGCATTTGGGGGAAGTTAATAAAGCCTTACTCCTCTTTTAGGCTACTGGTAGATTCCAGTACCGCCAATACAACTAAAATGGGCATAAAAATCAGCGGAAATAGTAGTGAATTTACAAATACACTGTGCACTAATATTGCCGACCAGCCGGCTACAAATCCTAAATGCAAACTGTGCTTTGTAGACCAATATATCAAAAAATGACGAATCCAGAGAGACCAATAAAACCACATGAAAACTAAAAATCCTATAATACCAGTCGTGACCAACACTGTGAGTAAAGTAGAATCAGATCCTCCCGCAGAAAAATAGGTTTCATCCACAATTCCCTCTTCGGCTGCCCGATACCGGTAGGTGTTGTATCCAATTCCGAGCACTGGGTATTTTTCAAAAAGCGTGAGGCTTTTGCTCCAACTCTCTACCCGCAGTTTAGCGGTAGCATCCACTTCATCGGTTTCCTGGAAGAGTACCGCCGCGAGTGTCCCAGCCAGCTGACCCACTCGTTTTTGCGCTCGCTCATTGCTCGCCAGTCCCAGGGTTGCCACAATAATGCCCACTAAAATAATCTTAGGATCTCGGAATAAAAAGAATAACCCAAGGCCTCCCATCGCGGCTAAATATCCACTTCGTGAAAAGGTTAAAAAGAGCGCATACAGACAGCATACAATGAATCCCCCGAGGATAATTTTATTCTTTTGAGACTTAGTTTCATACCACACAGCGCACATCAAGGGGAGGAAAAAGCCTAACAACCCCGCTACAAAATTGGGATCCATCCACGTACCAAGAAGCCTCCCCGTATGTGGGTCAAATCCTCCCACCGTGGAGAATTTAGAAATATCTGGGTATACAAAAAACTGTATATATCCCGTCAAAATAATAATCCCAACAATCGCAAAAATCTTGTAGAAGAAAGGTTCTATTTCTGCTTTTTTTTGCACCATTTCTGAAGCCGCCCAAGCCAGAACCAGAATCGAAATAAATCGCACAATATAAGAAAAAGACAAAACTTGAGCCTTAAATTCTAAATCCCAAGCCCCCCAAATCCAACTAAGCAAAGCCACCACTCCAAACATAAATCCTGGAAGCAAAAATTTTGAAAACTTCACAAACTGGTCCAAAAACAATTTTTTAAATACCCACATTCCCGCAAAGGCGGGTATGACAATATCGGAGAGCAAAATCCCTCCTCCACCAAACGGAATTCGGATCAAAAGTCCAGGAATCATACACAGCAGACACAGCCAAAAAAAGTAACGCATGCGGAACCCAATGTACAAAACCAAACAAACAGTTGCAAAAAAAATCGGTTTTCTACAGAATCTTTTCACTAAACCCACATGTCTACACCGGTTCAACGCCAGTATTGGGATTTGAAATCTCAAAATCCAGACGCGATTTTATTTTTCCGTCTGGGAGATTTTTATGAACTGTTTTTTGAAGATGCCGTGTTGTGCTCAAAATTACTGGGATTGACGCTGACTGCCAGACATAAAAATACCGAAAACGAAATGCCGATGGCAGGATTTCCTCATCATGCGCATAAACAACCTTTAGAAAAACTTGTAGAATTGGGCTATAAAGTCGCTGTAGCAGAGCAAAAAGAAGACCGTGACGGTAAAATTTCGCGTATCATTGATCGTGTTATCACTCCAGGAACAACCCTCGAAAGTGGGAATTTACCAAGTGATCAAAACAATTTTTTGGCGGCGATATTACTCGACAAAGGAATTTACAGTTTAGCCTATACGGATTGCTCTACAGGGGTTTTTAAAACCGCTCAGTTTGAAAATGAAATTTCGTTTTTTGATGAACTCTATCGTCTAAATCCGAAAGAAATTTTATGTGACATCCTTCAATTTCAGGATGATGAATTTAGTAAAAAACTCCCCAAAAGTTTGATAGTTCCAAAGACTTTTCCAACCATCAAAGACGCCACTAAAACCCTTAATGATCACTTCCCAAAAAATCATTTATCGGTTTCTGGAATAGCACATTTATCTAGTTTAATTGTAGTGAGTTCAGTGATTTTGAATTATCTGAATGAAACTCAAAAATCAGATTTAGATCACATCCAAAAAATTGATCACTACACCCCAGGCCATAGAATGTCTTTAGACGGACAGACCTTCCGGCATTTAGAAATTTTTGATTCCATTGACCCTACTGAAAAAGTCTCGCTCTATCAGGTTTTTGAAAAACCTTACACGCCAATGGGAAGCCGAAAACTAAGAGAAATAATCGCTTACCCACTCAAAAATACTGAAGGCATAAACAACCGCCTTAAAGCCGTGGAAGAATGTCTGAATGACCGAGCATTCCAGCAAGACCTTCCGAGCTTCCTTAAAAACATTGGCGATATCGAAAGAATCCTAGCCCGACTCGCGAGTGGTCGAGGGAACGCTAGGGATTTAAGCTTTGTTCGAAACAGTTTAGCGGTTTTCTCTCCGCTAAAAGAACTGGTTAAATCCGCTAACAGCCCCCTACTTAATATTGCCCAATCGCTACAAGGATTTGAAGTCTTGCATGAAATACTTTCCCACGCCTTAGTAGATCATCCTCCTCTAGAAATTACTGAAGGCGGCATGATTGCTACGGGCTTTAATGAAAGACTCGACGAACTCAAACAACTCAGTCAGGACTCTGATGCCTGGCTCCAGGATTTTTTGGATCGCGAAAAGGCCGAAACGGGTATCCAAAATGTACGGGTTAAGTATTCCAAAAATTTTGGATTCTGCCTAGAAGTATCCAAAGCTCAAGCTGAAAATGCACCAGATTCTTGGATTCGTCGCCAAACATTGGTAAATGCCGAAAGATTCACCACCCCCGAACTAGAAACCTATGAAAAAAAGGTGTTAAGTGCCGAAAGTGAAAGCTTTGCTCTTGAGCATAAAATCTTTTTAGAGCTACGAGAATCATGTTTAAATGAAATCACCAAGCTCCAAAATGCGGCTCGACAGATTGGGGTTCTAGATGCAATTCAGTCTTTGAGTAGAACCGCAAAAGTTCAAAGATGGCACAAACCCAATATTAGCGAGACTGATACCAAATTTGTGATTAAAGATGGTCGACATCCAGTGGTAGAAAATCTGAGTACCGAAAGGTTTATTCCCAATGATCTCAGAATGTGTGGGGAAAGGTCACGTTTCCACTTGATCTCTGGTCCCAACATGGCTGGAAAATCCACCTTCCTCAGACAAAATGCGCTGATTATTTGGCTAGGACAAATGGGAAGTTATGTCCCCGCCAGTGAAGCGAGCTGGTCTACTTTTGATCGGATTTTTACCCGTGTAGGAGCAAGTGATAACTTAGCAGCTGGTAAATCTACCTTCTTTGTAGAAATGACCGAAACCGCTACTATTTTGCATGCTGCAACTGACAAAAGTTTTATTATCTTGGATGAAATTGGCCGAGGAACTTCTACTTTTGATGGAATTTCCTTGGCCTGGGCTATCACGGAATTTTTACATGATAAAACTAAGGCAAAAACTCTCTTTGCCACCCACTATCATGAGCTGATTGATTTGGCTCATGATTTGAGTGCAGCAGAAAACTTTCAGGTATCGGTCACCCAAAATAAAAACGGGATTGTTTTTCTGCGGCAGATAAAACCAGGAGGTATCGCCGACAGTTTTGGGATTGAAGTAGCGAAACTTTCGGGCATTCCAACGGAAGTGATTAAGAACGCTAAAGAGGTTTTAGCCAGATTAGAATCTGAAAATCTGCTTTCTGGAAAACCAAATCTCTTTGCTCAAGTACCTCGAGAACCAGTCGTTGAAAAAGTATCTGAAGTTGAAAACTTCGTTCAGTCAGTGAACCCGGATGAATTGTCCCCAAAAGAAGCTTTAGAAAAGTGGTATGAACTAAAGAAAATTGACAAAAAATAGTTAAGTTTTATGAGTGCTTAGTAATAAATTAGAAATAAATCCTAGACTATTACAAATTTTGGATAGAGGGTACAATACTTCTGCATATGGAGGAAAAACGCACCACGTTTTTAGAAAAACTAAAAGTTAAAGATCTCGCTGGAGATGTACCGAGCATCTCTATTGAAGTAGCTAAATTTTTGCATACGCTTATTCTGGAAAAAAAATGCCAATCGGTTTTAGAGATTGGATGTGCTCATGCCTATTCCACTATCTGGATTGCTGATGCTTTAGAAACTACCAAAGGCCATATCCATACCATAGATCACTCCACCCCTAGCTTTAAAATAGCTCAAGAAAATATTGCTACCACAGGACTTACAAATGTCACTATGCACTTTGGAAGAGCTCAAGAAATTATTCAAAATATGGATCAGATGTTTGATTTCATCTTTATTGATGGCATTAAAAAAAGCACCTTAGAATTTTTTGAGATTTGTACCCCCAAACTTAATTCTGGTGGAATAATTGTGGTAGATGATGTGCTAAAATTTCGGTACAAGATGGAGGCTTTTTGGAATTTTTTAGAATCGCAAACCGAGTGGCACTACGAAATACATCCTCTAGACTTGGATGATGGAATTATGGTGATTACAAAAAATAAAAATATAGAAAAGTAATCAAAACCATATCCTAAAAAACCCTCAACCACATTCCGGCTCATTGCTGCCAAAAATTTGCAATTGCCCCAAAAAACGGTAAAAAAATCCAGACAAGTCTTTTTCCCACACATATGGACTTTGAAACCCTCGTTTCACTTTATTGCCCCGATTGTCGCGGACGATTTGAGGTAGAAACCTCTGATATTCATGAAGATGAAGTATTGGAGTGTCCTCTTTGTGGAGCTGAAATTTTGGTCACCCAACAAGACCCTATTCGGATTAAATTGTTCTCAGAAGACGACGACTTCTAGTGCTTAAAAAAATTCAAGCTTTTAATAACTCTTGGAGTTGTTTTTCTGCATGCATTTCTAAAATAATATCACATCCCCCCACAAATTCTTGGTGGATATAGACTTGAGGAAAGGTGGGCCAGTCTGAAAAAGTTTTGAGTTCTTGTCGCAGTGCTGGTTCCTCTAATACATTCACCATGTGATAATCGTATGGGAGGGTTTCAAACACTTCCTGCACCCGGGCGGTGAAACCACACATAGGCTGGGTTTTATCGCCTTTCCCAAAGATAATTACTTTGTGTGACTCTATGAGTGTTTGAATTTCTGAATGCGGATAGAGTTGGTTCATTATGATTTTGGGTAGTGCTGATATTTAATAAGTTCGAAATCTTTGGACTTTACCTCCCACTCTGCCGGGGTAAATCCTTTTACCGAAAGGGCGTGAACTTTTGACTTTTCATTCCCTAAATGAGTAAAAATCTCTCGTGATTTTACCAGTAAAGATTTCCCTTCAAATCCAACATCAACACAGATTATTTGGACAAAGTGCCCATCCCCTCTTTCATCAAAAACCAATACCTGTTTGTAGTGATCTAAAAGTTTAGACTGAATTTTCTTTACTAGTTTCATATTCCATAATTATTCACAGATTCTTTAAAAACTCGACCGCGTATTCTGTAATTTTCAAACTGATCAAAACTTTTGCCTCCTGGACTGAATAAACAGACTGAATTTTGAGGTGTAATTTCGAAACTTTGAGAAACCACCGTCTGTATATCTTCACAGACCTGGAAAGCCTCAAAATTTTGATCCTGAGCCACGTTTATAAATTTTTCAGAGACCCCTGAGTCTATAAGTAAAACTTTGGCTTGAGGGGCGTATCGCTTTAGATTTTCTACAACGCCTCCAAACCCTCCAATTCCGGTATCTTGACCACACAAAATAAGGGTGCCCAACTGGGACCCAAAAAATTTAATCGCTACCTCTACTGCCTCTGGACTTGTAGCAATCGAGTCATTATAAAATGTAATCCCTTTTTTTTGAGCAAAACGTTCTAAACGGTGTTCAATCATTTCAAAATTTTCGGCTACTTTTTGCCAGTTTCGTTCTAAATTGGGGAGTTCCAAAATTTCTCCTAAAGTCCAGATCGTTCCTAAATTTTGCCGAAAGTGATCCGCCTGCAAAATAGCCTTTTCAGGGAATAATCTAGTAGCGGGCTTTTCACATACATGTCCTCCTTGAGTTATATCTTGCACTGCTGGAGTAATGAGAAACACATTCCCTAATTTTTGGTGAGCCCAGAGATTTTTTTTGGCTTCTAAGTATTTTTTTTGAGTTCCATGCCAGTCTAGATGGTCTGGGAAGAAAGAAAGAAAAATGGCTATCCCAGGTGAAATATCCAAGTCATAGAGCTGAAAGCTTGAACACTCTGCTACCACAAATTCGTACTCCCCTTTTATAAAATCATTAAATATATCCAAAAATGGCGTCCCAAAGTTCCCTCCAATAACGGCTTTTCTCCCACATTGATTAAGCAATTCATGACAGAATTTGGTCGTGGTTGATTTCCCCTTTGATCCTGTGATCCCAATGACTTTCATCCGCCTTTCTTCCGGCAGGTTAGCGAGAAAAATACGAATATTAGAAGTGACTTTATTTACGTGCTCAGGAGGCACATGACTGGGCGGAATCCCAGGGCTCTTAATGACTATATCAAAAGCCTCCCAATCTAAAGTTTGGCCATCACTATCCTCAAATATCTGAATATTTAGATGTGGAAAATGTTGTGATAAAAAATGTTCTGAGGATTTTCCCTCAACTCCATATCCATAGATACAAATATTTTGAGCGTTCTTAAATTTTTCAAACTGCATACTTCGAAACACAAATATAAATGAAAAATTTCTGGAATCAATGTGTTCTCACTCTAAGTTTTAAAAAGCGAGTAGTTTAAAGCAACAAAAAATACAGTGTTTTCTAGGCCTTGGAATCCCATTTGCCAGCCCACTTGGACATATCCATCATTATAGGCTTGAGATCTAAGCTTTTTTGGCTGAGTTTATAGCTGGTTTTTCGGATATTTTTTTTATCAGTAAATTTTTCTATATACCCTTCAGTCTCTAGTTCTTTAAGCCTTTGGGAGAGAATGCGAGTATTTATCTCTGGGATAGCTCTTTGTATCGCATTGTAGTTTTCTTCTCCGTTATGAATGGTCATCAGAATCAACAAAGACCACCGTTTTGCAATGGTGTCTAAGGCTTTAAAAAGTGGAGAATTTCCACTACAATCGCATTTTTGACAATCGGGCATTTTTAATTTCAAAAGCAAGTGTAACAAATTTTATAAAAATTGCTCGACTTTTTCATCTAAATTGAACAAAATTTAAACGAAATTTATCCTCCACAAACATGTCTACCTTTGACGATCAACTCCAAAAAATTCGTAATTCTCATGGTTTTATTGCCGCTTTAGACCAAAGTGGTGGTAGTACGCCGAAGGCTTTAAAGCTCTATGGCGTTGATGCCGATCAATATTCGGGAGAAGATGAAATGTTTGATAGGATTCATCAAATGAGAACCAGGATCATGACTGACCAAAGCTTTGAGGGGGATCGAATTTTCGGAGCGATTCTCTTTGAAATGACCATGGATAGGAAGGTTGAAGGAATCCCTACTGCCACTTACCTTTGGGAACAAAAGAATGTGGTTCCATTCCTCAAAGTAGATAAAGGACTCGCTGAACAAGCCCATGGAGTACAAATGATGAAACCTATGCCAGAGCTAGACGCTCTGCTGACACGAGCCAAAGCCGCCGGAATCTTCGGCACTAAAATGCGTTCTGTGATTAAGTCAGCTGACCCAGACGGAATTGCCGCCATTGTGGCGCAACAGTTTGAGGTGGGGGCACAGATTATTGCTCATGGATTGGTTCCTATTATTGAACCTGAAGTAGACATTCATGCCCCTGATAAAGCTGATTGTGAAGTACTACTTCGAGAGGCCTTGCTCGACGAACTTAGTCGGCTTGATGAAGACCAATTGGTAATGTTTAAACTTACGCTTCCAGAAAAACCAAATCACTACGCTGACTGCCAAGCACATCCAAATGTGGTGAAGGTAGTCGCTCTCTCTGGCGGATACTCTCGAGACGAAGCGAATCGACGCCTTAGTGAAAACAACGGCATGGTAGCCAGTTTCTCTCGAGCCCTGAGTGAAGGGTTGTCGGCCCAACAAAGTGATGCTGAATTCTCAGACACACTCAACAACTCCATTCAGAGTATTTACGACGCTTCTGCTAGCTAAAACTACTTCTTAAATAAGTAGAGATTTAGGCTCAAGACCAATAAAGCGGTGACTCCAAACGCCCACATTTTTTCTGCTCCCGAAAGGAAAATAGCGATGGCTCCAAACAGTGCGGAGGTTCCTACTAAAAAGAGGCTCGTGTTTTCAGCACTAAAATGTTTGGCTAGATTATGATGCAGGTGTTTGGTATCTCCCTTTAATGGAGAACGTTTTTCTAAAATTAAGCGTCTAAAGATTACCCAGAAAAAGTCTAGAATAGGGATGCAAAGCACCATCAGTGTTGTCGCAATTTTGGCTCCAGAAAAAATAGCCATAACCGCCAACAAAAATCCTAAAATTTGGGAGCCCGTATCGCCTAGGATAATTTTTCCCTTCCAGTAAAACCAAAAAGCACCTACACAAATACCCGCTAAATAAAGATTGGCAAAAGTGAGCGTTTGGTGCGCTGGATCAAAGGCCAGTTCTGGTTTAAAGAGCCCTAAGCCTCCAAGCGTCAAAAAACCTATACCTGAAACCCCGACGCTCAAACCGGGAAGTCCGTCCATCCAATTGATAGCATTTTGGATCATTACAATCCAAAAGATGGTCAGAAAGAAGGCCACATGTGGGAATATTTGTGTAATTTCAAAGTTGGTAGCCGCAAAAGGATTCGTCACATAGTAAATCTTGACTCCGACCATCCACAAAAAGGTCGCCAACCACAAATGCACCGCTAACCGAACCCAAGGAGAAACCCCTTGCCTATCGTCAATAAAAGAAATTCCTCCCAATATCATCAATGGCAAAATTAAAGGCCAAAAATGAAGGTCAATAGAGATTAAACCTAAACTCAAAAAAACAATCATTATACCTCCGGGGTAAGGCTTTCGAGCTCTTTTAAGGCCATAGCGTTCAGGGAAGTCCAAAAGGCCCAAAAGCGGAAAAAACTTCACACTCCACCAGGTTAAAAACCAAGACAATATGCCTCCCAAAATTCCCCAATGCCAGAAACTGAGTTCCATATAACAATTTTTAGTATACTGAGCCCTTATAACATCTGCAAAGCCTAATTCAGGCTGAGACCTGGAACGCTTAAAAACCCTGGTGGCGGAAGCACGTTTATCCGCCCGTCTGGACGTATAACAAACGCATATGGATTTGGATCACATTTATCATCGACTTTTCGGCAATAGCTATTAAAGCTGTCATCCACAATTCTTCCGTTGTTTAAATCTCGTGTTGGTTCATAACGCCTTATATAATTTAGATCATACCGCAGAGCCAAAACACGATCTAAAGGTTTCCCCCATGGGCCCATAGAGGGACTTTGATCTGCTCCACCAATAGTGTTTTGGGAAATGATGGTTCCGTTTAAAACTAGTTGCAATCCTAAAGGCGCATTAGGATTTTCATTATTACTAATGGTTCTGTTTTCTATATCGTCAGAAACACTCGGGGTTTGAAATTTTTCGGTACTCATCAAACTTCCATCTAAAAAGTAGGTTCCTACAAATTCTTGAACTCTAGCATTTACAAATACATTTCCATCGACTCGATTATTTGTATTTTTATTGACCATAATAATGCCAAGTGAGTCCTCATTCCCTCCATAAACCATGTCTCTATCGATCAATAAATTTCCATCTTCTATCAATATAGTTTTAGTGCCTTGATCAAATACAATCGGAGAATCATCTTCTCCATCGCCCGTAAGTTTTACTGTTTGATCCTTAATAAAGATCACATCATAGTCTTCCTCAAAATCTTTGTTTACATTAAATTCCGTTACCGCTTTTGGAGTTCGCCCACGAACCATGGTAAACGCATTACGAGTAATTTCTTCACGTGCATCTCTATAAACTCCACTACTAGAAAGTAAGATCCCACTGGTATCTTTGGCACTTGAAGTTTTTCCTTCGATATCAGCTCTGATACCCAAGATAGTAAAGGTCATATCTTTACCTGATTCTCCCCAGACAATGTTGGTAGGATATTCTACTAATTTCTTTTCGCCTTCATGAAGCAGTGGATATATTACTGAAGGGAGTAATACAAAAGGTTTGTTAACCGATAAATGTTCTGGCCCCTGTACCCTCATATTGAGCTCTGTCGAGTAGTTATTACTTTCATTGTTTTGGACGCTCAGCACTTTTTCTTCCACTTCTGGTCGCTCTTCATCTGCTACCTCTTTAAAGAACTGAATACTAAGTGGTTCTTTTATAATCGATTTAAATTTCACATTAAATAGCGCTGGTAACACACTTGAGGTAAAAGTAGTAAACCGAACAGGGAAAGAAGTCCAAGTCCTGAAAGGTATATACTGTAGTTGTGGAGTCTCTTTATCCATATCTACCATAGTTTTCACCCAGGGTTCGAAGGTGAGCTGAACTTTTTTTTCAACCCCTTTACTCTTCAGCGGCGGCTCTTTTTCAGATGTATCTTCATCAATTTTGTCCTGAGAAAAGAACTCAAATACCGCTGGCAAACTAAAAGTGTCCGCTTGACCGTACCGGATTTCTCCCAATTTTTTGGGGTGTACATTGAGAGAAGGAATGGCCGCTTTGATGTCAAAATTTAGATCCCCTGCTTCATTTAGTTTAAGCAAAGTCTCAGTCTGATCGTTCTCAAACCTTAACCCAGCCAAAAAGGCTTGTTCTGGATTTCTCGCTACTTCAATAACGGTATTGTTCCACTTATTATTTTTTATATTTACTCCAATATCTTTGGTAACTGTATCCCCATTAATGATGTTTCCAAAGTCATCTTTTACCAATAACTTTAAACGGCAAGTGTCCTGATTATTTGCTACCAAAAGCGCTTTATTACAGTCATCAGAAATATTTTCTACAAAGGAGCCAGGCTTAATATAACGATTCGTGCTCAAGGGAACTATTTCACTTTTATCCAGGTTTAACTGCCCAGGTAAAACCACTAAACTTACCAAGGTTTCTGTCACATTCCCCGCCAGATCAAAAAGACGGATTTTAAGATCATATTTTCCAGCGGTTTGAAAACACTGATTGGTCTCAAATTCCTGTACTATGGTGATAGGTCCACTATCGGTTCCAGAGAACCCTAGGTTCTCAAAGGTGAGTTTTATCGGTAGTTTTTTAGCGTCTTGGCGAAAACATTTAAAGAGATCAAAGTGGCTTTCATGTTCAGTCTCAAAATTTTCAATAGTCAGGGTAGACCTTTTCCAATCAATCCCCGAATTTGGCACCGAAAGTTTCGCCCAGGTTGCCCAGGGGAAAAACATCAACGCTAGCATTAAAAATATTTTCATGACGCAGGAGGGGCTAAATTCCAGGGAAAACACACTTGCCCGTCTTTAAACTGATTATATCCACACTCTCTAAGACAAAGTCCCTCTCTAAATTCATATCCCGCGGGACATTCCACACTACAATTTGCCTGTGAATCAACCTTCCCTCTGAAGAGAGTAGAGGTGTCTTTTGTAATACAGGTCTGGTTTTTTTCTTTACAGAATCCAGTAGCTTGATCTTCTACAAAAAATCGATTGTCGGTACACAGTGAATCTTCAAACCATTGCTCCAACTCTTGTTCATCCTCTACTGTAGCCGGATCTACGTATCGCACATAAATATCAAAAATACTTTTTACAGGTATCGAGAGCTTATTATCAAAGTTAAAGTCAAAGAGTTTGGGGGGGACTGGATCATAAAAATCTACGATAATTTCTTTTTGGGTACAATTTTCAACCGTATCACAAACCTGGATATATCTTGAGGCCTCGGTATTACATTTAGATTCATCTGAGCAGAAATTTCCTTTAATAAGTAGCTCCAATTCATCTTCGGCACAGCCAGCAAATTCATCAGTACATTTAATTTTAGCTCTAACGGGTTTATTGGTGAATCTTCCTTTTTGCAAAGGTTTGTTACTGGCGCTAAAAAAGGCCACTTCTAATTCTGGAGCTTTTGTATCTACTATAAAGCTTCCAAATTTACGCTGATCTGTCGCAAACCAGAAGTCAATATTTTCCACTTTGTCTTTGTAGTGAAAAAGTAACTGTATCTGCCATTCACCATCTTCCCATAGCAATTGAGACTCTTGGGCAATAGGAAATAGATTATTAAGTTTCCCTAAATCTAATAAAAACGAATATGCTCCGTTAGATTGATCAATCGATATTTCTGATTCTGGCACTAATACCTTAGAGTTTATGGGGAACTGATAAGATTTACCACTGGGACTATAGAGATTAAATCGCATTGAATCTATACGGTTTTGTTTAAAGAGGCTATTGCCACTTAAAAAATTATACACTCGTCCTTTTATGGGAAGGATTTGGAAGCCTCTCACATTTTCAGGGTTAAAGGCCCAAATGGGATTACTGCTAGGGTCCGTCCATTCAATTACTGGAAATACGCGCGTTTGCGAATTGGCCGCTAACAATTTTTGACTTATCCCAAACATAAACAAACACATCCCTACAAAAAAGAGCATTAACCCTAGCCCCTTAGATTTAATCAGTATCACTAACGCCAATAACACCATAACCCCTCCAACTGCTGCCATCCACAATTTAGGGGAGGCTTTAAACTCTTCCCACCAAAGAATTTTTTTGGTTTTAGCTGGGCGTGTCCGTTTCACCTTAGTGGGTTCAGATCCTTCCACCGAGGTTTCGGTTTCTTGATAGTTGGCTACCAAAGGATCATATCCCTCTCCATTAACTGAAAAATCTTTGTTAAGTAACAACTCATTTCCCATGAAAAACTGTAAGGTGCCATCAAAACCATCAATTGGTTTTGGAAAATCCAACTTTAAATTTTGAGAAAAATATCCCTGCTCCAAGGGAACGGGAATCGTTTTATCAAATAAAACTTCCCCTTTTACGTTAATCACCACTTTGGCCATAAGTGTGACTTCATCTGGAATAACCGCCAGGCCAAAGAGTTTGACTTCGGCTTTTTGTGGATTTTCTTCGTCCACAAAGCTATCAAAGCTGAGTATTTTTAAATAATCCCCATCATTAAAAATTTGGTCAGTACGCAGGCCTGAAATTTGTTTTTGAGTCCTAAAATCTATTAACCCTACTTCTGTAGCGTAGACTCCTGGTGCCAAAAATTCTTCTAGGGCAAACTCTATCTTTTGCTTTTGTTCTGGGCGCAAACGCAGAGGAGTAGCGTCATAGCTAATGACCAAATTTTCATCATTGATAGCCTGACTATAAACCTTTACCTGAGGAAATAATATCTGATCAAAGGCTCCGTTTTGTACAAACAGCGAAAACTGTAATTTACGATCTTCAGAGAGGTAACTATCAGCGTGTAAAATTTCTGGCTTTTTGGTTCCTTTTGGAAACACTATCTTCCGCTCTCCAGCTCCAATAGTATTAGAAAATTCATCATAGGCTTTCACACTCAAGGTCAATTCGCCAAACACCTCTAAGTCTGAATAGTAAAACGCAATAATTTTAGAAATTTTATATTCTAAGTTTAGCTCATCTTCCCACACTTTAGCCCCTTGATCATTGTACAAAGAAAACTGTATACCTTTCGCTTTCAAAGGCTTTCGAGCTAAAATTTCTCCAGATAGAGGGATATCTGGATGTGGTTTTTTTAACAAAATTTGAAGTGGTTGTACTTCTAAAGTAGGAACTCTGCGAATATTTTCAGGCTGTACTATTTTTAACGAAGTCGTTTGAGCTAAGGCCAAACCACTTAGGCAAAAAGAAGCAAAAAAAGCAAAAAACCACAAAAACCGCATATTACTGGTATTTTCCGGTAAACCAGAAGAAATGTAAAGCCTGATAGCCTTTACTCAGAGGCAATTTCCTGCGGCAATGATAAATGGTCTTCAGCGACTGCTTCTGGCCCGGTTCCTCTCAAAATTTTGGCTGCCCAAGGACGATACGTTGAAGCCCAGGATTCTTCTGTCTTTTCTCCATCTTTTCTGATACGTCTTACCCATTCAGCTCTGAATCCATCATGAGCGCTACTAGCCTCTACTAGTTCTCCTTCTGGCAGTTCAACTGTTTCAATAATGTCTGGCTCTGGAGCCTTTCTATATTCAGAAATAAATGGCCCCTCAAAGGCCACACTTCTGTCATCCCGGGTTCCATAAAACACAAAATAAAGATCATTGCCTTGCGCGAATGACTGTACTAATAAATCTCCAGGAGTGTCGTTTTTAAATCGGAAGTCTTGCCCACCTAAATAGATCGTCGCATCTAGACCATGAGGCTTGTAATAGGGCACTGCATAAGAATGGTTTCGCCTCTCTACGATGGGCAAACCGGCTGAAAATGCGGCTCGAAAAACCGTTGTAGATACCTGACATACCCCTCCTCCTAGTTCTTTTTCTGTATCGTTTCCTTTAATGACCAATTCTTTGACAAACCCATCTTTTTCTTCGACTGATTTCAAAATATGGTTGAATGAAAAAGTACCTCCGCGCTTAATCAAGGTTCCATCAAATTTTCTCGCGCCAGCTAAAATATTTTGAATACGAGCATCTGAAGAACCTTCAAAATTGGATTTCCCAATAGCGACAATTTCTCGGATTCCTTTTTTGGCTAAATCTTGATCCGCAACTACCTCTGCATACACCTTTTTAGCGGGGACTCTCACAAATTTATTTTGCTCTAAAATAGCGGTATTAATGAGTTCTACTAGCCGATCCATGTCTACAGAAAAATTCCCAGAAGTTGGACGTCCAGAAATATTGATATACCCGTTTTTATTTTGAGTAATTTCAATCATATTTTTCTGATTTTTGTTCCCTAAAATAGAAGTGGTTTGAAAGTACTTTTCCAACGATTTAGGCGCAATCTCGGTTACAAACTCTGTCTCCAGCGGAATGCTTGAGGCAAATGGTAAATTTTGGTCTAAATCTAGAGGAATCCGTTGATCATTAAACCTAAAAAAATGTTTGGGGCTCTGCACCAATAATTCTGGATGAGCTTTAAAATTGAGGGTTAAAACTCGATCACCAAACAGTAAACGAATATTACCTGGTACAGATTTTGAAACCTCTTGAGCTCCGGCACTAAGCGTAAATAGGCAGGTTAGAATCAAGAATGTAAATTTATTGAGTGTCTTCATCTGAAGTTTTGTCGGTGGTTTGTTCTGGATCTTCAGTATTATCATTGTTCTCCGAATTTTCAACTTTTTCCGCTACTTCACCTGTATCTTCTTCTATGGCTTCAGACTCTTGAGCTATAAGCTCTAGCGCTTCTTCGGTGCCTATGAGCTGAAGCGCTCTCTCAAGCATTGGATCAAATTCAGTTTCTGGATCTACTTCATCTTCAACTATTTCATCTGGAGTAATTCCATTTTTATGAATAGACCGCCCGTCTGGCGTAAGCCATTCGGCTACTGTGACTTTTAGACTTGATCCATTTGAGAGTGGTATTACATTTTGTACTGACCCCTTCCCAAATGTTTTTCGCCCAAGGATGACCCCTCTCTCGTGATCTTGAATAGCGCCTGCAAAAATTTCAGAAGCACTGGCTGACCCTTCATTTACTAAAACCACAAGTGGCACATCCAAGAAAGCCCCATCACGAGCACTCACAAGATCTCCTGTGTCTCCAAATTTACGGCCTTTGGTTTTTACCACTACCTGGTTATCTATAAATTCCGAAAGAATTTTTATACAAGCATCCAAAAGCCCTCCCCCATTGCCGCGGAAATCCATAATGATTCCTTTGGGGGACTTCAGTAAAATTTCTGGAACGGCTTTTTTGAAGTCTTTAACCGCATTGTTTCCAAACTGATACATAGCAACATGCGCTATGTCTCCGTCTTCCATTTTCCATTCCAATGTTGGCAGAATGATGTTGTCCCGAACTATCGAAATTTCTATTGGTTTTCTTTCCTCTTTTCGGATAATGGTGAGTACCACTTTTTCTCCTTTTGGGCCTCGAATTTTAGTGACGACTTCCTCAATAGACATTCCAAAGGTAGGTTCATCATTCACTTTGAAAATAATATCTCTCGTTTTGAGACCGGCAGATTCAGCCGGGCTTCCTTTGAGCGGACTCACGACTACGATTTGGTTATCACGTTTATCAATTTCAGCTCCAATCCCTTGGAATTCGCCAGACATAGACTCTTCAAATTCAGCCATTTCATCTGGAGTCATAAATACGCTGTACGGATCATCCAAAGAGTCTACAAGTCCTTTCGTGGCTCCATAAACTTGTTCTTTGGTTTCTAGATTTTCTGGGTTCAAATAATTGCCTTCCATCAAATGCCATACTTCCCAAAAAATATCCAAGTTTACATCTTTTGGATCGGTCTTGCGAAAAAGCGCTGGCTTAGATTTCAAAACGCTTCGGCTATTGGCTTCATCCATAGATTCTGCCACTTCTGAAATTTGGGTTTCACTCTCTGTGGCTGCATTTTTTTGGCTCAAACTCCACCCAAGTAAAAATCCCAATATAGGAAGTATAAGAAAGAAAATAAATCGTATATTTCGTTGATAGTGTGGCATAAAATTTTCTAATTTAGTTTTTAATTTTTTGGGTCTCCAACATCTACTTTTTTGATTCTAAGTATAGGAATCAAAAAGACAAATATGAAACCTCTACACTTAGGTCCCAACGGCTTGAGCAACGGTTTGAGCAATGCCATCTTCAAATGGTTGTGGGATGATTTTCCCAGGATTTGGATTAGGAACCAAGCCCGCTAAAGCGATAGCCGCTTTCAGCTTCATTTTTTCATCTACTTTATTAATTCCGGCATCCAATAATCCTCTAAATAATCCAGGAAAAACAAGTACATTATTAATCTGATTCGGATAATCAGAACGCCCCGTTGCCATTATCGCAACTCCGGCTTCTTCAGCCAAATCTGGAGGCATTTCTGGATCGGGATTGGCCAGGGCAAAAACAATAGGATCAGCGTTCATTGATTGGACCATTTCTGGTGTTAAAATATTCGCTTTTGAAACGCCAATAAATACATCCGCCTTGATCAGCATTGAAGCCAGATCCCCAGTTTTAAAGCTACAAAATTCTTTTTTTGTTTCATTCAGGCCTTCTCGACGACAATCAATAACCCCTTGAGAATCTACCAAATCTAGATTTTTTACTCCCCAAGAGCGAAGCAATTTGGCCGTCGCAATTCCAGCCGCCCCTGCCCCAGCAATAACCACACGAATATTTTCCTTCGATTTTCCAACTACTTTCAGGGCATTGATTAGAGCCGCGAGTGTACAGATAGCGGTTCCATGTTGATCATCATGAAATACAGGAATATCTAGGGCTTCGATCAAGCGCTGTTCAATTTCAAAACAACGAGGCGCTGCTATATCTTCTAGGTTAATCCCCCCAAAAGTGGGCGCTATTGTTTTAACCGTTTCTATAATTTCTTCTGTGTCTTGAGTCTTCAATACAATGGGAAATCCATCTACCCCTCCAAAGTGTTTGAGCAGCATACTCTTTCCTTCCATAACGGGTAAAGCCGCTTCTGGCCCTATGTTCCCAAGCCCCAAAACAGCACTCCCATCTGAGATAACCGCAACGGTATTTTTTCTGATAGTTAATTTCTTTGATTGGGTAACATCATCGGCAATAACCATACAGGGTCCTGCAATCCCAGGACTGTAAAAAGTCGCCAAATCATCCTGCGTATCCAGTGAGGCTTTTAAACCCGTTTCAATCTGTCCTCCTGTCTCTTGGCGCGCTAAAACCGAAGCTTTTTTATAGTCCATACTGGCAGCATTTTAGAAATAAAAAATTAGAACTCTAATTTTTTTGGAAAATTTAGCTTTGAACCCAACATGGATACTCGTATTATAAAAGTGTGAGAAAAAAGATTTCCTTTAAGCTATTAATGGTATACTTTTCTCAAAAAAATAAATTAAAAAAGAAGACCAATGCGCCACATCTCTCTTAGCGTTTGCGTGATAGTACTTATGACCGTTTTGACTGTATTTGAGCCAGTTAAAGCCGCAGAATATGATGCCTCGTCTATACCCGCAAAAGAAACGGGAGATGCTTTTACCGCTACAGAGCTAAATACTTTAGTAAATGTAGTGAAGGGGCTTAAACGAAATGATCAAGGCACCAGCGCTTTAGGTGATGATCGATTTGGAATTGGCCTAGAATCAGCTTCACCAACCCAAAAACTAGAGGTAAACGGAAACGTAAAAGCCACTAGATTTATAGGAGATGGATCACAATTGACCAATCTTCCAGAACAGTATTGGATAAAATCCTCTAGTGATATTAATTACCCCTTAGGTAATGTAGGTATTGGTACCTCGAGTATAAGTCCAGGACTAAAACTAGACATAGCAGGAAAAGTGGGAGCCGTAGAATACTGTGATGCTTTGGGAAATAATTGTGTAGTGCCCTCGGACGTAGCCTCCAGCATTGCAAGCGGAGGCGGCGCAAGTGCTATTCAGCGTGGGGGGAGTAATCCAGGCAGTGGCAGTGAAGGAGATGTTTTTTATAATACAACAGATAATCAAATCTATTTTTATAATGGAAGTAGCTGGGTAGAAATTAGTAACTCCGTGACTGATACAACTCCGCCAGAGAGCCCAGATGCAGGAGATACATATTACAATACTTCAAGTAATGAATATTTTTATTATGATGGAAGTAGTTGGGAAGTTTTAGGAGGCGGAAAGTGGGAAGAGGGCAGCCCCTCAGGAGACATTCATTATAGTAGTGGAAAGGTCGGGATAGGCCTTACTAGTCCTGGAGCAAACTTTTATGTCTACCAGGATACTCCTGCGGCCAACCAAGTACTGGTTCAGGTAGGCATTAGTGGAGACGATAATAGATTCGCCATAGATGAAGACGGAGACGTCTTTTTGGATGGAGATTTATTGGTACGAGGCAGCGATGTTTATGATAGTTACGGAAACCTAGAATTAAGTGGAGAAGATGACATTTACATCGGAATGGACTGGAATAACAATGATGTAGACACAAGAGCCTTAATTATAGGAAAGAATAGTCCGGGCCCAGGAGACAATTGGGTAGAATTAATGAGAGTCGATGAAGATGGTCAAGTAGGGATAGGAACCGCTACTCCAGCAGCGCTATTAGATATAGCTGGAGGAGTCAAGATTGGAGATGATACAGCTGCCTGTGACAACACGAAAGCCGGAACAATCCGATACCAAGGAGGGGCAGTCCAAGTCTGTGATGGATCAACTTGGGGATCCCTAGCGAGTGGAGGGAGTAGTGGCGGCGGCTGGGAAGAGGTCAGCCTAAGCGACACGGCAGACTTTGACACTGCCTGCGATTATCGTACGACATTGGATAGCCCCTCAGGCGGACAAAAATTTTACGCGACATTGGTCGCTGCCGATTACGCCTACTTTACCCAATGGAATTCCAGCGGTACGGAGATCGAGTTCCGCATCCCCAAAGGCAGCAAAAATAGCTACAATCTCAGAACGGGTGCCTCTTGGGGAGGAAGCTTCACGGTCAATCAAGTCGAGAAAAACTGCGGCGGCAGCTCGGGCGGTTCGGGTGAAGAAATTTCATTCAGGGCGACAGGTTCGACTACATCAATTGCCTCACAGACCTGGGCAAATACAATCTTTCCAACGATACAACATCAAAATGGCGGTTCAAATTACAACGCCTCAACCGGAAAATTTACCGCCCCAAGTACTGGTACCTATCTATTTACGTCGAGTTTGATGAATGGCAGCTCCAATAATAATGGTCTGTTGATACGCATCTATAAGGATTTGGGTGGTGGCAATATCGAAACGCTCTGTCTCAGCAGTGCTAGAGGTAAAAATTCAAACCTTGACCACGCACCATCCTGCTCTGCCGTGGTAGAACTGGCTGCAGGAGATGTGGTTCAGGTTTCTGGGTATAATACTAACGGCGCCTCGATCAATCTGGAAGGCGCAAACACCCACTTCTCCGGCTTCAAAATCTCCGGCGGCGGTTCGGGGTCTAGCGGTGGTTCTTCGGGGGAGGAGGTTTATGTTCATGTTGCAACTTCGGCGGCGAAGTCGATACCGCAGAATGCATGGACAGAGATTGTTCTTGACTCAGTGGGTTCCGATTCCAGAAATTTGCATGACACGGCGACAGGGCGTTTTACCCCGAATGTTGCCGGTAAATATCTCGTGATAGCCAATGTTGTTTGCCGGAGTATCGATGCGAATAAGTGGTGTTCTACGACTATTAGCAAAAATGGTGCATCTGTTGCTAACGATTCTGGATATGTAAACCTTAATGGTAGTGATGCTTATCACAGTATTACACAAGTTGTGGAGATGAACGGTACGACCGATTATCTTAGTGTTATTGCACATAGCAACGATGCTACGCCGTCTGTTGCCGCGACGATGAAAGCGTATCTCCTTGGTTCCGGCGGCGGGTCGGGGTCTAGCGGTGGATCAGATTCTGCTTCTCCGGTGGCGTTTTCAGCGCGTCAGACGGCGGTGCAAAGTGGTGCGGGGGCCATGGTTTATGACACGGTGGATTTGGACACGGATAGTGGTTTTGATGCTACGACGGGGATTTATACGGTGCCGACGAAGGGGATCTACAATGTCTGTTGGCAATATTACAATCATAATAATGCTGAGTTCCACACGGAAATTCATAAGAATGGCGCTGTTGTTAATGGTGGACAGTCCAGCCAATATAACAATCCGAACGCAGAAACAAATTCTGGATGTGTGTTGATTGATGCGGCGGTGAATGATGAACTCAGTATCTATTTCAGCAATCGCGGGCGTGTGAATCTTGGACATCCAGCCGATAGTCTCTTCTACGGCTACATGCTCGGCGGCGGCAGCTCTGGCGGTGGATCAAGTTCGTCGACGCCGGAATCCGCCTTCACCGTCGTCAAAACCGCACATCAGTCCGCGTCTACCGGTGATGTCGTGACCTGGGATCTGGCGCTGACCAATATCGGTGATGATTTCGACCTCACCAACAACCGCTATGTCGCCCCGTCCGACGGCACCTATCATTTCTCCTATGAGATTCTGGGGCAGAACAATACAGACAACTCAGACTACTGGGTCTATAAAAATGGCGTCAACATGCTGATCGCATCCTACGGAGGCGTTGGCGGCAGTGTTAGATATCGGCGAAGCGATGCCTCCTTCATTCTGGAACTGACAGCGGGCGACCAGATCGACATTCGGGCTGCCGGCGCTGAAACCCCGTATGGAAGCGCAGGCGCCTACCACACCCATTTCTCCGGCTTCAAAATGTCCGGCGGCGGGTCGGGTTCGGGCGGCAGTGGCACCGGCGGTGCGCTTGGCACGCCGGACTTCGATTCCGGCTGGGTGACGCTGGCAGCCGGGACGAATACCCGCAACTTCGCGCATGGGTTCGGGGCCGAGCCGGTCTTTGCGGTCGGGTATTTAAAGGACAGCTCCGGCAATATCACCCAGCATCTCAGCTCCGACGGCAACCAATTCAACGGCGGTGCCACCAAGCGCGGCTCCGCTCTGGGCTACGACGCCACCAATATCATGTTCAGCTATCACACGACCTTGTTTGAAGTCGCCTCCAACGACCAACAATATGCGCAGACCCTACAGTTCAAAACCATTGCCTGGAAGGAATGGGGAAGCGGCGGATCGGGTTCGTCGAGTTTGGGTGGGGGCTGGGAAGAGGTCAGCCTAAGTGATACTAATAGTTTTGATACAAGCTGCGACTATCGTGCAGAGCAGGGTAGTGGCAATATTATGTATGCCTATAAAGTAAAAGCTGCTGAGATATTCTTCGTGGATTTTGCGAGTTCTGGCACTAACTTTGAATATACGATTCAAAGCAGCGCTAAGGGTACGCGTCGCTATCGTACTGAAGGGACAGCAAGTTATAGCACCGACTCTGCCGTCACATCGCTCCAGAAAAACTGCGGCGGGTCGGGTTCGTCGAGTTCGGGTGGGGGGTCGGCTGTTTCATTCCAGGCGATTGGGGATGGGACACAAACTGCCACACACAATACATGGTCCGACCTTGTTTTTGCGACCGAGATACAGGAGGAGGGAGGCAACAATTACGATACATCAACCGGCAAATTTACCGTGCCGTCAACAGGTTTTTACCAATTTAACGCCTCTGCTGAAATTGAGGCCTCTGGCTCCGATCAAATCATTAGAATTCAGAAGAATCATGCTGGCAAATCCGCGGCAGCAGATAGTATTTGTTATGCGCGACATAACACCACAGTGTCAGGCAATTCAGGAGCATTTAGCTGTTCTGGAATAGCCTATCTCAATGCCAATGATGTGGTTGAAGTCATTGTCTATCACAATGGCGGCACCGCACGAACCGTAAGGGAATCCCATTTCTCCGGCTTTAAAGTCGGCGGCAGCTCGGGTTCGTCGAGTTCGAGCACACCAACCGGTGTGTTCAAATCCGGCTGGCCGGATGCGCTAAAATGTACGCAAAATGGCTACACACGAATGTTTATCGCCGATCATGACCACGCAACCAACGGCGTCTATTATGTCGCGAATTCCGACCCGAGTGATTCGGACAATGCGCAGTTCATCTTCCATCCCACGACTAAGGCGCAGACTGCGGCTTATCAGACGCATGCCACCGGCTCAGACTGTAACGGCAAATCGATAGATACGCTCATCAGCGAAGGTAAAGTCATCTATTTCGGTGGCGGCGGGTCGAGTTCGGGGGGTGGCAGCGCACTGGGGCTGGAAGAAGTAGCGTCCGGTACCGCCACTGTCCCAGGTAATTCATACGCCTCTGCCGTAACGGGGCTAGCAAACGGTTACGAATACATCGCCGCACTTGAACCGACCTATAGCACGGCAGGCTGCGGCTATATGTACGCCACCTTTGGAACGGATGGCTCGAGTAAAATCTCCATGACCATCTACAACAATGCAGGCTGCGGCGGCACGGTGGATTATAAGGTATATAAAGTTGTACCCGGCGGCGGGTCGGGTTCGAGTTCGGGGGCGGCTATTTCTGATGCTATCGCGGGGTCTAATCTTGCGTCGACACTGAAGTTACCGGTCGCGCCTGCGGGTGTTTCGAAGTGGCCGGATTACTTGATGTGTAATTACAGCTCGGGAACATGGGGTCAGATTCTGGTTATGTCGGAACACAAGAATGACTCGGTTTGGTATGCAATTGTAGGGAATTTTAATCGGTATATCGCCTTTGATGGAACTGGAAATATTTCTGGTATTAGTGGTTTAAGCACCCGTTGTGGTGCCACGGATGGTGCCGGTGTGGATTTGGCCGATATTTGTGATGAGGGCCGTTGTGGCTATTTCGGCAGCTCCGGCGGCAGTTCGGGTGGCGGCCGAATTTCTGGAGAGATTCAGGCGTTTGACTTGACGTCCTGCCCTGCTGGATGGAGCGAATATACCGCTGCACGCGGACGCTTCTTGCGGGGTATTGACAGCACCGGAACCATTGACCCTGGCGGGGTGAGAGCGCCGGGAAGCACGCAAGAAGATGAATTTAAGTCACACGAGCATATTCCGCAAAATTCCTATAATGGCAGCGGTTGGTCCTTTGGCGGGCATTATCAACGAGGCTATAATAACGGCGTCATTGCGAATGCATCAAACGCCGTTGGTGGCGCTGAAACCCGACCAAAGAATGTCGCCGTACTCTATTGCCGTAAAAACTAATGAGATAGGAACTAACAGCGGAGGATTCCTCGGTGATAGTTATTGTAGTGAGAAAACTATAAACCAGCTCAGAGCCGCAGGGCGAACCTTTAATCTTATGCCAGGATAAACCATAAAAATTAGAGAGAATCCTGTTGGGGACATCCATCCAAAATTTCAAAAAACAAGTCAGAAAATTTAACTTTAAACTAAAAACAAATACCTGTATTATAAAGTGTGAAAAAAAATAAATATGAGAACTCTATTGCTTGCATGGCTGTTGTTCAGTTTCTCAAATACTTCCTACGCTGCGATAACAATAACCACTCCCACTGTCAATAGTGGAGAACTTATTCGGGCCTCAGATTGGAACAAGGTAAGAACTGATCTCCTAAGCCTCTCTACCGCTGTTGATATTTTAGGCTATCAGGTTTGGAATTTCAGCGGTCAAGACCTCTATTATCTTAATGGGAAAGTCGGTATTGGAACCGATACTTTTCCGGCACATTTTTCAATTCACAAAGCCTCTCCCACCGCCAATGAAAAACTCTTTCAGATTGGAACAGGAGCCGATGCAGATAAAGCCAACATTGATGAAGACGGAGATCTTCAAATAGATGGTACACTGCTGGTAAGAGGCGGCACTATTTATGACAGTAATGGAGCTCTAGAGCTAAATGGGGAAGACAATGTTTATCTTTCTATGGACTGGAATAATGATGATAATGATAACCGAGCCCTTGTCATCGGAAAAAATGCCGCTGGCCCAGGCGGTAACTGGGCTGAACTTATGCGAGTGACAGAAACCGGTAGGGTTGGCATTGGGACGGCAAATCCATCTCATGCGCTTCAGGTGGTCGGAGATATGAAAGTTAATGGTGGAGCTAGTGATGACGGCTTAATTATTAGTAATGCTACAGACTCATTAAGAATAAAAACTTATGCAGGAGCTCAGGATACAGCTAGATTTTCTTCTACTGGTGGTGGCGGTGATATGATGACCTTGAATCTAGGAAATGGGAATATCGGGATTGGTACAATCAGCCCCTCCTCGGGGCTAAAGCTAGATGTTGAAGGGAAAATAGGCGCTACAGAGTACTGTGATCAAAATGGAGGTAACTGTGTTCCCGCTGGAAGTTTGAGTAGTGGTGGCGGGAGTTCTACCTGGACAGAAAGTGGTAGCAACGTTACTCGGGCTTCTGGCAATGTCGGGATTGGGACTAATACTCCATTGGAAAAATTACATGTAACATCGTCTGGACAATCGCTGCCAGATGCTACTACCCCTAGTCCTGGGGCTATAGCTCGATTTCAGACTGTAAATAGTACAAATGTTATGGATATAGGTGTTGCTGATGGAGGGCCTTGGTTACAGGCTTACCATAAAGAGTTTAATGCGACTAATAACGCCAGGAATCTTCTGCTTAACCCAACAGGGGGTATCGTTCTGGCTGGTACTGCTACATCTCCGAGCCCTTTTGGGACCAAGACAAAATTAGTAGCTGGAGGAAATGTAGTAGCCACTGGAGAGGATATTTATATGGGAGCTGACTCTGGTGTTAATTCTCGTTTAGGGTTTGTGAAAAAGAATGGGCAATATCCGGCTATTGCAGCAGGCTCTACAACAGATATAAGATTAGGACATTGGAATACTGAAGGCTTAGCCCCTAATATTGGTTTTGGTTCATTTTCTGAAAAAGTAACTATTAAACCTTCTGGTAATGTCGGGATTGGGACGGCGACGCCGAGTGCTACGTTGGATATTGGTAGTGGTGGTTTGAGGGTTCGAGAGGGCATCATCAACAAAGCGGGGTTGGCTTCTGGTACTGATTTAGGGCTTTATTCTGAAGGTGGAAGCAACTGGATACGTTTGGTGTCCAATGCAGGGGATATTCGGTTTTATGTAGATGGTGCTGCTGGTAATTCCTATTATGGCGGGACACCTTCCATGACGGTTGCGCATACGGGTAATGTCGGGATTGGAATCGCTAATCCAACCTCAAAACTACAGGTAGCTGGGGATTTGAGAACCAATTATTTGAGAATAGACTCTCAAAACACAGCTACTGAAGGAGGTGAAATGGTGTTAATGAATGCTGATCCAGAAAGCAATAGAAATGGGCGAATTACCATTGATAATTATGATCAAGGGTTAAGGATTTTTAGATGGAGAGATAATCCCGGAGAATATACAGAGTATGCCGTTTTTAGGCCTAACCTAAGTTATTTTGGTATGCAGGGCAATGTCGGGATTGGAACTTCAAGCCCAACTACCAAACTTCAGGTTGGGAATGGAGGCGATGGATATGCCAATGGGTTAACCATTCGAAGTAATTACCCAACCATTTACTTTAGAGATGTAGATCATCGTTCGGCCATGATACATATGAATGCTAATGTAATGTATTTTTTACGAGGTTGTGGTAATGATGGCGTTGGAGGGGGTAATAATTGGTGTCAATACAATGGACAGTGGCCCTTGTCTATAAATATGGAAAATAACGATGCTACATTTGGTGGGCGTATTTTCATCCATAATGGAGTTCAGATTCTAGGAGATTGGCTTCGAGTGAATGGAAATAATGGAATTTATTTCCAAAATTATGGAGGAGGATTCCATATGACCGATTCTACTTGGTTGAGAGTTTATGGAAATAAGTGGCTTTATTCAGGGGCGGGTATTCGAGCTGACGGTGGAGGAGTACGCACGAATCAAATTTGTGATACTTCTGGAGGTAATTGTGTGGCTCAGTCCTCACTTGGTG
Organism: Candidatus Altimarinota bacterium; assembly: GCA_965231215.1. Taxonomy (GTDB): domain Bacteria; phylum Patescibacteriota; class Gracilibacteria; order UBA4473; family UBA4473; genus JAACPJ01. The sequence goes on along the minus strand of OZ246423.1, from coordinate 914,369 downwards.
GGGGGGGCGGGGCGAATACGGGGTCGACTTGGTCGACTTTTTCTGATGCTCGGTTGAAGACCAATGTGGTGGATCTGGATTATGGTTTGGATACGGTGATGGCGATGAAGCCGGTGGCGTTTGATTGGATCGATGAGGCGCAGCGGGCGGAGCAAGTGCATCAGGTTGGTTTCTTGGCGCAAGAGGTTGAGGCTTTGGTGCCGGAGCTGGTGAGCACGGCGGATGATGAGATGGGCACGAAGTCTTTGGCCTATGGTCAGATGGCGCCTATCCTCGTCAAAGCAATTCAAGAGCTCAAGGCTGAAAATGATGCCCTCAAAGCTCGTGTTGAAGCTTTGGAAAATCAATAGAATCCTCACTTTATTTTTTAGGGGTTTTCTGATACAATGATCAGATAAAGTTTATCAACAGAGAATTTTGCTGATATCCATCCAAAATTTTAAAAAAACAAGTCAGAAAATTTAACTTTAAACTAAAAACAAATACCTGTATTATAAAGTGTGAAAAAAAATAAATATGAGAACTCTATTGCTTGCATGGCTGTTGTTCAGTTTCTCAAATACTTCTTACGCTGCGGTGACAATAACCACTCCCACTGTCAATAGTGGAGAACTTATTCGGGCCTCAGATTGGAACAAGGTAAGAACTGATCTCCTAAGCCTCTCTACCGCTGTTGATATTTTAGGCTATCAGGTTTGGAATTTCAGCGGTCAAGACCTCTATTATCTTAATGGGAAAGTCGGTATTGGAACCGATACTTTTCCGGCACATTTTTCAATTCACAAAGCCTCTCCTACCGCCAATGAAAAACTCTTTCAGATTGGAACAGGAGCCGATGCAGATAAAGCCAACATTGATGAAGACGGAGATCTTCAAATAGATGGTACACTGCTGGTAAGAGGCGGCACTATTTATGACAGTAATGGAGCTCTAGAGCTAAATGGGGAAGACAATGTTTATCTTTCTATGGACTGGAATAATGATGATAATGATAACCGAGCCCTCGTCATCGGAAAAAATGCCGCTGGCCCAGGCGGTAACTGGGCTGAACTTATGCGAGTGACAGAAACCGGTAGGGTTGGCATTGGGACGGCGACGCCTGGTTTGCCGTTGCACGTTCTTTCGCCGGATAATACTGGCCATACGTTACGTTTGCAAAGTAGCAATGGTGGCTCACACTTTACAGATTTTGTTAAGAGACCATCTTCTTATGGTGCGCCGAATGCGCTCTCTATCTATAATAATGATGGTACCAATTGGTATCATGGTTTGAGTATTGCAGCGAATGGCAATGTCGGGCTTGGGACGGAGTCTCCTAATGCGAAGTTGAATGTTTCAGGGATAATAATGGCAGGCAGGGCTCTTGGCGCTGCGCCAGCAGGAAGTCTAGATGACAATCAATTTTTTAGTATTTTTAATAATGATAAAGCGGGTGACCAAAGAATTCTTGATATAACAACAGATAGTAATAATACGGCTATCTTACGTTCTGTTGCAACTGACATGGCGCTTGTCGGCGGCAATGTCGGGATTGGGACGGCAGATCCGGATAATAAGTTAGAGATACGCGGCGGGAATATCGAGGTTGAGAATAATGATGCTGACTCGCAAATTCGTTTCCATGATCCGTGGAATGCTTGGTATTCTGTAGGACTGGATCAGTCAGATAATCATAAATTCAAGATTAATGTGGGTGGTGGTGTTGGGGAAAATACGCACTTTACGCTTGATGGTGGTAATGGTTATATTGGTCTTGGGACGGCGACGCCGAGTGCTACGTTGGATATTGGTAGTGGTGGTTTGAGGGTTCGAGAGGGCATCATCAACAAAGCGGGGTTGGCTTCTGGTACTGATTTAGGGCTTTATTCTGAAGGTGGAAGCAACTGGATACGTTTGGTGTCCAATGCAGGGGATATTCGGTTTTATGTAGATGGTGCTGCTGGTAATTCCTATTATGGCGGGACACCTTCCATGACGGTTGCGCATACGGGTAATGTCGGGATTGGGACGACGGCCCCTTCTCAGAAGCTAGATGTTGAAGGAACAGTTCTAGCAACAGATTTTGTTTACTCCTCTGATAAGCGTTTGAAAAAAGACATTTTGAAAATCAAAAATCCAATAAAAATTATTCAGCAATTAGAAGGTGTTAAATTTAAATGGAATAATTCTGATAAAAATTCTATTGGTTTCATTGCTCAAGATGTTGAAAGAGTCCTACCAGAACTCGTAGAAACAAGCGAGGTGGATGGGCTGAAGTCGGTTCGCTATGGAAATATAAATGCCATACTTGTTGAGGCCTTAAAAGAAATGAAAGAACTAACGGATCAACAACAGAAATTAATTGAAAATCAACAAGAACAAATTAATAAATTAAAGGAAGTTATGAATCTATGAGAACAAAAAAATTATTTTTCTTACTTTCGTTATTGCTTCTTTTTGACGAGGTTTTTGCAATTAATACCATTCTTACTGGATTCCGTATTGGAACAGCCGATAAAATAATTAATGCTCATGGAATTTGTAAAAAAATTAAGAGCTTGGATGGGAAAGAACGATTTGTTCCAACTCAAACCACCACAGGATGGCACTCTTTTCTGAATAATAAACCCATAAATATTGAATTTTCGGCATGCCATGTTCCAGAGGCTCTTTGGTGCTGGGGAAGCTCACCTCTTCCAGGATTATCAAATACTCATGAGCCTGAGCAGTTTGAAAGTAGTAGTTGGAACAAAGTTGGAATTGGGGTGAATTCCTTTTGTGCTATTTCAAGTGGAAATAATCTTCAATGTTGGGGAATGAGTCCTTCATACTTAAGTAGTCTGGCAGATACTATAGAATTTGGTTTAGCTGGACATGTTTGTGCAATAAAAGATGATAATACGTTATGGTGTTGGGGACACACTTACCTTGGGAAGCTAGGAATAGGCAGAAAAGGAGGAATTCATGAGTATGAACATTACCCTAAGCGATTACCTGGTACTTGGAAAGATGTTTCAGCAGGATTAGATCATACTTGTGGAATAACAACTGATAATACTTTGTCGTGTTGGGGGAGTAATTCTGATTCAAGACTTGGAATTGGTAGTAATGATCCATCAGATAACCAACCGAGCCCTGTGCAAGTTGGTAGCGATAACGATTGGAAAAATATTTACCTTGGAAATAAATTTGCCTGTGCGACTAAAAATAATAATACCTTGTGGTGCTGGGGAGATAACCGTTATGGACAACTAGGACAGAATGATGCTATAGATCGAAGTACTCCCGTTCAGGTTGGTACCGATACTTGGAAAAGTATTGGTATAGGAAAAAGACACTTATGTGCGATAAAAACAGATAATACTTTGTGGTGTTGGGGGGGAGATCACTATGGACAGCTTGGTCAGGGAAAACGCTATACAGGTAGTAAGAGGGTTCCTACACAGGTAGGAAGTGAGAACACTTGGGAAAGCGTTGCTTCAGGATACTCTCACTCTTGTGCGATAAAGAATGATGGTGCTTTATGGTGTTGGGGAAGTGGAAACCATGGAGAGCTTGGATCAATCGTCCCTAGTTATATTGGCTATAGCACTACTCCATTAAGAGTTGGAAGTGATAATGACTGGAAAAATATAGGGCTTGGAATGTTTTATACTTGTGGTATAAGAGAATAATTTTTTGGTAAATAGTCTTTAAACTCGATCTTATAGTCCTCAAAACTACGCTTTAGCAGTAGTTTTGCTTTGTAAGCTTGGTAGGCTTCATTATTTAATAATTGTTGATAAATTTTATCATAATTCTGTGGACGAATCTTTTTTAAATGTGTACAAACTTTTTTACACGCCTCTGAGGAAAACAATAAATCAGCAATAAGCAAAATATTATGATCCACCTGATCCCAACTAATCTCAAATGCTCTTTTATGGCTAAATGCGTGAGCAATCTTAGCTGCCTTTGACGACCTCAAATCATATCCCATTCGCCACAAACGAAGCGAATATTCTAGGTCCTCTCTCCCCCACTTTTTTAACAAAGGATTAAACCCTCCTGTTTCGATAAATACAGATTTTTTAATGGCAAAACACCCCCCAGGAATAACCGGTACTAATGGTAAATGTTTTGATTCTCTCGACTCCCAAGCAGGCTCTAGCGCCAAATCCTTAAGGCGATACACATACCCAATCCTCTGAGGGTCTTCGAAGCTTGAAATCGGTATTGTTGCCGCTCCCGTATTAGGCTTCTCAAGCAAGTCAAATAGCACCGAAATCCAATTATCGGTTTCCGGAACTTCATGAGCATCAATAAAGACTAAGTTTTCTCCCTCGGCAATAGAAGCGCCATAATTCCGAGCTTCTATCGCTCCCAAATTGTGTGAAGTTTCCAAGAGCACTACGTTGGGAATAGATTTTTGTTTACAAAAATCGGTAGAATTATCGGTGCAGTTATCGGCTACAATAATGATCTCAAACTCTGGGTAATTGGTATTCTCCAGTACGCCCATAACAGTGCGTTCAAGCCACGCACCTTCATTATAGCTGGGAATGATAACAGAAAAACTGGACATAAAATTTACCAGATCATTGTACCAGAAATAGCCAAATCTTTCAACTCTTAGGGCGTGGAAAAGGAAGTTTTTGGTTTAGCTTTTTAGCGAGCTCAAAGTCCCGGCTTGCCCAATCTTCCCAGAAACCTACCGGCACCACCCCTTTTAGGGCATTAGTGCAAAAAATAGCTTTGGCTTTTTTCATCTCCAGATAGGTAATTTTTTTTTCTTGAACGCTATACCCGAGCTTAGGCAATTGGGTTATAACCCAAGACCTCATAGTGCCCAACAAAATATGGTCTTTAGGCGTTATAACGGTTTTCCCAAAAACAACAAAAATATTCGTGATACCTCCTTCAAGCAGGTTTTGATTTTCATCAAACACCATAACATCAAAAAAGATTTTTTCGCACTTTTGGGCGTAGTACTTGTACCTTTCAGAATTAGCTTTGGCTGTGGGATTATCTCTTAGACATCTATCACTTACCAATCGCACTCCTTCTTGATAAATACTTTCTGGTAGTGGCACAAAGGGATTCACAATAATCTTCCAGTCTTTCGCACTGGCCTCTATCTTTATACGCCAATCTTTTTGTGGGTTATGGAGATTCAATATCTCTTGGAGCTTGGTACAAATATGAGGCTTTGTGCAATTTTGAGGCAGCTCTATATCCAAAGTTCTGGCCGAATGGAACAGTCGATCCAAGTGCATTTCTAATTGAAAAATTTTATGCTGATCAAAAGTTCTAAAGGTTTCAAAAACATAAGGCTCCATTCACCTTCTAAACTAAATAAATTACGAGAGATAAGCAACTACTCCCTAAGCGTCTTCGGCTTTGGCTTCTCCTCCATCGGCACCTTCAGCTCCCTCCCCTTCTTCACCTCCGGCGGTAGTTTCTTCTTCGACCGCAACTCGAGCCGCTGTTACGGTACACAGCACCGTTCCAGCCTCTAGATGCATCACTTCCAAAGTTTCTGAAAGATTTAGGTCTGCAATAGAAATATGATCGTGGACATTTTCTAGACTAGAAATATCTACTTTAATATCGTGTGGAATTTCGGTTGGAAGACATCGGATCTCAAGTTCATGATGAGCCACATTAAAGATACCTCCAAGGTTTTTAACGGCCATTGATTCTCCTTCAAAATGAAGGGGCACACGGACAATCGTTTTTTCTTTGAGGTTGACCGCAAAGAAATCAACATGAACAAATGTATCTTTTACCGGATCAAGATCATATTTTTGTACTAAAACTTTTGTGGCTTTTCCATCGATAGTTAGGTCAATAACTGAAGATTGACCCGCTTTACGAAAAAGTCTTAAAAATTCTGAATAATCTACTGATACTGGAACTGGATCAAGGCCGTGTCCATACACCACGCCAGGAATTTTGTATTCACGACGAGTATTTCGAGCAGAATGTTTAGAAATTTCTCTTTTTTCGGCAGCCAAGGCAAAAGTTTCAGCCATTATTCTTCAAATAAGCCGCGCGAGTTTAGGAGTGAGGAATTTTTTGTCAAACAGAAATAAAGCCAAGTAGTTTCAACTAGAGCTAATTGTTCTCCTCTAGAAATATCGGAATTCCTCTCTCTATTTTCTTGTAGTGTGAGAAGTCCATACTTACAAAAACAAAATAACCCAGCAGGACTATAAAACAAAAATCCTATAGATATCGTTCCAGGTAATGAGCAACAGCAACCCCATAAGCAGAACAAATCCTCCTAAATGTACAAAATTTTCAATAGTTTCACTTGGTCTGGTTTTGAAAGGTTTCAAAATCAGTTCTACTAGCTGAAAAATAAACCGCCCTCCATCCAGAGCTGGAATGGGTAAAAGGTTCATCACTCCAAGAGATATTGAAAGCAGTGCGGTCAATTTGACCAAGGCCAAAAACCCTAGGGGAATAACCCGATGCGTGACTTCTGCGATCCCTATAGGGCCGGCTAGCCCTTCTGGTATCCGCCTTTCTTTAATCAGTTCAACTGGTATCTCGGCCGCTTTCTGCAACACGGCATAAGAAATTCTTACGGTTTCGGTCGTGGCAAACCACACAGACTGCGGGAAAGGTTTTTTAATCTTTTGAGTATAGGTGATTGAGACCGTTCTCCCGGCTTCTTTTTCAGCTTCAATCTGATTTTTTTCTAGAACGTTTCCTGCTTCGTTTTGGAACTCTATCCAGCCTTTTTCATGGGCTCTGTCAATATCTTGCTTCGAAACCAAAATGGGATTGGTTCCGATAGTAAAAAGAATCGTTAACAACCCTATAGCTAGTACAAAATTCATAAACACGCCAGCAAGCGTAATAATCATTCGGTTCAGCAGAGGTGCTTGCCCAAAACTTCGTGGATCTTTTGAGGTTTCTTCCTCTCCTAACATTCGGACAAAACCCCCAAAAGGAACCGCATTGAAAGTAAATTCGGTTTCTCCGTATTTTTTTCCATACAATTTCTTGCCCATTCCCAATCCAAATTCTTCTACTTTTACTCCTGATTTAATGGCGGCGTAATAGTGCCCAAACTCATGAATAAGAATCAAGATTGAGAAGATCACAAAGAAAACGAGAATCGAAAATAAAACCATCAGCCTAAAGATAAGAATTGCAGATCAAATGGCAATTCTTAATTTTAAGGTTTATCTATGCCTCCTTTACTCCACGGATTACACCTCAAAACCCTCCATACAATTTTGGGTAAAGACCAAATCCCTTTTTTTTCTAAGCTTTCTACCGCATACTGTGAGCAAGACGGGTAGAACTTACAGCCCTTAAAAGGTTCGGTTTTCCCTAGCGCCGAGTGATCTGGAGAAATCGTACGTTGATACACACGGATGCAGCCAATAAGCAATTGACTGATGAGTTTATCTGGGAAGTTCAGAATTTTTTTTATCATGGTGTAGGTTTAGAGCCTTTCCTAAATAATAAAGATACGCTGTCACTCAATTACTGACTGAATTTTTAGTGCTTATTTTAAGTTGAGAACGTATTTCCCAAAAATATCAAACTCTAGGTTTACGCCATCTCCTTCAATTTTATCATACAGATTTGTGTGCTGCCAAGTATGTGGAATAATCGAAACTTCAAAAAAATCATCCCCTAAACCACTGATGGTTAAGGAGATACCTTCAAGAGCGACTGAGCCCTTATGCACCAAAAATTTTCGGTTTTCCGGATTAAATTTCACGCGTATTAAATAAAAATCTGACAGGGGTTTAATCTTCACTATTTCCCCGACTTGATCGACATGTCCAGTTACATTATGACCAGAGTTTCGTTCCCCCATTTTGGCCGACCGTTCTAGATTTACCAAGGTCCCGGCTTGCGCTGTCCCAAAAGTAGTTACACTCCGAGATTCAGCCATAATATCTACAGCCAAATCTTTATCAGAAAATTCTACCACCGTTGAACACATTCCATTCAGGGCCACCGATTCCCCAATCTCTAGAGCCTCTGTAAAATTATGAGAAATCACAAACCGTGATCCTTTTATGGTTTTAATCTTTCCCAGTTGCTGAATAATTCCAGTAAACATAAATGAGCTTATATAGCCTGGAAATTCTTAATGATTTGAGCTCTTTCTTCAATCCCTTTTTTCATTAAAAAACTTCCTACTACCACTATATCGGCTCCCGCTTCGCTCAGTATTTTAACGTTCTCCAGGGTGACCCCTCCATCTACCTCTATTTCTCCGGTGTAGCCTCGAGCTCGAAGTGTTTGAATTTTTTCGGTTGACTGGGGCATAAAAGACTGTCCCCCAAATCCGGCTTTGACCGACATTACTAGTATTTGATCTGTGATGTCTAAAATTTCATCACTCAAGGCTTCTGGCTCCGTGTATCCATCAATACAAATACCCGCTTTTATTTCTTTTTTCTTAATGGTTTCGAGCAGCGCTAGAGCTTTTTCTGTCCCTGTATTCTCTATATGAAACGTTATTCCCATAACTCCCATAGGGGCAAAATATTCTACAAATTTTTCTGGGTTATCCACCATGAGGTGCACTTCATAAGGCACAGGATATTTAATATTTTTTAAAACCGGCGGACCAAAACTAATATTAGGTACATAGTGCCCGTCCATAACATCCAGGTGAATACGATCGGCTGTCGCAATAGAATCAATATCTGTTTGAAGATTACCAAAATCCGCATCAAGAATGGAGGGCGCAATTTTCATAGAAAAACATAATATTTGATCACACTATACTCAAATGCATTTAAAATTATCAATTTTGAACCGAAAGATCCAGCCTGTATTTGTTTTGTAAATATACAAGAAATGTGATAAAATGGGGTAATTCTACCATTTTTTAATTAATGAAATTTTTTACTTGGAAACGCCTTCTTCTCCTGAGCATATTACTGGGTGTTGGAACTACGCTTTATCTTATAAAATTCCAGGAAGAACAAAAAGACTATGAATATCAGACGATTGAAAAATCTGATATCACTCAAAAAGTGAGTGTTACTGGAAAAGTCAAACCCATTGATGAATCTGACCTGACCTTTGAAAATAATGGAAAAATTCAGGAAGTGTACGTAAAAGTAGGTGATTCTGTAAAAAGTGGAGACACCCTTGTAAAACTTACCAATCAAGAACTTTGGGCTCAAAAAACCGAAGCTATTGCCAATCTTCGTCAAGTTCAGGCACAGCTTAAAGAAGCTCAAAAAGGAAACCGTGAAGAAGAAGTTCAGATTCAGATTTCTAAAAAATCTTCTTCGGAAACCACTCTCAAAAATGCGGAACAGGATCTAGAAATTGAAATCCGTGAAGCTTTTACTACTGCCAGTTTTATTGTTCGTAACACTCTTCGAGGACTTACCTACAATCCTGGCTACAACCGTTCAAAAATCGCTTTTGCCACTACCCATACTACCGAGTTAGGACAACTCAATCACCAGCTTTTTTATTTGGATCAAATGGTGAAAAATTGGGAAAGCGAAATGCATAAAATAACAACGCATAATCTTGACCTTACGGCACAAAAGGTGGAGAAAAATCTAGATCAACTAAAAGTGTTTGTGGATGACTTAGTGGGTATCAGCCATACTTTTCACGTCACGGTTACTCAATCCCAAAGTAAACTTGATAGCTGGAAAAATAGTATCAGTAGCACTCAAAGCAATATTAACACCGCTATTTCAGGACTCAGAAACGCTCGGCAAAATTTACTCATCGCTCAAAAATCACTTGATACAAGTGCACAAGAACTCAATCTTACCCAGGTCGGAACACGTGAAGAGCAAATTGAAATGTACGAAGCAGCGGTTCTTGGGGCGCAAGCCCGGGTGGCTCAAATCCAGGCTCAAATTAATAAAACCATTCTCTATGCTCCCTTTGATGGAATTATTACTAAAGTAAATGCTAAAAAAGGTGAAGTTATTTCACTGATGACGGCTAAAGAAATTTTAATTTCGATGATCGGCGAAGGCTATGAAATTGAACTCAATGTTCCGGAAATTGATGTAGCCAAAATTAATATTGATGATCCGGTAGAGATTATGTTTGATGCCTTTGATGATCACACCTTCGAAAGTGTTGTAAAATTTATTGAACCTGCTGAAACCGAAGTAGGAGGGGTCACTTATTATCAAGTAAAAATTGCACTTGACCCAAAGGATATTGAACTCGAAATTCGTTCAGGTATGTCCGTAGATGTCGACATTATTACTGCCCGAAAAGAAAACATTATTAAAGTTCCTCAACGACGAGTTATCCGGGACGGAAATGAAAAAATTGTTCGAATTTTAGAAACCCATAACCAATCACAAGAAGTGGTAGAGGTTGGAGTCCAAACGGGTATTAGAGATACCAACGGCCATATTGAAATTCTGAGTGGACTTAAAGAAGGCGACAAACTTTTACTCGAATAGTGCTATGAAATCTTCGCTTATTGAACTCAAAGATATCCATAAATCCTACTTTTCAGGCGACCTGGAAACTAAGGTTTTGCATGGCATTGATGTAACTATAAAAGAAGGTGAATTTGTGACTATTATGGGGCCTTCGGGATCAGGGAAATCTACGCTGCTTAATATCATTGGATTACTGGATGATCTCACGAATGGAGAATATTTTTTTAAAGGAAAACAAATTGATACTTACAGTGAAAAAGAAAAAGCTGTAATCCGAAACCAGCAAATGGGGTTTATATTTCAGGCTTTTAATTTACTCCCTCGAACCTCAGTTTTAGAGAATGTAAAGCTTCCCTTGCTGTACTCACAAATTCCTTCCAAACAATGGCATTCGATGGCCGAAAAAGCAATCGATTCTGTTGGTCTCTCACACAGAATACATCATGATCCGGGTCAACTTTCAGGCGGAGAAAAACAAAGAGTCGCTATTGCCCGAGCATTGGTGTGTGAACCTTCAGTGGTTTTTGCTGATGAACCTACCGGTAATCTGGACTCAAAAACCGGAATCACCATCATGCAAGTTATCAAAGATCTACACAAAGCCGGTAAAACCATCATTCTTATTACTCATGAAACCCGCACGGCCGAATATGCGGAGCGTCTAGTTCGAATCGTAGATGGAAAAGTTGGAACTGATCGTGCCATAACTGGGCCTATCCATAATCAACACACCCTCAAATAATGTCGCTTTTTTATACCTTTCTCACGGCTATTACCGGACTGAAGACGAACAAAGTTCGTTCACTTCTGACGATTTTAGGAATTGTGATTGGGGTGATGGCTATTATTATTGTTATGTCGCTTGGAAAAGGGGCAAATACTATGATTATGAACCAGATTAGTGGTTGGGGGTCCACTACCATTTCTCTTGAACCAGGAGCCGCTCCAAAGGGGTTGTCAGATAGGGTTGAAATCTATACCGATTCGGTCGGGAAAAAAGATTTAGAAGCCGTGAGTAAAGGTTCAAACGTGCCCCATGTCGAAAATATTACTCCGCTTGTCATTATTTCGGAAAATGTGGTTTATAAAGGAGAAAGAACCCGGGGGCAAATTTTGGGCTCTACCGCTCATTACATGGACTTTCTCAACGTTTACCCAGACAAAGGAAACCTTTTTAGCGATGAAGAAGTTGAAGCCAAGTCCAAAGTGGTAGTTCTGGGTTGGCAACTTAAAGATGATCTTTTTGGGGACTCCAATGCGATTGGTGAAAAAATAAAAATTAAAGGACAATGGTTTCGAGTTGTTGGAACTTTCCCCAAAACCGGCACAGTTTCAATGCAGAATGTAGATAAATTTATTCTCATTCCATATTCAACGGTTCAAGAATACCTAGCTGGAACCAATTATTTTCAGGCGATCTTACTAAAAGCCACGGAAGAAAAATATATTAAACAGGTAGCCGAAGATGTGACTCTCACCATCCGAGAATTACATGACATTACCGATCCAGATAAAGACGATTTTCATGTATCTACTATGGATCAAGCCGCTGACATTATTAGTACCGTTACCGGGACACTCACTCTTTTCCTTGGAGCCGTCGCTGCTATTTCTCTAATTGTAGGAGGCATCGGAATTATGAACATTATGCTGGTGAGTGTAACTGAACGAACCCGAGAAATCGGCCTACGAAAAGCTTTAGGAGCGACTTCGAGCGATATTTTGACCCAATTTTTATTAGAATCCATAATGCTCACCGGTATAGGAGGCGTTATTGGCATTTTGCTGGGCACCGGGATATCCTGGTTAATAACCTATGCTATTAATACTTTTAGCGGTATGGACTGGGTTTTCGTCTTCCCAATTTCAGGCGCCCTTTTGGGAGTGGGAGTGGCTACTTTTATAGGTATGATTTTTGGTATTTATCCAGCTAGGCAAGCCGCGAAAAAAAGTCCTATTGAAGCGTTGCGGTATGAATAGAAAAAATTCTAAAATTTAAAAATGTCATAAAAAAACGTTTTCTTCGTTTTAAGTATTTGAAATTTATCATAATTTAGATACAACCTCTCTGTATGCGCATAAAACGTTTCCGACGAAAACAAGCCTGGTGGAAAAAGTTTAATCCTTTTAAGCGTGAACGAAAAAAATCAATCTGCCTACACTGGAAACGAAATATCTTGATTTTAAGCATTGTCACCTTAGTGGCCTTATATGCCTATGGTTCTATTTTCCTCCCCAGTGTAGACAATGCCGAAGAACTCAGCTTTGCCGAATCTACTATTATTTATGATCGTGAAGCTTTGAATCCGGCCGCCAATCCCGCTGAACACATCTTGTACGTAATCCATGGAGATGAAAATCGGGAATATATTCCTCTAGATGAAATTTCTCCTTGGGTGGTCAAAGCCACCTTGGCGATTGAAGATGATCAATTTTATTCACACTTTGGATTTGATATTGGAGGTATCGGAAAAGCTGTTTTGTATGAATTTTTTGGTATTGGCCCTAGGCGTGGAGGCTCTACCATCACCCAACAACTCGCTAAACAAGTATTTTTAAGCTCAGAGAGAAAATTTATAAGAAAGTTCAAGGAACTCCTCATTGCCATAAAACTAGAATGGCATTATACCAAAGATGAAATTTTAGAACTCTATCTCAATAAAATCTCGTACGGTAACAATGCCTACGGGATCGAGGCGGCGGCTCGAACCTATTTTGGAAAATCCGCTCGTGACCTGACCATCGCTGAAAGTGCTATACTGGCCAGTATCCCCGTAGCGCCAACACGGTTTAGCCCTTACGGATCAAACAAAGATCTCTTAATGGGATTTTATGAATATGAAGAATTCAGCACTGAGGCCGAAGCCCGAGCCGCAGAGGAAAACCAAACCTCTGATGTTGCCGAAGAGTCCGCTGAGGAAGCCGATGAAAAAGCCAAACCAAAAGGACCACGAACTTATAAAAAAGGGAGAAAAGACATAGTCCTTCAACGAATGTTAGAGTTGGGTTATGTGACTTCAGATCAGTTCAACCAGGCCTGGGCTGAAAGTTTGGAACTCGAATTCAAACGTGCCCGAACTGATATCAAAGCTCCTCACTTTGTATTTTATGTACGAGAAAGACTGGAAGAAAAATACGGAAAAGAATTCCTAGACCAAGGAGGGTTAAGAATCTACACCACGCTAGACCCAGATCTTCAAAATTTGGCTGAGACTTTGGTAAAAGAAAAAACCGCTCACTACGTCGGTACTTACGGCGCAGAAAATGTAGCTATGACCAGTATCAATCCAGATAATGGAGAAATCCTCGCCTACATCGGAGGGAAAAATTTCTTTGATACCGAAAGTGACGGACAGGTAGATGTGCTGACTTCCTCTCGCCAACCAGGATCAAGCTTTAAACCAATAGTGTACGCTGCGGGATTTGAAGCTGGGTATGCTCCAGGCACGGTGGTGTTTGATGTCAAAACTGATTTTGGAGCTGGATATACACCACAAAATTTTGATGAAAGTTTTAGTGGTCCAGTTTCTTTCCGAGAATCTTTAAATCGGAGTCTCAATATCCCGGCTGTAAAAATGGCCGTTCTTGCCACGCCTAACAAAGTACTAGAAATGGCAGGAAAAATGGGCATCAAATACGAGGGTGATGCGGATACTCATGGAGTCGCTATTGGGGTAGGAGTAGCCGAAGTAGAACCGCTCTCTCACATTTCTGCTTATCAGACTTTTACTAATGACGGAACCTACTTCCCCCCTTCTGCCATCTTGGAAATCAGGAATGCTGAAGGGAAAGTCCTGGAAAAAGTCGATAACACTCAAAACCAAAAAGAAGCCGTAGATCCCGAAGTAGCCGCCTTGGTACGCAACGTATTAACTGATGAAACTTCAAGACCCACCACTAATGACTTTGACTGGAATAATTTCTTGCAGATAGAAGGGATTAACAATGGAGCCAAAACCGGAACTTCTAACCGAGTCGCTAAAAATCCAGCCTTTAATGAAGCCGAACCAGAATCAGACGAAAACCGAAAATTCATTACTGTCCCAGGAGATTCGTGGACTATTGGGTTTTCTCCACATTTGGTAACTGGCTTTTGGGTAGGAAATAATCGTGGTAAACCTATGAAATCCGGAGCTACTGGACTGACTGTAGCCGCCCCACTCTGGAAAAACTTTATGGAAGGAGCTCATGACCAACTCATTAAAGAGCGGGGGGGGGACAAAGACAAGCCATACCTTGAATCTAAAGCCCTATTGGCTATGGAAATTAATCGGTTATCAGGAAAACTAGCCACAGATCAAACACCAGAAAACCTCAAAGTCACAGAATACTTTGCCAGCTTTAACCAGCCTACAGAACTCGATGATTCGGTAGCCGTAAAAACTATTAATATCTTTAATGGGGAAAAGGCGGATTTTCGTACACCGGCCTTTGCCAAAAAAACACTCCCTATACTCTCCCTTACTTCACTTCGCCCAGACCTGCCAAATTGGATTGAACCCGTAGAAAAATGGATTCAAGAACATCCACTTTTCTTTGCCACTCTCGGGGTAGAAATGGACACGCCAAAAGACGAAGATGATGCAGAAAATTCTAAAGATCCAATGAACGACCTGACCGAAAGTTATTTCAAAGACCTGCCTCCCTTTATGCAGCGAAAACTGAGAAACATGATGAAACGTGAAGGGACTATTGATTGGAGTCAATTTGAAACCAAAGCCAACCCGCCAGAAGTCTCTATTTTGAGTCCAAGAAATACCATTACCCCAGGGGAAGTTGAAGTTCAAATCAACTATCATCCACAAAACATTCAGGTCGTAGAATACTACTTTGACGATGAACTCATTTACCGAGCCCAAAAGCCTCCATTCACTGGAAGATTTAGTATTCCAGAAGACACGGATTTGGGTTCTAGCCATACTATTCGAGCCGTGGCTATTTCGGCCAATCTCGCCGCCGGAGAAGATGAGGTACGAGTAAATGTAGAGCAAGATACGGCGGGGCCAGAAATCATTTTCCTCGGTCCACTAGCCAATCAAAATATTCCGATTAATTCCAATATTCAAATTTTAGCCGATATCAAAGACCATCAATCTCGGGTCAGCAAAGCCGAATTTTTTGTAAATAACCAGAGCTTAGGAACCAACACTCAAGCTCCATTTACGAGAAACTTTGAGGCTCCCGAACGCATGGGACGAACCTTCCTCATGATCCGCGCTTGGGATATTCATGACAATTTGAGCGAAAAATCTATTCCGATTCAGATTACTCGTGAAGGCCTTATTGAGGCTAAAAACCCAAGTATTTTGAAGGTAGATAAACAATTCAGAACCTTGTCGGTAGAAATGGTGTTCCCTAAACCTGAAACCGTTGAAGCCGCACAGGTGGTTATTAGTCAACCAGAAAAAATATTACTGGATGAAAAATGGACTGATATCACCAAATACAAACAAGTCTTTGTTGCCAAAGGAACAACTCGAGGCAACGTCAATATTACGCTCTATGTGAAACTCAAAGGTCAGCCAAATTTTAACCGGATTGATGCTCAGACAGTGCGATTTTAACAGCACCTCACATGAACCCTCAAGACTTCCTCACCAAAGCCGCACAACTAGCCGCTCAAATTGATCCACATAGAACCGCCCCTAACCCAAGAGTCGGCTGTATTTTGACCAGTCACGGGCAGGTTGTGTCTCAGGGAGTGCATGTAGCTTTTGGGCAAGATCACGCGGAAAGAATGGCCTATGAACATTTGGATACTACAACTCAAGATTTAGAGATGTTTATTACCCTAGAACCCTGTGATCACTTTCACGGGAAAAAAACCCCAAGCTGCAGTGATTTGATTGTTAAAATGCAGCCAAAAAAAGTATGGGTAGGATCGATAGATCCGCATTTCAAAGGTGAAAATATAAAAAAACTTAAAGCCAAAGGCCTTGATATTGAGCTCCTCCCAAATAAAGACTGTGAAGGGCTTAATCCTTTTTTTGAAACCTGGATTACCCAGAAAAAACCATACATCACGCTCAAAATAGCCCAGAGCTTGGATGGAAAAATCACCAGTGACACACAATACATCACGAATGAAATTTCGCGGCAAAAAGTGCACCAGATGCGAGCCGCATATTCGGCAATTTTAACTACAACCGAAACTATAAGAAAAGATGACCCATGCCTTAACTGTAGGCTCGAGAAAACATTAAGCCACCCCGCCTCTGACGGAGAAATTATTATTTTAGGAAAAAGTGAAATACCACAAGAAGCCAAAATTTTTGCGCTTCCAGGAAGAGCCATTCATCGAGTCGATAATGTGGAGGAACTCATCCCCTATTGCATCGAAAAAAATAGAGACTCTCTCATGACCGAATGTGGAGGAGCAATGAATACCAAACTTCTAAATTTAGGAATCGTTGATGAAATCCAAATCTTTACCGCACCTCTCTTTTTAGGAAATGATAAAAAACCCACTTTTAGCAAAGAATTAGATTTGAAAAGTTTCGAATTAACTGAAACTCAAAATTTAGGCAATGACTTGTGGATGCAGTATAAAAAAGTTTAACCTGTACTCTTGATTATCCGGTCAACTTGCCAGATTTTTAAAAATCTACGCTCAATACTCGTTCCCCTTTCAGGCATGATTCAGAGTTCTAAAGTACAAACTCCGTATTTCCAAATTTGAAAAAATCTTTACCATCAACCCATGAACGAAAAGATCATCATTCTCGATTTTGGCGGACAATACGCTCACCTGATTGCTAGCCGGATACGAAGAGAAAATGTCCTGGCAGAAATTCATCAGCCCGATGAAGTGGATTTAGCGTTTTTCCAAGATGATCTCATTAAGGGCATCATCCTCTCTGGAGGACCACAAAGTGTATATGATGAAGGGAGTGCTTCATGCGATCGGGCTATTTTTGAACTGGGCAAACCGGTTCTTGGTATCTGTTATGGACACCAGTTCCTCAACCAAGCCACCGGTGGAAAAGTAGTTCCTGGCAAAGACTCTGGAAAAGAATTTGGACGAGCTGAACTCACTCATAACGGCCAATGCCCTCTTTTTAAAAATATTCCCACGACCTCTACCTTCTGGATGAGCCACGGAGATGAAGTATCCGAAATAGGAGCCGGGTTTGAAGGTTGTGGAGATACAGATCTCTGCCCTAACGCCGCTGTGTGGCATCCTACCAAAAACCTTTTTGGAATTCAGTTTCATCCAGAGGTAACCCATTCAGAATACGGTCACCTAATCCTCCAAAATTTTCTGGATATCTGCCAAGTCAGCGGTGACTGGACCATTGAAAAGTTTTATGAAGCCCATCAAGCCAAACTCAAAAAACAAATTGGTGATAAACACATTGTCCTCTTTGTTTCTGGCGGAGTGGACTCAACCGTTGCTTTTGCCTTACTTTCTAAAATTTTGGGGGCCGACAAAGTCCAAGGTCTCTTTGTAGATACCGGCCTCCTGCGACAAGACGAAGTTGAATATGTAGAGAAAGCCCTTACCGACATCGGGGCCAACCTCACCGTTATGCGAGAGTCAGACAGATTCCTCGGTAATCTCAAGGATATGTACGATCCAGAAGCTAAACGAGAAATCATTGGAAATACTTTTTTAGAGGTCCAACGAAACTTTTTCGCGCAGCACGGAAAAGCCCTAGGTTTGAGTGAAGTTCAAGGCAGCGACGAGGAACAGACTGAGCCCTATGAATCAATAGGGCGAGGGAGTACCGCAGACGATAACGCCGAAATTCCTCAAACAGAGTGGCTTTTAGCTCAAGGAACTATCTATCCCGATACGATAGAAACGGGCGGCACCAAAAATTCTGCCAAGATTAAAACGCATCACAACCGGGTCCCTGAAATCCAAAAACTTATCGATGAAGGTAAAGTCATAGAACCTCTTTCTGATCTCTATAAAGATGAAGTTCGAGCTCTTGGAGAACTTATGGGACTGCCTCATGAACTCGTCTGGAGGCATCCCTTCCCAGGCCCTGGATTGGGAGTAAGAATTTTATGTGCAGGAGAAAACATAGAGGAAATCAATGCTCCAAAGGTAGAAGCCTTCACCCTGCAGACCAGCCAAAAACCATTCCAGGTTTTACCACTAAAATCAGTAGGGGTTCAGGGAGATTTTCGAACCTACCGCCATCCAGGATTATTGACGGTTCAGGACACCGATATTTCTAAACTAGAGAACCTCTCTACCAAACTCATCAATCACTACACCGAAATTAACCGGTGCGTGAAACTACTGGGAAAAAACTACGAAGGTTCTATTAAGGTCATGAATGTTGAAAAGTCTTTTGTAGACGAAACCAGGGTGGCTCGACTCCAAAGGGCTGATCATATTGTGACTTCTAAACTGCAATCCATGGGTCTCTACAATGACGTCTGGCAATTTCCAGTAGTATTGGCGCCCATAAACTTTAACCACAGCGGTAAAGAATCTATCATCCTCAGGCCTATTGACTCTATTGATGCGATGAGTGCCAGTGTGGGGAAACTTCCTTGGGAATTTTTTGAACAAGTGTCCACTGAAATCTTAGAAGATGATGAGGTTTCTGCCGTATTTTTAGACGTTACTTCTAAACCTCCAGGCACTATTGAGTGGGAGTAAACATTCGTAAGGGGAATGCTTCCCCTTACGCAAAACCCCTTAAAATATTGAATTCGCTTCGTTTAGGGAACCCACAAGACCCTAAACTTACTCATGAATTATTAAAACAATACAAAAAAATAAAGTACTAAATTTATTTCTGGTACAATAAGCACAAACAAAAATGAAAGGATTTCTTCTTGGCTTTGTGCTCTGCGCTCTGATAGGGGTGGGACTTTACTTTTTTAAAGTGATTGATTTTTTACATCCACCGGAAGGCCCTAAGCCTTCCCCCAAACTAGAATTATCTCAAACACAACCAATCAAAACTGAGCCTGAAACAACTTCTGCTCCCCCAGAAGAAGTTCGTTCTCAACCCAAATCCACTCCTAAAAAAACGCCTCCTGAGACCTCTAAAGCCGATCCAATTCCGCTGAGTGCGAAAGTCCTCCAACTCAGTGATAAAGGTGGCACCGCTCCAATCTCAGTAAGTGTCACCGGGCCAACAGAACTTACCAATTTAAGAGAAGGCTCAGTCCACCCCTTGTTTGGCTGTGGCTTTATGATTGATTGGGGAGATGGTTCCAAAGGGCACTGGGAGGATGGAGATTCTTGTGCCTTAAATCTTTCCCATACTTACAACACTTCTGGAACGTATCTAGTCACCGCTAAACTCTGGCATCCAGACGCAACAAAGAGCCCTGTTATCGATTGGAAAGGTCAAGAGAGTGTCTTGGTTTTACCCGGAACCGATGGCGATGGCACCTCCGAGGTCACCCTCGAGACCCAAGATTTTAAATCCGTTTACGGCTATGAGTCTTTTCCAGAAATAGTGATGCACGTAAAAACCCTGCGCCCTTCCCGGGTAGAAATCAAACTTATAAACCGAGATAGCGATGTCATCCTGAGACAAACTCATCCTGTTTCTTACGAGGGAGAGGTTCGCACTAGGCTTTTAGGAAATCTCAATAAACCCCTCTACCTGGAAAAACTTCTCAAGAACAAAAATGATTTCAAAATTGTTGTGGATCTTATTTCTCAAAACAAAATTCTCAGCTCAGATGAAAGTGATTGGTTTGCACTGATTGGAAAAATCGAAACCCCCAGTATCAATGATCGATTTACCTTTAAATCTAAAGGCAAAAACACCATTGAGCTTTTTTATAATGCGTACCATCCCACCTGTCTAAAATACAAAGTTGATTGGGGTGATAACTCTAAAAATACGAGAGACGACTACGCTCAAGCCGATATCTCCAAAGAAGGCTGCAGGCTAAAATCTACTATCATCCCACTAGGAAGCCATACCTATACGACTCCAGGCGATTATACTATTCGATTTTATGCGAATGAATTTGATCTTGAAAGAGCGGTAGATGATCTCGTTGCTTACATTGAAAAAACCATCACTATAACCCCGCTAAATGAATAAGAAAGCTATTTTCTTTGATAACGATGGAATCTTGGTTGATACCGAAGAGCTTTATTGCAAGGCCACCCAAGACGCTCTCGCCGAACAGGGATTTGATTTTACCAGAAAGGATTACGCTCAACATTTTATGTCACACTGTACTGGAATAGCGGGGTTTTTAACCCAGCAAGGAGCCGATACATCAGCCGCTCCATCCCTGAGAAAAAAGAGGGATGATCTTTATAGCCGTTTTATTAGAACCCAACTCAAAAGCCTTCCTGGAGCTGAAGATATACTCAAACAACTTCATCAGTCTCAAAAATACACTCTTGGAATTGTCACGGGGTCTGAACGGGAGCACTTTCAGCTCATTCACGCCCAAACCCAATGCCTCAATTATATTGATTTTGTAGTAGATCAAGCAGATGTTAAGCATACCAAACCAGACCCAGAACCTTATCTGCTCGCATTGCAAAAAGCTGGAGTAAAGCCTGAAGAAGCCTTAGTTATTGAGGATTCTGCCAGAGGTTTAGAGGCGGCCACTAAAGCTGGAATTGAGTGTTGGGTCATCCCTACAGAACTGACTCAAAGCCAAGATTTTTCGAAAAGCAAAAAAGTACTCAATAATATCTTGGAACTGCCCGACTATTTACTATAATGGTTAGGCTCAAAAAAAACTTTGACAAAACCCTGCCCATTTTTAGAATCGGCCCGTTAAAATCATCTTTATTTTACATTTTATTTATTTCTCTTAACCCACATCTAAAATGTCAGATGCTTACCAAAGAACCAAACCGCACGTGAACGTGGGAACTATCGGTCACGTGGATCACGGTAAAACAACTTTGACTGCCGCTATTACAGCTGTAGCTCACAATCGTTATCCAGACCTTCCGGGTAACAAATCTGTAGCTTTCGATCAAATTGATAACGCTCCAGAAGAAAAAGCTCGAGGTATTACTATTGCTACTTCTCATCAAGAGTATGAAACCGAAGGACGTCACTACGCTCATGTAGATTGTCCTGGTCATGCCGATTACGTTAAAAACATGATTACGGGTGCCGCCCAAATGGACGGAGCCATCCTTGTGTGTGCTGCGACTGATGGTCCAATGCCGCAAACTAAAGAACACATCCTTCTGGCTCGGCAAGTAGGGGTAGAAAAAATCGTGGTCTTCCTGAACAAATGTGACATGGTTGATGACGCTGAAATGATCGAACTGGTTGAAATGGAAATTCGAGAAGAACTTTCTAAACGAGAATACGATGGTGATAACGCTATCATCGTTCATGGATCTGCCCTTAAAGCACTTGAAGAACCAGGAGGCGAATGGGGAGACAAAGTTAAAGAACTTCTAGATGCTCTTGATTCTGAAATTCCAGAACCAAAACGAGACACTGATAAAGACTTCCTTATGCCAGTTGAAGATGTATTCTCTATTAAAGGACGAGGTACCGTGGCTACTGGACGTATTGAACAAGGAATCATTAAAGTGGGTGATACTATTGAAATTGTAGGACTTAAAGACACTACCTCTACGACTGTTACTGGAGTAGAAATGTTCCGAAAACTTCTAGACCAAGGAGAAGCTGGAGATAATGCCGGTCTTCTACTACGAGGGGTTGAACGAGAAGATATTGAACGTGGACAAGTACTGGCTAAACCTGGAACTATCACACCACATACTGAATTTGAAGCTGAAGTATACGTACTTAAAAAAGAAGAAGGAGGACGACACACTCCATTCTTCAAAGGCTACAAACCTCAATTCTTTATCCGAACTACGGATGTGACTGGTGAAATTCACCTTCCAGACGGAGTTGAAATGGTTATGCCTGGGGACAACGCTAAATTCAAAGTAACACTTGGAAAAGCTATTGCCCTTAACGAAGGAACTCGATTCGCCATCCGAGAAGGAGGTCGAACTGTAGGAGCCGGAGTAGCAACTAAAATTCTTAAGTAGTTCTTAGACCGCTTAACTATAAAAAAAGACCGCCAAGTTGGCGGTCTTTTTATTTTCTATGAATTTTCGCAAAAGCTTTCATCGCCTCTGCCACAGACTCTCGGGTGTCATCTTCACATAGCCTAATTGGATTTCTATGGGTTTCATCTAGAACATCTCTTAATTCATTAAAAGATCTGATGGCTAAATCTAAAGCCTTAACTTCATGTATCTGTAGCCCTGAACAACTACCATCTCTGCCAGTTAAGCCATCATAAAATCCCTTACCAACGTTGGTTTCCCTCCAAATAAGACTGTCAGTTTTCTGAAATCCAACACCCCCAAATAGGCCATCATAGTCAAAGTTAATCCAACTTCCTTGAGTCAAATTTAAACGCTTTTGCCGAATACCATAAAGTGTTACCGATCGGGCACGCTCAAATCCCAAATCATGTCCAACATACAGTGACATTAAAGCCAATAATCGTTGCGGCGTAATCTTGTAGCGCTTCTTAAACTTATCAAACATTTTCGACTTATCTTCGAACCCTTTGGCTGATTGGCGAACGCCTGATCCACTCTGAATCACTCTTAAGATTCGTTCATCCTCAACTACCTCAGTATCCATCCCCATTCGCCAAATCTCCCCTTTCGGAATATTAGGAGCCACTTTATGAGACTTTACCCCAATAGCCAAATCTAAGCCAAAATTAGTCACACCGTTACCCCCTTTAGCCGATAAATAAAAATCATCATCAATATCAGCTCTTAGTTGCGTTTTTCGCTCTTTTGAACGAGGACTATAACGTTTAAAAAAATCCGG
Organism: Candidatus Altimarinota bacterium; assembly: GCA_965231215.1. Lineage (GTDB taxonomy): Bacteria > Patescibacteriota > Gracilibacteria > UBA4473 > UBA4473 > JAACPJ01. The sequence continues at coordinate 891,223 of OZ246423.1, read as the reverse complement.
CCCATAAATATCAACCCAGAACTGCGCATTACTTTTAATACTGTCCAAGACCTCAAATGGGTTCTCACGATCAGTAACATACCTAAAGACATTAGACTTAAAGTAGTCCTCTCCTATCAAAGAATATAAAGTATTGATAAGCTTCACAGCTCTAGCAGTAACGGCTAAAAAATTTTCTGAATTCAAATAGTCTTTTTTTACTAAAAAAAAGGCGATTCCTTTAGTTATATTAAGTGGAACTCCCGAGTGCAAATCTGGATGTTCAGCCATAAAAAGAGCCACTGAGTTTTCATTAATCGACTCAGGAATCTCAAAACCACTCTGCTCCGTTGCTTCTTGCATTGTAAAAAAGAGGGAAGCCCGAAAAAGCCTCCCCCTCCAAATTGATAAATTACTTTTTTATGTTTTTCCGGCCATTCTCTTCAATATCGATGAGCAATTGGAAGAAGTCTCCAAAACACCAAGTAAGTGCTGAAAGCACAACGCCAATAGAGAGAAAAAGAATAAAGTTTACTAACCCTTCGAGGAACCATCCGCTAATGAACATCACAATGGCGATGATCACAAAAAGGATAGCGAAAGTAATAGCCATTACTTTGGCGAATCGGATAATAAATTTAAGGGCTGGATACCTTACAATCTCGGCCAGCTCTTGTTCTGTAGTTTTTCGCGATTCATTAATCGCCTTTTCTACTTGAGCCTTTTCTTCAGCTTTTTGATCTGCAGCTGGTGCAGTATTTTCGTTTTGGTTTTCGTCTGACATGGTTTTTAAGTTATTGGTTTTAAAAAGGGTTTATTTATTTCGGGTATTTTCTTCAATATCAATCTGAAGTTGAACATAATCCCCTAGGAACCACCCCAATATAAAGTGAAGGATCCCGAACATAAAACAGATAAAGAAGTAAAAGATAGCTTCCCCCCAAGTTTCAGCTACAAAAAGCTGAACAATCGCTACGATCCAGAAAAATACAAGAAGGATGATTCCGGCCATTTTAGCAAATCGGATAACCATCTTTAGAGCTGGATATCGGACAATTTCGGTTATTTCTTGCTGTTTCGTTTTTTTTGAATCTTCGATGGCGGCTTTGATCTGTTCTTTTTCTTGCTCTCTTTCATTTGGCTGAGGAGCTTCAGCGTTATTTTGGTTTTGGTTTTCGTCGGCCATGGTTTTAAAAATTAATCACCCTGCATTATAACACACTTTTGTAGAAAAAACAAAAAATGAAATAGAGTACTTTTTGCAGTAAAAACACTCAAAAACAAGAAATTTAAGGCGCCCAAAAGTACCGCAGATAAGCCTATAGTTTAGCATAGGCGTTTGAGGAAACTTTTAGGGCAACGCCAAAGTTCGGCATTTTTCAGTGTTTTTACATAAAAAAGATTTGACAGTAAAGACCGGAAACCTATATTCCGCTGGCTCTTTTGTATAGGCACATGGCAACAAAATCAACTACCAAGAATTCGGCAAAAACTAAAGAAACTACAGTTTCTCGTGTAAGAATTATCGTTAGATCATTCGATTACACCATCATTGATGAAGCCGCTAAGTCAATTGTAGAAACGGCTGAAAGAAACGGTTCTATTGTTTCTGGCCCGATTCCGTTGCCTACTAAAATTAAGAAATACACAGTGAATCGATCATTTTTTGTTAATAAAGACGCTCGTGATCAGTACGAAATTCGTACTCATAAACGGCTCATTGATATTAAAGAACCTACACCAAAAACGATCGAATCGTTACAAAATCTAAGCCTTCCTGGCGGAGTAGACGTAGAAATTAAAATGCTCACCGCCTAAATTATACAAAATCAATTGAATTTCCGAGGCGTGATGTTGGAACCTTTACAACCTCTCACACATCCCCTCATAAAATAAGATTTAAACCATGAAAGGAATTATTGCCCGAAAAGTCGGAATGTCTCGAGTGATTTGCCCAGAATCTGGGAAAGTAACACCTGTGACACTACTCGAAGCGCCTGAAAACACCGTGCTTCAAGTAAAAACTCAAGACCGTGATGGATACAGTGCGGCGGTACTTGCTGGTTTTCCTCGTACGAAACAAAGAAAGAACACGAACAAGAACTATAAACACATTCAAGAACTACAACTTGATGACACTCAAGCCTGCAAAAAGGGAGACAAAATGACGGTCGCTCAACTTGAAGGCGTGGAAACCGTTAAAATCACTGGAACCTCTAAAGGGCGTGGTTTTGCCGGAGTCATTAAACGACACAACTTTTCTCGAGGGCCTGAAACTCATGGTTCTCATCATCATCGTGAACCTGGATCTATTGGTACTTGTGCTAAACCAGCCCGAGTAAACAAAGGGAAAAAACTTCCGGGGCATTATGGAAGTGATCAAGTAACTCTCCGAGGAGTAAAAGTGATTCACATTGACTCAAAAAATAATCTGATTGCTCTAAAAGGGGCTGTTCCTGGAGCTAAAAATAGTTTTGTATTTATTCGCGCAGACTAATCTCATGAAAGTTAACCTATACGCGGCTGACGGAAGTAAAAAAGGAAGCAAGGACGTGTCTGACGCAATCTTTGGTGCCAAAATCAATGCCGATCTTATGCATCGTGCGATTGTTATGAGACTCGCCAACCGAAGAAATCCTATCGCTCATACTAAGACTCGAGGAGAAGTCGCCTATTCTACTAAAAAACTCTTTCGACAAAAAGGGACAGGGAACGCCCGTAGAGGCGCTCGAAGCACAAACATCCTTCGGGGTGGTGGGGTCACTCATGGTCCACGAAACACCGCTCACTTTGAGAAGTCTATGCCCAAAAAAGAACGAAGAGCGGCCCTCTTTGCTTCGCTCTCATCTCAAGTAAAAGATGAAAAAGTATCAGTACTGCAAAATCTTAAACTTGAAACTCCAAAAACTAAAACGATGGTTTCACTACTGGGAAAACTTCCAGAAGGTAAAAAACATCTTTTCGTCCTTGGAGCTAAAGACGAGAACTTTGAAAAATCTTGTAACAATATTCCAGGGGTAAGCACAATTCTAGCTTCTTACCTAAACCCATACGATGTATTGCTCGCTGACCAAGTAATCTTCCTAGAGGATTCCCTTGAAGTAGTAGAACAAACTTTCTTATCTAAAAGTAACTAATCATGATCCGTACAGATAACGTTCTTATCGCTCCAATCGTCACAGAAAAAACGGTGGCTGCGCCTGGGAAATATACTTTCCAAGTACACCCAGAAGCTAATAAAAAAGATGTTAAGATGGCCGTAGAACATTTCTACGGTGTAGACATCGTAGCGGTAAACATCACTAACGCTCGACCAAAAGAAAGAATGGTTGGACGTGGAAGACTTATTGAAAAACGAGCGGCTTACAAAAAAGCAACTGTAACGCTCAAGTCTGGGAGCACTCTCAACTTTAATGATATGAAATAATGGCTATTGTAAATCGAAAACCGACTACGAATGGACAAAGAGACACGAGCTATACTGATAATGCTCAGGTCACAGCCAAAAAACCTACCAACAAAGCGCTTCTCAAAAAGAGTAAAAAACTAGCTGGTAGATCTAAAGGAACTATTACCATTCGACACCGAGGGGGTGGTACTCGCTCTCACTGGAGAAAAGTAGACTTTAGCGGAACTGAAAAACTGGGAATCCCAGGGAAGATCGCTGCTCTTGAATACGATCCAAAACGAACGTGTTTTATCGCACTTGTCCACTACAAGGATGGTGACAAAAGGTATATTCTGGCTCATAAAAACGCCAAAGTAGGAGATGAGACCGTTACAGATACTAAAGCTAAGATTAAAGAAGGAAACCGAATGCAACTTCAGAGCATTCCCGTAGGATACAGTATCCACAACGTAGAAATTACTCCAAACAAAGGCGGACAAGTCGTACGTGCGGCTGGTCAATATGCGACCCTCGTTTCTCTGGACGGAGAAAAAGCGCAAGTACAACTCCCTTCTGGAGAAATTAGATACGTTGAAAAAACCAACTTTGCCACTATTGGTATTGTCTCTAACGAAGAACACAACCAACAGCGAATTGGTAAAGCTGGAAGAGTAAGAAATGCTGGTCGTAAACCTACCGTTCGTGGTAAAGCCATGAACCCGAATGACCATCCACATGGAGGGGGTGAAGGAGGTTCTCCTATCGGGATGAAATACCCAAAAACACCATGGGGTGCTCACGCTCTAGGCGTTAAAACCCGAGCACGACATAAAAACAGTGATAAACTTATTATTGTCTCTCGTCACAGAGCCAAAAAGAAATAATTAATTAATTTACATTCATGACCCGTTCCGCAAAAAAAGGCCCGTATATTGATCCAATTCTTCTTAAAAAAATTAAGGAGATGGACGCTTCTGGACAAAAACGAGTGATTAAAACTTGGTCTAGAAAATCTACTATTTCTCCTGAATTTATTGGTCACACTTTCGGTGTTCACAATGGGAAGGAACATATCCCCGTATTCTGTACAGAATTCATGGTAGGTCATAAACTCGGAGAATTTGCTCCAACCAGACGGTTCCGAGCTCATGGAGGAAAACTCGCTAAATAATTAAAAATCAGTCCAACTAAAACTTAAATGAAAGCACATCTCAGACGAATTCAGATATCCCCAAGGAAAGCCAATATTGTGGCTGGACTCATTCGTGGAAAAAACGCGGAAGAATCCCTTGATATTCTTCGATTTACCCCCAAAAAAGCGGCGCAAGTACTGTTCAAAGTACTGACTTCAGCCGTAGCTAATGCTGAAAACAATGATAATCAAAAAAGAGAAAACTTAGTGATTAAGGAAATCATTATAAATAAAGGTCCTGCCTACAAAAGATACCAACCTTCAGCTCGAGGAAGAGCTCTACCAATCCAAAAACCTACTTCTAATATTTCTATTACTCTAGAACCTAAAAAAGCCTAATGGGAAAAAAAGTTTCACCGCATTCGCTTCGTATTGGAATCACTCGTACCTGGAATTCTCGATGGTACGCAAAACGAGATTACCAAGATAAATTTCTACAAGATCTAGAGATCAAAAAATACCTCAAAAAGCGTTACAAAAACGCTGGTGTTTCTAAGATTGAAATCATTAGAAGTGCTGGAAAAATTAGTGTTGTCCTTCACGCCGCTAAACCAGGAATGATCGTAGGACGAGGTGGAGAAGAAATCCAACAACTCTCAAAAGATCTTAAAGCTACCTTTGGTGAAATCTTTGAAGCCAATGTACAAGAAATCCGAAAACCAGAAGCTAACGCTCAGCTTATTGCCGATAATATCGCCGACCAAATCAGTCGACGTTTCCCGTACCGACGAGTCGTAAAAATGGCCGTTGATAAAGCTAAAGATTCTGGAGTAAAAGGGGTAAAAGTAATTGTTTCTGGACGTCTCAACGGAGTAGACATTGCCCGAAAAGAAACCTACAACCATGGAACCGTGCCACTCCATACCCTGCGAGCTAACATTGATTACGCTACAGCCGAAGCTCCTACCATGTACGGGATGATCGGGATCAAAGTATGGGTATATCACGGACTCGTATTCAAAAACGAAAAACTAGGGGAATAATCCCTCAAAATACTGAATTAAATAAAAAGCGCCATCTGGCGCTTTTTTTATGCCCTCCCCAAATGTTTAATCAGCTCAAAATGGGCTTTTTCTATGGGAAACAAGCTCAATCTATTCCCTCTTTGTAGCAACCGCATATCAGCTAATTCTGCCCTGTCTTTCATGGCTTTGAGGCTAACAGGACGGGCAAACTTAGACACAAACTTTACGTCTACCATATACCACCGTGGATTTTCGGGATCAGAAGATAAATCTGGATGGGCGGAATTTGGGTCAAAAGCCGTATGATCTGGATACCCATTTGTCACCACTTCAGCTATGCCTACAGCGGCGGGCACTTTACAGCTAGAGTGGTAATAAATTATTAAATCCCCTACCCCGCATTCATCTCTGAGCATATTTCGGGCTTGGTAGTTTCGTACTCCATCCCAGTGTTCCACTTTATCGCGTTTTAAATCGTCTATTGAATAACAACTAGGCTCCGACTTAAACAACCAGTATTTCATTTAAAAAAGTTTATTTTTAGCTCAAAAAATATAATCTAAAATTACTCACAAATCTATTTGATCCATGCTTTCTTTCAATCATTTTCTTCGGGAACGCGGTGCGGAATGGGACGTTCGTAGTTTGCTCTACCACGTAGCCAGAAGCGTTAAATACATTAACTTCTCTATCCGAGCCGGAAATACTGAAAAAATTGCCACCCAAAATACCTTTGGCGAAGATCAAATGGCTATGGACGTACTGGCTGATAAAATCATTTCAACCGAGCTAGAAAAATCTCAACTCGCTAAAGTTATTGCCAGTGAAGAACAAGAAACCTGTATTGAATACGAAGCGCATAGAGGAAACTACTTTGTGGCCTATGACCCATTAGACGGAAGTTCACTAGTGGATGCCAATCTCTCTATTGGCTCTATCTTTGGAATTTGGGAAAAACCTGAGCTTTTGGGGCACCGTGTGGGCGATAACATGGTTGCTGCCTGCTTTGCTGTTTATGGACCACGGATCACTCTGATTATCGCACTCAAAGACAAAGGAACACATGAATTTGAACTCAATGATGTAGGAGAGTTTATTTTGACCCAGTCAGATATTCAGATTGAGCCCCATACAAAATATTTTGCCCCAGGCAACCTTAGGGCTTATGGCGAAGACCCTAAGTATAAAGCCGTGGTAGATTTCTGGCTCAGTCAACAACGAAAGCTACGCTACTCTGGAGGTATGGTACCAGATATTAATCATATTTTATGCAAAGGACAGGGCGTCTTTAGCTATCCAAGAGATTCTAAACATGAAAGTGGCAAACTAAGGTTGCTGTTTGAATGTGCTCCGATGAGCTTCATCATGAAAGAAGCCGGTGGCATTGGACAAGATCAAGAAGGAACAGATATCTTGGATACTAAAGTGGAACACTATCATCAAACCAGTCCCGTCTTTTTAGGATCTAAAGAAGAAGTCCAAAACGTGACTAAAATGATGCATTAACTCTAGCTCTCAACCTACACTGAGATAATTTCATCAACAGAAAATTTGATATCATTCTTTAATTTTCTAGCTTCAATTAACTTAACACAATATAATCTTTGTATGCTTATAACCCAAGGCATTGAAAAATATTTGCGTTACCTCAAAAACGTAAAAAATAGTTCTCCTTATACGCTCCGAAACTATAGCAAGAGTTTGGGGTTTTTGGTTGAAGTTATGGGGGAAAAAGCGCATATAAAAGACCTAAATCTGCATACGGTAGATGATTACCAGGACTTTGTGTTTCAAAAGACCAACCGCAAAGGACAGCCACTCTCTTCAAAGACGAGAAATATTTACCTGATTCCCCTTCGGAGTTTTTTAAAGTTTGCCATCAAACGAGAACTGGATGATCCCATCATGAATCCAGAAAAAATTGAACTGCTCAAAACCAACCCCAGTGATGTCTCTGGGCTAACTCTCGACGAGCTTGATACGCTCAGAAACTACCGTGAAGGCAAAAACGCTTTCATAGATGCTCGTGATAGAGGGCTTGTAGAAATGCTCTTTTCCACCGGTTTACGGATATCTGAGCTCTGTGCGCTCAACCTCGAACACGTAAACCTGAAAACCAAAGAATTTTCGATTATAGGGAAAGGCAACAAAGTCCGAACTGTGTATTTGACCGACCTTTGCACTCGTATTCTCCAGAGCTATCTAGACCTCCGGAATGACAATTTTAGACCGTTTTTTATCAATGCAAGAACACGAAAAGATGAATTTGAAAATCATGGTGAATCTCGCCGTCTTAGTCGTACCGCTATAGAAATTATGATCCGCAATAGAGGCCGAAAGTGTGGTATTACCAAGCCTGTTACCCCCCACAAACTAAGACATACTTTTGCCACAACCTTACTTCGGAATGGAGCTGACATCAGGTCTGTCCAAGAAATGCTCGGCCACTCTAATATTTCCACCACACAGATCTATACCCATGTGGCCAATGCAGATTTAAAGAAAACTCACAACCAGTATCTCAATAATTAATTCTATTCCTCATTTTCGCGTCTGAAGATTTTTGAACCAAAAAACCCGTGAATAATTCATTAAAAAGAGCCTGCATTTCGGAGCGAAGCGACTTTGGTCTTTATAGAATTTGATCGATTGTTTTTTTCAAAAATCTTTTCAAGGCGGTCTTTTTTGCTTCGTTTTTTGACCAATCAAAAAATGAACACTAAAGTATCAATGATATGTCTGAAAAATACCAAATTCTCACTTTCCCACACTTTGAAGACTCACGTGGGACCCTGACTCCCTTTGAATTGGATGCAAATTTTCCGTTTGAAACCAAGCGAGTGTATTTAGTAACTGGGAACGAAAAAGCCGTTCGAGGGGGGCATGCTCACAAAATAGAATCTGAAGTTTTTGTAGCGGCCAAAGGCACGATCACCGCCAAAGTTCATAATGGCAACAACGAAGAAGAAATCCAACTCGATCATCCCAGTAAAGCCTTACTGGTGCACAAAGGGTGTTGGCATGAATTTTATGAGTTCTCTAAAGACGCGGTAATGCTCTGCTTCTCTTCTACCCACTATCTTCCTGGAGAAGCAAACTACATTACTGATAAAGACCTCTTTTTAGCTGGAGAGTAACTTCAAGCAAATGACTCCTAGTACGGTTATGCCCATAGCAATGTAATGAATCTTTTGGAGTTTTTCGTGATACAAAATGACGGCCATCCACGTTGCTACTAATACTCCTGTAGCCGATATAGCTGATACTATCGCTACTGGCCCCATCGTTACAGCTAAAGCAAATCCAGCTGTACCAACAGCCGTAGGGGCCACACACCAAAAGATTTTATGAAAGACTTTAAGTGAAATTTTTTCTAACCCATTGCCTCTAGCCAGTTTCCTAAATCCAATAAAAATTAAAGCCGCTGGGGCAATCAAAACCTCCCATACATAAGCCGTAAGTAGCGGATCTACTTCACGACTTACCTTAGCCACAATAACAAAAGCTGTGGTGATCAATAAACTAGTAACAAAAATAAGACTCCCCCCCCTCAAGACTGAAGTACTTTCAAGGTGTGGCATACACTGTTTTGTCGCCGATAACGTAACACTCCCTGCCAAAATCAACACTAAAGAAAATAACACTGGCAAACTCAAAGCTTCTCCAAAATAAAACCACCCCAAAAGCCAGGCTAAACCCACGTTAAATCCCATAATACCACTACTCGAAACCCCTATAGGGAAATACCTTAAAGCCAAAAATCTAGTCCACTGGGAAGCCGCCCCCAGAAAACCAGCCAGTATAATCAGTGGCAAAAAGGAGATCATCATTTGGTACTTTTCAGTGGAGACAAAATAAAGCAGGGGTAAAAAACTCACCACAAAAGTAAGGTTTCTATAAAACCCAGCGGACAAGACATCCATACTTCTGACATAACGAGCCATTAGCACATTTTGGGTGGCATATCCCAGCATTGACACAACCGCCCAAAACCAAAACATTACTGGCTAAAGTAATGAAAGACGTTCCACGCCACCAGTCCCGTCACCGCACAAAGAAAAGTCCCCCACGCTATATCAACCGCGGCGAAGTTCCAAGACCAGTCTTTGAGGATGGCCAGATTCGTCCCGTCAAACACCGCATAGAGCACTAATCCCATCAGACCTCCATACATTGCCGCTTCTAAGCTGTTTGAAGCTCTCGGAACTACAAACACAATAATGGCCGCAATCATCGTAACGTAGACTAAAGCCGCGGCCTTTAATTCCACATTGAAAGTTCCATCTGCATTAAACCGACCAATTGTTTCTAAATGTTTGGTAAAAAATCCCCCAGCAATGTATTTGAGCCAGATAATATCCATAAGCAAAATCGTTATGGCCGTAGCCAGGATTGTAATTGCATATTTCATATTTTAACCATAACAAAAATTTATCTCTTTGTCATGGAGAGCGAGGGTTAAAAATTGTGCATAAGAGCATGGCAATCTAATTCTTTATTTCGGCAGTAGATTACTTCTTTAAATTAATTTTGCCTCGCAATGCCCCCCGAGACTAGGCGTTATCTTTTAATTTCTTTCCAGTACTGATTTTTGGGATCTGGGTGAAACCGTAATTCAGTATCGGTCATAATTATTTTGGCTCCAGGTCTTTTAAAATCTGGATTGTTTTGAACTTTCTTTTGTTGAATCCATTTTAAAAACCCTTCACTCCATGATTTTTTCACCTTTGGAGCTTCGTATTTGGGAGTCTCTCCCGTTTCTATCTGCAGAGGAAACTCATATTTGTATTTCCACACCCAGGTGTTGGCTTCGGCAAAATGGGGAAAAATATTTTGAGGATCCCAAAGGGGGATATTATGACTAAAAAGATGAGCACTATAGGCGTCTTTTTCTTCGATTTCTAGAGCGTTTGAAGTGATCAGATGATTGGGGCAGATTTTCCCTGAATGATGTGTCTCTGTTGAAATTTGGCCACAAAATTTAAGGATTGAAAAAGTCCAAAACCGCGCCGTCCAGATTTGCCCTGGTTTGGCAATAATAAAAAAGTCTATATCCGATGATTGCTTTGCTTTCCCTTGGGCTAAACTCCCTGATAAAAATAGAGCCTCTACTCCTGGACATTTTCCCAAAATCTTCGCCCAAAAGTGCGCTTTGTCTCTGTAGGTTTTTCTCCAGTGAGATTTTTTCATTGAACCAAACTTATTCTCAAATGAGTTTTTTCTACCCTATCTCTTATCTGAAGAGAAAAAAGCATTCGAACCTGAATCAAAATTTCATCAGCCACTTCCACTGGATTTCCTTTATACAATTGGCTACAAAAATCATACCAAGCCCCACTTTGAGCTAAATTCTGCATTCCAATTTCTGTTGTTAGTGTTTTTAAAAACTCAATCTCAGCCTGTGATAATTCAAAAGAATTTTCATTACAGATAAATCGCGTTAGAATTATTTTTAGTCGAATTAACTGGTTCTGAGCCTGTACAGAGTTAGGATTAGAGTTAGGTATGAATCCTTTCTCCAACATCACTAAAAAATTTAACATCAACGTCGTGGGGACAGAATTACCAACCTTTAGTTTCTTCGCAACCAATTCAAAATTTGGATGATTCAATATCTCTAAACGAAGAGACTGAAATGTTCCAAAAGCAGATTTCTCATTTGTAGGGACAGGTACTGTATCTAAAGGTTTATCTGGAATAGGCCTTATAAAATTGCCTTTTATTTCCACTGGTACTCCACTTATTTTCATCAAATTTTTTAAGACTTTACTAATGTAGCATCCCAGATCAGGTTGTGAAGAAACTTCCCATTTTTTTCTTTCTGAAACTCCACTCCGGCAAATACCTGGTATTTCATAAAGTTGTATTTCTGATCAAGGGCGTCAGATTCTTTGGCAATTTTTCGAAACTTTTCACCGTGTAATCGATAAAAAATATAGCTCTCCGCAAAATCTTCAAACGGACTCTGCATAGCGTAACCGGAAACAAAATCATTTCTGAGGGTTCCTTTTTTACGCGTCTTTTCATCCTGCCAAGAAATGGTATAAAAAATCAAACTCGGATCATCCGTATAAATAACTCGTCTCCCGTCTTTAAAGGTAGAAACGTTCCCATTTTGCCCCTTTAAATATCCTAAATCCACAATGTGCCCCATTTCATGGACAAACACTGACTTCAACTCTGCCTCTGTTTCTACAGAATCGGTATGGAGAATAATCTTTTTAGAGTTAGCGAGCCCTCTTGATACATGTGTTACATTTCTGATTTCAAGTTCTTTTAAAGTTCCTGTGTGGTTTTTCGGTAGCATCAAGATTGACGCTTTAAGAGCTCCCTTAATCCCCTCCAAATCAATTCTATCCGTAGAGGTTGTAAAATTTTTGGCTGAAAAATGCCCGTCCCAAGGTAGATTCAAAGGCTTCTTTTTTTGAGTCGTTTTAGGTTTTAGATCCACTGAGGTTCGGCTTGTGGATTGAGGCGTAATATTACGTGATTTATAGATCTTATAACGACGTATCACATTAGAGTGAACCGCATGGTAGTTTTCTACACTAACAGTTCCCATTTGTACTGAGGCCGCAATTCCAAGCATCAAAGACAACATCAAAAGGTTGATTAAAGGTTTTTTCTTTTGATGTTTCTTTTATTATATTTTAAATAAATATTTTTGAAAAAATGTCAATACTTCTTTGCGAAATAAAAAAAACGCCCGAAGGCGTTTCTGATTTAGTTCTTTAGTATAAGTCTTATTTTTCTTCGGCTTTTTCTACTTTTGGAGCGACAAATTTTCCGCCAGCTTTTTCAATAGCGGCTACGGCTGTTTTAGACGCTGGAACACCTTCTACGGTTACTTTTTTGCTCAGTTCCCCTGAAGCGAGAATTTTTACTTTTTTATTAGGATTATTGACCAACCCTTTTTCAATAAGAGTACCGAGGTTTACGCTTTCCCCGTCTTTATATACGGCTTCAATCTGCCCTAAATCAACAGCTTGGGTTTCTACTCGGTTTGGGTTTTTAAATCCTCGTCGTTTTGGCATTCGTTGGATCAAGGGGGTTTGACCTCCTTCAAAACCTTGTCGCACACCGCCTCCGGCTCGTGCATTCTGTCCATTCATACCACGACCACCATAGGTACCATTACCTGTAGCGTTTCCTTGGCCTTTTCTTTTTCGAGCTGGTTTTTTTAGATTCGGAGCGGTTTGATGAACTTTCATGAGAATGAATAATTTAGATTAAGCGTCTTTCTTTTTAGTCGTTTTTTTAGCCGGAGCTTTTTTAGCTGGCTTTTTATCAGCGGCTTTAGCTTCGGCTTTTTCTTCTTTGGGGGTGTCTTCAGCCTCTTCAGCGCTTTTATGTGGCGCTCTGTTTTGTAGCATTTGAAGGGCTTGAATAGTGGCGTAAGTAGTATTAATTTTGTTTCGTGATCCGTGAATTTTAGAAAGGGCATTTTTAATACCAGCCAGTTCCAAAACTTTACGCACGGCTCCTCCAGCAATTACTCCTTTACCTTCTGGTGCTGGAAGCAAAAATACTTTAGAAGATTTAAATTTAGCGGTTACACTGTGAGGAATCGTGTCTTCAAAGATGGGTACTGTAATCAGGTTTCTTTTAGCCTGAGTAATCGCTTTTTGTACTCCAGTCATTACTTCAGAAGACTTTCCAATTCCAAATCCAACACGTCCTTTTTGATCTCCGATGATTACAGAAACTCGAAATCGAAGCTGTCGTCCTCCTTTGGTTACTCGGGTTACTCGGTCAATCTGAATGATTGATTCTTCAAATTCTTTTGGTTGTCTGTCTCCTCGGTTTTCACGTCGTCCTCGTCCACGACGGTTCCCATCTCGACGATCTTTTTTACCGTCTTTGGCATCATTTTGAGCTTTATCACCACCTTGAGCTGGAGCTTGTGCAGCTTCAGTGCTTTCAGTGTTTTCTGTGGCTTCTGGAGCCGCCATCTCAGGCGTTACGGGAGCGTCATTTTTTTCTTCTGACATTTATTAGTTGGTAGTAGGTAGTTATTAGTTGGTAGTTGGCCTACCGGCAGTATAGAATTTTTTAATTAGTTTATTGAGCGGTTTAAAATTTAAGACCCCCTTCTCGAGCGGCTTCAGCGAGCGCTTTCACTTGCCCGTGATATTGATAACCATTTCGGTCAAAAGCGACTTCAGTGACTTTGGCTTTTTTAGCCATTTCTGCAAGCGCTTTTCCTACTTCAGCGGCAGCTTCAATCCCTGATTTTTTGCTTTTAAGGCTTGAGGTTCCACAGAGCACTTTGTTCTGAATATCATCTATAATCTGAGCGTAAATAGCTTTACCAGATCTGAATACTACGAGTCTTGGTCGTTGGGCAATTCGAGCTTTAGCGTGCGTACGCCTTGCTCGTGCTTTTAGTCGTGCCTGTTTTATAATAGATTTCATTTTAATTAAGCAGCGCTAGCAGATTTACCAGCTTTAATAATTACATGTTCATCTGAGTATCTGATACCTTTTCCTTTGTAAGGTTCAGGTTTTCTGAGTTTTCGAATGTTAGCGGCGGTTTGTCCCACTAACTGTTTATCAGCTCCGGAGAGCGTAAAGATATTTTGGTTTTGTTCATCAAATTTTACTTCTACGCCTTCTGGTAGATCGTAAGTAATAGAATGAGAGTATCCTAGATTGAATTCCAGAGCTTTTCCTTTTGGATTTACTCGGTATCCAACCCCGCGAACTTCAAGCGATTTAGAGAATCCTGTCTTGACTCCGACTACGATGTTTTCAAATAAACTTCGGTATAGGCCATGTCTAGATTTAGCCTCTTTCGTTTCGTTTTTTCGAGAAACTAAAATTTCATTCCCTTCTATTTTGACTTCCACGTATGCGGGTTCAAAACTTTGAGACAGTTCTCCTTTGGGCCCTTTGGCTGTAAGCACATTGTCACTCAATTGTACTTCTACTCCTTCGGGGATAACGACTGGCTTATTACCTACTCTAGACATTTTAAATAGTTATATAGTTAGCTGATTTCACATAAAATTTCACCTCCGACGCCAAGCTTTCTTGCTTCGTACCCAGTAATAACTCCTTTTGAAGTCGAAACAATAGCGATTCCAAGACCATTAAGCACTTTTCGAATATCTTGGCTTCCGCAGTAGATTCTTTGCCCTGGTCGAGACACTCGTTTTAGCGTGAGTGATTTCTCAGGCAAAGTTACTTTGAGATCTTTTTTGTTCCCGTTCTCCACAACCTCAACGTTGTCCAAGAATTTATTTTTTAGCATTACCTTTGCAATTTGCTCTTTTAGTTTTGAGTAAGGAGCTACAACGGTTGCTTGCCCAGCCATCTGAGCATTACGCATTCGAGTTAGAAAGTCACCAATTGGGTCTACCATTTTTGAGCGTTTAAGTGTTTAAATGTTTAAGCCATTAAGTTTATTATTGAGTGAACTCCTGGCCTGGCTTAACCGGCTTTGGAGTTACAGCAGCTTACCAGCTACTCTTACGAACTCCTGGAATTTCAGCTTTCTCAGCCAATTCCCGGAACAAACAACGTGAGATTCCAAAATCTCGCATATATCCACCAGAGCGTCCGGTGACTTTACACCGATTGTAGGCTCGAGTTTTGTACTTGTCTTTTGGCTTTGTGGCGTGTTTTTTTTGGTTGTAAGTACCATCTTCACGTTTAGCCATAGCTCGTGCGAGCATTTTTTGTTGTTTGATCAGGAGGGCTTTTCGTACCATAAAGTTAAATATTAATTGTTAGCCTTATTATTTATAAAAGGGAAACCCATAGCTTCCATTAATTTTTCGG
The DNA here is from genome assembly GCA_965231215.1 of Candidatus Altimarinota bacterium. Taxonomy (GTDB): domain Bacteria; phylum Patescibacteriota; class Gracilibacteria; order UBA4473; family UBA4473; genus JAACPJ01. Next base: position 875,916 of record OZ246423.1, on the reverse strand, counting down.
CATGGGCTGATTCTCTTGCATTTGTAACAACGGTTACTTGGACTCCGTGAGCTTTTCGAGCATCTTCTAGATCGATCTCTGGAAATACAGAGTGATCAGCAAAACCGAAGGAACAGTTTCCACTTTTATCAAAGATGTTTCGTTTTATACCACGGAAGCCTCGCACCCGAGGAAACACAATGTTAATTATTTTATCCAGGAAGATGTAAGCTTCGTCTTTTCGAAGCGTCACACTTAATCCCACAGGCATCCCTTCTCTGAGTTTAAAGTTCGACACCGAAAGTCGAGCTTTTCTCAGGACAGGTTTTCGTCCTGTAATTTGGAGCAGCGTTTGTTCTACTAAGCTGTAATCTTTCGTCCCAAGTCTTTGAAGGTATGATCCCATACCTACATTCACACATACTTTTTCAATCTTAGGCACTTCCATTACGTTTTTCATCCCCAAATCTTTTTGAAGTTGAGGCGCAATTTCTTTTGCATATCGCTCTAATAGGAGTGACTTATGTGCGTTGGAAGTTTTCTTGGCTTTTGCAGTCATTTTTAATTACGCTTTAATAGTTTTAGGTCCTTTGTCTTCTTTGGTCTTTTCTTTTTTAGCGGCTTTTACCACTTCTTGACCAGAAGCTTTAGTAATTCGAGTTTTGTTACCATTTTTGTCGATAAGGTATCCTATTCGGCTTGGCTTTTTTGTCTTAGCGTCTATAACCGCTAGATTTGAAGCCTGAATAGGAGCCGCAAATTGAACTTTTTCTCCTGGTACTCCATCTCGTCCTTTTACGTGTTTTGTTTTCATGTTTATGCCTTCAACAATCACTTTGTTTTCTGATTCTAGGATACGGGTAATGCTTCCGGTTTTCCCTTTATCACTCCCTGTAATCACAACGACGTCGTCTCCTATTCTGAATTTCATGTTTTAAAGTACTTCAGGCGCTTTAGAAAGTATTGGTTGGTACCCTTTAGAACGAAGTTCACGAGCCACAGGCCCGAAAACACGTGTTCCTTTAGGTTGCCCTTGCTGGTTGATGATCACAACAGCGTTATCATCAAAGCTTATATAAGACCCATCTGGTCTTTTCATTTTTTTAGTCTGTCTTACGATCACGGCTCTTTCTACCGCTTTTTTCTTTACAACTCCTTTAGGAGCGGCTGATTTAATGGCCACAACAATTACGTCTCCTACTTGGGCGTATCTTCTCTTAGAGCCTCCCAAGACTTTTACACACTGTGCCCACTTAGCACCAGTGTTATCTGTTACACGAAGACGAGTCATATGTTGAATCATTATTGAGCGCTTTTCTCTATAGAAGTTAGGTTCCAAGATTTCTTTTTAGACGTTGGTCGAGCTTGAGTAATTACCACTTCATCTCCATCTTTAGCTTTATTTTCTTCATCATGTACTAAGTAATTAGTAGTGATTCGGTATTGTTTCTTGTACTTAGGATGAGGTCGTCTTTCATTTACCTCAACTCGGATAGTTTTATCCCCTGATTTTTTCACAACCGTCCCTTTTTTACTAATCATTATTTTTGCTTAAGGTTATTGATGAGCGTTTGGATCTGAGCAATCACTTTTTTTAATTTTTTGATGCTCGCTGTATCTTGGCTTTGACCCGTTTTAATATGAAAACGAGTAACGGCTAGCTCTCTACGAGTTTTCTTTAGTTGAGCTAACAACTTGCTTGGAGTGAGCTGACGTAATTCTTGAATAGTCATTGCCTAGATTTCATTAGTTACTACTTTGCACTTCACGCATAATTTGTATGAAGCGAGTTTTAGTGCCTCTCTCATAAGTTCTGGATCGGCTCCTCCCATTTCGAAAAGGACTTTTCCTGGAAGCACCTGAGCTACCCATTTATCTGGAGCTCCTTTCCCTGAACCCATTGGTACTTCCCCTGATTTAGCGGTAAGTACTTTGTCTGGAAAAACTCGAATCCAAATTTTTCCTCCTCGTTTTACAGCCCGAGCAATCGCTCGACGAGCCGCTTCAATCTGACGAGCGTTAATCTCACCAGCTGTAGTAGCTTTAAGTCCTACTTCCCCGAAGGCAATTTTATTGCCACGATTGGCTACTCCTTTACGCTGAGAACGTAGTCGGTGCAGTCTTCGGAATTTGGTTTTTTTAGGTTGAAGCATAGCTAAATAAAAGCACTAAACGAATTGGCTTTAATAGTTGACCCCTGTAAATTTGGATCGCTGCTAAAACGTGTAATGTCCGTAGCAATACCGTATTAAAGCCGGCCGATAATATGAATCTAGTACCGAGTGTCAAGGACTTTTGTGAGCTTTTTTAGAAACCCCACAAAAACTGATAAATAAAAGGCTAATCCGCTAAATCTTGGCGGTACTGATTGAAATAATAAGACCGGTTATATCGATTCGTTGAAATTGTATTATGTTTAGACGCCTTTAGTTGTGCTCGCTTAGCGGCTAAACGGGCCTTGAGCCGCTCTCTCAAACTCTGCCTCGCCCTACTAGTGGTAGTGTTAGAACTTTGAACGCTGGTAGAAATTCCATTTTTACGCGCGAGCAACCGAGCTCTTAGCTTGGCCCTGAGGTCTGACTTTGAAGTAGTAGCAGTGGTAGCAGAACTGCTTTTATTATTAAGTCTTCCTGCCCAACGGCTGGATTTAGAAGCGGCTTTAGCGTTCGATATCTGGTTATAAAAATTCAATGCGTCCTGATCAAACTGAGGTTTTTTAGCTGAATTTTTATTCACCCAATCATAGATTTGGGCGTACTCTAATATAAAGGCATTTCCTTCGCGATCTTTTAAAGAAGGAATCCCAACAAAATCTCCAAACTGATCAAACGCGGCTCCACCTGAGTTTCCAAAATTCACTTTGGCTGAAGTCAGCGCAAAGGTTTCTCCCGTATTTTCTAGTTTATACCGCGCCAAGATTTCTCCACGGGTAATGGTAGGTTTATCGCCTCGTATTTGCAGTGGTGTGGTCGGATCGGCTTCCCAGGTTTTAAAGGCGTTCAGGGTCGCTTGGCCTCCAAAATTTTGCCGTTGTCCGTCTGGGGCTGGGAATCCAACAATTCGCACCACATCTCCCTTTCTTTTAATGGCGGTAGAGGTTCGTACTTGAGGAATAAAAGCTCCTGAAACAATAGGTTTTACCAGCGCCACATCAAAGTCTCTATGGAGGATCGAGATTCCTGCTGGGATATTACACTCTACCTTGTGCGTGGCTTTTTGTTTGGCCTGACAGAGTAGAATAAGATCCGCTGGCTCATCATTAATTTCTACTACATGCTTATTGGTGATAATAAGATCCTTCCCAATAGAGGTTCCTGAACCCAGTGAAACCAGTTTTAGTTTTTTAGTTTCTCCCTCCCAATCAAACATAACCAACTGAAAAAGCTCTACTTCAGCCAATACCTGAAGTGGCAATAATAGAATCCCTAAACTTAGAACTAATTTCTTCATGTGTGTTTATGCCCATTGTATACGTCTACAAAATTTTGTCGTGACAAAAATTCAGGCTCTAAAGCTAGACAGTGAAAGCCCAAGCAACTTAATGTCGGAGTAGGTATCTCGCAGAACACCTGATCCAAAACGTTTGTTAATCTAACAGAGAACAATATTCTACGTGGCAAAATTCAAAATCCCAAACTATTCGCCTACTAACTTCCAGTCTTGAGCAATAGCCTCCCAGGCGGGAATGAGGATCTGTAAAAATTCTGATACGGGGATGTTAAAATAAGGCTCACAGTATTTCATATGCTCACGGCTTACGCTAGCTGCAAACTGCTTGTCTTTCATTTTTTTGGTAATGGATTTTGGTGAAATTCCCTCCATTTTGGTGGGGCGCATTTGGGCTACGGCTACGGCAAATCCAGAGATTTCATCGACGGCTAAAAGCCCTTTCCGCAGATCTGAATCTATTGGAAGATCAAAGATTTCGTGATGAGATTGAATTCCTCTGTAGATTACTTCTGGCACTCCGTTGGCTTCCAGGTACTGCATGGTAGGTTCGCCACAATGAAGTTCTGGCGTTTCAATAGTTTGATTCCAGTCAATATCATGTAGCAGCCCCGTTAAGTACCAGGTTTCCTTTTGGTCTTGGTGTCCTAGATGCACCGCTAAAGCTTCCATACTGACCGCCACATGAGCCAAGTGTCTTTGGAGGGCCCAATCACATCGGGACTTAACCATCTTCCAAGCTTTATCCCTATCAAATTCTCCATCGAAAATTTCAAAACCGCCTCCTGAATTGTCATTTCCGTGCATACGGGAATCTACTTCTAAATCGGAATTCTTATTATCTGGATCCCCATCTTCATGGGGATGACTAGTGGAAGCATTTTCTAAGCTTCTTAATAGTTCAAACTCCTTAGTCATATTCTCCACTACAGATTTTTTACCAAATACTAATATGCCGTAAAAATCTATCTCAGATAGGTTTTTAGTTTTGGTAATTTCGGCCACTTTAGCGTCATCTGATGTTGCTAGCATTTCTCGGGTAAATTCAGCTACTTGCAATCCTTGTGCTTTCGCTTTTTGAGCTAGGTCAATGAGGGATAGATTTTTGTCACATCCCTTAATCATAATGGCCTGAGTGGTGTTAAGTTTAATGGTCTTTCCGTCTTTGGTTTCTACTTCGTCTTGATAGAACAGAGATTTTCCTTCTCTCGCTCCAAAGGCCGCACACAGATGCCCCACAGAGTTGAGCGCCTGCCAGTCTTCAGATATCAGATCGGTATTGATAATAGCTGTAGCGAGCTTGGTTTCCTTATCTTGTTTACCCGTTTCTGGACGCATCGTTGGGAAGAGTACTACTTCTCGGAGATTGTCTTGTCCGGTAAGCAGGGTCACAATTCTATCAATCCCCATTCCTTGCCCAGCCATTGGCGGGAATCCGTGTTCCATGGCTTTGAGAAAAACTTCATCTACCTCCATAGCTTCATCGTCTCCACTGGCTTTGAATTCGGCTTGTTTTTCCAACAAGGCTCTTTGGATTTGTGGATCAATCAATTCTCCATAGGCATTAATCACCTCCCACCCGGCAATGAGCACTTGGAAACAGCTGGCCGTTCCGTCTCCGTTTGGAGCAGCTAAAGGTTTGAGATCTTCTGGGTAATCTAACACAAAAGTTGGCTGAATCAGATTTGGCCGAGCGGTTTTTTTATAGATATCATCGAGCAAATTAGCTCGTCCCACTCCATCGATTTGTTCCACGCCTACTTCCGCCGCTTTAGCCCGAACCTCATCATCACTCGCGCTAAACATATCAAAGTCAGCGTACTCTTTGAGTAGATCAGCAAAACGTTTCTTGGCGAAGGGCTTTTCAAAATCAATCTCATGATCTGTTTCATTTTTGTCTTTGACGGTGAAAACCGTTTTGCCAAAAACTTTGGTCGCAATTTCACGCAGCATTTGCTCATTCCATTCCATGTTTTGTTCAAAGCTGACGTAGGCCGCATACCATTCAAGCATGGTAAATTCCTGCAAATGAGACGGATCGGTTCCTTCATTCCGAAAACATTTTCCGATTTCAAAGATGCGTTCAAATCCTCCTGAGCAGGCTATTTTGAGCGGTAGTTCTAGCGCAATCCGCAGATGAAAATTATGATCCAAGGCATTGTGATGCGTTTCAAAGGTTTTGGCCATAGCGCCTCCAGCTTGAGCTTGCAAGATAGAGGTTTCCACTTCTATAAAGTCCCGTGCTTCATAAAAATTACGTACGGCTTTTACCACTTCACTCCGAATCTTAAACCGTTTAAATGATTCTTGATTTGAAATTAGATCTAAGTTTCTTTCTCGGTAACAGTGTTCTTTGTCTGTTAATCCATGCCATTTTTCGGGCAGCGGTCGTAGCGACTTTGAAAGAGGCGTCACTTCCACCGCCATAAGGGTAGGTTCTCCGTTTTTGGTCGTGAAGAACTCTCCGGCAAAACCACAGTAATCTCCCAAATCTAACGCTTTTAATAACGCTTTGAAATTAGCTCCTAATAAATCTTGGGCCAAACAAATCTGAAAATTCCCTGATACATCCCGAATTTTGAGGAAGGCCAACTTCCCCATCTCACGGCTCGCCACAATACGACCGGCCATAGATCGAGCCTGCTGAGGTTTAGCCATAATGGCTGGAGCCTCGCGCAAGGCGCCTTCATTAGATTTTATGTCTTCAACGGCTTCAGCTGCTGTGTGAGTGCGTTCAAAATCTTTGGCATACCCAGGAAAACCTAGATCATTCCAGGCCTGTATTTTAGCTTTTCGTTCGGTAATCAGATGGTTTTCTTCAGACATAAAAAATTCAAGGAAAAATCCCCCAAATTATGCGGATTGAAATAAAAATCTCAAGACCGAACTGAACAAAGATCAAGAAGCGAGGCTTCTAAATAAAAACTAAGCAACTGCTGTTGGTCCTTCTTCCTGTTTAAAAGCATCAAGCCAAGCCCAAACTTTTCCTTTCGAAGACTTAAGACATACAAATTTAAGATCAGCAAGATCCTCATCAGCAAGACCTAATTCTTTACCAGTCTTAACCGCTGGGGGTTGAGAACACTCAAAAACATCATTAGCTTTAGCCTTCTGTAATACCTTATTTGGATTATCTATATCTCTTAGATTAAGCCGAGTTTGAACGACTCTAGAATCAACTATCACTGATCGATGAAGGTCTTTTCCCTCAACTATCGACGAACCTTTTGGTTCAACCTGTCCAGCGAATAAACTAACTTTATCCGCTGGCCCTGCTCCTTCAGGTTCAACAGAATCGGCCACCACCGGAACGCCTTGAGACGCCTCTGCTACATAATTACCTGAGGCCCTTCTCTGCGAAGTGTTATTACGAGCGGCAATAGCATTATTAATGTCGGCGTCAGTTTCAAAGGGAATGTCCCGAGGATTAGGAGTGGTCGGATAAATATCAAAGTGACCAGCATGAAAATCGGCATTAAAACCTGAAGCTTTTCCAGATTTAAAGAAATTTTCTACAGACGCGAAAATACCGTTCGGGTTCCAAAACTCACTCAAAGAATTCAATCTTCTCTGAGAAACAACAATGTCCACCTTTCTCCCCGTTGTATGAGATAATTGAGCTCCACTAGCTAGACGAGCCTTAATCCTTTTCCAACGATTAGCGGTAGCCGTATCTCCGGCCGCTTTGGCCTCAGCAATATACTGATCATAAATATGATTAGTATATTCTTTAGATCGAACTGTACTAGTAATAGTCACCGCTCCATCAATTAACCACTTCGGATAACCTTCGGCCTCTAAATGTTGAAAAAGAGTCGCTACCATTCTAGCCGTCTCAGGCTGCAATAGAATCGCGGCTTCCCTCGGAGAAGGGGCCTTCGGATAAGACAGATCAACTTTATCTTCAATAAAAGGCTTAATATAACTTATGTTATCTCTAAAAGCTTCACTCATTTCTGGTTGAGTACTAGCCATCGAAATACTCGAACTCAAATCTGCACACTCAGCACTAAATTCAGCGCAAGCCTTATCTCTCTCTGAATCATGAGGGTTTTCTGAATTCGATGGTGAATACTCGTTAGACATGAGTTTTTAATTTACTAAACAGGTTTTTGTCTCCAATCTATAATGGGCAGCGGAGAATCTGCCGGAAATACTTTTTCAGTCGGATCATCTGATCGAGCCAAAATACTTTGGTATAAATTTTCAGTTAGGTATTGCATTGATTTTTCAACCAAGGAATCAACGGTTTCAGAGCCTCCTGGTTGTTTAGATAGGAGCGATTCATATTCTTGTCGATACAGCGATTCAATATCTGTCTGACTCATTGGTTTTTCTGAATGATGAACAGACGTCACAAAACTTTCGTTAAATTGTCGCCCGGCTGGTGGCACAGATACCGCATCAGGATTTAGGTTGATCACCTGAACCGGCTCAAACAGCCCTGTTGACATAAGCGCCACCAATCCATCTCTTCGTACCGGGTCTGCGTCATCTGGGTGCTTATGATAAAAATGAGCCAATTCAACATCATCAAAGGTAATAGGTTCTCCAGATTGTGGACGGAAGACTTTTCCATCCGGTCCCACGAAATCACCTTTCGAAGAATCGTAGATCAGCGGTGTATCACCAGCCTTAACATTTTTCAGATACTGCAGATATTCTGGTTTTCCAACACTATGACGGCCAATTTTCTGAGCAAAATACCGCATTAACTCAGCAGTAACTGCCCGCCCTGTAGAAGCAACTTCATAACTTTTTTCGCCCAGAGAAGTCGTCACATGAGAATTCGGAGAAGCATGAGGCGTGTTAACAATATTATCATTAGCACTGGTTAATCGATAGTGGAACGTTACTACTCCACCATTGGCCTGTGGATCAAAAGCGCTCTGCATAAATTCCTCCATTTTCGCCTGGAACTCTGGTGAGCCATCATCAAGCGTAATCGCTGATTTATCTTTTTCGTTTTGGGCTCGAACAGAATCAATATTGTAAAAAGAAGAAATATCGGTCCCCATGTTTCCATAGCCAGAATCAATGAGCGTCTTAGCATATTCCCAAGCGTTCTTTCCTCCTAAATTAGAGAAGCTAGAAAACCTTGATCCATAAACATTATCAAAATAACGAGTCAGAAAAGCGGCACAGGCAGCCTCGTCCTGACGATCCGCTGGCAACGTATTCAAAAAATTTGGTTCTTGCCGTAAACGAGCCAGAACCGCTTGAGTTGCGTCTGTTACACTATAATCACTAAACAGATCTAAAATATCTTTAGCTAAAGCCTCCTCAAATCGATCGTACCGATTGGCATGAACCTGAATCTTATCATTTAGTCCTCCAATTACAGCGGCTTTGTCTACTACTGACAACCCTGGCCACTGGCCGCCTAAATCAATCTGAACTTTTCCTGTCCTAGCCATGTATACCAAGTTATCCCCCGAAACGACAAAGGGTCTTGAGGTAGCCGGGATTCCGAGTTCAGAAAAATTAACGCCATTAATTAAGTCCTGAATATTGGCCGAGGTCTCAACACTACCAACCGCCTCACAAAAATTGCTATACAACTCACTAATTGCAATTTTAGGATTAGATTTAACCGCTTGAGCCAGTTTAGTTCCGTACTCGGCTCCCATCTTAGCCGTTAATAATTGGAACCCCTCCGCCACCAAAGAAACCGATCTTCCATTTAGATTAGTCTCTGCATAGTTGACCAAACCCTCTATCACCTGATCGGCTAAGCTCCCTGCATTCTCGGCCTCTGGAGAAGCAGATAAAGCCGAAAACTGCGATCGCAAAATCGAATCTGTAATGTAACTATTACGGTTCTCGGTTCCTGGCTCTAGCAGATCAGCGTGATTACTGTTCCACCACAGATTGACCATATCTACCACTTCTTTTCTCTGCTCTGAAGTCAGATCATTCCAGGTCTCAGAAACCAATGAAGTATCGGCTTTACGCCAACTTCCAGAGGAAATCTCTGGTCTGCCTCGGAACGTAGTAATGTGCACAGGAGAGGCTCCCAAAGTGCTTTTATCTTCAATATTCAAACCCTGAATTTGATTTACCAAATCGGTATAAACCGCTCTTAATGGTTCTGACAAAAGTGACTCCGATGCTTCCAAGTTCGCTTTTCTCAAAGCTTCAGTTTTAGGATCTCTTTCAGAAACTTCCGGGACAGAAGTGCCTCCAGAGGAGTCTGGAATATAAATCGCCTGAGCTCCAGACACCACTCGCTCAGAATCAGATAAAATTGTGCCTCCCAACGTATCGTTAATACACAGCTTATAATGCTCACCATTTACTTCTACTTCCCAGTATTCATACCCCTTTGAGCTGACCTCCATAGCTTTCACAAACGTGACCTCATCACCAACGTTAAGTGCAACTCCTGATCTTGATCCATCTAAAGTTCTTAAAGTATCAGCTGCCGATACCCGTATTTTTTGACCAGGCGCAACTCCCTGAGCAGAAAAAGGCTGAGCTTCAACTTGCTCAGGTGCTGCTGACACTAACTCGGCTTTATCTTCATCATTTCCATCTCCCCGAACCGGTTCAGCCGCCAGACGGTATTTAAGATCATCATTAATACAAATCTTAAACCGTTGTCCCTTTTGATTCTCAACCAAACGATATTCATATTGACCTCTCGCGGGCAACTCCCCCACAACTTTGAAAATTTGTCCCACTTCAGCTCGACCTAAAAGAGTATTGTGGTTGAGTGGATCTCTCAAATTTTCTGCCGCGGTTACCTCAAAAGAAAAACCAATACTCATTGCTGGAGCAGGAGCGGCCACGTCTTGGGTGTCCAATCCCTGCTCGGCAGCCAAGGCTCTAATAGCTGGTACCGTGTTGAGGTTTTCCCAAAAAGTTAAAAACTGTTCAATAAGCTCTCGAGGCAGTTCACCTCCAGACATTTTTTCTTCCAATTTATCTATCGACTCCAAAAGAGCCTTGTCAAGCAAAGCTTGAAGCTCAGAGTCTCCAGCAACCACGGCCTTTTGAGATTCTCGAAGCTGAGCAAATTCCTTTTCTAAATTTTCAGCCTTTTCAAATTCTACTTTATTAAGCACATTCGCAAACCGTTCTTCTGGGCTGTTTTGATTCATGATTTAGAGGTCTTTTAAGGCTTCCATTAATTCTTGATCAGGATTCTTTGCAGAATCTTGTACGCTCTCCGAGCTAGAAATTAGACGACGTTGAACCACGCGCTTCACGCCAGTCAAACGAGCAATCGCATTCTGAAGAAGTGTTCGATAATTATTTTCTAGATCTTCAGCATGTTTTTTGTGGTATTCTGTCTCTTTTTCTAAAAGCGAAAAAAGCTCAGTTTGATTAGCTTTCGGGAGCTTATCCCAGGCTAAATTCAAAAATTTTTTCTGCCGATCACCAAACAGCTTTGATTGTTCTAAGAGGCTTAGAACATGAGTCTTTTCAGGCACAGAGTTGGCAATGCTCATAGAGAAATAAAAATTATCCCTCCATTGTACCACAAAAAGCACAAAACTGCAACCCCTTTTCCTTTTTCCAGACTAAGCTAAAGCTCGCTTAAAATTTCTGAAAAAATTTGCTCCATTTCGGCTCTAGATTCAACTTTGATGAGTCTATCACGGAACTGTGAAGCCCCTCTAAATCCTCTGCAGAAGTGGGCAAAGTGTTTCCGCAATTCTATCATGGCCCACTTTTCATCTTTGAATTCAATGGCCAGATCGGCATGTCGCTGAAAGAACTTGATTTGGTCTGTCATAGTTGGCTTTGGCGAAACTGGTTTTCCCTCAAAAATCTCTCTCGTTTGTTTAAAAATCCAAGGATTTCGCCAACTAGCTCGTCCGATCATAATGCCATCTAAGTTTTTGAGCCACTGCTGAGCTATTTTGGCCGAAGTGACATCTCCGTTTCCAATAACCGGAATATTGAGGTGTTCTTTTACTTCATAAATTTTGGTCCAGTCAGCGTTGCCGGTAAATTTTTGTTTGGTAGTTCGACCATGTATCGCCAACCACGAAATGCCCGCCGATTCAAAACTTTTTGCGGTATCAATAAGCCCTGAATCATCATAGAATCCCAGACGCATTTTTACCGTTACTGGAAGATTTGTAGATTTAACCAGGGCTTCAATCATCTTGGCGGTAGCCCCTGGGTTTTGAAGCAAAGCCGATCCATGGCCAGAACCTACCACTTTTGGGGAAGGACAACCTAAATTAAGGTCAATAAAATCAGCCCCAATTTCTTCTACTATTTTAGCCGCTTCAACAAAGGCCGAGACCTCGCTCCCAAAAAGCTGAACTCCGTAAAAAGGACTTTCATCCTCTACAAACTCAATCATCCGGAACGTTTTTTCATTTCGCCGACGCAGGGCTTCAGCCGAAACTAATTCTGATACCAAAATAGTAGAAGGTTCAATCTCTTTTATAAGCCTTCTAAAAGGACTTTCAGTATATCCCGCCATAGGGGCGAGCACCAAAAGTGGTTGTGCCATATTTTCAATAAATTTTCTAGAGTTTAAGCCTTTATTTTTCATACCTCATGTGATATAATGATTAGATACATTTTGTAAACAATTGCCCTTAAAATGGCTGATGACATCCAAATCGTTTCCGAAGAAATTGAAATTTCTGCCTTAGAAAACCGAATCAACAATGCTGCCTCTGATGATCTGTTTGTAGATATCCGGAGCCTACAGGAGTTTGAACAAGGTCATATTAAGGGGTTTAAAAACTGTCCACTTGATGACCTTAAAGATAACTTAATCGCTTTTGAGGGAAAAACGGTTATTTTGGCCTCACATAACCAAGGAGTAAGCGTTGAAAAAGCCGTAGATATCATTCATGGAACTGAAAAAGAAAAATCTATCCTTATTCTCGCTGGAGGGATCGAAGCCTGGAGTCATGCCCAAAAGTCTCTCGTTGTTGGGAATGAACCACTTCAAGCCAATAATCCTGGAGGTGAGGTAAAAGAAGGAGCCTCAAATGCCTTTGGAGCCGTAAGTGGAGGCCTTAACAAAATTAACCCTTTTGCCAAAAAAGAAGAAAGCGAAGCCAAAACCGGGGAAGACTCTAAACCAGAAGCCCCTCAAGAAGAGCAAAAGACAGAAAACACAGAAAGTAATGAAACCCAAAACGAAGTAAAGAAAGAAGAACCTCAACCAGAAGCAAACGACCAAGAGGCAGAAAAAACAACCGAAAAGCCTGCAGAAGAACCCAAAAAAGAAACCGAACCAAAGCCAGCACCTAAAACTGAAGAAACCGAACCTAAAAGTGAAACTGATCAGGCAACCCAAAAGGAAGAAAAGCCAAAAGGATTTTGGAACAAAACCAAACACAAACTCGGCAATAGTAAAAAAGGATTTGTTGATGCTGGCCCTCAAAGACAAATTTATATTGTCCTTGGGCTTTTTCTAATTATTGGAATGGCTCTTCCGGGAAGTATTTTTATTGGAAAAATCATCATCTTTGCGATTGCGATTATGCTGCTCTTCATTGGAGTAACGGGCAAAATGCTTTTCACCCATTTGATGGAAAGAATGCCATGGAATAAGTAGTTAAGGAGAGAAAATATCCATATAAAATAAATTCCTGTGAACCATGGCGAATCATTTATTTCAAAACGGTCTTTTTGAGCGACTCAATTTTTTTTCTTTCTTTCTCGATAGAAAGCTCTCAGGTCTTCAGTAATAACTATAGAAACTGAAGCAGGAGTTTTGTTTTGTAATTCCTCAACCAGCTTCATTCCTGCTTCAGTTTGCACTCTAGTTGAAATCTCAATTGATTCATCATTAGCTTGCTTTAACATTTCACTTACAACAAGCTCACCCATCTGCAAGGCTAGCCCACGCCTTTGATATTTTGGGCATACAGCAACTAAACCAAGTTCATTATCTTCAATCTCTGAAGCCAAACAACCAACAATTTCCCTTTCTTGGTTTCTAACAATAAGCAGGTCTTCTAAACATAATGCTTTATCAAGTTGCTTAATTCGAGTTTCACTAAGACCTACGGGCTTAATATAGTACTCAGCCACAAAGTCCTTCACATCCGACTCAATTTTACCAAGGATTGGAGAGAATTCCAAAAATAAGACTTCTTCACCTAACTTAATTGTTTCTGGAAATGAAGTTAGTTTATTTAAACCCATTTCATAATAATAACACTTTTTTTACTTTTTATCAATTTTTAGAAACTGCCACCAATACACACCAAAGAAAACACTATCTAGTACAAAATAGATCAGAATAAAATACACCCACCAACTCAAGAATATATTTCCAAATACTTGGATATTAATTTCACTGCCCCAGTAATTAACCAATACTACTGTCAAAACTCCAAGCCCAGCAATGGTGTCCCCTATAACTAAACGATTCCAGTCACTTTTGGCCCACATAGGATAGACCACTAAATACATCAAACTATTAACCAGAACTCCTAAGTACAATAGGTCAAGCTCTGGTGAAAAAACAATGATGGGCCATTGATTAAACATCTAATCGAGCAAATATCTCTTTTTCTACGAACTTTTTACTCCGCCCATAAGTGAGGCGAGAGATTTGTTTAAGGGCTGTTCCCATTTTTGGGTCTCCTTTTTCTATATACGGATTACACGGCGTAATAGAGAATGGCTGCGATGGCTGCGTATCAACAGAGAGTTTCATCACGGCTTTATATTTATCTACGTTAATCAAGTCTTGGTCGGTAAAGGCCGGAGCCATTTCTTTGCCCATAATTTCAGCATCTTGAGCTCCAATTTTATAACACATCATGGTGCCCACATTTCCCAGGATGGCATCTTTTAGGTTTACACCTTTCTTTTGTCCAGAGGTGTCAATCTGTGACATGTACTGATGGGCTACATTTAGCCCCAGACGGTATTTACGAGCTTCAGATAAAATAGATTCAATAGAGTCGGTGACATAGTTCTGAAATTCATCGATGTAGAGGAAAAAATCGGTTCTGGCACCTTTTTCTTGTTTTTGCCTTCGCAGTGCTGCTGTCTGAATTTTAGACACAATGATAAGCCCCAACAGCTTGGAGTTGAAATCTCCAGTCATTCCTTTAGAAAGATTCATAAAGAGGATCTTTTTATTATCCATTACATCCGCGAAATCAAAGGAAGATTTAGTCTGCCCAATAATATTTCGGATCATTCCATTGGTATAGAATTGACCAAACTTAGCCGCAAAGTAGGGAATAATTTCTTGTTTCTCTCGGGCTCCAGTTTTGGCCATTTGGTTGGTCCAGAAACTTTTCACGACTGGGTTTTTAAGGTGTTTCACTTTTGAACGCTGAAACGCATCATCGGTAAAAATACGCATGATGTCGGTGATGGCCCCCCCTGCTGGATCGGCCATAAGGGTCAAGACTCCATTCCGGAAATAATCCTGAATACGAGGACCAAACACCTCTTCGTCAAAGAGTTTAATCATCATATTCATGGCATCTAGTGCTACCATATCTCGTTCTTCTTCTGTATCGGCTTCTAGTAGATTAAGTCCCATAGGACGCTCTAGGTCTGAGGGATCAAAGATAATAACATCATCCACTCGATCTTTTGGTACAAAAGGTAAAAGATCTTCTACCAAGCTCCCATGCGGATCTACCACACACAGTCCATCACCATTGGCCATATCCTGACGAATCATTGTCTGAAAAATGGAGGATTTCCCGGTACCGGTTTGTCCAATCACGTAGAAATGACGGAACCGATCATCCCGTTTCATATAAATGGGCGTGTTCTTACCACGGTACAAATTATGTCCCAACAACAAGCCTTCTTTGGGAATATTGGCTGGCGCCTGAACAATTTTATAATTTTGCCATTTTACTGATGGAATATTGTTGAACTTAATATGCGGAAAGTGATACATACTAGCCAGTTCCTCTGTCGAAAGAATCATCTTATTCTGAACGTGCCAAGAACGTTTAAAGGCTCGCCATACAAAGTTCTGAATAAGGGCATTTTTTGAATGGTATTTTTTCTTTTTAAACCCATTCATAGTGGGGGTTCCAAATTGGGTAAAGGCGTTTAAAACATTGGCCAAATTCACCTCTGCCTGGCGTTGATCAGGCGACGATGTCACACACCGAATAATGGTTTCAAACCCACTTTTTTCAGCTTTTTCATCCATGGCTTTAGTGAGTTCTTGAGATTCATTGGTTTCCTTTCCTTCATCATTATTACTGTTATTTTCCTCATTTCGACCAATAATCACCTGGAATAATCCCCCCAAAATAGAAATTGGATTCCACCAAGAAATACTTTTTTTTCCACTTCCAAGTTCTTTGGATTTATCTCGAGTTTTTTGCTGCCACTTATCCTTAGCTGGGCGAATCATAAATTGAATTGCAGCGGCATTCCCATGTTCATCTGAGGCTTGAGACAACGCATTTAATACATTGTTCATGGGGTCAGCTGATTCAAACCGGGTATAAGTCTTCATCGGGTAAAAATATTTTCCGGCGGCAACCAGATATCCGGTCGCTTGTTTGGTTTTTTCCTGAAACAGCGAGGGCATTTCTCCTTCTTCCACAAGGGCTTCTGGATAAAAAGAGGTAATTTGTTTTTCTACCAAATCTTTAATATCACGCGGACATCCCATAACAAATTCAATCTGTCCGTCTGTAGCAATATATTCCAGAGACATAAAATCCTGGTTTTTCCAGGCTCTATCCCAGTCTGAGCTATAAACTCCGTGCAAAGCTGAAAAAAAATGTTCTCCAATTCCAATTACTTTTCGGATTTCATTGGTTTGGTCTCGCTCTTTTTCAAAATCGTCTTTTGAATCTTTCTTGGGAATCAAAACACGTAAAAATACAAAATCCAAAGTTCGCGCCACATCATGCTGCCGGCGAACATACCAAAGCCAAAAAATAACGGCTCCTCCAACGATTACGCCAGTTACCATTACCTTCAGCCAAAAACCTATATCCATTCTGTTTATTCTATCATACTCAAAGCGGAAAATAAAACGATATCTTTGCAATTTAAGAAAAAATTTTATAGTATAACTTCTGATGTGCGAAATATCAGAAGCAGCATACGAAGAAGGCCTTGATCGATTTGATCAGTGGTTCGATCGTATGAAATCAGGCGAAACTATTGAGAATCTAGCCAAAGAGATTAAATCTGCTATTTCTGCTATTGATGATCTAAACAACCCACAAGAAGATCAAATATTTTTAGCAGCTGCAGGCAGGGAAAGCTACGAATATTACCTATCTAATTTCATAGAAATCTTTAAGGCTTTAGATCTTTTTGACCAGCAGCGGCTTCTTAATATTTATAATTGTGTAATCACACAAGATCCTAATCAGAAAAAACTCACAAAACTTCTTGCTAAACTCAAAGATGAATTCCTCAAAGCCATTCAGGCCCCCTTGGGGGACTTTGAGGAAATATTTGAGGAAATATTTGCTCCAGAGCCTGGCAAAGTCTTTGAGGCAGAAATCCTGCATGCAGAACAAGGTGATAAGTGGGTTGAAATAATTCAGGAGTCAGAAGATAATAACGAATTACGAAATATAGCTTTAACTATACAGTCTCTCATATTATCAACACAAAATAAGGTTGTAGATGAAATGGATGATGTGGTTAGAAAAACTATTCAAACTACCTCTAGTGAAGATTTTGAACCGCTTAACAAAGGAGCGTCCTTTTCAGAAAACAAGTATGAACTTCTACAGCTTTTCTGCTTAAGCCTAAGCCAAATTAGAAATTCCCGATCAGCTTTAGACAATCTTAAATTCGTACTAAACAAGCTAAACGACGCAGAGCTAATAACACTTATAGAAATTTATGAATTCCTAGTAGACGAGTCTAAGCCTAAGGTAACCGGACTATTCAGGAAAGCTATCTCTGAAAGAGACAATGTTCTGGCCTCTCTTTCTCAAAAAAGAAGACAAGTGCAAAAAAAGTGAATTAAGGAGTCTTTTTCTTGGCTTTTATAGCGGTCTTTTTAGTTTTGGGGGCTGCTTTTTTTACCCCTTTTTTTTGGGCCTTGGGTTTAGAAACTTTTTTTATTTCAGGCGTAAAAGTACACTTTTCTATTTTGCCATCATAGCCTACATGATAGGTCATATTTTCATGTATATCACCAGAAACAAGGGCTTCAACGAGTGGATTTTCAAGTTTTTCCTGAAGTACTCGACGAATTTCACGAGCTCCAAATTCTGGTTTGTATGAGGCTTTAGCCAGGGCATTCAGGGTAGAGCCTCCTACTTTAATGACGATCTCTTTTTCCGCGAGTCGAGATTGGAATTCTTCAACATGGAGTTTAATAATCCCTTTAATATGGTTTCGGTTGAGGGGGCGAAATACGAGTGTTCCATCCAGCCGGTTTAAGAATTCTGGAGCAAATTGTTTTTTAAGTTCTTTGGTGACTTCTTCTTTTATAACATCAAACTCATGATCATGTTCGGCTAGATCTTTTTCTGATTCAGCAAATCCAATACTATTGGCTTCACGCTGGAATTTTTGAGCTCCTATATTAGAGGTCATAATGAGGATGGTGTTTTTGAAATTAACTTTTCGCCCTTTTCCATCCGTCAAAATACCTTCATCCAAAATCTGCAAAAGCATATTATGGACTTCTTTGTGTGCTTTTTCAATTTCATCAAAAAGTACAATAGAGTAGGGCTTTTTGCGTACTTTTTCGGTAAGATCACCGCCTTCTTCATGCCCTACATATCCGGCGGTGGCTCCAACTAATCGAGAAGATGTGTGGCCAGAAGAAAACTCTGACATATCAATTTTAATCAGCGCTTTTTCGTCATGATACACTTCCTTCGCAAGTTGTTTTACCAGCTCTGTTTTCCCTACGCCTGTAGGCCCCAGAAACATAAAGGCCCCTAAGGGTCTCTTGGGGTTGTTAAGTCCGACTCTGGATCGTCTGATAGCTTTTGAAATCTCGTCAATAGCTTCGTCTTGTCCGATAATATTTTTTTGCAGTGTCGATTCTAAATCTTGTAATGATTTCAACTCTGAGCTAATCAAAGCTGAAGTGGGAATACCAGTGCTTTGGTGGATAATTTTGGCAATGGTTTCTTTGTCTACAGTTTGTACTTTCTGTGGATCTACTTTTTGTTGTTTGAGTTTCAAAATTCCAGCTTCTAGATTTTGTTGCTCTTGATGCAGGTCATTGGCTTTTTGATAATTCTGATTCACTACGGCATTTTCTTTCTTTTTCTGAATATCAGATATTTTTTTACGCAGGTCACGAATGTCTTTCCCATGCTTTCTATTCATGATTGATTTTGACGCGCAGGCTTCATCCAGCACATCAAAAGCCTTGTCTGGCAAAAACCGGTCTGTAATATATCTGGTTGATAGTTTTACGGCCATCTCTAAGGCTTCGTCAGAAATTTCTACACTGTGGTATTTTTCGTAGTGTGGTCGAACCCCTTGGAGAATTTCTAGCGCTTCATCCTGAGTCGGTTCTGGAACCTCAACCCCTTGGAACCGTCTGGTAAGCGCGGCATCTTTTTCAATATATTTTTGGTATTCTTCATACGTTGTGGCTCCTACTACTTGGATAAGACCTCGTGAAAGGGCTGGTTTAAGAATATTGGCAGCATCTAGAGTGCCCTCAGCACTTCCAGCACCAATAATGGTATGAAGTTCATCAATAAAAAGTACGATTTCATTTTCGCTGTCCGAGGCTTCTTCAATGATACGTTTAAGTCGTTCTTCAAATTCTCCTCGATATTTGGTTCCCGCCACCAGATTGGCCATAGAAAGGGAGAGGATTCTTTTATCCAAAAGACTATCTGGCACTTTCCCTTCCGCTACTCGTTGAGCCAGACCTTCTACAATCGCGGTTTTCCCTACTCCTGGATCTCCCAAAAGTACTGGGTTATTTTTGGTTTTTCGGCACAAAATCTGAACCATTCGGTTAATTTGTTTTTGTCGTCCGATAATGCGTTCTAATTTTCCATTGAACGCCATTTCCGTGAAATCTGTACAAAAGTAATCCAGCGCGAGTTTTTTCTTGCGTGAAGATCCGTCTTCTCCTACCTCTTCGCCCATCATTTCGTCTCGATCTTGTCCCATTAGGTTACCCCCTCCAGCCCCTGGCATTTGACCATTGGCCCCATTTCTTTCAATAAAGAGTCCAGCCAGCACCCCTTGAAGTCCGTTAAGAAAATTGTCAATTTGTTCATTACTTGGGGCTGGCATTTGGCTATTTTGTGCTGCATTTTCTTCTGCTTTACCCTCTTCGGATCGTTTTTGCTGATTTGATTGTCGGAATAAGTTTTCCAGATACTCAATGAGGTGGCTTGGACGCACCATAAGTGCTTCTAAAATATGATTGGCTCCTGAGTTTGGCTGTTTGAGTAGTGCATAGAGAATGTGTTCTGAATCCACCATTGAGTGACCGAAATCTAAAGCCGTTTGCGCCGCTAACTCAATAGCTCTTTGCCCAAAGGTAGAAAGAATGTTTTCGGCTTCTGTCTCTTCGTCTACTTCATCGGTAATGGGATTTTTTAATTCTTCAGCTAGCCTAAAAGCATTCTCATAATTCACTCCAAAGTTCCTGAGGATAGAGCCGCCAAGTGATTTGGGTTGTCTGAGAATACCAAGTAACAAATGTTGAGTCTGAATCTGAGATTCTTCTAATTTTTTTATTTCTTCCTGAGCCAATATGATTGTATTCTTAGCAAAGTGAGTAAAGGAATCGAAGTGCGAGTTAGCCATAAAAATTTATTAAGTTTTCAAGCGATTGTACAGCTTTGTATTTATTAGACAAGGAAGTTTAGTTGTCGTGACACAAAGAACATGGAAATTTGATACATTAATGTTTTTCCCATAATTGATTCTGCTGTTTTGTGGAGCGCTATCTTTTGGCCGTAAAATTAAGCGGCACATACACAAACTGCTGGTTTTCTTTAACCGTCATGTGCTGTTTGCTTGAGGTTTTTGTAACGTACTCTTGAGTCTGCGCTTTAGCAATTTGAGAATCAAATTTCTCGTGTGCCAATGCTAATTCAGCATTTTGTTCTACTTCCCGAGTCAGTACATACCCCGCCATAGAAAGTCGATTCATCAAAAAAAGTTGCAGGACAAAAAGCACACAAGCCAGACTCACCAGCAAAAGCAGTAATAAATGCTTGGTCTGGGTGGCCACTGTTTTGAGATGATATCTTCGTACTTTCGGCATGATAACACCCAAATGATAGGCGACTGCAAAATGGACGCAAATAAATTTAAGGCACATTATTGATGAGGGTGGTAGCGGCTCTGAAAATTTTCCTCAAAAAAGTTTTGACAGACCGCTGCTTCATTCATAAGATCGCTCGGCTTTGAGGCAACTAAACCACTTAGTTCACAATCAAGGCTCATCAACTGGTTCTCCAAAGTGTAGGACAAAGGATGAGAAGCCCTCTAGAGGTTTCTAACAATCGAAATCGCAGTCAGCTTTAGCGCTGATCAAGATTCGACGGAGTTCTTTTTCATTTCGAACGCAACTGTATAGATTTTCTAGTCGGGAATCTATACGCAACAAACAAATCAACGTTTATTCTTTTTGAATTTATAAGTTTCGTAGATTCTTCAAAAATCTACATTTCGGATAACAAACGCGAACATTTTAATGTCACGCGTTCTATCTGATGCCAATATCAGTGGTCAGTTTAGTACACTGGCCCTCTTCTTTACGAAGAGTTTGATCCTGGCTCAGGGTGAACGCTGGCGGTGCGCCTAATACATGCAAGTCGAACGAGAAACTAATTTATTAGTGGAAAGTGGCGGACGAGCGAGTAACACGTAAGAACCTGCCCTATACTCAGGGATAACGGCCCGAAAGGGTCGCTAATACCGGATGGTCCAGCAATGGTAAAGATTTATCGGTATAGGAGGGGCTTGCGGCCTATCAGTTTGTTGGTGAGGTAAAGGCTCACCAAGACGATGACGGGTAGCTGATGTGAGAGCATGATCAGCCGCGATGGAACTGAGACACGGTCCATACTCCTACGGGAGGCAGCAGTAGGGAATCTTCCGCAATGGGCGAAAGCCTGACGGAGCGACACCGCGTGGTGGATGACGGCCTATGGGTTGTAAACACCTTTTCTGAGGGAAGAAGATCTGACGGTACCTCAGGAATAAGCCCCGGCTAATTACGTGCCAGCAGCCGCGGTAATACGTAAGGGGCAAGCGTTACCCGGAATTATTGGGCGTAAAGCGTCCGCAGGCGGATTAGCAAGTTGGTTATTAAATACCGGTGCTCAACATCGGTGCTGTAATCAAAACTGCTAGTCTAGAGGATGGGAGAGGTATGTGGAATTGTGCAAGTAGGGGTAAAATCCGTAGATATGCACAGGAACACCAAAAGCGAAGGCAGCATACTGGACCATTCCTGACGCTCAGGGACGAAAGTGTGGGGAGCGAAACGGATTAGATACCCGTGTAGTCCACACCGTAAACGATGCGTGCTCGATGTAGGGACCCTCGACCTGGTCTCTGTGTCTAAGATAACTCGTTAAGCACGCCGCCTGTGTAGTACGAGCGCAAGCTTAAAACACAAAGGAATAGACGGGGACCCACACAAGCGGTGGATCATGGGGTTTAATTCGTCAATAAGCGAGTAACCTTACCCAGACTTGACATCCTAGTTACATCTTTTAGAAATAATTGAGTCGGTTCGGCCGGACTAGTGACAGGCGTTGCATGGTTGCCGTCAGCTCGTGCCTTGAGGTGTTCGGTTAAGTCCGTTAACGAGCGCAACCCTCGTCGTATGTTGTATTTTCATGCGAGACTGCCGGTTACAAACCGGAGGAAGGTGAGGATGACGTCAAATCAGCATGACCCTTATGTCTGGGGCTACACCCGTGATACAATGGCTAGTACAAACCGAAGCAATGCAGCAATGCGGAGCCAATCGGAAAAAACTAGTCTCAGTTCGGATTGTGGTCTGCAACTCGACCACATGAAGTTGGAATCGCTAGTAAACGTGTATCAGTCACGGCACGTTGAATATGTTCCTGGGTCTTGTACTCACCGCCCGTCAAGGCATGGGAGTTGGGGGCACCCGAAGTCTGCAAAGTAATTGTGGCCTAAGGTGAAACCAATGACTGGGCTTAAGTCGTAACAAGGTATCCGTACGGGAATGTGCGGATGGAATACCGCCTTATCCAAGGCTTTAAGGTATGAGCATTTTTATTAACCCTCGCTCGTCGAGGTCGCTCAAGAAGCTTTATTGTTTGGTTGATTTCAATCAAAGTGTAAATTCCTTATTGGTCGTCCCTCTGTTTTTCTCACTGACCTATTCACATCTTTTAAGATCACTGAATTAAGTAGTGGGAAAGACTGAGGGATCTGCGTTCGAAGTGAAAGAGAACTAACAAAAAAGAGCTGGTGCATTGCACTAGCTCTTTTTTCTGGTGTCCCAATAAGGCTTCTTTCACTTTCTTTGAAGTAAAAAAAAATTATCTTAACATCCCCCCTCTTCTTTGTTACTATGTCTCTAATTTTGAAAAAAATAAAAATGGTTCGGGGATTCACCCTTATTGAACTACTCGTGGTGATTGGGATTACTAGTATTTTGACTACGATATCCGCAATGCTTTTCAGTGATTATTCAAAAGACGCTAAACTCACAAAAATCATTGCTGAGGAAGTACAATGGCAACAAGAACTCATGGCCGAATGCACCCTCAAAGGTCTCATAGACTGTGATGCGGGAACCTCTTGCCAAGATATTCTCACCAACAATCCCAGCGCTATCAACAACTATTACATGATCAAAGCTGGCCCAAACTCTCTCCCTGTGGGAGTGTATTGCGATATGGAAAACGGTGGCTGGACACGAATCCGCGCTCTCCTCTCTAATGAAAGCGAACGACAAGCCTGGGGCGCCGCCGATCCCGACATTGTTGCAGGTACTTGCATCGAGTGCCGTGATTTATGGCCTAAAAATATCTCCGCCGAATCTACAACCCTCACCTCCTACGCCCGGTACCGATTGGGGCCAGATTTCACCTTTACCGAAAGCAACCCTGGGGAACTCTCGGAATGTGTTCGAGGAAAAACTATTTGGGTCGGAGGACATTCTTCTCTCCCCGGACAACTGCAACTCCGATCAGAGGCCGATAGCTGCAGGGAGGCTTATCAGGACTACATTTATTACCGTTGAATTTGCAAAAACGCCCCCTTTGATTATCACAGAAATGCTAACAATCAAAAATATTCACTCCCCCAAACAGGGAAATTACCCCGAATGGGGCGACTCCTCTAGGCGAGAAAGCTCTTGTTTCCGTAACGGCAATACTGCAGATGCCGTTGGTCAATGGGAAACGGCTCTACAAATACGCATAGATCAAAACTATTTAGGGGAAAAACTTCAAGATCCAACGAGCCAAGGGGAAGTTGGAGGTCTCAATAAGCCTGGCTTTTATTATCCCTACCATCATAACACTGGTACAAATCTCTATAATACTGGCTCTCCTGGGCCTGGAAGGGGTAATTAAAACAACCGCCCCTGATTCAACCAGGTTTTAAGCGGGTCGTAGGTTTTACGGTGTTCTTCACAGAAAATTCCTTGATCGAGTAAGTCATAATGAGTTTTGGCTCCGTAGCCCTTGTTTTCAGCAAATTTAAATTCTGGATACTTTTGATTGAGTTCGACCATGTATCGATCCCGAGATACTTTGGCGATGATGGAAGCGGCTGAAATTTCTAATATTTTTTCGTCCCCTTTGACCACGTCTTCTGATTGTATACTAAACTTGAATTTGTCTCGTCCATCGATCATTAATTTTTCAGGGGTCTGTTTCAAAGCTTGAACCGCCTGATTCATCGCTTGTTCATTCGCTAGGCGAATCCCGACTTCATCAATAACCGAAGCCGAAGAAATCCCCACCCCAAAATCAACATGGCTTGTAAGCCATTCATAGGCTGCTGCTCTTTGTTTTTCCGTCAGTGACTTTGAATCTTTAATCAGGCCAAAGACCGGACAGTTTTCAGCCGTTAGGGGTTCTGAAAAACACACAGCCCCAGCCACTACTGGCCCGGCTAAGGCTCCCCTTCCGGCCTCGTCTACTCCCGCTATAATCATCAACAGTAATACTAGTTTTATAATAAGCGCACACAAATTGACATTTTTTTATTAAAGTTTAATTTAAGCAAGAAATTATCCCACAAAAACATGGCTGAAAATATGGAAAACCGAGACTTTGATTACCAAGGAATGGTGATTTTAGGAGCCTCAGGAAATATCGGAACTCGTTTAGTAGAAAGAGTAACTGAAAGTGATTATCCACAAGGTGAGCACCATCCTAACCCGGATCTTCTAGAGAATAAAAATCCGATCCCCCATAAGCATCCAACCAAAATTATTGCGATCTCAGACAGTACAAAATACTTCGTAAATATCAATGGGATTGCAGCAGATGAACTAAGAAATAAAGATCTTGTATCAGATAAGATTAAAAGTCGAGAAGAATATGAAAACGAAGCTGAATATCAGAGTACTATTACCAAGGCCAACGTAAAAAGGATTTTAGCAGAAAAAGGAACAGCTCATGGAGGAAATCTAACGGCTATTCCATCTGAGGTCAAAAAGCAAATTCTAGAAGCAACTCCCCCCCCTATCGAAGAAGCAAACATCGGATATGTTGACTTGACTGATTCTCAAAACACTAGAGAACTATATGACCATGTAATTAATGATACACAAAGCGCAGTGGTAGCCGTTAGTAAAAAAGTACTAGGCTATGCCTCAAAAGAAAATTTTGATCGATACAAAAATACTGGCCGAATTGAGTATTTACCAACGGTCGGGGCTGGATCTGATGCTATTGCTCATTTAGCTAATTACCCAGAAAGCCGTGAACGACTAAAAAGAGTTGAAGCCATGGTCTCTGGAACGAACTTAAGTATTTGTAAGGGGCTTGAATCTGAAGAATATCAAAGAGGTGAAATTGAACTTTCTGACTTGATTGAACAAGCCTGGAAGGCTGGAGACACAGAGCCATATGCCGACACTGATGTTGGTGAATCAGAAAGTGATACCTGGGTTAAAGCCCGAATTATGGCTATGAGTGCGGGTCTCCAAGCCCTACCAGAAAATATCAAAGCCGGACTTCCATTTGTTCCAAAATTTATTGGAGAACAGTTCAGCAAAGAAACTATGGAAGACTATTTACAGGCTATTCGTGAAAAAGTTGACCAACCATTCAGAGAAGAAGTACAAAAACTTATTACTAAGACCCGTACCGTTCGACACATTGCCCGGATTACCTTTAATGAAGATGGTACTGAATCCATTTCTGTTGGTCTTGAACAAGTGCCTCGTGACTCAGAATTTGCAACTTCTGAGCAAAATGTAATCATCATTGAAGATGATACAGAAACGGTCATCCTCAAGAAGCCAGGAGCTGGACGAGATGTAACTTGTAAGTCTATCGAACAAGCCTTCCGAAACTTGGTCCCGAGAGGCCTTGAAAGAATGGTAGCCTAAATAAAAAAAGCGCCTTTCGGCGCTTTTTTCTTAACGGTACTGTGCTCGAAAATCGGTAATCGAAACTTTCCCCGTAATTGGCTCGATTCTCGACAAAGTCTCAAGTACCCAGGCCAAACCTTCGGCATAGGTTCGTCGGCCTAAAATAACTAAAGGATCAAAAGAACGTAATATCTCCTCTTCACCTTCAGCGACAAGTGTCGCTTCGTGAATCGCAAATCCTTGTTCATGCTCCGGTGGTATATCAAAATTTTTACGAGTTTCTGATACGTCTCTGACCGATATTATATGCTGACAATAATCTCCTTGAGGGTTTTGGCAAAGGTCGAATTCTGAGGCTCGATCATGCATTTTTTGAGCCGTTCCAGAACGATCCTTTTTGGCTCGTTGATGATGTTCCGTAATATCTAGATGAAAAGGAACATCCATTTCTGCGCAGGCTTGATGAACCCGTTCCATAAAATCCAAAACTGCTAACGATACATTCGGACACTCAAGGCACAAAAAATCTAAATGAGGTGGTAGTTCGGGACTAAATCCTGTTGATAGATTAATCAGAGGCATCCCATTTCGCTGACAAAAATCAATAGCCGCTGACATAGATTGGGCTGATTTCCGAGCATAAACAACCGATGAAACGCCTTCAGGATTTTGACCTGTCAGATCTTCAACCAAATCCAAATCTGAAACGCCTTCCAAAAGTGAAGACGCTAAGCGCCCCGGTTCTGGGGCGCTTTCTCGATAACCAAGTAGTAAATTAGTCATTTTCTAAGTGTCTTAAAAAATTAATAGCTCTATCATCTTCAAAATTTCGTAAGCCCGTAACCCCTACTTGATGAAGCCCGCTAATCAACCACGCTCTTTGAGCATTCAGAATCGCTCGACAGGGGGCTCTAAAGCCTCTCATCAATTCTGGGTCTCTCTGCATCTCTCGAGCAGAATGAACCAAGCTAGGACTTCCAATTTGGGAATGAAAGAGCAATGCCGTGATTCTTTCAGCAGTTCTATCCGCTGCATAGGTGGTTTGGTCAATATCATTGGCCGTAAGAACCAATTCTGGATGCATATTCGCTGTAACCGAAATGCTTCCATAAGCTCCCTGACTTCTATCACGAACCACTTCTCCATCTTCTCCAGACCAGACTCTTAAATTACGATCTGAATTTTCAAACATACGAGCCAAGTCTCTGACTTGCCCATCACATTCTTTAATCCCTAAGAAATTAGGATGGAGCATCAGCTGTTCAATTATTTCAGAAGGAACGGCTCGCCCACTTCTCGCCTGAACCCGATAGACAATTCCAGGGCCTTCATCCAGAGCCTCCCAAAAGTGGCGAAGCATATTGCCTGGTGACTGCTCTCTAATGTAGTAAGGCGGCAAAAGCAAGTTTGCTTGAGCTCCTGACTCAATAGCCGTTCTTGATAAGTGGTGTTGCTCAGCGGTCCAGTTGGCTCCGCTTCCCGCTACAATCGAGATTGATTGCCCCGTCTCTGCTTCGATTTTTCGAGCCGTCTGAACCGCATGAGCGACCGCTGCTTGATGTTCTTCAAAGCTCACCAGGGAGCTCTCTCCCGTCGTCCCCATAATGACAAACCCTTGGATACCCTGCCCGACAAGCTCACGCATTAAGTCCGCTTGAGCCGGAAGATTCAAACGATTGTCTTCCGTAAACATAGTCGGCAAAGCGGGCATGACACTCGGCAAGTTTGGATTGACCGGTAACAAAGATTCTCCTCTAGCCTCTCGATCACGGGTTTGTGCCAAGAGGGATTCCCCTAAAGCTTCTAGGTCTTCAAGAGGAGCCTCTGCTAAAGTCGGCATATCTGCTCCTTCAGTTAAACCCTCAAAATCACCCAGTTCTAATTTTTTAATCCACCGTGCATTAGTGGATGTCGAAAGCCGGTGGTGCAAAAACTGCATAATTAAAAAAGTTAAAAAGTATGGCTCGTTTATAAAGCTCAAAAAAAAATAAAAATAAAAGTTGAATAAAAAAGTGTTTTTTTAACAAATTTTGTTATAAATAAAACAAATGAAAACTTCTGACGCTTTAGAGCAAATCGTTTACGGTAACCCTTTCCTTCAATTTGGGCTCGCTCACAGGCTCTACAATCTGAGTGAAATGGCTAAATTCATAAAACCGATCTTAGAAGTTCGGTTAGAAAAACCTATACATAAAACCGCTCTGGTTATGGCCCTCTCTCGACTACAAAAAAAAATACAAGCCGATATTACTATTGGAGAAAGCTTCGAAATTGAGACCCTTTCAATCCAACACAACCTCATAACGCACACCTACGAGAAATCTAATCAAAACCATGAGTGCATCAACCTCGCTTATAATGCGATTCAAAAACAACGGGAATACTTTGTTTATAGTGAAAGTACCAGTGAAATAACGATATTCTTTAATAAAAAGTTTAAGTCAGTCATTGGAAATATTGTCCGAGATAAGCCCAAGTACAAAAACGAACATATCACCGCCGTTTCCGTAAAGTTCGACGAACACTACTTTTATGAACCGGGATTGTTCTACCTCATTATGCAGAAACTCATGATCCAAAAAGTGAATGTGATTGAGCTCTCTTCAACTTTTACTGAGCTTATTTTTTTTATTGAAGAAAAAGACTTACAGCTGGTTTTTGACACCCTCAGGTCTTGCTTTGAAGTTCAAAAATTTAACTAACACGCTTCATAATCGCTTCGGCAATTTCGACCGCATTCAAAGCCGCTCCCCTGAGCAACGAAAATTAAAATCTTAAATGCAACGGGAAGAGGCCGTAGAATTTCCTCCTCCTCGTTACCTTTGCCTATTTAATGTAGGGATTTTTAAACAAATAGTATTAAAAAGTTTTCAACCAAACCTGTAATCATCAAGCCTCCCTTAGGGCTTTTCCTAAAACTTCAAAATCTTGGGTACGAATACTCGCAAAATTTATTCGCCCATTTGGCGGCATATAGATCGCTGAATCCGTCCTAAGTTTTTTAACTTGCAGAGGGGTTAACCCACTCAATCCAAAAAGTCCTTTTGTATTGATCAAAAAATTAAAAGTATCGGGAATCATCTCCACAAGCCGAACTCTGCGCTCGTTTACATCAAGACGCACTTGCTCTAATTCCTCAATCCATTGTGCTCGATTATCACGAAGCACCTGCTCCATTATAGCCGCACCGTAGGCTGGTAAATTTGAAATCGTCGCTCGAACTAATTGCTGCAAATGAGACTCTAGAACCCTTTTTAATTGAGCCGTCTCAGTTTTCCAACAAAGAAGTCCCAAACGCTGGTTATACAGAGAAGCGTTTTTTGAAAAAGAAATCGCCAAAGTGCCTTGATTACAAGCCTCAAAAGCGCGACGAACCCAATTTATATCGGCTTCTAATCCCTCTCCAAATCCTATATAAGCCGCATCAATAATTACAAAAACTTCGGCCTCATTAGCCGCTATTAATATTTGGTCTAAATCTGCTACACTCAGATTTATTCCCGTCGGATTATGGGTTGCTCCGCCATGGAGAATTAAACAAGACTGAGGATTCGATTTTATAGCGGTCAGATAAGCCTCAACATTAAGCCGATAATCCGAAGTTAAATGATCAAAAGTGACGGCTTCAAAAGCCCCAAACACATCAAAGTGGTTTGACCAGGTAGGCGTTCCAACCAGTAGCTTGGGCTTAGATTTTTGGGCTTCAAAAAACTCTGCAACCAGGCGCAAGGCGTGAGTTCCGCCAATTGATTGTTGTACGGCTGTATAGGCAAAGGAGCCCTCTCCAAGCACCCAGTTGGTAGCCATTTCTAAGAAAGAAGCGCTCCCCTGCATAGTGTCATACTCAAAATTATCCACTAATACCCGACGAGCGGCTTCTTGAACGGATTTAAAAACAAAGGGAGCCCCTTCTGTGTCCCGATAAATACCGATCCCCAAATTAACCTTTTCAGAACGGGGATCATCTTTATGCGCTTTAACCACTTTAAAAATAGGGTCCATTGGGAGCGATGTCAGGTTTTTATCAAACATATTTCTAGGGGTTAACCAATAGATTGTCTAATTTTAGCCGCCTCTAATAGATCAAACTCAAGGTCATAATCTAGATTCAATTTGTGATAGATGTTTGAGGCTATGTTGCGGTGAATCAGGTGCTTCTCTGATTCTGGGCCAATGTTTATATTTAAGATTTCCTCAATGAGTTCAATATCTTGGAGGATAAGTTTCGCCGCATCATACGACTTAGCTACTAGTTCCAAATTTTCACGATTCAGGTAATGCCCGGCATGAATGAGATCTGCTTTAATGTTTTTATATAAATCCAAAACCAAATCCAAGCATCCCGTTTCTTGAGCCAATTTGAGCGCTCTACCAGTGCCAATAAGTTCTGGCGGAATCCCTAAGCTATAAAAGGCTCCACAGAATTTTATGGCTCGAGGCAGTTTTACTTTCCCCACGCCACGTGCGTATCCAAAGATTCCCACGTGTTGCACCCTTTCTCGATTATTTGGGAGGGTACCCGCCACCTGGTTAATTAAATCAGCCATAGGTTCTATCACTTCTGTAAAATAGGTTTTGGCTTGAGCATTAAATTTTTTAATCACTTGGCCTTCTACCGGTGTTACTTTTCTATAAGTAGTTCGCATTTCAGGGAGACGTTTATTAAAGGTATCAATAGCTTTTTTTACCCTGTTAAACTCATAATCAAACCGGAAAGCCGATTGAATAGTGACCGAAGCGGTTCCTCTGTATTCTTCTAGAGTTGGTTCTACATTATCGGGGTTAATACCGCCTCGGAAGGGCAGACTGCCTCCTCCAATCCAGGGATAAATTTCAATCCCCCTAGATTTACCAAATTCATGATAGCTAGAAAGTGAATGTTTTACCGCTAGCATGGTTGGAATGATGCCGGCATTCATCGCTGGATCTGATCGAGCAATAAACACTCTCAAATATTCAGGAGTGTAATCATATTCCGACTCCATAAAGTCAACATACTCCCCCAAAATTTGGTCCGACTCAGCCATACTTTCAATCGCTTCAAACAGGGGGATAAGCTCCACATGTTTGAGGTGTTGTTTGAGTTCAAAAATATCAGAGGTACTTTCCGCAATTTGGGTAAATTTTTGTTGAAGGTATTTGAGCTGTTCACTGGACGTGGTCATTGGCTGAATCACTTCAAACAATGGGGGTCTGTGCATGCCATAGTTTTTAGCCGCTTGTTCGGCTGATACTAAATTCATAAAAGCACGCGGCAATTTAGCTGAAGGTTCTTCCCAAATATTAGGGATTCTAAAGGTCAGAAATTTATCTTTTCCAATGGCGTTTTGTTTAAAATAGTCATGGTATTGGGTAAAAAGCCGCTCCATAACGGCTTCATCTACAAACTTTCCTTCCCAATCCCACATGTACTCTTCTACTCCCAGAGAATCAAAACATTCATAACATTCATCTATTTCTTCTCGGCTAGAGACAAATGCACTACCTGTAAAAACAGAGGGAAAACTATTGTCTGGATGTTGAGTTGCCATCGTTGCCGGTATGTGTCTGTGAGCCATGTGAAAAAAGCCGCTTCTGTTTGAGCGGTGGGTGAAGAGGTAAAAAATTTTAACGCATCAACTAAACCGCTCGAAACACATTTCGATTATTATTTGCGGTTTTAATATTGGTTAAAAACATGCGCTTGCTAAGCCTAGGGAAGTTAACTTTTTATGTCAAACTTCAACCTTAAAATAATCTACTTCTCCAATCTTTTTGGGAAGAATAAGCGTGAGTGTAGAGCCAAATTTTTTCTTGTCGCGGCTCATTGCGTTCCAAATATCTGCTTCCGAAATCTCACAGGTGAGATCTACTTCAAACTGATTGAAAATGTTTTCGATTCGATCTACGGTTTCATCCTCACACAACCCGTGTTCATAGGCGTACTGAGAGGCCATAACGCAGCCAATCGCTACCGCCCGTCCATGAGGAATTTCAAAATTGGAACATAGCTCAATAGCGTGTCCAAAGGTGTGTCCAAAATTGAGGAATTTTCGTTTTCCAGATTCTTTTTCATCTGATTCTACTATGGTTTTTTTGATATTGATTGAAGCCGGAGCATAATCAAAAATCTTGGAACGAATCGTACTAAAATCTTCTTGAGCCAGCTTTTCTAAATCTTCAAAATGTTTTTTATCAGCGACCACACCGTGTTTTACCATTTCCGCTAAACCGTTTTTAATTTCAATTTCAGGCAGGGTCTCTAAAAATTTAGGACAAACCATCACCGCCTCTGGTTGTTGAATGGCTCCAATGAGGTTTTTTCCATACTGACAATCAATCCCTGTTTTTCCCCCAATTGAGGCGTCTACCATGGCCAACAAAGTGGTAGGCACCTGAATAAACGGAATTCCACGCATAAAAATACTCGCGGCAAACCCCGTCATATCGCCAATAACGCCTCCTCCTACTGCGACCATCACACTCCCTCGATCAAGTCCCGCATCAAAAGCCGAATGAAGGATATGATCAATGGACTCCCAATTTTTCTCTGTTTCTCCGGGTTTAAGTGAAACCAATATTGTGTCATCCAGATCTAAATCTTTAGCAAAAAAAGCTGTTTTTTCTATCACATTGTGATCAGAAACAATAATAAATTTCCGGTCTCCAATTTGTGCCCTCAGCGTTTTTACAAGTGCCCCAAAGGAATCATGAAAGGCAATTTCATACTCGCTTGGTTTGGCTGGCACCTTAACTTTTATCGGCTTCATCGGTGTTTTCGTCTTGATAGTTGTTTATTTCAAGTTGTGGTTGAGTGTCTTTCGATTCTGCTTTTGGCGCTTCAGGCTCTTTTTTGTTTGGGTCTTCTTCGTGAATAATTGAAATAGAAGACACTGTATCGTCTTTAGATTTCATCAAAATTACTCCTTGAGTAGCGCGACCGGCTGTTTTAATCCCTTCAAGTGGGGTTCGTAGTGTTTGTCCGTTTTGTGTGACGATAAGAAGATCGCCTTTGGCCTCTGATCCAATCACTCTGGCTCCAGCCACTTTCCCTGTTTTTTTAGTGATGTTCGCTACTTTTACTCCAGCGCCACCCCGTGATTGGTTTCGGTACTCAGATACAGCCGACATTTTCCCAAGTCCATTTTCCATAACGGTGAGGAGCCTGGCCTCGTCACTTTTAAGAATGTCCATTTGGATTACATGATCTTTTCCTTTGAGTCTGATTCCTCGTACTCCAGCGGCGGCTCGTCCCATGGCTCGAACATCGCCTTCATTAAATCGGATCGATTTCCCTTCATGAGTTACGACAAAGATATCGTCTTCACCCGTAGACATTCGTGCCCATTGCAGCGTTTCGCCTTCTTTTACTCCACAGGCAATAAGGCCACTTCTTCGGATATTTTTGAAGAGTTCTAGATCTGTTTTTTTGATAGTTCCACCAGTGGTGCACATTACAATGTATTTGCCTTCTGATCGGCTGAGATTTAGAATTTCAGTCACTTTTTCTTCCGGTTGAAGTTGAAGTAAATTAATTACAGGAGTGCCTTTAGCGGTTCGTGATGCTTCCGGAATTTCATACATTGGCAGTGAGAACACCCGTCCAAAGTTAGTAAAAAACAGCAAGTCATTGTGATTAGTTCCATACACGGATTTGGCAATAATATCTTCTTCTTTGGTCTGGGCACCTTTGACTCCGACTCCCCCACGTCGCTGAGCTCGGAAGTTGCTGGGGCTCATTCGTTTAATGTAGTTTTGTTCGGTCAACACGGTCAACATTTCCTCATCTGGGATGGTGTCTTTGGCACTAAATTTACCAAGTCCATGAGCGTGCACGAGTGTTTTTCTTTTGTCTCCAAATTTATCTTTAGCGTGTAGTAATTCTTTTTCGATAATGTCGGCTTGCTTGGTTTTGTCTTCAAGAATAGATTTAAGCGCTTGGATGAGTTTTAGCTTTTCAGCAAGTTCGTCTTCAATTTTTTGTCGTTCAAGTCCGGCCAGCGTCTGAAGTCTCATTTCTAAAATCGCTTTGGCTTGAAGCTCAGAAAGACCAAATTTTTTCTGTAAAGCTTCTCCGGCTTCTTCTTTGGTGGGAGAGGCCTTGATGGTTTCAATGACTCGATCAATATCATCAAGCGCAATTTTGAGACCTTCCAGAATATGGGCTCTAGCTTCAGCTACGTCTAATTCAAATTGAGTCCGACGCACAATCACTTCAAACCGATGATCTAGGAAATAGCTAAGGACTTGTTTAAGATTGAGTAATCGTGGATGAATCCCATCCACTAAGGCAATCATGTTAAGGTTAAAGCTTTTTTGTAAGGTCGTATTTTTAAAGAGTTGGTTCAAAATTTTCTTCGGGAAGGCGTCTTTTTTAAGTTCAATAACCACGCGAATGCCTTCACGGTTAGATTCATCACGAAGATCTGAAATTCCAATAATTTTTTTGTCTCGAACTAAATCTGCAATTTTGATGATCAGCTCGGCTTTGTTCACTTGGTACGGAATTTCGGTTACAATAATGGCATTTTTACCGCCTTTGAGTTCTTCAATTGTAGTTTTGGCTCTCATAATCACGCCCCCTCTTCCCGTGTGGTACATTTCTTTAATAATGCCTCCGTCATAAATTTCTCCTGCGGTGGGGAAATCCGGCCCTTTGATATGCTCTAAGAGTTGATCAATCGTTGTTTCTGGGTCTTTAAGCAAAGCCAAAGTGGCCTCTATGACTTCTCCTAGATTATGTGGCGGAATGTTGGTAGCCATCCCAACGGCAATCCCCATCGTTCCGTTAAGCAAAAGCTGTGGCACCACACTCGGTAACACACTTGGCTCTTGAGCCGTCGCATCATAATTATCTCTAAAATCTACTGTTTTCTTTTCAATATCTTCCAGCATGAGTTCAGAAACTCGAGTCATTCGAGCCTCTGTATAACGCATAGCTGCAGCATTATCCCCATCGATAGAGCCAAAGTTTCCCTGCCCATCTACCAGTGGATATCGAAGTGAAAAGTCTTGAGCCATTCGCACCATGGAGTCATATACAGCCGTGTCTCCATGTGGATGATATTTCCCCAGCACCGCCCCAACGACGTTAGCTGACTTTCGGTACTTGGCTCCAGCTCGAAGGCCATTTTCATGCATGGCATAAAGAATTCTTCGATGTACTGGTTTTAATCCATCACGCACATCTGGCAACGCCCGCGAAACAATTACAGACATGGCATAGGACAAATAAGACTCCTCAATTTCAGGAATCAGCCCTTTCTGTGTAATATGGCCATCTGATTCAGTAAATGTAAGCTGTTGAGTGGAAGCCCTTGCTTCTTCGCTTTCAACTTCTGTATTTTCAGGGGTATTTTCTTCGTTATTTTCAGGGGCCTCAGCCCCTTCAAGATTCGCGTTTTCTTCTTCGGACATTTTTGTGGGTAAAAATCCCCTAAATGTTACTAGTTAAAACGATTTTAACAAGTTTATTAAACTAAAAAATGACCCTTTTTATCGCCCGAAGAATGAAGCGCCTTCAAACCCTGGAGGGGCCAATTTAACAGCTTTTCCATCATACCGAATCACAAAGGCATTGGGGTTTCTATCACACCCATAAGGATCGCTTCCTGATACACAGTCTGAGACGTTTAACTGAACCCCCCCAGAATAAACTGGTTGGTAGTATCGCATAAAGTGTAAATCGTATTTTTCAGCCAGAGCTCTATCGGTGGGAGTGGTTCCCGTAGTATCGCCCCAAGGAGTAAAGTAGTTGGTATCAAATTGGATCAAATAAGCGCCCCCAAGAGTATTATGCGTCAGCAATGTTCCCTCAAACAGAAGCTGAGTATCATTGCTCGCGTTTTGTCCATTAGAAATATCATCAGGGGTTACATCTCCATCATTTACAACGATAGTGGTACTAGGGATAGTGGCCAAAGTACCTTCTGCAAATATGGTTCCTACCATTCGTTTTACGTTATTTTTAACGAATATATTTCCCGTATCTGGGTATTGAGCAATTAAGTCATTAACCAGTATAAACCCAAAAGAATCTAGATTATCACTATAAGCAATATCTCCTTCTATAATCAGATTCCCATTACGAATAACGAGTGTTTTCTTCCCCGCTGGAAGATTGGTCGTACTCCCAGAGCTTCCAATTTTAACATCGGCATTCTCTACATACGCTACATCATTATTCGTGAACCAACTGCTATTGAATGAGAGCGCTTGTTCTCCACTTTGTAATATTGGAGCCGCACTACGAGTGATAATGAAAGCATTAGCAAACACTTCTTCACGTATATCTTCGACTGAAT
This sequence comes from Candidatus Altimarinota bacterium, assembly GCA_965231215.1. Classification (GTDB taxonomy): domain Bacteria; phylum Patescibacteriota; class Gracilibacteria; order UBA4473; family UBA4473; genus JAACPJ01. The sequence goes on along the minus strand of OZ246423.1, from coordinate 839,784 downwards.
CAATATTCCCTAATCTCACGGTATTGAAATCCTGCAAAATCCCTTTGTCTTTTTCTCCTACCAATTTCCCTTCAATAGACGCCCCTACCGATCCTAATTCAATGGCGGTATCGTCACAATCATCGGCATCAACACAATCTTGTCCAAAGCCAACACCTACGGCTCCGGAAGGATATCGAATGGTTTTAACGCCATTATCGATAATATCATAAGCAATATCACTAGCAAAAGATACCGACCCACTAATTACAGATCCTGCTGAAGCAACTTTTAAGGTTGGATATATAATCGTTTCTTGTTGAGTTGTATCTATAGAGGTGGGATCAAAACTTACGCCTTCAAAGTATAGTCCAGATGGCAGGTTTACTGTTTTTAAAAATATTGATACTAAATTATTAGGGCCCCCACTCGTAGGCGCTACCACGTTTCTCACTAATTTAAAGGGGATTTGAGTATCCAAAATAAAGGCTGGTGGTGTCACCATATTCTCCAAGATAGTTTTGGCCCAAGGCGCAAACCCAATTGAAGGTGTAAATTGGTTGTACTGTAATGTTACAGGGTTGGTCAAATCGAGATCTCCATCTTCATCTACTCCTGGCACCTCAAAGGTGAAAGCATAGTTAAAGGTTTCGTTTTTCCCGAGATAGTCTCCTACTTTTCGAATAGACGGAGCCCAAGCACTTAACGCTAAAGTGGCGGTCACTTCGTCATTATTATTGATGCTGAATCCAATAGGAGTGCCCGTAGAATCAGGAATTGTAATACCATTGATTTTGGTTCCTCCTCGAAAATCATAATCTCCAGAATTCGCATCACTCGCAAACGAAGAATCTGAATAAACAGTACCGGTTTGGTTTTTAAGTTGAGTCACTGGATTTCCAAACTCATCTTTAACTTTCAGTGTTATATTGCAGGTATTTATCCCATTAGCCGCAACTGAAAGGTCGGTACAAGTAGTATCTACCTCTAGTTCACTTATGTCCGAGTCTGGTGGCCCAGCTTTGATCAAAAATTCACTAACATCAGGCCCTTGAGTATTTAAAGCATAATCAATTAAATAAATTGAAGTTTTATAGTTTCCGGCCTGTTGAAAACAATCATCTATCTCTGGATCATTATTTTCATCATCGTATCCCAGGGTTGCTAAATCTTCCCAGACGCAATGACTTTCTGGCCCAGCATAACCATTACAGGCACTAAAGTGAGAGGTCGCTGTATTCCTATCGGTATATCCAAAACAAGAAAAAGAAGGAACATAATTACTCTCTGGACTAAATTCCACCATCATGATGGAATTTTCCCAGTCTATTCCAGAAGCTGAAACAATGACTGGAAAAAGAAGTCCTAAAGCCAAGCCAAGATGTTTGAGTGGTCTCATTTTTGTTTTCAGGTGTAATACTATAGGAAATGAGTGGTTTTAAAAAACAAAAATGTCGGTCTTATAGCTTGATCCAAAACCATACCGCCTCTTTCTGACTCATTTCTGTTCTTTTTACAAAATTTATTAAACCCTAATTCAGGGTTTACTTACAGCATTTTCCGTAGGCAAAAGCCGTTCTATCTGAGGCTTCGTTATTATAAAAACGACACGTCCATCCATTAGTAGCGGTGGGAACGCTTTGATCAAAGATAAGATCGTTCCCCCCTCTATCACATCCCCCTGTGACTAAGTTTGGGAAATCTAATGGACAGTTGTAAGTGCCCTGACCATAATCATTCCCCAGTATAGTAAAAGCACTATTCTGTACCTGGCAATTAGAAACTCCTAAGGTTTCGGCCCCGTGGCAGTTGTTGCCATCTGGATCACAGAAACTTGTGGCTCCTATAGCCCCAGCTATATCTAGTGTAAGCCCTGCACTTATGCTGGTGGTTCCAATGCCTACTAGTCCACTTTCTGTAATGCGCATCAAATCAACCCAGGTGGCACTGTCTCCCGCACTATTTTTACCAAAGGCAATGTAACCAGTATCCGCATTGTCATCGTCATTCCAATCAATCCCTAGGTACATATTATCTTCGGCACTGAGTTCCAAATTTCCAGCACTATCATAAATATCACTTCCTCGAACCAGCAAGTCTCCGTCCAGAGAAACATCTCCATCTTCATCTAAACTAAAACGTTCTGCATCGCTAGAGGTAGCGACTTTAAAAATCACTTGATTAGCCTGCGGTGTTCCCTCATAAATATGCAAACTGGCTTCTGGACTAGTAACTCCAATTCCTATTTTTCCACCATTGTAATAGAGGTCATTCCCGTTTGGCACCCAGTTTTGGGCGCCTAAGATATCTATTGCATTGGCTAGGCTTTTCAAGTCTAGCTGCATTCTGTTCCAGTCTTCCGCCCTGATCAGGTCTCCGGGCTCTACTGTAGCCGTGTTAATAGTGATTGAAGCGTACGCGAGAAAAGGGAGAAAAACATACATTCCCAGACCAAATTTCATTATAGGGAATCTATTGTTTGCTTTATCTCTAATCAATCCCCCAATTCCCAAAGCTTGTTTAACCTTAGGTCCCCCTTTCTTTTCTAAGGAAATCAAACGCCTCATAAAATTCGTAGAGTATTTCAGCATTGACCAAGCTTTAATAAAAGAAATATGGATCATAATACGATTCATCATATTTAGATAAGATTTCGGTTACTTCTGGAGCAATGTTTACGATTTCGATTCCGTTGTCATTGTATCCGATAATAAGCCATCCATTTTTATAATCAATCTCGCTAATATTATTGGAAACAATATGCACGTTGTCCGTACTTGGAAGGTCGGTACTAAAGGTTCTCAGAACTCTTCCAGAAAGATCAAACTGTGTCACTCCGCTGCCGGTAGCCACAAAGTAAGCTCCAAAATCTCCGAAGGCTACGTCTACGACTTCGTCTGAGCTTCCCTGAAGGGTGATTTTGGTTTCGGTATTAAACCAATCTCGAGTGATATTATAGAGGTTCTTTATTTGTTTATCAGTGTAGGCCGTGTTGACTACAAATGGCATAGCTATAGCCCCTTCCAAAACTTTATCTCCGGTACTATTGGAAGGTTCAGAACTGGAACCAGATCGACTGCCGGAACCTACATTGGTCGGAGCTCCTACAGCTGAAGACCCAGCACTTGCCCAGGATGAAGTATCTACTCCACTGATTCCCGCTGTCGGATCTGCCGTGTTGGTAATCGTCCCTGTTCCACGACATCCGATATTACCAAATCTAGATTCACAACTACCTGTAGCGGTTACACTTACACCGGCACTATTAATATCGGTCACTATTCCGGAGAAACTACTAAACACTCCCCCAACATACATCCCCGAAGCCGTTACCCCAGAAATATCTCCGTTAGTAATCCCCCCCCCTCCAAATCCGACAACTCCTCCGATACTATCCGGTTGGTCACTAGGGCCCCACCAGCCTCCAGGACGGTTTACGCTCAGCGATCCGCTCACCTTGAAATCATTAAGATCAAAACCTCCATGTTGCGATCCTCCCAAAATTCCCCCAAGACTAGCACTAGCATAACTATCAACAGCCGAACTAATAAGCACGTTAATATCTATGTTTGAGACTTCTATATTCCGCAGGTCTACCGTATCGTAAACCCTTCCTATAATCCCTCCTATAAGTAATTGCTGATGACTTTCTATCAGGTTTCCCTTCAACACCATCGAATCTATGTAAATATTAGATCCGTTAACCCCCTGCCTAGCTTCTCCAATTACACCCCCAATATACCTTTCTCCTTCCAGGATACCTCCATTAATCGCAATATTAGAAATTGTACAAAGAGAGGCATCACAATCCATATATCCTCCGACCCCTCCGATATGTCTTCCATATTTTTTATAATAAGAATTCCGTTGAGATTTAATTTCGACCATATCCACCACTACATTGGTAATACTCGCCCCAGAAGCAGCCGAACCAAACACTCCTCCGACTAGGTCAAACACGGATTGGCTGCTATTACCAATAATTTTGACACTATTTATTTTAATTCCATTCATTATTTTTCCTGTCCAGTTTCCAACAACTCCTCCTAAAAATTCATCTAAGTCAGCATCACTTTTGCTGCTGATATCAAGACTATTGATCGTAATGTTAGAGAAATCCGCTGAACCACTTCCTAAAACTCCCCCAATTTTACCGTCTTCCACATTACTCATCACTCCAGAAACGGTAATATTATTGAAGCTTACTCCCCTACCACAAATACCGATTACTCCTGCTGTATTTTTACCAACCTGATCAAAATTAAAATCAACAATTATATTTTGAATATTCATTGTCAATGAAGCTGTATATACACTGGCAGAGCCAATCAATCCACCAAATGTTGAACTAGTACCACCCTTTTTTATAAAATTCTCTATTGTAATATTAGTTACACTGCCAACATCTCGAGTATAACCAATCAGTCCTCCTACATCGGAAGGTTGCCCACTGGTGAAATTCATGGTCATATCTTTAATTTTGACATCCCTGACCGTTCCGTTTTCAAACAGGCTCCCCAATAACCCTCCATGATTTTTGTTACTAGACCCTCCGCCAGAAAAATTCATATCTAGACCATCGATCAAAATATTTTCAAAAACAGCATTTTGACCCCCTTGGTTGGCCACCAGCCCCTTATTACTGCTCGAAATATCAAGCTGAGCGTTTCGAAACGTTACATTTTTTACTGAAGCCCCTGCACCAGTCACAGAGTAAAACAATCCCCCAACTTTTGAGTAGTAGTCACTAATAATAAAACCGTCTCCGTCAAAAGTTCCCGTGAATGCGCCCCCTGAAATCGTAGTAAATCCGTTGCCTCCATTCCACCCACTAGTAGCACTTGCGTCAATATCAGCGATAAGCTTATAGTGAGAAGAAAGACTACTGCTCATATTCTGCAATTGATCCACACTACAGATCTGATATGGATTGCCTATACTTCCATCCCCTCCAGCAAAACCGCTAGGTTTAGTAGCACAACTTCCGTCTCCACTCCCCAGTCCCTCTCCTGCTCCTATGACCAGCTCTCCTACTGTATTAAAGAGCGTGGTTGTATCCTCTACTTCACTTACCTTCTGGCCATCAATATAAGTCCGCTTTTTAGTTCCATCAAAGGTGGTGACTACAAAATCCCAACCATCTAAGGTGTAATCAATAAGTGTGTCTGCGGCCCCCTCAGATCTGAGTTTATAATCCCCGTCTCGGTAGAGAGCAAAGTCTGTATTGGTTTGATCTTTTTTAGACATAATATATCCCCCATCCGTATCTTCGGTGGCGGTAGTTTTAACCCAAGCTCCAAAGGTAAGTTTACCATTCACATTAAAGTCACTGTCATTGGTAAACATCCAATTAGTCCCATCAAAGTTAAACTGTTGTAAATCTGTATTTGGGGCTACCACCGAAACGGTAGCTCCATTGTTAGACAGGTCATTAGCTTTACCACTAATATCCTGTACACTGTTTACCCAGTGCCCTAACACGTCTCCATAGAGTGGCGCTCCAGCAAATATTTTGTTGACCCTTTGTTTATATACATTTGGATGTTCAGCCCCTGTGGCAAATTGCCCTCCAAAGAGTTCAAATCCTCCACTCCCTCCAGCCAAAATTCTGGTGTCTTCCACCGCAAAAGCATCTGATGTATCTGGTAGGGCGGTTGTTGGGTAACTCACACTCGCATTATTTGGCTGAATAATATGGGTATAAACACTCGATCCGGAAATAATACTACTGTTAAAAGGCAGTGTTGTAATATCGTTCAAACCCCAAATACGAGCTTTGCTATCATTATAGTAATCCCACAGATAATAAAGTTTCCCATCATCAGAAAGATGGACTCTTCGATATTTATTAGCCGTAGAAGGCAGATAGTCCCAGTTATAGTTAGAAGAATTATGACCTCCAAATTCTATGTGTTGATTGGTATTATCTGTTTTATTTAAAAGCGTTACCCCAAAGTCTGTAGCTATTGCCACGTACGTTTTCCCCCCAATAATGGCGACACTTGAATCATTTATTTGATGTGTCGCTACTCGTAAGTTGGCAGGCATCACGGTAGTCCAAGGCTCCCGCGCTGGGAAGTTTCGCAGATCAATTGTATCCTTTATAAAATTATTCCAATTATAGGCATGCTGTCCACAGCCAGATGGATAGTAAGTAGAATAAGAACTGCCTATTCCTTTATACCCAGAAAGGTTAAAACAATTACTCATCCGATGACTATACATAGTATCGGCAATCAGATCCCCTACAACCACAGCTCCGTTACAGTTACTACAACTAAATGAACCCTGATTGAAACGATGCGCTAAGTATATTTTCCCGTTTCGAGCAAAAGTACTTCCAGTCTGAAGCGCATTCCATACAAACCTTCCCCAAACACTTGGATTATTCTCTCTAAGCGAACTCATCCAAAGGCTTCCTGCCACTGCGTCAAAGACATACATCCCATCGGAAGTGAACGCAATAACCGCTTTCTCTGGGAAGCTCGAAGTACCACATCGGTCATCAGCTCCAGCTCGCGGATCTCCATCTCCATCCCCTACCATATAATCACAAATATTATCACTAACATCATCTTTGGTTTCGCTATACCAAGATTTAGAGGTGTTATATCGCCAATTTCTTTCAAAGATTCGCACATCATCGATGAAGGCCACTTTATTGTTTTGACCGTCAAAACGAAACTCTAAGTCTAAACTCGTGGTACTAGCATCCACTGTGAAGGGCACTTCAACTCTGTACCAAAGAAGATCTGATGGAGTTCCCTCTAAACTTGAAGCATACTGCGTATAAATATTCGGGGAAGACCCATTACCAGTAATCACAGGCCATAGACCATCACTATTTTGGTTATTGAGGGCATTTGTTTTAAGCCAATAAGTGAGCACATAATCCCGATTAGCAATAACCGGAATATTTGATTTTTTCCAGGCAGCGTAACCACCAGAGAGTGTCTGACTTTCAATTTTAAGCAAGTTCCCTCCCTGCGGCGAATACCCTGGTTGATGGGTGAAAAGTGACGTTGCGGCTGGTGTAGATTTGATTCCGGTAAATCCTTCTGTTGAAGAAGAAAATCCAGTATTCAGCATAAAGTTACTAAAGATACTACTATCGTTAAAGGTATCATAGAAGAAGATTCCAAAAGTGTGTTTTCCTTCTAGGAAGTGCTTAATAGATCCGGTTATTGGTTTAGTTCCAACCCAGTTTCGAGTTTCTCCACAGTTACTGGTTTGAACAAATACTTGTCCTTGTGGTACTGCAAATTCGGGGGGTGCCCAGGTAGAAGTGTCACAGGATTCTCCAATCAAAAAGAAGGGGAAACAACCATCAAAAAGTCGATAATCACATCCGGGAACACAAACATTTCCGTCTAGTAGATACCCATCAGGACATCCGGCTGCACAAGCGCCCCCTGATTGTTGATTTTTTCTTCCTCGGAGAGTTGAAGAAAGGGCACAAGCCACTTCTTTTTGAGTACAGAAAGTATCAGTCGATTGGCTTTTAAAGAAGGCCGCAGTCCCCCCACTTCCACATACATTCCCATCAAAAAGTGTTGGGTGCGTTGTCGCATTAGCCCCTTCTGGGTCTGCTGCTGATATCTGAAAGTGGAATAAATCATCAGCCGCTAAACTATCACCAGCAGTCTGTCCATCTACTGTGGCCTGAATGCCTCCAACGTTATCTTTATTACGGATGAGCTGAGTCACAGAAATGCCTGGCTCTACTGGATCATACCAGTCAATTTCAAGCCCCACATCAGCAAGGGTAACACAGTTCCCTACATTATCACACACTTGATAATTTCGCGAAGCTCCGTCATCACAATGAGCCGGATCATCACAAAAGTTTCCTCGAATAGTATTTAAAAAACTTTTCTTTCTACAGATTTCAGGATCAAGTGAGCAATCTACGGTACAGGTCTGAGGACTTCCAGAGCAGTTATTAACGTATCCTGTTGGATTCGCCGTTTGGTAAGCCTGACATCCTCCAGGATTAAGCGTACAGTCTATATCACAGGTGCTACTAGCTGGATTACACATTGGGTCACATCCCGCCACGGTATCATCACAGATAAAAGCCGTCTGAATCCCCTCTTTTTTAAACCTTGTTTTCACTGAACGAAGATCATCACGCTTAGCTTGAATTTGGGTATTTAGACCCGAAATTTCTGTATCAAAATAATTTACACAGTCAGTCAGGTCTGATTGATTAACATCACTGGCCGTACTACTACTAGAAAGCGGACACGAAATATTGACTCCTACAGGAACTGAGGGAATTAAATTTACATCACTAATTTCACCATCACTTAGTAAATGACTAGTAGAAAAAATAGAACCGGCAGATACCGGTATTCCTAATTCATTTGTGAGGGCATCAATTTCAGCTGTTTTTGTGTTGATCCCATTAACCAAATTTTCCACCGTTAACGGTGGAGCATTAGCCGGAGAACCTGGCGGCGGCGGTGGTGGTGGCGCGCCTACAGCTTCAGCAAATTCTGCATCCTTCAGAATCTTGATAAAATGATTCCGAATATGGATTTTTCTCACCCGCTCATCTATTTTGTTTTTTCGTTGAAAATCAGTCGCAAACCTGTCCAAAACATGCTCTTTCTTTCGGGTTAACAGATTTTTCTTAGCCGCTTGACGAGTTACTACTCCTGGCCATACCAATTTATCTGATGGCCCGTAAGTTTGCCCATCATATTGAATACCAGAAATAGTTGGTGGCGTAGAATCAACTTTTACTATATTTGGCTGACTGGTAGATTCATTCAACCACTGAGAAGTGTACCAAGTTCCATCTTTTAAAAAATAAATCTGTAATCCCCAATCTCCCTCTGACACTATCGTTGGAATGGTGACATCTACGGTATAGGTCTTTCGGTCCTCAACCTGAAAGTTAAAAGCCTCTAAAAAAATTTCTTGATCTGGGGCTCTATAAAATTTGACAATAACTCTACTTGGATCGGTCTGAAAAAATCCTTTTTGCGTTAAGGTGTTGAAGATATTTCCCTGAAAACGCATAGTTCTAAATTCCTGAAAATTTGAAGGAGCCGCCGGATTAAAAGCCCAATTTTCAATCGGATGATACCAAAAGTTTTGTAACACTGAGGCCTGTGCCCCAGAACTCCAAATAGAAAAAGCTATAAGCAAAATCATAAACCGGTCAGTGCGTCTTTTTTTTACAAAGTGAAAAATTGAAACAATCAGCACTAACCCCAATAATCCCAAAATTCCAAATAAAACCAACGAGGCCATGCGCTTATCCACCACCTCCTGAGATTCATCTATGACCAACTCTCCAATCCAATCCTGAGGGGTAAGCTCTGTTCCTGGCGTGGCACTCACGGCAAAATCAAATGTTTTAAAAGCCGTAAGTTTCCCCTCTCCATACAATTCCAAAGTTCCTACAAATTTAGATCCGATAACTTCTCTCAACGATATGGGCGCTTTGTACTCAAAATACCGATCCTGAAATTTTGGCAGCGGAGCCACTATAGTTACAGGCGCTTCTGAGTTAGTCCCAGGAAAAACTTGTTGCCCATTAATATGTAATTCAAAATTGCCTTCAATATTTTCAACCGCCCCTGCTACAGAGAATTCAAAATTTTCATTTTGTGCTGCTTCTAATCGCTCCAGACTAATATTTGAAATAATCCCAAAATCCCCGCCTATTACAAAAGTATCACGAAGGGCTCCTGTAATCAGTGTTTTCTCTTCATTAAAATTCCAAATCTCTAACTCATAAACTCCAGGTGTTGTTGGAAGCCTAAAATCATAAGAGACTGCTACTTCACTTTTGGCGCCTACCGTTTGAGCTGAAATATATTTTTGAAGTATCACTTTTTGGTCTTCAAGATTCAGATTCCTTACGGTCAACTGAGGAATAGCCGTAACCCCTGAAAGAGTAGTATTGGTAAACACGAAACTTACTAATCCTAAATCGCCAGAGACCTCTATTTCTAGATCCTCAACGGTATAGTCTGGAAGTGCTAGCTCTTTTGGAAGGATTTTATCTCCAATAGCGACCAATTTATCTCCTTTATACAGAGTCGCTTCAACCCGGCTCCCTGGACTTACTCCCGTTCCTTGAAATTTAATTCCATAGTTATAACTCTTAAAGGCCTCTTCCCAGTTCCCTTCAGCTAAAATTTCTGCTCGATGAATATTGGCCCCAGTCTTATCCCAAATATCAATAACGAGTCGATCCGCTTCGGCAATATTTCCTGCCCCTGAAGAAATAACCCCATTTAACTCATCTGCTTCAAGCGGGCCAAAAAAAGCTACATCTAGCGCTTTCAAAGAAGTTGTACGTATATCTACCGCTTGGTCTAAATTCAATTCAGCAATTTCTGAAGGATCCAGTATTACTGAATCTTGTGCAAAAGAAACCGAACCTAGGGCTAAAAGGGTAAGAAACAAAGCCCTAAATGAAAGACGAAACAAGTATTCCATATTTATTTTCTAGATCATTATATGTCTTGAAATTTATCCATGCAAAGAAATGCGCGTCTGAGTCATCGAAAAAACTTGCCAAATTAAACTTTTTTTTCACAATAGCATTTGGATGCATCCCTACTCACGCCGAAGTCGTCGTCGTTTTTCACATAGGAGACAGAAGAAAAATTGGATTCCTTTTCTCGTCTTTGTGGGGGTTTTGAGTTTTTTCTTTTGGGTGTTGTTTCAATTTTTCTCGCTCCTTTTCTCTACGGTACGGACTGAAATTGCTTCCAGCGATTTAGAAATTTTAAAAGGACGAGCTGAATTTAAACTCTCACAAGAAGACAGTAGTTGGACTCCTGCTTTTACTGGACAAACTTTTGTAGAAGGGGATCAAATAAAAACAGTCAAAAATAGTAAGGTAAAATTAGGGTTTCTGACTCAAAACACCCTCTTTTTAGATCAACAATCTGAACTGACTTTCGAAGCTTTATCAAAAAAATCTTCTGGCAAGAAAACCTCACACCTATATTTAGATCAAGGCCAAATCTGGGCTCGGATTGATAGTGCTCAATTTCAGGATGCTGATTTAGCCGATTTTCAATTTAAAACGAAAAGATTGGTAGCGCACATAAAGGGAACCATTATAAACATAACTTCGTCAAGCGAGGCTGACACCGTAAAACTCATCAAAGGAAAAGCCGAAGTAGATATTTTGGATTCAGAAGGCGAAGTAACTCAGACTTTGGAACTTGGAGTAGGCCAAGAGCTTATTGTGGATGATAGCTTAACGGCCAAACTCGATTCGGGAGTGGATGTGATTAACATTATCCCTAACGAATTCATTGAGTCTTCCTGGCATTTGGACAATCTAATGGTCTTTTTCCCAGAAGAAGCCAACGACATAAAAAGTAAGATTGAAGTTCAAACTCCCCCCGTGACTAATGATACCGACAGTGAAGCAAGCGAAGAAAATACGGAAGAAATTGTTGGAGAAATTCCATCGGTAACCATTCTTTCGCCTGCTGAAGGCGAAACCGTTCCAGCGACAGTGGATTTGGTAAAAATTGAAGGAACTGCCCCAGTAGAAGCCTTTCAAATTCAGGTAAACGGATACACCCTTTCCAAATTCCAACCAGGTGACCGGAAGTGGAGTTATTTTGCGGCGACCAAATTTGGAACCCTTAAATCTGGAACTAACCAATATAGCGTTATGGCTATTTCACGTGAAGGAAAAAAATCTACGCCAGCTAAAGTTACTATTAATTATGAAGGCGTAACTCCAGAAACCAGTAATGACTCTACAACTGAAACTCAAAGCACATTCCCTCCCCCCGTCGTCACGAGGCCCGCTATATTTACCGATAACCCAAGTGCCACATATGAAACTTCTGCTACAGTGGTAACCTTTGCCGGAACGGTGCCTCGCGGTACTAATGCCGTTGAAGTAAATGGATTCAGACTCAGAAAATTCAAACCTGGAGACACGGCGTTTTCTTATATCGCTAATGCTAACTATGGAAATATGAAAGAAGGGGAAAACCTGTATAAGGTTGTGGCCTTTGGCCCTGACAGCACTCAAAGCGAAACCGAAATTAAAATTGTGTATACGCCCATAGACCTCAGCCAGTAGTGATAAGTAAAATGACTCGAAAACAAAAATTTCAAGGAGGGGAAAAAATACCACAGAAAAGCGTATTTACTTTGTCCGTGTTCGAAGATATTTTGAAACGGACAAAGAAATTTTTAGTTTTTCAGTAATTTTTATGGCTTTGGAAATTTTTGAACTAGATAAAAACAGTGCCCACCTATGGGATGATTTTATTTTTAGTTCCCCTAAAGGCTCTATTCATCAGAGTTCCACTTGGAGCCATTTCCAGAGCGCTATCCCAGGGAGAGGGGAGGTTATTGGTTTAGGCGTTAAGCATACTCCAACTAATGAAATACAGGCCGCGTGTTTAGCGGTAAGGATGGAAACCGGACTTCTAAATACGCACTGGTACTATTCAGCCAGAGGGCCCGTTTTTGATACGGAAAAACACAAAGCAGCGGGCCTTTTACTCATTAACACAATGCAAAAAACGCTCAAAGAAAAGAAAGGAATTTTTTGGCGTATTGATCCGTATTTTACCGAAAGTGAATACCACAACTTAGGCGTAGCCTATACATCTGCCACCAAAAATTTTCAGCCTACAGATTCGCTTCTGCTCAACCTTGAAATGAGTGAAGATGAAATACTGGCACAAATGAAACGCACAGGACGCCGAAACCTAAAAAAAGCTCAAAATGCGGGGATAAAAATTCGGTCCATTACCCCTGAAAATTTAACAGCCAAAGACCTTCAGGATTTTTATACCCTAAATCAAGAAACGACCATTCGCGATGGGTTCTCTGGCCATGAGCAAAACTACTACTTTCAGTTTGTAAAAAAATTGGCTCCTTATACCCAATTATTTTTTGCCTACTACCAGGGACATCCAATAGCCACAGCTATCAATACTTTTTGCCATGACAAGGCCATTTATTATTTCGGAGCTTCAAGCTCTGAGTCTCAATTTAGAGATCTGCGAGCGCCTTATTTGCTTCAGTGGGAAATGATTAAAGTCGCCAAACAAAAAGGCTGTAAAACCTATGACTTTACCGGCATCACCCCAGAAAATGAACCGCATCATCCTTATGCTGGAATAACCCAATTCAAAACCAGATTTGGAGGTTACAGGGATACTTACGCTGCCGGAAAAGAAATAACACTAGACAAATTTTGGCATTCATGTTATAAGATTGCTAAAGCTATAAAAAAATAATCATGTCTCACTCAGAATCAGTTCTAAACATTCATGAAAGTGGCTCTGTGCTTGAAACGGCTGGCAAATACGCTGGAGCCGCTCTCGGGTTAATTGCGGGGTTAGATGTGGCCGAAGCTACGGGGTCTATTTTGGGCAAAATAGCCGCTGTGCTAGGCGGGACGGTGATTGGAGCTTGGGCTGGTAAAGAAGTTGGACAAGCGGCTAGCTAAAAAATCTAGCATCAAAATTTGCGTTTTAAAAATTTATTTTTAATCTGTTTTGGCTTTGCAAAAGCGGAAAGCGAAGGTCTACTTTTGTGAAGAGAAGCGGCGGTTACCACTGTATACACAGTTATCAAACAAAGTGAGATTCTAAAGTATAGAAAGTAACCAACAACGGGCCACCTTAGCTCAGCTGGCTAGAGCAGCGGATTTGTAACCCGCAGGTCGTCGGTTCGATTCCGACAGGTGGCTCCATGAACGAAGAACGTTCGAAAATAGGTACTTAAAAAGCAAGTTTGAGGCTGCTTTGAGGTTCAAAAACCTCTCTGCTTATTGAAAACAAACCAGATTTCGGACATCGAAATATTTACGGTTGGGGGGTACCATCCCATTGCAATCCTCAGATCGAAAGGAGGGGCGGTAGGCTATACGCTTTAGAAAATACCGTTGTGACTGATCCGAATTAATCAGAAATTGACCTGAAAAACAATTTTGTTTTTTGTTCTAAAATCCAGGAAAGCTCTCTCAAATCATTGTTTTTGGAATTTTTATCAGACGATCAGATAACAGAAATTTATTTGAGTAATGATGATGCTTTCAATTCTTTGAATTGATTTTAAACCGAACGGATTTCCAGCCTGATTTGATGCGCCATAAGATTGAAGAGCTGGAAAAGGGAGCCTTTGGATTTTACGTCGAAGGAAGTTGATAAAGACAGCAGCCCCAGTGTACAATTTGAAATTAATAATTTTCGTTCAAAGATCGTTATATAAAAAGGGATAAATTTAATTAAAAGCAGATTAAATGTGCCTCTAGAAAAATAAATCTGTTTCCTTTATTCTCTCGAATTATCTATTCCGTGTGAGCTAAACTCGAATCAATCAATCCTTTGTCGATCAGCCGCTTTTGCAGAACCTTATAAGATTCCTCACCGTGGGCCGTGGGAGATTCCTGAAAAAACGCCCCGATCTCTTTGAGAACAGCGTTATCGACCTCCAAAATACCCTGTGGTGTTAGGCCCAGACCTTTCATGCTTTTGGCCATTGTGCCCTCGTTCACTTTGACCGGGCTTTCTCCAAAATGGCTGATGAATTTCACAATGTGCATATATCGGTGTGAATCTCTCTCGGAAGCATAAGTGCCTTCCAATCCACGAGAACCACCCAACAGTTGATTTTTGATATCCTGAAACTGTTTGAGATGCTTTTCCGGTTTGTGAAGACCAAACTTGAAGCCCATGAAATCTTCAATTCCAGCAGACTTGAACTTATGTTGATCCTTTCCAAAACTCACAATCCGCGTCAGATCACCTGGTAAAATTCCACCATCAACTCGGTACGTCCAACCGTCTTCTGTGGCTACCACCAAAGCTCCGTTGTCTGAATACATCACTCCACCTCCTTCGAGCTCCAATGGATGATCTTTGTCATAAGGAAGCTTGGTAACTTTGCCGGTTTCTGGATCGGTTTCTACGCCCCGTCCCTGTAGGATGGCCGATTGAGCATCACGAGAATTGTTTGGTTGATGGTGAAGCGCTTTACGGATGGTGTCTTTGTCTTCGTCGGTCAAATCCGGAGCGGCATCAATTTGGGCAATGAATGGCGCGAATGCGGCTACCACTGACGTTGAACCCAGATTGAGTTTTGATGCGTTCAAGTACTTCGTCACGATGCCCGATTTTACCGGTAGGACGGTTTGCAGTTGCCCCACCATATTGAGGAAGTTTTGTAGTCTGGCTTTGACTTCTGGACTTTTCACCATACCCATCAATTGCTTGAGGGTGGCAGCTTGGCCTATTCCAGAATCCAGAAGTCTATCATATTCTTTTGCAAGGATTTTTTCATCATCTGAAACTTCTTCAGCTTTTTCCTTCAAATTCTGATCTTTGACTTTTTCTTGATCTCTTTGTTCGATCTTATCTTCCTTTTTTTTCTTTAGATATTCGTTTTCATCCCGAGCCTTAGCTGTGGCCGTATCAACGGTGGAAATTTTACTATCTATGTCAGCCGGTTTCAGGCCTGGGTTGTTGAGCCCTTGGCTCAGTCCTAAATCTGTACCGGTGGCAGCTTTAACCCGTGCATCGATTTGTTCCGATCTGGCAATTTCTGCTTCTTTTGCTTTTGGGATTTCGGCAGCAGTGGTTTCCAAGTCCGTAACCGTTTTCTCTCTCTTTGCTGTGGTTACAGCATTGATCACCTGCGGTTTGACATCAGCTATGTCTTCTTCGGTCAATTCAAGTTCAGGTTCTTCAAATGTCTCACGCAATTCGGTTTCATATGCCATACAAACTCCAGCCGCCTCATTGCGAAATTCTGCAGGACATTCTTCTTTGAAATATTCTGCGACATAATTTTCTAAACGCTTATTTCGTTGGTCTGGGGTTTCTGCGGCTTCATTGGCATCAGGTTTGTCGGGATCAGCAACTCCATCAAGGTCTTGCGCTAATGCGGCGTCCAGGTCTTCTGTTGGTTCTGGATTCCTGGCTTTTTCGTCTTCAGCTCGTTTCGACAGAATTTGCCGAGTCTGATCAATCAGGCTTTGCAGGTTTGGGTTTTCAGCTAAATAGGCGTTTTTTTCATCTGGGGTGCCTTTGGTGGGGAAACCCCGAAGCATGGTGAGGTTTTCGCCGTTCCAGATCTTTGCCACTTCCTGTGGACTGAGGGTGTCCATTCCCTGGAGGTAATTTTGAAGTCCAAATGCTGGATCTTGCAAAATTTGGATCACATGACGATGATCTTCTGGATTATTGAGCCCCTCGTTTTCATCACCGTTACCACGAGGTGGTTTTGACGGAGGTCGTTCATTGTCACCAGGTCTTTCTGCACTCATGCATAAAAAATACTCTGGTTAGTATACCAGAAATAAGCCATAAATTCAAATGTTTACGAAATTTCTACCCTTGCCGTGAAGCGAGGAAGGCATCAATCCTTTGAAGAGTGGCTATAATACGTTGTCGAGTAGCTTCCTGACTTGCCTTTAGTCCACTAATCTCTGCATTGATATCACCAATTTCCAGTCTCAGTCGCCCATTTTCTTCCACGATTCGAGCGAGTTCTTCACCTTTGTCGTTCAGAATACGGAGCTTATTGAGAACCAGTCCTTGTTCTGTGATGTATGATTGGAGTTCCGCAATTCGATTGTCCAGTGCTGCAATTTCAAGCTGTTGCTTATGTGTTCGACATTCTACAAGCCGTGCTTTTTTTTCTGCGCGGGTGTTTCCTTCTCTGGCATAAGTCGGGCAATGGGTAGCGGCTGTAATTTGCTGTGATGTCTCTGTGGTAGCGGCTGCTAACGTGGCTTGGCCGGTCTTGTCTTCAGCTATGGCTGGTGTTGCCGCTGTTAGAGCTCCTGCTAATGCTACCATAACAGCGGGATTAGCAATTTTTTTGCCACTAGTTACTACTTCCTCGTCTGCCGGAAGCCGTCCTTCATTGATTCCCATTTGTGCAAAAATTAGGATAAGTATCTCTATTTTCTAGGGAAAATTGCAATTTTGTCAAATTTTATTGACAAAAAAAGTTTGACTTTGGGGAAATTTTACCAGTCTGAAGGCTATGCGGCATTGGAGAATTTTTGCAAATAAGTGGTATTACCAGCATTACACTAGTCCTCTCCGTGATTAGGTTTTAATGAAGAAGCGAGTAACTTTTTTATACAGCTAAGAATTGCGTCATTTTGACTTCCAAGGCCTTCAACCTTGGCGAGGGGTTTTTTGTTTGACGCTTCGAGTGCCTTGAGGTGGTTTAGTATTTCCTGAAGCCCCCCTTAAACACAGTATTGTCAACGGGTCTATTTAACGTGTGAGAATGGTTCCAGAAGAACCCTTCAAGGGGTTTTTATGGTTATAGATCCATCTTCAAATGGGAATTTTTCAAGACTCAAATTTTTGATTACGATTTCAGGAAACAGGGTGTTCAGACTCTCCGATAAATCTTTATGGAGCTTTTCTAAGAGGGCATAGGTATTTTCTTTGGGGAAGTTTTTGATATGCTGCTGAATTAAAAAATAATCTTGAGTCTCTTTAATATCATCAGATTTAGCGGCTTTTGAACCATCAAATTCAAAAGCCAAAGAGATTAAAACTTTTTGCTTTGAACCTTGCTCTTCTGGAGTTATCCCTAGGTAAACCCAGACTTCAATATTGTTTAATTCATAGATAAACATCCCCTCCAACATAAAAAAAAAGCGGCTCAAAACAAGCCACTTTTTTTAAATCTAAATATTGAGTTATTTTTTACTTCCGGTAATACCACAAGCACACTTAGGTTCACTCATAATAAGGCCTACCAAAATAAGCATTAACATTCCATGCCAGAGCATTTGTGGAACATTCCCCATGTGCATAAAGACAGTGCCTATCACCGTAATGATTATAAAAGAAACGAGTGAAAGTTGATACATAATTTTAGGGACTAGCTTTCCTAAAATGACCA
The DNA here is from genome assembly GCA_965231215.1 of Candidatus Altimarinota bacterium. Taxonomy (GTDB): domain Bacteria; phylum Patescibacteriota; class Gracilibacteria; order UBA4473; family UBA4473; genus JAACPJ01. The sequence goes on along the minus strand of OZ246423.1, from coordinate 821,922 downwards.
TAATTCCGCCGCCAAGTTCAGCCGCTACCAGTCCCCAAACAAGCACTGTCAACATCATACCTCCTGTCCCAAAAATACCTTCTACCATGCCGAATAATTGCGGGTCACTTTTTAGAGCTCCCATAAATTTCATAAGTCCAAAAAGTGCAAAAAAGAGACCTACACCTATCCGCGTTAAGGCCAACCCCATACTATTGCACTGGGGAATTGGGAGGGCTATTTCCTGTTTTTTCATTTTTTAAAAAGTTAAGAATCATACACATGTTAAAACTTAAACTTTATCAAAACAAGATTTTGGCGCCTTTAGACCTACCAACCTTGGGGGTGGGAAGTAAGCGGTTCTAAACAGGATCCTTCTAGCGAGGAATTAAATTAATGGAGGAATATCTCTTTATCTAAATTAGAAATATCAAACTCATGGTCATCGCCCCTCGCACAAACCGCTACGCGTCTTGAAAAACCAACTACCCCCTGTGGGGGCCCTTGTTGTTATGCTTGCTCCTCGTATCGAACTCTGGACTTGAGCTCTCCCCTCAATGCAAATAAAAAAAAGCCACACCAAGAGGTATGTCAATTTTTTTGTGGTAATAAGAGCGCGTGTAGTTATTTTAAAATTTGTTTTGATTTGAAGCGTTAGGTTTTATTGGATAAGCCCAAAGGTTAGGTTATATGACCGTATAAGTCCAAATTTTTGTACTTTTCCAATGAAATCACTTTTTCATCTTTGTTAACTTTTTCAACTTTTTGAGGTAGAGTTAATTACTGATGAGTGATGACGAGTTTAAACACCTAGAATCTTGCTTTAATAGTGTAGCGCCTTTAATTCTTTTGTATGATATAAAAGAGAGGAGTAGGTGGGGGAAAATTACAGAATTTGAATTTAGCCTGACGACTTCTACTTTGGGTGCTTCAGAAACACTGGAAAACTTTCCAGACTTATTAAGAAATAACTGTATAGAAAGTGACCTGCAGGTGATTGAAAAAGATGTAGCTCCTCAGTACATAGCTGATGTTGGAGCCGAATTCGAAAGGATTGTTAGTATAAAACTGCCTAAAAACTTTAGGGAAAGTTGTACAAACTACCTAACTCGAAAAGTTAGCCAATCCAGAGCTCTTAATAGTAAGAAATCTTTATTTAAATCATCAAACAAACTTCTTAAAACTATCGGTGATTCTTTAGGGAACCAGTTTAGTATTAGAAACTTGCCTAAGGAAGTCACCAATGGGATAAACTGGTACTTGCTAATTTTTTACCTAGAAGAAAAACAAAGAATTAAAATATCTAAAGTATCTATTACTTCTAGGGTATTAGACCAAGGACTGTTAAACGAACTTGAATTTACTCTGGAACAAACTAGTGCCAAAATTTTGGCTTCAGAAAACAAAGAACCTCTAATTTATAAGGGGTTTCACGTTTTGTATAGTGGGAGGCTTAGTTCACATATAGATTCAATGAATACAACCGAAGTCACTTTTGATAACCACCGTATAGAAATTTCAGAGACAAAGAGGAATATATTTGCAAAACTAATTATAGCCAATGGTAGCACCATTATTTACGATGACCTATTTGAATTGATGAAACTTCCAAAGAAAATGGAAGTTAAAGAAAAAAAGCGAAGATTAACTGATGCTATGTGTAAACTCAACGCTTTGCTTGGTGACACCGATGGTAAAAATATTAACTATATTAAGTGTAAGAGAGGAAGTGGATACTTCTTAACATAGCCAAAATAGTCGCCAAAAAACATAGAAGAAGTTTCAGGTTGGCGATATTTGTAAAAATCAACTTAAGTCTCTCTAAGAGTGCTTTTAAGTGCTATTAAATGTAACCCTCTTATGGCGACTTAATGGCGAGGTTTTGGCGACCCATGTGTGTTTTAGTTAGCGCATGGCAAGCAAAAGAAGTCTTGACGAGCTCACACTAAAAATCTCCTTCTCGGGCGATGCAGAAGACTGCACCGAGATTATGGAGGCCGTAGTGGAGACTGTTGTGCCTGCCAAAAATTTCTTAACCCAACATTCAAATGAATGACCGGTTTTTTGTACACGCACATAGTGCGAAAAAACTAGAGGTGGCAGGGCTTCTACCTAACTGGACTATGGAGAGCGTCTTAATGCGCATATCCGCTCTCTCAGTCAAAGAGTTGGAAGATATACCACCTCAACAAAAAAGGTTACTACTCCCAGCTCTAGTGCTTCTCAAAAAGCCTAGCTGTGACAAGTACTCCGAGGGAAGAAAAGTCTTAGTAGTTTACAACAATGGCTACTACCTCATTCGTATCTACCGCTTTGTAGGACAGGAGTTTTACAAGTTAGAAGTGACGAAGTTCGTTAACAGTCAACAAACGCACCTGGTGAAATCAAAAACTATAACGGGATGCTTGAAGTTGATGAAGAACCTGGTTCAAGACGTAGAAGATGAAGTACTTCCAAGCCATTTACACCAAGGCTACTTTTTCTCTCTGGATGAGTTTTAAGCTCATAAGCCTAAATCAAAAAATAGCACTAAGCCTTTACTGAACTGGAAATATAAAGTCATTCAGTATTGGGAAAAGTCTACCTTGATTTAACATCTGCTCTTTGACATTTCGGTATTCAAAATTGGCTGAACTTTGCACAAATCTCAACTTTGACAAATTTCATAAAACACAGCGCCATACATCGTTCCAAGTGAGTGACCTACCTACCCCCTTTCTACCTTGATACTGGTACTAAGCGAACTTATACTCGCTAAATAATTATCCTTATTTTTACTTTTTAACCCTTAAACAGATGCAAAACACCCCCCAAGGTATTATTTATCCCCCTCAAAACTCGCTAAATAAAGTCAGACGAGCAAAATCTGACCTAGAACGAATCATTGAAAACGTACTTCTTACCAAGGACACCTCTAGAAATACTAAGGCTGCTTTCATGGCAGACAGTAAGAAGTTTCTATTGTGGTTCAAGAGTACTAACCATGAGCCCTTTTCTTTTGACCGTTGCACCTTTTCAGACCTCCTAGATTTCAAAAAGGAATTACTTATACGGCGGTATAAGCCTTCCACTATCAACCGACATATTTCCAGCCTAAAAACACTCTTTAAAACGGCTCATGAACTTGGGTTTATTGAAAAAAATCTCACGGACAACCTCAAATTAGTACAGAACGTAGCCTTAGCCCCAAAGTCATTAACCGAAGCTGAAGCACGCAGACTGATGAGAGAGGTTGAGCTGAGAGGGAATCTAAGAGACCAACTGATTTTTAGCTGCTTCTTGTGGGCGGGACTACGATGTTCAGAACTAGTATCATTGAATCATTCAGACGTACATATCTCGCCTAGGAGTGGCTTTATACTGATAAGGTGTGGCAAAGGGACAAAGAGCCGAAAAATCCCTATGAACTTAAAACTGAGGACTGTTTTTAATGAATTCTATGAACAGCAGAAAGAACTCATAGGGAGCCACTCCAGAATCTTTCAGGGACAGCGAGGAGACCTCACGACACTAGGGGTAAATAAGATAGTGGAGAAGTACGCTCGAAAAGCAGGATTAAAAACCTGCCCTCACCAACTACGCCATACCTTTGCCTATTCCTTTCTCAAAAAGAATCCTTCAGACCTCGTGGCACTCTCTCAGATTCTAGGACACTCTAACCTAAACACTACCGCTATCTATACGCAGAACAGGTTTGAGGACCTAGAATCGAAAGTAGAAAAAATAGTCTAAGTAGCTATGATTTAAAGTATGAACAAAATAGAAGAGATGATAAAAGTCCAGGCACAGAAATTACTACTATCTTTTCTGTCCACCCTTCTAAGCCTATGGCAGCATTTTTACTCAATTATTTTTAGAGTTGCTATCTACTTTCTGCTTTGGGGGGGGCTTTCGATAGCTTTAGGCTACATTGACATATGGTTTACACTACCAACAGTATTAATTGGTAATAGTCATCTGCCCTTATACGAAGTTGTTAAGAGTCTGCTAAACATTTGGCTTTTAGGTGCTCTCATAGCGGTGCTATTTGTCTACTTGGTTCACTTATCCATAAGCCTTTTGAATGAACTTAGATAGAAATGTCCTGTTGAACCATCTGCGAGTTTTACCTGTCAAGATAGGGGTATACTCAGCGATTATTTTTGCGATGGTGGTCTTTGGGGTTAGCTATGAAACATTAACGATTCTAGGGCTAATTTTGTTTGTTTCAGGAGAGGCTATCTTTATGGATTCTGGTAGATGGGAAGCCACACAATCAAGAATCATGGTCTTCCTTAAAGAAAATATTACTGAGATTTTGGTACTAATCGGAGTAGTGACTTGGTTTTTTGTTTTTGCAAATACTCCCAAAAGCATAAATGATTTAACCCTTAGAATTCTTGAAAGCTATCTAGCGCTTTTGATTGGAGTTCTAGCTTTAGGAGTTCCATTTTTCTTAGATATCATAAGCAGGATTTCTAAAGAATGGCACGGCAATATTGCTCGAGCCTATGCTTTTAACACAACTAATAAATTCTTTGTTGTTTACCTGATTTTATCTGTTTTATTAGCCTTTTCGCTTTTATTTATCCTTCAGAAGGCAGTGTTAACAGAAGAAGTTAAAACAGAATTTTTGCCATTTGACTACTCTGTAATTGCCCAAGTTTTTACTTTTACGGTAGCCCTGTTTGCGTTCATAGTAAAAAGTTTTCGTGACTATTCAGCTCCAGAACAAAACGTAATAGCATACTTTACAAAAGCTCTAAAGAAACAGTTGAGCTTGCGTTTTTACCCAAGACCACACATCCCTTCAGACCTAAATAGGATGGATATTTTGACTGAAGGAATACCAAAACGAGTGAAAATTAGAAATTGGTTATTCGCTCCTGTGAACATAATTCACTCATGGTTTTATTTCCTTGATGGTAGGCAACGGGACTACAAAGCCCAATATTTGTTTTTTGAAGGAGAACGCAGATTCAATATTTTAGACCAAGACTTTGAGGACATACTGCCTCAGTTAAAAATTCTTTATCGTGTAGCGAACGCTAAGCTTGCCAGCGAGCAATTTGACTCACTTGATGGTGTTTTCTCTGCGTTGTATGAAATTAATCGCTTCTACATTCAAAAACGAGGGTTTGTATGGAGTTCTAGCGATAAGTACATATCAGAGGTGATGTATCCGGAGACTAAGCTACTTTTCAAAAAGGCTCTTAATCTTAACTACGAGGATGGAATAGAGGTGATAGTTCACTTTGTTGGGGAAACTTCTTTGCTACTTCTAGAGAATGTTTCAGACGAAGAGTTCCACATAAATAGCGCTCAAGTAACGAGCCTCCTCGAGGATTTACTAGAAGATTTCGCTACTCAGTCTTTTGCTAAAGAAAATACGCCTGCTACAGGAATGAGTATAGCCTACCTTAAAAAAATCGCCTCAGTGTACGTCGAAAAGGAAGAATTTATAAAGGCAACTTTTGTGTTGGAACATCTAAAGTCTTTAGCCACTTATTTTGCCGCTATACCAGCAATTATTAAAGAATCAGGAGTCCTTAAGCCGCACATGATTGGATGGGCTCAATCTAAGTGCCTGCAGTCAGTTCAGTCTATGTTGGAAATTGTCTTAGAAAGTCTTAAAACCTCAGACCAGCGCCATTGGGGACAATTTTTTGATGATGCCAAAAGAGGTTCTCAAGAGGCTCTAATCAGCCTCCACAAATCTTCTATCTCAGCAAAGAAGTCGTTGGACTCTCAACTCTATAAAAATATTTTTGATGTTGTTTCTAGAATCATAGCTCAAACAGGTATCGAAAGCACTTTAACAAATGAACAAAAAGAAGCTATCCAGTACAAACACAGAGATTTGTTTTGGCTTCTTTTAAACGTTGCAGGAGAAGCAAATTCGGTTGGTGAAGATGATAAAGAGGCTCTGAAAAAAGAACAGGTTGGGGCGACAATGCACCTCTTTGCTCTAGTCCATGGCACATACCACAAAACAGAGAATGAAAGTTTGAAGAGACAGTTAAGGAAAACTTTGGTCGATTTCTCTTTCCTTTTTGATGTGAGATATCGTTATTTGGAAAGAACATTTTTTCCGGTGAATTGTATAGATGAATTTTCGGTAATTATAGCTATTGCTGTTAAAGATTATTACAGCGATGAGAACCATAAAGCTTTACTAGAACGCTCTATTGATAGAGTTATCCATTATTTTGAATCACTTAATGAACAAAATGATGAGCACTGTCATAGGAGAAGACATCTCTACAAAAGACTGTTAATGTACGGATTCTGGCTTGATGTTTACCTGAGAAGTAACAACCCACTGTATAAAAGGCTGAAGCAATTTCTGAAAGAAAATTCTGAGTTTGTTGAGCGTGGTTCTTTTAACCATTCTTTTTATCCAGAAAGAAGTAGAGATTTTTATTCACGAGGAAATCAATTGTGGAGGTTGTCAGACCAATCAGGCTACTTTAATTGGTTCGATGCAACATATGAAACTCTTTTTAAAGAGTTTGACGAAAGAACTCCAGAAAGTCTGATTTGGAAATTTTTGGAAAAAATTGAACAAGATGCCAACTAAAGAAGAATACACCGTACCCGCCCCAGACGGTTATAAACCAGAAGACCTATCAGTCGAAGGTAGTTCTGTACTTGGGGCTATATATCTTGGGCAAGACTTAGACCTCGTCATAAGAATCGTCGAGAGAACCTTTGATTTTGACCCAAACACTAATATCAGAAATATTCATAAAATTTTTGCCACTATCACAAGCGATGAGTGGCAGAAAAAGCATGATGGGGTTATGGCTTACATGTATGACTACTATCTAGAAATGCAATCACCTAATTTTGTACAGAGCGAGAAAGCACGTTTACAATTTGCTTATGCCTTGATGTTACTAGAGGGCTACATATATCGAGCGGAGTTCCCCGAAAGTGGCGGAATGGGACAGGTTGGAGGTCGGGTAGTTAAGCCATTGTTTGATATGGTTTATAAAGACTTTGACGTACAAATGTCGCTAGACTGTGCTGAACTAATTAGTCATATCAGAAACGGTATAACTCACCATGGCGGACTGTCTGGGCTATCTCGCTCTCTAACCCCTAAGGGATATGAACATGCGAAAAGAGTTTACGAATCTGAGTTCTCTGAGATGAAAGATTTGGAATACTTTTTGGATGTATTTGTTTCAGGTTTCAGATACCTTTTTGAAGATATGATGTTGAGGTTCTTAGGCCTCACTCAAAAAGAGCTAGGAAGAAACTTAAACCCTCCATGTAAATTTAAATACTGGGTTTTTGAGTTAGAACAATAGCTACTAGAGTTTAACCCGCTTGTCGGTTTTCGCTTTTGCCTCTCGTTCGCTTTGAATCACTAGGACATCGCTTTCTCTAAAAATTTTACCTGAAGAAGTACTGAAAAAAGGAAGCTTTCCAGAGTCTACAAGCTTTTCTATGGCCTGATAAGAAATGCCAAGCAGCTTCCTAGCGTCTCCGCTAGAAAGTAATTTTGGTTCCTTGATTTCTTGTCTCATCAAAAAACCATTTTATCTTGATTCTGTCACATAAATAGTTGTAACATTTCAACTAAAAAATATAATGGTTAGTGATGAAAGGTTGGAATAAAGACCGAATAAAACACACTTTGTATGGGTTCTTGGCGGGATTTGTCCCGCTAGTTTGGTCTATTTATTTTATGTATGACCTCGACAAAAAATCAGCAGTGTTAGATGAGGCCATGAGATATGTCGAAGATATGGAGGTAGAAACAGCAAAGGTTCGTTGTATAGCAACAGGAGAATGTGACACTTTTGAAATGCTAGAACCTAAATACTTAGTTTGGAAAGCTGAAGGATTATCCACTATCTGCGAGAGCCAACTTATTACTTTTCAGAAGTATGCCTATGAACAAGGTGTATTTGATGAACTGGTTGAGAAAGCAACTCGACAGTCACACATTGATTTCCAGAAATGGAAACAAACTAACCACAATCCTTTGCATACAGTAAAGGGTCTTTTAAATTCTAAGCCCTAACAGGCTTTAGGACAAAAAACGAACAAAGAGCTTAATGCTCAACCAAAATCCGTTAGAAGCGGAATTTTTAAAGGTTTTAACGAACCTAAAACATTATCAATTAACTTTTTATTAAAATGACTAAAAAAATTATTAAAATCGCTGCTTACATTCGTGTTTCAACGGATGAGCAAGTACAAAAATTTGGGCTTGATGCTCAAAAGGCAAAAATTAAGGAATACATAAAATCGAAAAACCAAAATGATGTTGGAGTGAAGTGGGAATTAAAGCCAGAGAACATCTTTCAGGAAGAGGGCTATTCAGGAAGTTTAGAAGTAGACGAAAGGCCTCAGCTAAAAAAGCTAATGGAAAAGGTAGAGCGTAAAGAAGTTGATGCGGTTATGGTTTATCGCATAGACCGTTTGTTTAGAAATACTCGTTTGTTGCTAGAGACCGTTGAGAAGATTGGAGGCAAAGAAATTCAATTTATTTCGGTGAGTGAACCACACTTTGATACAACTGCCGTGGGAAAACTTATGTTTCAAATTTTTGCCATGTTAGCGGAGTTCGAAAGAAGTCTTATTATGGAACGCACTCTTAATGGGAAAATTGCTGCAGCTAAGAAAGGGCGATATGTTGGTGGAACGATTCCCTTTGGTTATTTATCTGATGAAAACCGTGTTATGCAGGTTCATCCAGAAGAATCGAAGATAGTGCAGAAGATTTTTAACTGGTATAACAAAGGCTTTAGTGTCGAAAAAATAAGGGACGAGCTCAAACTTTTAAAGATACCACGAAGATGTGACCTTAAAGAAGCGCTGACAGAGAAAGAACAGACCCGTATGGAGCGTAACCCTGCCTACAGTTGGAGTCCGGGACAGATAAGAAAAATACTCGATAACGAGGCCTACATAGGGCGATACTACTTTAAAGAAATCCCTTTAGAATGTCCCTCAATAATTTCTGAGGAGCTATTTGAAAAAGTGAAAAAGAAGCGCAAAGCTGACCGCCCTTCCAATAGAGCTAAACATGAGTACCTATTTTCAAACAAAGTTTACTGTGGTTGTTGTGGACGAAAAATGACTCCATACGCACAAAAAATGAAGAGTGGGACGTTGGCTAAAAACTACCGTTGTCCACGACAGAAGAATACGGGAGAGAAGTGTACCAATGGAGCTATTTCAGAAAGAATATTAGAGACTCTAGTGTGGGATAAATTAGTCAGCATTATTAGCAATCCTAAAGGCACGCTTGAAAACCTCGTAGAGGAGATGAGCAAGGAAGACAGAATCAATAAACTTAAAGCACGTAAGGAAGAAGTTGAAGCTAAATTAGAGACGCTAGAGCGAGGAAGGGCAAATTTTTTAACCTTAGTTTCAGGAGAGTTAATCAGCATGGAAGAAGCCTCTGAGCAAGCTACCATATACGCTAAGAACAAAAAAGATGCTTCAGAAGAATTGGAATTTATTGAGGCAGAACTTGCTACTAACACGGATTTAAAGCGTAAAGTAGAGACGCTAAAAAACTATTCCGCACAGTACAAAAGCCGGCTAAAAAACCTCTCCTACCAAGAGCAGAGAGCTATTTGCCAGCTCCTAATCAGAAAAATCATCATTACCAAGAATGATGTTCAACTGAGGTTAACGATTGAGAAATCCACTTCTGACTCTGAGTCCAACCCCAATGAGGGGGAGGATTCAAATAAGTGGAAAAACTCTTATGGTGGGTGGGGCGAGGATCGAACTCGCGGCCAACTGGTTAAAAGCCAGATGCTCTACCACTGAGCTACCCACCCTTGGTGGAGCCTATCGGATTCGAACCGATGACCTCCTGCTTGCAAAGCAGGCGCTCTAGCCAACTAAGCTAAGGCCCCATATCGTTATCGGTGGCTACGTACTTCCATAAAGTTAGAACTTTACTGCAGTACCCTGCAACCTCCGCCTCTCTTCATAAAAGTGTTGCTTGGCGCTCTTCGCTTTTATTTGGGTTAAAGAGAGTTACTTTTTTGTCTACTTACGCACCTAAACCTGGTACAAACGGGGCTACAGTGCTTCCAATGAAAGCCTCTAGACCGCCAACCAAGTACATGAAAGACAGAATCGCCAACCCCAAACCTAAAAGTTTGATAAAAGTATAAGTCCCCCCTTGCAAAAACCAACGTTCTGCAAAGTCGAAGCGACCTGTAAAATCTACTATAGGTTTTGTGTAGATAATCATGAGGATCCCGCCTGGAATCAACAGCAGTGCAATAAACTTGTCCATAAGCCAAAAAGAACAAAAAAGCCACGAGATTGTATAAAGCAAGTCCTTTTTGTCAAAAAATTGTTGAGAAAAGTGCTAAAATCAGGTAAAATTACGAGAATGAAATTGAAACTAATGTCATTTCTAAAACCAAAACACATGCTTCTCGGGGCTCTAGCTGCCCTAGGAATGATGTTTTTCATGCCTGAATTAATGGCCCAAAACACACTTCCTTTACCAGGAAGTGGCTCTTATAGCGGTAGCATTGTGGCCAACAACCGAATCGCTAATGCGGTTGGCACCTCTGACCTAAAACCCGCTATATATTCTATATTTTCCAAAGAAAATCTTACTACCGTCAATATCATTATTGGCATTGTGGCTATACTCTACTTTGTTATGCTTGGAATAAGATTCATTGTATCAGAAGGGAAAGAAGACTTTATCAAGAACAGTCAGAAAGAATTTGGATATATTATTTTAGGGTTGATTGTCGTTTCTATTGCGCAGATTGCCGCCTTCTTGGTATTTAACCCTGATACGCAGGTAAACAATAGTTTCTTGGTAAATCAAAATGTGACCAACCTTGTAGAACAAAAGGCTATGGAAATAAAACTCCTCATACAAATCGTCATTGGAGGAATAGCCCTACTTTCACTCGTTTCTACGGGATATGTCCTTATTTCTAGTGAAGGGAAAGAAGAATCATGGGAAAAAGAAAAACAACTTTTAAAAAATTTCCTACTAGCTGTAGTAATGATCTTAGGCGCTGAAATTCTAGTACGAGGCGTATTCTTCCTCCCTGGAGCTAATAGAGAAGCTATTACCAATCAAGGGGTACTTATAGGGATTAGAGAAATTGTAGGACTTGTAAACACACTCTTGACTATTACCGCTGCTGCAGCTCTAATAATGATGGTCTTTGCCAGTCTCTATTTTGTTCTTAGTCTTGGCGATGAAGAACGAACGAACCGAGCTAAAAATATAATTATTAGCTGTGTTATTGCTCTTATTGTGATCTTCTCTGCCTACAGTCTTGTTCGATTTTTCTTTTAAAAAATGAAAAAAATAATCCTCAGCTTCGCTTTTATACTTTCAGTTCTAGGGCTGGGAAGCGAAGTTGCAGAAGCTCAATCGGCTATCACTCCAAATCCAAACTTTGTGTTTAATAGCGAGCTGATTCTTAATAACGAAAATGTACAAGACTACACCGGGCTTCAAGACAACATAAATCCAAACCCAAACATTAGTAACCCAGGAGCTTATTATATTAGAAATATTATAACAGCGGTTATAAGATTTATTGAAAGATTTTTCATCCCCATTGGAATTGTATTTCTATCTTGGGGCGCCTTGGTGCTTTTACTTAACAGAAATAACGAAGAACAGTTTAAAAACCGGGTACGTCAGGTAGTCTGGATGGCGGTGGGTTTTGGACTGCTTGTCGCTAGTTTTACCATTGTCGATAAAATGTTCTTTGGCACTCAAGGAGAGATCATGCAAACCGGAGATGTCGTTCAATTCGGAGTTATTGCCCGATCTGAAATTAACGGATTTATTAATTTTATTACCTCGTTTGCTATTGCTTTAGCGGTGCTTTACCTCGTACTTTCTGGAGTCAGGCTTATCTTTTCTGGTGGAAACGAAGAAAACCGATCAAAAGCTATTCGAGGTATTATTTTTTCTGTCCTAGGGATCACGCTTATGTTCCTCGCTTACACTATTGTAGACATCTTCTTTGGGTTTAACCAAAGCGGACAACTGCAAGGCATTAATCTTGTGTTCCTTAATGTTGAGTTTGCTAAATGGACTAACATACTTCTTGGATTTGTGGCGTTCTTTGCAGTGGTAGCGCTGGTCTGGGCCGGAATACTTATGATCGCTAACTTCGGAAACGAAGAAGCGGTAAACAAAGCTAAAAAGATCTTTATTTATGTACTGATCGGCATTGTTCTCGCCTTCTCTGCTTGGACTATTGTCCGATTTGTTGTCCTTCCAGGAATAAACAGTTAGATTTGATCTCAATACACTTTTTAGGTAGAAATAGAGATGAATACTTTGCGCCTCTTTAAGGGGTTTTGCTACTTATGAAAAACTATCAAAAATTTACTGAAAGCCTAGAGCTTTGGTTTGCCTCTAATGCTCGTGATTTTCCTTGGCGACATTCTCGCGATCCTTATCACGTTTGGATATCAGAGATTATGTCACATCAAACCCAGATTGATCGTGTAGCTGAAAAATTTTTTCCAAGATTTTTGGAGGCTTTCCCTACCCTTGAGGCCTTTGCAAAAGCTGACTGGGAAAAAGAAGTCTATCCTGTTTGGGAGGGCCTTGGATATTACAACCGAGGTAAAAATATGCAGAAAACCGCTAAAATTATAGTGGAAAAATACAACGGAAAATTTCCTGAATCTCCAGAACTACTTGAGCAACTTCCTGGCATTGGGAAGTATACAGCTCATGCTATTTTGAGCTTTGCTCTTGGCCATCGGCTCCCGGCCGTAGATACCAATATTTCTAAAATTATTCTTACTCTTTGGCCCAAGGTCAATGTTGTAGAAGCTGCAGAAGCCCTTATTGCCCCTGCTAGTTCGGGATATGTTTGGAACTCCGCTATGATGGATTTGGCGACAGAACTCCGGGCTGGCAAAGTGATTGAAGGACCCTTGGGGGAAACTTTTTTCCCACCAGCAGTAGTTGAAAAATTCAAACCTAAACGCAAAAACCCAAAACTTAAAAACAATCCTAGAAAAAAAGTATTTACGATAGAAGTAGGAGTCGCCTGTATTCATAAAGACGGTAAGTATTTAATTCAGTCTCGACCAGAGGGCAAAAGCTTTGTTGGATTTTGGGAATTTCCTGGCGGCAAACGTGAACCAGGAGAAAGTTTTCGAGAATGTGTTAAACGTGAAATTATGGAAGAAGTCGGGACAAAAATTTCGGTTCGTCCTCACTTTTTTGAACAAACCCACAAGTTTAAAGGGAAAAACCTTCTCTTGAGATTTCATCGATGTCAGATCCAATCTGGCACCCCAAAACCTTTAGAGAACCAAGAACTCAACTGGGTAAGTCCTGAGGATTTTCACAAAATCAATTTTTTAAAAACCAATGCCAAAGCGCTAGAAACACTTAAAAAGATGAGAACCTAACAAGTTCGTTATCTAAAATTTTAACCTGTCTTAGTGTTTCTGTATCTATTGCTACTGTACCAAGATAATCCTCAAACCCATCAGGTCTCACATGAAACATTACACGCGCTATAGTCCGAGGATTTAACTCTTCTGTAACTATGTGTTTTAAAAAGTCTAAGTATGTCCCTGGATCCGAAAGATTTTCACGTGCTTGCTTTAACAAATAGCTATTAAAAGGGTCAAATAAAATTAAATCATGGTCTTGTGCTAATTGAAGGCAATAATGCCCCTCTCTATCTTTCAAAACTCTACAGCTAAGGCCTTCCTCAACCAAGGCCATCTTAATTTCAATAGCATAAATTCTACAAGTTCCAGTAATGAGCTGATGAGACAAGTTTCCAAAAAGCTTCCCTAACTTATGCGCTTGTGCTTGAAAGGTTGCTTCTGCTTTTTTCTCTGTAGCAGCCTCTCCTTCAACGGCCAAAAAATGAGGTTTAAAATGCTCTAAGGTCGTATCTCCATTTAAAAGCTGAAAGGCGACGGAATCAGCTTTTGCATAAGCTAATTCCATTGTTGGTGAATCCGTATTTATCAAATTCATAAGTTCAATTGATTATACCCTAAAAGAGACAAAACATGAAGTTTATTTAGTATATAAATAACCACAATTTATCATTTGACGAACACATTTTTTGATCTACAATAAGCTTGATGTTTAGCCGTAAGAAAAAGGCTCCAAGTGTAAAAATCCCCAGCAGCGTTCTAAAACGAGAAGCCCAAAAAGCCGCTCGCCAGATGATTGCGGCTGAACGCAAAAAAGAACAAAAAAAAGTTATAAAACTTAAAGCCAAAGAAAAAGCCGCCAAAAAGGTAGAAGCTCAAAAAGTCGAAAAAGAGGTCATTAAAAACTTTTTTGATGATCACTTTGTACGTGAAATCATTGGCTCTCTTTGGATTTGTGCGGGGCTTGTAATATTAGCTATCTTCTTTAGTAAAGCGCCGCTAGCCCAGTGGCTTAACTTTGAATTTTTTAGACAGCTGTTTGGTTCAGCTAGATGGTTAGTCCCTCTTGGATGTATTGCACTGGGAGGTATTCTGTTTTGGCGTAAAGACATACACTTCCCAGCTCCTAGAGTGTTTGCCTTTTTGATTTTTTTCGCCTGTATCTGTGGACTTCTAAATCTGATGATAGGCCATGATGAAAGTTTAAGTCTGGCCAAAAACTACGGTGGCGCTTTGGGTTTTGCCGTTGGGTTTTTTCCACGAGAATTTTTAGGAGACCTGGTGGCAGCAGTGATGCTTATGGCCATCTTCTGGCTTACTGGGGTTGTCGCTTTTGGCATAAAAATTAAGGATATCATCACTCCAAAAGAAACCCAGGACGAGGTAAAAGTGACTTCAAAAACCACTGAAAAAACTCACTCCAAAAAAGCTGAAAAAGAGCCCCCTAAATCTGAACGCCGTCACTTTGAAAACGAGGTAGAAATTATTGACTCAATGAAACCTCAGAGGGAAGAAGCTTCTGAGAAAAAAACATCCAAAGCTAAATTTGAAAAAACCTCTATTGAGATCCGCAAAAAAACAGAAGCTGATCAGCTTTCTGAGGCGAAAGACAGAAAATTTGGGGCCTGGGAAGCCCCTCACTTCGATCTCCTTGAAGATAAACCTTCAACCATTGTGGTAGACGAGAAACGCCTCAGACAAAAAGCTGAAGCTATTAGAGAAAAACTCGATCAATTTGGTATTGAAGTAACCATGCGTTCAGTGCATGTAGGGCCAACCGTTACGCAATTTACCCTGGAACCTGCTGCTGGAGTAAAACTGAACAAAATTACAGCCCTCAAACCCGATTTAGCCTTAGCACTTGCCGCCGAAAATGTACGGATCGAGGCCCCAATCCGAGGTAAAAAACTCGTAGGTATTGAAATCCCGAATGAAAAACGAGCCACGGTTGGCATGCGAGAAATATTGGAATCTGAACACTGGGACAAACAAACCTCTAATCTTAAATTATCTGTTGGCCGTGATGTAGCCGGGAAACCGATTGTCGCTGATTTAGCCAAGATGCCGCACTTACTGATTGCGGGGAAAACCGGTTCTGGGAAATCGGTAGCGATGAATGCGTTCTTGGTTTCACTGCTATGGAATAATTCCCCAGAGAGTCTACGCATGATTTTGATTGATCCAAAACGCGTAGAGCTAGAGCCCTACAATCACCTCCCACACCTCTTGACCCCGGTTATTACCGAACCGGAAAAATCAGTTTCTGCTCTGGCTTGGGCCGTCGCCGAGATGAACCGCCGTTACAAAGATTTTGCGGCCAAACGCTGCCGAAACATCGCTGAACACAATGAAAAATTCCCAGACCAAAAAGAGCCTTTCATTGTGGTGGTCGTAGATGAACTGGCCGATCTCATGATGGTAGCCGGTAAAGATGTAGAAGCCGCTATCTGTAGAATCGCCCAAATGGCTCGGGCGGTTGGGATGCATCTGATTGTAGCCACCCAAAGACCTTCTGTAGATGTCGTAACGGGGCTTATCAAGGCCAATTTGCCGGCTCGTATCGCTTTCCGTGTTTCTTCTGGAATTGACTCTCGAACCATTATTGATGGCATTGGAGCCGAAGACCTACTGGGAATGGGAGATATGCTATACATGGATGGAAATTCTGGGGAACTTACCAGAATCCAAGGGCTGTATGTGAGCACTCAAGAAGTAGAACGCGTAACAAACCACATAAAACTCCAATTTCCTGAAATGGTCGCTAATGACGAAATTACCAATCAATCTATTGAAGGCATGGCCAAAGGAGGCGTGCTCACCGCTGGCGTGAATGAAGTCAGTGATAGTGATTTGGATGATCTATTTAACGAAGCTGTGGAGTTGGTACTAGAAACCGATAAAGCCTCTGCCAGCTTCCTCCAAAGAAGATTAGAAGTTGGCTATGCTCGCGCTGCTAGGTTATTGGATCAGATGGAATCTAGAGGCATAGTGGGCCCGGCTAAAGGCTCTAAACCTCGAGAAATTTTTGGCAGACCCGAATAGATAAGTTTATCGGTATTTCTTTGACAAAAGGAGTTTAAGTTTGTAAATAAGTATCACCTACAAATTATTATTTCCAAAATTATGCAAAAATTACTATCCATTATTTTATGTGCTCTTTTTATCGGAAGTCCTGTTAACGCTTTCCAGGAAGCTACAAACACCTTAGATGAAAACGTTACTGACCTTAGTAAAAACCGAATTGTTTATTCTGAAGTGATGGTGCCTCAAGAAGTTCTAAATTATCAAAGAATCCGAAAACAAGTGAAATTCAGAGGTAATAAATCTATTAAGTTTGCTGAATTTGAAAACCTAGATCTCGAACCACAATTCAAATACACTCACGGTTTGCTCAACGATCAACCGCTTGATGAAGGTGAAGGAGTGGTAAATTACGCTCAACTTCCAGACTTGAACGATGAAACAGCAGTGGAAAAGGTAGAAACCAAAAAAACTGCTCGAGCACCACACAACCCAGCCCTCGCCGGATACGCTCGAGCTAAACAGGATGTTTATGGAGCTTTGGCCTTGAAACGAGCCAACGATGCTAAAAAGCAAGCGAACCTTCAGGCCAAACTAGACCAATTCCAAGTAACCACTTCTAGAATTACTGATAGAGATGATAATGGTCTACTCAATGTGTACGCAATAAACTAAAACTGGGATTCAAAGCCCCAAACTAAATACTCGAAATAAACCTCGGGTATTTTTGTTGTGTACAAATCATACACACGAGTACATTTTTTGATCGAGTTTTATATTAAAATAATATTAAGTAATTGACAAGAGTCGAAAAATCCTTTAGAAGCCGACCTGCCAACAAAATATTTTTATTTAAATAATTATGCGATTCATAAAGCCTTTATTTTTCACAATCCTATTAGGCCTAGGTTTGTTTTCGGCTGATTTAGTTTCGGCCGCTACCTACCATAGTTTGGCCGTAAGTTCTAATAATGCGGTAACTCCAGCTAGCTACGCCAAGTCTGGTGACATCCTTACTTTCACGCTGACTCTTCAAGCCGCAGATGACTCCGTCGGAGGAACTATAAGCTATACCATTGGTGGTGTAGCACAACCAGACGCCTCTATCCCTGCAAGCCCATTAGGATTGACTCACACAGCCACAGCACTTGTGCCAGGAGGCGAAAATGGAATCGTCGCTATTACAGGTATTACGTTTAAAAACACAGGGTTAACCAATATTTCGGGGTTACCCAGTTTTCCTTTTGATAGTAAAATCATGATAGATACACAGGCTCCAACGCTTCTCAATATTGGGGCTGTATCCAACAACGCCACAAATACTATAGCTAAAACAGGCGATAGTGTCACCTTTACTTTGACTCTGGCGGCTGCCGATACTTGGGCTCAAGGAAATACACTAAATTATAGTATTGGAGCTGGCGCTTCAACCCCCTTGCCATCGGCTTTTGTAAGTACAAGCGGAACCACTACCAAAACTGCAGGAAGTCGTTCATTCACCGTTGTGGCTGGAAGCAACGGCATTCTCAATATTGATTCCCTCAACTTTACTGATAAAGCTGGAAACGCTCTTGTAGGATTCCTCCCCGGAGCACCAACTCCAAACCTAACCGTGGACACGGGTATGCCGGTTCTTTCTTTTACTGATGATGTAGCTCCAGGGCCGGTTCAGAGCGATGATATTTCTATTACCGTTACCGATATTAATGCCAATACGGCTACTTTTGAGTATGGATTTAGTGCTGATGCCATCTGTGATGCAACTGATACTTATGGGCATAGCTTTACTTCGGGTACGCCTTTCACGATTAACACTGAAACTAACAACCAAAACTTTATCTGTGCCAAGGCTGAAGACACGATTGGGAATATTTCTTATGCGACAAGCGCGAATGATTTAAATATTGATGTCACTCCCCCCAGTATTACTGGAACGGTTCAGGCTGGGAACGGAACTCCTGCATGGCCAGGATTTGTAAAAGCCGGAAACACTGTAACTTACACCATTACCTTTAATGAAAATGTAACAGTGACGGCTGTAAATACAGCTAGCACAGCCGCTAATGCTTCTACACTTATGACAGAAGTAGATGCGGCAAGCGCGAGTACCGATACACTAGTTTTTACAGTGCAGAATGGGGATAATGGTTTAGTGACTCCTACGGTTAATTTCGATATTACTGATGCCGCCGGTAATGCAACCACCATTACCAGCCTAGCCCCAATTACAGGAGGTAGTGCCAGCAATACGCTTACAGCCGATACTATCACTCCAACCCTTACATCGGTAAGTATCGCTTCAGACAATGCTAATGATCCCCAATGGGCAAAAACAGGGGATACAATCACCCTTAGCTTTACCGCTAGTGAAGTTCTCAAGAATTTTCAAACAACCGCCACCATTGCGGGGAAAACGGCAACGGTAACGCCTGGTTGTAGTGGGTCATCTTGTACTAGTTACACCGCTAGTATTACTGTATCTGATACTGATCCAGAAGGCGTGGCAAACTTTACTATTGATTTCGAAGATAGAGCTGGAAACTCTGGGACACAGGTAACTGCAACCACCAATACGAGTTCTGTTACTATTGATAACACGGCTCCAACTGTGCCTGTGGTTTCTATTGCCTCAAACAATGGCCGAGATACCACTCTAGCCAAAACCAACGATACAATCACCCTTACCTTCACTGTAGCCGATAACCTTAGTACTAGAGCTTCTATGGGCACACCAGCTCCTACTATTTTAGGGCGGCCCGCTACCCCAAATGTAACTATCGTAGCGGCGGGGCAAACTCTTACTCGGTTTACTGATGGTTCAGAAACCACTGAAACGGTGGTCCCCTTTGAATTCACTGTGCAAGATAGTGCTGGGAATGTGAGTCGTCTTATTACCACTACAACCGATGGCTCTCAAGTGCAATTTGATCGAACCGATCCGTTGGTTCAAAGCGTAACTATTAGCGCTATAAGTAGCGACAATTCCGCTTTTACCGGAGACGCCCCTACCTACTACGCAAAGGGAGGCGATACAGTTCGAGTAGAAATGGATGTCTGTGACTATGTAGATTCAAATAGCTCCACTCCGACAATTGCGCATACAGGCACTATTTTGGGCAATGTCGCTACTTTTACTGACCAAGGACTTAGTAGTGGTGGCACCTGTACTACTCCTGCATCTGGGACTGGGGTTTTCCGAACCTGGCGTGCAGAAGTGACTACCGATGCGGGAGACCCTGAAGGCGTTGTCCCCTTTAGTTTCACTATTTATGATAACACCAGTAATGCCGCCTCTACCGGAAATGAATTTGCCGTAACCACGGTAACCGATACGTCTCAAGTAATCTTTGATAAAAAGAAACCCACTAACCCCACGGATGTGGTCGATCTAGGAGGAGCTGAAACTACTGGATTCAAACCGTTTGAACAAGCCTCTTACCGCTGGACAAACGATACAGACCCAAGGGGAGGAACGCCGGTTTCAGGCATTCAAAGCTATACGGTACACTATCAAAACCCAGCCTTAGCTATCGATGAAACTCAAACGGTAACTACGCGCGCTTTTGTTCCGGCTATCGTGATTCCAGACCTTACGGCTTACGAACTCCGAATGCAGACAACCGATAAAGCTGGAAATACGAGTCCCCAGCAACTACTCTATACTCAAAAATATGGAATTACCGCTACAGGAACCGTAACAGACCAGGATACTGGCCTGCCTATAAGTGGAACTTTTGTAAATATTATCGCCCCATTCGGTAGTATCTGCCACCTCCCTAACCAAGACATTTGTACAGGAATTACCGATACAAATGGAAAATATTCTACCGTTATAGCCCCAAATACTACCTATAAGATTGATGCTATTAAAACGCCAAACTACTACATTGCTAAAGATGATCTAGTAGTGACTACCACCAGCGTTAATTCAAATATTCAACTTCTACACGTAAAAGACGGTGATGTACAAACCGGAAGACAAGGAACGACTATTACTACTGATACGACTTTCGTTGCTGGTACTAAAACCCTTATCACCCAAGTAACGGCTACTAGTAAATCTGGAGACCCTCTCTTTACGCAAAACCCAGATGGAAGTATTACGGTAACTAGTACTGGTCAAATCACTGGTGTTACCAGTAATAATCCAAATGTCGTCATCCTCAAGAATACGAATAATACTTTCACCATTACCGGGGCTGGAAAAATTCAATCTATAACCGATACGACTAATTCAGCCAGTTCTGTAAGCAGCACTTTTGCTTCCGGTTCTAACCGAGTAGGAACTCGAAAACCCCTCGGGGGCGCTAACACTGGTTTTGCTCCTGGGATTTCTAGAGCCGATCGTGTAGCTGGGGAATTTACTACGTACGAAGAAAGTATGAAATTTGCCAAACTTCTAAACAAAGGATTCAGCTATCGAGTACACCAATACGTCAACTTTAATGGATACACGGTATTTGCTGGATACCAAAAAGGCCGACTCGCTCTAGATCGAATGAAACGTTTTTCTGGAAAAGACTACGTCATCTTCCGAGGACGAAAAACTGGAAACGGGCGATTTGGAGAATTTGCAACCCGCGATCTAGCGCCACAACAAAGAGACATCAAAGGCGTATTCCAAGACAATGAAACCGAAGTACTTGTACAAACTGACACTGGAGAATACCTCCTTAAAAACATTAAAGAGGTAACCCAAAGTGAAGCCTCAGAAAATTCTGAAACATTAGTGGTAATCAAGCCAGCTGAAGCTCGTGTAGAAACTAAAAAAATGGAACTGATCATTACTGATCTTCCTGTGGGATATGATAAAAAAGCTAAAATCTATCCTTCACTCTACACCAAACGAAACTACGACGCGAACTACGTAAACAAGTTTGCCAGAAAAAGTTATAGAGACCCAGCCCCTTCACGAATCAGACCAAAACATATGAACCTTATTTCTATGAGACACAGAGGCAAAAAAGTGGTTCTTGGAGACGTGTTCAATAATAACCCACAAAGGGGTATCGCAAAACAAGGTGGTGATCTGGTCGCTAAAGGCCAATAAACACTATAAATCCCAACAAAGAGAGACGGCAAAACGCCGTCTCTTTTTTGTTTCTTTGTTATCGCGAGGCAGATTCAACTTACGGCCCAAACACGAAGCAATGACGTACTCTTAGTACTTGATAATTAAACCTCAATCCTGTATACAAAAATCACATGAATACCTTTGGAAATTTGTTTCGAATCACCAGTTTTGGGGAGAGTCATGGGAAAGCCATTGGCGTTATCGTTGATAACTGCCCTCCTTTGATCCAACTGGATGAATCTGATCTTCAAAAAGAACTCGATAGACGACGTCCAGGACAAAGTGATATTACTACTCCCAGAGACGAAAAAGATCAATGTGAGATCCTTTCTGGTACTTTTGAAGGCCAGACTACTGGAACCTCAATCGCGGTTGTCGTTTGGAATCAAGACCAGAAATCTAGGGATTATGACAATATAAAAGATATTTTCCGACCCTCTCACGCAGACTTTGGATATGACCAAAAATATGGCATTAGAGACTACCGTGGTGGAGGCAGAGCCTCTGCTCGAGAAACCATTGCCCGAGTCATTGGCGGCGCGATTGCCAAAAAGATTTTGAAAGAAAAATTTGAGGTGGATGTCTGGGGATTTGTAGACCAAATTGGAGAATCTATGTTTACAGGCGTTGATAAGGCCTTTGTAGAAAAAAACGTTCTCCGAATGGCCGATGAAGAAAACTTTGAAACCACTCTGGAAGCAGTTGAAGCCGTAAAAAAAGCTGGCGATTCTATTGGTGGAGCCGTGCAAATACGGGTAGAAAACCCCCCGGTAGGTTTAGGCAGTCCTGTCTTTGGAAAATTAGAGGCTGAACTGGCTCGAGCCGTAATGTCGGTCCCGGCTACAAAGGGCATAGAATTTGGGGAAGGATTTGATCTCGTCACCCAAAAAGGAAGTGAAGCCAATGACCCTTTTATCGCTGAGGACGGCACATTTCACACGGAAAGAAACGCTAATGGTGGGATTTTGGGAGGTATTTCAACTGGCGATGATATTTGGTTTCGCGTGGGAATTAAACCCACTTCTTCGATCATTCAACCTCAAACTACGGCCAATAAAAAAGGCGAAAACGTAGATATTCAGATCACAGGCCGTCATGATCCCGTTTTGGTTCCACGTGCGGTTCCTATTTTAGAGGCCATGACCGCTCTGGTGATTCTGGATCAGGCGATGCTTCATAAAGCTCAAACAGGGCTATAATATGAAAACTGCTTTTATTATCCATGGTTCATTTGGAAACCCTGAAAAAAATGGGGTTTCTTGGTCTAAAAGCGAAATAAAAAATAGAGGATATAAGCTCGAGTGTCCAAAAGGTACTGCCCCAAAAAAACAAAATTTAGACTTATGAACGAAATACTTTTCCTTAGCTTTGCTTTGACCCTATTCACTATAAATTTGATAGCCTTTAGACTTGGTAAAATTTATATTTTCGTATTAATTGCTGTTTATACATTGCTTATGAATATCTTTGTAACTAAGCAGTTTGAACTTTTTGGCCTGCTTATAACTGGAGGAAATGCTCTCTATGGAGCTGTATTCTTACTCACAGATTTACTATCCGAACACTTCGGAAAACGGGAGGCTTACAAAGCTGTTTTAACCGGATTTTTTGTAAGTAGTATATTCGTGGTAGCTACTCAGATTTTAATTGCCTTTACGCCTAGTTCTGATGATTTTGCTCATGAATCTATCCAAACGTTATTTACTATTACCCCTAGAATTTTACTAGGATCAATGTTCGCTTATTTCATAGCTCAAACGATTGATGTGTGGCTATTTACTCAAATAAAAAAGTGGACCAAAAGTAAGTATCTGTGGCTGAGAAATAACGGTTCGACCCTTATCTCTCAGGCGATAGATACGGTTATTTTTACTGCCGTAGGGCTTACGGCCTTTAATTTTATTCCGTTTGGAGGCCTTATTCCTGTTCAGATTTTTTGGGAAGTTTGCTTAGCCACTTATTTAATAAAAATTCTAGTAGCCTTTATTGATACCCCCTTTATATATCTAAGTTATAAGTTTTTGCCTGCGGAAATAAAAAAGACTCAGAAAAGTATGCTTAATAGTTTAAAATTCTGGAAATGAAAAAATTTGCTGTCATAGGTCACCCAATAGAACACTCTAAATCCCCTACCTTACACCAGGCTGGTTTTGTAGAGCTGGAAATTGATGCCACGTTTGAAAAAGTGGACATAGCCCCCGAAAGTCTCGAACAGTGGCTGAAATTAAAGGTAAAAGACTATCACGGATTAGCCGTAACCATTCCGCATAAAGAAACCCTTTTTCCTTTTGTGGAAAAAGTAACCGATGCCGCCCAGGCTATTGGAGCTATCAACACCCTTTACTGGGAAAATGATGTGCTGTGCGGCACCAACACCGACTGTGTTGGCGCCCTCAAAGCGCTTCAGTCAGAAATCCCCAATCTTCAAGGAAAAAAGGTTTTGGTTTTAGGGGCTGGAGGAGCCTCAAGAGCTATTATTTTTGCTTTGAAAGTAGCCGAATCAGAGATCTATATTTGGAACCGAACCGAATCCAAAGCCCAAACTTTAGCCGATGAATTTGAAGTTGATGCTGTAGAAAACCTACAGGCATTAAATCCAGATAATTTTGATCTGGTTATTAATACAACTTCGGTAGGGCTTAAAGAATGGAAATCTCTCCTGCCAGCCTCATTCTGGACCCCTAATCATACGGCTTTTGATATTGTCTATGATCCGTTGGAAACCAAGTTCTTATCTGATGCAGCCGATAGTGGAGCTCAAACGATTACGGGTGATCTTATGCTGGTATACCAAGCCCTAGAACAATTCAAAATCTGGCACGACCAAGAACTCGAACCCGAAGTTATGGGTAATGCTTTTTTTGAAAACTAAACTTAATTTGAGATCCCCAAAAAAGGCGGAGAGTGTTAGAATCTTTAAAAAAAATTTAAGTGCGCCTTTTTTGAGAGGAGGAGATCACAGAATGAGCGCAATTTTTGTTTGAAAAACTAAACGGAGTGAATAAAGTCACCAACGACGACGTCCCCGTAATTCAATGGATAGAATAGGGCCCTTCTAAGGCCAAAATCTAGGTTCGATTCCTAGCGGGGATACCAGCTAAAAAAGTATAATTTTTTCTTATAGTTTTTTGGCTAATTGCCAGGAATTGAACCGTAGGTTCGACGGCAAGCCCAAATCTTTGATTTGGTGCTGAACGCTTCGTTCTAAACTTTGTTTAGATAAGAAGATTCCGAAGCGGGGATACCACTTTTTTATTGATCATTTGATAAATTTTCGTTAGAACCTTTTTATGAAATGTCCTAGTTGTGGATTTGAAAGTACAAAAGTGATTGATTCACGAGTTTCAGACAATGGCACTTCTATCCGGAGAAGGCGTGAATGTGAAAAATGTGAATTCCGATTCACTACGTTTGAAAAAGCCCAGACCTCCAATGTTATGGTTCATAAAAAAGACGGAAGCACTGAGCCTTACGATAGAGAAAAACTAGAAAAAGCGATTCTTATTGCCTGTGGGAAAAGACGCGTTTCGCTGAGCAAAATTCGTGAAAAAATTTCGGAACTTGAAGAAAAATGGTCTCAAAAAAAAGAAGTCCACACTACCGAAATTGGTGAAGATGTAGTAGAAATGCTCCGAGATATTGATGAAATTGCCTTTATTCGGTTTGCTTCAGTTTATAAACAATTCAAAGACGTTGAAACCTTCAAAAAAGAGCTCGAAAAAATTCTCTAATTAAACAATAAAGGATTTTAAGGTCTCGTGGTTTTCCCTGAAAATTATATCTCCATCAACTTTTCAATCTCTGCCTGTGTAACTCTACGAGGCATAGTGTGCCGCTGATCTTTAATTTTTTTACGGAGTTTCATCAATTTCCACCATTGTCCAAGCGTTTCTTGTTCAAACAAAAGTAAATACATAAAGATCTTAAAATTGTACCATCCAGTCGCACTTCTAACGCCTATAGAAAAGTCATCCGCATAGTTTTTTTGCAGTAAAATTTGATGATTCAAATAAGACATCTGGTTAATTCGTGACGGTTTTTTGTGCCGATTTTTAACAATCTCCCAAGTACTCTGACCAAGAGATTTAACCGTTCGGTCATGATACGCAATCGCTTGCGGTGTATATCTACATTTCCATCCAGCCCACTGCAATCGGTAAGACAGGTCAATGTCTTCTTTGTACATAAACATAGCTTCATCAAAGTATTCTTTAACTCCTTTTTCATTTACAAAACTTACATCTTCTAAGGCTTTTCTACGGTACAAAACAGCCGCACCAGAAATTCCAAACAGGTCTTTTCCTTCATCATATTGGCCGTGGTCTACTTCTCCCTGTCCCATATCTTCAAACCGGTGGTTCCGAAGCATTCGAATCCCTACTGAGTCAATAAAATTAGTTTTGCCCATTTCTTTTATGGCGCCTTGATTTTCTTGATAGCCTTTAAAGTCCCATCGCTTAATTTTCCCTCCACTTGATCCATAGATTGGTTTTTCTGATATGGCTTTTACGAGGGTAGAAATAAAGTTTGGTTCAAAAACCATATCAATGTTTACACAAGCATAAAAATCGCCTTCAGTCTCATTC
Source organism: Candidatus Altimarinota bacterium (assembly GCA_965231215.1). Taxonomy (GTDB): domain Bacteria; phylum Patescibacteriota; class Gracilibacteria; order UBA4473; family UBA4473; genus JAACPJ01. The sequence goes on along the minus strand of OZ246423.1, from coordinate 795,894 downwards.
ACAATTCGGTTATGCCCTCTCCCAAAACCTAAATTCTCTTCAGATTCAATGAGTTTTACATCGCCTTCAAACTGGCTCTTAACAATACTCCGGGTTTCATCTACAGAGTGATTGTCCAGCATCACAATTTCTAAATTTTCGTAATCCTGAGCCAGTAAAGATTTAAGGCATGGCTCAATATAGCCTTCAGAGTTGCACGTAAGAAGGCCTACGGTTACCTTAGGGGCATAGTGATGTACCTCTAGCTGTGCTTCCGCTTCGGATTTAATTCTGAGTGATTCCCCACTAAAGGCTTCATGAGCCAAAATATTAGCTTCAAGAAGCGATTCATGAGTTCCCGCATCAGCCCACATACCTCCAAAGGTTCGGGCTTTTAGCTGCTGTTTATCAAGGTATAGATTATTTACATCTGTAATTTCTAATTCTCCTCGCTTAGAAGGGCCAATCTGTCTAATAAAATCAAAAACCTGGCTGTCATAAATATAAAATCCAGTCTGAACAAAGTTTGATTTTGGGAAGGCTGGTTTCTCTTCAACAGAACGTACGGTTCCGTCTTCTTTAAGCTCTACTACCCCAAATCGAGACGGATCTTCTACTTCTTTTACAAATATCTGAGCGCCTTTCCTGAAGTAGAGCACATCATCAGCAAAGCTATCTTCAAAAATATTATCCGAAAGGATAACCGCAATACTGTCTTCTTGGGCAAAATCCTCAGCCAAACTAAGTGCCTGGGCAATGCCTCCGGCTCCGTCTTGTATCTTGTAGGTAAAATTAGCGTCAAAATCAGCTCCAGAACCCAGCAATTGCATAAAATCTCCAGCATGTTCTGGGCTAGAAATAATCAGGATATCGTTAATCCCAGAGCGCTTTAAGGTCTCTATAGGATAGTAAATCATAGGTTTATTAAAAACCGGTAAAAGATGCTTGTTTGTAACCTTTGTACAAGGATACAAACGACTTCCCGTACCTCCAGCTAAAATAACCCCTTTCATGTTTTAGGTATTTGACAAATTATTCCTTTCATTTCAATTGTGAAAAAATTTCAAAAAAAAGCAAATAATTTACACAAAAAGTGAAGCCTAAATAATTGAAAAAATAGTGTATTTAAGCTATAATGAACGGAATTTATCATGAAAAGTTTAAAAAGTAGTCAGTTTTTTATTGCTTCAAGTATCGCGTTGCTATTTTTCGCGGGTATTTTTATTACTGAACAAGCCCGATTTAATAAGGAAATATCAGTTCCAAACCCGTTTAAGGAAGCCGAAACTATCAATGAAGTTATAGAAATAGGGGAAAATGAAGACTCTCGGTATATTTTTACTAAAGATGGTGAATTCTTAGAAGTATTCCCCGATAGTGCTCTTAACTTCAAAGGGGCAAGTAGGGAATTGGTAAAAGGAAAGCTCTTTTTTAGCGCTAATTTTATTGGGGAGAATGACAAGCTTGTTTCTCACAAAAATTTTGTCCCAAACTTTGATCCTGAGCAGTTTTCACTAAACGTAGGCCAAATAAAAGTGGGGAAAATTGTGGTCAGTATTCCTGGCGCTAGTAGTTTTATAATTCGGGACAATATCCGTGAAGAAACCATTGTTTACGCCCATGACCACGCAATTTCTATCTTTTTACCTGGAGCTGAAACGCCTTTCGTTTTACCCCCAAGAAACAAGGTAAAAATGAAAGATTCACGCATTGAGCGAACAGGAAAACTGTTTTATACAAAGCTTAAAAAGGAGTTCCAAATGTCTTACCTAAACCCCTCTGAAGAAGCACTTTCAGAAGCAGATGCTATCTTGATATCTCAGGTAAAATCAGCGTTAGTAGCAAGAGATCAACAATTTCAACTCATTGAAAACTATGCTCAATCCATAGCTTTAAATTGGTCTCGGTTTAAACCCAGTAGCGCCATGGGCACTATTATGCAGGTCGTAGAATACCTCCAAAGACACTATGCCGCAGGCATCGATAAACAGTTCAAAAGAGAATATCAATTTAATTATTTTAGAAAAACCCTCATAGATGCTTTTTTTGCTTTTGAAAATAATAACATCTCTGAGGCTCAAAGTTCCGCAGAAGTTTTTGCCCAAACTCTAAAAAGCCATGAATGGAATCGGTTTTTGATAGAAAACCCAGATTATGCTAAATCTTGGGAAATCTTTAGTAGATCTCAAAGAATTTGGCTACGAAATATATTTCCAGACGAACCTGAACAGCTCTTTAATACGGTTTGGTTCCCACAAAACGAAATTACTTCTTTTGCTGAGTTCAAAAAAAAGTTTACCCAAAGCGAACAGGTAATTTCACGAGGATTTAGTAACAAAGCCCAAGAAAATTTCCAAGCTCTTTCTGAATCTTTTGAAACCATTAATGATATTACGACTGAAAATAGAGAAGATTTAACCCGGATTAGACGCCTGCTTTTTGAACTTCTTAAATATGAGCCTTTTTTGCGAAATGAATCCAGCTTTAAACTCTATGGAGATTTGGTAGTTGAAGAGCTCTCTCTCTACCTAGATAACAATCAACAAAAAAACGAAATTTCACTTGAAACGGCTCAAAACATTCTATTTTTCTTAAAAGAGTTTATTGATATTGAAAGCGCCAAAGAGATTTCCCAAATATTGGTTAGAACCTACAAACGTTTAGATATTGATAAAATTGCAACAGAATTTGGACGTGACTTCTTTACTTCTGAAGAAACCGAAACGATTGAGCTCGTTCAATTTATTAACAACAGCAAACTCTCTGAAGAAGATCTAGAAAATATTCGAGAACAACAGTCACTCCTTCAAACCGCCCGATGGAAATTCCAAGAAATTGAACAAACCATACAAGAAAACCAAAACCCTGTAGCCGAAGAAGCCTTTGGGATTCAAGACGAAGAAGGACTGGAAAAATTACTCTTTGATAGTGGTATTAATACGCAAGGCGTGGTAATTCGGAGAAAAGAAAAATCTGATGGAAACACTTTCCTACTCTTTAGCGATGTTAGTTTCAACAAGCACAAAGTTTCTGGAACATTTCAAACTCAAAGCCAAATATTTAGCTTCCTTAAAGTGGGGACTGTTTCTGAAAATAGTAGCTTAATTGATATTACGGCCGATATTTTCCCTCAAATGTTGGCCCGAATGTCAGAAGAAAATAATAACCAAACCCAAGTAATAGAGATTGATGAAGGGCCAGCCAATAATACCGATACCGCTATAGTGCTAAGAACTCTTGTTGTAAAAACTTTGGAATCTCAAAACGTGGTTGTAAGCCGAAATGACGTAACTATTACCAATAATGACTTTACGGAATTTGAAATTACAAATGCCATACTCGATAACCAATACCGATTGGAATTTATCTATAATAGCGATACAGAAAAGATAGGCGAAGTAAATGTCCAATCAGGCAGAAACCAATTCAAACTTGAAGATGAAAGTTTCAATATTAAAACCCTCAATTCAGAACTAAAAACACGGATTGAAGAGCAGCTTTCTCAAGAGTTTTAGCCCCCTTTGACATTGGAATCTAGAGCACTATATTGGCTCAGTATGAGAAAATTACTCGTCCAAAGAGCACTCAATTCACCCTTTGGCTTTCAGCTAATGTGTTTGACGTTTTTACTGTTTTTTTTGCTGAGTTTTCGCCCTCCCTATTTTAGCCAATTGCAGAGCTTTGAAGACTTTGGAGCCTCTGAATCAAAAAATTTCTTACAAGTTTTAGAACCAGGGTTTTTAGAAAACTCAGTAGGCGTTGATACCGCTGGCCTTAGACAAATTTTGGTAGAAGATGCGGATGGCAAAAGAGTTATTATGAAAAAACGGGACAATACTATGTATTATACCGTAAAAACAGGGGACAATGTCTCAAAAATTGCGCATAAGTTTGGGCTTAAAATTTCTACGATTCTGTGGGCCAATGATATTAATGCTAAACAAAGTCTCCAGGTTGGAGACAAGCTAAAAATACCGCCTACCGACGGGGTGTATTACAAGGTTCAAAACAATGACACTCTTGGAGAAATTGCAAAAGCCCATAGCGTAGATATTAGCAAAATCAGAGCCTATAATGCCCTCAAAAAAGATGTAGTAAAAGTTGATCAAGAGCTCTTTGTTCCAGGCGCCCAAAGAGTTTATGTAGCTTCAAAACCTAAATTCGCAGGCAGTAACTACAACCCTACTTATGGAAGAGCTGGGAGCTCTACAAGCCAAGGAATTGAATCTATTGGATTTAGACTTATTCGTCCTACACGTGGCGTCTTAACCCAGGGCTATAAGCGTGGTCATTACGCTATAGATATTGCCAATAAAAGAAATACTCCTATCTACGCTTCTGCCGGGGGCACTATTAAACTTGCTCGGAGTGGTGGATGGAATTATGGATATGGAACCTACCTTATTATTGATCATGGCAATGGCGTGGAAACGCTCTATGCCCATAATCAAGTCCTAAAAGTAAGGGAAGGTGACACTGTAAAATCAGGTCAACTCGTGGCGCTAATGGGAAACAGTGGACGGGTTTTTGGGGCTACAGGAATCCACCTGCATTTTGAACTTCGTATAAGAGGTCGGAAAGTAAATCCCTTTAACTACTTTCAATAAAAGATTAACTTTCACCAAAGTTTAAACCTTTATTGAAAGCAAATTCTCTACACAATACAGCCAATGAGTCACCTGCCTTCTTGGCAATTACGCTGGAGTTTATTTGGGTTCCTTATGGGTCTTTATATATCTCAATACTTAAACCTCTATGTAGGCAGTCTTTTGTTTTTAATTACTAGTATTGTTGTCTTTTCTCACTTTAGATATTGGCATTTAGCCTTTTTTTGTTTTAGTTTTGGCTGTCTCTACCCAGTGCTATATGAGTTCTATTTTTCATCCCCTGATCTACTCAAAAAATATAGATTTGAGACTGTTAATTTGAGCGTTCAGATTATTCGACAACCAGACAGAAAATTGACTCAACAATACCTACAAACTCGAGTCCTTAACATAGAGACTCAGCCTAAAATCTTAATTATAACCAAGCTTGACCCTTATTATGCCATTGGTGATCAACTGGAAATAGAAGGCAAAATCAGGCCTATTCGTAATTTTTCTGACGATTTTGATCTACAAAAATATTGGTCGCGATTTGATATTTTTTACGAGATAAAAAATCCAAAAATAAGGGTAAAACAAAAAAATACCTCACTATTGCAAAAACTAAGAAAATCCTTTTCTCAAAACATAAAAAACAATTTACCAACCCCACATCAACAGATTGCCCAAGGGGTGCTTATTGGCCTTAAAGAAGCCCTCCCAAAACCCATAGCTCATGATTTTAAATCCTCTGGGTTACAGCATTTGCTGGTGGTTTCGGGAACCAATATAACGTTGCTTTTAGCCTGCTTAATTATCTTTTTTAAACCACTGGGCCCCAGGCTCGTATTGATTTTGAGTATTTTTTGCACCTTACTGTATGTAAATTTGGTTGGCTTTGATCCGCCAGTTCTCAGAGCGGCCATTTTTGGAAGCCTTACGGGCGTTAGTCTGGCCCTGGGTCGATTTTGTGATGCACGAAATCTCATTTTATTTGCAGCAATAGTTTTAAGTTTGTGGGATCCAAAAATGCTTCTCCAGGATGTAAGCTTCTGGCTGAGTTTTTCAGCTACACTCGGCATCATTTTAGGCATGCCTCTCTTTTGGCATTACACTTCATTCCTAAAAAATCATAATTATTTAAGGCTCCTTTTAGGGGTAAGTTTTTGTGCTCAGATAGCAGTATTTCCAGTTCTAATTTATACTTTTGGGAGTTTCCCCTTTAGTGGGTTTTTAAGTAATTTACTCGCCGAACCACTCGTCCCCTTTCTGATGCTAAGCAACACCATTATAGGTCTTCTTGGTAGTGCTCCTCCCTTCATCAGCGAGATTATTTCTATTCCTAGCTTTTTAGGCATAGAAATACTGCTTATGATCGCCCATATATTTAGTTTATTTGGTCACTTTGAAATTTCAAAATTTTGGAGTTTGATAACCGGTTTTATGCTTTTTATGCTCACCTTTTGGAGTCTTTTTTCATACACCTATCAAAAAAAGTATTTACAACCATTTGAAGCCGAACTTGATTTTTAACCTCAATTACGGAGAATCTGTGCACATATGAAACGACCAAGAAAAGTAGCATTTTTAGACCAAGGGGAATTCTTGGGTGGAGCTGAATACTTTTCACTCGATTTTTTTAACAGTCTGAGTTCTAACGATATAAGAAGACTAAACCCCATTGTTATAGGAGCCGAAAGTCCAGAATACAAGGCCAAGCTACCGGAAAACATTTCCATTATAGAATTTGATTATCCAAGAGTTAAAGGTGGATTTTTTGCAAAAATGTTGGCCGTATGGAAACTTTTCTTTAAAGCACGGAAGTTAAAAAATATTTGCAAAAAAGAAGGCGTAACTCAGATTTTTACCAATACCCCTAGAACTCATTTTATTGCCTCTTTCTTAAAATTTTGGGGATGGAGAGGCAAATGGGTGTGTATGTTTCACGATTTCACTACTCGGCCAAAATCCCTTTTGCAATATATTTGCAAAAAATCAGATATCATAATCTCAAACTCGATTCCAACCAGGAATTATGTGCGTAAAAATTTAAGTGAATCACAGCATAAAAAAATTCGAATTGTAGAGAATGGAATAAATTTTGAAGACTTTCCAACCCCTCAGCCGCCTACTGAAATCCGAAATATTTTGAACATAGGGAGAATTGATCCACGAAAAGGACAAAAATATTTCATAGAAGCCGCCGACTTACTGCTAGAAAGAAACCCTGACCTCCAATTCACTATTATAGGCAGTAGTGTAGCCAGCGACCCAGCTACGACAGAATATGAAACCCAAATCAAAGCGTTTATAAAAGAAAGGACGCTCAAAAATTGCACTCTAAAACCTCATACAGAAAAAGTGTTTGAAACTATCATGCAATATGATTGCATTATCTTTACTCCCACAGAACCAGAGACCTTTGGAAGAGTTGTGATTGAGGCTTTAGCTTGTGGAAAATTAGTGATTGCTTTTGACCAAACCGGCCCAAAAGAAACCCTCAAAAACTATATCAATTTTTGCCAAAAATCAGGTATCTCAATTGAGGACCCAAATATACTGCTATGTGAAACCGGCAATGCTATGACTCTCGCTGAAACCATTGCCTATTTTGCGGACAACCCACAAAAAACCTCAATACTTACCGAAAACGCGCATGCATTTGTAAAAAAACACTACAACCTCGCAGAAACAAAGAAGCGGATGTTAGAGATACTTTTGGATAGCTAAGCCGCTGCTACATCAAGAGACGTTCCACCACCTCCATCTGGTGGTACTAGTTTATTAAAAAGGATTTTTGCTTCACTATTTATAATTTCAATTTTATCTGGTTCCGTAATATTTCTTGATACCATTTCATCCAAAACCAAACAGAAACTATACAGATCAAGACTTAGATTTTCTTCACTAGGAGACCTTCCTTCTAAAAGAGCTTGCTCTATTACATCTTCCAAAACAAGATTACGGCTTGCTCCGTTCTCTAAGGGAGTCTTCAGCACAAACTTACCTTCAGCCATATCAAAAGCTACTTCTGCATCTTCGTCAACGGCAAAGCCATCTGCTGCAAGTACTTCTTCTACTCTTGAAATAGCTTTTTGATCAAATTTATCAAATATTTGCTTATTTTTAGGTAGATGACGCAAATCATACAAAGCTTTAGCTTCAAAATTTAAAAGCTGAGAAAGCTCCTCAGACATTTCTTGGTTAACTTCTTCAGCCAATTCTCCTCCGCTCGTTTCTTTTCTAAAATCAGTCAGATTAATTATTACTGCTCCTTGATCTTGACCTCCGTCTAAGTTTCTCTTCATCTACTGAAAAATATAAAAAATATTTTAAAATGCAAATTAAACAGACCGTGTCGTTGAATCTATATTACCTAAATTCCTAGCTGCAATTTCAGATTCTGTAGCTTCAATAATTCCCGCCATAGTATCAGCTCCTACTCTATCAGCAATTTCTCTATTCCGTGTAGCTCTAATGGCTGCTGTTTCCTGAGCTGTTAGTGCTTCCGGTCCTTTCTTGCTCAAAGTATTTTCAACTTCTGAAATATCTGCGACTTCTGCATCCTTTGTATTTGCTGAAACTCTTTCTTGAGTATTGCGTTTTGCATCCAAAAGCAACATTTCTCTCTGGAAAAAAGCTAAATCTCCTTGTGTTTCTTTAGCCACCTTAGCCTCAAGGTCCCCTCGACCTATTCTTTCTTTGCCTCCAAGGTCCTCTTGAGGCCCTGTTGAAAGTTTAAAAGCAAACCGTGTTTCAATATCACTGTTTTGAAGCCGAGAAAGAAATTTTTTCATTTAAAAACATAAATCTGATTATTATAACAGATTTTTAATGAAAAAACCAGTATAAATTTTTTAATGAACTGTTACTCCTTCTGGTGGTCCATCAGGACTTTCAGCTATATTTTTTCCAACCACACCTCTAACCATTGAAGTAGTTGCTGAAACCTCATCATCAAGGGAAGCTTCTCCTTTTCCTTGATCTTGAGTAGCTTCCGTCAGTATTGCTAAGATATTTGCCCCTGGGAATTTTTGTGCTACTAAATCAAAAACATTATCAATTTTCTCATCTGTTATTTGCTGAGCACCTCCCTTAACACCACACGGCTCCAAAATATCCTTGCGTAACCAAGTAGGAAGCTCCTGATCTTCTAGGTTTGTAACAGCACATAGAGCCCTAAAATCTGCATTTCGTTTTTCAGTATCAACAACTTCAGTCATTTTTATATAGAAGTGCGCTTCATTATACCAAAATATTTGACAAAATACAACCCAATCGCTAGGGTCGATTTCGACCAATCGCCCCATTTTGGGGGTGTTTTTGTATTTTTAAAACTTTATCGCATTTAATGTCTAAAAAAATTGTCGTTCGTGGAGCCCGCATGCATAACCTACAAAATATAGATGTAGAAATCCCCAGAGAGAAACTCACCGTCGTAACCGGTGTTTCTGGAAGTGGAAAATCTTCCCTCGCTTTTGATACAATTTATGCCGAAGGACAACGAAGGTATGTAGAAAGCCTTTCTACCTATGCCAGACAGTTTTTACAAATGCAGGAAAAACCTGAAGTAGAATCTATTGAAGGATTGAGCCCTGCTATTTCTATTGACCAAAAAACCGCCCCTAGAAATCCGCGATCTACCGTGGGAACGGTAACTGAAATTTATGATTACCTAAGACTTCTTTTTGCCAAAGTTGGAGTTCCAAGACATCCAGAAACCGGACGACCACTTCAAAAACAAACCCCAGCCCAAATTGTAGATCTTATCGATAAATGGGACGAAGGCGAAAAATTTATGATTTTGGCTCCAGTAGTCCGAGGCAAAAAAGGAGAACATCGAGATGTACTCGAACGTATCCAGAAAGCCGGATTTGTACGAGTTCGAATCAACAACCACATCCATACTATTAATGAAGACATTGAACTTGACCCCAATAAAAAGCACGACATTGAGATTGTCGTAGATCGTCTGACCAAAAATGACTACAGTAAAAAATCTATTGCGCTTTCTAGTGGAGACACCATAGATGAAAAAAATGATGAAAGAATGCGGTTGCTTGATTCTGTAGAAACCGCCCTAAAATTTGGGGAAGGCATTATGATTGCCTTCCGAATGAGTGATGAAAGTAATCATCTTTTTTCTGAGAATCTTTCAGACCCAGAAACCGGATTTTCTTTTCCCCCGATAGAACCTAGGCTCTTTTCATTTAACTCTCCGCATGGCGCGTGTGAGGCCTGTCATGGTCTTGGCTATCGACTAGAGCTCAATCGCGAAGCTTCTATCAATCCCAAGCTTTCTATCAGAGAAGGCGGTATTTTACCTTGGGCGTCACTAGGAACCAACTCACAAAGTTGGTATTTTTCTGTGATGGAGGCCGTGGGTAAAAAATATGGATTCTCTATTGATGAACCAATGCACAAAATCAAACCTGAGGTAATGGAAAAGATCTTTGTAGGGTTTGGAGGTGAAGAATTTGAAATCAAACTCAGAGGAGCGTTCCATGGACGCAGTACCAAAGCCAAATTTGAAGGGTTAGTGGCTCAAACTGAAAAAAGGTTTAATGAATCTGATTCCGATTTTGTACGCAAAAAATTAGAAGAATTTATGATAGAAGCTACCTGCCAAGAGTGTGGAGGCGCTCGCCTTAATGTCTTTGGGCGGAATGTTTTTGTAGGAGAAGAAACCATCTTTGATGTCTGTACCATGTCTATACCTCAAGCCAAAAATTGGATTCAGAGTGTAGAAGAAACTTCTGAAAATGTAGAAATTGTAAAGCCTATCCAAAAAGAAATTATAGACAGACTTAGCTTCTTAGAAAACGTAGGTTTAGGCTATCTTACCCTGTCTCGAACCGCTAATACCTTGTCTGGTGGAGAGGCTCAACGTATTCGTCTCGCTACTCAAATTGGATCACAACTCCAAGGGGTTTTATATGTCTTAGACGAACCCTCAATCGGACTACACCAAAGAGATAATGATAGACTTATCACGACCCTTGAACACCTTAGAGATTTAGGCAATACCGTACTGGTTGTAGAACATGATGAAGATACCATGAGAGTCGCTGACCATATTGTGGAAATTGGACCAAAAGCCGGAGCTCACGGAGGCAACTTAGTGTTTTCTGGAACAATCAAAGAAATGGAAAACACTGAAACCGAAACATCAGATTTTTTATTTGGCCGTCAGGCTATTCGTGTTCCACGAGTTCGAAGAAAAGCAAGTGGGGAACTCAAAATTGTGAAGGCACGAGAAAATAACTTAAAGAGTATAGACGCTACAATTCCTCTGGGATGTTTTGTAGGGATTACGGGCGTTTCTGGAAGTGGAAAATCTTCACTCATTAACCGAATCTTAGTGCCAACACTCGCACGAGAACTCAATCGAGCCAAAAAACCTTCAGGCCTGCACGATGATATTCAAGGCATTGAACAGTTGGATAAACTAATCTCTATTGATCAGTCCCCCATTGGACGAACCCCCCGCTCTAATCCTGCTACTTATACCGGCGTATTTACCGATATTCGTGAAGTGTTTGCCGCTACGCCAGAAGCTCGGCTCCGAGGATACAACTCAGGTCGATTTTCATTCAATGTAAAGGGTGGACGATGTGAAGCCTGTAGTGGAGACGGAATCAAAAAAATTGAAATGCACTTCTTGCCAGATGTATATGTTCCATGTGAAGTCTGTAAAGGACAGCGGTATAATGATGAAACTTTAGAAATTACGTACCGAGGAAAAAACATCGCCCAAGTATTGTCTATGACCATTGAAGAAGCGGCTGAATTTTTTGAAAATTTTCCAAATATTAAGCATAAATTAGATGCCATTAACGAAGTAGGACTAGGCTATATTCATCTAGGACAAAGTGCTACTACCCTTTCTGGAGGAGAAGCCCAAAGGGTAAAACTCGCCACAGAATTAATGAAAAAATCTACCGGAAAAACTATTTATGTGTTAGATGAACCCACTACCGGACTCCACTTTTCTGATGTAAAAAAGTTACTTGCCGTGCTTCAGACCTTGGTAGATAAAGGAAATTCTGTAATCGTCATTGAACACAACTTAGATGTTATAAAATCTTGTGATCACTTGGTGGACATTGGCCCTGATGGTGGAGAATTTGGAGGGGAGATAGTCGCTACCGGAACCCCCGAAGAAATCGCTCAGCACAAAACTTCTTATACTGGAAATTTCTTGAAAAAAATGCTGGAGAGTTAAAGGATTCCAGTTCCCCTCGTCTGAGAAAATTTTGAATAAAACTTCATGAAGCTTTTGTAACATTTTCTAGGTCAACATCACACTAAGCAAACACCCCGCTACAAATGGAACCACTATATTATCATCAATAAAGTATCGCCCTATTCGCCAGGGAATGGTTTCTGAAAGTATTGCTAAACTCGACGCAATAAAGGCCGGAAACAAAGGTACAAAAAATTGAGCCGCAAAAGTCCCCATTAATATTCCACTCATAATCCCTACTATGTTTTTTCTTCTATTCCAGGGGAGATTTATTTTTTGAACTTGGCTCGCAAACAGGTGATTCAAGCTATCGCCTACTGACAAAATGAGTATAGCCGCATAGGCAATTTTTATCGGAAACATTAAAAAACAGATAAAAATTCCCGCTACATAATAAAACGCTCCACGGCCTGGGAACCCTTCATCCCTAGGGCGATCAAATAAACCTAAAATGTGACTAATGATAGGAATTTTTTTGTACTGTGAAATGATTGAAATCAAAAGTCCTAGAAGCAATATTACCGCAATATAACGCAGCCTCAAAACTCCGGCCCAGTGCAAAAACACACAGAAAAACCCAAACAAAAAATGGAAACTTTGGCGCCTAAATTCTAGCTCTTCCCAGAGGATTTTTATGAGTTTTTGAACCTCTCTATGAGAAAAGATAGCACCGACTACTCCTCCTAAAAAAATTCCCGCTGCAATGTCTGAGGGAAAATGTACCAACTCATAGACTCGCGCAAACCCAACAGCTACCGCAAAAATAAACCAGGCCAATCCAATGAATTTTGAAATACGCCAAAAGGGAATCAGTAAAGCAAAAGCTACCGCTGTATGAGCGGAAGGAAAACTATAGGATCTTCCAGGAACCAAGGGCTCTAAAGCCATTTGAATAAAAGGTCGATCAATTGCAAATACAGACTTAAATACAAAGGCTAAAATTCCAGCAGTCATTATCGCAAATATAGCTGGAACCAGTTTACTCTGGTGGTCTGGGTGCTTCCAAACTCTGTACGTTGTGACTAATCCAAACACAAACAAGATAATGTAGATAAACTGCTCTGTAAGCCAAATCACCAAAGCATTTAAAAACGGAGTCTGCCATCCTATAAGCAGGGGAAAGCAAACCGTATCTAGCCATAATCCAACTGCATACAGTAAGGCCCCAACAAAAGCCCAAACAAAAATCTCCCGTTCAGGGGCTTTGTAATTGATTTGTTGTAAGCTTTTGCGTATAAACCACACGAAAGTAATTTTAGCAAAATTTTATGTCTGAAGATATTCAAAAACTTCTCACTCGTGGGGTAGCCGAAGTTTTACCAAAACCTGATACGCTCGCTCACCTTATGTCTAAAAGAAAAATCAGGCTTTATCTTGGAATTGATCCAACCGGATCGCATCTCACCCTAGGCCATGCGGTGGGGCTGAAAAAACTCCAAGAATTTGCCAACCTTGGGCACGATGTGATTTTGTTAATCGGAAATGGAACCGTTCGCATTGGGGATCCCACCGGTAAAGACAGCACTCGCCCAATGCTCACAGATGAAGCCATTCGGGCTAACTTTGAAGACTGGAAAACTCAGGCTTCTAAAGTGCTCAATTTTGACACGATACAGATCAAATACAATGGTGATTGGTTAGATGCTCTGACCTATGCCGACATGGTTAAACTTATGGCCAATGTAACGATCCAACAACTCATGGAGCGAGACATGTTCCAAGATCGTTTGAAGGCTGGGAAACCTATTCATGGACATGAAATTATTTATCCACTCCTTCAGGGGTATGATTCGGTAGCAATGGAGGTTGATCTAGAACTTGGAGGTACAGATCAAACCTTTAATATGCTTATGGGACGGACGCTGCTTCGCCAGTACAAAGATAAAGAAAAGTGGGTCCTTTCTGTGCCAATCATTAATGGGACTGATGGACGAAAGATGAGTAAATCTTACGGAAATTATGTAGCCCTGGATGAAGCTCCCAATGAAATGTTCGGGAAAATTATGAGTATGAAAGATGAGGAAATGATGACCTACTTTGAAATTTTTACTGATGAAAATTTAGAGGAAGCGAAAACCCTTATCCACCAAAATCCAAGGGATGCCAAAGTAAAACTGGCCACACACATTGTGACTTGGCTACATGACAAATCCGCTGCTGAAGGTGCCTTGAAAGACTTTGAAACCAAATTTGTAAAAAAAGAAATTCCAGATGAAATACCTGAGTTTCTTGTAGGCCAAAAAGAAATTGGGATTTTGGATCTCATGACCCAAGTATGCGGATTCACTACTTCCAATGGTGAAGCTCGTCGAACCATTAATGGTGGTGGTGTCAGTTTAGATGGTAAAAAAATCACCGACCCTCAAACCGTTATTAAAATTACGGATCAACCCCAAATTCTAAAAGTTGGAAAACGAAAGTTTGGGAAGTTGGTTTGATGGAGCTACAATGGAATCATTTCTTCATTTAAAAATTTAAAACAATGCCACAGGGTTTCACATTAATAGAGTTATTAATGATTATTACCATAGTCGGTATTCTTTCTGGAGTGAGTGTCCCAACGCTACTTGGATATCGCGGAAAGGCCGAAGAGGCTGCCTTTAAAGCAGGCTTTATCGATAGCTGTAAAAAGGCGCTGTCAGAATGTTTTTTTGCGGGGGATGATAGCTGTGCCAATTGTTCTGAAACAGATTTTCCTTACCGATCAGCCGAAGACTGCTCCAGTACTTCTTTTTCTACGGCCTATGCCCCTAATGACACTGCTTTACCCGCTGACTGTGGAGATTCAGACGCTGGGAGATTATCCTGTATTAAAGATGTTAAGTGGATTGATGCTTATGAAGCTTGCCACAATGCCGGGGGAAGATTATGTACGCAACCAGAATTAGAATCCGAAGCTTCAAGCCATTCAGGCTGTAACCATGATTCAAGACTCATATGGTCGGCGACCTCTTGTGCAGGGGGTGGTTTTATGGCCGTTATAGGTTCGGGGTTAGCTCCAGAAAATTCAGTTTGCATCGAAGATTTAAACGCCACTCACTATACTGGGGAAGGACATAGCAATAGATCCATAGCCGTTCGTTGTTGTGCTGATGATGATTAAAACGTTTACTTCGCTGGGAAGTATCTGTTAATTTTTTACTGGTGATCCCGCCAAGAATCGAACTTGGATCGTCGGTTCCGCAAACCGATGTTCTTCCATTAAACTACGGGATCTTGTCGCCAGTGACTTTACTCACTTCGTTTGTATTTTCAATATAAACTATGCGTATATATCCCCTCTAGCTCTACCTTCTTAAACGATGACCACGCTCGGCTTTGCTTTCAATAATTAGCTAAAAAGATCTGATTCTGGATATCTCACCTTAGAGTGATCAGGTTCTTTTTCGCGGTATCCAATGGGCATCATCACTACAGATTTTAGATGAGAAGGGAGATCCAAAATTTTATCAACCGCTTCTGGATCAAAACCTTCCATCGGACAGGAATCAATCTGCAACTCCGCACACGCGGCCAAAGCAAATCCGTGCGCAATGTAGGCTTGATTTCGGGCCCATTGATATATAAATTTATCATCTTTCTCGGCAAAAAACCCTCGCATCATATCTTCATAGTCCTTGAGTTTTTCTCTAGCTGCTGCATCGCCACCAGAGGCTATCTGAAAATAGGTTTCTATTCTATCTTTTACATCCGTTCGAGCGCAAAAAACGAGTAAGTGAGAACACGTTCCAACTTGAGCTTGATTCCATGATACTGGCTGAATTTCATCTTTTAAGGCTTGATCAGTCACAATCCGCACATGAAACGGCTCTAATCCAAAAGAAGTGGGAGACATTACGATAGTTTCTTTAAGCTTGGCTAAATCTGCATCTGATACTTTTTTTGAAGGCTCAAAGGACTTGGTTGCATGGCGCCAGTTGAGTTGTGCAAGAAAGGACATGTTATTTGTTTTATTAATTAGTAAATAAATTTAGGATTTTCCGAGTTTTCTAGCAAGAACCAGTTAACCTTAACTAAGAAATTGGGGCTGCTTGAAGCGCTGCAATTCTTTTCTCTAGCGGTGGATGGGTAGAAAACCACTCCGCAAAACTAGCTTTATCGGCAATTTTCATAGTAGCCAAAGCTTGGTTTGAGGTATCAATCGCTGCTTTATGATTTTGTAAAAATTTCAATCCGGCAATCATCTTTTGTTTCCCTGCAAATTGAGCGCCCCCATAATCGGCTCCATATTCTCTCCATCGAGAAAAAGCGTAAACAATCACTGAAGCTAACATCCCAAAGAGCACTTGGAATACCATAGAGACTACAAAGTAAGCCAAGCCTCCTATGGCTTGATTATCTCTTCCTAAAACCTGCATAGCCGCATAGGCCGCGACTCTCGAAGCAAAAATTACGAACGTATTTATAACGCCTTGAATAAGCGTCATAGTTACCATATCTCCATTACGAATATGCGCCATTTCATGAGCTAATACGCCTTCAATTTCATGGCGCCCCATGCTGTTCAGAAGCCCAGATGAAAAAGCAACGAGAGATCTGTTTTTAGTTGGGCCAGTGGCAAAAGCATTTATCTCAGGCGAATCATAAATCCCAAGTTCTGGAGTTTTGAACCCTCCTTGTTGAGCGAAGTGTTCAATTTTGTTCATCAGAAAGGCCTCTAAGTCATTTTGAGGAGTCTCAATAATATGGATCTTCATCATCCATTTAGCCGTCATCCGTGAGATAGCCAGTGAAATAAAGGCGCCGGAGAACCCTACAATTAAGGACATAATGGCCAAGGCTCGTAGATCTAACCCCGTGTCTTTTAGGTAAGTTGTATCCAACCCAAAGACTGACACGATAGTCATAAGCACGGCAATTACGGCGATATTTACTCCTACAAGTAACGCTATTCGTTTTATCCAGGTCATATTATTTGTGTTTAATAAACTACATTTTCAAATTACGAATCAGGATACATTTTGCAACAAATTAGCAGTCTTTTTTGTAGAGTGCTAAAACTTAAAGGCCGTCTTAGCATTTTCAGCTCTATGTCCCTCTCTCTAAAAAAAAAGAAAAGCCAAGCCTCTTTTTTACCTTTTTAGGATTTAAAGTTATTTTACTGTTACGCTTTTTGCTAGATTTCTTGGCATGTCTGGGTCTAGATTTTTGGCAATGGCTAAGTAGTAAGACAAAATCTGAATGGGAATGATTGACGCAATAGCTTGAGCTCCATCACAATCTGGAACCTTCAACCACTCATCAAATATTTCCGCTTTTTGGGTCGAAACACCAATAATTTTAGCCCCTCGAGATTTAATCTCAACGGCATTGGAAATTGTTTCTAAATCTTCTCCAAGCACCAAACACGGTACGCCTTCTTCGATGAGGGCTAGGGGGCCATGTTTCAGTTCTCCAGCGGCAAACCCTTGGGCATGAATATAAGAAACTTCCTGAATTTTGATAGAAGCCTCTAAGGCCATTGGATACAAAGCTCCGCGACCAATCACAAACATATTTGGATGTTCAGCCAAATGGTGTGCTACCGATTTAATATACTCTTCGTACCGAGGATTGAGCATGTCATTGATACTCGCCGCAGTAGACCGTAGTACTTCTCGTCCAGTATTTAGAGAGCCCGCATCTGCATGCGCGAGCAAAAATAACAAAGCCATCTGAGCTGTTGTGGCCTTAGTAGAAGCTACGGCTTTTTCAGGACCTGCATTGATAGGCAAATGCACATTAGACATTCGTGCCACTGAGCTACTTTCAACATTCGTCAGGGAAAGCAGTTTAGCCCCCTTGCGTTTCGCTCTTTCAAAAACTTCTAAAATATCGGCCGTTTCGCCCGACTGAGAAATAGCCATAACGGCTGTCTTGGAATTTATAAATCGTTCAAAGTCTGGCATCTCTGATGCAGCTACTACATTGATTTTTCGGCCGGCAATTTGGGAGAAAAAATACTCTGCGGCCATGCATACTTTATGTGCTGTTCCGCAGGCAATAAGGTAAGTTCCATTGGAACTTTTGAGCATTTCTACTACTTGATTGAGGATCTCATCACTGTGATTTATGGCTTTTCTTATAGTGTCTTTTTGGTCAAAAATTTCCTTGATCATGAAATGGTCATAATCCCCTTTTTCGGCTTCCTCTAGCTTCCAGGCTACTTCAATATCACGCTTTTCAATAGGGTTCCCATCTAAAAGACTCGAAAACTGTACTTTCCCTCCCTCAATAAATACCATTTCATCATCATCGAGATAATTTACGATTCGAGTTTTTTCTAAAAAAGCTGGAATATCTGAAGCAATAAAAGTCTCTTCTGGGGCTCTCCCAATAATCAGAGGGGAACCTCGGCGAGCCGCATAAATACCAGAAAAATCTTCAAACATTACCAGAAGTGAAAATCGACCTTGAATCTTTTGGGCGGTTTGCCGGATAGCTTCTGCCGGCGTTTTCCCTTCGGTCAAAGCTTCTTCAATAATGAAGCCTATTACTTCGGTATCGGTTTCTGATAGAAATTTTTTGCCAGCGGCCAGGAATTTCTTTTTATACTCAGCATAATTTTCAAAGATGCCGTTGTGCACCACGGTTACTTTGCCTACTTGATGAGGGTGGGCATTCGCGGCGGTTACCCCCCCATGAGTGGCCCATCTAGTGTGGCCAATGGCCTCAATTCCTGGAGTAAAAGCTCTATCCACATGTGAAATTTTTCCTGTGTCTTTTTCAACTGGGATTCCATTAGATTCCGCTCTGACCGCGACTCCCCAAGAGTCATACCCTCTATATTCTAATTTTTTTAGGCCTTTCAGCACTTCTATCCCTGCATTAGGCTTTAATCCCGAAACCGCAAAAATTCCACACATAATTTAAACTGTTAAACATTTAAACAATAAACATTTAAACAATCTTTCCAAGTCCGAATTTCCCCCTTTGAGAAAGTTTTGAAGTGTCTGAGCGAAGCGAATTTTCAAAATTTAGTAAGTGCATAATTTAGTTTTTTAAAATTTCATCAGGGGGGCGGTTTTTGATTCGTTTTTTGCGGGGCCAAAAAATGAATATAAACCTTTTATAAATTGAGGAATAATATCTTGACACTTTCCCATTGAAAACTATATTCGCTCCACATTTCAGGGGGAATTATGCGTTATTACCTCACTTTTCAATCTCTTAAAACCCAACGCACATGTTAATTATTAGACTCGCTCGTCGTGGAAGAAAAGGACAGGCTTTTTTTGATCTTGTGGCCGCTGAAAAATCTCGCCCAGTACAGAAAAAATTCATCGCTAAGCTTGGCCACTTTAATCCTCTTTCCGATGGAGGAAAAGGCACTTTAGTATACGACAAATCACTCGTTGAAAAATACATTAATAACGGGGCTCAATGTTCTCAAGCGGTAGCTCGATTATTAGTCAAAAATGGCTGTGAGCTGGCTGGAAAATTTATCAAAACCAGACCTACCAAACCAAAGAAAACTGAACCCCCAAAAGAAGAAGTAGAAGAAACTCCGGCCGAACCAGCGGCTGAAGCCAGTAACGATGCAGAACCAGAAGCTCCTACCGAAGAACCAAAAGCCGAAGAAGCTGAGACCAAAGAGGAAGCCCCGGCCGAAACCCCCGACGCTGAAAAAAAAGCTGAATAGTTTTTTTCGCACCAAAACTTTAAACTTTAACCAAACAATATCATGTCTGAATCTATTAAAACCGCTGTTGATTTTGTAAAATACATTCTGGATCAAATCTGTGAAGAAAAAGACCAAATCCAAGTAGAGCACCGAACCGATGAAATGGGCATCCTCATTTCTGTCCATGTAGCCGATAGCGATATGGGGAAACTTATCGGTAAAAATGGGCAAACTATTTCGGCTCTTAGAACATTGGTAAGAATTATTGGAGCTCGAGAAAACGAGCGAATTAACTTGAAAGTGTTAGAACCAACCGCTTAAAATAATACATATTTTAAAAATTATCCTATTTTCATGGACGATAATCGAGTTATACCGGCAATCAATGAAGACTTTCAGGGCATCCCTGTAGACCAAATTCCACCTCCAAGTGAAAGAATTGAATATGGGACTCGCAGTACCACTAGTAGCGCTACATCAGAACCGACTTCTAGTTTTAATGATGCTGGAGGCTATGGGTATGATCCTGGAGCGAACATCAATATAGATACCAGCACGCTCCAAGAGTTCACTATTATGGGATTAATCCAAATGTTTGTGGTCTATGCTTTCATTATTGCGGCCGCCCTGTCGGCTGTATTTATCTTTATTGGAGGGGTTTCCTTTATCCTGTCTGGAGGGAATGATGAAAAAATTAAACAAGCCATTAACACTATCCGTTACTCAATTATTGGCCTGATTGTAACGATCCTTAGTTTTACTTTCGTTACTATTGTAGGGCGGATGTTCGGACTGAATTTCATGGACTACCTAAAATATGGAACTATTCGTGATTCAATTAATCAGTTAGTTTCTCCATTTAGATCTCAATCTTCATCTGACAATTTTGAAATCCGCCAATAAGGCCTCCTTCGTTTATCATTATTTACTAGCCGCCTTCTTCCCTAAAAAGTGTTTAGTCTGTAAGGAAGAAGGGGCTTTTTTGTGTGAAAATCACACTACGCTTCCCCCCTCCCCCCCCTTGCCGCCCCTTACTGAATGGAAATATGTAGATGACTTATGGGTTCGGACTGCGTTTGATCATAAAGCTGTTCGTCAACTCGTTCATCATCTAAAATTTTATCAAAAAAAAGAATTATCTGAACTCATAGCACAAAAAATAAAACAGGATTTACCCCCCAAATTTAAAAAAGTAGACCTCCTTGTCCCCATGCCTCTTCACTGGACTCGAAAACTAGCTAGAGGCTTCAACCAGACCGAGCTAATTGTTGATCAAATGTCTCTCAATATTCCTTCTTTTAAGGGACTAAAACGAACGAAAAAGACCCCTCAGCAGATAGGGCTCTCAAAATCTGAACGACAAAAAAATATACAATCAGCTTTTACTCTCAAAAAAGCCATAAAAGCTGAAACTGTACTCATTATAGATGATGTAATGACAACGGGAAGCACCTTAGAAGAAGCCGCTAAAACCCTCAAATCAGCCGGAGTGAAAAAAGTATATGCCATTGCCTTTGCCCATGGGACTTAAACCATTGTAAAATGGGTACTTCTGTGATATAATGGTTAGATGAAACAGCCAGGATTTGATATTCTTACCTTCGGGTCTATTACCTTGGATATAATTATCAAAGTTCCAGAAAGTGCGGATATGAATATTCGTACCGATGAAAATAGTCAAAACATTCTGGATGTAGTTTTAGGGGAAAAAATTCAGATTTCTGATGCCTTGTCTTTTTGTGGAGGAGGCTCTGCAAATTCTGCTATCGGGTTTTCAAAATTGGGACTTAAAGTCGCGGCCTTTGGCGTTTTGGGAGATAAATCTAACCGCGATTTTATCCTTAAAGAATTTGAAACTCATAATGTAGAAACTAAATACCTAGACATAGCAAAAAATCAGTCTTCTTCTTTTTCCGTCATCCTTAATACCTGGACTGGAGAACGAACCGTTTTTCATAAAAGAACCAGCTGCAGCCACTTTGATAAAGAAGACCTCCGAAAAGCGCCTAAAGCCAAAAGTATTTACATCAGCCACCTGTATGAATGTGCCAATGATATTTTGCTAGAAGTCCCTGACTGGAAGAAAAAACATGGGGGCGGCATCTTTGGATGGAACCCGGGAAAAACACAGTTCAAAAAAGGGTTTGATTACTTTAAGCCCGTTTTTAAAGAAACCGACATTTTGATCTTAACCGTTGAAGAAGCCGAATATTTCACCGGGCTTAAATCTACTAAACACGAGGCAAACGCCTATGTTCCTGAGCAATTTGGAACCAAAATAAAATGTGGAACAGAGCACGTTCCTAAATTCTTCTGTGATGTCCGAAAACTGGCAAAAGCCTTCCTAGATGCAGGCGTTTCACAAGTGGCCATTACTGATGGCGCTAGAGGGGCTCAAGTCTTTACAAAAGAAGCCCATTTCTTAGCTCCTGCTCAAGCAGTCCACCGAGTAGATACCTTAGGCGCCGGCGATGCTTTTTCTGTAGGGCTTATTGCGGCTAAAGTACACGGTAAACCTTTAAATGAACAAATTCTTTGGGCCAGTCATAGCTCTGCCTCTGTTATACAAAAACTCGGAGCTCAGCCAGGACAACTCACCTTTGAACAAATGCAGGCCGTGATAGAAACTTGCAAGTGGGATCGATAAAAAAAAGCCGTCATAAACTGACGGCTTTTTATATATTTTTGAAAAAATACTCTTTTTACGTGAGGGCTCTGTTCCCAAGCCCAGCAGTGAGGATCGTGTTGATAAGCGCAAAAGAAACAAGGATTACCAAGATCCCAATAGCGGAGAAGGTAAGAATTTTTTTGGCTTTTTCTACGCCTGCATCGTCTCCTTGAGAAGTGATGTAAAGGAATCCTCCATAGATCACAAAGGCTGTGGCTAAAAGTCCGAGGAAAAAGAGGAAGAAGTTAATAAATCGGAGCACCATTTGTCTGAAACTAGTTTCAGAGTTCGTTACATTTTGAATTTCAGTGGGGCTATCGTTAATGTCGATAAGTTGAGCAAATGCTGGATCTATGAAGAAAGCAGCAGCAGTCATAAGGCCGAGGCCAGGAGCAAGGTATTTTTTCATGATAAAAGGGTGAAAACAAAGGCTTCTTTAAGAAGTTCTACGTAATTCTCCAGCAAATTTTGTATTTTGCCAAATTTTTTTGCTGTTTTTTGCCTTCAACAAAGAAAAGGGCTCAAAAACTCAGAAGTTTGAGGACGAAGAAATTCGCCGTTTTTTAGGGCTTTAGCTATTATAAGAGTGTTACCCATGATTAAGACGCCACTAGAAAAGATACTACGGACGACCAAAAACCACATTAAAAAACTCAATTTAATGGGGATTTATACAGGAGAAGATCTTTTAGGGTTCTTCCCAAGAGCTTTAGAATCTACTGATATAACTAACCAAGTGGCCCAACTCATACTGGGGGAAAAAAACACACTAGAGGGCACTCTTCAAAACTTTTCTCAAGTACGAACTAAAAATGGCAAAAAATTGGGGAAAGCCCATTTAGTCCTTGCTGATGGAGGTAGTATTGAAGTCGTCTGGTTCCAAATTCCCTATCAATTAAAAAATATACCACTTCCGCGAAGAGTATTTTTAGTGGGGAAGGTAGAACGAAATTACGGTTCTATTCAGTGCAAAAATCCCGAAATTCACTTGGAAGAAAATGTACACATAGGCGGCATTAGGCCTATTTATCCAGAGTCTCCACCGATCACCTCTAAGTGGCTTAGAGAAAAAATTCATGGATTACTCCCCCTTACGAAAGACTTTCCCGAAGTGCTACCACAGGAAATTTTGGATACAGAAAAACTCATGGGAAAGTCCGAAGCTATAAAAAACATTCATTTCCCAAAAAGTGGAGATGACTGGCAAAAAGCTAAACATAGACTTGGTTTTGAGGAAATTTTTAGCATTCAACTCCGAGTTATGCAGGCGAAAATCCATCGTGAAAAAACGCACAAAAACCCCTATCAGATTTCTTTTGATCCTGAGGTGACAAAACAAGATTTGGCCAAACTTCCCTTCGCACTCACTACTCACCAAAAAAAAGCTCTCGCCGACATCCTTGAAGACTTTGCCAAGGATCGTCCAATGCACAGGCTTTTACAAGGAGATGTAGGGAGCGGAAAAACTATTATTGGTCTACTCGCCGCCCTCCAGGTTGTCCGAGCTGGATACCAAGTGGCGATACTCGCCCCCACTGAAATTCTTGCCAAACAACACTTCTCTTCTCTCCTAAAGTTTGGACTCTTTGACACTGGAACCTATGAACTACTCACCGGCTCTGTAACGGCCAAAAATAAAGAAAAAATTAAAGCCAAACTCAAAAATGGTGACATTAAAATCATCGTTGGCACCCACGCTATTCTGACAGAAAGTACGGTCTTTAAAACCCTTGGATTTGCAGTGATAGATGAACAACACCGGTTTGGAGTAGAGCAAAGAGCTCTCTTGGCAGGCAATAATAGTCATGTGTTAGCGATGACCGCTACGCCTATTCCTAGAAGTTTAGCCTTAACGGTTTATGGAGATCAGGATCTCTCTATCATTCGTGAAAAACCCGCTGGAAGAAAAGAAATCATCACCCGTATTGTGGCTGATGCTCAAACCGAATCCTTGTGTTATAAATTCATAGATGACCAGATTCAGAAGGGGAGACAGATTTTTTGGGTCTGCCCACTGGTAGATGAATCCGACAAGATTGAAGCCAAAAATGTGCATGATGAGTATGTCCGAATTGCCGAACAAATATTTCCAAAACGTCGCGTAAACTTTTTACACGGCAAACTCAAAGCCAAAGAAAAAGACTCGATAATGGCTCAGTTCAAAGACCACGAATTTGATATATTGGTCTCCACCTCTGTGATAGAAGTAGGAGTAGATATACCAAATTCTACCGTTATGGTAATTGAAAACTCAGAACGGTTTGGCCTGGCTCAACTCCATCAATTCCGAGGACGAATTGGGCGAAATGATTTTCAATCTTACTGTTTTCTGATGGTCGGTAATCCTGAGGATAAATCTAAGGCTCGTCTTCAAGCTATGGAGCGTAGTAATGACGGATTTTATTTATCAGAAATTGATATGAAACTTCGTGGAGCGGGAGAAGTTTATGGGCTTCGACAAAGTGGCTTACCAGATCTCAAGTGCGCCGACTTTAATGATATAGCAATGATGAAAAATGCCCGCGACTGGGCCACTAAAATATTAGAAGCAGATCTAGAACTCACCAAATACCCTCAACTACAAAAACATATTGTGTCAGAGAAAGTATATTTTTAATCTGCCAAAACTCCGTCTACTCTAAAGTTTCGGCAATAAACTTCTACGATTTCTCTGTAAAACTTGGATTGATTTTTAAATTTTATTATTTCAATTCCTGGGTTTTTCGAAGTTAAATCTTGAACCAATGAGGGAATCTTGATTTCAATTTCAACAACTAAAGTCTGAGCGTCAAGGGAGGCAAAGTAATTTATTAAAGCTTCTTGGTTTGTAACATTATTAAGAAAAGTTGAGCCTTTAATGAGTTTTAGACACTCCGTTAAAAACCCTGGAATATCCTCTCCATCAGTTAATTGAGTTTGAACAAACTCTATATTTTTCAAAGCTCTACGCTGATTCTCTGTGTATTCTGGCTCCCCCTCTGATCCCCGCTCCTCACCCGAGGGAGGCCTGTAAAAATAAATAAACCTATAATTTTTTTTAATCATCTTAATCTTCGGTGATGAGTTTATCTTCTGGCTGATCATCCAATCCATAGTCTTGATATTTAACTACTTTCTCTTGCCGTGAAAGTTGAGGATTATAGCATTGATAAAACAACTGAATAATTCTTTCGGTTCCTAACTGTGTAACATTGAGTCCACAATTTTCGAGCCCGGTAGTAACGATATTAATTCGTTCATCTAGTCCTCGTTTAAGCATCTTAAATTCTTTTCGACGTTTGATAATTTCTTCTACTTTATCATCCGGGTGAATCTTCTGCCAAAAACTGACCAAAGTTCCTTTTTGTTCAGCTCTAAGTGGGTTTTGTGGCACCACTACGTAAAACTTTTTCTCCATGATGTCAGCGTATTCTACCAGCTTGGCTACATATTCAATATATTCTGACATCTGCGCCTTTAGTAGTTCATTTTGTTGGTGCCGAAGTTTTTCTTTGAGACTATCAAGGTATTGATCAATGTCTAACTTCCGAGACTTTACCAGAATCTGAACAGGAAAATTAAGAGCATTCACAAATCTTTGATATCCGTAAATGATAGCGTTTTGCTCTTCTTCTGACTTGAGGTTGAAGTTGACAGAGCTGACTTCTAGAATGGCTCTGAGCCCACCATTTTTGAGAATAAGCGTATCATCATGAACTCCAGCAAAGTCCAAATACCTCTGGGTCGAAAGTATTTTGTTTTTCGACTTGGTGTGCACGGTTTCTTTTTCTTTTCTGGCCATAATTATGATTTTTTACGTTTAGATTTTTTTTTGAACCCTCCGGTATCTAGTACATGAGCAAGGTTTTTAACTTTTTCTCTAGAAAAGTCTTTCGTTTGTTTGGGGCCATCATCCTTTTTTTCGGTAAGTGAAAAAGGCTGAGTCATTGAGACAAAGGGGTGTGTGTTGGACTGCCAAAACCTTCGTCCTGGCAAAAAAATAGTTTGCTCTAAAAGCAGCAGACAGAGCTTTGTTAGATTAAGCCCTTTGATCTTTACAAAGGCAAATGCAGCTCCAATCACCAGGGGCATAAACACAATAAAAATCTCTATAGGGGAAAGGACATAAATTTTGCTGAGCGTAACGTACAAAAAGTAAGAAATTCCACCGGTCACAAGTAGTACAATTAGCTGACGTAGAGTGATAAACCAAATAATTTGATCTTCCCTCTGTACGTTCTGCGGAACCTTATAGCGTAGTACCATCAGGAAATTGTACCACAGATAGTACTTTTTTTCAAGCTATAAAAGACTTTTCTAGGGGTCGAAGTGGGGCTATAAAAAAACAATAAAATTGGTAATTAATCTGTGATGGTTCATAATCTGGACGAATGGAAATTGCCCTGACGTGGAACCTGGTGATACTGTCAGCTTTTGTAATGCTGTGTGCTTATAGTTTTTTACTAGGACAAGACTCTACGATAAAACTTATTCTATCTATCTATATTGCTATTTTAGCTTCTGATGGAGTCGCTGGAGTATTAAAGCGGTTTGTGTTTGACCCTTCTCCAGGATTTCAGCAACTTTTTGGCGAAAACGAAGTACAGATTTTTACCTGGATACGCATTATTTTACTCATTGTGGCGGTGGTTATTTTTGTAGTAAAAAGCGGGTTTCATGTGGTATTAGAAAAACACGAACGGTGGGCTGTTAGACTGCTTTTACACGGACTTTTTTCAGGGCTTTCGGCCTTGCTGTTTCTCTCTACAATTTTAATCTATATGTCTGGAAACTCTTTTGTAGAAGGGATGCTTTTTGCTAAAGAAATTCAGGTATATGAGCAGTCCTTATTAGCTCAAGTATTGATTGATTACTACCAAATTTGGTTCTCTTTACCCGCTATTGCCTTTTTAATTACCAGCTTCTTTTTTGAAAAAGATTTTGATGATCGTTAGAGAATTTTATTTCGCCGCAAATACCACCACGTCCACCCCAAAAAGATCAACACTAAAATCCCAAATATCATCACAATACCCCAAAAGGCTTCGTGGTTGCTTTCCAGGTTGTTGCGGATATTCATGCCATACAGACCGGTAATTACGGCTAAAAATGAAAACAACGCGGTAACAAGCGTCGCTATCAAATCAAACCGTATAATGGTATTTCGGCGATGATGTAACTTGAGGGTGATAATCTCCTGTGTGTCATCTATATTTTCTTTTAGGTTGCTTAGCTTGTAATCGATTTGTTCAATTTGATCGGTAAAAGAATCCAGGATAGATTCAATTTCATCAAAATTAATGTTTTTGGTTTTGGCTTTCTTTTGCGATAAACAAAGATCTGCTAACTCTTCATCATCTTCCAATATTTCTAAAGCCGCAGCATCATTTTCTTTCACAATAATTTCAAATTTTGAGATTCTTTTTTTCAGTGCTAGTAGTTTTTCAAGTGAATTGTCATCGGCAAAACGCTGAATCTTTTTGAGCATTTTTTCTACGGCTTTTTCCAAGGCTTCCAAAACACTTCTCATTTTTTTTACCTTGTGATTAAAGGCAAAATCCAACATAAAGGCTTCAAAATCTGTAGATGGTTTTTCTGCCTTTAATTTATCTATAAGGTTGGGGATGAATTTTTCTGCAATTTCCGATTCATCCAAATTAAAAACTATTACTTTATTGGTTAAAACACACATTTTTATCACCCCTAAGTTCACCACAATGCCTTTCCCTCGAGGCATGATGGTAGCCACCTGGCTCACCGAAAAGATCGGCCGAAGATCCCGAGAGTGAACCTCAAGTTCTTCCGATAAAATTTTGCGGGTAATTTCCCGTGTGGTTCGTTTACCTGTAGCCTGAATTTCTACTGTTTTCATTAGAATAAAGCACCTTGGAAAGCTGAATTAAGCGTGAGCCCTGCTGGTAATGGATCAAAATCAACCATTCTTCCCATTAAATCTTTAGCACACAAAGCCACTAACTCTGTATCTGTTTCCAGAATAAGGAATGGCCCTTTAACTGCAACAATACGGCCGGATACTGATTCATCTTTTTTTAACTTAACGTTATGAAAACTTTTATCACTTTGGTTTACATAGTTAATCCCAAAATGGTCTGACCAATCAATAAACTCTGGTTTTTCGAGAAGGTAGGGTTGAAGTTGTGGAAAATCAGAGACGCTATTTTTGTGTGCTTCAAAGGTTGCCCGAAGTGAAGCTTCTCCAGTTTCAGGGGGCACCTCGGGACATAAAAAATCTTTTTTGGTTGAAGCCTGAAGCTTATCGGCTAATCCTGAATTTCTAAAACAGGTTTCTATCTGTCTGGCTAAAATCCCATTTGGCGTTTTAGCAATATAGAGTGTTTGATGGGACCCTTGCTCTATTTGACGCAGGACTTTTCGTTCCGCTTTAGAAACTCCCACTTTCTGAGCATGAGTATCAAACAAGGCAAGATACACCCAGTGATCTCCATCCAGCCTGGCTAAATCTTCTGGTGTAAAAATATCAGTATTAAATCCATCAAACGAAGTAATAACAAAATTTCCTTCGCGGTTTCGACATACTTCACATTTTTTCTTTCCCTGAACTTGATCTGGACAAGGCTGCCAATTTCCGTCTCTTCGAGATCCAGCACAACTAAGATCACTGATTACGCGAAGTGAAAGCGTGTCTCCTATTTGTAATTTCTTCACTCCAAACCGTTGATCTTTTGAAGCCTGAAATTCAAAAGATTTTTCATCATTCCATCGAAAATCATATACGTGCACTTTCATTGTAAAATTAAATCGCCTTTGGCCCAAAAATGTCTACCATTATCATGATGAATTGGCAACCCAAATTTAGACCTAAAAGCCCTGAACACCTATGGGAAATGATGCTCCAAGAACGGGCTGGAGGAAAGGAGTTGGAGGCTTTTTTGCATCCTGGTTTTCAGCACCTCTGTGACCCACAAAAAATGTGGGGCATGGACAAAGCTGTCCAGAGAATTTTAAAAGCGATAGAAGACCGTAAGCGTATCATGATCTTTGGAGATTTTGATACCGATGGGATTACGAGTACGGTTATGCTTTTTGATGGACTAAAAAGACTTGGGGCACAGGTTTCTTACCGCATTCCCGATAGAGTCAAAGATTCTCACGGCCTTAAAACCTACCACATAGATGAAATTGCTCAGACCCAAACCAATCTCATCCTAACCTGTGATTGTGGTATAAATGACTATCAAGAGGTTGAATATGCAACCCAAAAAGGAATGGAAGTAATTATTACAGACCACCATATTTCTGATCCTAAAAAATTTCCCAAAACCGCTGTTGCTATACTTAATCCCAATCAGGAAAAGTGTAATTATCCAGAAAAAAACTTATCTGGGGCTGGAGTCGCACTAAAACTCCTGCAAGGTCTTACCAAGGCTCTGGGGTTGGAAGAGGCTGAAGCCTTTTTAGCGCCTTATTTAGAACTGGCGGCTCTAGGGCAAACCGCCGACTGCATGCCTCAATCTGGCGAAGTTAGAACCCTTAATATTTTGGGCTTACAGCACCTTCAAAATTCACATTGGTCAGGGTTAAAGCACCTTCTAAAACTGCACAATGTGAGCTCTGTAGATGAAGAAACTATAGGTTTTACCATTGCCCCTTGCCTTAATGCTGCTTCCAGAATTGGGGAGGTGGGGAAGGCGCTTCAGCTTTTTATTGGTCCGCCTGAACATCAATTTGATCAGGCCCAGTATCTACAAGAACTCAATCTCTATCGACGTGAACTTACCACACAATCTATAAAAACAGCTCAAGCCCAGGTTAATTCCGAAGATCTGGTGCATGTGTTTTTCCATGAAACCTGGTCTGTCGGCCTACTCGGGCTTATTGCCGGACATTTTTCTACCCAAACCAAAAAACCCTGTATTGCTCTGACACTTAATGATGCTAAGGTACACGGTTCTGCCAGAAGCCCAAAGAGTGCGCATATAACTGAGATTTTAACCGACCATTCCCAATTCTTAGAACATTTTGGCGGCCATGCCCAGGCAGCCGGCCTACAGATGGATCCTAAAAATTTAGACACTTTCAAGAAAGCTCTGAAAGGATATACAGTTGTCCCAAAAGACACCGAGCCTGAAGATATGCTAGAAGCCTTTATCCCTCATAAATGGTTGAATAAATCCTGGCTTGAATCACAAAAAAAGCTCGCTCCATTTGGGGCTGAAAACCCCCATCCTGTCTTTGGCCTTCAAAATATGAAACTTATTTCTTGGGGGTATATGGGACAGGATCAAAACCATATTCGTGCCACCTTTACTCATCAAGGAGATCACGTAAATATGGTCGCCTTCTTTGCTGAAGAAATCGTAGCAAAACTTAAAGAAGGCACTGTCTACACCCTCTTGGTACAGGCCAAAGAAAATACCTGGAACGGTGAAACTTCGGTACAATTACAGCTGGTTACTTTACTAAAAGAAGACTAAACATGAAGCCAAACCAAGTAATAGAAAGTTGTCAAAGAGCAGCAGTTCAAGGAAGTAAAAAAGGCGCACAGGTAAGTGTATTTTTTATACACGTCCGCAAACTTTTTTGGGCGACAAAGAAATTCGCCCTTTTTCATAACTTTATAACATGAAGATAGGGATATTTGATTCAGGAATGGGAGGCAAATTCGCCCTGGAAGTAATTTCTAAAAAACTTCCAGAACATACATATGAAATTTTTTGTGATCACCAAAATGCCCCTTACGGCAACAAAACACCTGAAATAGTTTTCAATCTTACCGAACAAGGCCTTCAAAAACTATGGGCTCAAAATTGTGATTTAATTCTCCTAGCTTGCAACACCGCTTGTAGTGATGCTCTGAGAAAACTCCAAATTAAATATAGGGGAAAACGTATTTTAGGATGCCTTATTCCCGCCATTGAAGTAGCCATAGAAAACTCAGATGGACGCATTGGATTAATCGCCACTAAGCACACAGTAGCTTCGAAAAAATATGACCGTGAAATGAAAAATTTAAGCAGTAACCACCTACTTTTCTCCGAACCCACGCCTAAACTCGTTCCCTGGATAGAAAATGGTGAAGCCTCCTCTACAGAATGCGAAGCCTACTGGACTGAAAAAATTGAAGCTCTTATACAAAAAAATATTGATACGCTTATCCTCGGCTGCACTCACTACCATGTTTTAAAACTCCCTATAGAAAAAAAATTCCCCCAGCTAAAAATAGTAGACTCGGTTGAAGCTCAAGCAGAAAAATTAGTCGATTATTTGCAAAGGCACTTTTTATAAAATAGATTTTACTTTCGTAGTAACCCGGTCTAAATACAACAAAATTCTTTCAGCTTTGCTCCTGGGGTTTATTTTTTCAAACCCTTTACCAGCATGAGGGTCCCTAAAGCCCTACAGTACAAGTTATGAAACCCCTGCTGTATTAAACTCTCATGATCATGACGAGTTTTATGTTTGGGACACTTTCTTGTTCTTTTAATTATTCTACCATCCAGGCCGCATGTTAGTGAGAAAGGGTTTTTGTGGTTTACTGTATCCCGTAACTATTTGGTATGGACTTAGATTTTGAACTGGAGCGGTTTTGGGGGGTGTCGCTACAGGTGACTTTGCTACACTTGGGGTCGTTTGAGCTTCGGTAACCCAGATAGGAAAATTAATCTGGTCACTTTTCCCAGTTTTATCAGTCACCGCTAAACAGACTGTGTATTTTCCTGGAGTGTTAAACCTGAAACTCGTTCTCTGTCCAAATCTTTGCTGACGTGTATTCACTGGTCCATCCAGTATTTTCCATTCAAAGTTTAGATTTCTTCCAAGGCTGTTACTTCCATCCATTGTAAAGCTTTTGCCAACTGGCAGAGATTTATCTGATACTTTTACATACGCTACCGGATCTGGTGCTGGGCTAATTTCAATAAGGCGTTTGGTTTCAAATACTTTTTTCTGTGGATCACGTAGTTGCATCCGAACTTCATACGTCCCTGGAACATCATACTCCCACCACCAGGATTTTTGACGTCTAAAATCACTATCCCAGATCCCATCTGCGTCTGAATCAAACCGAATTTCCACTTGATGTGGGGATTGAAAGTCATATAAATCAGCTTCAAAAAATACTCGATCGCCTACAAAATTTTCCGAATTTCGGGGGCTAAAAGTTCCTTTTGGGGCGAGGTTTTTTTGGATAAAAACCGGAATGGCTTTTTCTACGTACCCAATATCGCTAAACCCAAAAGAAGGTTTTGCCTGTACTACCGCCTCCATCTCCCCTGCATGCGGATAAGTGTATTCCGCTACAGGAGATTGAGAAAACACCGTATCCCACCACCCATCACCATTAAAATCCCATCGATATTCCCATCGTTGCCCTGGGAAATTGTACCCAATCATTTGTGCGGTATATCGGATCCGGTCACTGACTGTGGCTTTCACAAAGTCCTGAGCAAACGGCGGCCGGTAGTGGTCTACCAAATTGGCCCACTTGATATCTACAATATTGTCTGTTGGGTCTGGTTTGATTTCTACTTCAGTGGTAGATTCTGTACAGATTGGTTCGGCACGATTGAAACAATTGAGAAGCCGTACTTGATGCGTGCCCGGAGAGCTAAATTTGTGCTGGATTATTTTTTTATCTTTAATCACTTTTTGACCATCAATATGCCATTCTAGCCACCCTCCAGAACCAAGCTGAGTTTTGCTTCCATCAAAAGTAAAGCTGGTATTTTCATCCGTAACCTTATTCCCTGGACTTACATCCAATATTGGGTATGCAAGAGAACTAGAGGTAGTTCTAATCGGCGTTTTGTCACGATTAGTCAAACGATTTCTTGTAAACCTATCGCGAACGGAAGACTGAATCCCTCGAGTTCTTAGAATCTCTCCATCTGGAAACTTTACCTCTACCGTAGGAGAAGATGATCCGACCTGGTAGACAAAACTGCCCGTTAAGCCTGGTTGGAAGTTTGTTTCAAAAATGCCATCAGAGTTATAGTCCCAACGAACTTTGAAAGCGTTCCTATCTAATCCATTTTCTCCAAGAACAATCACCTCAAATTCAACCGCTTCGCCTTTGTTTGGATCTGTATTTGAGGTCTTTATCCGAATGGATCGATTTGTCGATTGTGTTACTCGGTAGGTTCGGAAAGTAGTAGTAATGCCTCCGCTTGGATCTAACACTAGCATTTGAGCTCTAAAAGTTCCCGTTTGTTTCGGAGTAAACCGATAAACCGGGTTCGCCTGAAAAGGGGTTCGAGGCTCATTAGGGGCCACTTTGAACTGATATTTAAGCCCCGTTTTGAGGCCGCTGGTATTCCGTGAAAGACTGGCATCAATCACAAATTCTGTATGCAGACTCCCCTTGGCCGGCGTAATACTAAAATTCGCCTCCGGTAATGTGGCTGCAAAACCCACTACAGGTGCTAAAAGGGCAAAAAGTATTGACCAAATTCTTTTCATATTGTATTTAATAAATAAATATGGAAAAATGTCAATTTTTTAAGCCATGAAAATTAGTGAATTAGAGACTATTGGACAGGATGGAAACCCTACCGATATTCACAAAAGTTATGAAGATATAGTAAAAGTTGTAAGCCGGTGTACTTGCTCGATTTTGAAGAAGAAATTAAACACTTAAAGCTTTCTTTTTGGAGGCTAAAAATTTAGTATTCTGACCGCATGAAATGTCACCAAACCAAAACGAAAAGCGGCTTACAAATTCAGTGTGTAGAGATGCCAGGAACCAGTGTTGTTACCGTCCTTATTTTAGTTGGCGCTGGATCTCGATACGAAACCAAAGCCATTACCGGAATCTCACACTTCCTTGAACATATGTTTTTTAAAGGCGCTAAAAAGTACAAAACCCCGAAAGAAGTGAGCGAAGCCGTGGATATGTTTGGTGGTGAATTTAACGCTTTCACGGGTAAAGAATACGCTGGATACTACGTTAAAAGTGGGAAAGAAAACCTAGAAAAATCTTTAGATGTATTGTCTGACATGTTGCTTTATTCAAACTTTCCAGCAGAAGAAATTGAAAAAGAGCGAGGCGTAATTTTGGAAGAGATGGCCATGTACTTAGATGCTCCAATGTATCAAATTTCTTGGGATTTTGAGCGACTTACCTTTGGGGATCAGCCGCTAGGATGGGATCAAATTGGGACAAAAGAAGTGGTAAGTTCAGTTACCCGAGAACAGTTTTTAGAATACAAAAATGCACAGTATGTTCCTGAAAATATGGTCGTTACTGTTGCCGGAGCCGTGAATAAAAATGATCTTGAAACTATCGCGGCCTATTTTGAAATGGAATCAAAAGCCGTAGGTATTCCTCCTACAAAATTTGATCGGAGTAAAGCCACGGAAATTACCAAAATTCGTGAAAAGAAAACCGAGCAATATCACCTTTCTTTTGGCGTTAGGGCGTTGAGTGAGACCGATCCACTTTTCCCTGCTCTCCGAGTCCTTGGCGTAATTTTGGGGGGTAATATGAGTTCAAGAATGTTCCAAAACGTACGAGAAGAAAAAGGGCTTTGTTACTCTATCCGCACTCAAGTAGATGAATATTCAGACACTGGGCTCATGACCACTCGTGCCGGAGTAAAAGTAGATGATGTGCTCAAAGCCGTCGAAGCTATCCGATATGAATACGACCAAATTGCCCGCAGCGGGATCACTGAAGACGAGCTCCAAAAGGCCCGGAACTACCTCATCGGAAAAACCGACCTCACGACAGAGGACACAGAAGAGGTGGCTCATGAATATGCCAAAAATCAACTTTTGTATGGAAAAAATGAATCCTTTGAAGACTGGAAAACAAAAATTAGAGCTGTTAAAAAAGAAGCCGTAGAGACCCTTGCTAAAGAGCTATTACAGCCTGAAAATTTTCGCTTTGCAGGCATTGGGCCAGGGATTGATGAAACCAAGTTAAAATCTCTCTTAGCCTAACAGACTCTTCCCCGTCATCTCTGCTGGAATATCAATACCCAAAAGAGTGCAGAGGGTGGGGGCAATATCACGCAGGTCTCCTGTCTCTGGCAGGGTCATAGGCTGCCATTCCTCTTTTTGGCTTATAACTACGCACGGCGTATAGGCTTTGGTGTGAGAAGCATTTGGACTTCCGTCTTCGTTAATCATTTTGTCCGCATTTCCGTGATCAGAAGTAACGATAAGATCATATCCAGCTTCTAATATTTTAGGGATTAATTTAGCGCAGCATTCATCCATTATTTCAATAGCTTTTATAGCCGCTTCCAAGGAGCCAGAGTGCCCTACTAAATCTGGATTAGCAAAATTATGCACGACTAAATTGTATCCTTTATTGAGACTTTCTAAGGCTTTCTCTAGGACTTCATAGGCCGACATTTCAGGTTTTTCGGCATAGCTTGGACATTTAGGTGAAGGCACCAAAATTCTATCCTCTCCGGGAAAAGGCGCTTTCTGTTGTCCGCTGTAAAAAAAAGTAACGTGATTAAATTTTTCAGTTTCAGATATTCGCAATTGTGTTCCCCCCAGATTTGAGACATATTCTCCTAGTGTATTTTTAGGGGTCTCATCTCCAAAATTAAAAGGTTGCTGAGCTCCCTCATAATAATCCCCAAAAATTCCGTAATTTTGTACGTCTATTTTTACTGGACGATCGAATGCTTCAAAAGAAGCGTCACATAATGCCGCAGAAATTTGTCGTTCACGATCCGTTCTAAAGTTCCAATTAATCACAATGTCTCCTGGTTGTATCTGAGCCTCAGTATCAAATAAGTGTGGTTCCACATAATAGTCTGATATAGTAGGATCGCTTGCGTAGTGATCTTCGATAACGGCTTTCCATGATTTTTTAGTAGGCACAACCTCTTCACTTACCAGGGTTTTGTAGGCTAATTCTGTCCGTTCCCAATTTTGGTCTCGATCCATGGCATAAAACCGCCCTTGGATAGAGGCAATCTTTCCGCCTTTTGCTTCTAGCGCAGTTAAATATTCGGCTGCAGTCCGAGTACCTACATCTCGACCATCCAAAAAACAGTGATTATATACATTTTCAATCCCGTACTCTTTGGCCAAATCGAGTAACCCAAACAGGTGGGGCAAAAAGGAATGAACTCCACCATCAGACGCCATCCCCATAAAATGAATCCGGTTATTTTTAGCGGCTTTTTCAAATAAACTTTTCAGCACATCGTTAGACTTAAAACTCCCATCTTCGATAGCATCATTAATTTTAGTCAATAAAAGTTTCACGGCTCGTCCAGCGCCAATGGTAATGTGTCCTGCTTCTGATCCCCCTGTTTGGAATTCTGGCAATCCCACGGGTTCTCCATGCGTTTTTAGGCGAGACATTGGATAGGCTTTTCCACTTATCAGCGATTTCAAATAAGGCGCCTGTGCTTGAGTAATGGCATTCCCTTCGCTATCGGGAGCTAAGCCAAATCCATCGAGAATTATAAGGTAAACTTTTTTCATCAGCCCAAATTTTACTGTAGAATTGATCTAGATGATAGAAAAACAAAGAAATTTGAGCTATTGGAAAAACCTCACCAAAAATCGTAGTGCTTCACGGCGTGTTCAAAAATATTTTTTAGAAACCTCAGGAATTTTTAGATTTTCAATGTCTCGTAAAGAAAAGGGTATCTCTATATTAGTCTCAATGGGAACTTCTCTTTTGGTTTTAGCGCTCGCTTTTGCCACGCTTGATTCTATTGCTCGATCTCTTGATCAGGCTTCAAATATCCAAAGAACGACTCAGCTCTTTTTTGCTTCAGAATCTGGAATTGAAGCTTCATTTTTTCATCACAACTCTCGAGGCGCTGGACTTGATTTTAGTTCCGGAGACGCCAGCCAAACTATTGTTCATCCTGTGGTGGATGCGACTACTAGCTGGAGCTTACAGGGACGAACAACGACTTCCAATGGTAATAACGCGGCTCTCGCTGAAATGCTGAAAGAAAACCAAACTATACAAATTCAGCTTCAATGGGATAGTTCTGGCAACCCTACTATAGCTCCCAATAACAGTGGCGGCCCAAACTTTATTAGTGATGATTTGATTGTAAATTTTTATAACGACACAGACCAAATCCCTAACTCAACGGCTAAAAATGCACTTTTGGCTGAGTATGGTGCCAGTGAAATTACTTCTGGTTTTGATTTTGGGAGCGCTAATACTGAAGTCCTAATAGACTGGTCTCTTTCTCGTAAGAGTACAACTCGAGGAGTCGAAACTTTTGTCCCTACCGATAACAGCGATTGTAGCGGTGCCACAGGGTTTATTTGTGAAGATCAACTTATGGCTGGAACTCAAACTATCTCAACTAATAACACGACTCCTGGGAAAATTTTACCTGGCACCAATGTTACTGACCTCAATGCCTTTTGGAGTTGTACCGATAGTGGCGGAGGCACTTGTAGCGACTTCCGTTTGACCTTCCGATCCCTTCTAAAATTTGAAGACACCGGAACCGCTACCAAGATCCCAGGCATTCCTTTTATGGTAGAATATAGTGGTTCAGGAACAGTGAAACCTTTCCCAAAAAGTTACTACACAGTAAATTCAGACGTAAGTTTGGCCGAACAGTTTTCACAACAAATCAGTATCGACATACCAGAAAAAACTTCTATTGGTGCCTTTGATTACGTGGTGTTTGATTAGAGTGTGATTCGAGTTCCAATATTTTCACCACAAACAACTTTCACGATATTCCCTTTTTTCATGAGCTCAAAAACTATGATCGGCATTTTATTATCTCTACATTGAGCAATAGCTGTTCCATCCATCACTTTTAAATTTTTCTCTAGCACTTCTTCAAAATTCACTTCATCGTATTTTTTAGCGTCAGGTTTTTTACGAGGATCAGCATCGTAGACTCCGTCCACATTTGTAGCCTTAAGGAGCACATCACATTCCAGTTCTAAACTGCGCAGAGCGGCCGCAGAGTCAGTGGTAAAATAGGGATTCCCCGTTCCGGCTCCGCAAATAACGATTCGCCCTTTTTCCAGGTGTCTGATCACTCGGCGCCTAATGTAAGGCTCCGCCACTGAGGGAATATCCATGGCTGAAGCCACACGGGTATAGATGCCCATTTTTTCCAAATTTGCTTGCAGGGCCACTGAGTTCATCAGGGTTCCCATCATTCCAATATAATCTGATGGCACTCTATCAATCCCTGATTCTCCATTCTCTGTGCCTCTCCAAATATTCCCCGCTCCAATAACCACGGCTATTTCCACTCCCATAGCTTGAACGGCTTTTACTTCTTCACAAATTTGATGCAAAATTTCATAATCAATGCCAAACTCTTTTTTTCCCAATAACGCCTCCCCAGAAAGTTTGAGAAGAATTCTTTTATACTTTGGTTTCATCGCCAGAAATTCTAAAAAGAAAATATAAAATGTAAAGCTACAAGCTATTACTTTCTAAAAATTTAAAAACAAAAAGACTCGATGAAACTGAAAAATAAGGGGAAAGTTTTTTAGTAATTTTCAGCAAACCATTCGGAAAAAGCCGCTACAGCCTTGCCCCTATGAGATACTGCATTCTTTTGCTCTTTAGTCATAGCCGCAAACACCTCACTAGAGCCTTCTGGAATGAAGACACTTGAAACCGGAATTCCTTTTTCAATTGGGGCCTGTGGAAAATCTACAATTTCACCGGAAGTGACTCCAAGCACCGCCTGTTCAATCTTTTTTATAGGATCAAAAAAAGCTATTGAAGAGTAAAAAGTGGCCTTTTTATTTTCAGTGTCTCGGATCATTTCCAAAAACTGATCCAGCCAATCCATATCATCTTTTGCAGATAACTCTCGACGAGTTTTGAGGCCAAATTTTTCAGGAAAAGCCTCAAGAATTAATCCAGAATCCTCAGCCAAAGTGGGGATATTATGATTTTCTCCATAATACCGAGCTTTAATCAATGCGTTGGCTTCAAAGGTTTTTCCATCTTCTTCCGGTTCTTCCACGAAATCAAAATCTTTAAGGCTTACAAATTTAACCCCAGAATCAGGCCTGAAAAACTGCCGTATTTCTGCCTTTTTTCCCTCGTTTCCAGTCGCTATCAAAATATTCATTTAAGGTTTTTATTAGCCACCTCTACAGCTTTAACTGACTTATCTTCTTTAAATCGGATAATTAAAGACTGTCTGGCTTTGAGTATCTGGCTAAGTTCATGAGAAAATTTTTTATCGAGCTTGTTGAGTTTTTTGCAAAAATTCACGGGCCCGTTGAGACTTCGCACAAAAATATCAACTACTTTAAGATCTCCAGAAACTTCAACAGCCGTAACGGTCACAAACCCTATTTGGTCTGGAGTAAAAAATTTTTGTATGAGAGGGGGAATTTTAGTCTCTAAAATTCCGGCAAACCTTTTGCTACGCTCTGAAATTTTCATCGTTTCCGATTATGTAAGTTTTGAGGAAGATTTCAATAACTAATTGATATATAATTGAGGTGATGGATTTGTGTTTTTTAGATTTAGAAACTACAGGGTTTGAACCAAAGAAAGACTCTATTATTGAAATCTCTTTTGTTCGGTATAAAGAGGGGGAAAAGATTTTAGAAGTAGACCAAGTCTTAATTCCCGATAAATCCCCTCTTACTGATTTTGTTTCAGGACTCACGGGTATTACCCAAAAAGAAATTGATGAAAAAGGGGTCTACTTAGAAGAAATCAAAACCAACCTTAAAGAAGCTATTGGGGATTCTGTAATAGTGGGCCATAATATTGATTTTGATATTAATTTTCTTATCGGAAACGGAATTGATGTCGCTGCAAACCCACGAATTGACACGCATGAATTAGCCCGAATTTTGCTGCCTTTAGAACCGAGTTTCGCTTTAGAAGTGTTAACTAAAAATTATGGATTTACGCACGAAAGTGCCCATAGAGCCATGAGTGATGTGCTGGCCTCAAAGGATTTATTTGAACTCTTGTGTGAAAAAATTGAATCACTTCCCAAACCCTTTTTAGCACAAATCAAACCCTTTCTTGAAACCCAAACCAAGTGGTATGCACGTGAACTTTTTCTCCAAACTGAGGGTCAATCTAATCTGCCAAAAAGAAAAACTGAACCTTTTGACTTAAACTCTAATTCTAAATGGGACTCCGCGATAGACGCGTGTCAAAAAGCCTTAGAAAATGAGAACAATGTGTTTTGTCGTATCCATTCAAATAAAGAGGCTCAAGAATTTTTTGAGTCTATAGCCGCTCAAAAAACTCCAACCTGTATCATTACCCCAAAGCTGGAGTCTTTTAAAACGATTCCAAAACTGCCAACCCCGGAGGTTATTTTTGATCCTGAGAAAATTAATATTTTTGCCCAACAGAGAGCCGTTTTAAACAACCAAGAAACCACCTTTTATCTCAAATGTATTTATCGAAATTTTTTAGGCTACCGAGGCCTGATTCATTTTGATTTATTCTTCAAAGAACGAGATTTTTGGGATGAAGTGCATACACAAGATATCAAAAACCCAGCATACCAAACCGTACTTACAGAAAAATTTAAAGAAAAAACACTCTGTTGTACTCCCAAAGCTCTAGCTGATTTAGAAGACACCGGCGTATTTAAAGATCGTATACTTTTAATCGATGAGGCAGAAATGGCAGCTGAAAGCCTCCTTTTTCATCCCACAAAAAGTCTATCTTTTGCCTCATATCTAAACCATGTTGATGAAGAGGTAGCTCAAAAGACTCAGTTTTTTACCGCCCGTTTTTGCCGTGATTTTATAGAAAAAAAGTTGGGAAAAAGTCTTTCTCGTTTTCCTGAAAAAATGCTGCTTGGGGTCCAAGATAGATTCGATACTTTCTTAGAAGAGATTAAGGACCTTGTTGATCTAGATACTTTCACTCTCTGGGAACCTTACTTTACCAATCCAGATCCAAAATGTACTCGGTGGCTAATCTACGCCCCAGAAAGTGGTAATCTTACTTTTTATTCTTGGCACCCAGAAGATTGGCGAAATATAAAATCAGGCTTGGGTAGTTATAAAAAGATTTTTGCTTATAGAAGCCATACCGATCCAAAAAATGAGGCCTTTTTTCAAACCTTCTTTGGGCAAACCGAAGGGGGTAAAATTTCGTTACTGCCTGACAAAAAACCAGCGCTCCAAATTCCCAAAAAATTAGTCTCTCAAAGCTCTCCAGAATTTAATGACTTTACGGCTGATTTTGTATGGGACTTATTTCAACAGAGTGAAGGGCATGTAGCTCTGAATTTTTCAAGTTTAGATAGTTTAGGAAAAGTCTTTGACAGAATCTCTCCGAGGCTCGAAGAAAATATGGTTTTGATTGGGGAAAAAATATCTGGAGGCAGCGGAAAAATGCTTGAATTGATGGAAAAAAATAAAAACAAACGTATCTGCTTTCTCTACCAAAAATGTTTAAACCCAAAATTAGATAGCTTTAACTTTGAACACCTTGTGTTCCAAAAATTTCCCTTTGCTCCGCCCAGTCCACTCCTTCAAAAATTTGAAGATGTCATGAAACAGTCTGGACAAAATTTTTGGGCTACCTGGACCATGACTCAGTTAGAGGCAACTATTAGCAGAAGAATGGGAACCTTTTCAAACCTAAAAACAATTCACTTCCTCGACCCTCGAGAAAACTCTAGATGGGGAAAAGAAATCCTAAATAATCTATTTGATTATTGACTTTTTGAAATAAAAAAATACAAAGTCAATGATGAACGAAGATCAAAAACTAATTTTTTGGGACGTCTTAGG
This sequence comes from Candidatus Altimarinota bacterium, assembly GCA_965231215.1. GTDB lineage: Bacteria > Patescibacteriota > Gracilibacteria > UBA4473 > UBA4473 > JAACPJ01. The sequence goes on along the minus strand of OZ246423.1, from coordinate 754,150 downwards.
TGGGGATGCCAGCCCTGAGACTAAAACTGGTGAATACGAAGGAGATGCGGCTCTTAGGAATCTAAAAGCCTTGAAAATTTTTTTGGTAACCCACTATTCCAAGCTTGTAGCCGGTAAAGTAAAGTTTGTTCTTTTCGGAAGAGGCCCAGAAATTAGAGAAGCAATTCAAAAAGCCCTGGACGAAATAAAATCCCGTTCAGATCAAGCCGCATTTTTAAGCTCTCAGGTCGAAGGTTTTCATATGTTTCAAACTGAACAACCTTTTCACAATACAGACTTTCTTCAAATAGTAGAAAGTGAAGAACAAACCCCAATGGGAGGGAAAAAACCAGTGCCTGGGACCTCCATGGCTAAAATGTTTAGGCTGGCAGAAGAGCAAAGTCCTTATGCCGTTTTTACTGCGGGATCTACCGCAGCGCAAGTTGCAGGAAGTCTTAAGTTTAGGGGAACGCGGGGAAGACCCTTTATTTCTAAAAATATCATGCCAGGTATAGAGTTTGGTGATAATGGAGCCATCCCTAAGCCTAAAATAGAAGACTTTACCTTGATGCTTACCACCCTCAAAGAACATGCTGAATCTGATGCTGAGGGGCCCATAATGATTCTCCCTTCTGATTCCTTTTCTCCGCAAGAGATTCAAGATCAAATTCAATCAACTCATGGGGTTTGTAAATTTCTCGATTTTGATCCTCTCTCTGAAATTGGGTTAAATGGAAGCAAGCATCAACCGTCTGTGGTTTTGTCCGATGGTTTTATTGGGAACTTACACCTTAAGTTTATAGAACTTTTGTATCGTCAAAAAAGCCATTTTAGAACCCTGAGCAATCAAAAAACAAGGGATTCTATTAAATCGAGAATCCATCGCCTTGAAGGCTCCACTCAGGAAGGGTGGAAAACCCCCCAATCCCAAGGCCCATTTTATATTTTATGTAACGGAACAGAAGACTCAAAGGGCACTCCTGAACTAAAAGAATTAGTAAAAGAAATACGAAATTCTGGCCAAAAAGCTGTGCTTGTAGAACCTTCCTTTATCCTTGAAAATCCGGATTCTATTGTGTATGCAACTCCAGCGTCTAAAATTTTAGCTGATGCTTTTTTTGAGGAGAGTTTATTCTGGAAAGCGTTCTTTAATCCCAGAAGAGCTTGGAACTTAAGCCAAGCGAGAAAAAAAAGTGTAGCCATGGCAGAAATTTTAAACCTAAAAAAAGGAACAAGAGTCTTTGCCGCTCACGGAGCTGCTCCAGTAGAAGATACTATAAAGAATTTAAAGACTCTTTTAGACATGGCTTTATCGAGTTGATAAAGTAGAGTCAAAAATGAATCTCCCCCTTCAAACCAGATTATCAGATCCAAAGAACGGCGAAATCTTAAAGGTAGAAATTATTGGCTTTCAAGGTGATTTTGGTTCCGCTATTTATCAAGTACTAACTGAAGAATCTAAAGATAAAAATTTTCAAGTAATTGGCACCGACAGACCCACCGCTATGGAGAGCCCAGAAAGAAATACTCCTGAAATTTTATTTTTAGCTATTCCGAGTTGGGCCAAAGAAGACACCCTGAACTATATTCGTAAAAATCCGCATTCAATCATTGTGCTAACTTCCAAGGGAGTCGAGACTCAAGACTTGTATCAACAGCTAACCCAGGAAGAAAAAGATCGAGTACTTATTTTCTCAGGCCCAAATAAGGCAGTACAAATAAAAACTGGTTCTCCCACAGCTAGTGTTATTGCTGGACAAAATAAAGCGGTAGCCGAAATAGTACACTCGCACCTAAACACCCCTAGGCTCAGATTATATGCCTCTGAATCTCCCAACGTGGTTCAGTGGTCTGGAATTTTAAAAAACTTGATTGTACTAGAGCTTGGGAGGTTTTGGGATCAAGTAGGTCTAGAGATAAAAATAAAATTGTTATCACAGGCTCTTGATGCCGTTTTTGCAGTTATAAAAGCCAAATGCCCACCTCGTGAAAATCCGCATGAATTTTGGGGGATTGCAGGGCTTGGAGACATTTTACTATGTCTTGAATTTTTTCCAGGAGAATCAGGTTCGCGCAACTTCAAGTTTGGGAAAAGAATCGCTAGTGGTGAAAATCCCGATACCGTAGAAGCAGATTTTAAAACCGTAGAAGGTCGGAAAATTTCTGAATCTTTTTGGCACAATACGGTCGATTTTTGTGAGGTTTCAGAAATGAAAACTTTCCAAAAAACACTCCAAGACCTAAAAGATGGCAATATGGTAAACCAAGAATTACCCCTTACAGACCCCCAAGTAAAACTTGTTTTTGCGGGTATATTTAGCTATTTCTTGAAAATCTGTAAGACAAAAAATTATCAAGGCAATACTCAGGCTTGGTTTTTTTCTCGATTTTATAAAGAACTCGTAGAATTTTTCCCAGAAACTAATCCCCAAACCATTCTTAACACCTTGTTGGCTACAGTGCTCGAAGAAACACCAAATAAAACTCTAGAATTTAGGGATTGGGTCAATCGTAATGACCACGAAATTCATCAGCAATTTCCAATACTTTTCAATACCAAAAGACTTATCAAAGGAGACCTAAACCCGGAACAAGCCGAACGTGAAATTCTTGGAAGGGAGACCCTTCAAGAGGGGCTTTAGAATTAACTTTTTTGGTACACATAGATTTTGGAGCGTCCTACTTTTTTAGTACTTTTGGGCTTCAGTGCCGGGATTGAAAAGTCATGTGAAATAAGGATCGCTCCTTTTTTGAGTGACTCCCACTTTTCCTCGTAAATGCGAACCATCACCGTATCCCACAAGTAGCAAAAAATAACATCAGCCTCTTCTAAGTCGGCCATAAAAAAATCACCACATACAAATTCAATCGGGTAGTTCAAAAATGTATTTTTAAACTGGTTGTACCACAGCACTGGACGTAGTACGTCATAGCCAATGTACTGATTTTTGGGGCCAATTTTAGCTGCATAAAAAAGCGTTGGCGCGAACCCACATCCCAAATCATAAACTTTTTGGCCTGTCTTCAATTTTGCCAGCTTAACCATTTCTGCAATAACCTTCTTTTGTGTAGAAACCAGTGGTACTTTATAAATCATCAAATATACCAGTAGATAAAACCAAAACAAACAGGCTAAGCAGGTAAAAAGAAGAAATATCAGCAAAAAAATATCCAAAATCATTGTCCAAAACTTTGCCAGTACTGAATCTCCTCCCATAAACGCTCATCACTATCAGCACGATTTTTTAGAGGAAATTCTAAATTCATCACTTTTTCATGAACCCACTTTAATTCTGAAATTACCTTTTCCCGATCTTCTTGGGACACTTCCCAAGCCCTCTTCCCAAGCTTACCATTACTATCAGGAGTCAAGAATTCAATTTCACAACTCTCAACAATCCAATCATTACCACGACTAGAGCGATTTAGTAAATCATAAAAAACCAATTGCCTCCAGTAAGACTCTCCAGAAACTATAGAACGAGGTCTTCCGGACTTATAATCTACAATTTTTACACGTGATCTCTTTTCATCTAAAAAAACTATTTTATCCATCTTTCCCGTGATTCGTATATTATCAATCATCGGATTAAAGCGACTAAAGTCATATTCAAGTTCGTAACCAAAAGGATGAGTCGTTTCAAAATTAGTTAGCTCTTGTTCGTAATAAATTTGTAAAATCTCTTGTCCATGACTTAGGAAATTCTCAAAATCCTCTTGTGGTATATTTTGTCCTCTTAAAGCATAGTCGAAATTTTCCAATACTGATTCCAATAAAACTCTTTTTTTATTCTGAATTTGTAAAAAACTTTTTTCTAAAGCTTGATGTAATGCCGTTCCAAGAGCAGCTTGTGGCATTGGTCGCCTCGGAAATTTATAAAGGTTCTGATAAAGAAATTTTCGTGGACAATCCAAATAAGATTGTAGGCTTGAGACCGACCAACGAAAATTTTTAACTCGCTCTTGTAAAATTGCTTTTTCTCCATTTGTAAGCGTCTTTTCTGCCTGCTCAAAGAAAACCGGTAATAAATGCTGCAACTTAATTTCAAGCTCTTCTGCCTCAGTTTTTGTGGAAATTTCTTCTGGAATTTCATGCCAAAACATTGAAGGCGTCTTATCTCGACCAGAAAAATCTGTAACACTGTAAGAAAGATAGAGTTGTGATTTGGTTCGAGTTAAAGCTACAAAAAACAGACGTCTTTCTTCTTCATTTTCATCATATTCTTCAGAGGACAGTTGAGGTAAGGCTATACCTACTTTTCCTCGAGGATTTCCCCATTTTTTATCTTCCAACCCTGGAATCAGAACCACTTCAAACTCAAGTCCTTTCGATTTATGGGCCGTCATTATTCGGATAGAATGAGTATCTTGAGGTAAAGGATCGGGAAAAATTTTAATACCTAAATTTTGATGAAGTTGGATTCTATTAAGAATTTCTGGAAGCTCTTTCTCAAAACGAAATGACTGTTGAAATTTCTCTGATTGAACCTGTTCACGAATCCAAGCAATAAATTTTTTAACAGACTGCCAGTCATCTAACTTATTTTTATCAGTTAAAAATTTGGCTAAGCCAGATTCATATAACAACTTCTCAGCGATAATAGCCGCTCTAGAATGATGAAAATCACGACGTGCTTGAATAAAAAAGTTTAAAAAATTCTGGAGTTTTTTATCTGTAAAGTCTCTCTGCAACAATGTTTCAATAATTGATCTTTCCCTTTCTCTTGAAAGAGAAACCAAAAGCAAAACCTCAGGATCAATATCCAAAAACCTAGCGTGCAATAAATCAAATAGCCTCTCACTATCCTCAGCGTCTACAAAACACATGAGCATTAAAATCAAATATCTCACATATTCATTTTCAAAAATATTTTGAGACACCTGAGCACTAACTGGTACTCCAAATTTTGGCAATTCTTCAGCCAGCTCTTCTATTTCTCGATTCTTTCGAACAAGAATAGCAATTTCCTTTGGCAAAACACCAGCCGCCAAGTGAGATTTTATGGTTTCAGCCAAAAATGAAATCTCAGAAGCTCGACTCGCAAGTTCTGCCTGAAAGATTGTGCCTGGATCACTCGTGGCAAAATCTTTTTTTTGGGCTGAAAGCCGCATTTCTTTGTTGGCCCTTTCTAGATTGTGATCTATCGAATGATAAGCGGCATCTAAAATATTCTGGTGAGAACGATAATTCTCTGTAAGCGTGATTTCCTTTCTCTCTCCAAATTTCTGACGGAAGTCTTGAACATTCGCCACACTCGCTCCCTGAAAACGATAAATTGACTGATCCGCATCTCCAACGGCAAAAATATTAGGCAAATCTACACCTTCAACCAACTCCCAGAGTATTGCATTTTGTGAATCATTTGTATCTTGATATTCATCAACCATGATCCACTGAAATCTCTCTTGCAAATCTAAGCGCAGACTCTCATTGGTAGATAAGGCTTCAACCACCCAGGCAATCAAATCATCAAAATCATAAAATCCTCGTCGCTGCATCAAGCCTTCATAAACCTCCCAGAGGTCAGCTAACTCGTACATTCGAGCAAGCTTATCATCAATTTTTACCCGAGCTTGAGGCTTCCAATCTCCTGGGTTAAAGTTCTTAAATTTTCTTTTATAAAAATTATCAGGATGAGCCTCCAATCTTTTTTTCTCTTCTGGAATTAATTCTCTTAATTTTTCAGGATTAATATTTTCACGTTTTAGATCACTAACCGCTTTTAAAAAATCATACTGATAAACAAAATCGTCCCAAATGCTAGAAAAATATTTCCACTTTCGAGACTTAATCGCTTCGCGATAGATTAGAGCTTTTTGAAGATCGTCAGCAATTTCTCGATGTCCTATCTGCTCATAAAAGAGCTGACTGTTGTCATCAATTACCCACTGACAAAAACCATGGAAGGTCAATATTTTCACCTGGTAGGCTAGAGGACCAATCCACTTTTGCAACCTCGTTCTCATCTCTACAGCCGCGTTTTCGGTAAATGTCAGACAGAGAATATTATGAGCTTCTGCTCCAATTCCAGACTGTAAAATATGAGCAATACGAGTCGTAAGCATATGAGTCTTTCCTGTACCAGGTCCAGCCAAAACAAGCACTGGACCATAAACTGCTTCTACAGCTTGACGCTGCGAAACATTTAAAGTATCAAGTGTTTGTTTAAATTTTTGATCCATGAAAAAATTCACCGTTTTGATCCTAGCATTTGTGCTTTTAGGATGCGAATTTTCCACCAAAACCGATGAAAAATCAAATCGTTTTGAAGCTACAGAAGTTGCAGAAATTCCAGAAGTAGAAGGCCGCAGAAACACCCTTGAACCCTTAGAGGTTAATGGGCAAACTTTTTACGTGGAGGTAGCCGATACTCAAGCAGAACGAGAACAAGGGCTCATGTATCGTGAATCTATGAAAGCCGATGAAGGAATGCTTTTTGTTTTCCAAGAAAATGATCAACATAATTTTTGGATGAAAAATACGCTCATTCCCCTTGATATGGTGTGGATTTCTGAAGACAAAAAAGTCGTTGATGTACAAGCAGCCGAACCGTGCACTCAAATGCCGTGCACAATTTATAAACCAGCTGGGAAATCTTCGTATGTGCTAGAAGTACTACAAGGTATGTTCCCGGGTGAAATTGGGGATACGATTATTTTTGAGTAGGTTTTTCTAAAAGTAAAAGCCCCTCAAGTGGGTGAACTCTGTACGTTCGGTTTGGAATTCCATTAGGGAAAAACTTTAACCCATTTGATCCTATTTTTTTTACATATTCAGAAAAAGTCCACACCCAGTTGGCTATTTCTTCATCACCAGTGGCTTCCCAGACCTCATCCCTAACCAACTTTCTGAAAATTTCAACACTCTGGAATAGTATTCCTGTGAGAAATATAGTTTTTCCACAAGGAAGCCTCACCTGATTAAACTCAAAATATTCAGCACGGTAAAAAATAGCTTCCTCTGGCTGTTGAACAAAACTTCTAAAAACTGGATCAGGCAAAATTAACCCTCTTTTATCGCAATAAGAGGCTTCAAAAAAATCCATCTTTAAGACTCAATCATTTTACGAGTTACCGTAAAAGCGTTTTGGAAGTTCATAGGCAAACCGCGATCTCTTAGCTCATCCACAAAAAGTTCTACTAAATTTGGAGGGATTATTTGTTGTTCCATAAGCTCTTCCCCACTTACTATTGAAGATTCTACTTTTTCATTCATCAAAAATTTTTTAATATTTTTTTATGCAAAGTCAAGTACTAGCTATTTGTGCTTCAATTTTTGGTAATCCCTCTAGTATTTGGTCAAAATCACTCTTCTCAACAGTCATTTCCGAAATAAACCATAAAGGTATTTTTTCTTTTTCTAGACAGTCTATAAAGTAATCTACAAAACTTATTCCATTGACTGCAAATTCCAAAAAGTCTGAACTTCTCAAATGATTGTTAGTTAAATCTTTTCGGGTTATTCCCGCTTCAGCTAAAACCTTATTCAAAATATTTAAAACCTGCTGGTTACGAATCGGCTCTTTATCCCGACCGCTTGGGGCTCCATGAGTAGCTCTAATTCGAAGAATTAAGTACTTTTTATTTCTCTCCGTAAGACGCTCCCTAATCTCTTCATATTTTCTTTTAATCTGTGCCTGAACAACCCTTTTTTCGTGCGGATTTTTTAAGTTTTTAACTTCAATTTCATCTTCCGCTAAGCCTCTTTCCTGCTCCTCCCCTGGAAAGCAAAGTGCAAAATCTCGAAATAACACTGACTCATCAGGTTCTATAGCTTCAAACTTTCTAATTTTATAACCAACCATTTGCCCTGTATGGCGATCATAAACGGGGACCCTGAAATCACCACCTCTCCTATATTTATTGATCATAATACTAACCAAATCTCTGCTTGAACTTGGTTTCCCAGGCGTGGATACGCTGTCTTTTGCTTCAGCTTTTTTCCGTCTTTTTTGATGGAAATGAAGGTTATCTTTATATTTCTGTGCACCTGCCTTTAAACCTTTTAATTCACGATCCGCTTGTCTGTGTGCTGGGAGGTCTCCAGCCTCTATAATAAGATTACACAAACAAGCCATGATTCCACGCCCAATTTTCTTTACCTCCTCCATCCAGGTTGGAGAAAGAGGCCGAGTTCCATTTTCTAAACTAAAAGAAAAATCTTCTCTAAAACTAACCCTAAAACGACATGCTGATCCGTTTTTATCTGGGATTTTTAGTTCAAACAGCACACTACCATTAGAATCCAATCGAAACAATATACCTGCTGAATTAAGTTCGGTTCTAAGGGATTTTATTTGAGGATAGTTATAAGGAAAATTTTTGGCTTTTTTCTCTAAAATAAACCGAGTATCAGGCCCCTGATAAGAAGCAGCATGACCTTGCCATTGAGTTGGACTAAAGCGCCTAAAATTTATTATAGCTTCTTCTAGTTTTCGGAAAAGCTTTGACCGCTCATGTTCGAATCGATGGATTTCATCAAGTTCTTTATCGATGATCTCTTGTTTTTTTGCTAACGGTTGTAACAATGAAAGATCCCCTCTTAATATTTCTGAAAAGGCAAAAAAAAGTTCTCTGGAAAGCATTATTCTATTCTTATCAATTCCGAGTCTCAAACACACTGTCTTCGCTTCAAAATCCACACATAGAGTTTTACCTCCCCATTTATTTCTTACTTCTAAAGCTTCCGCTAGGTCTTTATGCTGAAAGCTGCTTTTAAAGAATTTTTCTAGCCCTTTTAGTTCAAAAAGAGCTCTACTATCTTTTATGTAGACTTTTTGAAAACAGGTTGTTACAAACTCTTGGACAATTTCCAAATTAAAGTTTTGAATTTCATACAAAAGTATCGCTAGTGCCTCTCCTTCCGCACAAGTTGTGAGGGTTTCCTCTGGAGGCTTTTGAGGGCCTTTAATAGCCAATGATGCATTATCATCGGATTTAATGTCTGCGGAAGGGGGTGGATTATCTGCTTGTGATGGCGTTGAGGTTGTAGGTGATGAAGCCACTTTTTCAGTTGGTTCATAGGTAAAATTAATCTCGGCAACTTCTTGAGATCGGTTTTTTGGAAATTGATCTGAACCATAAGCAAACTTTACTGTGTATTCCTTGTTTCTTTTATAACTTGGCCCACGAAAACTATAATTTTGAACTTCTGGTCTGAGCTCAATTTTCTGCCAAGATTCCTCCGGCCCCCTTCCTGTATGAACCCACAGAATTTGAGCCTCATCAGGTTTTTGGGAAATGGAAAATTCAAATTCACCACGAGAAAATTTTTTCTCTAAGTCCTCTTTATCATCAAGAAGTGGTGCTGATAGCCTTGAATTCTCTGCTACTTTAGCTTCCCTTTTTTTGCATGCATCTGTAGGCTGTCCAGTTGAGGCAGGTTGCCTTTCAGGGCTCCTTCTTATTGCACGTTTTACTTTTCTAGGAACCTTCTGAGAGCATCGCTTTACCTGATTCGCTTTAGTCAAAATATTCATTAGGCTATTAGGAAGGGTTTCTTTTCCTCCAAAGATGGTTTCAAAGACCAAATAACGAAGATCTGAGGATTCATCAGCTAAAATCTCTTTATGCCTTGTAAAGAAAAATCTCCATAAAGATTCTAGTTCTGGTACTATAAAAATTTCGCTAAGATCGACTAAACCCAATTTATTAAAACAGATAAGAAAACTAAAAGTATCCAATAAAGCTTCTTTTATATCGCTTTCTCGAAATTTTTTAGATCGAAAGAATTCAGGGAACGCTAACAAAGCAAAAATATAGTGAGGGTTTTTTCTAAATTCTTGATCACTCATCTGTCCAAACCGACGAATAGCTTGATGCTGAACTGGTTCCATGAGTTTCTTTAAAAACTTTTGTGTAGATTCTTCATCCTTAATATCCATTACAATAGACTCTTGTGTTAGTTTTTTGGGAGTTTTTGGTCTCTGTTTACTGGCTCTTGAGGCCCATACTTTTTTAGTGGCATTCTCTTCAATATCGGCCAATGAAAGATCAACTTCACCATAAAAACACCCTAGAGGATTCCCAAAAAGTAAATCTAACAATTCTGAAACCTTTATTGTGTATCGCTTCTTTTTTTCCTTGAACAGGAATCCGGCCGGAAATGAAGGAGGAATAATTAATTCATTACGCCCTTCTTGATAAGCACGCCTGTATACCACAATCATATCAGTCACCACCTTCAATGTTGTCTCTGGGTCAATCTCATTTCTAGCCATGAGTGTCGGATCTTGGCAGAACATAGGGAAGAGTGGATCTAGTCTCCCATCCGCTTCCATTACCTTCTGAAAGTCTGCAAATTCTAGATGCTCTTTTGTGTCTGGGCTTTGGCTGATTGCTACCAGCTTTTCTAAGGTTTGGTTGGCCCTTTCAATGTTTTCATCAACCCATCCCCTCATCTCTGGGGTCAAAATCTGACCCATAACTTGGTATAGATTTATAGATCGAAAATCTGTATGTTCTCGCAAGGGTTCCATAATTTTTGCGATTAATTTAGAATATTTTTGTTTTTTTGCAAGTTCTCTTTACTCAAATTTAATCTTGTTGAAAATTTGACAAAACTAAGCTCCAAGCGTACATTTCCCCGTGAAATGAGACAGCCTTTTGTGGTAGTCGTAAACGTTTAAATCAAAGCGAGTTTTCCCCCCATTTAGCTCGCTGTATTTTAGCGAGTTTTTTATAATATACCTATTAAAAATAATCCATGGACAAAGCCTACGATCATATATCCTCTGAAGATAAAATCTACGCCACCTGGGCACAAAGTGGAGCGATGACGGCTAACCCCAATTCAGAGAAACCTCCGTTTGCTATCCCATTGCCTCCTCCAAATGTAACAGGAAATCTCCATTTAGGTCACGCCGCAATGCTGGCTATTGAAGATATTTTGACTCGATACAAAGCCATGAAAGGGCATGAAGTCCTTTGGCTTCCTGGAACAGATCATGCCGCTATCGCCACCGAAAATGTGGTGATTAAACATCACGGAAAAAAATCTAGGGAAGAGTGGCCAAACCGTGAAGCGTTTCTGGATGACTGTCGAATTTTTGCAAATGAAAAACACGACAACATCATCAATCAAATGAAAAAAATGGGATCGTGGCTGGACTGGTCGCGGGAGGCCTATACCTTTGATGAAAAACGAAATTATGCGGTAAATTACATCTTTAAAAAGTTGTATGATGATGGGCTTATTGAGCGAGGACACCGACTCATCAACTGGTCTGTAGGGGCCCAATCAGTGTTATCAGATGATGAGCTTGAGTGGGAAGAAGTGAAAGAGCCTTTCTACTACATCCGATGTGGTGAATTTGTGATCGGAACCGTGCGTCCTGAAACCAAGTGTGCCGATAGTCCCCTAGTGGTTCATCCAGAATCAAAATATCATCGAATCAAATTTGGGGATGAAACCTTGATGGTGATTGAAAACCTCTGGAACGATAAAGAAAAGTTTTTTAAGACCCTCAACTTCCTTGATCCGGAGGCGGAGTATGAAGTGGTAGACACTTTTACTGGTAAAGACCTAGAGGGGACTAAATTTGAGTACGGTACTTACGCGGCCAAAAGATCTTTTTATGTAATAGCCGACGAGGTAATTGATCCAGAAAAAGGCGCCGGCGCTATGACCATTTCATCTTCACATTCTGCCGACGATTATGATCTGGCCAAACGAAAAGGTCTGGATGAAACCTTTATCCAAAAGATTGATTTTAAAGGGAAAATGACCTCCGTTGCCGGACCTTGCGAAGGCCTAAGTGTAGAAGAAGCCCGGAAAAAATCTGGAAAATGCATGGAAGACATGGGGTTGCTGGTGGGAGTTGAGAAAGACTACACCCACAGAACACCACTCTGTTATAGATCTGGATGCGTGGTAGAACCCATGATTTCTCCACAGTGGTTTGTAATGGTTAATAAAGAATTTACCGATAAACACACCGGAGAAACAACAACACTTTGCAAGCTAACCGCTGATGCGGTTAAAAATGAGGATGTAAATATTATTCCCAAACGTTTTGAAAAAGGTTATTTTCAATGGACAGACAATCTCCAAGACTGGTGTATTTCACGTCAAATCTGGTGGGGACACCGAATCCCAGTTTGGTATGATGAAAACGACAATATCGTCGCCACAGGATTTCTAACACCAGAACAAGAAACACTCAATCTGCGCCAGGATGAAGATACTTTAGATACCTGGTTTAGTTCGGCTTTATGGCCGTTTTCAACTTTGGGCTGGCCGAATGAAAATACTCCTGATTTCCAAAAATTTTACCCAACTGACGTACTCGAAACCGGTTGGGATATTTTAACCTTTTGGGTACTTCGAATGATTATGTTCGGACGTTACGCTACTGGAAAATACCCATTCCACACCGTGTATCTTCATGGAATGGTCACCGATGAGCACGGCAAAAAAATGTCTAAATCTAAAGGCAATGGGATTGATCCACTTGAGATGATTTCAGAATACGGAGCTGATCCTGTACGTTTGGCTTTGGTTATCGGATCGACTCCAGGACAAAAAATTCCTATTGGGAGGAACAAAATCAAAGGATATCGAAACTTCGTGAATAAGCTCTGGAACGCTACACGATTCGTACAAATGCAGACAGAAGGCAAGGAAATTTCGGACACTGTTATGCCTGAATCTCTTGCCGATAGGTGGATTCTTTCGAGGCTCTCACACGTATCGAATGAAGTTTCTGACCACTTAGAAAAATATGACATTTCTGCGGCTGGAGACAAAATCTATCACTTTGTCTGGGGAGAATTTTGTGATTGGTATCTAGAGGCGAACAAGGTGCAATCTAATCCGACAATTTTGAACTTTGTGCTAAAAGAAATTCTAAAACTCACCCATCCTCTCTGCCCATTTGTTACGGAAAAACTATGGCAGGAACTCGGCTACAAAATGCTTATCCAAAGCGAGTACCCTGAACTCAATTTCAAAGATGAAACAGCTGAAAAGTCCTTTGAAATGCTCCAGAATGTGATTACTCAAATTCGGTCACTTCGCGCCGATAACAAACTCAATCCAAAAGAAAAACTTATGGTCTCAGGCAATATCGAAGATACCGAAACTCAAAAATTAATTGAAGTTTTAGCGGGGCTAAATTTTGGCCAAACCAGTAAAAATGCGGCTCAAATTATTGAAGGGAATCTAGCGTTAAATGTAGAAATTCCAGTGGATAAAAATCGGCAAATCAAAGCCATTGAAGCTCTCAAAAAATCTATTACCGCGCTAGAGGGGAGACTTTCTAATACTGATTACACGGAAAAAGCCCCTCCACACCTGGTTCAACAAACCAGGGATGAACTAGAAGAAACCAAAGCTAAACTTGCTAAACTCAGCTAAAAAAATGCCTACTAATGCTTTTGAATTTAGAGAACTGCTCAACTCTGGATTCTGGAAAACCGTGTTTATAATTGATATTCAACATTTTTTGATTGTCTTGAGTTTTGTCATTTTTTTTTGGGTTTTGACTCAATGCGTTCTTCAACCTTACTTCAAATCTCAAAAAATTGGAAAGGCTCCATCGAAACAACAAAAGAACATTGAACTGAACCACTTTTGGATAACCGTTTTAACTATCCCCCTCGTCTTTATGCCAGCTATCTGGGCGATGTACTCCTTTGACTGGATTGAACTTTGGAATCCTCCTTCATGGCCTGTATTAATGATCCAATTTTTAATCATTCTTGTTTTGTATGATACTTACTTTTATTGGGTACACCGTATGACACACCACAAAAACCTCTTTGGGAAAATTCATCATATTCACCATGCCAGTATTAATCCAAACTTATGGAGTAGTTATAATTTTGACTTTCTGGATACTGTTATAAATGCTTCTTTTGCTATATTTTACTTTTTAGGGGCTAGTTTTTTAGTTGGGGGGGTGCATTTTGAAGCCTTATTTTTCTTTTTTATTTTTACTATTTTCTGGAATATTTATGGCCACTTAGAATACGAAATACTACCCGAAAAATATATTCGAGGTTTTATTTTAACGGCTTCGGCTCATCACATCCATCATACTAAAAATAACGGTAATTTTGGGTATTTTTTTATGTTTTGGGATAGATTTTGCGGAACGGTCTCTGCTGATTATTATGTTAAAAAATGAATCAAAAAGCCATCCAACGCATGAAAACACTCCGGAATATCGGACCGGTCTGTGCTACTCAAATGGTGAAAGCCAGCATTGATACCCCCGAAAAACTAAAAAAATATGGCACTAAAGAAGCCTTTTTACGCCTTTGGGAATCGAGCCCTCAGGTTCATTGTCTCAATGCCTGCTACCTTTATGCCATTGAAGGCGCGATTAGAGATTGTGATTGGCGTGAAATTCCAACATCAAAAAAAGAAGAATTCAAGCGCTTTACAAAAGCACTAAGAGATAGTTTAGGAAAATAAAATTTGCCCAAAATTTTTTGTATAGTATAAAGTATTATAAAAGATAATATTTTTTTTGTATGAATAGTGGCGCCAAAATTTTGCTCATTGTAGGAGCCTTGATCTGGGGAATGGTTAGCTGGCATTGGTATACCTGTGATATCAAAGGCTTTTGTGGAATCAAAAAAACTCAAATAGAAGCCCCCAAGCCGATAAAAGCCAACCCTCCAAAAAAGAAAACCATTGAAAAACCACCCCCAACCGAACCGGAACCTGAGCCTTTTAATGAGGTTATCATGCCAGATTTAAGTGAACACTGTGAAGATGGAGTTTATCTATACGCTACTATTCGGCGACACCAAGTAAATAACTATAAACAAAGCCTTCGTCTTGAAGAATTTATCAATACTTATCTTGACGGAAATGTTATTGTCGATGGATACTACGGAGACAATGACAAAGCCATAATACGACGGTTCCAAATGGAACACTATGATGAAATTCTAGCTCCTTGGGGACTTGGACATGCCACTGGTTTTATATACGAAACCACCCGTAACAAAATTAATGAAATAGTCTGCGGCTCTTAAAATAATCTTTAATACCTTTAAATTATGTTTCACAACATCACACAAAATTATGACGGAATTAACGCTTCGCTAGAAATTATGATTATGCTTCTGGGGGCTTTTATTTTGGGATATCTATTCCGTTGGGTTTTTGCTGAAATGCAGGAAGAAGAAACCGAAGTCATCGTATCGCATAAAAACTCTAAAACGAAAGTCTATCGGAAAGATGATCTCACTATTATTGAGGGTATTGGCCCAAAAATCCAAGAACTCCTTAACAAAGAAGGCATTAAATCTTATGCGGATTTAGCCGCCTCAACCAATGCCAAGCTGACTAAAATACTCAAGGCTGCTGGACCAAAATTCCAAATGCATGAGCCTCGCACTTGGCCTAAACAAGCTAAACTTGCAGCTGCAGAAAAATGGGACGACCTAGCTGACTACCAAGAATTTTTGTTTAAAGGAAAAGACCACTTGTAGTAAAAAACAGCAAAGCTCAAAAGACTCAAAAACCAGAAGTTTAAGGCCTTAAAGTTTTTAGGACTTTAAAGGATAATTTTTTCCAACCAGTCCCCCACAAAATAAGCCACTCCTGCCGCAATACCTCCAAGGAGTAGAGTTTCTAGTATAGCTCGGCCTTTATTGGTATTGTTTACTATCCCTTTCATGTATCCAATAAGCCCAAAAGCAATACCAGTGCACACACAAGCAATAACAAATTTGTTTTGAATTTCGTTTCCAGATACAAAACTATACGCATAAGGAGCAATCGGCACAGAACCTAACACACAAAAAGCCAGAAAGGTCATAAAACCATTTATTTTTGGGTCTTTTTCTTCTTTAATCATTCCGTGTTCACCAATCATCATCTCTTCAACCCAAAGATCTTTATTGGAGATAATGTGGGTTACAATGTCTTCCAGTATTTTTCCTTCAAACCCTTTGGATCGGTAAATTCTACGGATTTCTTCTCTTTCCTCTGCAGGAAAAATTTCAGTTTCTTTGTACTCTTCAGCCTTGATATTTTCATAATTTTCAGCTTCAGACTTAGTGGATAAAAAACTCCCCACCGACATAGAAAATCCATCGGCCAGCATATTGGAAATACCTAAAATCAAAACAATTCCCGCGCTTAGCTCTGCCCCGGCACTGGCTGCCACCACCGCGAAAGTTGTGACGGCTCCGTCTATTCCTCCATAGACAAATTCTGGCACGTATGCCTCATATTTACCAAAAAGGCTTTTTCGATGAGCGACCAGTTCATCATGAGTATTAAAATCTTCTATTTTTCTATGCATCTTTCAAAAGGTATTTTAAACATTCTCCGATATGTTTCACCTCTATTATTTTTACGTCATTTGGAGCCTTGAAACCTTTCGGCAATTTGGGGCAAATAACCGTTTTGAATCCCAGTTTCGCACATTCGGTAATCCGAGAATCAATACCTGGAACATGCCGTACTTCTCCCGATAGCCCCACTTCGCCAAAGACAACAGTACTGGCGGAGATTTCTTTTTCAGCACGCGAACTTAACACTGCCGCTATAACGGCCAAATCTGAGGCTGGATCTTGTATACGTAAGCCTCCAATAATATTGAGGTAGGCATCAAAATTTTCACAGGGAAATGGAGTCAATTTAGAGATGACCGCCAGTAATAAATGAAATTTGTTTAAATCAACCCCACGAGCCGTTCGCCGGGGTTGTCCAAAGTTGGTTTTTACGGTTAAAACCTGCAGCTCTAATAGGAAATTTCTGGCTCCATCTCTTACAACGGTAATCACTGAGCCAAAGGCTTCTTGAGCTCTCTCTGCCAAAAAAAATTCTGATGGATTTTTGAGTTCAGAAAGCCCTTCTGATCGCATTTCAAATACGCCCACCTCCAGCGTGGAACCAAACCGGTTTTTAGTCGTTCGTAAAATCCTTAGATCTGAAGTTCTCTCGCCTTCTAAATATAAAACCACGTCCACTAAATGCTCTAAAATTTTGGGTCCAGCCAGTTCATCATTTTTGGTGACATGTCCTATCAAGAGGATTGTGGTTCCTGTAGATTTTGCGAGTTTTATCAAAACCTCAGCATTTTCTCGAATCTGTGAAACTGATCCAAAATTAGTTTCTTGTAACCCCACCATCTGAATGGAATCAATTACCACAAACGCTGGATTATGAGTCTGAACCGTTGTAATGATATCTTCCAAAGCATTGGTAGAAAAAACTTTCAGCTCTTTGGCTTGAGGATCAATCCGTTGAGCGCGGCTTAGCACTTGGTCTTGGCTTTCTTCCCCGGAAAAGTAAAAAGCGTTCTCTAACTGTAAAAAGGTCTGCAGTGCCAGTGTAGATTTTCCAATCCCTGGATGGCCACCAAAAAGAGTGACACTTCCTGGAAAAAATCCCCCTCCTAAAACTCTGTTTATTTCATCGATGTTGGTTTTGATTCTTTTTAGATTTGAAGATTTTTTGTCTTGTTTTTGATCTATTAGATCTACCCCTGCTGAGAGTTTTTTCCCAGTGGAAGTATTTACTTTGGCTTCCCGAAAGGCTTTAAGTGTATTGAAGGCCCCACAGCTTGGACACTTCCCAAACCATTGGGGAAAACTATCACCACATTCGCTACAGACGTATTGAGTTTTTGCTTTGGCCATTATTCTTTGGAAAATCTTAGTTCATTTTTTGCCATTTTATGACGCAATGCTTTCTCGAGGTCAATCTCGGTAACATCACAAAAAGTCAGCAAATACGCAAAAATATCCGCGACTTCATCAGCCACTTCTTCGTGATTTTTTTTCACAAAATCAGAAGACCCTTCACCATCTTTCCAGAGAAATAGTTCCTGCAATTCCGCCGCTTCGACGAGCAAGGCTCGAGCGGTGTTTTCTGGTGTAAAAACCTCCCAGCCTCGAGCCCGTTGAAAGTCTTTTACGAACTTTTGAAGATCTTGAATTTGGGTCATTTTCAATAAATTTTAATTAAACTTTTTGGCGACAAGTTTCTACCCACTCACGATTCGCCAAATACCATTCAATAGTTTTTGGCAGGGCTTCTTCAAAGGTGTGTTTAGGCATCCATCCCAGTTCGCGTTCTATCTTACTAGCATCCATCGCGTACCTTCTATCATGGGCTTTTCGATCTTCAACAAAAGTAATCTCTGATTTAGAGGCGGGCACATTTTTGAGTATTAGATCTACAATTTCTAAATTGGTTTTTTCATTATGGCCTCCAATGTTCCAGATTTCTCCGGCTGGGCTTTTTTCAAACGCCAGCAAGATAGCCTCACAATGATCGAGTACATACAGCCAGTCTCGAATATTTTGCCCATCTCCATAAAGGGGTAAAACTTCATCATTCATGGCTTTAAACAGAAAAAATGGGATCAATTTTTCTGGAAACTGATAGGGGCCGTAGTTATTAGAACATCGGGTAATGATGGTGTGCATTTTATAAGTTTCTTGCCAAGATTGAACCAAAATATCGCCTGAAGTTTTGGCTGCTGCATACGGACAATTTGGGTTTAGGGGGGTGTTTTCAGTAAAATAATGAGTAGACCCATCTCCCAGATCTCCATACACTTCATCGGTAGAAACTTGGTGATATTTGGCACATTCAAATTCACGGGCAAGTTCCAGCAAAACGTGCGTCCCCACAATGTTGGTATCAATGAAGGGGGAAGAATCTTCAATAGATCTATCTACATGGGTTTCTGCGGCAAAATTAATAACTCCATCAAATCTTTCTGTCTCAAATAAATCTCGCATAAAGGCCTTATCAGCAATACATCCTTTTACAAATTTGTAGTTTGGCTCGTCTTGAATTTCTCTCAAGTTTTCCAAGTTTCCAGCGTAAGTGAGCTTATCTAGGTTTACAATTTCATACTCTCGATTTTGTAAAATATGCCGCACAAAATTGCTCCCTATAAACCCTGCACCACCAGTAATAAGAATCTTCTTCATCAGTATCCAGATGATAAAAACCCCGCTGCAAAAGTCACGAGATTTTTATAATAATTTAACCGTCCAAAAACAAAAAACCGAAGGTGCTTTTAGGAGGAAGTAAAACTTAATAAAGGAAAAGTTTCGGCCTAAAGCAAAATGAAACCTCTCCAATTACTTACTCAGAGGTTCCGTAGTTTCTCCAGTAGTCCAAAGTATCTAGAGGTTCTCTATTTCTTCCGTTTTCAAATAATCGAGATCCACGACGAACATAATCTCCACTAGAATGGCGACGGATTTCGTATCGTGTGTATCCTTTTTGAAATCTATTTTTGTGATAAAACTTTCGAGGATCATATTCGGCTCCCTCTAAATAGTTAGTGTGGTCGGCCGTGGCTTGAGTATGGCTTGAATTTCGTTTAAGCCCCAAAGCCATTTTAAGACGTTCTCTTATTGCCCCCTTACTGTATTTAGCCGCCGCCGCTGCATCTCGTCCTGTAGTAAATCTCCGCCCGTCATACCGCGTGTATCCTTTGCCATCATTTCCACGACGGTAGTGAAAATATCTTCGAGACTCATATGGTGAATCATCAAGGTTTGAAAGTTGAACGGTTCTTTCTTCGGAAGTGGTGGTTTCATCCTCTTCTGCATCTGCAAAGGCTATAGGCGAAGCTGTAAACAGAAAAAAGGATAACGCTACGGAAAGCCAGCAATAAGTTTTCATGAATTTTAAAATTAACAATCACCCATAATATACACAAAAATTCAAAAATCAAAAACCAGCAAAGTAATCTAAACTACTTAACCTAGAGGCTGTGAAACAAGATGGAGCCGCTTCCGAGGATTGAACTCGGGGCCTCACCCTTACCATGGGTGCGCTCTACCACTGAGCTAAAGCGGCTCAAACTAAAGGAGTTATACCGAGTTTTTTGTATTTTCCAAATTTAGTTTGGCTTTTTGAAAAAAAAAGTAGTGTCGAACCACACAATGTATCTTTTTATCCTTGGTCGTAATTTTGAACTTTCCCGAGCAGAGTTAAAGAACTTCTGTGATGAAGTTTTTATAGATCCTGAAAAATCGCTCTTTATTGGTGAAAATCTAAAGTTTGAAAATCCCAGAAATATTCCTAGAGACCGCCATCAACTCTTTTTGGATAGACTAGGAGGAACCATTCGATTCGGGAAAATTTTAGGAGAATTTAGCTCCAAAAAAGAACTCCTCAATGCCGTCTGGAAGAGCCTCACAGAAGACGCAAAACTTAAAGTAGGTTTTACCGTTTATGGAGGCGGCAAAAACTTACTCTCGGAAATCATCTATGCTACTAAAGACCATTTTGGAAAAATTCGGATTGAAAATTATCAGGGCAAAAACATGACTTCTGGCCAAATTTTTGACCGAAGATTACTGCAAAAAGGTCATGAATTTGTTATCTGGCAGAAAGAAAATACTTTTTTGTTAGCCGAAACCTGCGCCAACCAAAACCTCAGGAACTATACGCTTAGAGATCGACAAAAAAGTTTCCGAGACGCCTATATGGGTATGCTCCCTCCAAAACTCGCTCAAATTCTCATCAATTTGTCTCAAGCCGATATTACACAAACCATCATAGACCCTTTTTGTGGTAGTGGTACGGTCAACATAGAGGCGGCTATAATGGGGTATCAAACTATTGGTTCTGACATCAATCCACGCTTTGTTGAGAAATCCCACGAAAATTTCGCACAAATGGCCGAGAAATTTAGATATGACCCTCAAGTGGGCGAATTTTTGGTGAGTGATGCAACAAAATTACAACATAAAGCATTTACTGGAAGTTTTCCGGTTATTGTCACTGAGGGTTACCTTGGTGAAAACTTTACTCAAACCCCTGCTACCCAAGATATCCAATTGAATGCCCAAAAAGTAAGCACTCTTTGGAAACATTTCTTTAAGCACATTGGAGCGTCTAGAAGCGTAAGCTCTATGGTATTCTGCCTTCCGGCTTGGAACCAGGGGCGAAAAAAAATAAGTATTGCTGATGATATTTTTGAAATGGCTCAAAAAGCGGGATTTGAAGTTGTACCAATGTTTAATGGCCAAAAATCCTTCTTTTATGAAAGAGATGAAGCTTTTGTAGCTAGAGAAATTTGTGTCCTCAAAAAGCTTTAGACTGGCTTCGCCATGAAAAGGCCACACTTTTTTAAAATAATCACTGCATAATTATTTGGTTAAACTAGTTTAACCCAACTTTCATTTGGCAGAAACCCCGAATAGGACTATAGTGAGCCACGATTTTATAATCTTTTTTTAAAATGAAAAAATTTCTTGCCCTAGTGATCGCGCTTATGCTTACAGCCTGTATTAAACCCCCTACAGTTGAAGTACCTCGAACTCCAGAATCTGTAGAAAAAGCTATGAAAGAAGCTATGGAAACAGACCCTGTTGAGGATGAAAACGAAGAAGCCCTTCAAGAAGAAACGGAAGAAACGGTTCAAGAAGCCGATGAACTAACAGAAGAAGATGCCGCTGTTGATGAAGCTATCGATGAATTAGAAGAGCTTGAACTTTAATTTTTGAACTTTTTTGAAAGAGAACTTTTATCTGTGCGTATAATCAGGTGAAAGTTTTCTTTCTAATCATTCATTCACTAACCCAATAAAAAATGAAAACAACAAAAATTTTTAGCGCTTTGGCTCTTGCGCTTATGATCCCTGTTCTTACTTTCGCTCAAACTTCTAACCAAGACTGGAAAGCTAAAATTGAAGCCGCTAAGGCTGAAAAAGCTGAACTTCGAGCCCAGGTTGAAGCCGGAGAAATTACGAAAGAAGAAGCTCGCACCCAATGGGCTGAAAAGATTGCCGCCCTTCGAGCCGAAAAAGAAGCTCGATTCCAAGCTCGTGTAGATAACATTAAAGCTCGAATTGCTATTATTGCTGAAGAAAACCCAGAACGAGCGGCTGAAATGACAAGCCGTTTAGATAAGGCTCTTTCTAGAAGAGAAGCCTCTAAAGCCGCCCGTGCTGACATCAAATCCAAAGTAGAATCTGGAGAAATGACCAGAGAAGAAGCTAAAGAAGCTATGAAAGCTCAACGGGCCAGCGACAAAGAAGCTCGTGCCGAAACTCGTGCCGAAACTCGTGCCGATTACAAAGACCAAAAGTCAAAAATGAGAAAAGAGCAGGCTGAAGACCGAAAAGCTTACCGAGAAGATATGAAATCTCAGGTTGAAGCCGGAACTATTACTCAAGAGGAAGCCAAAGCTCAAATCGAAGCCAAACGAGAGGAAGCCAAAGAACGAGCTGACCGAATGATTGAAAACATTCGAGAAGTAAACCCAGAACGAGCTGACAAAATTAAAGAAAGACGAGACGACCGACAACAACGTCGGACTGATCGAAGAGGCGGACCAAACGCTGACCAGGGATAATTCAAAAATTCTAAAGTCTAAATAAAAAAACACTCCCAGAAAGCTGGGAGTGTTTTTTTGCCAGTTCTCTTGTTGTTGAACTGATTAAAGTATGATATAATCTGAAGATTTAGTTTTTTAATTTATGTCAGAAACTATTACCGACCACTACGATAAAGCCAGTGCAAAAGCCAAAAATACAAGCGTTACAATTGGAAACTTAGCCTTAGGCTCGTTACCTGCACGCAAACTTACGCCTAAGCAAGAAGCCGATGTGATTAGTGTTCTAAATAGCTGGGGATTTGAAGGAAATGACCTACAAACAGTGCTTCCAATATTTGCTCAACACTATAACCAAGTATTTAGCCGAAAGCTGTCTGTTAATGGTGTTTGGGGGTCACAACCCAGACTCGCCATGGAAACCTATTACTTGGCTTTAGAGTCTTGGCGAGAAAGTGTAGATGACATGAACCGCCTGGCTTTTAAGGTCGAAAGAGATAACCTTAAAAGGGAGGTTACTACGCAACAAAAAGGAGGTGAAGAGCGAATTAAAATAGGTACAAGAGCCGAATACAATGCAGTTCGTAAAGTTTTACAATCTTCCGACTATGGCATTATTTCCTTAGATTATGTCCATCCATCAGGTGAAATCTCAAATATTGGTCGTTTCAATACAGAAGCAGGAGGCGATCTTGTAGAGGAAGAAGGTCTATTGGGTGTTATAAACGAATTAGGTTTTGATAGCTTTGGTGACTTTGCTAAAGCTTATAATCAGCGCTTCCCTCATCGTGCCCCTGATGCCCAAAGACAAATTTTAGACAATGCCACTTATGTTGACCAAAATATTAACCATCGAGATATTAAGATTGGTGATAAAGCTTTTAAAAATGTACGGCTAGCCGTACAAATTTGGGTGGCTCATGAACGAATGCCTAAAACGGAAAGTGACCCTGTTCGATTTGGTAATTACGAATTTTCTTTAACGGATTTACGAAAAGTCATACCAAACTTAAAATATGAAGATGCTCTTATCTTAGAAGCTAGGGAGGCCAAATTTTTATCAGATTTACTTGAATTCGCCCCAAGTGGTCGAATGCCAGAATTCTCGGCCACCTTCAATAGAATTGACAAAATGCTAGATCAATCGATGACAAACAGGGGGATGAATCAGTTACTGAGTCAATCAGATTTTGATTCCTTGATGGAAGAATTTACAAGTCTCGATCCAGTGCTAGATAAAACAGGTCTTAAAAATTTAGATAACTTTGGAAGGTTGGCTACCATGATTAGACCTGAATTTAGTGATGCTTCAATGAGAATGAGTAATTTTTTCTACAAAGCTAATGAATTAGATTGGAGCGATGAACCACTAAGTATTACACAATTAACTAATAGTTTTTGTAATGCGATAAACGGTAATTGGTGTTACTTCGGTGGCTAGTTTTGGTTTACCAAGTTTGGCTCACCCTTTAAGCAGGCTTCAGCCATAGCCCGAATGCCTCGCTGATGTTGATTTACACCTTTTTGAAGTCCTGGCACTTCTTGACCGTTATCCAACATTTGAAAAGTTCCTTCAGGAATTCCATCAAACCCACCGTCAGCCGATTCAATAGTGCAAACAGAGCTTTTCGCTCCATCTTTACAGAACAGCACACTACCATCAGGCATTTGAGCCATAGTATGCGAAATTGTTATTACTCCGCTCACAGCTCTCCTGTAGACTTTCGTATTATCCCTTGTTACACCATCACTATTAATAGGATTTCCGGCACAACTTAACGCGGTTTTAATTTTATCGGTGAAATTAGGGTCAGCGGGCATAGTTTTAATGTAACCACCGTAACCAGCGGTAGCAGCAAGGCCTCCAGCAGCTAATAGCATTGTAGTTTTTCTCATGTTGAAAAATTATTTTAATCCTTTTATTATAAAATATTAAAATGTCAACCAATTTCAAGGTTTTTGCTTACAAACTGCCCTAAGTGTGTTATTGAATTTTCAGCCTAAATCCGCTATAATACCTGGATGTTTTTACTCGAGGTAGTAAGCGGATAACCCACTCATAGCTGTTGAAGAAAACTCTGAAACCGCTTCACTTTTTGAGTTTAGGCTTAACCAAGCTGAAGAAACTGAGCAAGATGTTCGTGACCAAATCCACAAGCGGTTTCGTTTAGTGCTGGTTAACCATACTAGACCTCGCTCAACGAGCAGGACCGTTATTTAGACACGCGACAGAAGCTCGTAAGCAGCAACTTTTAAATCTAGTCACTTCGAACTTACGTCTAAAAGACGGTAAGCTAATGCACGACTTACGCGAACCGTTTGATGTGTTACTGAACTTGTCAGAGACAAAAGAATGGCTCCCGGGGTCGGGCTCGAACCGACGGCCAATTGGTTAACAGCCAATTGCTCTACCACTGAGCTACCCGGGATCGTCATTAAGGGCTCTATGCTTTAGCAATTGAAATTACGGCCAGCATTAGATCCTGTCTTCCGCTCCTCACAAAAGGGCCCTTACATTCTCCACTTTTGTTCGACAAATTTGCAAAAAGCACGGGCGAATATAGATATTTTATTAGATTTGGCAAATTTTTATTACCGCATATTCTTAATCACTTTCTGTATTTCCCTGTCTACAGAACGTTCTTTGAGGACTTGTTTTTTTTCATATTTTTGACGACCTTTCCCTAGGGCAATTTCGCATTTAATTTTGCCCATGCTTAGATAGAGTTTAAGCGGCACGATGGTAACTTTTTTTTCTAAAACCTGCTGTTCTAACTTTAAAATTTCGTTTTTGTGTAAGAGGAGTTTCCGCTCTCTGAGAGGATCTTGCTGGGAATCTGTCCCGTAACGCCAGACGGCCACTTTACAGTTTTTTAGGTAGGCTTCTCCGTTCTGAATACTAATCCAGGAACTCTTAAGGTTCGCATTCCCGGCACGCAGAGACTTCACCTCCCATCCCTCAAGCACTATTCCCGCTTCTAGAGTTTGGAGGATTTCATAATCAAAACGCGCTTTTCGGTTATCGGCTAAAATCATCGAATCCTTTTTACTCAATATGAACCATAATTACCAATGAAAACGCTTCCTGAGCCAAAACTGGATACCCCCACTTCACGCTGTAAAATTCCCCCCTCTTTAGCCAAACAGGGGGTTAAGGGGGTTTCGGTTTTTAAACTTTTATATTTTTTGCCGCTTCTAATCTCTCTTTTTTTACCTTTTCATTTTTGAGCATTTGCCCAAAAAATTTAAACATTTCTTCTAGTACAGCCTCTGAGGGCACTTCTTCTTGGAATGAGTTCTCTTGCCACATCTGCCAGGCCAGAACCTGGCTTTTTTCTGAGGATTCAAGCTCTGCTCCTTCTAACTTTTTAGATAAAATATGGTGAGGGGTTGATTCTAAAAACAGTTCCAAAAAGGTTTCTTTCTGAGGCATAATTTTATCTGAAAACTGATCCCAAAAAGCAAAAAGGAAGCCTACAAAGCTTTCTTCACGCGTGAATTTAACTGATTTTTCTGCCTGATATTTAGGTTTCATATAGCGCTGGTTCATCCCAGAGAATTTTTTAAATTCAGCCTCAATAACCGATTTGTTTCGTTTAAGCTTTTCCGCTACTTGAGTGAGGTATGCATCTACTTCCAATGGACGATGTACAAGCTTGAGAAAATAGAAAAAACTATCCAGAAAGTTCTTTTCTCCATCGATAGAACCATCAAGGTTTTTGAGCGCAAACCGATCCAAGAAAAATTCTAAAGCGGGTTTGGTGTCAGCAATCATTTCTTCAAGCGCTTCAGCGTTGGAAGGATCGGCTAAAAAATCTCCAAAGTCTTTTACTTTTTCTAGTGAAATCACATAAGGGTTTAGCTCTGCCCGCAAACACATTTCTACTCCCTTTAGAGTTGCTTTTTTTCCCGCTAGATCATTGTCAAAAGCTAGGTAAAAGTTTTTGGTAAATCGCTTTAACATTCGTAGATGGTCTTCTGTTAGTGCCGTACCACAGGTGGCCACGGTATTATCAAATCCTCTTTCATGAGCAAATATCACATCCAAATTCCCTTCAACCAGAATCACCTGGTCTTTTTCACGAATCGAAATTCTGGCCCGGTCTAACCCAAAAAGAGTGGAAGATTTGTGGTATACTGGATTTTCTGGTGAATTTACATATTTCCCTACTTTTTCACGGTTGAGGATATCTCTCCCAGAAAAAGCGATAATTTGGCCATCCCTCGGTTCACGAATAGGAATCATAATTCTTCCCCAAAACCGATCCATCATAGATTTATCTCCAAAAGATCTTTCAAAGGCTACTCCAGATTGCTGGATAAGACTTTCAGAAAAACCAGAATGCATCAAAAACTTAGTTAACTCACTTTTATCCTGCCCATCCCCACCATATCCTAGGTGCCATTTTTTTACAATTTCAGGGGTCACTCCTCGATTTATGCAATAATCTTGAGCGTTCTCATGTTTTTGCCACTGATTGGCAAAAAAGTCAGCTGCTTTGTGATGGAGCGCATAAATATCTTTCTTCTCATCTTTGGTAGGGCCTTTTTCGATGCCGAAATCTTTGGGAACCTCTATACCTGCTATATCAGCTAAGGTTTCTACGGCTTCGCGGAAAGAACAGTTCTCTATTTTTTCTATAAACGAGATGGCGTCTCCCCCCTCACTCGCACCAAAATCATACCACATTTGCTTTTCCTGGCTGATAGAAAAACTCGGCGTTTTTTCATTCCGAAAAGGACTCCGACACATATAGTTTTTACCGGACTTCTTTACATCCGCATATTTGCGGACAATTTCTACTAAGTCCACTCGTGATTTTACGTCTTCTACAAATCTATCGTTCATGACGTCGGAAATTTTAAATAATATTTTTCAATTTCTTTTTCAGCTAGCGCTGTCTCAGATTCTGATTCTGTTGCACGATAGGCCTTAAATATTTCTGGATATTTTCTCTCAAATTCTGAGACTGAAAGCTCCTCAAACCCAAGCGGTACTACAAACGACCTAGCCAACCGAGGATAGGTCTGAAGTACCAAGGTCTTTGTTTTATGTATCTCAAGCTGTTTTTTTAAAACCGAACGGTTGAAATGTCCTTTTTTTAGAGAACACATACCGCCAACCCGAAAAACATTGTCCCCACAATCCTGCAGGTAGAAAGTAGCAATCATCTCCCCTGCCTCCTCATAAACATAATAAAGCCCCTTTCGAATCCACGAAAACCACGAATCTATCGACCGAACCTTTAGGCTTGAATCAAGCCCTCTCTGTGCACGACAGGCTTTTTGCAAATTATGTACTCGAAAAGCCATTTCTAACTGTCTTAAACACTCCTGAAATTCTCGAGACTCTGAAATTTCCATTTACTAACTTATTTGGGATCTTACTCTTAACCTTTCTTCAAAAAAACACAAGAATCTTATAGCCAGTCAATACTAAAAAAATCTTTAATCTATATCGATATCAATCCAATAATAGCGAAGCAAGCAACCCTCATAAAGTGCTTTTTTTTCAAGAATCCCTCCATTCTTTTCCCAACTAACAGGTCTTTCTGGATAATCCCAGGAGCCACTTATATTTTTTTGATCACAACAAGAAACAAAGAGATGGATCAACAAGCATCATCGACTTTACTTTTGATTCTTTTTTAGATAAAACGCAATGGCTCTTTTGAGAGGCAATACTGCTAGTATAAACTAGTGGAGGAAAGTCCGAGCTACACGAATACACGTTTACGGCTAACAGCCGATCCATCATTCAGCAATGTCTGGTGAGGGAAAGTGCCACAGAAACAATACAGCGCCTCACTTATGTGAGGAAACTGGTGAAAAGTCCTGAAAGTCAGGAGGCTCAAGTCGCAAGGCTTGAAATCTGGTAAACCCAAACGGTAGCAAGGCTGGTGGTCCAAAATTTGGAAGCTTTGTATTCAAGTTTTGATCTCATTTTGGTCCAGTTGCTTGAGGTTATCAGCAATGGTAATCCCAGATAAATTTTGCCTGAAAAACAGAACTCGGCTTATCAGAAAAAGAGTACTAAAAGACTGAAGGAAACTTCAGTTTTTTTCTTTAGCGATTAACAAATAAATTCTTGTTTTTATGGACGTAAAATATTGCAAAGAAATAAACAGAGTGCAAAACCAATATTATAGCCAGGGAAAAGTAAAAGGGTACGTCTTCGTTAAAGAGTGAAATAAAAATAGTTCTTCCTACAACAACCAATGTTGTTAAATAAAGAACTTTAGGAAGCCAACTTTTCAAGAACCAAAGCCCAAAACACAGCAAGCCAACCATAACGGTGATAAGAAGTCCAAAAATTCCCGCGCCAAAAAGCTCAAATACCCCAAATGCTAAAACATAATTAACCACTTGAAATAACAAATAAAGAAAATACAGAAAAAAGAGAACACTCAAGACTATTACCGTTTTTGGTCTATTCATAAGACAATCATATGCCCAAAAATGAGATTGAGCAAATAATTCTGTTCTCAGATCTATCAAGGTTTTAAAAGATTCTTTGTTATTTCTCTATATTATTCCAAACTTAGTCCGAGATTCAGAGAAAATTGAATTCCTCCCTTCGCAGATATAACAAAATAATCTATTATAAAACTATGAAAATCTGTCTCTTTGGATCAACGGGTCTTCTCGGGTCCGAATTCAAATCCCAATTAAAAAATACTTCCTTTGAGCTTATCACTCCAAAACGATTAGAAGTACAACTGCTTAACTTTGCATCAGTTATCCAATTTTTAGAGAGAGAAAAACCCGATCTAATCATCAACTGTGCCGCTTACACCCACGTAGACCGAGCGGAAGGAGACAAAGATAACTGCTTTGCTCTGAATGTCGATGCGGTAAGAAACATCACTAAAAGTGGCATTCCAATGATCCACTTCTCAACAGATTATGTCTTTAATGCCCCAAAAAACATAGAAATTCCAGAAGACTATTCACTTGATCCACAAAGCATCTATGGACGTTCAAAAGCACAAGCAGAAGAAGTGCTAGAAGTGAGTGATATTTTATGGTGGAATATCCGAACTTCTTGGCTCTTTGGCCCTGGGGGGAAAAATTTTGTTTCGACTATTCTAAAATTGAGTAAAAATAAAACAGCACTTAGTATCATTAACGACCAAATTGGTCGACCAACCTACGCTCCAGATCTTGCCGAATTTATCATCGAAAATTTTATAAAGAAGAAACAACCGATCGGGCATTATCACCTGCAAAATACGGGTGATCCTGTCAGTTGGGCGGACTTTGCGGCCTATTTCCTTAAACTCAAACACTGGAAAGGCACCATCAAGCGCGTCGATTCCCAAACTTTTGGAGCTGAAGCCGAACGCCCTCTCAATTCTGTCCTCAAAAATACCAAACTGCCCCAGATGCAGGATTGGAAGGATACTGTGAAAGTATTTTTAAAAATCAAATGTTAGAGAACCAAATCAGCCCCTTTTAGTTGTTCTCCTTTAACCTTTTCTCTGGTTTTATTATCAAGCGATATTACTCCACCAGAAAGATCACAAGCCTCTACCAAACGGCTAAAGGCTTTATTGATATCTTCTTGAAGCTTTAAAACATTATGACAAATAATTAAATCTGGTTTTGTATCGATGATAGCGTTTCCAGGCTTATTTATATCACAAACGATTTTAGATATTTCAGATGATGCGTCATTAACGGCACTTAAAACTCGCTCATCTATATCTAAAACAAACACTTTCTCGATATTCTCAACACCTATAGCACCAACAATTTCTTTGACTTCAAAACTAATAAGATTTGAATAAAGCTCATGTTTACGGAGAAAATCATCAACTATACGAGAAGAAAATCTTAGTAATTTTTGTTGTACTCCAAAAGAATGTTTTGAGCCTGGTGGATGAAATTTTTTTATAATACAAGAAACCGCCCCAGCACCAATAAAACATAGTCTTAGATTAGTCTTGCCTCCTAGTTTTTCTGTTATTAATTCTACAGCATCTTCATTTCTACCCGGCCAAGTAGAACTTCTAAGTTTTTTCTCTGGATTTGATAAAGTCATCTGAAAATTTTTTGTTTTTTAAATTAAAATTGCAAAAAAGTCAATTCTAATATTTTTTCCCCTTGACCTCTGTCTCTACATCTCTATATTCGCGCGCGAATTTTTGCGTGTTTTATCGCAATAACTAAAATTCTTCTGAAATTAATTTAACTCAAAAAATGAGCGACAAACACTATCCACTCAAGCACGTCCGAAATATCGGAATTATCGCCCACATTGATGCGGGGAAAACCACTTGTACAGAACGTATTCTCTACTACACCGGAAAATCTCATAAAATCGGTGAAGTCCATGACGGAGACGCC
Source organism: Candidatus Altimarinota bacterium (assembly GCA_965231215.1). GTDB lineage: Bacteria > Patescibacteriota > Gracilibacteria > UBA4473 > UBA4473 > JAACPJ01. The sequence goes on along the minus strand of OZ246423.1, from coordinate 723,546 downwards.
ACTATGGACTGGATGGAACAAGAACAAGAACGTGGTATTACCATTACTGCGGCCGCTACTACAGCCTTCTGGAAAGACTGTCAGATTAATATTATTGATACGCCAGGACATGTGGACTTTACCGTAGAAGTAGAGCGTTCAATGCGTGTACTAGATGGTGGAGTAACGGTATTTGATGGAGTAGCCGGAGTAGAACCTCAATCTGAAACCGTTTGGCGACAAGCTGATAAATACAACGTTCCACGTATGTGTTTCATCAACAAACTCGACCGAACTGGAGCTTCTTTCTGGAGATCATACGAATCTATTACTGATCGTTTGACCAAAAATGCGTGGCCAATCCAACTGCCTATTGGGATTGAAGGTGGATTTAAAGGCATCATCGACCTAGTGGAAATGAAAGCCACTACCTATCACGATGATATGGGGAAAGATATTCGAGTTGAAGACATTCCAAACGAAGAAATGGATCTCGCCAAAGAATGGCGAGAAAAAATGGTTGAAGCTGTCGCTGGTAGTGACGAAGTGCTTATGGAAAAATACCTTGGAGGAGAAGAAATCTCACTCGAAGAACTAAAGGGGGGTATCCGAAGAGCTACTATTGCTGGTGACTTTGTACCGGTGCTGACAGGGACTGCGCTTAAAAATAAAGGCGTTCAACCGCTTCTTGACGCGGTATTGGCCTACCTACCAAGTCCTTTGGACATTCCAGATTCTATCGGAACTGACCCAGATGATGAAACTAAACAAATTACACGAAAAGCCGATAAGGCAGAACCGCTTTCGGCTCTAGCTTTTAAAATTGCTACCGATCCATTTGTAGGACGAATTACCTTTGTACGTGTGTACTCTGGGACACTCCAATCTGGATCTTATGTATACAATGCCAACAGTGGACAGAAAGAAAGAATTGGACGTCTTCTACAGATGCATGCCAATTCTCGAGAAGAAATTGCTGAAATCCCTGCCGGACACATTGGTGCGGTTGTAGGCCTTAAAGGAGCCAAAACGGGGGAAACTCTTGCCGATGAAAAACAACCCGTGATCTTAGAATCAATGGAATTCCCTGAGCCGGTGATTGCTATTTCTGTAGAACCGAAAACCAAAGCCGATCAAGAAAAAATGGCGCTAGCTCTACAAAAACTAGCCGAAGAAGATCCCACTTTCCGAGTACGAACAGACGAAGAAACTAACCAAACTATTATTTCTGGAATGGGGGAACTTCATCTCGATATTATCGTGGATAGAATGAAACGAGAATTTAAGGTAGAAGCCAATATTGGGCAACCTCAAGTGGCGTACCGAGAAACCATCCAAAAAGAAGTAGAAGCCGAATACCAACACAAGAAACAATCAGGAGGACGTGGTCAATTTGGTCACGTACTTATCAAAATCCGACCCGGAGAACCAGGATGCGGACTTAAATTTATCAACTCTATTAAAGGGGCTTCTATTCCAAATGAATACATCCCAGGATGTGAAAAAGGGTTTAAAGAAGCCGTTACTCGAGGGATCCTTGCTGGATACCAAGTAGTAGACGTTGAAGTAGAGCTTTACGATGGATCTTACCATGATGTGGATTCTTCTGAACTCGCGTTTAAAATCGCTTCTATCAAAGCTTTTGAAGAAGGTGGAAAACGCGCTAACCCAGTACTACTAGAACCAATGATGAATGTAGAAATCATCACTCCTGAAGACTACATGGGAGACGTTATGGGGAATGTTTCTTCTAAACGAGGAATGGTACAAGAAATGGGAGATCGCGGTATGGCTAAATTTGTAAAAGCCAAAATCCCTCTAGCTGAAATGTTTGGATACGCGACTGAACTCCGATCTATGACTCAAGGACGAGCTTCATACACTATGGAATTTGGAGAATACACCAAAGTTCCAAGCAATGTTGCTGAGAAGATTATCGCTGAACGAAAAGGCGAATAATAAGGTTTAAGTAACAACGAACAATGGTCAATAGAAAAAATCCCGCGATGCGGGATTTTTTTATTGAACTCACGAACGGACGGCAAAGACACGCCTTACAAAATCTCCTCAAGACTTGCATTTTCCCCTTAATCACTACAATAATTCCATCATGAACTATGGAAAAATCATTCGTGATGCGTGGACCTTAACCTTAGAAAATCCAAAGATTAAGTGGTTTGTCTTTATCCCTAGTTTTTTTGCTGTCTTTATCTTTGTTTTGGAGGTAGCCTGGCAAGTCTATTTATACTTTGTTAAATTTGAGGTTTTGGACTCTTATATCACGCTGGATAATATTTCTGCCCTCATTCAGTTTTTGACCGAGTATGGGCTTTGGGGGACGGGGATTGTGGCCATATTCTTTGTGCTTGTTTTTATGTTTGTGATTCCCCCTTTGGTGACGGCTATTTTGATTCTATCGGTAAAACATAAATGCCTTCACCCACAAAAAGAACTACACATGCCAAAACGCATGATTGATGGGCTTGGACATTTCTTCCCTATGTTTGAGCTAAACGCCGTAACTGCCATATTTTCTCTCGTTTCTATTGCTTTATTTTCGGCTACATTTCTGAGATATTTTGATGCTATGAGTGATATCTTTATCCCCGTAATATTGGTTTATATTGTTATTGCGATCCTGGTGAACCTCTTTTTAAGCTTTACCCCGTACTATATCGCTGTAGACAATAATCGTGTCGGGAAAGGGATCAAGAGCAGTGCAGCGCTTGTATTTCTGAATATGGGGCCGACGCTTACTATTTGGCTTTTGATGTTTTTAGTCGGGTTCCGGATTGTCGTAAATGCTTTAATTATTCTAGGCGTTCCCATTGGTATTATCGCAGCTATGACCGTATTTAATAACTCTACAGCGTTTATTCTTTCCATCTTCTTTAGTTTGGGAATGATTGTGTTGGCGGCCTATATCACCTCTTTGGTTTTGGTCTTTTCTACGGCTGTTTGGTACATTAGCTTTGAGTGCCTAAAAGAAAAACAAAAAGAACTCTCTGAAGAAGAAGATGAAGAATAGTCATTTTATCTTGATACTGACCGCTCTCTTTTTGGGAATGCTGGGCTATGTATGGCATCAAGAAAAATCCGCTACTTACGTGCTTTGGGCGGCCCCTAAAAGTTTTGCTATCGCCGATCCTGAAGGTTTTGTATATACGGCCAAAACACATCAAGATATAAGGAGTTTAAAAGGAAAACTTTTGCCTTTCTGGAAACAAAACGTAGGAAGTTTTTCAATGGCTGAACTAGAAAAAAATACCGCTCTTACTCAGAATCGGATAAAGATAGAAGCCTTTACAAATTGGTATAGAATCAGTGTTCCTGAGACTCAAATACTGTTTTTTACGGATGATTTTACCCCTGAAAATTTAGACCCCAAACTGCCTATAAATTTTGAAAGTAATTTTTGGGTGCTTTCTAAAAGTAGCCAATATCCTCCAACCATCCCTCTGCCTCAAGAAGGCGTGTTACTATTGTCTAGTGGCCCTATTTCTAAAGCGTTGAAGTCCACTCTTACCCATAACAACCTCCCGCTTATCCAGACTAAAAAATCTGAATATTTTTATCTGAAACCAAAACACGGCAAGTGGCGTGTTTTTCATTTTTAAACTACACTCCTTTTGATGCACTTTTCTGACAGGCTCACGGAAGTAATAAAATTGAAGAACTCTTGTTTAATGTTGGGGCTAGACCCCCACTGGGGAAAAATCCCTCAACATTTAAAGAGCGGGGAATCGCTTCAGGAAAAAGCAGATGTGTATGAAAAATTTTGTACTGACCTAGTGGATACCTGTGCTGACTATGTCTGTGGTATCAAAATCCAAATGGGCTACTTTGAGGCCCTCGGATCAGTAGGCGTTAGAGCTGCAGAAAATATTATTGCCTCTGTAAGAAAAAACCATGCTGAACTCATCATCATGATGGATGCTAAACGTGGGGATATCGGCTCTACCAGTGAAGCTTATGCTGAGGCTTTTTTAGGTAAAAATTCCCCCCTAGCAGGAGATTGTGTGACTATTGCTCCGTACATGGGCACTGACTCTATTATTCCTTTTGATATAGCTACTAATAATGGAGAAAAGGGCGTATTTATTCTGGTAAAAACTTCCAATCGATCATCCAATCAAATACAAGATGTACAAATTCAGACTGGTGAGACTATAGCTCAGCACTGGGCAAAAATCGTAGAATATTCCAGTCAGGACATTAAACCTATGAACCATAAATTTAGCTGCTTTGGTATGGTCGTTGGGGCCACCCATCCAGAAGCATTACCGAATTTTAGAAAAATAGCTCCATCAACCTGGATCCTCGCCCCAGGAGTCGGTGCTCAAGGCGGGAAAATTGAAGATGTTTTAGCTATTCGCGATAAAGAAGGACTCGGCATACTTATTCCTGTTAGCCGATCTGTACTTTATGCTGGAAACGATGAAAAATACCTTGAAGCCTCTAAAGCTGAAATACAAAAGCTCTGGGCGGCCCAGAAGCTTTAAGCTGCCCGGTTGCTTTTCCAAGTAAACCACACTTCCAAGGGTAGATGATCAGAGGTAGCTGGAGTTGGGTGAACTTCAGCTTTATCTAAGCGTACACTCCCTGTATGCTCTGGGTGAGGGAAAAAAAGTCCATTATCAAGATCTAATCGCGTACACATGGCCATTATCCAATCAGGTATTTTTCTCTTCCCTAAATAAATCTGAAAAGCCTGGTGTCCTGAATGTCCATGAGGTGAACCTACTCCACTTTCTACCTTTCTCAAAAACTGATGAATCCGCGTAAGCGTTTCATTAAAATCCCCCAAAACCAGCACATCCCTTCCTTTTTTATGCTCTCTTTCGATAAGGCGAATCATACACTTCCAAGCCTCTGAAACTTTTGTTTTTCGGATAAATGCCAGTGGGAAATGCGCGTTAAAAACGCTTAAATTTTTAGATTCAATATGTCTTCCTACTACGCCAGAAAAATAAGGAACGTCATTCATTTCTATATCTTCGCTTGGGGCTTTCGTCGTTAGAAAAACCCCAGCAGCCCCCCTTCCAGAAGATTTACAAGCAGGAGAAAAGCTACTATAAGGAAAATTTTCGCTGCTTATATCAGTCAAAATATTTCGGTGTCTCTCTGGGATTACTTCTTGGAAGGCAATAACCTCAACGGCCTTAGCACGCACTCTAAAAACTTCCTCCGCTATCTCCGGCATTCCATCTGTTAGCTCAAAACCCTCCAAAAGTTGGGAAGGGCGCCCGAGCCCAGAGGCTAACGCAAAAGGCACCGAAACATGAATCTCACGTCCGTTCAGAAGCCCTCCACAAGCATTCCAAGTTAAAGCTCTTATGGAATTCCCCAAGGCCTCTTCTTTTTCTCCTGGTCCGTCTTCCAAAAGACTTGGATCCAACCCCTGAGGGCAATAATCTAATGTTGAAGGTTCCATTGGTTCATATTTTCTTCATATTTCTATAGTCTCCAAATAAATTATGAAAAATAACAAAGCCCTTTGAAAAAAGTTGTATTTTCAAGTATAATTAACCGAAACAAATAAACATGAAAATTGAATTCTCGGGTGCGGCCAGAAATGTTACTGGATCAAAACACCTCCTCCACGTTAACGGAAAAAAAATACTTTTAGACTGTGGACTTTTTCAAGGACGCAGAAAACAAGCGGCCAAATGGAATGCTCTTTTCCCTTTCCAGGCCGATGAGATTGACTACCTGGTACTCTCTCATGCCCATATTGATCACAGTGGAGCTATCCCTCTTTTAGTAAAGAATGGATTCACGGGGCCCATCTATTGTACCCACGCAACCCGTGACCTCTGCGCCGTAATGCTGAGAGATTCTGCTTATATTCAAGAACGGGATGCTGAATGGATCAAAAAAAAGGGAAAAGACCCAAACGCCAAACCCCTCTACACCATTGCTGATGCTGAAAAATCTATTGCTCAGTTCAGATCCGTCGCTTATGACCATAAAATTCGAATTGCCGATGGGGTCTTTGTGACGTTCCATGATGCTGGGCACATCCTCGGATCTGCGGTAGAAGAATGGGAAATTTTTGACCACGATACGGCACAAAATGTTCGATTTGGGTTTACAGGTGACCTGGGAAGAAAAGATCTTCCCGTACTTAAAGATCCAGTACAGCTTAAAAACCTAGACTTCTTACTTACAGAGTCTACTTACGGAGATCGATTACACGATGAAATTGCAGATGTAGAAGAAAAATTTGCTGCCGCTATTAGGAAGGCTCAGGCTCGAGCTGGGAAAATTATTATTCCGGCCTTTGCTATGGGGCGAACTCAGGAGATTTTGTATATGCTCAAAAAACTCATTGATGAGGATAAAATCCCCGCGATTCCTATTTTTGTAGATTCCCCTTTAGCGCAAAAGACAAGTGAAGTCTTCCAACTCCATCCAGAGTGCTACGATCAAGAAATGGTAGAACTCATGAATAAAGGGATTGATCCTTTTTGTGACTGCAATGGGGTTCAATTTACTCACAGTGTCGAAGAATCTAAAGCCCTCAATAATTTCCCTGGATGTTGTGTGATAATTTCCGCGAGTGGCATGTGTGAATTTGGGCGTATTCGACACCACCTAGCCAACCATGTACCCAATGAAGATAATTTGGTTCTTATCGTTGGATTCCAAGCTCAAAATACCTTAGGCCGAAAATTGGTAGAAGGGGAAACCCCAGTAAATATCTTTGGCGAACCACATGAGGTAAACTGTTTAGTAGAAATTTATAATGCTTTTTCTGGTCACGCTGACCAAAAAGGGCTCATCAAATTCGCTCATGAAGCCGGAAAGCTCCGGGACGTATTCCTCGTACATGGAGAGCAAAGCCAGCAAATGACCCTCGCTTCAAAAATCAGAGAACTCGACAACCTTGATACGGAGGCAGGGGTTTATATTCCAGCTCCGGGAGACATCTTTGAACTCACCACCGATAAACGATTCGTTAAATCTAAAGACTTTAATCAAATTTCTCGGCAATTCTGCAAAGAATGTGAGATTTTTACTGATCCGAAAGAATAATTATCGCGTAATTACTGTCCTTTTATCAATATCAGTCCGATTACCCCAGAGATCTTCAATATCAAAGATTTTAAGATTAAATCTTTCGTCTTTTTGGTATTGGTTTTGTGCAAAATTTAAAAGCAGAGTGGTTTGGTTATCCAGCAACTTCATCCCTTTCCACATGGGATCTTCATCTATATCTTTAACCGCATAATTTCGATCTTCTAAAAAGATTTTCCCGCCCTTGTTTTTCCCTCGTTTTACCGGCTCATTAAAATGCAATTCCACCACTAAATCCCCTTCCTCAAAGTTGAGTTCTGACTGAATTGCCGAATCCAAAATAGTCCCATCTATGGGCTGATGTAATGTCAAAAAGGGCGGGTTTCTATCCGCTCTAGTTACCCAGCTAAAAACCTTTTTGGCTCCATAAAGTTCCCCTCTCCAGGTCCCTAAATTTTCATGCAGGTTTAGATTGCTACGCTCAAGCGTCTTTTGAGGGAACGCTGAAACGCTCATATCTAGATGCCAATTTTGTGAAGGAGGCGTATAAATGCCTAAGCCTTCACTTAGGCCTTTAGATGCTGACAACCCCATGCCTGTCGGCTTTATATCAAAGGTGAGAGTTCGGCTAAAACTCTCCCCTGGAGCTATTTCAGCTTGTATAAAAATAGGCACAGCATCCAGAACAAAATGCGGCGGCTGAACTTCAAACACGCCTTTCCAGTGTTGTGATAATGGTTCATCAAAACCTCCTAAATGAGCCACCTCTAAAGTCACCTTTAGGGTCCATTTATTTGGAATCGATTCCCTAATGTCTATGACTAAATTTTTTCGCAAATAACGCGAGCTTTTCCCTCCGCCAAGGTTCCACTCAGCTAGCACTAAATCTGTTGGCTTTACCGGATGTTTGGCATTTAAACCCAGCCAATATATATTTTGAGTTTGCAAGTGATTTCTAAAAGTTCGGGTTAAGCGTGGCCATTTCCACGGCTGGAATATCGACTTTTTAATAAGCTGCTTCCCAACGCTTACTAGCGGTTTTTTTCTGTTTTCGAGTGTCGCCTCATCATGTCTATCAATATCAGCCACTGATCTAGAAAGGACACTAAATACATTTCTGGAGGTGATATGCTGTTCTTCAAATTTAACCGCCCCAACGACCTCTAATAAAGACTCAATCACTGAAAAATTCAAAAGTATTACTTGTGAAATTTTTTCATCTACTCCAACTTCATAAGCCTTTTTAAAATCCTGAGCACATTGGTCTAAATCCACATTGGTTCCAACATCCCAAAATTTTTTACGCGAAGACACCCTGTCCAAAGGTTCAGGGGCGTTTCCTAAATCCAGTTCTAAAAAGTGATACGCATTTTTCAATTCCAGGTTAAAGGCCGGCATTCTCAAAACCCCAAAAGCCGTTACAAATCCTCCACAAGGTCGAGCCTCATTTTCATTCATAAAGAGGATTAAAGTATGGCCCCACCAATTACCAGGATTTAATAAAAACCTCACTGGCCAAATTGAAAAAAGGAAAAACACAAACAGTACAATCAAAACTAATCGTAGTTTGGACAACCTTAGTTTGAATTTTTTGTGTCGCTTCATTGTCTAAATTTTGGCATAATTAAGGTATACTTACAAACCCCTTAAATGATTTTAAAAGATAAAATTTTTCGCGCCTATGATATTCGGGGCGAAGCTTTTGTAGATTTTGATGAAGATGGATTTTTTATTTTGGGGCAAGCTTTTGCCCAGTATTTAAGAGAAAAATTCAAACTTCAATCTCCTAAGATCTTTGTTTCTGGAGATGGACGGCAGTCTATGCCAGAGCTTTTTCCCGCTCTTATTTCTGGATTAAAAGGCGGCGGCGCAGAAGTCTGTTGGGGCGATACCATCCCCACTCCCATGAATTATTTTGCCTTTCATCACGGTGATTTTGATGGAGCAATGCAGATATCAGCTTCACATAACCCAGCTCAAGATAATGGCCTAAAACTCACCGATAAATCAGGAGCCGTAAGTGGGGAGGAAATTCAAAAATTAAAAGCTTTAGCTCAGTGCCAAAGCTGTCGAGATGGTAATATTTGGGGAGAAGAGGCGGCAGCCTGTGAAAACATAGATATACGAGAAGCTTATCTCAAAAAGATAAAAAATATCACTCCAGATCAATCCCCTATAAAGGTCTTAATAGATGCTGGCAATGCTATTCCAGGACTCTTTTATCCAAACTTTTTCCAGGCCTTTGGACACGAAACTCATGAGATTTTTTGTGATCTCAATACGACCTTCCCCAACCATCAACCAGACCCTGAAAGACCTGAGAACCTAGTATATGCTCAAGAAAAGATAGGCGACGTTGGAGCTGATTTAGCCTTTGTATATGATGGAGATGGAGACCGGGTTGGAATAATCTTACAAGATAAAACCGCTCTGAGTGCCGATAAAATTCTGTATGTATTGGCCTGTGATTTTTTAACCCGAAATCCAAAGGCTCCAATTGTAGTAGATGCTATGAGTTCTCAAACACTCATCAATAAACTATCTGAAAAAGGAGCCCAAGTAATACTCTCCCAAACGGGACACTCTCACATTGAACATGCCATGGTAGACAATCAGGCCCTCTTGGGAGGAGAGCAATCTGGGCACTTTATGTTTGGAGAAAACTTTTATGGACATGATGATGCGATGCTCGCCTCACTTCGATTTATCCAGGCCATCCAAACCAATCCCAAATTGATTGAAGAAGTGACCACTCTGTGGCCAAATATGTTAGAAGTTTCAGAACGAATAACGGTGCCTGACGAATCTAAGTTTGACGTGATTGAAGAGGTAACCACTGAACTCAAAAAAGAATTCCCAGATGCTAGTACCTTAGATGGAATCCGCCTCAATTTTGGCCATGGAGAATGGGCCATCATCCGTGCCTCTAATACTTCCCCCAAAATTGCTGTCCGGATTGAAGCCAATAGTGAGGATAGTTTGGAAGAAAAGAAAAATAGGCTGATGGGGAAACTTAAACAGTTTGTGTCGCCGTAACCGGTTCTTCAAAAAATGTATTTCCATTTCCGATCATCTCTCCAACTCTTTTTCTTGTAAAGCTTGAGGCTTTTTTTAACTCGGATTCGAGCTCCTGATCTATTTGCTTAAATAGCCTTTCAAATTGAGGGAATATACCATCTCCCAGTTGGCGATTATTCCTCATTCGGTTCAAAATTTCAGACGGAAAAAACATAAAAATTTCAGACGTTACATACGCTTCTATAAAGCTATCTGTAGCCAGGAATTTAGCTCTATATTTAGAGGTAAATTGAGTCCAGTCTTCGGGATTAAAAGGCATTCTATGAGGGGAACAAGCATTTTGAGAAATATCTCCAATAATTTTTACAAAATTCAGCAAAGGATCTTCCTGCTGCTGTAATCGTTTAATGTATTGTGCATAAGAGAGGGATTTCTCCTTTTCTGAGGGCAATGGGGCTTTAGAATTTAAAACGAGAGCTCTCTTGCTTAACCGATCTACCATGTCTGAAGGGACTCCAGAGTTTTCTAAAAGGGAGGCTAGCTGTTGCTTATCAAAATCTTTCCCTTCTAGTGTTTTTAATTTGTCTTCTAAGCTGTCATGTATGAGCGTCGTTAGCATTAACTCTAAAATGGAAACCGAGTCTTTAACAAACCCCTTAATTTGTTCTGAAATTTTAGACGACTTTTTTTGAGGGTTTAACATGACACTATCAGCCATCCCTAAAGTTAGATCAATGCCTCTTAAAAAATGGTTAAAATGGGCCTCTTTAGGATTATTGGAACCAAAGGCATACCGACTAAACTCGGATCGGCGAATCTGGCCTCTATACAGTCTTTCCAGCCTAAAGGCTACCGCTAAAAAAATTTCTGTATGTTCTTTTTCGAGATTCATGGATTCAGCAAACCATAAAGTTTCATCTAATTGGCGTGAGATTTTTAGATCTACTTCAACTTCTTCATTTCCTCGGCATTTTCTATAAATTGTTTTGAGTTCATCATAAGAAATATCTTCCCAGTAGTAATCTATATTCTCTTGGATCAATCTAAGATCGTTAGCGGTTTTATCAGGCTTTTTGACCAAATCTTTGAAATCTTCTGAAGTTTCTAGACTTTTTTTAGGAGACTGAATCGCTAGTTTTAAAGCTAAAAACTGTTTACGCGTTTTGGGCAGAAGTCCTTCAAAATCTCTAAAAAAACGAAGATCAAAATCTACTGAAAATAAATCAATCTGATCCTTATGGCTTATAGTTCCAAATGTCTTTAGTTGATCTTTAAAATAGACTACAAAATCTTCTACTGAGGACCGAGTATCATCTACAGTATTGTTTATTGGGGAGCCCATACACTCCTCAATGGTAACTGTTTCCCATGAACAATTATTAAATTCCTCACGCTCTCGTAAATAGTTTTGCCAATAAAACCATATAAGCCTTCTCCTTTCGTTAGCAGAACCCTCCTTAAACCTACTATCGGATTGTAATATTCTCAAACAATCTTTTTCCAAACTCTGAACCGTTGCCCAATGAATTCTCAGGTCTAGGTTTCCAAAATCCTTAAAGGTCGGTGCCTCAAAAAGAGATTGCATCCAGTTATTTATCTTTTTTTTGACAAAAAAGTCAATTAATGTTTAGACATTTTTCACATACATTTGACCTCCCAGGTTGCGAATCCATCCCTTTACTTCCAATAGCATTAAATGGGAGCTAAATACGGGTAAGCTAAATTCACTATTTCTTACCAAATCATCGATATGAATGGGGTCTGGAGTAGCAAAACAATTCAGTATTTTTAGCTCTAGCTCCGTAGGCTCAACCTTTTGTGTCATGGGCGTTTTTTCTATTCCACACAACTCAAGGATTTGTTCTCCACTTAACGCTGGATGCGCCACGCCTTGTTCTATAAGTTCGTTTGTGCCGCCAGAGGTCGTTGAAAATAGACTTCCCGGAACGGCGAAAACCTCCCTTCCAAAATCATTGGCTAGATGTGCTGTAATGAGGCTTCCCGATTTTTTTGCCCCTTCTATGACCAGCGTTCCCTTCGATAGACCCGCCACAATTCTGTTTCTATGAGGAAAGTATTCTGGAATAGCTTCAATGCCTGGCAAATACTCAGAAATAATAGCGCCTTGGTTTATAATTTTCTCCCCCAAGGCTCTATTGGCTGCTGGGTAAATATGATCTATTCCATTCCCTAAAACGGCTAAAGTTCTGACACCCTTTCCCAGGGCAAACCGATGTCCCTCGCTGTCGGTGCCTAACGCCAAACCCGAGACTATGGTGGTACCACTTTCGGTGATGGGTGTAAGCAAATGCCCCAAGACTTGACGGCCATAAGCACTTATCTTTCTCGAGCCGACTACCGCCAAACAAGGAAAATCATCCCACACTATTTTGCCCCTTACTAAAAGTAGCGCTGGGGGCTGGGAAATATTTTTGAGGGGCAGTGGATAGTTTTCGTCGTCGTATAAAAGGACAGTGGCTCCACACTTTTGGACTAAATCTAACTCTTTTTGCGGATCAAGTTTTGGGCTGGTACTAAAAAATTTTTCAATGCCTTTTGGGTCTATCCCGGCCTTATGCCAATCAGAAAGGGGAGCCGAAAAGGCTTTTTCCCAATCACCATCAAAAAATAATTTTAATTTTTCATATCGTGCATGGGTTAAATTTAACCCCCGGTGAATAGCTAAAACAAAACCTAATTTTTCCATACAGGCATTATTTAAATTGAAAAATTATTTGCACCTGTATGTTTTCATACAAACTTCACTTCAGTATTTTTGACAATTTTTTACGATTCCCTATAAATAAATGGCTACGTTTATCCCGCATAAGAAACAACTGATGGAAACGATTATACAGAAAGCCCTTAAGCTCCTTTTGGATAAATTTGGAACAGAGTATGACTGTGTCACTGTTACTGAGGACAATGGGCACTACCGCGCCAATATTGAATGCCCTACTCCAGCCCGGCTTATTGGAAAAAATGGAGAAACCCTCAGTGCGATTCAGACCCTCCTTAAAAATATGCTCTTTGCCCAAAACAAAGAGAACTTGTTTGTCTCTGTAGATGTAGACCATTACCGAAAAACCCAAGAAGAACGAGTTATCCAAAAAGCTGAAAAATTTATCGACATGATGAAGGATCGAAATTTGGCCGAAATTAAACTCCCGCCAATGAGCCCTTATTTTCGAAGAATTGTCCATATGTGGGTGCTCAACAACTTTCCGGAACTTCAATCTGATTCCGTTGGCGAAGGCAAAGCGCGAGCGGTGCGAGTTTTTTATAAATAGTCTTCTCCTATTACTTAACGCTGAAGGCTATCTCACACAGGTGGTCTTTTCTTTAAATCATTCAACATGCAATACACTACCGACTCTCTCCGAAAAAAATGGCTGGAATTCTGGGCCTTGAAAGATCACGCTGTTATTCCTTCTGCTGGCGTGGTGCCAGAAAATGACCCAACCGCGCTTTTTATCAACTCTGGGATGCATCCATTGGTACCGTACCTTATGGGAGAACCTCATCCAAAAGGCGTTCGTTTGGCTAATAGTCAAAAATCGGTACGAACTGGAGATATCGAAGAAGTCGGAGATGCCACACACCTTACCTTTTTTGAAATGTTAGGAAATTGGAGCCTCGGAGACTTTTTTAAAGAGGAGCAAATTGCTTGGAGTTTTGAATTTTTGACCAAAGAATTAGAACTCCCGTTAAACCGATTAGCCGTAAGTGTGTTTGAAGGGGACGAAAACGCCCCTAGAGACGAAGAAGCGGCCGCCATTTGGAAAAATGTCGGTATGCCAGAACACAAAATTGCCTATCTAGATGCTGATGAGAACTGGTGGGCCAAAGGCGAAACCGGCCCGTGCGGACCGGATAGCGAAATGTTTTACTGGACCGGAGATCCAGAAGCTCCAGAGCTTGATTTGCCATATCAAGAAACCTGGGAAGACCCACGCTGGGTAGAAATTTGGAATGATGTATTCATGCAGTTTAATAAACTTCCCGATGGTAGTTTAGAAGACCTCCCCGCCCAAAATGTAGATACTGGAATGGGGCTCGAACGAACCGTCGCCGTATTAAATGGAAAAGTTTCGGTCTATCAAACAGACGCGTTTGCATCAATCCTGGCTAAAATTTCTGAAATCTCAGGAAAAAATGAAATTGCTGATGATCCAATTGGGCAGACCGATATTCACAATTCAGGAAGAATTATCGCAGATCACCTGCGATCTTCTAGTGTTATTTTGGGAGACAAAGTGGCGCCCTCAAACAAAGATCAAGGATATATTTTACGAAGACTTATCCGTCGAGCGGTTCGTCACGGCCGCAAACTAGGGATAAATCAAAATTTATGTGAGCCTATCGCCCTCACTGTGATTGAAAAAATGGGACACCACTATCCAGAACTAAAGGAAAATCAGGCTTTTATCATTGATGAGCTCAACCGTGAAGAATCACAGTTCCGTGAAACTCTAGAAAAAGGAGAAAAAATGTTCCAAAAAGCGACCGAAAATATGTCTGGAACCCTTTCTGGCGAAGTAGCTTTTAACCTCTACCAAACCTACGGATTTCCAGTAGAAATGACCGAAGAACTCGCCGCGGAAAAAGGAATGACTATAAACATGGAAGATTTCAAAGCGGCTGAAAAAGCTCATCAAGAACTCTCAAAAACCGGGGCTGAAGGCAAATTTAAAGGAGGGCTTTCACGAGAAAACATTGAAGAAGAAACACGCCTTCATACCTCTACTCATCTAATGTTGGCGGGGCTTCGCAAGGTGCTAGGCAATCATGTGCACCAGGCTGGAAGTAATATTACGGCCGAACGTCTACGGTTTGACTTTACCCACGAAGAAAAGATGACCCCAGAACAAAAAGAAGCGGTCGAGCAATACGTTAACGATGCTATTGCCGCCAATGCAGAACAGATCTACGAAGAAATTCCAAAAGACCAAGCGCAACAAGACGACACCATTGAAGCCTCTTTCTGGGATCGATACCCAGATATCGTAAAAGTCTTTACCTTCAAAGATGAATCCGGAAAAATCTGGACGCGTGAACTCTGTGGAGGGCCACACGTTCAAAATACTAAAGAGATTGAAGGCACCTTCAAGATCAAAAAAGAAGAATCTTCCTCCCGAGGGGTAAGAAGGATTAAGGCCGTTTTGGTGAAGTAGCTTTATTAAAATTATAATACGGTCAGTTTTCGGGAAGAAAGACGCAAAAAAATCCAAAGCTATCCTCAAAACGATCGACACGCTAAAGAAATTAACCAGCGTATATTATCTTTCGGGCTCGAGCCTGAAGGCGTAGAATTTCCTCTTGAATAAGGATATAATCTTGAACCTTTTGTGCACATTTTTGAGCATTTTCCCGAATTTTTTGAGCGGTAAACCTAAAAATCACAATCCCTCGAGCCCGGAGATCGTCATCACGAATATTGTCATTTCGCTTACGCTTCTTATGCTGATTTCCATCGCATTCAATAACTATTTTAATTTGTGAAGATTTATTTTGCCAATAAAAATCTATCGTCTTATTTTGCTTTTTTCCAAATTCATCAATGTAAGGTGATTTTTTGTGAACCTGTAAAGCTAAACCAAGCTCTTCACAAGCGATAAAAAATATTCTTTCTTCGTCACTATCAAAGACAAACTCTCTATATTTATATTGCATCGGAATATTATAACAATAAATAGAATTTTTGTCACCTAGAATTCAACTTCAGATTCTACAACAACTTCTTCTTTTGTTTCCGGATCTAAAAATTTCAGAGATTGAGCCTGCAACATGACTCGATCCGCTTCAATGCCTCCATACAAAACATCTCCAACCACGGGGAACCCAATCGAACTAAGGTGAACCCGAATCTGGTGGGTTCTGCCGGTTGAAATTTTTACTGCTAACCGAGCTCTATCGCCTATTTGTTCGAGCTTCTCAAAGGTGGTCACAGACCATTTAGACTTTTCTGTGTCAGCGGCCATCATGCGTTTGCGATTGTGAGGATCACGGATAATTCCAGATTCAATTTTCCCCGTGCTGGGGGGAGTCCCCAAAATTATCGCGATATAGGTTTTTTCAAATTCACTCCAGTGGGTTTGAAAGTACGCATGAGCCGCATTGGTTTTAGCGACTAATAAAACTCCAGAAGTAGTTTTGTCTAAGCGATGTACGATCCCAGGACGAGGAAGGCTTCGCCCTTCAATTTCATCAAAATTAACGGCTAAATTTTTACCAAAATGGTGTACTAAGGCATTTACCATCGTCTTATGAGTTCTCTCACTTACCGAACCATGCACAGAAATCCCATAAGGCTTATTTACCGCTACCCAGTGATCTGTTTCGGCTAAAATCTGTATGGGCGTATCCCAAGGCTCTATTGTTTCACTAAAAGTTTCTTCCTCACACTGAACCTCCCATACTTCACCAGTCTTTACCTTGGTTTTTTGAGTTTTTACAACACTATTGCAAATAAATTTCCCATGCTTAATCCATCGTGATCGTGATATTTCAGGAAAAAGTGTTGCACAAAGACTATCTATTCTGGTTGCATTTTGATCTTCGGTAACGGTAAACTTTTGTACCAACATTAGCGCTCGTACTTATACCACAAACAAAACCAAAACAATACAAACCCAATTGTATTAGCCGCAAAATTTCCAAGCGCCAACCCCAATATGGCCTGTTCGTACGGGAGGTATACCAGGCTTAAATACGCCGCCAATCCTGTGGCTATGGCAAGTGAAGTAACCGTGGCATAGAGCGGTGTCAGGGTGTCATCGTTAGATAAAAATACTCGTGAAAAAGCCGGTAAAGTACAGGCAAATGGTAAACTTATAACTGTCCAGAAAAACACGGTTTCACTCATCTCCAAACGCTCTCCTTCGAGACCAAATAAGAGGCTCAAAATTTCTCTCGAAAACAAAGCACACATGATGGAAGCTGGGACACAAATCGCCCAAATCCATTTAAGAGCATTAAGCAGTATTTCCTTCTGTTTAGGATAGTTGTGTTTGGCTTTGGAAAGTTTTGGGAAAGCAGAATTAGCCACAGACATTCCCACAATAGAGAGCAAAAAATGCCCTAAATTTGTGCCTAAGGTAAAAGCCGTTACTGACCCCATTATCAAAAAACTCCCAATCCATACATCCACCGATTGGTTTATCTGGAAGGCCGCATTATTAAAGATCCTTCGCCCAAAGTCTCCCCAAAAGTTTTGCCAGGCAGAAAGGGGCTTTTGCCAAACGAATCTCACACTCCCTCCCCTCCAAAAATAAGTCCCAGAAGTGATCAAAAAATGCACTATGGCTCCAAATATAGCCCCCATCCCTACGATCTGAATGGCAAACTGATCTCTGAATAGATATAAACCTCCGGCGATACTTCCCATGTACAAAAGTGGAGCCATCGCAATGGCTAAAAAATTTTCCCAAGATTGCAATACAGCTGTAAAAACACTGGAAAGACTTAATAAAAAAACCGAACCAAAAAGCAGTTTGGCCAAATTAGCAATTTCTCCTTGCAGTGGAGCCGCAAACCCAGAAGCAAAAATGGCCGCTAAATTCTCTGCAAAAATGACCCCAAAACCACTCAAAATCCCAAAGAAAATTAACACCCCCCACAGAAAAGAGGAAAAATATTCAATTTTTTCAGCCTCTTTTAGCTCTACAATTCGAGGTAAAAAGATGACAGAAACCGTAGTTCCCACCAATAAATAGTAGAAAAAATCTGGAATCCGAAATGCCGCAAAGATAAGGTCCCCGGCTTCAGGGGGAAAAATCTCTACTACTAAACGATCTCGCCAAAGCCCCAAAAATTTTGAAGCTAAAGCCGAAACCCCCAGTATGACACCCCCTCTAAGTAGATATTTCATCAAAATAACGCATCCAAGATAAGCATTTATGTGTTTCTGAACAAGCCAGAATGATTCTGATTTATTAAAATTCAATTAAAACTAATTCTTGAATTTAGCAATACCAGAGGTATGGCTTTTTTGATGTATAGATTTTTACTTTTTGTTCTACTTTTTAATTTCACCTTGGCTCAATCACTTCAGATAACTGAAATTCAGCCGCACAAAATAAATGAGGAGGAAGAATGGTTTGAGTTTAGTGTTTCTGAAATAGACATATTAGATGTCTCTGGTTGGAAAATATCCAATGGCAGCACTGTTAAAAAATTTTCAGATTACGCAGAAAGTCTTTTGTTTGATTCTAGGGCAGAGTTAGTTGGCGAATTAACTTTTAACCTTACAGAGCGAGCTTTATTTTCATGGACAAAATCTCCGCTAAATCTAGCTAATGATGGAGGGATCATTCAGATTTTAGATCAAAATGATCAAATTTTAATTCAATCTGAGTATCCCAAAACCAAATCTGGAACTTTCGAAGGAAGCTCCTGGAGTGAGGTATGGAATTTTTCAGAAACTCAATATTTCCCGCTTATTTTTAGGGGGAACCTGGACCCAAAATATGCACACACAAAACTTCTGCCCAATGCGCAGTCTCCAACACTCTCTGATCAAACAGAAATACGCATCAATGAAATTTCTCCTAGTAATAATGATATTGATTTTATAGAAGTTTATATCAAATCAGGCCCCGAAAAAATAAATCTAAAGTATCTAGAAATAAAGCATAATGGTACTTCTCTCTGGAAATTTGATACCGATTTTTTTGTAAAGCCTGGAGAGTATATCATCCTTAACGTTGGCACCAACGACTACGGGATTACTCAAAAAACAAACCCTTACACCCTTCAGAGCAACAAAAAAAGTGGCTTATCATCTGGCTCCGGAACCGTGGAGCTAATTTTATGGGAAGGCACTAGTTTTGAACAGACCGAAGACTTTGTATGCTGGAAGGATGAAACTCTGAGCCAAACAGAAGCGAAGCGTGTTGAAAAGAATATGGGGCTCAATAACTGGTCAGGCCCCTGTAGGGAAATTCAGGACTTAATTGATAATGAATCTTTGGCTCGAACCCCAGACAGCATAGATTCAAATACCCAGGGGGATTTCTTTCGTCACTTTAACGGCTCCTCTGGCCAAGCAAATCTTTCTCAAAACCAAACCCCTCAGGCCACGATAAAAATACAAGGCCGTGGAAAAGTTCGTGGCAGAGCTCCTTTTTTTCTCAATGTTACAGCTCAAGAATCTACTGATCCTGATGGATCAAAAGATATAAAATCATTCACCTGGAAACTCAATGGCAGCATTTTTTCTGAAGTAGAAAATCCCCCTAGCTATAAAATTGAGGCCCTTGGAAATTATCTGCTTGAGTTAACCATCGAAGATTATTCGGGCGCAAGTCATACGGCAAAAAAAGAAATTTTTGTAGTTTCGGATCTTGGTTCAGCGCCTACTGGAGGCTCTACTGCCGAGTTTCAACAGTTTTTATCCGATGAAATCACAAAAATTAAGAGTAAAAAATTATCGTCTGCTGTTGAAGAAAATTTCTTTGATATTGTGCTCCAAAATGAAACGTGGATGGCTCAGTACTTAGCCGAAAAAAACCAATTTATTTACCCTCAATATGAAAATATAAAAGTCCTAGAATCTGACATTTTGGAGTCCCCTAACCCTCATTGGCCGCGGAAAATTCAAATGCCCACTCAGGTCAGAGAACGTGCTAAAAAAAACTTAGGGGTGCTGTTTAGCTGGCGCGAATCTCCGTGGCCGGGGTTAACAGTGGCAGCGTCTTTTGGCGCAGGAGACGATCAAAGTTTTGAACGTTTCGAAGCAATGTATCTCGGATTTTAGCTCGTGAAAGGTTTTCAGCCGCAATATATTGTTGTTGAATTTTTTGTACGACTAGAGGTTCTACCGCATTAGGATCTAACGCCGACAAGGCTTGTGAAATCTGAGATTCTATTTGAGTAATTGACTCGTTGGCGTTTTGTCCTGCCGCTAACAACGCCTCTCTTTCTGCTACTAATTGTGATTGAATTCGGACCGAATCCACAAATAAAAAATCGGCTTCAGCAATAATTTCTTCTACTTTTTGGGCTCGAGCAGAAGGGGATTCGGTTCGTATAACGGTGAGGGAAATTTCCCCAATATTTTTAGCTCTCCGAAGCCACTGCACACTTTCAGAAATAGTTCCTCGAGAAAGCTGTACTCTTTGCGCTTCTAATTGATACGATCTATCGACTGCATCATTAATATCTTGAATTGTGGATTCTTGTTGATCCAAGGTTTCCTTGTTCTTCGCCGTAGAGTCTTCTTGGGTTTTTGAAGGGGCCGTGTTTGCCTCTTCTCCATTTTCGATCGCTTTTTCGGCTATTTGTTCTTTTTGATCAGCGTTAGTATCTCCTCCAAAAAGTTTCTCCATAAAGCCTTTTTCTTTTTCCCCCAGTTCAATATTAAAGTCAGAACGAGGCGTCCTTTCCCAGAATTTAAAACTGCTTGGGTTCCATATAAACCAAATAAGCAAAAGCAAAAATACCAGGATAGCGAGGGTTTTAATGATCCCCCAAGAAACTTGCTGTATCGTCCAAAAAATATCTCCATCTTCCTCAATCAAACTATCATTCCCGGGATGAGACATCACCGAATCTACAGCCTCTGTTACTTTTTCTTCTGCCTGTTCGGGGGTAATTGAAGATGCAGATTTTTTGTCTTCTTTGTTTTCGCTGGGTTGATTTTGAGTTTCAGCCATCGCGCGATTATACCATAAATATCCCTAAAAATCTAGGTTTTGTGCTGCAAAATAAGCGATGGCAATCGCATCTGCCACATCATCAACTTTAGGACTTTTCTCAAGGTTAAACATAATTTTTACCATCCGCTTCATAGCATTCTTATCCGCTTTCCCATCTCCACAAAAGGTTTTTTTAACCTCTGTAGGTTTGGGTTCTACTATTTTACATCCTGCTTCTTTTGCCAAAAAGGTTAAAACTCCTCGCACCTGAGCTACCTTGAGGCCTGTGGTAATATTCTGCACAAAGAACAAATCTTCAATCGAAAGCACTTTAGGGGTGTATCTTGAAAGTAATGCCTGAAAATCATCCGCGACTTCAGACTGTCGGTCTAAAAATTTAGCATTTTTATTTGTCTTTATAATTCCGGAGGTAAGGAGGTTAATTTTTGGCCCTTCCTTTTCTAAAACAGCAAAACCACACCGTTCGAAGCCTGGATCTATCCCTATAATTTTCATCTCCCTCCCAATATACGTTAAAAAAAATTGACGGCGAAAAAATATCCTCTATTTTTGTACTGCTTAACCGGTACACCATGACAAACAACAAAGCCAAAGTCCTTAAAGAAATCAGCAAAAAAATGCAAAATTTTAATGATCCGGAGGAGATTGAAAACTTCTTCAGAGCTTTCTTTACGCCTAATGAATGCGATACCTTGTGTGATCGTTATAGGCTTGTTGAAATGCTTATGAAAGGAGTACCTCAAAGAGAAATTTCTGAAAAGTTAGGGGTTAGTATTTCGCAGATTTCTAGAGGAAGTGCCGAACTACAGTTTGGAGTTGGGAGAGGGATCTTCCCAAAAATTTTTCCTGAGTATGTAAATAAAGCTTAAACCCTACGGTTTCCCTTTAAAGCGTATTTTTTGCTCCAAAAATTTACGAGCCCCTAAGCTCAAAAAAAAATGAATAAGATAATAGCTAAAACTTCGAAAAACAGATGATACTAGAAATTTTTGATTATGAAGAAGGGCTTTCTCCTATCTCTGTCTTTAGCAGTGCTAGAGACCACTTTGGAGGCCCTTGTGCTTTGCTGGAGTCGGGCTTCACAGATGATTCCAATCAGTTTTCACTCATTGCCTGTGTTCCTATTCAAGAGATCGAAAGTCACAAAAATTCCTTTGAAAAACTAAAAAAAAGTCTGTCCAAAACTATACCTTTTCCCAAAAATTTTCCCTTTTCTGGAGGGCTTATAGGATATTTTAATTTTGAAATATTTGGCGAAATCGAACCCAAATTTGCACGAGAATCAGACTATCCACACGCTCTTTTTTACGAGTTTTCGCGGTTTTTTGCCTTTGATCATGCTCAAAAGAAAATTTTTGCGATCCAAACCACTCCAGAACGTGATAACTTTATCACTGAAAATAAAAAAATCTTAAAAAAAGCCAGGGCCATGAAGCCAGAAGTAGTAGAACTTGATCAGCTTAAAACAGATAAATTTTTGGATTTTTCGGCTTTCGAATCAGAACAAACTGAAGCCACCTTTGGTGAAAAAGTGAGCTGGGCCAAAGAAAAAATACTCAATGGAGAAATTTTTCAAATTATTATCAGTAACGGATTCCGAAAAAATGTAGGCCTCCATGACGGACTTGAATTCTACCAAGTTTTACGAAAACTCGAACCTACTACGCATTTAGTCTTCTTTGACTTCAAACAGCACGGCCAGGTCTGTGGTGCTAGCCCCGAAATTCTGGGCTCTAAGCGTGGTAAAAAAGTCGTTTACTGTCCTATTGCTGGAACTCGGTATAGAGGAAAAAACAAAACAGAAGACACCACCATATTTCAAGAAATGGCTCAAGACCCAAAAGAAAACGCCGAGCATGATATGCTGGTAGACCTTGGAAGAAACGATCTTGGAAAAATCTGCGAACCGCAATCAATCCATGTAGAAAAAGAAAAATACGGCCGTATTTTTGCTAACCTCATGCACATGGTCAGCGATATTTCGGGGGCGATTCGTGACGAATTTGATACCATAGATTTTTTCAAAGCTATATTCCCAGCTGGAACGCTTACCGGAGCTCCAAAAATTCGAGCTATAGATTTGATCTACCAAACCGAATCCAATCCAAGAAATTTATATGGTGGGGCCATGGGCTATTTTTCGGCCGATGACAATATGGAGTTTTGTATCGCGATTAGGTCTTTTTTCCTAAAGGACGGCATAGCGAGGTTCCGAACTGGAGCCGGAATTGTCCAGGATTCTGAAAAATCTAAAGAATGGTTAGAAGTCCATAATAAAGCTAAAAGTCTCTGTAAAATTTTTAACTACGTGCTCCGAAACGACTAAAATTTCGCCAATTTATTTTTTACACATGATTGAAACACAAATCCAAAAATTTAACCAAAATTGGCAAAAAAATAGCTCTTTATATGGCACAGAAATCTGGGAAAAAGAGCCGGACTTTGTACACTATATTGCCGGACTAATTCCCCTTGAGACCACCCAGCATTTGGCGGAAATACAACAGGCGGTAATACAAAAACTCGATATCCAAAACCCAACCATTCCACCGTTAGAACACCTGCACGTAACGCTCGCATTGCCTGGGCGGCTCGGTACACATTTTCAAAAAAATGACGTTAAGTATATCAAAAAAACACTCAAAGATATCTTTGCCGCATGCCCTTCTATTCCTCTTCGTATCCAAAATATTAATATGTTTCCAAATGTTGTGTTTGCCGAGGTCTATGACCCTACCTCAAGACTCCAACAAATTCACGAAACTATTTGTAATGAAATTCCTTTTTCTCAGCATCCTGAATACAGATACCAAAACTTCCTCCCTCATGTGTCCTTGATCTATGGAGGGACTCCAAATCAAAAAATTGTGGCCGATTTTGACCGTCATTTTAAAGTTATTGAAACCGAAATTTCAGAAATTATCTTTGGAAAATCCAAAAATACTGAATCTGACAACTACTCACTATTCCATGAAAAAAATATTTTAGAAAAATTTACCCTTAA
The DNA here is from genome assembly GCA_965231215.1 of Candidatus Altimarinota bacterium. Lineage (GTDB taxonomy): Bacteria > Patescibacteriota > Gracilibacteria > UBA4473 > UBA4473 > JAACPJ01. The sequence goes on along the minus strand of OZ246423.1, from coordinate 699,867 downwards.
ATTAGATGAAAAAACTATTACTCATCGATAACTACGACCGCTTTACCTACAACTTGGTTCAATACGCTCATCGTGGAAGGGGGGCTACCCCCTCCACGGACCACCCCCTAAATCTGTATTTTTTCGCTTAAGGAAACCACGAGACCTTAATCTCAAAAATGAATTAATAAACTTTATATGCAAAAGAAACTACTACTAATTGATAACTATGACAGCTTTACCTACAACTTGGTTCAGTACTTTCAAGAATTAGGTGTAGAGGTGACGGTAAAGCGGAATGATGAAATAAATATCGAACAGGCTGATGCAATGAAACCTGATTTTTTGGTGTTTTCTCCTGGCCCTGGGACAGTGGAAAATCCCAAAGATATTGGAGTCGGAAAAGAACTATTTAATCACTTTAGAGGTAAGATTCCAGTACTTGGGGTGTGTTTAGGACACCAAATGATTGGTAAGATTTTTGGCGGCAAAATCGAAAAGGTAACACCACAACATGGCAAAAGGTGGCCCATAAAGGTTCTAGCAAGAGATGGACTCTTCCAAGAGTTCCCCGAAAGGTTTGAAGGTATGCGATACCACTCTATGGTGGTAAGCAAGGAAAGTTTTCCACAATCCCTCACTGTAACGGCCCTAACTGATGACGACGAAGCCCTTATCATGGCTTTTGAAAAGTTAGACGAGCAAATCTACGGAGTACAATTCCATCCAGAATCTATTGGCACCAAATCGGGAATGGAAATGCTCAGAAATTTTATCAATTCATGAATACGGCTCAATTTGTTCTCGATATGGCTGAAACGAAACCACAGCAGGTTCAGGAAACCCTCGTATCCCTTCACCAGAAAGGTGAAACTGTAGCCGATATTTTAGAATTTGTGCAAGAATTACAGTCACGTATGAAAAAAGTGCAATATAGTGGCAAAAAAGTGTTTGATGTATGTGGAACCGGTGGATCAGGGAAAAACAGGATTAATCTTTCTACGGCACTGGCCATTAAGCTGAGTCAAGGTCAGCCCACAGAAGTCTTAAAAGCCAGAAGTTCAAGAAAGGGTTTATCGGCTGAAGAAAAGCGTACTGATTCTGTACGCGTTCGAGGCACGATGAACTCTGACGCAGAAATTCGAAGCTTAAAAGGCTTTTGTATTGCTAAACATGGAAATAAAGCCGCCTCAGGAAAGGTCGGGAGTTTTGACCTTATAGACGCCGCAGGATATGCCATAGGGGATACGCCAAAAATTATTGCAACACAACTGCAAAAACAAAACCTAAGCTTTATATTCGCACCCTCCTTTCATCCAGCACTCAAACCCTTAGCGCCAATAAGACAACAAATTCCTCATCCCACTATATTCAACTACTTGGGCCCAATTTTAAATCCTGTAGCAAATCTTACGGCCCAAATGACTGGGGTTTCCAGTATTGAGATAGGAGAAAAACTAGCGGAAGTTTGTGTACACTTAGGCAAAAACATTCTGCTGGTGCATGATACAGCTTTTGGGCTGGACGATGTTTCTATTGGTGGTGCTACAAAATTTTGGATGGTGGGGCTGGATGGTAAAAACATTCACACTGGCACCTTCTTCCCCGAGGATTATGGCTTTGAACGTGTCCCCAACTTTTCTGAAATCCAAGGGGGAGGCCTCGACACCAATAAATCTATATTTGAAGCCCTCCTCAACAATACCGCTCCCAAACCTCACCAAAACTTCCTCAATATCAATAAAGTTGTGGCTGAGGAGTTTTTCATTCGATTTTAGAATTCTGGCTTGCCCAAAATTATCTAGTCTTGCTCAGGCTGAAAGGAATATAATTAATTGATTTCTCTTGCAAGGTTTTCCGATTAGGTTGTCTGAAGATCGTGGTTCTATAGAATATGTAGGTTTTTAGAGGAGATTGAAATCTCTTGACGTATAGCAATTTTTTCATACTATCGCCCGGCTTAAATAAGAAAAATGACTAGAAAATGTCAAATGACCGGCAAAAAACCTGTTTCAGGTAACAATCGTCCTTTCTCGCTCAAGGCGACTAAAAGAACGTTTAAACCGAACATTTTTACTAAAAAAATGTACAACCCAGAAACGGGAAAAGTAGAAAAGATGAAGCTCTCTGCTAAAGCGATCAAAACCCTTAAAAAATGGGCTCGCCTTAATGGGAAAGAAGAAACTTTCAAAGCTGAAAAAGTGGCAGCTACTCACAAAAAAGGAGAAGCTCATGCAGCTGGAGAAGGTAAACACGTGAAGAACAAAAAACTTACGCCGAAACAAAAGAAAGAACTAGAAGCAAAAAAGGAAGAGGAAGCTAAAGAAGCTGCCAAATCTAAAGTAGACAAAGAAATCGAAGCTGCAGATAAGGCTGAATAATTGATTAAATCTCAAAAATAACTTAAATCCCGGGTGTTAACCTGGGATTTTTTTATGCGTGTTATTATTTTAGAAAATATTCGATCTCTGCACAACGTCGGTTCTATCCTAAGGACAGCTGATGGAGCTGGTTGGGACAAGGTGTATTTAACCGGCTATACCGGAACACCACCAGACCGAAGGATTGAAAAAGTTTCTTTAGGCGCGGAAGCATTCCTCAACTGGGAACAAAATGAAGATCCTGCTAATTGTGTACAAAAACTAAAGGAAGCAGGCTTTAAGGTTTTGGCTTTAGAGCAAACAAGTAGCTCTCAAAACATTTTGGAATACGAAAACCAAGACGAAAATATCGCCCTCATTGTCGGTAATGAAGTTGATGGTATAACGCCTGAGCTGTTAAAACTTGCCGATACCCACCTGGAAATACCAATGCATGGGCAAAAAGGGTCACTGAATGTTTCTATTGCGACAGGAATAGCTTTATATCAACTTTAAAAAAACCAGACAGAAGTCTGATGTTTTTAAATGGTGGGACGGACAGTACGCTACTCGAACCCAATAAATCTTTAGTTAATCCTGTCCTGGAAAGAACTAAATACTACAATCAGTTTTATAGAAAGGCCGTTACTTTGTCAATTGAAGGTTTTCAGAGAGAGCTTCAATCTGGCTCGCCTCCATTTCTCCAAGTAAAAACTGTTTTAGCATTTCAGCATTGCCGAACACAGTCAAAAGTGTTTCTAAAAAAGAAATATCAAGATCTCTATCTAAACCTCTTATAAAAGATTTCATGCTCTGAATTTCGTCTTCAGTGAGGGCCATCCGACATGTATTAAAAAATGATTTTAATATGATACTTGTGTCTAAATTTTTAATAACACTCTCTTCTAAGTCAATGTTGTCTGCAAAACCAGCCTTTCTATCATCTGGTAGTGGCTTTCCATCTCGCCCGGTGGCCATAGGTACAAACGGAAAAAACTCCCTTCCCGTACCACTAATAACCTTTTTAAGCATAGCCCATTGCTTTTGCCCAATTGACCTGTTTCCGGTCAAGTAAGTAAGGAGAAGATACTGAAAATTTGGATTACCTGTTAGCGTCTCTATATAAGCTTTAAGTTTTTTTGTTGTTTTTCCGCTGGTTTGAATAAACAGTTCCCTAAAATCTGCTGAACCAAAGAAAGCCTCAAGTTCTCTGAATTCTTTAGAGCCAAGTCGCCACTTCTGAGTTACGACATAACCGGCTAAAGCTTTGGTGAATATTTGAGGGAAAACTGTACTATTAGCTTCAGCATCAAAAGAAGCATTTTTATCCAAAGCCTGTTTAAGCTTTGAAATCATCTGTAAGTTTTCTTGGATAACTTTTTCTTGAGCCGAATCAAAAAAAAGCCCTAACCTATAGCCTGATAGCTTTAAAGCTCCAATCAAATCTTGGTTAGCTTCGAGGACTTTTAGTTTCGCTTCCAAGTCTCCAACTAAACACAGTTGACCGATAGCATAACCCGTTAAGTCTAATTCCCGAATCAACTCTTGGTTAGCTTTGAGGACTTTTAGTTTCGCTTCCAAGTCTCCAGCGAAACACAGTTGACCGATAGCATAACTCGTTAAGCCTAATTCCCGAATCAACTCTCGGTTAGATTCGAGGACTTTTAGTTTCGCTTCCAAGTCTCCATTTAAACACAGTTGACCGATAGCATAACTCGTTAAGCCTAATTCCCGAATCAACTCTCGGTTAGATTCGAGGACTTTTAGTTTCGCTTCCAAGTCTCCAGCGAAACACAGTTGATAGCAGAACCCGTTAAGTCTAATTCCCGAATCAAATCTTGGTTAGCTTTGAGGGCTTTTAGTTTCGCTTCCAAGTCTCCAGTTAAACACAGTTGACCGATAGCATAACCCGTTAAGTCTAATTCCCGAATCAAATCTTGGTTAGCTTTGAGGACTTTTAGTTTCACTTCCAAGTCTCCAACTAAACACAGTTGACCGATAGCAGAACCCGTTAAGTCTAATTCCCGAATCAAATCTTGGTTCGATTCGAGGACTTTTAGTTTCACTTCCAAGTCTCCAGCTAAACACAGTTGACCGATAGCAGAACTCGTTAAGCCTAATTCCCGAATCAAATCTCGGTTAGATTCGAGGACTTTTAGTTTCGCTTCCAAGTCTCCAGCTAAACACAGTTGACCGATAGCAGAACCCGTTAAGTCTAATTCCCGAATCAACTTTCGGTTAGCTTTGAGGACTTTTAGTTTCACTTCCAAGTCTCCAGCTAAACACAGTTGACCGATAGCAGAACCCGTTAAGTCTAATTCCCGAATCAAATCTCGGTTAGCTTCGAGGGCTTTTAGTTTCGCTTCCAAGTCTCCAGTTAAACACAGTTGACCGATAGCATAACCCGTTAAGTCTAATTCCCGAATCAACTCTTGGTTAGATTCGAGGGCTTTTAGTTTCGCTTCCAAGTCTCCATATCTACACAGTTGACCAATATCAGAACCCGTTAAGTCTAATTCCCGAATCAACTTTCGGTTAGCTTTGAGGACTTTTATTCGATGATTTCCATCAGACTTAGTGGCGACCTCTAGCAAGTGATTTAGTTTTGGAAATAATTGGTGATAAGATTCTTCATTAACACTCCAAGCCGCTAAATGTGCCCAACTTCCATAAAAAATTGCCTTAATAATTTTTTGTTTAGTAGACTCCTTGGTTATTTCTTTGTTGTGGTCTTTAAAAAAAGTCTTTAACCTGTCTATCTCAAACTTAGAACATTGTTTTCGTATGTCATCAATAAGATCTGAATTTTCAAATTCAGCTAACTCACAAGCGATAACCGTTAAATAGCCAGCCGACTCTAGTATCTGAAGTAATTGTACTTGATTAAGCTTTTTAGTCCTTAAACAACTCAAAGCCTGAGCGAGAACTAGGCGAGGTAATTCCTCTACAGTTACTGATTTTAGCCGAGCCGCAAGGCACGTTGTTAAATTTTTTCGTTTTCTGCGGATAATTTCTAGTAGTTCTGATAACGGTTCTAAATCAGTTTCGGATTCCTGAATTTTTAAATCCTTTGAAGCAATCCTCAAGGCATCAAATTTGTTCTGGTCAAACCAGGTTTTAAAGCCACTTGCATAAAAGCACTCAGAACCATCAGGAAGCACAAAAATTATAGTTTTATTGTCACGCCTCACTAAAATCGTTTGAGTTTTTCCGGTAGCAGTATTTACAAGCGTTATCTCACCTTCATCAAAATCCTCAACCTGTTGTAGAACGTCGTAGGCTTCACTAAGTTTAGATTCGCAAGGGTCCTCCAAGTATTCTGCCATCTATTTCTTGATATTTTCATTTTTTATTTTGTCAATATATTTCAAGGTAAGAAAAACTACTAAATTTTACGCCTCCCCCCGGTGGACAAGCCTATTTAGCTATAAAAGGCTTAAAGGCTAATCTTAGTACTACTTTTTGCGGCCTAAGTTAATCTTGCTCGTAAATACTTTTCATTTCCTTGGTTCTCCAGTGTTTTAAACCTAGTATGGTCAATTTATCTCTCGTGTGGTCTAAGAATTCTCCATGCTTAAACTGTTTATCAAAGCGGTTTATTATTTCCTGCATAGCGTTAATTTTTTTAGTGGTCTTTAAGCGGTTAGCTTTGTAACCACGTCTATCTTTGGGGTCATCATCAAAGAACGTAATCTCCAGTTTAATTTGGTCACGATTATCTCTGTCTAAAGCTAGATGGTAGATTCTCACGAGATAGAAGGCTCCACGATGGACAATTGGCAACATAAAAAGGTTTTCATAGATGTACTCATCTGGCGGAAGTAAATTTGCTCGGTCAAGATGGGCGGCGTCAAAGGTCTGCATTCTGCCCCCTTTGTTTCGATAATATGTTTTATCAAACGCCAAAACTAACCGCATCGACTTAGGTAGTAGCGAATAGTCAGGTGCTGGAGTAAATCTACCATTCACAAATTTAACTATGTCAGGTAATTCAGCACTCTTGAAATATCGAAACACTTCAAGCTTCTTAAATAGACCAAAGTGTGGGTCTAAACTTTTTTTATCATAATACCATCCAGAGATAATTTTTCCGCTTTGATTTGGGCGATTTCCGAATGGTATAGATGACATAAAATGAGAATCAAAAAAGCCCTCCCGAATGACGGAAAGGCGCTTGTGGTGGGCAGTGAGGGATTCGAACCCCCGAAGACAGAGTCGTCTGATTTACAGTCAGATGCGTTTGGCCACTTCGCTAACTACCCGTTAGAAATTTGTATACCGTGATGTGAAAGATTTATGTCGGCCAGCTGTATTTGAGCTTTCTAATTTCTTCCCAGAATTCTGGTGAATCCATTCCTTTGTGGAAGTTGGACTGAAAGGATTCGAACCCCCGAAGGCTAAGCCGGCAGATTTACAGTCTGCTGCGTTTGACCGCTCCGCAACCGGCCCACATATGAACGCTTAAAAAGCGAAAATGAGTGTAGTTTTGAATTAATTTTTGTCAATTCCTACAACTTCCTAAATCCAAAAGCACTCAACCCCGCAATAATAAAGACCACTCCAAGCCACAGCGGCTCTAGATAGCAAGCTAGAACAATCACCGGGATCAAAAATAACCCGCGTGCTATCCCTAGAAATATTTCTCGAATAATCATAAAGTCTAGCTCTTTATCTTTTTGTTCTTCTCCTCTGTCATAAATTAGGTTTTCTATAGAGATTTGGGAAACTGGCCCAAGAACAGAACCCAAAGCTTGAATCCCCACTACTGCTGGTAGAGTACTGAACTTCATATAAACGGCCCGTAAACATAAGTCTGCACACCGAGTCCAGCATCCAAGTTTTAGCATTTTTCGGGCTCCCACTTTGTCTGTTTTTTTTCCAATATATTTAGAGGTAAAGATTTCTAAAAAAGCGGTAAATGAAGTCACGGCTCCCATCACCGTATAAGTTCCCACTACGGCTTTGAAGTAGATAGGCCACAGTATCCACATCGTTATATCAATCATGCTTTCGGCTAAAAACCCCCAGTATCTTCCGGTTTTGAAAAACACTTCATCAATCATTTTACGACTGGTGCTCCAAGGGTGAACTTTGGCATGAGTAGGGGGTAAAAGCTGTGTCCACATCATGGCTCCTACAAAACACGCTACCGCTACTCCCAAAATATATTGAGCTTTATCAATTTCTAGTAAAAAACCAGTAAGCACCGGCGCTACCAAACCTACTCCTACACTGAGAGCCTGAAAGTTTCCTAAGTAATTTCCACGTGTTTTGTCTTTCGTCGCCTGAATAGTAAGAAAGTGGTATGAAGGCCAAAAAAAGGCCAAAAAACACACAAAACAAAAGTTCAAAACCCAAAACATCAGTGGACTAGCCAACTCTAAACCTAAGATAATATAAAACAAAGCCGCAAAACAGAGCCCAATACGAATCATTTTTCGAGCCCCCAGACTATTAACTCCCCAGTAATTAATAGGAAAAACAAGCAATCCAAAGGCTATTTGCAAAAGCGCAAACCATCCTATCGTTTGCCATATTTCTAATCCAAAATTTTCCTGTACAAAAAACGGAAAGAAGATTCCAATAAGTCCCTGCCCAAGCATAGAAAGCCCCTGGACGGTTAAGAGGGCACGACGATTTTCTTTCATGATAATTTTTTCGTCATATACGTGCTAACACATTCATAGCCCCATTTTTTGTAGTATTCTCGGGTACCAATCCCAGCAATAATAGTTATGCGATTTAGTTTCCATTCCTCTTTAGTAATACGTTCGGCTTCTGCAATAAGTTTTTTGCCAAGCCCTCGATGTTGCCCAAGCCCTTCCCCCTTTCCCACAGAAATTTCTCCTCCATAAGAATGCACTTCTCGGATAAATGCTGCCTTGTGAAAGACCGATCGGAAATGATGGAATTTTTGATCACTAGGTTTCCGGAGCCTGAGCAAAGCAAATAAATGTTCTTCCGTTTCATCTTCAAAGCTAAGAAAAGTCTCTAACCCCTCACTGGCTTGGTAATCTCGACGTACAATTTTTAGTTTGCACTCTTTAAGTTGTGGATGTTTTTGAAGATCCGCAAATCCAATTTCTCGGGCTCTAATGTCTCGGAAAATATAGCTTTTTTCTTTGAGATTGTGCTTTTGGTAAAAGTCTTCTCCGACAATTTCTTTTAGTTTCTCTGGTTGGTTTTGGAGAATTTGGCGGAGATTCGAAAATTTAGCTCCATCTAAAATATTGCTGACTGGAATATCTCGCATCAATCGCATAATCCGTGTCCACTCAGGCACAAATATTTGAAACTGTGTGAGTAATTTTACCAATTCTGCATCTCGGTAGGGTTCATATTTTCCATCTTCCCACCATTCTTTAAGCTCAGCGGTTTCTAAGACCACGCATGGATAAATTTTTACAAAATCTGGACAAAAATCTGGATTGGTAAACACTTCTTCCATCCATTTGAGATCTTTTTCTAGAGTCGTTCCCGGAAGCCCGGGCATCAGGTGCCAGCAGATTTTGAACCCGAAGTCTTTCATCCACTTCATGGCTTTGATGACATGACGTCTATCATGTCCTCGTTTGGTCAATCTTTGGACTTCATCGTCTAGCGTTTGTACTCCAATTTCAATACGTGTACATCCATATCGACGCATACGCACGAGCTCTCGTTCATTGATAAAATCTGGTCGCGTTTCTAGGGTTAGTCCAATAATTCTATGATCAGCGGTTTCGTTCCAGTCTTGTGATTTTTTGAGCGTTGTCGTTTTTTTGCGATACGCTTTTTTTTGGCTTTCGGTCATTCCAAATTCATTGGCAGCATCAAAACACTTTTTGATGTACCAGCTTTGGTATTTATGCGGCAAAAAACTCCACGTGCCTCCCATCACAATAATTTCTAATTTAGAGGTTGGATGCCCCGATTCTTGCAAAGCCGTAAGGCGATTAAAAACTTGTTTGTAGGGATGGAATTTGTTCCGTACGGCTCTCGCGGCTGCTGGCTGGTTAGACATGTAACTCTTAGGCATCCGATCCTCGGTAGGACAGTACACACATCGCCCAGGACACGGGTACGGCTTAGTCAAAATCCCGATCGGAGAAACCCCAGAAATAGTCCTCACTGAACGTTTTTTAAGCAGATTTTCTAGTCCACTTGGAAGCTTGTAATCTCGCAGTCTGGCTACCACAATTAAATCCCGATTTTGTATAGTAGGAATTTGTTCTTTGGCTGAAAATTCATACTTTTTTTGTTCTAATTTTTTTCCTGACTTTGGGGGGTCTTTTACAATTTGGCACAAAAACTTTTCCACGAGTTCTGCATGGTGTACTTTTTGTCTCGCTCCGAAGATTTTTACTTGCTTCATACTAAGGCTTCGAATCTATTAGAAACACTAAAAAAGTAAAGTTTTTGACAAAGACATAAAAAGTTGTAAAAAGAAAATAATGAAAGATCTATCAATCGAAGAACATTTCGACGATCCATCAGTGTCTGAAAATCCCAGTGAAGAAGCTGACTCCATGGAAAACCTCATTGCCAATTCTGAAGAAATTGTGAGGAATCAACTAAACTCTACCGATCGCAAAGAGGAAATAATGGCTATACAATTCTTGAACCATCTAAACAAAGGTGAATCGAGAATGGAAGAAGCTGTCAAATACCTAAGAAAAAGAGTAAAAGGATTTGGAGACATTCGACCCAAGAAGGGGGGGCGAGTTTCTGAAAAAGAGAAAGAGCTTCTATCAAGACTTAAAAAAGAAATGGTAAAGGAGATTGAAGTTAGGGTCCTCCGTGCTCAAGAAAGATCAAAAGCTACTTTACGAAAAATAAAGGTTGCACTTGGTAAAAATTAGTGGTTGGAAATCAGATACTTAGTCGCCTCTTGAACATGTTTATAACGATCTGTTCCAAGTTTTTTCCCGCCAAACCAACGCGTTACCACCACAATACAGTTGGTATAGTTTTCTTTTTGTAAAATTCGGAGAATTACTGCCCCCGCACCCGTTTCTCCATCATCGTTTTTGGTTTCCCAAATCTGCCCACTCTTACTTATCCGTGCCGCCCAGGTGTTATGGGTAGCTTTTGCATACTTCTTATCTGATTTAAGCCGTTTTAGAAACGCTTTAGCTTCCTCTCGATTCTGAATAGTCCCTCCACTCACCGAGTATTTAGAACCTCGATCAACGATAATATTTTCAAATAGTAAAAATTCTGAATCAAAAGTATTTCCGTCTAAAAAATCAATTCTGGACTGATCAGTTTTCACTTTCAAATTTTAACACTTTTTAAAACGTTTGAGATTAAAATTCCCTTGATGCCCTTCTAACTTTAAACGCAAATGCCTTGTACAAGTTCCTAAATCTGAAGGTACAAATTTTTCAACACGATATTTAACGCCCTTTACTAAGGTTTCTACCGAACCTCTAACGTCTCGCTTAGCTTCAACTAAATCCCCAGGCTTAACTCATTCTAAATTGCTAACACGTAAGCCTTCATCCAAAATTTTTTTAGGGACTCCCTCCGAACTAGACATTTCTTCTAAAAAATTTAAACGGCCAGATTACTATCCGAAAAACAAAACTATTAAAGTCTTCAAAGAAAATAATTAAACACGGTACTAATACGACTGTAAGGAATGTCGCCAAAGTCATTCCATAGATAATAGCCAAACCAAGCCCTTCCCAAATGGGATCAGAAAGTGCCAGCGGAAGTAACCCAAAAATAGTCGTAATAGAGGTCAAAATAATTGGCTGCATTCGTGAAGTTCCAGATTCAATAAACGATTCTATTTTATTGGGAATAATTCGGTTGTTGGTATTGATCTGAGAAATAAGCACAATGGCATCATTTACAATAATTCCTGCCAGCGCCACAATCCCAATCATCGTCGGAAAAGAAACCGGTGTTCCAGAAAGCCAGAACCCAAGGAACACTCCCGTAAGCGAAAGGGGAAGGAGTGAAATAATCACTCCGGCTTCAAGGAAAGAATCAAACTGTAAAATCAGTACTCCCAGAATGAGAAATACCGCCAAAAGCATGGCCAATCCCATCTCTGTAACCAACCGAGAGGACTCTTCATTATCCCCTCCAATGTTTACTTGATCTCCCGCTTGCGTTGATAGAGCGGCAATGGCTTCTTCGAGTTGTGGAGTAAATTGGGCCGCTGTAGCTGAACCTTCAATAGCGGCTCCTACAGAAATGGTTCTTTTTCCGTCTAGGTGTTTGAAGCTGGTTTGCTCTAATACAATTTTAAAATCCGCTACATCAGAAAGCTTGATAAAGTCGCCTGTTGGGGTTTTGATTGGGATTTGAGATAAAATATCGAGTGATTCTGGATTTTCCCAGATTCGATTTCCTTGGAAATCAAACCGCGCATCTACGTCAATTTCTTCAGTGCCTTCACTGATTTCTAAAATAGTAATACCTTCAATCCCCGCTCGCAGGGTTTGTTGAAGTGAACCTGGAGTAAGATTGTATCGGTCTAATTTTTCTCTATCAAATCGCCACGTCATTTGGGGCACTGGATCTCCTTGGTTGTCAGAAATATTTTTAAGTTTAGCCCCATTGGGGAGTGTCATTGATTCCAGACTTTTCCCCATTTCCTTTACAAGCAGATTGAGGCGGTTAACGTCTTCACTCGTCATCTCCACTTTGATAGGCTGGTCTCCTCCTGGAGGCCCTGATTGTACTTCTGAAATTTTAACATCTAGATAGCCGGGCAATGCGGCTTTTAGATCTTCACGAACTTTTGGAGAAAGATCTAGAGACGAAATATTTCGCTCCGTTTTATCAAAAAGATTAATGGTGATCCCAATAACATTCTCATTAGACCCAACACTTCCATTACGCCCATCATTGTTTGGGTCATAGGGAGAAAATTCACCGACAGATATTTGGAAATTTTTAAGCCATCTATCCTCTTCTTCAAAATAAGGAAGAAACACGGCATCTACTTCTGGCAATAAAGCCTTCATCGTTTCTAAGTCTGTTCCGGCTGGAGCCTCAATAGAAGCTGTAAAAAAGTTTTCATCTGATGGGGGGAAAATCTCCACTGACACCCTGCCAGTGGCGGGAAGCCAAAACGCGAATATCATCGTCAAAAAAGACAAGCCTAGCGTTGCATAAACTCTTCTTTTTTTGGCAAAGATGTAGATCATAAATTTTTGGTAGTATGACTTCGCCTTGTTCATAATTTTTGGGTCTCTATGAGACTGTGGCGGGAATAAGTGAAAAAACATCACTCCGAATACCGGCAAAATAAACAGGGATACAAAGAGGGAAGCAGAGAGCACCAAAATTACCGTTTTGGGGATCCCCTCAATAAACTCCCCAGAAATTCCTGAAATCATAAACAACATTGGCACAAAGGCAAACATGGTCGTCGTCGTCCCAGTGATTACCGGCCATCTAAATTGATATAAGGAGTCTTTTGCGGCCTCCAGTGGAGTCATCTTCTTGGCATAAATCCCTTCTGAGATTCCTTCGGTCATAATAATGGCATTATCTACCAAGAGCCCCAACGCAAGCACTAGGGCAAAAAGCGAAAGAAAATTAAAGGTTTCTCCAATCAAATACAGTCCCATGATCGCCATAAGCAGCGTTAATGGAACCGCCACAAAAGCGAGTATGGACTCTCTCCACCCCAAAGCCAAGAGCAGTACAATACCAATTACAAGAAGTGTCTGGAACCCACTATCAAATAGTTCTCCTAAACTTTTTTCAATATCTTCAGCCGAGTTAAAGACAATATTGGTTTTTAAGTTGGCTGGAAAAAGGCCTTCGTTCTTGTATTCTTCTACTTTTTCTAAAATGGTTTCGACCGTTTTTGGGATATTAGTTTTGGTCTCTGCTTTAAGAATATCAATCGCCACGAAACGTTCTGAAGGACTCCCTGTGGAAATAAATTTTTCAACAGTGAGTTCATCAAACTCCCGTCGAACTTCTCCAATATCTTCAAGCCGAATGACTTGTCCATTGGCGGTTTGGATAGGTAAAGTCATAAACTCTTGAACCGATTCTATTTCTCCAGAAATTCTTACATCCACAGATTCTCCCCTAACTTTAATCGCTCCAAGAGGAATGTCTTGGTGGGCGAGTCGAATCTTTTGCGTCACCTCATCCAAGGAAAGCCCAAGCCCCTGGAGCTTAATTGGATCAATATAAAAGTGGAATTGTTCATCTGGCACTCCAGAAAGTCGGGCTTCTTTAACCCCGTCAATAGTCTCTAAATCATCTGAAAGGTTTTCGGCAAATTGTTTGAGCTGCGAATAAGCGTAGTCTCCAGAAAGTGCCAATGTTAAAATTGGGACAGAGGAGATATTAGCCTGTTCAATATTTGGATCATCAGGCAGAGAGTCCGGCAATTTTGGCAGAGCATCATCAACCGCATCTTCAATTTTGTTGGTATTTTCGGTCATATCAGTCCCAATCTCAAACTCAGCTACAATGCTGGAAATTCCTGGGGCTGAGGTAGAGCTATACTCTTTTAAGTCATCAACATTTTTAATCTCTGTTTCAATCTTATCGGTTACTAGGTTTTCCATGTCTTCGGCAGTAGCCCCTGGCCAAATAGTGGTTACAACAACGATAGGAATTTCAATATCTGGCGTATTTTCTTGCGGCATAGAGTTGTAAGAAAAGAGCCCAAAAATGAAAAACAACAGGCTAAACAATAACGTCACCCGAAATCGTTCGAGAAAAAAGGTCCAAAGCTGAGAAAGGTTTTGTGACATTAGTTAAGAAACTGACCGAATACTTCTTTTATTTCTTCCTCTGATTCTGGCATGTCGATTTTTAGGCTGGCCACATCTTCTTCGGTGATTTCCATAAATTCTAAAAATTCTGGATCATCAATAAGAGCCCTTGCCAGCTCTATTTTTTCAGCATCAACTTCCTGAACTCCTCCAATCATTTGGATGATTTCTTCATCGGTGAATTGGCTAGAAAGTTTCACCGATTTTACTTTTTTTACTTTTTCATGAACTATTCGCTCCCCTGGCAAAGCTCTTTTGTAGTACTCTACCACTTGGTCTTCTGGTTCTAATCCGCCTATAATTTCAATACTGCTGACTACTACTTTTCCTACCTGAACTTTTCTTCTTTCCGCAATATTATCCGCCCCTAAGACTAACACCTCAGCTCCATCTGGTTCAAAGGAAACAGCCGAGAAAGGGACCATGTTGGGATTCTCGTTGCTAGATCCAAATGGCACCAAAACTTTGGCCAAGTTCCCTACTAAGGTTATGCCTCCTGGAATCGTGAACTCCGCCAGTACTTTTTGGGTTTGAGTGTTGAGCTTCGGACTGAGAAAAATATCCGTTACAGCATAACTCTGATTTCCTACTCTCACTTCAACGGTGTCTGCCTTACTAGCACTTTCCCATTCTTCAAGGGTGAGGAAAGCTACTACTTTCTTATTGGCTTGTTCATTCACAATTGAAAACAGGGGGCTCCCTGGACTTACTAAATCTCCCACATTGACTGTTTTTTCAGAAACTTTTCCAGCAATAGGCGCTTTTACATATAAATCTGCTTGTGAGGCCGCTGCTAAGTTTACTTGGTTTTGCGCCCCAATCACGCTGGCGTCGGCCTGCGCTTGAGCGAGTTCTAGATTTTGCTCTGCACTTTTAACGGCATTTTGGGCATTTAAGATGCCAAGCCGCACTTGTTCACGAACCCCTTTGGCTGATTCTATTTGAGACTGCAGCGAGGAAACCTCGCCATTAATTTGGGACTGCAAGCCTTCCACACTGGCTACAAATGTTTGTTTTTGCGCTTCTGAAAGATTGTCAGAAATAGTAGATTTTTCAACCAGCTGTTCTAGGCGCGTTACCGCCTCTCTCAAATCCTTAGCTACATTAAGCCGGGCGTTAGCATAGCTAATAACCTGGGCTTCGGTCGCCTTGTAGGGAAGATCCTGAAGCCTTTTAAATTCTTGGTATTTCTGCCCCGCTATGGATTTTAGTGCGGACTCTTCAATTGTATTATTATTGCCTACTCGGTAATAAGAAAGGGCTTGGTTAAACCGATATTTGTTTGAGTAGAGCAAAAACTGATCCAAAACATCTAACGCATTGGCAATCACATTTTCTGTATTTCGAGCCGCCACCTTTAGGGCTTCGTAAGCCTGAGCATAAGTTTGGTCTTGTTGAGCGATAGTCTGAGCCAAAGAATCTTTAGCGTTCTGGAGAGCGATCTCAGAAGATCTAACACTATTTTCTGAAGAAAGCTTGGTCGTTTGTAAACTATTGAGTGCACTTTGATAATTAATAGCTGTCGGGTCTCCAGCAATCTTGTAGCGAGCAATTGTTTGTCCTTTCCCGACAGTATCACCTACCTTTACTAAAACCGAATCGATGGTTCCTGAAAGCTCCGCTTTAACATTCACCTCGCTATCTGATTCAACCGTTCCCAAAACCTCCCTAAAAGCCTCTGGATCCCAACTCCCAAAAGAAATGGTGCTCGCTTGCTTTTCTACCGCTCCGGTTTGGTTTGTTTCTTGTTGCGCTTCTTTTTCAGGCCCTTTAGAGTGTTGTAAAACCTTAAATCCTACAAATAAAGCCAAGATTGCGAGTCCTAAAACAAATTTTCGTTTATGAAGTTTGATAAGTTTGGTCATTTAAGAGTTTAAAACAAATACCTTGTATTATACATGAACTATGTTTTTTATCAACTGTATTTTTTACACTTAATTGTTGATCAGAAAATAAAGCGCGTCAAGCACAATTCTGTAACTTTTTCTGGTGATTTAGCCAACTTTCGCGAAAATAAATTCGAACACAAATGGCAAACATACAAATAGTTTTCGGTTCCAACAGTGGAAATACCAAAATGGTCTGTGAATATATTGCCGTTTTACTCCAAGAAGCCGCACACCAGGTAGCCATCCATCGGTGTGAACACTTTCCAGAAGACCATCTTACGGGCCATGACCTCCTTATTTTAGGCTGTTCTACTTATGAGCACGGAGAACTAGAAGATCACTTTAAAAAATCCTTTTGGCCGAGAATTCAACACTTAGATCTTCAGGGGCAGCGCTGCGCCGTAGTCGGATTAGGGGACTCTCGGTATGATACAGATTATAATATTGAATCGGCCAATATTTTGGAGGAGTATGTTAAAAGCCATAAGGGGACCCTCCTGTGTGAGGCTCTGAAAATTAACAAATCTCCACTCCCTCAGCTAGAAAATAAGGTTAAGGATTGGACTAATACACTTATTACAAAAATTTAAACATGGAAAGAGTTCGTATACGCGTTGTGGGGCATTCAGGATATGGGGGCTTGCTCTCTACTGGAACCATTTTGGCTAAGGGACTCGAAAATCTCGGATTTTATGTTGTAGCGGATCGAGAATATCCCTCTTTGATCAAAGGCGGTACTTCTTGTTTTACCCTCAATCTCTCAACCAAAAAAATTCACGCTCTATCGCAAACTCCCGATATCATGGTGGCCATAGATAAACCCTGCATGGCTCATTACATTGATACCTTATCTGAAAATGGAATCCTTATTCACGGATATGAAAGACTCAATGGGATTAAAGAAATCCTCGATAAAGCCGAAAAAAAACACGCCAAAGTAGTGCATCAAAATGCCCGTGAAGTTACCGAAGAAGCCGGCGGCAATCATCTTATGAAAAACACCGTTTTGCTGGGAATGACCTGGAAGGTTTTAGGTCTGCCATTTGAAAACCTAGAAGCAGAAATCCAAGCGCAATTTGCTCATAAGCCAAAAATCATTCCCCCAAATATTGAGTGTGCTCGCCTTGGATACGAACGCTCTGAATCTCTAAAACCTTTAGCCCTTCCAGAAAACAATGAAAAAACAATCTTTATTGACGGGAATTACAGTCTGGCTCTAGGGGCTATCCAGGCTGGAGTTCGGGCTTATTATGCTTATCCAATGAGCCCTTCTAGTTCTATTTTGACCCACATGGCTAACCACCAAAAAGAGTTCGGTTATGTCGTAAAGCAAGGAGAAGATGAAATCACCGTGGCTAACTTAACCCTAGGGTCTATGCACGCGGGAACCCGCGCTTTGTGTGCCACTTCTGGCGGAGGGTACGACCTGATGACCGAAACCGTTAGTCTTTCTGGAATTATC
This sequence comes from Candidatus Altimarinota bacterium, assembly GCA_965231215.1. GTDB lineage: Bacteria > Patescibacteriota > Gracilibacteria > UBA4473 > UBA4473 > JAACPJ01. The sequence continues at coordinate 682,436 of OZ246423.1, read as the reverse complement.
GAAACGCCCTTCGTCTGTATTGTCGTGCAAAGACCCGGCCCGGGCACAGGGCTCCCTACTTGGACTGGGCAAGGAGATTTAAATTTAGCCCTTTATTCTTCACACGGGGAGTTTGCTCGGATGGTGATTGGCGTAAGCGATCCAGAAGACTGTTTTGATCTCATTCAACACGCTTTTAATTTTGCCGAGGAGTACCAAATTCCGGTGATTGTCCTCTCGGATAAAAACATTGCTGAAACCCTGGTGACCATAAAACCCTTTGAACAAAACAAAATTATGATCAAACGAGGGCTCGTTGAGGGAGACGACCTTAAAAATCTTAAAAACACAGATCGTTACGCTTTAACCGAAAGCGGCGTTTCCAAACGCTGGATTCCAGGATCGAGCGAGGCTTACTACTTCGCTAATGGAGACGAACACGGCCCAGATGGAACCTTGGACGAAGAAGAAAGTGCCGGGCATATGTACGAAAAACGATGCCGAAAACTCGAAATCATTAAAGCGCATACCCCAGAGCCAGAAGTTTATGGGGAAGTGGCTGATGCCGATATCTCCTTCGTAGGTTGGGGCAGCAGCAAAAACATTATGTTAGACGCTATTGCTGAGCATGAGAAAGAAGGACGAAAAGTAAACTATTTACACTTCAGCTACCTCTGGCCACTCAAAACTGAAAAGTTGAAACAGTTTTTTAAAGATAATAAAAATGTGCATCTGGTTGAAGGAAATCATTCCGGCCAACTGGGAAGCCTCATCCAGCAGCACACTGAACATCACTTTGCTGGGCAGTTACTGAAATGGAATGGGCGCCCATTTTTTTTAGAAGATTTAGAAACCTACATCCTGCAAAACCAAGAAGGAAAGAGTTCTACTGGTACCAATGCCGGCATGGCTGGGAGTGCTAAAGCCTTTGGTAAGTCTAGCTTCGACGCGACCAAGTCTGGAGCTGAGAAAGTGGGCAATTTGGTAAAAAAGCCATTCGGGTGGATGGGCAAAAAAGAAGCATCTTCAGATGAAAATTCCGAAGAACCTAAAGACACTAACTACTAAAAATGGATCCATCACAAATATCGGCTCTCATTAACAAAAAAGACTTACATGAATCTTTCTCTACTCGTGATGAAACTATCAACTGGTGGTGTGGAGGTTGTGGAAATTATGGTATCCAAAATGCCCTAAAGCGAGCCCTAACCCTAGAAAATATTTCACGAAATGAAGTGCTGTTTTGTTACGATGTAGGATGTTCTGGGAATGGTTCGGACAAAATTGAGGGCCACACTATCCATGGGCTGCATGGGCGTGTTTTACCCCTCGCGGCTGGGTTTAAAATTGCTAACCACAAAATGCATGTCATAGCCGAAGCCGGAGATGGAGCTACCTTTTCTGAAGGGATTGGTCACTTGTGTCATGCGGTTCGGAATGATTATCCGGTAACCTTTATCATGCATGATAATCAAAACTATGCGCTCACCACTGGGCAGCCTTCTGCTCTAACCCCAAAGTGCCAAAAGATGAATGCGGCTCCAGACGGAACCGGACTAGAGCCGTTTAATCCGTTAGAAGTTGTGCTGAGTTTAAAACCTTCGTTTGTGGCTCAAACCTGTAGTGCGGATGTAGACCACATGACCGAAACGATTCGCACAGGGCTCAACCATAAAGGATTTGCCTTCATCAATATTTTACAAGCCTGTCCCACCTACAATAAATTCATCACTCATGAATGGTACTTAGAGCACATCAAACGTATAACTGACGAACATGAAAATTACGACCCAAGCAATCTCACTTGGGCTCGTGAAATAGCTTTGTCACAAGATCCATTTTATTTGGGGCTGATCTATCACAACCCAGACAGAACTAACTTCCTAGACGCTGTAGAACACCGTGATGAAGGGGCGCCTACGCTTGTTGAAGAGGTACAACATCAAGATATTTCAGAACTCCTGGCTAAATTGTAGAAAATGCTTTCTGAATATTTTAATAATCCCTTGTGGCTAGTAGAGGCCATGGCTGTAGTCGCTGTCTTTAATTTCAGTTATTTTTTAGCACTCAAAAAACGGTGGGCCTGGCTTCTTTATCTCCTCTTTTGTTTGGGTATTATTATTGTGTTTTGGCACAAAGGCTTTTGGCTCACGGTAGTAAATTCTTTTGCAACCTTACTCCTAGGGATTCGAAATTTGACTATTTGGGATTGGGAAGCCTCAAATCGAAAAAAGGCGCTGTTAACTGATTATCTAGTTATTCCCTGGTTTACCGTAAGCCTAATCCTGTTTTGGCCCGGATGGATACTCCAGGCTTGGTGGGAGGTGTTGATGTGGTTTTTTATCTTTACCAAGCAGGTTCTGTGGGGACGAAAAAATGCTAAAGGGTGGTGGATTTCGCTCACACAGCATATTTTTGCTATCGGTTTTAATATTGTAACAGGCACCTATATTTTGCTGCTCCGAGCGTTAGTAGAAATAATTTTAGCCCTACACGGGCTCTATAAGTGGCGGCAAAAACATTAACTTTTCCGCTCTAGCTCAATAATTTCATCTCGAAGCGCCGCTGCTCGTTCAAAATCGAGATTTTGCACCGATAGCGCCATTTCATGGTTCAGTTCTTTGATAGCCTTTTTAATGTCGTCTTTTTTGCTGATTTTTTTGAAATCCCGCGTTTTTCCTCCCAAGTCTTTGGAAATATCTACGATGGCTTTTTTAACCGTTGTAGGCGTTATTCCGTGTTTTTTATTATAAGCTTCTTGAATGGTTCGTCGCCGGTTGGTTTCACCAATGGCCTGTTTCATCGCGTCTGTTTCACTATGTGCGTACATCAACACTCGCCCTTCACTATTACGAGCCGCTCGTCCAATAATCTGAAGAAGCGAATCCCGTGAACGTAAAAATCCTTGTTTATCCGCATCTAAAATACAGATAAGAGAAACCTCTGGGAGATCCAACCCTTCCCGCAAAAGATTAATTCCTACGATCACCTCTATTTTCCCTTCACGAAGTTCGGTGAGAATTTCAATTCGCTCTAGCGTTTCAATTTCTGAATGCAGATATTTGGCTTTGACTCCCTGTTCAATAAGGTATTCGGCCAGATCCTCCGCCGATTTTTTGGTCACCGTAGTAATAAGCACTCTGTCTTTTTTCTTTAGTGTGGCTTTAACTTCGACCATAATATCATCAATCTGATTCTTGGTCGGTCTTATCTCAATCTTTGGATCCAGTAGGCCGGTTGGGCGGATGATTTGTTCTACAATGTCGGCTTTGTCAGAATTTTCATATTCATATTTCCCAGGGGTGGCAGAGACATACACGGCTCGATTAATTTTTGATTCAAATTCATCAAATTTAAGCGGTCTATTGTCTAGAGCCGAAGGCAGCCGGAATCCGTGCTCAATAAGGCTTTCTTTTCGGCTGAGATTGCCGTTATACATTCCCCCTATCTGAGGAATGGAAATATGTGATTCATCTACAAAGCACACAAAGTCCTCTGGGTAGTAGTCCAAAAGGGTGGCGGGGGGGGCGCCTGGGGCTGAATTTGAAAGATAGCGCGTGTAATTCTCAATCCCATTTACATATCCCATTTCACGGAGCATTTCTATGTCATATTTAGTCCTTTGGTTAATCCTATGCGCAGCCAGTCCATTTCCGGCCGCTCGTAGTTCGGCCTCTCGAATAACCAAGTCCGCTTCAATTTCTTTCACCACTCTGTCAATCACGTCTTGAGTAGTCACCTGATGTTTGGCTGGGAAAACCATACAGTCATCCATCGTCTGAAGCGTGGCACCAGTAAAGCCATCCACTTCTGTAATTTGTTCTAGATCATCTCCCCAAAATTCAAGTTGGTAAGCTGTATCACTATTAGGAGGAAAGATGGTGATGATGTCTCCCAGTACTTCAAAAGTCCCTCGGTTAAAGTCGGTCTTTACTCGTTGGTATTGGATGTCTATGAGTTTTCGTAAAAGCTCTTTTCGTGGATAGTTTTTACCAACTTCTAGACGAAGTGCCAATTTTTCATACGTTTCTACATCTCCCAAACCGTAGATACAAGAAACTGAGCTTACAATAATTACGTCTTTTCGGGTCAATAGATTTACGGTTGCAGCATGACGGAATTTAGCGATCTCTTCGTTGATGGTGGCCTCTTTTTCAATAAAAGTATCAGTCTTGGCCATATAGGCTTCGGGTTGATAGTAGTCATAATAAGACACAAAGTAACTCACCGCATTATTTGGGAAAAACTGTTGGAACTCCGCACAGAGCTGCGCGGCCAGCGTTTTGTTATGGGCCAAGATAAGGGTTGGCTTTTGTATTTCTTGAATAATATTGGCCATGGTAAAAGTTTTACCAGTCCCTGTGGCCCCCAAAAGGGTTTGATGACGTAGGCCATTATTTAGGCCTTTTACTAGGTGCTTAATCGCCTGTGGTTGGTCGCCTGTAGGGTCAAAATCCGAAGCCAGTTTAAAAATTTGATCACTCATAATAGCCGCTCATTTTTGCCCGAAACCAAAAAAATTGCAAGGGAATCTGGTTCGAAAACCTTATTTTCTATACTTATCCAAAAACTCTTCGGCTTTCGATTTCCCTTCATCAAAAAGTTCACCACTTTTTTTAGAAATTCTGGCTCGAGTGTTTTCTCCTTTGTCTGGAGCAAAAAGAATAGACACTACAGACCCTACAGCTCCCCCCACAATAAGTCCCGTGAAGAGGCCTCGTTTTTTCTTCTTTGGTTCTGCGGCTTCTTCTGAAGCTTCTAAATTACGATTTTTTTTCCAAAAAAATACCATGTTATTTTGCGTTATCAAATTCAAGTCGTAGCTGCGCTCCTAAATCTTTTTTTAATGCCGTGACCACCGCTTGAAAAATGGTTTCTATCTCGGCTTCTTGGAGGGTGTGATCTGATGATTGAAATTCTAGATGGAAGGCTAAATTTTTAAGCCCTTTCCCCAAGAATTTTTCATCTTGGTATTCATCAAAAAGCTCTATTTTTTGAAGCCCTGGGCAAGCCCCAAAGGCTGACCGTTCAATCTGCGAAATAAGCACTTTTTCTGGGAGCACCAAAGAAATATCTCTTCGGACAGAAGGAAAAGGGCTTAGTTTTGTATACTGATCCTCCACGGCTCTCCAGGCATTACAACATTTCTCCATATCCACTTCCAGAAACACAATAGCGCTTTTTTCACCTACTTGAAACTGTGGATGTAGTACGGAAATACGGCCGACAAAACGTTGATCAATAATAATGTCGGCTGTTTTTGACGGATGTTCGTATTTTTGAGTTTTGCTGGTGGGCACAAATTCAGCTTGAAGGCCCCAGTGAGACAGAAATGTCGTAAACTCTTTTTTGAGCTTGTAGAACATCTCGTTTTCATCTCCCTCGAGGGTGGCAGAGAAAAGCATCCCATACAGCACCTCCTTTGGCAAAACTCCATCTTGTGGCTTGTAGGTTTTTCCTAGTTCAAAAAAATCTAATTTCCCATGAGTTCTGAGTTCTGATTCGAGAGACTTCAGGGTGTTTGAAACCAGGTTTTTCCGTAAAAACTGATAGGCTTCAGAGAGTGGGTTTTCTATGGTTACATAATCGGATTCCCCAGTAAATTCTTGGTCTGTATGGCTTACAAATGAATAATTATAAAGCTCCAAAAAATCTCTTGAGCTCGCAAAGTTTCTAAATTTCCATTCAAACTGGCGTAAAAAATTCTGATCCGGTGGCGCTACTGGGAGCGTCGGAAGACTGGAAGGAATATTTTCAAATCCATGAATTCGAATTATTTCTTCCGCTAAATCTTCTGCGGTAGAGATATCCTTGGTCGCTCTGTATGAAGGAACTTCTATTTTAAAGTTTTTCCCGGATTTCTTTACTCCAAAGCCAAGGGCTGAAAGGGTTTTCTCCATCTGTGCATCCTTGATTTCGCACCCAGCGATAGATCGTACTTTCTCTGGATTGAGTGTAATGGAAATTTTGGAAAATACCGTTGGATACACATCGCTAATACGGTGATTGTTTTGCGCCCCTCTACAGCACTCCGATGTATATTCAGCCGCTGCAATAACGGCTTTTTTACAGGCTTCTGGGTCAAGCGATTTTTCATATCGCATAGAACTTTCAGTTCTGAGTCCATGTCTTTGACAGGTTTTCCTCACCGCCACTGGATCCCAATTTGCCGCTTCAAAAATAACCTTTGTCGTGGTTTGGGTAACAGAACTCTCCAATCCGCCCATGACGCCGGCAAGAGAGAGGACTTTATTTTCATCGGCTACAACTGTGTCTTCTTCTGTAAGTTCGTATTCGTTCCCATCAAGAGTGAGGAGTCTTTCCCCCTCTTTAGCCTGACGTATAATGAGGGCTCCTTCGACTTTATCAGCATCAAATACATGCATTGGCTGGCCGTATTCCAGCATGATCCAATTGGTAATATCCACCAGATTAGAAATAGCTTTGGTTCCTAAATGTTCAAGTCTTAGCTGTTTTTCTAGTGGGCTTGGTTCCACCGATATATTTTCTATTTTGAGAGCACAAAATCTTCGGCAGTTTTGGGTTTCAACTTTTACTGGAAACTCTGGAGCCTGCTGTGGTAGGGAGGCTAAAGGTTCTGGCAATACCAGTTTACTCCCAAAAATAACCGCTAACTCCCGAGCAAATCCACGATGTCCCATTAGATCTGGTCGATGAGTAAGGCTTTTATTATCGATATCAAAAATAGCCTCTTGGCATTCTTTGAACACTTCGCTAAAACGTTTTCCAATAAGCTTGTTATTGGAAAATCGCATAAGATCTTCGTTTTTGAGTCCTAACTCAGTGTTATCACAAATCATGCCTTGTGAAAGCTCTCCTCGAATTTCCCCTTCTTTAATTTCAATCCCTGAGATCAGCGTTGTTCCGCCAAGGGCTATAGGGTAAATTTCTCCCTCAAAAACTTCATGTACTTTTCCAAAAATAATCTGTTTTTTCCCATGCTCCCCTAGATCAAATTCCGCTACTGAAAGTTTCTCTGCCTCTTTGTGTGGCCTAAAAGAAACCAACTTTCCAAAGAAAATATGTTTATAGATGTCTTCAAGATAATCTATATCTTCCAGTTCGGCTGTGTGCAGGGTAAGGCTTTCACCTACTTGCTCTGCAGGTTTTTTCACTGCCACAAACTCTTGTAACCAATTCCAAGAAATCTTCATGCTTTTGAGTGGCTCGAGACTAAGTATTTAAGCCAAAAAGTCAATCTAGGCTAAATCTCTAAGCGGGGTTCCCAGAGCTTTTTCAAAATGAGGGGGGAGCGGCCAAATGCCTCCCTTCTCTTTTTCGGGCATAGAAAGTCCTAGCTCTTCACGCGAACAAATCATTCCTCGAGACATTTCTCCACGAATTTCTCGTTCCCCAATAACAAATCCTCCACCAAGATCTGTTCCCATTTTAGCTACTGGAACAATCATATTTTCTTCAATGTTGATCCCCCCGCATAAAATTTGTTCTACTTCGCCTTCATCGCTTCCAATCGCACATTTAGTAATACGCACTTTGGTTATTTTGGGGTCTGTGTGAGATCTAATGGTCAAAATTTTTCCAACGACTACCGTTTCTGCGGCTTTTTTGAGCGCGGCTTTATCACTTTCTGAAAGGTTTAAATCTAAATCTGATTTTTGATTTGATTTACAGTGCCCACAACACGTGTCCCCTGATTTTTTTCCGAACCATTTTTTGAAGAATAACATATGTATAAAGTTTAAATTTCTAAGCCGAGGTTAATCACTCACAAATTTTTCTCAAGTGGGTCTTTCAAACAAAATTTTTGGTTCTCCCACCTTTCCCCCGTTTCCAAGCATAGCCTTCATCTTTGGGTGACTTTCTGGAAGGAGGGTTTCTGCCATCTGAGTCAGGAAACACAGATAACCATAGAGTTCGGTAAAGACTTTCTCAGCTTCCTGTGGCTCTGTTTTGGCCATTTTCCAAACTTCGGTTTCGTTGAGTCTTTGGTTGGCCATGTCTACCACTTCAAAATAAAAATCTATGGCTCCTTTTAGCTGTTTAGCCTCCATGAGATCATCAAATTTTTGTCTCAACTCAGTGCCTGGCTCACAGGCTTTTGGCTCTGGAGCCTCACCATCCATGAACTTATGCAATAGCACAATCACTCGATTAAAAAGGTTCCCCACGCCTCCGGCAAGCTTGGATTCATAAAAATTTTCAAAGTTTTCAGCCGAGAAGTTTCCATCGTTTCCAAACTCAAAAGAAGAAAGTAGCCCTACTCTCAAGGCATCGTTTCCAAATTTTTCAGATAAATCTATTGGGTTGATCACATTGCCCAAACTTTTAGACATCTTGGTTCCATCAACGGTAAAAAAGCCATGGGCAAATACGTGTTTGGGGGGGGCTATCCCCGCACTGAGCAACATTGCCGGCCAGATAATGGTATGAAATTTAGAGATATCTTTCCCAATTACATGCGTCACGTTTTCCCAAAAATCTATTCCAGGACTCCCTGAAACATAGTTGATTAAAGCATCCACCCATACATAAATTTTATGACTCTCATCGAACGGAAAAGGGATTCCAATTTCCGCGCCCTCTCGTGAAATAGAAATGTCTTCTAGACCAGATTTAATAAAATTAACCATTTCATTTTTCCGCGATTCTGGAGCCAAGAGATCATTGTCAAAAAGCTCTAAAAGTTGGGCTTCATACTTTGAAAGCCGAAAAAAATAATTTTCTTCTACTAACTTTTCTGGCGGCCTTTTATGGTCTGGACAGTGTCCGTTTTCATCTAAGTCTGTTGTTTTTTTGAATGCTTCACATCCTGTGCAGTACAGTCCCTCATATTTGCCTTTATAAATATCTCCATTATCATAAATTTTTTGTAAAACATCCTGAACCACTTTGATATGTCTCTCTTCTGTCGTGCGGATAAAATCATCATAAGAAATCCCAATTTGGTCCCAGGTGGTACGCCAATTTTGAGCCATTTCATCTAAATATTGGTCTACGGGCTTGCCTGATTTTTCAGCCGCCTCTACTGTTTTTTGTGAGTTCTCATCGGTCCCCGTAAGAAAATAAACATTTTCTTTGCCCAATCGCCCCCTCCAATAACGCGCCAAGGTGTCTGTGGCCAAGGTGCAATAAGAGTGTCCTATGTGAGGAATGTCGTTCACATAGTAGATGGGAGTGGTAAGATAAACACGCTGAGTCATTCGTTTTTGCTTAGGGAGTTTAATCATAGTTTTTACTTGCCAAAATACAAATTCATGGTAAAAATTGACATATAATTTTTTTATTTTATTTCTGTATAATCAAGCTCAACAAAAAAAGGAACCCCGCAGGCAGAAAAATCTTGCCAGGGGGGTTTGGAAGACGGTACAACCGGGAGGGGGTCTTTAAGGGGTTTGCGTTTTAGTAAAAAATGGTACAATCTCAAGCGATGCGATACGCGTATGTCCACAAAAATTTAAGACAGCTAAACTTTGAAAAAAAGGTTATTTTAGCCGCTCATGCCATTACTTTAATTGTGTGCTTTTTCCCTTGGTTTGAGGCTGATCCTGCCTACGAGCCAACCTTTTTTTATAATGCCTTTCAGGGGCCTGGATTTTTGATTGGAACTTTTATTTTTGTGATTTCATTGATCATTACGCTTTTGTTTTTGGATCGCCTTTTTGAAAAAGAGACAGTTAAACTTCCTTTTGGGGAGAATCTACTGTACTTTATAGCTGGAGTTGAACAGATTTTGTTGCTCATCCTTGTGTGGTCTGTCCTGGTTTATACTGGAAAAGATTTTGGAGACCACGAGATTCGGTTTGGTATTTTTGTGGCTTTTGTGGCCCAGGTTTCGGCTCTTGTCGCTACATTCTTAAACTACCAACTAGACCGGCAACACGAAGCTAAAAAGTTTTTTCAGCATCCCGATCAACAGAAATCATCTAAATCTGCTCACGATAACGAAGAATAAAACATGGTACAAAAATTTAAAAAATCAGACAAAGCCGTTAAAAAGGACTCCTTCTTAAATGAGTTCCAATTAGAAGGCAAAGGATCTGGGAAAATCGCCCTAGAAAACTGGGAAGAGGCTATGGGATCGGTAAACCGTATTATTACTAATGAAACCCGAGCCCAATACCGACAGGTAGACTGGAACAATCACAAACCCGTTCCCATGGCTATTTACTGCCATGACTGTCATGCTATTGTTCCGCCAGACATAAAAACCTTCGGGAAAAAAACACGAGAAGTCTGTGGGATTTGTGGTTCCAAAAAAATTTCTAAAGGGAGGGAGGAAGCTCTACGAAGGTACTACCGACTAGATGATCCCGAGGAAGAAAACACTAAAAGTACTCCTAAAGATGAAAATAAACCATCCAAAAAAAGTAAGTAAGGAAGCAATCCTCACTCATATAGCTTCAGGGCCAGTCAGTATTTATCCGCTAAAAGATTGGAAGCTCCTATTTTCCCTTTTTTTCTTGCTAATAATGATCACTATCCTTTTTTATGCAGGATGGACTGAAAAAGACTACGTTATGTTTGGTGTAGGTATAATTTGTCTACTTTTTTTTGGGCCAGCTGCCTTTTTTGTACTCAAAAAAATGTTCAGTCAACAACCGAGCTTAATTATTAGTGCCCAAGGAATTGATGATCAATCATCTTTATTAAAATGTGGTTTTGTTCCGTGGTCAGAAATAAGTGACTATGGAGTGATGGAAATTGGGAACCAATGGTTTTTTGGATTTAATGTTAAGCATCCAGAGAGATTTCAATCTTCTGTTGGATGGGTTGAAAAACTTCGAAAGAAAAATGCCAACTTATATCAATTTGAAATGCAAATACCCCAAAGCTTTATTAGCCTAAATGTAGAAGATTTATTCTGGATTGTAGAGCAAAAGCTAAAATAACCCAAAAGTGTATACACTCTAAATCCTTTTCATAGAAAGGATTTTTTAGGTTTTATAAAAAAACATTTGACTGAGTGTATGCTAAGTGTATACTTCTGTATGCAATGAGCATTCAAACTCTCGATTCCAAAGAGGCCAAAGCTGTGCAGTGCATCCGTTCTTATTTAAATCAACACGGAAAAATGCCCTCAGTAAGAGCCTTAATGGAAATCATGGAATACAAGTCTCCACGATCTGCCTCCGTAATGTTTGAAAAACTCGTAGGTAAGGGTGTGCTCAGTCGTAATGCTCAAGGGAAGCTTCAATTCAATGAAGGGGGGCTCCCCCAAGGGGATCAAACCAGCACCGTTGAAGTTCCTTTGGTAGGGGTGACTTCTTGTAGTGGTCCTATTTTTGCCGAGGAAAATATTGAGGCCTATTACAAAATTAGTCACAAACTGGCTCCCGCTGCTAGCCAATACTTCTTTCTCCGAATTACCGGTGACTCTATGGACAAAGCAGGCATTGGTGATGGAGACCTGGTACTTATTCGGCAGCAAAATACCGCCAAACCTGGGGACCTTGTGTTAGCGCTGATTGATGATAGTGCGACTATCAAAAAATATCTCCCAGAACAAGATATTGTAATCCTAAAACCCTGTTCCACAAACCCCATTCATAAACCTATTATCCTTACCGATGACTTCCTCATTCAGGGAGTAGTGGTTCGGTCATTTTCTAACCTTTAAACGATGATTTTTACCTATAGACCAACTCGAATTAAAACGACAGGAAGATTGCTTCAGTCTCCTCGTAAAAAAATAAGACTCCCTAAGAAAGAGCGCCAATTCAGCACTAGTGGATTTGCCTACCAAAGCTTGGTAAGAAACTAAAACTTTTATACACTATTAATTACTAATCAATATTAAAATGTCAGACACCGCCAAACAGGAAGCATTAAAATCAGCTCTCGCTCAAATTGAAAAAAACTTTGGGAAAGGGGCCGTTATGAGAATGGGAGACCATGAACAACAAAAAATTGAAACCGTTTCTTCTGGAGCCATCTCTATAGACATGGCCTTGGGGGGAGGCTATCCCAAGGGAAGAATTATTGAAATCTATGGCCCAGAATCTTCTGGTAAAACGACCCTGTGTTTACACGCTGTGGCGGAATTTCAAAAAGCCGGGGGGACCGTCGCCTTTGTCGATGCTGAGCATGCGCTTGACCCCGAATATGCTGAAAAAGTTGGGGTAGATGTAGAAAACCTTCTGCTTTCTCAGCCAGACTCAGGAGAGCAGGCCCTAGACATCACTGAAGCTTTAGTGCGGTCGGGAGGTGTAGATCTTATTATTGTAGACTCAGTAGCCGCCCTCACCCCTCGTGCCGAAATCGAAGGAGAAATGGGAGACTCACACATGGGGCTGCAAGCACGCCTTATGAGTCAAGCCTTGCGGAAACTTACCGCCACCGCCAACAAAATGGGGACGACTATTATTTTCATCAATCAAATTCGAATGAAAATTGGAGTGATGTTTGGAAACCCAGAAACCACCACTGGAGGGAACGCCCTTAAATTCTACGCTTCTGTGCGAATGGAAATCCGTAAAGGAGCCAAGCTTGAAGCGGGAACCGGTGACGCCAAAGAGGCTCATGGAAACGAAGCCCGAATCAAAGTGGTTAAAAACAAAGTAGCCCCCCCATTTAAAACCTCCACCGTTGATATCCTGTTCAACGAAGGTATTTCCAAAATGGGAGACCTGCTTGAAGTGGGTGTGCAGCTAAACATCATTCAAAAATCTGGATCTTTCTACAGCTATTTAGATACCAAGCTTGGACAAGGAAAAGCCAAATCTGTGGATTTCTTAAAAGCTAATCCAGATTTAGCCGCCGAGATTGACGGGCTTATTCGGGAAAAAGCGGCTATTTAATTTTTAGCAGAGCTCTCTATTTCAGCCTGAAGCACCGCTATGACGCTATTAACAAATTTGATAACTGGCGCTGCATGCTCGCCAAACAGAACCTCATTACCTGCTATGCTTCTATCTGTTGGTTGGTCCCCCTTTGGAGTTCTAATTTTTTCATTTCTTCAAGTCTTTTCAGGGTGGCGGTTATCAATTCCAATAATTGTTTCTCACATAAACTGGATTTATCTGTAACTTTATGAAGCAGTGAAACATTGATTAAAAAAGCAAGCAAAGCCTCTTCACTCACTTCTAATGTCCTCGTAGCCTCTTCTGCTAGAGTCTTAATTTGAGCAACAATTTCAGGTTTCATTAGGTAACTAATAAATATTTTGGTCAAATTTGTCAACTTCCATCTTTTTGTTAAACCCCTAACATTTATTTGTACTTTAACTCCTAAAAACTATGCCCTATTCTGTGGATCCACTTTCGTATCCTTATGACGCATTAGAACCTCACTTTGATGCCCAAACAATGGAAATCCATCACTCAAAACATCACCAAGCCTATTGTGATAAAGCCAATGCAGCGCTAACTGGCACCGAGTGGGAAGGGAAACCCCCTTGTGATATTTTGCGAAATCTAGATCAACTCCCAATTAACCTCCAAGCGGCAGCTCAAAACAATGTTGGAGGCTTTTGTAATCATAACTTCTTCTGGTTTATCATCGCTCCAGGCGGGAGCCCTGAGCCTGTTGGGAGTCTTAAAGCGGCTATAGAAGCTACTTTTGGAAGCTTAGAAAATCTTAAATCTGAATTTAACAATGCCGCAGCCAGCCGGTTTGGTTCTGGTTGGGCCTGGTTAGTTTTAGATGGAGACCAGGCCTTAAAAGTAATTTCTACCGCAAATCAAGATTCACCTCTTTCTGAAGGATATACTCGTGTTTTGGGATTAGATGTGTGGGAGCATGCCTATTACCTCAAGTACCAAAACCGGAGACCAGATTATATTAACGCTTTCTGGAATGTGGTTAACTGGGATCAAGCTGAAGAATGGTACAAGACTGGAGGCGTCTAAAAACTCATAAGGAGTGTCTCTACCATAAACCCAAAAAGGGGTGTTTTTATAATGGTGAAGAAACCTTTTCAACTTTTACTCGCAACCACCACATGGTGCTGAGTGCTAAAAGAATGGAAATTTCTGGGTAAGATTTTTCTATAGCAAAATTAAAGGTGCCGTGAATAAGGAGTGCGACTAAAAAGCCTTCCAAAATAACGGCTCTAGCCGAGTGCCCATTTAGGTCTTTGAAGTGCTGAAAAAGCAAATGCTCACGCGTCACATGAAGTGAAAAAATGTGCCATATTTGTTCCACATTTGGAGGCTTAAAAAATACAGTCAAAGGGGATTCATGATCTTTTTTGGCAATGGTCTGGGAAAGATAGGCCGAAGCATAAAAGAGGCCAAATACCGCCATGGTAACCCCATGAATAATGGTGGAACTCCAAAACCTTCCCTGAAAAGCAAGCCAAAAAGTGTCTCCAAATTGGCTTATATCATGGATGCGTGAGAGGTAAACTAAATTTTCTGCAAGAGCAAATCCAAGTCCTACTGCAAAACCATATACCACTCCTCCGGCGATAGTATCAAACCGTTTTTTAAATATTTCCATCGCTAAAATAGCCATAATTACTTTAAAAAATTCTTCCCAAAAAATAAGTCCCCAAGGGTTTGTAATATAGAGGCTTTCTGCAAAAATCATGAACAAAACGGTTGAAAGAAAGCCGGCTCCAAGCGCAAAAAACAAAAACTGAAGCGGGGCCTTTTTGCTTCTCGCTCTATCAAAAAACAGCAACCAAAACCCAACCCCTAAAAAAGAGATTGGTAAAAAGCTAAGCCAAAAATATTCGTGCCCAAAAATTTCCCAATACATCAGCCTCTATTATCTCTGATGAGGTACGAATAATCAATACTCATGAGATTTAAGCCCCTTGAGATTTCCTGCTTTAATGTAAGTAATTTCCTCTTCTGCATCTTTCTTGGAAACCAAATTATGTCCATTACATTCATTATACTTAGCGGCTACCTTGCCATGAATCATGGCTTCTTGTTTTGTCAGGGATTGGGTGAGTTTATGAAAAACCACCTGACAGATTCTTTCTCCAGGATAAATTCTAATAATTTGTGAAGAAGTTTTATTGAGGATAGGAATCATCAAATTTCCGCAATAAAATGTGTCGATAATTCCCGTTAAGTCTACCGAAAGGCCCCGACGGTTGATTGAACTCCGAGGATACAAAATTCCCATAAGATCCGGAGCTTCTATGCACACTTTTTCTAGCGTTGAGGCAATGATTGATTCGCCTGGTGCTAGATCAAAACACTGCCCTGGCTTGAGTTCAATTTTTTCATAGTTGTCTCCAGCGGTTTCGGTTACATCAACGGTTACAATTTCTCTCCCTCGGTCTGTCATTTTCCAAATTTTAGGAATATAAAAGACCGTTCCCAGTCGTAAATCTACCGCATGTGGCTGGTTTTGAAATTTATCAAGCTGGGGTTCAAAAGTGAGGTCACCTTTTTCCACTAAATCTCGAATTTCGTGTCGGGTCAAAATCATATTTTGATTGAGGGAAATGTCTCAAAAACAAGAAATTCATCGTTTTTAGCATTTCTTTACTTTGTAGTGTACGCAGATTAAATTATCCTCCAGCGTTGTCAATTCGTGCAGTTCCAAATTAAGCTCAACTCTGTCAGCAAAAAGTGAAATTCCTTCTCCAAAAATGAGAGGCGAAATAGTGAGAATAATTTCGTCTATTAAATTTTGTTGAGCCCATAAAGTATTTATCTGAGCCCCTCCAGCCAGGATGATTTCTGTGTATCCTTCTTCGTTACACTGATCAATTATTTGCTGTGGAGTATCGTTTGTGAACACCAAATTGTCAGACTCTGAAACTCGATCCTTGCGAGTCATAATAATGTTTTTCCGTTCTGGAAGTGGCCGTCCAATGGTGTCATAGGTTTTTGATCCCATCACCAAACACCCTGCCTGCTTGGTGCGTTGCATAAAAAACTTTTTATCGCTCTTTCCCGTCCAATCAGGAAAATGATCGCTATCTTTAGCAATTTTCCCATCTAACGTGATAGCCATTAAGAGAATTACCTTCATTCGACTTCAAACTACAACACAATCTTCATTCTTCCAAGGCTTTCTTGTGGATCGTATTCTGCTTTAAAGGCTGCAAAGATTTCTTCTACTAACGCTTCGTCTCCATTTTCAGCTCGGTCAAAACTTCCCTTCGGGCATTGAAAATTTATCGGTTTGTGGGTTATATCTCGAGATACAATTTCTTTAGCATTATCAAAGTGAATGTCATAGATATGAGCATTGGAGATAGAAACCGTTAACCATCCCACATTGACGCCTAACTTTTCAGCTAAAAAATGAGCCATTAATCCAAATCCAGCTACATCGTGCGGGTTGCCTAACATCATATCGTTAGACCTGAGCACTAGATGTAAACAGAGTTTTCCTCCAATAATCTGGACGGTAAAAGTATAGGGGCATGGTACGTTTTTCTTTTTAGTACCAGAAGCTAATCCATCATCGGCCGGATCCCACATAAGGATAACTCCATGACGCGAGGTAGGATCTTCTTTAAGTAGTTTTACCAGTCCGTCTATTTGGTCTCTTCCGAAGTGTTTCCGCCATCGATAGCCATAAGCCGATTCCACACAGTTATTTGCCTCAGCAAAATCGTCCCAAATTTTGGTAAATCGCTGAAGAAATGCCAGGTTTTTTTGTCCCATCAAAAACCACATCTGTTCAGCAATAAAGACCTTTAGTGGAATTTTTCGGAGTGTTAAAAGCGGAAATCCGTCCGCTAGATTGAACTTCATCTGCATTCCAGGCAGTGATTTACAAATATGGCCGGTGCGCTCGTTTTTTTCCTCAATACCGTAGTCTAAAATTTCTCTCAGAATTCGGGCATATTGCAAGTCGAAGTCGTTGAGCGTGGAATTCATGTACTGAAAATTCTATTAATTTTTAGACAATAATAAAGACTTTACTAAGGTAATTTTGAAGATGACCAAAACCCAATATAGACAGTTTTCTGGAGAAGAAATTATTTCTGATATTCTTTTAGAATTTCCAGAGGCTCATGAAATTTTAGCCGCCCACGGTATTGCTTGTGCGGGGTGTCATATAAATCAGTACGAAACGCTGAAAGATGGCGTAATAGCCCACTACGGAGAAGATCTGTTTTGGGTGGTTATTAAAGATCTCAACGAAGCGGCTATAGAGCTAAAACTAGCCCTTGATGGCGAGCGCAAAACCACAGACCCAGAAATCACCGAAAGCGCTAAAACTAAAATTTTAGAATTCCAAAAAGAGGCCGGCAAAGAAGGGTTTGGATTGCGTATTGAGGTCACTCTCAATCCCGGAAGCGAGCCAAATTATTTTTTAGATTTTGAAGAAAAACCCGAACGGGGGGACCGCCTTATTGAGGACAAAGGTATAAAGATCTTTTGTGACCCAGATAGTTATAGATTTTTACAAAACAAACGCGTGAATTACGTCTTACTCGATGGGGAAGAAGGCTTTAAATTTGAATCGGTTTAGGTAGACTGGGTTCAAAAATGAAAACTATTTTCCTGGCCGCCGGACGCTCAAGCCGAATGGATCCAATTGAGGATAAAAACTTTTTAGACTTTGGAGGAGAGGCGCTTATCTTAAAGCTTTTAAAGAATGCCCAAAATGGGGGGGCTAAAAATTTTATCATCGTGGGTAATCTTGATAACAGACAAAAAATTGAGGCGCTTTGTGCTTCACACGATTTTTTAAAAAATACATCAGTAACTATTCAGGAAAACTTGGATGAGGGTATGGCTGGTGGAATTTTAGCCGGGCTTGAATTTGTTGATGACGATGAATCGGTCTTGGTTCATAACGGCAATGATTTTGTACAATCTTCGGCTATAGCCTCCACAATAGAGTCAGGGAAGGTTTGTGATGGGGCTCTTTTAGGGCAAAAAAGAACGGTTTATTTTCCTGGGGGATATTTGGAAAAAAATGAAGATGGAAAAATTCTTTCTATCGTAGAAAAACCAGGGGAAGGAAATGAGCCTTCTGACCTGGTAAATATTGTGGTTCACTCTTTTTCAAAGGCTTTAGATTTGAAATTGGCGCTTAATAAAGCCCACTCAAAAAATGATGATGTATATGAAGTAGCTTTGGATTCACTTTTTAAATCTAAAAATTTTAAAGCCGTAGAGTACGACCAAGATTGGCAAACCATCAAATACCCTTGGCATGTACTAGAAATGATGGATATCTTTTTAGCTACACAAAAATCACATATAGACGCCAGTGCAGATATTGCTAAAAGTGCCATCATTAAAGGAAATAATGTGTTGATAGAATCCGGTGTTAAAATTTATGAAAATGCAGTTATATGTGGGCCTTGTTATATTGGTAAAAATGTAATTGTGGGCAATAACGCCTTGGTGAGAAGCTCAAATATCGGTGAAGGATCTACTGTAGGATATAACACAGAAGTAGCTCGTAGTTGGATAGGTCGCAATGTAACTTCTCACATAGCTTATATCGGAGACTCTGTTGTAGAAGCTAATGCAAACTTCGGAGCTTATAGTTGTACTGCTAACCTACGATTAGATAAAAAAACGGTTCGCGTGAATATAAAAGAGGAAAAAATAGATTCTAGACATCAAAAACTTGGTTCTATTGTAGGAAAGGGAACTCAGATTGGGATAGGTGCAAAACTTATGCCAGGATCCAAAATTCCTGTGGAAACTTTCATAAGACCCGGTGAAATTTGGACTTAGTGTTTTTTGAGCTGTGGGTGTTTTAAACATTAAATTTTAACCCTTTTCAAAAATTATTCACCAAGTTTTCCACATATATTAATATTTTTTTAATAAAACAAATTTTACTCAGGCTTTTAGTGTCAGAAATAATAAAAAATAAGAATACATTTTTTGTTTTATATCTTTAATTAAATTTAAAAAATAAAGTACTTTTTAAAGAGAAATAAAATAAAAAATCCCCTAGATAGGGGATTAAAATTTTTTCCCCAAATTTTTACTTCTAAATACTAACTCTATATTTTATAAAATTTTATAAAAACCAATAAAGAGGAAAAAAGTTTGACAGGAAGTAAAATTTAGACAAAAGAATTTGACCGCGCGCATTAAATTTATATATTTTTGCGGCTTAAAGAGTACATTTTCCTTATTTTTGAGCTTACTTGGAAAGATTACGAGAAGAGATTATGATTTAATTTTCAAGATTAAGAGCTTCAGTAAGGGAATAACTCGAAATTATTTTTTTAGCCTGATTGGTACTTATGAGTAACATCAAAAAAATCAAAGACTTCGACGCAATTGCTCTATCTGTAGCTTCGCCGGAGGAAATTTTGTCATGGTCTCATGGTGAGGTAACGAAACCCGAAACCATTAATTACCGAACCCAAAAACCTGAACCAGATGGTTTATTCTGTCAGAAAATTTTTGGACCAGTAAAAAACTGGGAATGTGCTTGTGGAAAGTATAAAAGAATTCGGTATAAAGGGATTGTTTGTGAGAGATGTGGGGTTGAGGTGACGCGCTCTATTGTTCGTCGTGAGCGAATGGGACATATAAAATTAGCGGTTCCGGTAACTCATACCTGGTTTCTCCGTTCTACGCCTTCAAGAATTGGTCTACTTTTAGATCTTTCGGTTAAACAATTAGAACAAGTAGTTTATTTTGCTTCTTATTTGGTAGTAGATGTAGATGAAGAATCTCGAAAAGAAGCTTTAGAAGAATTAGAGGCGGATTATAAAAAAATTATTGAAACCAATAAAGAAGAATCCGCTGCCAGTTTAAAGGCTGCTAAAAAAGCGGTAAAAAACGGAGATATGACAGAGAAAGACCTTATAGCGCTCGAAGAAGAGTTAGCCGCTAAAGTAGAAGAAATTAATCTAAATTTCAAAACTGCTAAAGATGAACTTAAAGATCTTCATGTAGGAAAGGTGCTTACCGAAACCGAATACCGAAATATTTCTATGAAATTTGGATATGTTTTCCGAGCTGGGATTGGAGCTGATGCTATTCGAGAAGTGATCCAAAAAATTGAGATGGAAGCCTATATAAAACAACTTAAAAAAGAGCTTAAAACGACCTCAGGTCAAAAAGAGAAAAAACTCCTTAAACGGATTAAACTTGCTTCATCACTACATCGAAGCAATATTCGCCCAGAGTGGATGGTGTTAACTGTAATTCCAGTAATTCCACCAGAATTGCGGCCGATGGTACAACTAGATGGAGGTCGTTTTGCTACTTCTGATCTAAATGATTTATACCGAAGAGTTATTAATCGTAACTCTCGTCTAAAAAAACTTATTCAACTTGGAGCCCCTGAAATTATTTGTCGAAATGAAAAACGGATGCTTCAAGAATCAGTAGATATTTTAATTTCTAACTCAGTTCGAAACTCTCGATCTGGCGTAAATCAAGTTCAACGAAGAAGACTGAGATCTCTTTCTGATATGCTTAAAGGAAAACAAGGACGGTTTAGACAAAACCTTCTTGGGAAGCGTGTAGATTATTCAGGGCGTTCGGTGATTGTCGTTGGGCCAACACTAAAATTGCATGAATGTGGGCTTCCAAAAAAGATTGCTTTAGAACTCTTTAAACCCTTTGTAATTTCAAAACTAATTAAGTTTGATTTAGCTCATAATGTGAAGAGTGCTGAAAAACTTATTAAAAACGGAGAAAAAGTGGTTTGGGATATTCTGGATGAAGTCATTGAAGGAAAATATGTACTTCTAAATCGTGCTCCTACACTGCACAGGCTTGGAATTCAGGCTTTCCAACCAAGACTGGTTGAAGGAAAAGCGATTCAGCTTCATCCGCTTGTTTGTGCGGCCTTTAATGCGGATTTCGATGGAGACCAAATGGCGGTTCATCTTCCGCTTTCCGAAGATGCGCAGAAAGAAGCCCGAGAAATTATTGTTTCTAAAAATAACCTACTTAAACCTTCTGCGGGTGAACCGATTGTAAGTCCTTCACAGGATATGGTACTTGGATGTTACTTTCTTACTCAAATTTTTGATGGAAAAGCTGGAGAAGGACGAACCTTTGCGAATCCAGAAGCCGCTATTTTTGCTTATGAAACAGGACAAGTTCACCTTCAGGCTAAAATTAAAGTTCGGATTGGAGCAGAAATTTTAGAAACTACCGTTGGAAGAGTCCTCTTCAACCAAATTCTTCCAGAAGCTATGGAATACCAAAATAGCACTTTTGGTAAAACCCCACTTAAAAACGTGCTTTCTGATGTTTTTAACCAATATGGCACAGATGAAGCCGCATTACTGGCTGATAAAATTAAAGATCTTGGATTTCGATATGCGACCAAATCTGGAATTACCATTTCTGCTTATGACTTGGCTTCTCCAGCGAACAAACAAGCAATTATTGATAAAACAAATCACATCGTAAACAGCATTAATGATCAGTATTTACACGGTCTTATTACAGATGAGGAACGATATAACCACACTATCAAAATTTGGTCACGTGTTAAAAGTGATATTACCAATGAAATGATTGATGAGTATGACAATCAAAATGATATTTTCTATCAAATTGATTCGGGAGCCCGAGGTAACTGGGGACAAATTACTCAAATGGCCGGAATGAAAGGGTTAGTAGCCTCTCCTTCTGGTAGAACGATTGAACTTCCCATTAAATCAAACCTTAAAGAGGGATTTACCATCCTTGAATATTTCAATGCAACGCACGGAGGACGTAAAGGAAAATCAGATACAGCGCTTAAAACCGCAGAAGCGGGATACCTTACTCGTCGTCTAGTGGACTCTGTACAAGATATTATTATCCGAGAAGAAGACTGTGGAACCGATACTTTCAAAAAAATCACTCGTGAAAATTCAGATTATCTTGGAGTGTCCTTTGAAGAAAGAGTATACGGACTCACGGTTGGAGAAGAGGTGAAAGTAAAAGGTAAAACCGTTCTTAAAAAAGGAGAAGTAATTGGAGATGAGCAAATTCAAACAATCCGAGATCACCAAATTTCAGAAATCCAAGTACGCTCAATTATGTACTGTAGAACGCTCGGTGGATGTTGCCAAAAATGTTACGGACATGACCTAGGAAGCCGGAATGTAGCGGAGATTGGAACCCCTGTGGGCATTATCGCGGCTCAATCAATTGGAGAACCAGGAACCCAGCTTACCATGCGGACTTTCCATATGGGAGGAGTGGCGACTGAGGGCGCTTCTATTACTCAAGGGTTGACCCGTGTAGATGAACTCTTTGAAGCTCGAAGCCCAAAATCTCCAGCCGTCTTGGCTGAGATCGCTGGTAAAGTAAAAATCAAGAAAGGTAAAAACGATACAAAAATTCTTATCGAAGCCGATAAAGCTGAAGATGAGCACTACCAACTTGGTCTCAATATGGAACCAAGCGTGAAAAAAGGAGAAGAGGTGAAAGAGAAACAAATCATTGCCCGATCAACTGAAGATCGAAGTAACGTCAAAACCGCCTCTGCTGGTAAAGTAACGAAGATCGAAAAAGGTGTTATCACTATTAAACAAGCCGAAGCTCAAAAAAGATCGTACACGGTTTCTCATAGAACAACCCTTCAAATTAAAGAAGGAGAAAGTGTTGAAAAAGGTCAACGGCTTACTATTGGGCACGTAGACTTGAGACAACTTATGGAACTCACTTCTGTTGAGAAAGTTCAAGAGTATATCCTTTATGAAGTTCAATACATTTACGCTTCTCAAGGACAACACATCAATGAAAAACATATCGAGATTATTGCCAAACAAATGGCTTCCAAAGTTCGGATTCTTGATGGTGGAGATACAGACTTCCTTCCAGGAGAAATTCAAGATGTAATTGAAGTAGAAGAAGCCAATAAAGCGCTCAAGAAGAACCAAACAGAAGCACGATATGAAAGACTCCTTCTAGGGCTTACTCGTATTTCTCTCTGGACTGATTCATGGCTTTCTGCCGCTTCATTCCAAGAAACCATTAGAGTTTTAGTGGAGGCTTCTACAACCCGAAAAGTAGATATGCTTGACGGATTAAAAGAGAACGTTATCATCGGCCGGCTTATCCCTGCCGGTAAGCACTTTGACCCTGATAAACAAAGGGCTTCCTAAACAATTTATGCGCCAATAATTTAAATTTTATGCCAACAATTAACCAACTGGTTCGCAAATCTCGAAAGAAAAAAGTGATTAAATCTAAATCACCAGCCTTACAAAGTACTCAAAATACACTGAGAAACCGTAGTGTGCCCCTTCCTTCTCCGCAAAAACGAGGAGTATGTGTGAAGGTAACCACAACAACTCCCAAAAAGCCGAATTCGGCTCTCCGGAAAATTGCGCGCGTGAGACTCACCAACGGATATGAAGTAAATGCTTATATCATGGGTGAGGGGCATAATCTTCAAGAGCATTCAGTTGTGCTGATCCGAGGAGGAAGAGTAAAAGATCTCGTGGGAGTGCGATACCATGTAGTACGAGGAACCCTCGATACTCAGGGAGTAGAAAATCGAAAACAGGGGCGTTCCAGATATGGAACCAAAAGACCAAAAGCTAGTTAAATCATTAATTAATTTATAAAAACGATGGCAAAAGAAAATGTAGCGCCCGCTGAAGCGCCTGTTGAAGAATCAGCACCAAAAAGTGAAGGAAAAAAGGAGGGCAAAGGATCTGCTAAAAAGGCGACTAAATATAAAAACCCTTTTTCTTTTTCTGATCCACTTCAGGCAAAGTTTGTTAACTGTGTGATGAAAAATGGTAAAAAATCTGTAGCTCAGAAAATCATACAAGATATGTTTGAAGAAATTCACCGAAGAGGAAACGATGAGCCTCTGAAGACCTTTGAACTAGGGCTCAGAAACGCCACCCCAACCATGGAGTGTAAGGCCAAACGTATTGGTGGGGCGGTATACCAAATCCCTATTGAAGTAACCACCAAAAGACAACAGAGTTTGTCTGTACGATGGATTTTGGAAGGAGCTCGAAAAAAGAAAGGGCAACCCATGTATAAAAGACTCGCTTCAGAGATTATTGATTGTTCAAACGAAACCGGATTTGCCTTCGGTAAAAAAGAAGAAGCGCACCGAATGGCTCAAGCCAACAAAGCTTTTGCTCACTTGGCCCGGTACTAAAAAGACATTAAAAATTTACGAAGAAACCGACCCCCAAAAGGTCGGTTTTTTAGTTCCTGCAGAAGACTAATTTCTCTATAATTTCCTCACACTTTAACCCTTTTAAATATGTCAGACGAAAAGATTTATGTAGGAAATGCCAAGAAAATTACGACTCAATATGGAGATTTAATGAAGCTTAGTTTAACGGCTGAGGATGTTGAAAAAATGCAGCAAAACCTTAATAACGGTTGGATTAATATCGTGGTTAAAGAGCGTCGAGAACCTTCCGCTGGAGGGATGACTCATTATCTAGAAGTAGATACGTGGAAACCAGAATCTCGAGCCGAAGGGCCTGCGGCTCCTGCTTCAGCAACTCCAGCAACGGACCCTACCCCTGAAGATTTGCCGTTTTAAGGCGTTCCCGCTCCCAGAGAAACCAAACGAGTCCTAAAATCATTACAACTCCACCGAACAGTTTTTTTTCAGTGATGGGTTCTCCCAGCCAAAAGTGAGTACCGCTGAACACGACCACGGGAATACTCAGCATCATGAAACTTAACTGAGAAATAGGTAAAAATTCATGAGCCTTTATATAGGCTCCCCGACCGATAAATAAACCAAAAAATTGACTGAAAAACAGGAGTCCAAAAGCGCCTAATGGAATCGATAGTTCAACTTTTTTAAGGGCTAAGGCTATCAGAAAAGAGCCAAACCACAATCCCCACCCCCTCCAAAAAGTAAGGGTTAGGGCATCAAAATTTTGTGGATATTTTTTCATGACTAAACTTTGTAGGGCGATAGAAAGCCCCGCCATTAAAAGCAGAAGAATTCCCAGTAAGGTCACCTCTCCTTCTAGGGTAGAAATAATAAATAACCCGAGAAGCGTGAGGCCAACAGCTAGAATTTCTTTGGCAGAAAAAGCTTCTTTTAGAAATAAAATACCCAAAAAAAACGACCAAATAAATACATTTTGATCAATGAGTGAAACTACTCCCCCACTCATAACAGACAATCCATAAAACCAAAAAAGACCATTAAATAAAGCGAGCAGGGTAATAATGATGTGTAGTTTGTAGTGGGTTTTTAGTTCCGGAATTACTTTTTTTCTCGCGCGAGAAAAAGGAAGGTAATATAAAAACGTAGCTCCAACCATAGCGCTTCCCCAACCCCAAATAGCGGTGGAATAAAAATTAATTTCAGGGTAAAAAATATAAGCCGCTTTTAAGAAAATCACCGACAACGAAAATCCAAGGATGGCGAGAATAGCAAACCCTAACCCGCCATTTATTGGGAATTTCATTGTTTTAATTTTTCCAAAAAGTCATTAATACTTAGGACTTCATCTTTCGATTCTCCGTATGGGCGGATGGTAAGTTGTCCTGATTCGACTTCTTTATCTCCTACCACGATTCCATACGGCACCTTGTCTGTTTGGCAGTTTCGGATTCGTTTGCTCAGGCTTTCACTTGTGTCATAGACCTCAACTCGTGCACCTAATTTTTTTAGTTTATCAGCCAACTCATAAGCATAATCTTCGTGAGCCGTATTTACTGGTAAAATGTGTGCCTGAATCGGCGCCATCCAAGCGGGGAAGGCTCCAGCGTAATGTTCAATAAGTATTCCCATAAACCGCTCTATAGACCCCAACATAGCACGGTGCACTACGAGTGGTTGCTCCTCTTCTCCCTGAGCGTTAATAAATTTCATATCAAATCGCTCTGGAAGATTAAAATCAAATTGAATTGTAGATAACTGCCACTCTCTTCCTAGGGTGTCACGAACTTTAAAATCCATTTTTGGACCGTAAAAGGCCGCCTCTCCTAATTCTTCTTTGTAGGAAATATTTCGTTTTTTTAGAATATCTCGAATTGCACTTTCGGCCATTTCCCAGTCTTTATCATTACCTAAATATTTATCGCTTTCTGGATCTCGGAAAGAGGCCGAGATAGCCACATCAAACCCAAAAGTTTCTTGTAGTACAAAAATTCCTAAATCCAAGATGCTTTCCATTTCGGCTTCAATTTGCTCTTTTGTACAGATAATATGAGCATCATCTTGGGTAAATCCGCGAACTCTGGTGAGGCCTCCAAGCTCTCCTTTTTGTTCATATCGGTATACTGTTCCGAATTCATATAATCTCATTGGAAGATCTCGGTATGAATGCATATCATCGTTGTAGATTGCAATGTGAAAGGGGCAGTTCATCGGCTTTAAAAGATAGGTTTCATTTTCATCTACTTTTCTGTTGTCTTGGTAGTCTTCTAGGGTTTGTCCTAGTTCTACTGGTGGGTACATTGAGTCGTTATAAAATCCCCAGTGTCCTGATTTTTCCCAGAGTTTTTTTCTTCCGATATGGGGAGAAAAAACGGGCATATACCCACGTTTTAGTTGTTCTGCTTCAAACCAAGATTTAAGTTTAGAAATAATAAAAGCCCCCTTTGGCTTCCAGAGAGGCAACCCAATTCCAACTTCAGGATCAATAGTGTAGAGTCCCAACTCTTTACCAAGTTTTCGGTGGTCTCGTTTTTTGGCTTCTTCAAGAAAAAGGAGATACTCATCAAGCTGTTCTTGGGCTTCAAAACAAACGCCATAAATTCGAGTCATTTGTGGTTTATCGGCGTCTCCTCGCCAATAAGCTCCAGCCAATTTTGTGAGCTTGAAAACCCCTAACTGGCCAGTAGATTCTAAATGGCCTCCCGCACAAAGGTCTTGGTACACAACCCGCCCGTTTTCATCGGCAAAGTTATGAAAGGTAAGGGGTTCTCCTCGGTCAACAATGTCGCTGATGAGTTCCTGCTTATATTCATCGTGAGCAAAGATTTCTCGAGCTTTTTCTTCGCTCATCTCTTCTTTTACTACTTTAAAATCTTTATTAACAATCCAGCGCATTTTTTTCTGGATGGCTTTGAAATCTTTATCTGAAATTTCTTGATCGCCCAGGTCAAAGTCTTGATAAAAACCTTCTTCGGTCCAAGGGCCAACTCCTCGCTTCACCTCTTTATAAAGCATTCCTACAGCAAAGGAAAGGACGTGGCTGGCGGTGTGTTTGCGCCGGTTTTCGAAATTGATATTTGAATCTGACATTTATTATTCTTAAAAAAAAACTCCAGGGGTTTCCCGGAGATTGTAGTTTAAACCATGCAAAACCTCCAGGGACTAACCCGCTTTAGCTGTGGTTGTGTTGGTCGTATTTTGCATAGCGATTCAGATATTAGTTTTGCTTTACGATAAAGTCAAAAAATATTTTATGCATTGGGTGAGTATCGCTATACTTCTCTCGACAATATTTTTTACTCCCCTTATAAAAATGAAAAAACGAGTAGCCATCAATGGTTTTGGGCGAATCGGAAGAGCCGCCGCCCGCATTATTATGCAGGATTATGCAGACAGTCTAGAACTTGTAGCGATTAACGATCCTTCTCCGACAGAACACAGTGTGTTACTTTTCCAATACGATTCAAACTTTGGAAGATATCCAGGAACGGTTGAATTAAGGGATCATGATGATATTGTTATTGATGGAAAAAAAGTTCATAAATACACTACCCGAGAAATTTCAGAACTTCCTTGGGGCGATTTGGATATTGATGTGGTGCTAGAATGTACAGGAGTTTTCCGGAAAAAAGAAGGCGCTCAACAACACATTGATCAAGGCGCTAAAAAGGTCGTTATTTCGGCTCCAGCTAAGGGGGACGGATTTGATACTTTTGTGATTGGAGCTAATTGTGATCAGATTACCGGTGAGGAAACACTGGTCTCTAATGCCTCTTGTACAACCAACTGTTTAGCTCCCATTGCTAAAGTGCTGGATGATGAATTTGGAATTGAAGCAGGGTTAATGACCACTATTCATTCTTATACCACTAGCCAACCCGTTTTAGACCTTGGAGGAAAAGACCTTAGACGTGGACGTGCAGCAGCTCTAAATATGGTGCCTACAACCACGGGAGCGGCTAAAGCCGTGGCGCTAGTATTGCCACAACTTAAAGGCAAACTAACCGGTATGGCGGTTCGCGTTCCCACTCCAACCGTGTCTTTAGTAGACCTCACCATCAAAGCGAAAAAATCAGCTACAGCAGCAGAAGTAAATGCAGCCGTAAAGGCGGCAAGTGAAAAAAATCCACACATTCTTGGCTACAGCGATAAACCCCTGGTTTCCATGGACTTTAAACAGGATCCAAGAAGCTCTATTTTTGATGCAGATTCTACGTATGTAATGGGAGATTTGATTAAAATTCTCTCTTGGTACGACAATGAATGGGGCTACTCAAACCGAATTGTTGAACTAGCTACTAAGCTTTAAACTTTATGAAAGCTCGAATTTATCACAAATCTAACTGTCCATTTTGCCAAAAATCTCTAGCCATATTGGCTGAGCACAACATTGAAACTGAAGATTTTGAGATCAGCCATGATCCAGAACTACGAACTCAGATAGCAGAATCTGTAGGAGGCTATCGCACAGTGCCAATGATTTTCTTGGATGATGAGTTTATTGGCGGATGTAGCGAACTGCAAGCCCTAGAAACCGAAGGAAAACTTGATTAGGAAAATCAGAAACTTCGTCAAATTAAAAAACGCTTCGGACGTGTACAAATTTTTGTACACTTACCGGCTGAGTTTTTCTTGAACTTCTGGTTTTCTAGTATTTTTATTAAAACTCAAAATTTTATTTTGGCACTAGGGGATGGTTGACTTTTTAGGACTTTTACACTACAATTGGCCGGATTTATAGGATTGTTTTCGGAGTAGATGGGTATCTCATCACCCTGCAATCCACAAAAACCCGATCTTTCACGTTTCACACTATAAATGTGCGCCTGTATAGCAGGCAAAATGTATCTTTATGCACGTGAAGCGGAAAGAGGGATAAATCTTTCTTTATTTTTTATTTTAATTTTATATGAGTGAAAGTAATTTAGACAAATGGTTAAGCGGAAGCGGATTTCTTGGGAAAAAAAAGAACGAAACTGAGAAGGCTAAACCTAAAAACGACAAGACAAAAAAAGAAAATAGTAAAAAACCTTTCAAAAAACCAGGCAGCAAATCGCCCCAAAGAAAAGGGCGAGGGAGCCAAACGGGGGGCAGTGATCCTGCCTACCACAGACCCACACACGAAAAGCGTGATAAATTTCATCCAACGAGCTTTATAAAAACGAAGGCCAAAGATCAAATTCGCGTAATGCCGATGGGGGGGATGGAACAGGTGGGAATGAATATGATGTTTTT
Source organism: Candidatus Altimarinota bacterium (assembly GCA_965231215.1). Classification (GTDB taxonomy): domain Bacteria; phylum Patescibacteriota; class Gracilibacteria; order UBA4473; family UBA4473; genus JAACPJ01. Next base: position 653,294 of record OZ246423.1, on the reverse strand, counting down.
AGAATGGGACAATGACATAATTATCATTGATACAGGGCTTGTGTTTCCGTCTCCCGAACACATGGGGGTAGATGCGTTGGTTCCAGATGTCAGTTACCTGGAGAAAAATAAAAACCGGATTAAAGGCATCTTTTATACCCATGGACATTTAGACCATATTGGCGGAGCGCCTTATGTTTTAGAAAAATTAGGTTTCCCAAACATCTATGCGACTCGACTTACCAAAGAACTGCTCACCCTTACCTGTGATGAACACTTAGATACCAAAAAGTTAAAAATCCAAGAGATTACTCCCAAGTCTAAGATTCGAGCGGGAAAGTTTGAAGTAGAATTTTTCCATGTAAACCACTCTATTCCAGACAGTGTCGGGATTGTGGTAAATACTCCGTACGGATCGATTGTGCACACTTCGGACTTTAAGTTTGATCAAAATCCCGCTGATGACCAACCCGCCGATCTTGGCCGCATTGCTGAAATTGGGAAAAAAGGCGTGGTTTTAGGGCTTTCTGATTCAACCAATGCTATGAAGAATGGGCACACAGTGTCAGAAAGAGTGATTGCTGAAGACATTGCTAAGGTTATTCAGGACGCTTCGGGACGGATTATTATGGCTACCTTTGCCTCGAATATTGGACGGGTTGCTAAGGCGGTAGAAGCGGCTGAAAAACAAGGGAGAACGGTTTTTCTTTCTGGGCGGTCTATGGAACGAAATATCACGGTGGCCCGAAAACTTAATTATCTAAAGTGTAAAGATAGTACGCTTCAGAGAATGAGCCCCAAAGCCGACAAAATGGACCCAAAAAAAGTACTGATTCTTTCCACCGGCTCCCAAGGAGAATCTCTGGCAGCCCTTACGCGGATGGCTTCGGGATCCCATCGGCAAGTCGCATTAAAAAAAGAAGATACTATTATCTTTGCTTCTTCTCCAATCCCAGGAAATGAACTAGCGATTGTTTCAGTACGAAATAACTTGGCTGAAATTGGATGTAAAGTGATTGATCACCAAGACATGAATACGCATGTTTCAGGGCATGGGAATGCGGAAGAATGCAAACTTATGTGTGCGCTTTTAAACCCCAAATATTTTGCCCCTATTCATGGAGAAATATTTATGCGGTATGGGCATAGAGATCTGATAATGAAAGATCTTGGCTATAAAAAAGAAAACACCTTCATCATGAAAAATGGACAGGGAGTAGTGATCAGCAATGCGGGAGTTAAGCTTATGAGCGATAAAGAAGCGCAGCTACAGCGCCCCTTGTTGGTCCAACTAGGGGAAACCGTACATGATCAGGTGCTAGAAGATCGACAAACTATAGCTGAATATGGGATAATCTTTATCCGGATAAATCAAGAAAAAGGAAAGGTCAAAGATATTGAATTTCGATCTCGAGGGTTTTTGTATATGAATGCTAAGCATGAAATTTTCCAGTTGCTTGAAAAAGAACTAAGAGACGCCTGGATTCGAACTTATGATCCCGCTCGCCCAGAAAGCGCTATGGAAAAACCGCTCCAACAGCTCGCTCAAAAAATTCTGTTACAGAAGTTTAAGAAAGAGACGGTTGTAGAAGTAGTGGTTTAAAATTTTAAATTTCTATATTGTGGCGGATACTTTAGATAAAAGGATCGTAACTCCACTGAAGTAAAGCCTGCCTTTGTTTTGGGCGGCAGTAAATATCGCCTGGTTCACAGTTTTTAATAATCTGGCCACGATGGCGGGCAAAAGCTTTCCAGCGCTTAATCTGTCTTGAATCTAAGATGGCTTCCCGCCTGCCTAGATAATATCTACAGTACCACTGAAACCAACCCCTGACGTCTGGATCATCAGGGGTTATCCAGCCTTTCTCAATCCACACAGAGCGCGGTTGCCTGGATTTGATCTTGAAGTAATTTTTTTCGATATCTGGTATCTCGGAAATTTGCGCATTTTCATACCACTCTCTAGGAAATTCTTTTGAGCAATCGTTTAAATATTTACCCTCAAAAATACCATATTCTAACATCTCTGCGGGCGTAAGCTCGGGTTTAAATTCGGGAGCAAAATTTTTTCCTATAGGTTCAGATAACCCATATTGATACCCCTTTTGCATCAAGTCATTTACCAGAATCTTCAGACCAGGAGTAAAGCTTTTGGTGGGGTTTGATTCTTCAAGGTTTAATTTCATTATCGTTCTGATTTTATCAGATCCTGGACAAGCCGAGAATTCATAAGTATAGGTATTTTGATGAAAATCTTAGCGTTTGAGACTTCGTGTGATGATACGGCGGTGGCTATTGTGGAAAATGGAACTCAGGTTTTGGGACAAAAACGCGTTTCTCAGACTGCTCATAGCGACTGGGGCGGAGTGGTACCAGAAATTGCAGCGCGACTGCATGCAGAAAACTGGAGGCCCGCTTTAGAAGGCTGTTTAGACGAGGCGGGCCTCAGTATTAAAGATATTGATGCTATTGCCTGCACCCAAGGGCCGGGACTGCAGACTTCTCTGCTTACTGGAACTACCGCGGCTAGTTTTTTATCGGCTCTGTACCAGAAGCCCCTTATTCCTGTGCACCATATTTATGGACACTTGTGTAGTGTATTTATCAATCGTGAGATTTCAGATATTGAATTTCCAGCCTTGGTGTTGACTGTGTCTGGAGGTCACACAGCGGTCTATCTTTGGGAAAATGCAACAGTATGGCAAAAAATCGGAGGCACCTTAGATGATGCCGCTGGAGAAGCTTTTGATAAAGTAGCTAAGATGTGTGGACTTGGCTATCCGGGAGGGCCAATAGTTTCTCAAAAAGCTGAATTTGGAGACCCCCAAAAATATAAGCTCCCTATTCCAAACCTGGGAAAAGACTCTTTAGATTTTTCTTTTTCTGGGGTAAAGGCCGCAGTACGCAGGTTGGTAGACAGTCAGGAGAGCCTAGAAGCAACCTTTGTTTGTGATCTTTGTGCCAGCTTCCAGTGGACGGTAGGTCGTATTTTTGAAAAAAAAGTGAAGCTAATGTTTGAAAAGTTTCCTGAAACGAAAGGCCTTTATTTTGTAGGCGGAGTTTCAGCCAATAGCCACATAAAATCGGTTCTTTTGGAGTTTTTGCAACAGCATGGCAAGATGTTTTTAACACCAGATAGGCTCGAATATTCTACTGATAATGCGGTTATGATTGGGAGTGCCGCCTATTTTTTATATGAAAAAAATCCTGATATAGCTCAAATACAGTTTGTTGAAGCGCACCCTCGAATTTCCCTCTAAATACATCATAGAGGGATAAAAGTATTAACGGTTTATCACGAAGCGTTCTTACTTGAAGTCGATTCCCACGGTTTTCCCTACCTTTGTTCTTTGGTAATAACAGGAGGCATTTAACCACTTTGGATCTGGTTGAAAAAATCCTGTCTAAGCTGCGGATCTTCTTTAAAAGCGCCTAAAAACGTTGTAGTAACGGTTTGAGAATCGTTCTGAGCCACGCCTCGTGAACACATGCACATATGTAGACCGCTGATTTGAACCGCCACCCCTTTAGGCTGGAGTTCTTCCATAAGGGTTTCGGCAATCTGGACACTCAGTCTTTCTTGGTTTTGCAATCTTCTGGCAAAAACGTCTACAAGCCTTGGTATCTTTGAAAGTCCTGTGATTTTTTCATCTGGAATATAAGCGACATGAGCTTTCCCAAAAAAAGGCAACATATGGTGTTCACAGCTCGAATAATACTGAATGTTTTTAACCGTTAGCATTTCATCATACCCTTCATTGGTGAAGTGTTTTACCACTTTTTTTGGGTCTTGTTTGTAGCCTGAAAAAAGCTCTTTATACGCTTCGATAACCCTTTTGGGGGTTTCTTTGAGTCCCTCCCTTTCTGGATCTTCTCCAATGTGTTTTAGTATTTCTCGAATACAATCTTCAGCGTTTTGGGACATGTTTTACAAGCTCTTTGAGTAATCCAAATGTAGGGATTTCAAAATTTTGGTCAACGATTTCGCTCCAAGGAAGTAATACAAAATCCCTAAAAGGAATTTCTTTATGAGGGATATGCAAAAGCTTTTTGTCTACTTCTAGCTGGTGAAACATTAGAATATCTAAATCTAGTGTGCGGTCTCCCCATCTAACGGTGTTTTTTCTTCCACAAAAGCCTTCACATTGCTTACAGATTTTAAGTAGTTTTTTGGCCTTAAGACGAAGCCTCCTTGAAGGTGGAAGGAGCCTCCAGTTAACTTTTTCCCAGGGGGTTTCTGGAAAGGAAATTTCCCAAACCATATTTGAGAACTCATTTTGGGCTACTCCCCCCAGAGGGGGGTTTTTCATAATATTAGACTTTTTTAGTACATGAATATTGTTTCGTTCTAAAAAAGCTTCAGCCATACTAAAAACTTCTTTAGCGTTTCCAATTGAAGACCCTACCCCTAAAAAAATCATGCTTTAATCATAGATAAAATACTTGATAAAAACATAAAAATAAACTATTTAAACTTCACTCATATTCTATGAAAAAATTTTTTTACGTTTTCAGTCTCACCTTATGGTTTTTTCAGTCAAGCTTTGCTCAGACAGAGGCGCTGCCACCAGTCCAGGAAGACCCAAAGTTTGTTAATTTAGACCAGATAAAAGACCTCGGGACATTCACGGAGTATTTTTTATTAGACGAAGTACGAACTCTTCGGATAAACCACGAGACGCTTAGAAGAGATATAAATCAAGAACTTAATAATCGTGAACTCAGGATTACCGATCGAGCCCTTGGATATGTAGCCAATGCGGTTACTTATTTTTCTTTTTTTCTCACTTTGGCTTTGGGGATGTTTGCTATTTTTGGATGGCGGACCATTAAAGATCTTAAAAACTCGGCCAAAAGCATTGTAGAAAAAGAGTCTGAAAAGCTTTTAGATGAATTTAGAACCCGGCTTGAAACGATTGAAAAAGATCTCCAAAACAAAGGTGAAGAAATCTTACAAAATCAAAAAGAGCTTGAGAAAGTACAGCACATCAATGCTTTGTGGATTCAGGCTAACCGTGAAAATGATGATAGGAATAAACTAGATGTATTAGAACAAATTCGAGAGTTAGAGCCAGAGAATCCAGAAGTGCTGGTGGCTAAAGCGGCTTCTTATCTGCGCATGGACATTCCTGAACAAGCATTAGACATGTGTAATGCGGCGCTAGAAATAGCCTCAGATCATGGAAGTGCTATTTATAATCGCGCTTGTAGTTATGCACAACTTGGAAAACAGGAAGAAGCTTTACAAGACCTTCATTATGCTATTCAGCTTTCTGAACACTACAAAGAAACGGCAAAATCAGACCGAGACTTTGAACCACTCCAGAAGAATAAAGAATTTAAAGAATTGGTGAGGTAGTACTTACTTCCTATTTTTCAAAATCAAAACCGTTCATTTAATGCCCTTGAGTTTTGAAGTAATCGTCTCACAGCCTTCTTCAATATCGCTGTAAGTTTTGCGTTATTATGTATTTGTAGGCCACTGAAGGCAGGTGATGGCAGCTATGGCTAAAATGACCCCAACCCACTGGAGGAGGGTAATAGTTTCTTTGAACAAAACAGATCCAATCAGGATCCCTCCCAGTAATACCACAATAAGCCATACAGCCGTAAGAATGGAGACTGTTCCTTTAGTTAAAACTAAAATATACAATATATTGAGCACTATTGAGGTGAATACAATGCCAAGAATCCATTTTAGCTCCCCGGAATCTACAAATTTTTTAGCCACATATATGCCAAAAATATCAGCCATTATTCCAAAAGCCAGATACAAATAGAGCATTATTCTACAAATTTATCGATCAGATCTTCGGCCAACCCCGTGTAGGTTTCTGGGGTGAGGTTTTTAAGTCGGCGTTTATCCTCGTTTGGAATATCGGCTTTATCTACAAATTCATATACTTGTTCTAAAGTTAGAGCCTGCCCTCGGGAAAAGGTTTTTAGCTGTTCATACGCATCATGATGTCCCTGTACACGGAGTACGGTTTGTACGGCTTCGGTTAAAACTTCAGGGCTTTTTTGCAAGTCCTCCAGCATGGCCTCGGGTTTTATTTCTAATTTTCCAAGCCCCTTTTTGAGTGATTGTAAACCGAGGAAAAAGTGCCCAAAAACCACCCCAAAATTTCTCTGTAGTGTGGAGTCTGTTAAATCTCTTTGCCATCGAGAAATAGGGAGCTCGTCGCTAAGGGTTCGGCCCAAGCCTCGGGCTAATTTGAAGTTCCCTTCGGCATTTTCAAAATCAATAGGGTTTACTTTGTGAGGCATCGTGGAGGACCCCACTTCCCCTTTGACGGTTTTTTGGCTGAAGTAACCCAGCGCAATATACCCCCAAGTGTCTCGGCATAGATCAATATAAATATTGGTGAGCCGGCCCATTTCATTTAGCAGCAAGGCTTGCTGATCATGTGGTTCAATTTGAGGCGTAAGCGGATTCCATACCAGGCCTAAGGTATCGGTTACAAAATTATGAGAAAGCTCAATCCAGTCCACTTCTGGTAGGGCTATGCTATGAGCAGAAAAGGTTCCCGTGGCTCCATTTATTTTTCCGGTGATAGGCAGGGTTTCAAAACTCTGAGATACGCTATTGGCGCGATCCCAAAAAATGGCCCATTCTTTCCCCATGGTTGAAGGGGTAGCTGGTTGACCATGGGTTCGGCAGAGGAGAGGGATAGCTTTCCATTCTAGAGCTTTTTGTTTTAGATCTTCTAGGATTAAGTCGTTGGCACAGAGAATGGCTTCACGGCCATCTCTAAGCATGAGCCCGTAAGCTAAGTTGTTTATATCTTCCGAAGTACAGGCAAAGTGAATCCAGCTCCAGTGACTTTTTGGTACCAAATCTCTAATAAAATACTCTACAGCTTTAACATCGTGATTGGTCTCAGCTTCAAACTTTTTAATCGCGCTATATTCTTCCGGAGAAAAATCAGTTAACAGGGCCTGAAGCCCCAGAACTACTTCATCAGGAAGTTTCGGGGCAATGCCTTTTTCACACAAGGTTAAAAGCCACTGAACCTCTACAATAGTTCGGTATTTCATAAGCCCAAATTCGGCAAATATTGGGTTTAAATTTTGTACTTTTGAAGCATAACGATCATCGAGCGGAGAAAGCGCCATAAATTTCGAATTTTAGTTACCCTTCATTTCTATCAGATTCGGCTGATTTTTCCAGTATAAAATAGGACTATTTACTTTTTTTATTCTTTATTTTATTGTATTATATTAAGATAATATTTATTTTTTATGTCTACTGAGACTATTACCTCACTTTTGGGCTATGGATTACTGGCTTTGATTCCCGTATTTTTGTGGTTGTATTGGTTTAGGAATCACCTGCCTAAAAAGCGATCTTACATTGTGACAACCTTTGTTGCTGGGATGGTTTCAGTTCTGCCGATAAAGCTGTACGAAAAATATTGGGATCAGGCTATTTTGAGCCTTGAACATACTAATCTTTTTAAGCATTTAGTCTCTCTTTTAGAGCTTCAGAGTGTGGGCTCTTTAGGGATTTATGCTGTAGCGACAGTGCTGGTGATGTGTGCTATATTCCTCTTCACAGGTTTGGTTATGGGAATACTGGAGATTTTTTCTGGGGATAACTCGTTTAAGGTTTTCAGGCAAAAGTTTAGATTGGCACTTGAGTCGCCATTTTTCTTTGTAACTGTCGGGGTTTTCTGTGGGTGTATTGCGTTTATGAGCACGCTCTCACTCCATGAAAAAATTTGGATGTTTATGGTGGTTGGAATGCTTGAGGAGTTTACAAAGCATTTGGTGCTGAGGTTTTCTGATGAGGAAAAAATACATTCTGTGGGGGAAGCTTTACAGTTTTCTATTATTGTGGCGCTTGGTTTTGCCTTTGTAGAAAACGTTATTTACTTCAACTCTATGGGGAATATGGGAATGTTTAGTGTGCAGCAATTAGTACTGCTTATTGTTTTAAGGTCCATCATTTCTGTGGGGGCTCATGTATGTTTTTCTGCGATTCTTGGATACTACTATGGCTTGGCTAAATTCTCTACCCAAGTCTACCAAGAAGAGGAATTTCTGCACAAAAACCACTTTTTGATCAAGACTCTAAATCAAGTTTTACACTGTAAGCCTTCCGTTTTATTTCATGAACAAAAAATGATGGAAGGGGTTATTTTGGCAATGTTTTTGCACGGAGCCTTCAACTCCCTTTTGGAGTTTGGAAAACTCCATATAGTGTTCCCGTTTATTGGAATTTTACTCTTGACGGTTTTTTATCTGGTTCATAAACAAGAAGAGCTCCGCATTACTGGAGCTTTGATTCGAAAACCTGAAGGAGTCTAAACGCTTTATTGTTTAGCGGCGGCTCTTCGTTTTTGGTTTCTTCTTCGAGTATCTAACTCTGGAGCATATTCATAAACGGCTCGCCCTACACGTCGGAAGAAAGGATATTTTTGAAGGTTTAGGGAAATGGTGCCAATACGAATGTCTCGTTTTTGGAGTACGGCGTTAATAATTTCTTGTCGTTTCATTGGCGCTTCGTGTTCTTCCAGTACTTCTACAATAAGATCACAAACGGTTCCAGAAGGCAGCCCCCATTCTTTTAGTGCGTACATCCCTCGACCAACTAACACAAAATCATTATGGCGAATAAGTTCATTGTGAATGGCTTGGTGGGTTACCATTTTTTTAGCATCAAAGTCTGCCAAAACGTGGTTTACAATTTCTGTAAAATGTAAGGGTTTCCCCACTTCTTTAAAGGTAATGTTAATTTTATCTTTAATGGATCGTGGGTTGATGTGTCTCCAGGCGGTTAATCCCCAGCCTTCTGAAGTTTGTTTGAAACTCCAATCTACAAAGAGCACCGACCCGACCATTTCCAGGGGATATTCCCCGTTTAGTTTTTCAGCAATTTCATCAACACTGATCGTTTCGTGTTTTCGTTCCATAATTTTTTGAATCCCTCGAATCAGATTTTTTACTTCTAGGAGCGAAAGATCTGAAGTTCTCCAGAAGGGCCGGAAAAACTGATTTTTATCTTGTTTGGCCAGTCTGTCAGAAACGCGCATAGCGAGTTTTACAGCATTTGTATCAACATTTTTGGTGTTAGACATATTTTTCAACATCTCAGAAACCAAGTGATCCTCAAGCATCACTTTTCCGTTCTCACAAAGAATGTTGTACCCTAAATTATGAATCTGTCGCATAGATGGATCCATTGAAATACGCGCCAGCTTTTTAATTGCCACAGCTTCAATTTGTCTTACTCTTTCACGAGTGATTGAGTAGCTTTTTCCGATTTTGTCGAGCGTTTCTTTTCTTTTTCCCCCCAAAGAAAAACGTCTTTCGATAACGTCTCGTTCTTTTGGGTTTAGGAGATCAAGAAGCCGAGCCATGAGCTCGGAGAAGTTGATGTCAACCTTTTGGATTGGGGTCATTCTTTGATTTAATAAAACACAAATATCTGATATAGTCAAAAATTTAGGGATTTTTTTGTTTTTTGTCAAACTATTTTTCGTAAACCTTTAACCTCTATTTAATTCTTTTGGGCAGCTGGTTCTTTTCAGTAAAAAAACAAAAAAAGTTTTAAATTTGTAGCCTATCTCTGACAAGCATAATGCGTCCTTTTATAAAAGTCCAGAAAACGCTTTTTTTAAATCACATTTGTGCTGGTCAAACAAGACCTTCCCTTTCTCTAAGCGAATGACTCTGGGTTCTAGTTTTTGTATTAAGATAGGGTCATGGGCGGCAAAAAGTAAGGTGAGCCCTGTTTCTTGGTTTAGTTTTTTAAAAACCTCAGCAATTTCGGCTGAATTTTTGGGATCCAAATTCCCGGTAGCCTCGTCGGCTATGAGAATTTTAGGTTCATGCACCATGGCTCTGGCAATAGCGGCTCTCTGGCGTTCTCCTCCAGAAAGTTCATGAGGAAAAGATTTGGCTTTGTCTTGAAGGCCTACGAGCTCCAGCAATGGCGGCACTTTTATTGGTACCAGAGAAGATTCTCCACACACCTCTAGGGCAAAGGCTATATTTTCAAAGACGGTTTTTTGAGGCAGCAGTCGAAAGTCTTGGAACACAATTCCAATCTGACGTCTGTAGTGTTGAACACTCGCAAAGGAAAGCTCTCCCAAAGAAATTTCATCCAGGAGTATCTCTCCTCTCGTCGGTTTTTTTTCTCCAATAAGCAGGCTAAAAAGCGAAGATTTCCCCGCTCCAGAAGCCCCTAAAATAGCCACCGATTCTCCAGGTTTTACACTAAAATTTAGTCCGGACAAGACCTGATTTTGGTTAATTTTTAATCCAACGTTTTTGAATATGAGCATTTGTTTTTTAAATTATGGGGTAAATTTGGTGAAAAACAAGTCCCTCACACAGAAATAGTTTTGCTAAAATTTATAAAGTGTTTACTCTGGCGATGATGCAAAAATTTGCGATTGCTTTATTTTTTACACTTTTATTTTTTGCAGGCTCAGTCTGGGCTCAGGAAATTCCGGTGCTGGAATTTTTTTATGGAAGAGAATGTCCACACTGTCATAAAGAAAAAGCCTGGCTTCCAACCCTTCAGGCCATGTATCCAGATTTAGAGATTAAAGAATATGAGGTATGGCATGATGAAAAGAACAAAATTTTGTGGGCCGAGAGGTTGGCCGAACTGGATCAAACACCACGAGCCGTACCGACAAATATTATTAAAGGCCAAGTAATTGTTGGGTTCCAAAAAGAAACCATTTTAGAAGTTATGCGATCCCATTTTGGCGAACCTTTGGCCGTGGAGGCCTCCCCAATGGGGTTAGAAACACCTGAAAAATCCCAAGACTGGACTAAATGGATTTTTATTTTTGTTGGAACGCTTGTGATTATTGGGGGCGCTTTGGCGCTTGGGGGACGGAAAAATTAAATTTTTAAAATATGAATAAATACACACTCGCTTTGAGTTTTTTGTTTTCGCCCTATTTAGTTTTTGCGGAAGATATGAGCGGTCTTATTGCCAATCAATGGTGGGCTGGGGCCTTGGACTATTCATGGCCCGTGATGAGTTTTGTCCTGGGGCTGATAGATGGGTTTAATCCCTGTGCTATGTGGACGCTGTTCATCTTACTTGGGTTTTTATTGACCATGGAAGATAAAACCAAAAGATGGCTTATTGGGGGAGTCTTTATTGCCAGTTCTGGCATCATTTATTTTGCGGCTCTTTTGACCTATCTTGTAGGATTTGAGGCTTTAACCAGTGTTATCGCTACAGAGGCTATGAACTGGGTTTTCATGGCTGTTGGAGGAATGGCTATCGCCGCTGGGGTAATGTCTATTGTAAGTTACAAAAATAAAGGAATCGAATGCGATGTTCGAGACGCAGAAAGCAAGAAAAAGTTTCATCAGCAACTCACCGATATTTTAGCGCGAGAAAAACTCTGGTTAGTCCTAGCGGGAATGGTGGTTTTAGCTTTTTCTGTGAATGCCTTCGAACTTTTGTGTTCTTTCGCAATCCCGACCGTTTTTACTTCTACTATTGTTTCTTTGGAGCTAGAAACATGGCAGCAAATTTTGGCTTTGGTTATTTATGATATTGCTTATGTTTTAGATGACTTGGTGGTATTTACTATTGCTATCACTACTCTTTCTTTGAAGGTATTCAGTCCGAAAGTAGTTCAGACTTCGAACCTTATTGGTGGGATTTTACTTATCATTATTGGTTTATTTTTATTGGTTGATCCACAGATGCTAACACAGTTTTTTGCCTAAAGCTCTGGTGCACACTTAGTTAGGGCTTATATTAAGATTTTCCATCAAAATAATTCCCTGAAAAATCTACTAAATTCTGTAGGGTATTAGTAGAAAAGTTTTTATAATCGCGCCACTCCTCCCTTAGTAATATACATAAAAATGGTAGAAAGAAGTGTCCTGGATAAAGCTTTTGCCGAACGTCGCTGGCGTGTGACTGTGGGGGTGCGTAAGATTTTTGATTTATTGGTGAGTTCTGAGGTTTTTTATTCTGCTCATGAGATGGCTAAACTTTTGGGAAATGAATTTGATGTAACGACCATTTACAGAGTTTTAGAAAAACTAGAAGCCGTTCGGCTCGTACATCAATTTGAAGGAAAGTGGAAACTTTGTACCAACCCCAGCAATATCGAAGAAGCCCACCATTTTCTTATCTGCCAAGAGTGCGGGAGGGCTGAAGAAATTTTTTTGGATTATCAAGCCTCTATTGCTGATCAACTGGATAAAGAGAAAAATTTTTTACTAAAAGAAGTACATTTGGGATTCTTTGGGATTTGTAGCCGATGTCGTAGCAAATAAATTTGGGCTTTTGAAACACTTCAGACAGAAGCCATATAGAGGCTTTTTTTTAGCCGGCTAAAACTTGCTTGAATTTTTTGACTTTGAGCATTTATTATGATCGGTTTGACTTTGAAAAAGCCCTGGTTTAGACTCGGATTTGAGATGTTATTCTGGTTCAAATTTATAGATTTTCTTTGTCGTTTAGTAGGAGCGCTTAAGGCGCTTGCTTATAGGTTTTTAAACGATAAAACAGCAAAAATAGTTCCTGAAAAAGAGAGGGAGCCAGGTCTCTCAGTATCTTTTAATTTTAATAGCTATGGAAATTTGGTATATTATTTTGCCATTGGCGGGCGTAGCCCTGGGGGCCGTCTTATCTTATCTGTTTGTCCGACCACGGGCTAAACTTTTAGAAGATAACGCTAAAGCAGAAGCCGACCGCATTCGGGAGAATGCGAAGCTTGAGGCTGATCGAATTCTTTCTGAAGGTAAAAAACATGTAGAGGATCTACGTGAAAACGCCAAAAGGGAAGAACAGCAGACTCGAGACCGACTACAAAAAATGCAAGAACAAGCTGATGAACGGCTGGTTCGACGCGAAGAACAATTAGATCAAAAAGCTGAGCGAATGGAAAAAGCTCGGGAAGATTATGAAAAATCTGTTAAAGATCTAGATGATAAAAAAGCAAAACTTGATGACCGTTTGTCTGAACAAAATGAAGTTTTAGAGAAAATCAGCAAGTTGCCGCAAGACAAAGCCAAAGAAGAGTTGTTTGCTCGGATTGAAGCTCAGTGTGAGGCTCAATTGGCTGACTCTATGAAGCGAAAAATTGAAGCCATTGAGAAAGACGCTGATGAAGAAGCCTCAAATATTTTGGTTCAGTCCATCCAAAGATTCGCTTCATCGGTTACCTCAGAATCTACCGTGACGGTAGTAAAACTGGATTCCGATGAAATCAAAGGGAAAATTATTGGACGTGAAGGGCGTAATATTAACGCCTTTGAAATGCTTACAGGCGTAGACCTCATTGTAGATGATACACCAGGAACTATCACTCTTTCCTCGTATGACACTTTCCGAAGATTTATTGCTAAAATTGCTTTAGAAAACCTGATTAAGGATGGACGGATTCACCCTTCTAAAATTGAAGAAGCCGTAGAAAAAGCAGAACAAAAAGCAGACAAGCTACTTATTGAGCTGGGCCAGAAAGCAGCATATGACCTTGGAGTTACGGGGCTTCCAGATCCAATTTTGAAACTTACTGGTAAGCTTAGATTTCGGTCTTCTTACGGACAGAATGTATTACAGCACTCTATTGAAGTAGCCTATCTTGCCGAAGGGATTGCCAACTACCTTCCTGGAGCCGATAGTGAAATGCTCAAAAAAGCCGGACTCCTTCACGATATCGGGAAAGCCGTTTCGCATGAAGTAGAAGGAGGACATGCTGTCATTGGGATGGAAATTTTGCAGAAATTTGGGATTGAAGAACCTGTAATTGTAGCGATGAAATCACATCATGAAGACTTCCCGTATGAATCTTTAGAAGCCCGTGTGTTGCAAGCGGCTGATGCCATTTCAGCTTCTCGGCCTGGAGCGAGACGTGAGACACTGGATAAATACATTAAGCGACTTAAAGAACTTGAAGCTATTGCTGGTTCTTTTGAAGGCGTTGAAAAAGTATTTGCCATCCAAGCTGGGAGAGAAGTTCGAGTCTTTGTAGATGCGGCAGAAGTAAACGATCTAGACTCTGAAAAACTCGCTATTGATATCGCCACGAAGGTAGAACAAAACTGTCAGTATCCTGGACAGGTGAAAGTAGTGGTAATCAGGGATTCTCGTTTTGAAGGAGTAGCTCGATAGCTTAAAAGTAAATGTTAGGGAAAAGGGTGAATTTTCTTCGCCCTTTTTTGTTAATTGAAAAAAGACTGAAAGATTTCTTGGGTTTTGATGAGGTCTTGTTCGTGAACGAGGATGATAATTTCTCCCCCTATAGTATGGAAAGACTGGATAGAAATGTGTTCCTCGGCTAAGGCAGATGTCAGTACACTGTATATTCCAGGTTTGGCCCTAAGTTCAAAAGGAAAGTTTATAGAAATAAAACCTAACTTTTCAGTTTGGTGCAAATTGGCTGGTTTTGACCTCTCCACAATTTTACCATCAGCATCAGTGATAATGGTTATTTCTTTTTCTCCCTCTACCAGAGAAAAAAAGTGTTTACTTTCTAGGAGCTCAGTGGCTAGTTTCAAGCAGTATTTTCGGTTTGTAATAGTTTTATCAAAGATAAGTTCTTTTATGTTGCTACGACTTACCACCTCTAAATCGTAGGACGAAAAGTCAGCTTTTGGGATATTAGTTTTTTCCTGTTTTGCTAGATATCGTCTGAGCTCCATCCCCAGGGCTTCAATGGAAACGCTTTTAGTATTTGGTTGAATTAGTCTGGCCAAGGCATTGAGGTTCACTAACCCAGCGTTGGCATAGGTTGTAATGAGTGGGTATTTTTGGAGTAGTGTTGAAATATTTTTTGACATCAGATTTATGACGGGTTATAACATTTGTACTAATTATAACATGTCTGTTAATTTTTTAACAAATTAAAATGAAAAAATCTGCCATCGTTCTCGATACCTCTTTGCCAACTGGGTTTTTGGCCAATGCTGTGGCCTGTATTAGCTCTGGAATTTTTTCAGGAGAGTCTGAACTAGTGGGACCTAAAATTGAGGGAGCTGATGTTGAGTTTTTGCCTATCACCAAGATTCCTATCCTTATTCTTAAACCCAAAGAGGTCTCTTTAGAATCTTTGTGCTACAAGGCTCAGGAACTAGGACTAAAACTTATTCCTTTTACCAAAGAAGCTCAATGTACTACCAGCTATGAAGAATACGCTGAATCTGTGAAAGGTAAAAAACTTAAAGACCTTACGGTTCTTGGGGTTGGAGTCATGGGAGAAACCAAGACGGTTAATTCACTAGTAGGAAGTTTGCCGATGTTGCGTTAGGCTTTTTGAGAAAATTTCATTCTCCAAATTTGATCCCCTTGAGCTAATTTTACTTTTTCCCAATCGGTTGGGATTTCGTAGGCGGAATCTTCAAAATACTCAATATTGGTATAGGGCGTTTCTTCTAGATATTCGAGGGTTTCATCAAAAACAAATTTTTGATCTGTTTGAAAAATAAAGGCTGTTTCTTTGGGGAGCCATTTGGCGACTTCGTTCAAAAACTTAACGGTGATGAATCTCCGCTTTTTGTGTTTATCTTTGAACCAAGGGTCTGGAAAGTTTACAAAAATGTTTTGGATTTTAGCGCCTTGTGCGATACAGGGTTCTACGATATTTCGAAAGTTTCTTCCCGCATCCCCATCGAAGACTACAAAGTTATCTCGGTCTTTGAATTTTTCTTTTAGGGCATTGGCTATAGGGGTTCGGAGTTCAAAACAGATATAATTGTGATCTGGAAATTTTGTAGATAGTTCATCCATAAATTCTCCCTTGAAAGCGCCTACATCTACAAATAGAGGTTTGTCATTACCAAATCCCTCAAAATGGATTTCTTTCAGAATTGAGAGTGGGTTGGTGTGGGTTCTAACGCGCTTTGACATTGTTTTTATTTTAATAAATTTGACATAAAAGGAAACTCAGATTACTTTGAATCCGTGCAAAATTTAAGCATGGCTATGACTATGATGATGACTTCTCTGAAGAGAAGTGGTCGGATTAGTGCATAGTGAGAAATTAAAAGAAACTAAGTACCAACCCGCCTACTTCGGCGGGTTTTTTTATGTAAATTTTTACCTTATGCCTTTAGACACACTTACTATTTATCCAGATATACCAGATCCAAATTTAGGGCTTGAACTTCATAGCTTGCCTGGAGTGCACGAGCGTTCAAATGTTGGAAGGGCTGCATTGCATTTGATTCAAAACGGATTGATTCGGCCGTCTACATACATGGCAGATATTGGTTGTGGAAAGGGGTGCATAGGGTTGCTGTTGGCAACTAAGGATCAAGTGCAGAATGTGTTGCTCACCGATAAGTGTAAAACCTCATTGAGTGTTGCTCGAGATAATGCCACTGCAAATAATTTAGGGGGGAAATGTCAATTTAGTCTCGATAATGTGTGGGGAGCAGAGGGGCGGACGGTTGTGGCCAACCTCCCACAGAATCCAAATATTGCAGCCTGTGGGGTTGATGGCAGTGCGATTCAACGTCGGGTTATTGAGGCGCTGACGGCGCAAGAATTGGTGGCGTTGTATGTGAAAGATATTTCTTATGCAGCCAGCACGGTGACACGGCCTTATGTGACCGATCGTTATAGAGTAGAACGAATTGGTCGAGCTTATGTTCGTAAGCCGGTTAATGTGTCAGGAACAGATATAGCTGAAGCTCAATATTTTCGTTTAACCCCAAAAGTTTAGATGTTTAGCTTACGAGAATTGATGATGTACATGATGACCGAAATGAGCGTTTCGGTGGTCGCGGTGAACCTACGTTGTTAAGGAATTAATCAATACGATCTAGGTTTTCCCCGGCTACTCGGGCGGTATTTCTTTATTTAATTTTTTTTAAAATGGTAGATAGACTTGAAACACAGATAATCGGCAACGGTCCATCGGGCATAGGAATTCCTTTAAAAGCTTTATCGCAAGGCGGATTCTCGTATGAGGCCCTATTGGAGAAAGGATTGGCATTGATTGGCCCTGAAAGAAATCTTGGATCGGGAAAATTAAGTTACTCAATTCGGTCTAATTCTGCAGCTTCAGATTTTTTGGAAACCGTTCCTGCAGCAGTTTTAGATCAGTTAGAGGGGAAAAGTAATCTTCTCACTGAAATTCGTAAAACAGGGGGTGATATCATTTGCTTGAAAACGATAGCACGGTTTGAGGCTGAGGTGGGGAGGGCTTTGTCCGGGATTCTTAAGTCTTCACAGAATTCTAATAGCCCAATCATTGATGCTCAGGCTAGCTCCCTTCGAATTAATAAAGATGGAGAGGTTGTATCCTATGACTCAGACGGAGAGCCTATAGTAGTGTCTAAAAATGTGATTCTTTCGATTGGCGCCGAGCAAGAACCTTTAAACTTGGGAGAAAATGACCATAAACGTGTATTTTCTGATGATTTTTTACGTCTTTCCGATGAAGAAATTCGAGAGAGAGCTGAAGGCAAAAATATTGTGGTCATTGGAGGGGCTCATAGTGCCTTCTCTTGTATTGATAATATCCGAGCTGCGGGAGTTTTGGATCCTATTACGCTTTGTCATCGAAATGGCTTTAAATTGTATTATTCAAGTGAAGCGGCAGCAGAAAATGCAAGTTATGCCTACAAACAAGAAGATGTTGATGCTGGAAAAGTGCATAGGTTTGAGGGAGTAAGGGGGGACGCAAAAGACCGATATGAGAAAATAGAATCGGGAGAAGATGAAGACAGTAGATTCTTGGGTTATGGCGGTGAGGTTGAAGAAATTTCAGAAGTTCTAGATGCGGCGGATGTAATTATTCAGGCGACCGGCTATAAACCAAAGACCATTCCTATTTTTAATGTTAATGGAGGCCGGGTTCCCCAAGATCCAGTGAATACTAATGAAAGCTTTTCTCCCTTATTAATTGGGAATGGAAGAATTTTTTACAATGGGATAGCGATTACTCCAAGGGATGGGGTGAATTTATTCCAGGGAGAGTTTTCTCAAAAAATATTATCTCAAATAACTTAATAAATTATGGATCATTATCTATCGGCTATCGGTTTAGAGTTGTCAGTGAAAAAAAGCCTTAATAAGTTTGTTGCTACCTCATTGCAGGAGTCTGTAGAGCATTTTTCTGAAGAAGAAATTAATCAACTTTATCATTATTCTGTCCCAGAGATTGTTCCTGGTGCAGGATGCGGTTTGAAGGCACAAGAGCCTTATTGCTTGGAGAAAACACTTGGTTTAGAAGAGGCTGATCTGTCCAAACACGATAATACGCTAAGGCTTTATAGGCTTAATCGAATTGTAACCCACCTACAAGAACTTACAGGCGTTGATTGGCTTGGTATTTACCGTAAGACAACGAATTTAGAAGGGGAGACAATTTTGCTGAAAGAAGCTTATTATGGTCGATTCAGTCGAGGAGAGTTTCCTCTAAATGCAGAGTTTGCCAAGGGATCAAATAATTCTACCGTAGGGCTTTCTGGTAAGGCGGTCGTGGTGCAAAGTGTCGAACAATATGAAGGGCCTTACTACACCTGTGATGTGCAGGTTCAAAGCGAGTTTTGTCTCCCCATTTTTGATGAAGAGGGGAAGGTTATCGGGATTATCGATGCTGAAGCTTTTCAGCCTCATTTTTTTACCAATCAAAAATTATGTGAAATTGCTAAAGTCGCTTATGACTTAGGGAAAAACAAAGCTCTATTTTTGTCTCTGTAAAAAGCATAAAAAAATCTTGAATCGAATGTGGGTTTTGCTTAGTATCGGACTACAAATGACCCACAAAACATCCAAAAATCTAACCTCGAATAGACCTTCTGGAAAAGGTCGAAAAGAGGTTTAGTTTTTGGAGTTGCTCTTTAATTTTATCGTCGGAGGTTCTGACGATTTTTTATTTTTTTAAACTTCAAAAACTTATGTCTACTGCACAACCGATTCCACACATTGAAGCTCAAGACGCAGCAATCGCCAAACTTATTCGTGGAGAAGAAGATCGAGAAGCCAACGGTCTAGAGCTCATCCCCTCAGAAAATTATGTTTCTAAAGCCTGTCATGAGGCCATGGGAAGCTGCTTTACCAATAAATATTCAGAAGGCTATCCTCGTAAACGTTACTACGGAGGCCAACACTTTACAGATCCACTTGAAGAACTCTGTATTGAGCGAGCGTGCAAACTTTTTAACTGTAAGTTTGCCAACGTGCAGCCTCATTCCGGAGCGCCGGCCAACCTGGCTACTTATTTTGCCCTACTTGAACCTGGGGATACGATTCTGGGGATGGATCTTTCTCATGGAGGACACCTAACGCACGGTCACCCAGTGACACATATTACCAAAGTTTTTAACTTTGTGCGGTACAAAATGAAAGATCCAGACACGGGAGAAATTGATTATGAAGCAATGCGAGAAGTCGCATTGAAAGAAAAACCCAAAATGATTTTGGCCGGATTTTCTGCCTACTCTCGGGAACTTGATTATGCTAAATTTGTCGAGATTGCTCGAGAAGTTGGCGCTTTGGCTGTAGCCGATATGGCACATATTGCCGGTCTTATTGCAGGAGGAGCCGTGCGAAATCCATTTGATGATGGGTTTGATGTAATTCTGACTACGACACACAAAACGCTTCGAGGGCCGAGAGGAGGAATGATCCTGACTCGTGAAGATCCAGAAATTGCGAAAAAAATTGATAAATCGGTTTTCCCAGGAATGCAAGGAGGGCCACATATGCATATTATTGCCGGAAGAGCGATTGCCTTTGGAGAAGCCCTCAAACCAGAATTCAAAGAGCACTGTCAACAGATCCTCAAAAACGCCAAAGCTATGGAAAAGGTTTTCCTAGACGCAGGCGTAAGGCTTATGGGAGGCGGAACGGATAACCACTTACTTTTGGCTGATGTCTTTGGTTCACTTGGAGTGAGTGGTCAAGAAGCGGAAGACGTACTGGACGAGGTAGGCATTACGCTGAATAAAAACGCTATTGCTGATGAACCGCGGAGTATGTTTGATCCATCAGGTATCCGATTTGGAACGCCGGCTATTACCACTCGTGGGTTGAAAGAGGCAGAATCTGCACGAGTGGCTGAGCTTATGATTGAAGCTATGCGGAATAAAGATGATTCAGGCGTAAAAGAAAAAATACGGGAAGAAGTTCGGCAAATAGCTCATGACTTCCCAATTCCAGATAGTTTTGTTTAGGAAAAATTTAAATTCAACTAGAGCCCTACGGAAGTAGGGCTTTTTTGTATAATCATTATAAGTGAAAATGGCTTTTCCTTACTTGAAATCAGAAGAGCTTCAGCCTGGTTAACAAATTTCCCCTCCCCCTAAACAAACTTTCTTATCCTTGTCATAGAATACAATGGACTGTCCTGGAGTAATGGCTCTTTGTGGTTTATCAAAGGCCACTTTGGCCTTGCCGTTTTTTACTTCCATTTTACAGTCTTGGAAGTCTTGTCGGTATCGGATTTTGGCGGTTAGTTTTTTTTCTGTAGGTGGTGTGCCGGTAACCCAGTCGAGTTTTTCAGCTATCAATTCTGATGCAAAAAGTTTTGGGTTATCGTCATCTTGGCACACGACAATTTCATTTTTTTTAAGGTCTTTCGATAGCACAAACCAAGGGGCTTCTTTAGCGCCTTTTACGCCTCCAATATTGAGGTTTTTTCTTTGTCCTATGGTATAGAAACTCAGTCCAATATGCTGCCCCAAGACTTGGCCGCTTTCGGTCACAATGTTACCCGGTTTTTGGTGAAGATATTTTTTGAGAAATTCCATGTAGTCTCGCTCCCCGACAAAACAAATCCCAGTTGAATCCTTTTTTTCAGCGTTGTGAAACCCAAACTTTTTGGCGAGAGCCCGAACTTCAGATTTGTCTAAATCTTGCAGTGGGAAAAGGGTTTTGGCTAACGAGTCTTGTTGGAGGGTGTAGAGGAAGTAGGTTTGATCTTTGTTTCCGTCTTTTGGGACTTGGAGTTCGTATTGTTTGGTTGATTGGTTATAAACATTTTTAGCATAGTGCCCGGTAGCTATTTTGTCTGCGCCAAGACTCTGTGCCGCGTCTAGAAACACTTTAAATTTAATATACTTATTACACAGAATATCGGGATTAGGGGTTCTAAATTTTTTGTGTTGTTCCAAAAAATAATCAAATACGTCTCGCCAGTATTCTTTAGCAAAGTTAAAACTATAAAACCGAATCCCCAAACTTTCGGCTACCTGTCGGGCATCAACAGCGTCTATGGCCGCTGGGCAGTGGGCTTCATCTTTGTCATCCCAGTTTTTCATAAAAACACCAATGACCTCATAGCCTTGATCTACCAAAAGTTTGGCCGAAACTGAAGAATCAACTCCGCCAGACAAACCAATGACCACGCGTTCTTTAGACATGGTCTTTGTATAGTAAAAATTTGGGTTATTACAAGCCTAGACCATAAACATCAAGGCCGTTCCAGCAATAAAGATACATAGTATTACACTGGCTAATATTTTGAACCAGGTTTCTTTTTTGATTTTCATAGTAATAGGTTATTAAGGATTGGGTTCCTGGCCTATGGCCAGGAGGCATTCCACTTGTGATTGGGAATGTTTATCGAGAGGGCCTCACTACTGAGCGCCCGAAACTTTGGCCGGGATAATCGTTTGGCTTTGGTATTGCCATCCCACTTCTAAGCATTGTACCACGCATCCACTTTTGCCTTCGGCCATCATGAGCACCTCATGAAGCTCTGGGTCAATTGGGTCTCCTGGGTTTGGAGCAATGGATTCAACCCCCTGAGATTGTAGTTCGGTAAAGAACTTTTCAACTACTTTTTTCATGGCTTCGTCCTCAGAGTGTTCGGCTCCAAGTGAAAGTTCTAAGAAGCTGGGGATCACTTTTTGTAAAAAATGTTTCACGGCTTCTTTTGTCCAATTAGCCTTGGCGGCGGTTTCTCGTCTACGAACATTTTCTAGATCTGCTAGGGCTCTCACTTGAGCCTCTTTGGCCTGATCAAGAGAGGTTTGAAGTGCCTCTATTTCTGATTCCAGTGTTTTGATTCGAATTTCAAGAGGTGAAGGAGTAGAATTTTTTTTAGGGGGGTTCATGCAGCGTATAGAATAAAAAGTTTTGTTTGTGTTTCCAGTCAAATTGGCCGGAATTTCTTACAAAAGATTAAAACTCAAAACTCGTTAAGCTTTAATCAAAATATAAAATTTATAAAAGGGCTTTAAGAATCGGTCAAACTTGTTTTAGAGAATTTTGATTTTGTTCTAAAATTATGTAAATTTGCAGCGGTTTAGTTTCTTATGAGTGTTGCCTTTATTTTTAATTTTTTTACATGCTTGGAATTACAGATCTAAAAGTCGGACAATATATTCAATTGAACGGGGAACCGTACGTGGTTACCTGGAACCAGTTTAGTAAAACCGCTCGTCAGGGAGGAAACATGAAAACTAAACTGAAAAACCTTTTGACCGGTTCTACGATGGAGCGAACTTTTTCTGGTTCAGAAAAAGTAGAAGCCGCTGAAATCAACTATAAAAGAGCTCAATATTTGTATGCCAATGGAGAGGCGTATGAATTTATGGATCAAGAAAGTTATGAGCAAATGACCTTTACCAAAGATCAATTAGGAGATACCGCTAACTTTTTATCTGACGGTATGGACGCTGATATTCAGTACTTTGATGGAAAACCTATCAATGTAAGCGTTCAGCCAAAAATGACCTTTGAAATTATTGAAACTGAACCTGGCGTAAAGGGGAATACGGCTGGAAACGTGACCAAAGACGCTACGATTGATACAGGCTACACCCTTAGAGTGCCGCCCTTTATTGAAAAAGGAGACAAAATCGTGGTGAATACCTTGAGTGGTGAATACGTTGAACGGGCTAAATAAGATCAAATAAAGTTTCTAAATTGGCTTTAGTCACACTTGGAAAGTTAGCAATCCGAAACACGTAAGATTTAGTATCCCCGTAACCTTTGCCCATCACAATCTTATTTTCGCTGCAGGTTTTATGAATCTTTTCTATAAATTCTGGAGTGGATTTAATCGTTAAAGCGGTGGTAGATCTGTAGCGTTCATTCGACACAAAAAATTCAAGTTGAGGATGGCTTTGTACCCACTGTTTAATCATTTGAGCTTTGTCTTGAGTGAGCTTCTCTTTTGCCTTCAAGCCGCCTTCTGCATTCCATCTTTTACACTGTTCTCCCAGGAGGAAAATATTTAGTATATTCGGAGTTTGCGGGGTTTGGTGGTCTTTGCTTATCATGGTTTTTTCAAGGAAGCTCCACTGCCAAATTCCTGCCATATTTTTGCCTTCATTAGCCAATACTTTTGAACGCTCAAAGGCTTCAGGGCTGATGATCAAAATCCCAAGCCCTGGAGGGAGGCCAAAACACTTTTGGACTGAAAAATACCACACATCGGCTTTTTCGATTGGAGCGTTTATGGCGCCAGCACAACTGGTAATATCTACTGCGAGTAACTTTTTTCGATAGGTTTCACGTAGATATTTTAGGTCTTGGTTTTCTATCATTACGCCGGTGCTGGTTTCGTTGTAGCAGAGAGAAATCAATTCACAGTCCCCCTCTATTGCTACACTTTTAACAGAATTTTGCTGACCGAGTTCAACCCGATTTTCATCAAATTTTTTGCCCAAAGCTTGAGACGCTTTGGCGAATTTTTCAGAAAAGGATCCGTTTATAAAATGGAAGGATTTTTGTGCTACACCGTTGGCCAAAATAGAATGCCAGCAGGCAGTAGCCGAGCTCATATAAAACACTTTATAGTCTTTAGGGATCCCCAGATATTTCCTTAATTGGGAAATGGTATTTCTGGAAATGTCAGAAAATTGAGCACTTCGGTGCGAGATTTCTAGTATTCGCTCATCCATGGCTCGACGCATATCATCTTTAGTTTCAGGGGAGATCTGTGATGGTCCGGGATTGAAAGTAATATTAAACATTTTAGTGAAGGACACGGGTACGAAGAGAGCCCTGAATGGATTTGAGTTTTTCTTTAAAGATCTGTGGATTGTTTTTGGTATCTATATCAATCACTACATATCCAATATCTGGATCGGTTTGTAAAAATTGCCCCACAATATTGGCCTGGTTATCTGCAAAAATTTGATTTATCTGACTCAGAATTCCCGGAATGTTTTGGTGAATATTTAGAATTCTGTGGCTGTCGGTGTGTTTGGGGAGCACGGCTTCTGGGAAGTTTACCGACCATGCAGTAGACCCATTATCTGAGTATTTTACCAGCTTTTCAACGACTTCGACTCCAATGTTTTCTTGGGCCTCTTGGGTGCTTCCTCCTACGTGTGGAGAAATGAGCACATTGTCGATACCTCGCAGTGGAGACTGAAATTCTTCAGCTTTAGATTTTGGTTCTTTGGGGAACACATCTAGGGCGGCTCCGTGGAGGTGCCCAGATTCAAGCGCGTCTTTTAACGCTTCAATGTCTATAACAGAGCCTCGGGCATAGTTAATCAAATGACTTCCAGGTTTCATTTGGCCCAGGGTTTTGGCGTTCATCATATTTTTGGTTTCAGGGGTTTCTGGCACATGCAGAGTGACCACATCTGACAGAGCTAAAAGCGCTTCTAGGCTTTCTACGCATTTGGCATTTCCGTGCGAAAGCTTGCTTTCTGTATCGTAGTAGTGGACGTGCATTCCCATACCTGAGGCCAGTACACTGAGTTGCGATCCAATGTTTCCGTAGCCAATGATGCCGAGTTTTTTTCCTCTAACTTCATACGAATTATCAGCTGATTTGAGCCATTCTCCTCGGTGAGCTGCGGCATTTTTGGCTGGGAGCCCTCGCATAAGCTGAATAGCGGAACTGATAGTTAGTTCGGCGACACTTCGAGTATTGGCAAAAGGCGCGTTAAAAACAGGGATGCCTTTCATTTTTGCGGCTTTCAGGTCTACTTGATTAGTTCCGATGCAAAAACAGCCCACAGCGACTAGTTTATTTGCTGCCTCAAATACGTTTTTAGTGAGCTGGGTTCGAGATCTAATCCCTAAAAAGTGTACGTCTTTAATTTGCTCTATGAGCTCGTCTTCAGCAAGGGCGGTTTTTAAATATTCAATATTCTCATATCCAGCATTTTTAAAATATTCCAAAGCCTTAGGATGAACCCCTTCAAGAAGCAAAATACGAATATCAGGTTTTGGGAGTGATGGTTTCATTATTTAAAAAAGTTAAAAAGAAATAAAAATATCCCGCAAAGTTTTTTGGGGGACACGCAAAGGGATGGAACGAAGCTTCGTTTAGATTTCTTTTCGACCTTTTCCGCTTGGGCGACTCATTTGCATTTTAATACTAACTCAAAAAATTTTTGGTTCAAATTTTCTATGCTCTTTCTGAAAACCATTTGTTTAAGGCCCTCCAACAGGGCTTTCCTCTTTCAAAAAAATCTTGCTGATATGCTGGATTAAACCACCGTTCTTGGTACGTGATAGAGGCCTCTTGGCTATAGAGTTTTGTAATGGGGAAGCAGGTATTTTTTGTTCCTTCCCACGAACCAATTTGAAACCCATACTTTTCAAGTGAGGGTTGGAATGTTGGATCAACAATTCGCCACACTCCATCAACCATTACTTCTGGGAAAAAGTGTGTGACTAAAATATCTTCAGGGAGCAGTGAGATAATTTCCTCATCTATAATATTTGAATCCCAATAGGTTTCCCCGACCCGCCCACGAACGGCATACCCGAGTATTGCCAACTCTTTTATGAGCTTTGTGCCTTTGAAGAAACAATTATTAGATTCTTCATCAGGAGCCAAAGACAGTCCGTATGGAAGGGCTTGAATTTCAGTAAACACCTTCTTAGCTCGTTGGTGATTCATTGGAGAGTTGTTTTTAAAAAATGAAGTAATTCTTCGGATTTTGTGAAAAAATTTGGCGCTTTTTTTTGTACCTTTTTTCGAACCACATTTACCCCAAAGCCACAAAAAATATCTACACAATCCTCTTCGTAAGCCCGTAGATCATTACTCCCGTCTCCTACCATAACGGTTGTCTCAGAAATGTTTCGATCTTTTTTGAGGAATTTGATAACGGGAACTTTACCCTGGTCGGTCCAGAGCAGATTTTTTTGGTTGGCGCCGATAACTTCCCCTTTGTCGTTTAATTCACATTCATTAGCAAAACAATTCCTAGAAGGAACCTTCAAAATTTTAGCGGTAGGTAAAATACAAGGGATAAATCCGCCGCTGACGATATAAGTTTGGTGGGAGTGACTTTGGAGCCATTCAAAAATTTCTGGTATTCCAGGAGTAATGTGTTGGGTGAGCATGTCTCCAACTTGATCAAATAAGGTTTTATCAATAGTGGTAACACTTAATCTTTGTATCAGTGAGGCTTTGAAGTCTATAACGCCTTCCATCCCGAGGGTCGTAATGTGTTCAATTTCCGCTACTAAAGTGTCTTTTTGGGGATGATTTTTGAGCGCTAATGCAATAACCTCGTCCAAAGATTCTTTGGTGCAGACAGTTGAATCAAAATCAAAAAACAGATGAGCCATCAAACGGTAGTTTAATAGGTTTTGAGTCTTTACTAAAGCGCTTTTTTTTGGTACAATGATCAGATTTATGAATACTCTACTTCTGGCTTCGCTTTTGGGAATGGGAATGCATGTGAGTATCGCAGAAGCGGCTGGTTTTGAAAAAGTTACCACGAGCCAAAGGCTTAGGATGGAGCTTCAAGAACGTTATCGAGCAGAAAACCGAACCCAAGCGGATTCTCCAATTGTTGAAGATAAACTTTTTTCTCGTTACCAAGATTTAGCCATCTGGGCGTCAGTTATCAATAAAGCAGTAAACCCAGAAAACTACATTTTGAGGGGGCATTTTGATCCTCAAAGACAGTATCTTTTGGATCAAAAAATAACAGAACCCTTTCTCATTAACAGAGGGATCAAAGAAATTATCGCAGTAGGGGTTAGTGATTTTAGTGGTTCTACTCCTAGAAGAATTCAGAACATTGAAGCGACGCTTGAAAAATTTGATGGACAGATTGTGGCTCAAGGAGAAGCGTTTTCTTTTAACAAAATTTTAGAAGAAGTTTCTGAGGCATCTGGGTTTACGTGGGAGCGAGTTATTAAGGATGGCTCAGATAAATGGGAAATTGGCGGTGGGGTGTGTCAGGTTTCTAGTACGATTTATAGAGCGGCTCTCAATGCTGGAGTTTTGGTTAGTGAACGAAGAAATCATTCTTACCCAGTTTCTAAATATATGCCTCAGGGCTTGGATGCGACTATTTATTTAGGCGCTCAGGATTTTAAATTCGTGAACGATACTCCTGGAGATATTTTGATGAAGTTTGTCATCAAAGGGAACAAATTAGTTACGGTTTTTTACGGAACACGAGACGAAAGACAGGTGGGGATTCGAAGGACTAAATACTGGGAAGCTCCAGACGGAAGACTAAGCACGCACTGGGTACAGACCGTTCAAAAAGGGGAAGATTTTATTGAAAATACTATCATTTCTCACTATCGAGCCGATCCAAATAGAGAGGCTGAAGCAATAGCTACGCAATAATTTAAGTCCGTTTCTGACATGCCTGAGAAAAGTTTTTAAGTTCTTCAAGGCCTTCCTTTTGATAAACGTTTATGAGTTTAGAACCGATAATGGCTCCATCGGCTCCGGCTTCTTTCAAGGCTGAAATATGCTCGGGTTCCGATACTCCAAATCCCACACAAATGGGCAGTTTGGTGGCCTTTTTTAGAGCTGAAACAAGGTGGAGCGTGTCAGGGTTCAAGTCATTTTTGGCGCCAGTAATAGAGGGGGTAGAAACGGTATAGATAAAACCTCCAGAGTGAGAGTAAATTTTCTGTCTCCGGTCTTTTGGGGTGTTGGTCGAAAGCAGAAAAACTAAATCAATTTGATTTTTTTCGGCCACAGATTTAACGAGTTGAACTTCTTCTACAGGCAGTTCTGGGATAAGGACAGAGTCAACGCCCACACTTTTACATGCTGTAAAAAATTCTTTGATTCCATACTGCATAATGAGGTTGAGGTACACGAGTAAACCGATTGGTTTTTGAGGAAATTTTGTGCGAACTTTTCCAATAATATCGAAACATTTTTGAGTAGTAGTTCCAGATTCTAAACTTCGGTTTACCGCTGCCTGGATAGTTGGTCCGTCGGCTAAGGGGTCAGAAAAGGGCATTCCTAGCTCTAAAATATCGGCGTTCTCAGCCAGTGATTCAATAACCTTCAAAGAATCTTCAGGTGTAGGATCGCCAATCATCCAGAAGGGAATAAAGGCAATACGATTTTCCGATTTTAATTGAGCAAAGGCTTTGTGATATCTATTCATTTTTCTAAATAATCAAAAACAGTATGCAGATCTTTGTCCCCTCTGCCGGACAAATTGACGAGCAATATTTGATCTGGAGACATTTTTTGAGCTCGTTTTCGGGCTTCAGCTAAGGCATGTGATGACTCTAGGGCAGGAATGATTCCTTCGGCTTTCGCAAAACGCACCAAAGTTTCTACGGCTAACCCATCCTCAATGCCCATATACTCGGCTTTTTGAGCTTCATCCAAATAGGCATGAATGGGAGAAACTCCAGGGTAATCGAGCCCAGCCGAAACTGAATGACTTTCTTCTATCTGTCCATTTGGGTCGCAGTTTACTTTGGATAAACTTCCGTGCAGGCATCCGTATTTTCCTTTCCCAATAGTGAGCCCATGCCTGTCGCCATTACCTCCTGGTTCGACCCCTACCAGTTTGACCTCATCTTCTAAGAAAGCTTGAAAAATTCCAATAGCATTAGAGCCGCCCCCTACGCAGGCCAAAACTTCATCTGGGAGTCGGCCTAAAGTTTCTAACATTTGGGCTCGGGCTTCATCGCCGATGACTCTTTGGAAGCGGGCTACAAGTTCTGGGAAGGGGTGTGGTCCAGCGGCTGTCCCAAATAGGTAATAGGTATTTTCGGCGTTAGAAATCCAATATCTCATGGTTTCATTGATGGCATCTTTAAGGGAGGCTGAACCGGTAGTGACCGGAATTACTTCTGCCCCTAAAAGTTTCATTCTCTCTACATTTACTTTCTGACGCTCTACATCTTTTTGTCCCATAAATACTTTTACGGGCAAACCGAAATGGCTCCCAGCCATAGCGGTTGCAATACCGTGTTGTCCGGCGCCAGTTTCGGCAATTAAGTTTTTGGCGCCCATCTGGCGAGCCAGCAAAGCCTGCCCAATTACATTGTTGGTTTTATGAGCTCCACCATGAAGTAAGTCTTCACGCTTTATCCAGATTTGAGCTCCGTTTTGAGGCGAAAAATTTTTGGCGTGATAAAGAGGCGTAGGCCTTCCAGCAAAGGTTTTGAGCAGACTGTTAAATTCTGCCTGAAGCTCAGACGAAGATTTAAATTCTTCAAAAACACTTTCTACGCGCTTGAGGACAGGTTGCAAGAGCTCCGGAGCAAAACAGCCACCAAAACGCCCAAAATTTCCGCCGGAATTTTCAATAAAATTTGTCTTCATGTACCGGTGCAAAGGTACAAAAAAAACACCCTCTGTCAAACCTAATCTATAAACTTGATTTTTATTTTAAAAATGTTATTAAGTATAAGTATGTTGTATTCAATTTGGCTTTCACTAGGGAGTTTATTTGCTTCAAACGCAATGGTTTTGGCTGAAGATATTGTGGTTGAACCACAAAATCTTACTTTCAAAATGGAAGCCGCTAAAAAATTTGAACCCATGCCTCGGCAAGCTTTATCAGGATTTAGGCCAGCGTTAAGCACCAATAGGTCGGTTCGATTAGAGGCAGAAATTGAAAAAATTTTAGCCAATAGAAAAAATTGGGTTTGGGGAGGCTACTTTCCCCTCAGTGCTCAGCACCAATTGAACCAAAAAATTGTAGATCCTCTTTTAAACTTTTATGGCATTAAAGAACTGGTTGGAGTGGCGGTCTCTGATACTTCAGCGGCGCGGTGGGGACAGCGTAAAAATATGCAGGCGGGGATTGATAAATTTGACGGAGTAATTATTCCTGCGGGAGCCATTTTTTCTTTCAACGATACGCTGAAATCAGTAGAACCTGAGGAAGGGTTTGTGGTGGAAGCGATTATTGCAGGAGGCCGAGATGGGTGGGCGTTGGGAGGGGGCGTGTGCCAACTTTCTACAGTGCTTTACAGAGCGGCTCTTAATGCCGGTCTCCCTATTGAGGAACGTCGAAACCATTCAGATGCGCTTCAAAAATATTATCCACATGGACTAGATGCGACTATTTATTTGGGCTCTCAAGATCTTAAATTTACCAATGATACTGGGCATGATATTTTGATCAAAACCCAGCTTAAAGGGAACACTTTGGTGGTGGCTCTTTTTGGAACTCGGGACGGAAGAGAGATTGAACTCACTCGGGTTACCAATAACCGTCAGCGTGGAGGAGGGCTTTACACTGAGTGGAAGCGGGTAGTAAAAAAAGGGACAGAAGTAAAAGAAGAGCTAATTGCCTCCCGGTATAATGGAGTTTATTAATGAAAAAAGCTTTGTTGCTTTCAGGCCCTTCTATTGCTGGTAAGACAACGACAGCCTTGGCCTTTTGGGTTTTGTCTTGAAAGAAGCTCTTATACAGGTGCTAGGCTGGCGGTTCAGGCACTTTATGAATCACAAATTAAAAATCTGTGTAGGCGTTTTCAAATAGAAGTAGATATTATTGATCTGCCAGTATTGTATGCAAATCTTCTACACTATCACAAAGAAAGGTGGGATTTGTACGTTCTAGTTTTGCTCGAGGGTGAACGCCCCAGGTCACGCCAATACATTTTATGCCAGCAGATTGTGCGTGCTCCATGTCGCTCATGGTGTCGCCTATGAAGATACACTCACTTTTTTGTAAGTTATGCCGATCAATTATCTGTTCTATTTTTTCATCTTTGTAGCCTGGCTTTTCTCGTCCTATAATTTCTGAAAAATAAGGAGCTACATCATGTAGGGTGAGGCTTTCTTGAATCACTTGAGCGAGGTTTGAAGAAACCACAAAGTAGGATCGGGTTTGACTAAAATTTCTTAGGAGGTCAACCATGCCTTCAAAGAATGGAACTTCTTGGGCATAGTGATTGGCTTCAAAGGCCGTATATTCGGTTTTAATGGCTTCCCCTAAAATTCCGTATCGGTCTTTTAAGTAATCAAAAGGAAATTTAGCTTCAAAGGTCGCTTGATAGTCTGAAATTTCAAATACATGCCCCTGTTGAGCTAGTTTTTTACGCCAAAATTCAAAAACAAAGGGCGTGGAATTGGCCATCACACCGTCAAAATCCCAAAAAATATTTTTAGGCATAGTTGTGGAAATTGTTAATAAGGGCTCTACACCTAGCGGGATCAAAAATTCCATCAATTTCTACTCCAGAAGCGGTATCCAAAAGGGCCGCCTTGGGGAACCGACTTTTAAATTTTGGTATATTTTGAGCCGCAACTCCTCCAGCAATTCCGTAAGGGATTTTTAGTTTTTTGGATTTTTTACAGGCCTCGTCTAGAATTTTATTGTCTAAAATAAGGGTGCCGCTTCCTGGAAATTTCCCATCAAAGAGGAATAAATCACAGTTTTTGCCATACCTTTGCAATAGGTCTATTTGGAAGGTTTCATCTATGGAAAAGGCTTTCCAGAATTGAATTTCAGGAAGTTTGGCCTTTAGGTTGTCTATAAATTCAGGGGTTTCTGTTCCGTGAAGCTGCACTATATTGAGTTGAGCCAGGTTTACGGCTTCCATAATTTCCGCTTCCGTTTGGTTTTGAAAAATTCCCACTTTTGGGATTTCTGAAGTTTGTGCTATAGCCTTGCAAAAATCTAAAGAAACCTTTCTGTGAGATGTGGGGACAAAATTTATGCCCACGAAATCGACGCCCAACTCTTTGCAGATTTGATACATATCTAGAGACCGAACACCACAGACTTTTAACTGCATTTGAGTGAGGTTATTGTCTTTGCCATATTTTCCATGCCGCTACCCATGATAGCACTTCCTACCAAAATGGCGTCACAAAAAGGCGCTACTTTTTTGACGTCTTGGGAGGTCTCTATACCAGATTCGGCGACTTTGATAATGTTTGCAGGAAGTTGTTTTAGCAACGGTGGTACTCGGTTAATATCGACCGAAATATCTGAAAAATGACGGGCGTTTATACCGATGATTTTGGCGCCGCTTTTGAGAGCCATTTCAATTTCAGCTTCGTCTTGAGTTTCTACTAGCGCGTCCATTCCTAAGCTTTCTGCATAGGTTCTAAAGTCTTTTAGTTTTGAGGG
The DNA here is from genome assembly GCA_965231215.1 of Candidatus Altimarinota bacterium. Lineage (GTDB taxonomy): Bacteria > Patescibacteriota > Gracilibacteria > UBA4473 > UBA4473 > JAACPJ01. The sequence continues at coordinate 621,140 of OZ246423.1, read as the reverse complement.
ATCTTTCAGCACTGAAGTCATTAGTAATACGGCATCGGCTTCACTGAGCCGGGCTTCTAAAATTTGGTTTTGATCAATAATAAAATCTTTTCGTAACACGGGAACGTGGACGGCGCGACTGACGTTATTGAGGTCTGAGAGAGACCCTCCAAAAAAGGGAAAGTCAGTTAAAACAGAAATTGCTGAAGCTCCAGACTGTTGGTAGATTTCTGCAATTTCTACCACATCAGCCTCGGGGAAAATAGGCCCTTTTGAGGGGGAGGCTTTTTTTATCTCGGCAATGATTTGTGGGGGGGCTTGGCTTTTGGGTTTTTGAAGAGCTTCTAAAAAATTTCTTTTAGATTTAGTGGGTTTGGCATTTTTGAGGGTTTTTGGGAGGCCCGCAATTTCTCTTTCTTTCTGGCTAATGATTTTTTCAAGTACAGACATCGAATCAATTATTGACTAAATTAGTTCGATGATCAATCCAAGAGAAAAGACTTAAATCCCCGCCTTTGCAGGGATAAGTTTTTATAGTGCTGCTAACGGAGCTATGAGTCTTCCTTATTTCTTTTTCTTTTTGCCAAAGAGAAAGCGTTTGATGCCCCAAAGAATCAGAAGAATTGGTAGCCAAATTGGTGTATAAACAAGCGCTCGTATGAGTTTGTCTACCAGGTCTCGGGCATCGTGGATGAAGTCATTTACCGCTTGCTTCCAAGAACGTTTTAGATTCCAATCAGGATTGCTAAAATCCCCAATTTCTGGTTCTGGGTTAATGGTTAAATTCAGCGTAGAAAAACTTACATCGGTGTCTCTTCGTTTTTGGGTTCGCTCAAGATTTTCAATTTGGTTTTGAACCTGAGAAAGTTCGCGATCTACTTGAAGGACATCACTTAAGCTATCGGTATTAAATTCCATAAGTTCTCGAAGGCGGTCTCTTCGGGATTCTAAATTTTTAATCTGATTGGCCGTATCGTTGTAAGCGGCTGTAATATCTGAGGTTGAGTAATTTTCTGATTTTTTGTTACCTAGTTGTGCAAGGTTTTCAATCAACTTTTCTAAGTTTTCAGCGGGGACTCGGATAGTCATATTATAGGCCAAAACCCCTCGGCGAACTTCCCATGAGTTTTGGTGAGTGATGAGAGCGTCTAATTTTTCGGCTTCTGTCTGAGCGAGGGTTTTTCCTTCTTCGGTATTTTCCACTTCAAGCTGAAGCGAACCATTTTTAATAACCTTCCGTTCGGTCGCTTCAGGTTCAAATCCATCAGCTTCCACGATCGGGGGCTGAATGGCGCCGCGTGCCATTTTGGCCATACGCGGAGCATAGGAGACCATCCCTTCTTCCGCTGTATCAGTTGACATTGCAACCGCTTCATCGCGATAGCTTTGAGTGCCTAATTCGTAGGGGCTATAGTTGTTTTCGGGCCAGAGGTACCAGAGACCCATAAGGGCTAGGCATAATACAAAGAAATTTTCTTTGATGAATTTGTTGGTTGAGGTGAAGGCTTTTTTGATTTTTTTCATTGGATTGGTGTGTTTTAGAGTCCAGACTTTCTATTTTTATCAGAGAATGAAAATTTTTTCCACTCTGATTTTTTATGGAAAAGCCCAGATTCTGTTTTAGGAAATGTCAGAAAGTAGACTCTGACCGGTTGCGGTTAAGTGGTTTTCATCTAGAGCGTAAAAACCGCCCCAAGAGATAGGAACGAGTTTTTCTCTTCCCTGTGACCCAAGAAGACCCATAGTGGTAAATACTCCCCGTTCTGGAAAGGTTTTTGCAAAGAGAATAAAGGCTTCTAATTCGGCTTGGTCTTTAGGGGCAATAGCAAATTTATAGAGGAAGGGGTTAAAGGTTTGCATGTGGTGGAAAAGGCCTTCTAAATCTGGGAGAGGATCAGGATTTTCTTCAAAGTGGTGGAAACTGAGCCAGAGGTTTTCGGACGGAATTTGGGCTACCACATCGCCAGTGTTTTTTAAGATATCTAGATCTACAAAGTCACCTCCAAGCCGCAGAAAGTTCTGAAGCACCATTAGCCGCTCTTCGGAACTGCCAACAAAAGCCCCTTTTTCTGTTGGGGATTTGCAGGTGGCGAGCACTTCTACGCCAAAGGTTTGTTTTACTTTTTTTAATAATGTTTTGGCCTCAAAAATGAGGTTTGGGTTTTCGACAAATTCACTAAAAATCTGATCGAGCCAGATTTCTACAATATCTACCTTGTGATTAATGCGTGAAACTAGATCAATTAACTCTACAAAATTTTTAGGATGTAGGGGGACAATTACTTTCATTTTTCCTTGTTCTACAAGAATTGTCATTGGGAGGCAACAGTAATCGAAATTTTGAGTTTATTTCCAGGCTTCGTAAATCTGTTTTTTTATGGTGTTTGGGGACTCGACTCGAGGCATAACGATTTCAAACCCGGCCGATCCTGGAGTGTTGAACTTTAAGGTTCCAGTACGGAAAAGGAGCCACTCTGCAAATCCCTGAACTACAATCATGTCATCTACTTCTTTGTGTTTGGCGCTGGTAACTTTTACAAATCCTACGCCTACACGTTTATAAATTTTTATATCGGTTACAAAGTAGGCTGTGGTAAGGTATTTGAGGAGGTAATAAAAACTAATAAGGATGAGCAATGTTAGTAAAATTTTCACCAAAAAATCGCCCCCTCCAACATACCTGAAATAATAAGAAAGCCCTCCCAAAAAAATGGTCCATAGGCTTATAGAAACAATCACATACTGCAGCCCAATTCCAAATCGAAACACGATAGTTTCATTTGGGGTGATGTATTTTTGGAGATTGAGGAACATTTCTTGACCAATCTTACCTAAAATTGTAGTAAATTAAAATCCCTTTTTGTGCTGCACTAGTCTTCTGCTGGAAGGACTTGAATGTTTTGTTCTTCTACTTCTTTGTCTGGCATAACCGATGGTGCTCCAAGCATAAGGTCTTGGGCCGATTGGTTTTTGGGGAAGGCGATCACTTCACGAATATTTGGTTCATCAGCAAACAGCATTACTACTCTATCAAGTCCCATGGCACAGCCTCCGTGTGGAGGGGTTCCGAATTGGAAGGCTTTAAGGATGTGTCCGAATTTGGCTTGAAGTTCGGCTTCTTCCATTCCAAGGGCTTTAAACATTCTATGCTGCAGTTCTTGTTCATGAATCCGAATAGAGCCGCCTCCTAGTTCTACTCCATTGAGGACTACATCATACGCGTAAGATCGAACGGACATTGGGTCAGATTCAAGGCGGTCAATATCTTCTTTATTAGGTCGAGTAAATGGATGATGAGCGGCTTGGATAGAACCGTCTTCTTTGGCTTCAAACATCGGGAAATCTATGACCCACAGGTAGGCAAACATATCTTTATCTCTGAGTTTAAATAAATCGCCTACGGCGAGTCTAACCGCCCCTAAAGGTTCAACAGCTTGCAGGAATGGTCCAGCGCCAAAGAAAATAAGATCGCCGTCTTGGGCTTCCGTTTTTTTGACTAAAGATTCTATAAATTGGGGGTTTGAATTTTTCATAACCGGGCCGCTGTCTTCGCCTACTCGTACCCAGGCCAGGCCGCCGGCTCCATTTTGTTGAGCTAGTTTAGTGAGATCATCGATATCTTTTCGTGAAAGTTTGGTTCCGTCTGGTATGCGCATAGCAAAGAGTCTTTCGGCGCCTTCAAAGACCCCAAAACCACAGCCTTCTTTTTCTTCGGTCATCTCTGTAAATTCTAGACCAAACCGAAGGTCTGGTTTGTCTGAACCATATTTTTCCATGGCTTCTTGCCAGGTGAGTCGAAGAAATTTGCCATCTACGAGAAATTTTTTCCATTCCTTGTTTGGGGCACATTTTTCAGTGAGGTCATGAAAACAATTTTCAATCACATTGATGACATCTTCTTGTGTGCAGAAGGCCATTTCGATCTCAAATTGGGTGAATTCTGGTTGTCGGTCTCCTCGAAGATCTTCGTCTCGGAAACATCTAGCAATCTGGAAATATTTATCGATTCCTCCACACATAAGAAGTTGTTTGAGTTGTTGTGGAGACTGAGGGAGCACATAAAATTCGCCTCGATGAAGCCGGCTTGGAACGAGGTATTCCCGTGAACCTTCCGGAGTTCCTTTTACCATGATGGGGGTTTCAATCTCTAAAAATTGGTTTCTATCAAAATAGTCTCGAATGACTTTGGTCATATCGTGGCGTAATTTTAGATTGCGCTGCATCCGAGGATTTCGCAGATCTAGGTAGCGGTGTTCAAGGCGGAGATCTTCTCGAATTGATTCTTCATGATTGAGCTCAAAAGGAGGGGTTTTGGCTGAATTTAGAACTTTGAGTTCCTGAGTGATAACCTCAATTTCCCCCGTATCAAGTTTTGGATTTTCTAATCCTTCTCCTCGAGCGCGCACCTTTCCGGTGACTTGCAATACCCACTCAGAGCGTACGTGTTCAGCTTCTTTATGAGCCTCTGGATTAGCCGTAGGGTCAAACACGACCTGGGTGATTCCCTGCGCATCTCGCAGGTCTATAAAAATAATGCCTCCGTGATCACGTCGGTTATTTACCCACCCAGAAAGGGTGATTTCTTGGTCAATATCTTGAGTTCTTAGTTGGTTACAAGTGTGTGTACGGAGCATGAATTTTAAAATAAAAGCCAAAAGATTGTGTGTTTTTTGGGGTAAAAGTCAACGGTTCTTGCATGAAGATACATTTAAGAAGCGGTCTTGAAGTGACGCCCTAATTTTTAGAGGTTAGAGCCATGAAGCTTGTGCCATTCTCTACGGTGATTCCCCTTGTGATTTTTGCTTTTCTTAGTTTTGGGTTGGGGCATTTGATAACCGAAAAAAATCTAAAAGCCTCAACGCTGGAAGTTGAGCACCAAGAACCAAAGCCAGAAATTTCGGTCATTGTGTTGGAACGAGTTGAAGGGGATCAGCTGCACTTGGAGGTTTCAGGGCCAGGCCGGGTAGTTTGGGGCAGTACAAACTTCATAGAGGGAGACGGATGGCACCAAATACCACTGGGGCAAATTCCAGATGAAAATGATCTGGCGTTTAAAAACTTTGCTTATACAGGCAATGCCAAAACGAAGAAATTCTATCCTAGTCATACCTATCCAGCTAGAGGCACAGCGGTAAAACACCGACGGTTTTTTCAGACTAAGCAGGCGGCGCTTGAGGCTGGATTTATAGCTTCAAAGTTGGTGAAATAAAATTTGCATCTTTTTCTAAAAGCGTAAAGAATGGGCCTAATGCGAAATATCCTTTTCTTTTTGGCTGTGGCGTTTTTGGTAGGATTGGGGCTGAATGAAATGTATGGCAAAAGTGTGCTTTCCTCTCTGCTCCCTATCAAAGCTGATTATGTAACGCTGCATACCAACCAGGGCGATATTCAGATTCAACTGTATCACGCGCAGACCCCTAAAACAGCTGAAAATTTCTGGCTCTTGGCTCGCGGGGGCAAGTATGACGAGACTCTTTTTCACCGAGTTATTGATGGGTTTATGATTCAGGGGGGAGACTATGAGAACTTTGATGGAACTGGAGGGAAAAGTGCTTGGGGGGATGAATTTGAAGATGAAATTGATAAAACGCTCTCTCATGTTCGAGGGGCGGTTTCTATGGCTAATAGAGGCCCTGGAACGAATGGGTCCCAGTTTTTTATTGTGCAGGCTCCAGACACGAAATACTTAGATGGAAGGCATACTATTTTTGGTCATGTTACAAAAGGGATGGATATTGTGGATAAAATTGCTAAACTACCTACAGACAGTCTAGATAAACCCTTTGAAGACGTGGTTATCGAAGACATTTCATTACAACTAAAATAACCTAACATGTGGTCCTTCAAGAAAAAGAAACAGAAAGCCTCAATAATGAAACGACTCTTGGCTGGAAAGCTGCTAGGGCTTATCATCGGGGCGGTTATCTTTATGGCCATACCGGCGCTTGCTCCAGAATCTGATTTGATACTTCGGTTTGGGGTTTGGGGATGGTATGTATTGCTTGGGTCGGTGATTGCTTTATGTGGGATCTTTGTGGAGTACCCTTGGCTAAAATTCCGTTTGGCGCCACTTTTCCGAGGAGCAATGATTGGATTTTTTCTGAATTTAATTCTTGGCTTACTGATTCATGATGAGATTGTGGCAGCGTTTGTAGATTACCCAAATTTTGTCATTTCTTATACGTATCCCGTGGTTCAAGTGGCTCTGGAAGGTCTTATTTGGGGGGCTTTTATTGACTGGATATGTACCCGATTTGGGGGCGAGGGGAAAGATCTAGTAAAAGAATTGTAAAAATATTTTCAAACGTCGGATGTATTCATCAACCAAAAAGAGTCTTGAAGCGGGGTTTGATTCCTTTCTTTTTCATAAATTTTCGTAACAAATCTAGAACTAACACGTTAGAACTAAGGCATGAGATTTGAAGGGATAGAACTTCGTATAAAAGAAATTTTACAAAAAGGGCAAAGTCACGCCTCTGGGAGTGCTCGTTTTAGGGTAAAAAATCGCGCGCTTAGAGCCTTTGAAGTCTCTCCGGTGAATACCTTTAGAAACCGATGGAGTTGGTTTTTTTCTCCGTCCCTAAAATATGGGGTTTTGAGTGTTTTTGTTTTGGGACTGGTGGGGACGTTTAATACGCCCTTTACGAACAACCAAACCATTGCTGGAAAAGTAAAAACAGAAGACGGGGTGGTGGAAGTTATTCGAGGCAATGAGAGTTATCTAATTAACGACGAAGCGGATCTTTACGTAGGAGATTGGATTAAGGTAGGTAATAGAGGAAAGGCTCAGTTTATCAGTGATAATTTTGCTTCTCGTATTAAACCAGGCACCAAACTGCGGGTGCTAGAATCAGATGAAATCTTTTTGGCCGAAGGGTCACTACAGGGAACGAGCCTGCAAGACTTTAAAGTGCGAACTAAAAAAGGGTTGGTGCAAGGACAAAGCGGGAGTGGCGTAGCTATTGAGGTAAACCCAACGGGAGAAACTCGAGTTTTGCCAACGGCTAAAACCGTTCAGATTTTTGATCTTCACAGCGGGCAGCTTATGGCCGCTCGTGGAGAAGAGGTATTGTTACGAAGTGATACTTTTTTACAGTCAGCTCATATTCCACAAGATTTGAGTCTTTCCAATGATCAAATTGCAGCGGCTCTTGGGAAGCTGGCTATTGCCCGTTCAAAAATACTTACTGGAGTAAAAAAAATGTTGGACGGAGAAAGAAATGCCGCCCACAGAGATATTGTTTCAGCTGAAAAAACCTTTCGATCTATTCTCCAAGTATTTGAGACCACGCGGGATTTAGAAATTACCAAAAGAGTAAATACCGAAAACTACACGCTGGATGAAGTCTTCACAGAATTAGCCCTCAAAACGCAGAGAGCCGATATTCTCACAGAAGCGCTGGCGGTTAAAACTATCTTTGATGTGTTAGCGTACAATAAGAATAACATTGCTTTTGCTCCGGTGGATACTGGGGTCAAGGCTTATGATAGATATGTTCTGCTTGGGTACTTAGCTTCGCTCGGGGATGAAAGTCAATCAGAAGTCATTTTGGATCTGGCTGATACTTATGTGATTTCAGTGCTTCAAAAAGTACAAAACCAACCGGTTAAAATTGATCAGATCGCTACTCTCAACGAGGCGGTAGATCAGCTGCCAGCCAACACCCAGGCTCGAGAATTTTTAGAAAAATTATCCGAGAGTTTAGCTCCAGATTTGGCACAGATTCTGCAAGAAAAAGTGGATTATATTTTTTAGTCTCGTTGGAGTTTAATCTCTTAGTCCCTTATTTTCTTGACTTTGGTGTCAGTTTTTTCTAGTTTTGGTCAAATTTTTATACCCTATGGACATTCCTTTAGCGCTTACGTTTGATGATGTACTTTTGGTACCTCAGTATTCTGAAATTTTGCCGAAAGAGGTGAGTTTAAAAACCCAGTTAACTCGCAACATAAGCCTCAACATGCCGATTATTTCAGCGGCCATGGATACGGTGACTGAAGACCGAATGGCTATTGCTATGGCGCTTCATGGAGGGATTGGGGTCATTCATAAAAATTGTGAACCGGCAGATCAGGCCGAGATGGTGCAAAGGGTGAAAAGGTTTGAAAACGGATTTATTCGTGATCCATTAGTCCTTTCGCCAAATCATAAAATCACAGACGTAATTGAAATCCGAGAGCGACATGGATTTAAGGCAGTTCCTATTACAGAAGACGGGACTTTAGACTCAAAAGTAGTAGGGCTTATTACCCGAAATGACTATCTAAAATACAAGCATGCGACCCTTCTGATTAAAGATCGTATGCGGGGCGTAAACAAACTGCTTACCGCTCAGGCGCCACTAGAGCTTACGGATGCCAACGATGTGTTAGAAGAATCAAAACACTCTAAGTTATTGATTTTAAACCCTGATGGAACGCTCTATGCCCTTATGACTCGAAAAGATATTGAGAAAAATGAAGACTATCCAAATGCGGCGAAGGACGCACACAAAAGACTGCTAGTGGCGGCGGCTGTAGGGCCAGCAGCTAATATGGAAGAGCGAGTGCAAGCACTGGTAGACGCCGGTGTAGATGTCCTCCTAGTAGATACGGCACATGGACACTCAAAAGGGGTGCTTGATACCGTAGCGTATATTAAAAAGAACTACCCGAAAAAAGACGTAGTAGGGGGCAATGTTGCGACTCAAGAAGCCGTTGAGGCTTTGGCCAAGGTAGGAGCTGATGGAGTGAAAGTTGGTATTGGGCCAGGCTCTATCTGTACTACGCGCGTGATTGCCGGAGTAGGAGTGCCCCAGTTATTTGCGGTAATGGAGTCAGCTAAAATGGCTCAGAAAAAAGGGATTCCACTTATTGCTGACGGAGGAATTAAATATTCAGGAGATGCCGCTAAAGCTCTTGCGGCTGGAGCGAGCACCGTCATGGTTGGATCAATGCTGGCTGGAACTGAAGAATCTCCGGGGGAAATTATTTACGCTGAAGGGAAAACCTACAAATATTACCGAGGTATGGGCTCTCTTGCGGCCATGAAAAAAGGAGGAAAAGAACGCTATGCCCAAAGCAACGTAGCAGATGAGAAACTCGTCCCAGAAGGGATTGAAGGAAAAATCCTGCTCAAAGGAAAAGTTGATGGAGAAATCTTTCAGCTACAAGGAGGGATCCGAAGTTCTATGGGATACTGTGGGGCTAAAGACCTAAACGACTTTTGGTCCAAAACTAAATTTGTGCAGATTACCGGCAGTGGTCTCAAAGAGTCTCACCCACATGATGTTTCGATTCTGAAAGAAGCGCCAAACTACAGAGGTTAAAAATATTAATAGCTTTGAAAGGCATTGTTATTAAAAAAATTTCTCGAACGTGTACATCGAAATACGCTTATCTGCGATACTTTTTTAATACCTCGAATTTCTGTGTTCTTAAAATTTTCTCTTCCAAAAATTTGTGTTTTTTTATATTTATTTGTATATACTAATTTCGACCTTAGAAGTTTATTTTTCTTCAAAATTACTTCGTAATTCATCAGGCAATCTGATATAAAATAAGAACGATGAAAATTGAATATCTACAAAAAATTATTACTCGAATTCAAAGTCAAATTTGCTGTCCTAAATGTAAGGCTAAGTTTGCGGCTGAAAACATTGACATTATTGCGGTAAATGGAAATCAGGTTGAATTTTCGGCTCTCTGTGATTGCTGTGAAGCCAAGTCACATATCTCAGCTGAGATTGGACTTAACCAGAAACCAGAAAAAATTCGGCCAGTTGCCCCAAACGGATTTGTGCATATCCCAAAAGGCAAAATTAACCAGGAATCCCTCAAGGGCCTCAAAGAGGATCTCAAAACCTTTAAAGGGAAAGACATTAAAAACCTCTTTAAGTTTTAGTGATGAAGCGTTATTACAAATACTATGATCGATACAAAAGGCCCTCAGGGAAAGGCTCTAAATTTTTAATTTTTGGACTGTTGCTTGTGGCGGCCTTTTTGTATAAAGACCCTCTTCTAGACTGGCTTAATAAAAATGAGGATACAGTGCCAGTTCCAGAGGTGGTAAAAGAAGTTCTGGGCAGGGAGGTGAACCTGCAGGAATTTAAAAATATGGAGGCTAATGATCTTAAAAAACGCCTGTTTGAACTAGATAAAAAAGCGCAGGAGCTAGAAGAAACACTCATAGCCAAGGCCGGGGAAGGAAAAGAGAAATTGGTAGCAATTCAAAAAAGACTCCTCGAAACTCAAAAAGCCCTTACTGAAACCCAGGAAGCGCTGCAAAAACTAAACAGTGCTGGGCAAAATCTCAAAGATTCATTCCAAATTTCTGGAGAATCGCCTGAATCGGCTTCTACAGAGGGGGCAGAGCAATAGTTTTTAGAAACTTTTAGGCTGTTTTTTGTTTAATAAAAAATGTTTTTGCCTTTTTTCAAGGTGAAAGCGTCTTTTTGGGGTTTATTTTGGTAACGCTTGTAGGGGTGAGGCGTTATAATTTACGGTGGTTAAATTCCCGCGTGAAAGCTTGACTCTGTCCCGCTTTTGCCTAGGATCGCCCCACTTCACGATATGGACTTTTCTGGAAAATTTCAGATTCCCATATTCGTTTCTGGTGTTAGGTCGCCGGTACAGCGAAAAAATGAAGCGTTCTTTTACACCGTGGCCGGGGAGGTTTGGACCTTTTTATAACCTTTCTAGAAAATAATCTTACCGCCGAACAAAAGCGGAGTGCATTGAAATTTTCCAATAAAGCTCTCTGGCGCTTTTGTGAGGAGAGGAAGCGGTAACGAAGCAAAACAAATTTTTGTGTACAAAAATGGTTTAGCGGCGTTGCTGATAATGACGAGATTATCAATTTATTATAAACCAGAGGACTTGCGCCTCTGTTATTCCTTTTATTTTTTAAAGACTATATACCATGGAATTGTTTGCTTCTTTGCGACAAAGCCTTGCTACCGTAGTTCTTTCTTCTGTGGCCCTCTTTGGTGTAGCTCACGCAGCTAACCTTGGGTTTACAGATGATGCTGAAATCCCTTCTTGGGCTGAAGAAGCTATTGAAGAACTTATGGACCAAGGTGTAGTAGGTGGTAATGACGATGGATCTTTCGCTCCAAACAGACAACTGAACCGAGCTGAAGTATCTAAAGTTATTGTACTTGCGACTGGTGTTGACATGGACACCACTGGTGGACCTCACTTCCCTGATGTAGCGGAAGATGCTTGGTACTACGATTTTATTGAAACTATGTACAACCAAGGTTGGATTAACGGATACCCTGATGGGATGTTCCGACCTGGAGTTGGTATTAACCGCGCCGAAATCGCCAAAATGGTGGTTAACGGGTTCTTGCTAGATCAAGACCTTTCTGGTGCGCCTCACTTTGACGATGTAAACGCTGGTGATTGGTTCTACGGTTACGTAGAAACTATCTACAACAACGGTTGTATGCGTGGTTACGGAGACGGGACTTTCGGTCCTGGAAACGCTGTAACTCGTGCAGAAACGGTTAAAATTGTTTACGATTGTCAACTAGTAGCGCTTGGTGGATTCTCTGGAATCGCTGAAGGAACACTTGAAGTTGTTCTTTCTAACGATACTCCACGAGGAACTAATATCCCATTCAACGCTACTTCTGTTCCGTTTACTACGGTTGAACTAACCGCCTCTGATGACTCTGATGTTGAAATTTCTTCTATGACTTTCACACGTCTTGGTCTTGGGGACAACGACGATTTCGACAACGTTTGGCTTGAAATCGACGGGTTCAAAGTTGGGAACGATAAATCAGTAAACAACGATGATGTTGTTGAACTTCGATTCAACCCTCCAATTGTTGTTCCAGCTGGTCAAACTATCGTTGCTGACGTAGTGTCTTCTCTTAAATTCTCTGATACTGACAAAAATGTAGGTCATCACAACCGATTCGTATTGGTTTCTGCTGACGACATTGTAAGCTCTGCGGCTAACATTGCTGGAGACTTCCCAGTAGAAGGAGAAGAAATGGAAGTGGCTTCATACGAAGTTACTCAACTTAATTTCTCTACTCTAGGAGCTGATACAACTATCGATGTTGGAGACAGTTTTGTTGAAATCGGTAAATTCCGACTTCTCAATGCTTCTAACTCTAATAAAGATGTAGAGCTTCGAGCTGTTACCTTCAAAAATGATGGTACGGCTGAACTTGAAGACAACCTTGAAAACGTAGGTCTTTACGTTTCTGGTGAACAAGTTTCGGCTGAAACTATCATTGATGGTGATTACATGACTTTCCGTCTTGATAACGGTGTAACTGGTGGTTACATCATTGAAGACGGTGACAGTCGAATCTTCTCTGTTCGGTCTGATATTGTTTCAGCTGAAAAAGGAGACGTAGTGAACCTAAAAGTGGACAACTTTGAAGACATTGTAGGAGTAGAAATCGGTACAGCCTTCGGTGTAAAAGCTGTAGGTGATACAGGAAACGGTCTTTCTCTAAGCGGAACGACTACTACAGCTACTACTACTTCTTGTGCTGGTGAAGACGCTGAAGACGACTGTGCGCGTCTTAAAGCTTACGAAATCGAAGCTGGTGACCTTACTATCTCTCGAGATCCTTCATCTCTAAATAACCAAGAGTACGCTCCTGGTTCAAACGACGTAGTATTCCTTACAGCTCGACTTGTTGTTGATCAACCAGTTATTGTTGATGGTATTGCTTTGAATGTTGCTGAAGTTCAAAATATTGCTGATCTTACTACTTTGAACAGCTACTTCGATAACTTCCGACTCTACCTAAACGATAAACTTATCGACACTGAAAATGACTTCACTGGAACTGCTATTTCTGATGCTGTACTTGATTTCAACACTACGTTTGAAATCGCTGGTACTTCAATCCTTAAACTTGTAGGGAACGTTGAAGACAATGCTGTTAGTGGATCTTCTGTAAAAATGGAACTTCAAAATACAGCGTTTGATTCTCCAGAGTACATCTCTACAGGGGACCAACTAGAATCAATTCTTGGTTCAGCTGAAGCTTCTTTCGTAGAAGTACTTGAATCTATCCTTACTATTTCTCGAACTGACGGTTTTGCTGCCACTTCTGAAGAAATCGTAGCAGGGGTAGATGATGTAACCATGATGAAGTTTGTTTTGGATAACAATGATTCTGGAGACGTTACGGTAACTTCTGTTTCTGTTGAAACTGACGCTACTGGTGCGGCTCTTACAAACATCCAAGACTTTACGGCTGCGATTTTCGTAGACGGAACTCAACAAGGTTCTTCACGAAACCTTTCTAGTGCAGGTGCTGCTACATTCAACGACCTTACTGTGCTGATTCCTTCAGCTGGTCAAAAAGAATTTGAAGTAGTATTTGATACTAATACTTCTGCGGCTGATGCTAATCCTGCTTCAACTACGCTTGCTGCTGGATCTGGTACTACAACAGCGGCTTGTCAAGCGGCTACAGCTGCTGACCTTACTCTTGCTGGTGCTACAGGGGCTGGTACTACCAACCTTACTGTAGGTGACGCTGACGGAGTATTCACTGCTGGGGCTCCATGTCTTGGTGGTACTCTTGCTGTAGGAGACCAAATTTCGGTTTCTTCTGATGGTACTAACACTGGTACAAATGCTGAGATTGCTACAATTTCTGCTATTAACACTACTACAAACGTTATTACTGTTAGTTCAGCCTTTACTAACAACCACGCTGCTGCTGAAATTGTTGGTAAATTTATCACTCAATACGTGACTCCAACTTCATTTGACGTAGCTAACGCTGCTAACATTTCTGCTGGAGACACTCTTACTGTAGGTGCTACTGGTAACACTGAAACTTGTACTGTTGCTTCTGTTTCTGGAACAACGGTTACTTGTACTGGTGCTCTAGCTAACACTCACGCTGTGGGAGACCCTGTAGTTGAGTCTAGCTCTAACTCTACTTTCCAAGTTCACGTTGTGGCTGTTAACGCTGACAATGTTGAAAACGGACAAGAAGTTACAGTTCAAGAAGAAAGCATCACTCTTGGTGTTGGAAACGCTGATGCTACTGGCGACGGAGACTGTGATGGAGGTACAGCTAACAACTACTTATGTGGATCTACGTTTGATATCCTTCAAACTGGTACACTTACTGTAGAACTTGGTTCTACGGTGTTCTCTGACATTTTAGTGGCTAATCAAACAGAAGTGGACGTGCTTAAAGTTCGTCTAACGGCTGCTGATGATGAAGTACAAGTTTCTGACCTCTACTTCAAAGCTACTAACGCTAGTGCTGGAGACCGTGTGGACTTCAAACTCTACAGTGAATCTGGTCAATTGCTTCAAACTGAAACTATGATTTCTGGAAACCTTCAATTCGAACTTGGAAACGCTAACCGAATCCGAGTACCTAAAGATGGTTCAACAACAGTAACTATTAAAGTGGATGTTCGAGACATCACTGATCAGTCTCAGACTGGACAAGTGCTTGATCTTGATCTTGACACTACTCAACAACAAAACGGTTTAGAAGCGGTTACAGCTGCTACTGGTTCTGACCTAGCAACTGCTGACGTATCTGTTTCTACTGTTAACTCTCAAGATTTCTTGATTCTTAACACTCAAATGGAATTACGACACGCTACGACTCAGCCTACATTTGCTGATCCATCTTCTGCTGAACAAGAGTTCTACCGATTTACTGCTTCTGCAGATAGTGCTGATGAAGTAACTCTTGCTCAAGTTGTGCTAAATGTTGCACTTCAAGGGATGACTTATGAAGCTGGTACCCCAACTTACCGAGTTCTACAAGTGAAAGATGATGGTACTCTAGATACTACATCTACTGTAGCTGCTGCTGCTGGTACAGGTGTAAAAGTTATAACTGATACTACAGATTCAGTTACAGTTACCTTTACGAACCAAATTATCGATGCTGGTTCTTCTCGAACTTACGCATTACTATTTAATGGAACTCGAAACGATGGTACAGGAGAAGCTGATGATGATGCAGTTTCTATAACTATACCAACTGATAACGCTGCATTTGGTCCAAACACTTCTGCCAATGTAGTAGGTAGCGGTGCTAACATCGTTTGGTCTGATGAATCTGATGTTTCTGGTTCTTCAGACTTCTTCAATGGATACCTACTTGATATGGATACCACTGCTCATGTTAACAGTGATGCCTAATCAACTTTCTGTTGAAATACAGGTTTAATTTTTAAACCTTAAACTTAAAACCCCTAGAGGTTCGCCTCTAGGGGCTTTTTGTAAAAACCCCACCAAGTCCGGACTTGCATGAGTTTGGGAATTTTGTATGATGTAAGTGATGCCTTCTCGTATAGATGATCTTTTCCAAAATAGTTATTATCACGTCTATAACCGTGGATTTAATAAACAAAAATTGTTCTTAGATAAGGATGATTATGTTCGTTTTTATAAAACCATTCAGCGATATTTGATTGATTACCCTTCTGTGAGAATCACTCATTTTTGTTTCTTGCCAAATCATTTTCATTTTTTGCTTTGGGAGACTTCTGAGAGTCAGGATTTTTCGGAAGGTTTTCATAACCAGATTACTTCTGATTTGATAGATGAAAACCTAGAAGTCCAGGCTCAGTCAAAGCTTTCTAAAGAAATTTCACACTTTATGAGAAAAATTCAACAATCCTATGCGATGTATTTTAATGAACGCTACAAAAAAACGGTGAAGAAGGGCCTTAAAATGCCTATGTTTGAAGGGCGTTTCCAGGCGCGAGAGGTTCTGGATCAAGCTTATTTAGAGCAACTCGGTGATTATATTGAGGGTAATGCTGTAAAACATGGACTAGTAGAAGATCCAAAAGACTGGCCTTATTCTAGTTTTAGTATCGATTCCCCGAACTTGCCTAAGTCCGGACTTGGGGGAGAGGATTTTGATCCTATTTTTGAATAATGAAGTTAGAGGTGCTTCGTCTTCAGGACTTTAGAAACTATGCGGATCAGACGTTTCGGTTTGAGTCTGAGCGAGTGGTATTTTGTGGGCCTAATGGTTTGGGGAAAACGAATGTGCTGGAGGCTATTTCTGTCTTGAGTGTCGGCAAGAGCTGGCGGGAAACCTCTAGTAAAGATCTTATCGCTGATTTCACTCAAGATTCAGCTTTGGTAACGCTTCAAACAGAGCTAGATACTTTTAGGGTCAATATTGGATCACGTTCTCGTACCTTTACTAAAAATAAAAAAGCGCTTCCTCGAACTCGACTTATAGGGCAGATTCCGACCCTTCTATTTTGCCCGGAGTATTTACACCTGTTTTCTGGTACCAAATTAGCCCGTGTGCAGTTTTTTGATCGTATTTTGGTGCAGATATATCCTCAGTACAGAGAAAAGCTTTCTCGAGCTACTAAAGCCCATAAACAAAAAACCCGTCTGCTGCGTACAGAAGAATCACCTTCTGCCAGTCACCTAGCCCCTTGGAATGCTATTTTGGTGGAGACTATGCCTGTGATTATGCAGATACGCCAAGAGTTTTTGGATCTGCTCAATCAAGAACTTCCCAAAGAATTACAAAAAATTACGGGTAGATCTGAATCCCTTCATATTGGGATGGATTTGGCAGAGCCGGTTGAGGCTTCTTCTGCGTCTATTGAAGACTTTTTTATGAAGCATCAGGAAAGAGAGCTTGCTGCTCGTAAAAATTTTATAGCGCCAACCCGAGATGACTTTGTCTTTTATCTACGGGATATGCCGGTGGTTTCAAATGCTTCACGTGGGGAGACTCGCTCGGTTCTGTTGGCGATGCTGTCTGCTCAAAAATATATTTTCCAAGAGCATTTAAAGAGGGTGCCTATTTTGCTTTTGGATGATGTGTTTTCGGAGTTAGATGATTATCGGCAAACACACCTAGAACAGTTGTGTGAGGGGGCTCAGGTGTTTTTTACAACCACGCATAAAGCTCATTTTGATGGGTTTAAGTCTGATGTTCAAGTCTTTGAGCTTTAAAAAGCACTGAAAAAATTTCTGTTCATTTTTTGTTTAGACCACAAACGAACTAGGCCTGTCCTTTTTTCTTGAAACGAACTAAAAAAGATGAGTTGCTGTGTTAAAATTTCTTATCTTCTACAAACTCGCTCACTGAATTCTCAAAACTCACTTCCCGTTGGTTGTTCACACAGATGAGAATTGCACGTTCGCTGCGCTTAGAAGATAGACAAAATTTCCCCAAGGCAACAGAAAATAGGCATAATTATTTATCTTTCTTGTTCCCTCGGAATTCATTCATGGCATCTTTAAGTTCTATTTGGATGGGCGTTCCGGTGAATTCGTATTTTTCTCTGAGGCGGTTTTCTATGTACCGTTTATAAGAAAAATGAAAGGCTTGTTTATTATTTACAAAAAACAAAAATTTAGGCGGCTGTATATCTGCTTGAGTCACGTATTTAATTTTGCCCTGTTTGGTGCCTACGCTTGGGGCTACATGTCCAAAGTAAATATCTCTGGCAAAAAGATTCAATTCGTGGGTGGGAATGCGTTTGGATCGCTGCATGGCAATCCCCTCAATTGAGTCCCAGAGAGGGAGGACCCCTTTCCCCGTTTTTCCAGAGAAAAACAGGACGGGGGCCCAGGGAAGGAAGGCTATTTTTTTGTGTAGGTAGGCTAAATACCGGTTACGGATATCGTCTACGTCTTTGTCCCACATGGGCACGGCTTCTAGATCTTTTTCTGTTTCTAGGGTTTCTTCCCCTTTGGATTTGGCTCGTGCCAGATCAAATTTATTTACGCCAATAATGACGCCTTTTCCGGCTTCTAAAATTCGACCCGCCAATACTAAATCTTGATGTGTGACTCCGTCTAAAGAATCAATCAGCAGGATGCACACGTCGGCGCGTTCAATGGATTGTTGGCTTCTCACCGACATCCAAAACTCCATAGATTTACCTAGTTTCCCTTTTTTCCGGACTCCGGCGGTGTCGATAAGGCGGTAAGTTTTTCCGTTTTTCAAGGTAATATCGGTATCAATTGAATCTCGAGTAGTTCCAGCGATGTCGGAGACGACGCTTCGTTCTTGGCCGAGTAATTGATTGAATAATGTAGATTTTCCTACATTTGGACGTCCCACTAAGGCTATTTTGAGTGGCTCGTCTTCGTCTGGGGTTTCGGATTTTTCTTGAGGGTTGAATCCAAGGGCTTTTAATTTGTTTTGTACGGTTTCTGTAAATTCCCAAAACCCAAAGTTATTTTTAGCCGATATGACTTCTGGAATATCAAACCCGAGTTCGGCAAAGTTGTAGGCTTTTTGGTCATTCCCATCGTCAATTTTATTAGCGACAATAATTACTTTTTCGCTTTTTGATCGTAGGCGTTGAGCAATATTAAGATCATCTTGAGTGATATCGGCTTTTCCGTCTAAGAGCCAAATAATACAATCAGCGTTTTGGAGGGCTATTTCTGCTTGGGTTTGGATTTCTTTTTCTAGGGTATGGTTGCCAAAGTCAGAAAGCCCGGCTGTATCTACAAGCATATAATTAATATCCCCGAGGTCTTCTATCTTTTCTGTTAAACTGTCACGGGTGGTCCCAGCGATGTCTGACACAATAGATTTTCGGGTTCCAACAAAGGCGTTAAAGAGGGTTGATTTTCCCACATTTGGGCGCCCAATAATAGCCACAACTGGAAGTACATCTGACATCAGGACTCGAATGTAGGGAAATTTGCTAAATGAGCAATAAAAAGTTGGGTTTAGGTCTTTCTCTTTGTTAGAATTAGACGTGATGCTCAAAGTGCTCCGTAAAATTTTCCCAACCAATTCAACGGCTGGAAGGCTCTATCATCGCTATTCAGCGATTTTAGCTGCGGTGTTATACGGATTTCCAGGAAATCGCCTTAAAGTCATTGCCGTGACTGGGACTTCAGGGAAATCGACCACGGTTGAGCTGGTTCATTATTTACTTCAAAATTCAGGAGTAAAAACAGGCGCTCTCTCTGGGATTCACTTTAGTATTGGAAATCAAAAAGTGCATAATCCAACTCTACGGACGACCCTTCGTCCTTGGACCACACAAAGACTCTTGCGAAAGATGGTGCAACAAGGTTGTGAGTTTGCCGTGATTGAGGTGTCTTCTCATGCTTTGGACCAAAACCGACTTTGGGGGGTTTCTGTTGATACGGCTATTCTCACCAATATCTCAGATAATGAACATTTAGACTATCACAAAAACTTTGCGGAATATGTTCGGGTTAAAGGCAAGCTTTTTAAGTCACTCAACACTAGCTATAGAAAGCCTAATGTCCCTAAAATCACGATTCTAAATCGAGATGATGAACACTATGACCTGTTTGCTGACTACCCAGCGGATAGAAAATGGAGTTATGGCATCAAAAAGCCCGCAGAAGTAAAAGCCAACAACGTTTTACTTGAAGCCCGATGGAGTCAGATGGAGGTGAAACTGCCGAACCATCATCTGCATTTAAAAACCCCTATCGTTGGGAGGCATAATGTAGAAAATATGTTAGCGGCTATTGCGGCAGTTTCGGCTAATGGAGTCACGGTTGAAAAATTAGAAGAGTTACTGGCGCACTTCCCTGGAATTGCTGGAAGATTAGAACCAGTAAATGAGGGGCAAGACTTTTCTGTAATTGTAGATTTTTCATATAAACCAAGTGGTCTCAAGGCAGTGCTAGAAACACTTCAACGGATTGTGAAAGGCCGAGTAATTTGTGTTTGGGGGGGGCTTGGAGGGCGAAATTTAGAAAGTGAGTACTACCAAGAATCGGTGAAAATTATTGAAGCTCACGCGGACGAGTTTGTGCTGACCACCGATGACCCCCTGGATGATAACCCCAAAGATATTGCTAAAATTATTAGAAGCCACATGAATCGGGAAGAAGGGCATAATTTTTTTGAAATTGAGGATCGATATGAGGCTATTCGGTATGGTATTTTTGTGGCTGAGCCTGAGGATTGTGTCATTATTGCGGGGCGTGGGCATGAACAAGTTCAGACTATAGGAAATAACAAAATTCCTTTTGATGATCGAGTTGTAGCTCGTGAAATACTGCAATTTGCTAAGAGTCATGACCTGCTGGAAAGTCCGAACTGAGACAGTTCTTGATCCAGGCCAAAAATTTCGTAGGATGGGGGCACTCTAAATCTTATTTTTATGGCGACATTTCAGACACAGATTGATAAAGCAATAGAACATCTACAAAAAGAGTTTGCTTCTCTTCAGACGGGAAGAGCTAATACAGCTCTGGTTGAGGACATAGAGGTCGAAAGTTATGGGGCTATGGTTCCTCTGAAAACCGTAGCCAATATTAGTTGTCCAGATCCGAAAACTATTAAAATTGAACCCTGGGATAAAACGATAATTGGTCCGATTGAAAAAGCCGTTCAAGAGGCGAATATTGGCATCAATCCCCAAAATATGGGAGATCATTTGTTTTTACCGGTTCCGCCGATGACCGAGGAGCGTCGTAGAGACCTGGTTAAACTGGTTCATGAGTTTGGAGAAAAAGCCAAAATTTCGGTTCGGAATGCTCGTCACGATGAAATGCATGATATTAAAGAGCTTAAAGAGGCTGGAGAAATTTCAGAAGATGCACAAAAAGATATGGAAACGCAGACCCAAGAAGCCACAGATAAAGCCAACAAGCGCATAGAAGAAATCGCCAAAAACAAAGAGCAAGATATTATGAGTATCTAGGTTTTATTTTTTAAGTTTGTATTTCGTGTCTCGAAACTCTCGCCAAAGACGAAAATACTTTTTGTTGGATTCAAACCAAACTATCCGACAAAAGCCTAAGACGGCCCGAAACCGTATTTTAAATTTGATTGCGAAAACCGTCATTATCAGGCAGATTATGAAGGTTTTACGTGGTTCTACGTTGTTTTTTTTGTTTTGTATTTTTATGGCGGGGTTTGTCGTTTTTGCGACGGTTTCTCCCTTTTTTGATCTAAAACAAATTGTCGTAGTCCGAGACAATCCGCATATCAATGCTGAAGCAGTAGAAAAGGCTTTAGAAGATTTTTATGGAACTAACCTTATATTTTTGGACAAAGCGGCTTTCACCCAGACTTTGGTGAACACTTTCCCAGAGTTTAGAGCGGTTCATATAACGGAAAAATGGCCCTCTAGCTTAGAGGTGAAACTAACGCTTTCCCCCCCTAGATTTACCGTGCTTAATGATTTTGATGCTGGGTTTTCTGTAATCTCGGAAGACGGTGTTATTTTAGGAGAGTCGGCTAATCAAAAGCTCCCCGTTATCAAACTTATGAACTGGGGAAAATCCCTAACAGGAGGGAGCAAACTTACTTCAAAAGAGTATTTGGACCAGATTGAATATTTACGAGGCGTATTTGATAATGATTTTAAGATTGTAATTGAGGAAGTCCGGCTTTTTTTGATAGCTCATGAGCTGCATTTGGTGTCTATTCAGGATACCGTTTTTTGGTTTGATCTACGGCTTGATCTAGAACCTCAAATGAGAAAATTAGAACTAGTGGCTGATGAAATTAATCTTTATACAGGGAATATAGAACACGTGGATCTGCGTATCCCCAATCAGGTTTTTTGGAAGCCTAAAGGGCCGTAGTTATTCCTCTACTTTTTTTGGTTTTTCAGCTGCATTTATCACGACTTCTGTAGCAATGGCTTTTTTGGCTCGTGAAAATCCCAGCATCAAGAACGCGGTTGTCGCCCCTAGAATTATGGCCAATAGATTTATGGTAAAAGTAAAGGCATACCAATGGAGTTCTTCAAATTGTTCAAGCCCGACTAAAACTCCAAAAAAGCTAATAAATGGAATTAATGAGACCGCAATAGCCACCCCAATCATATTGCCCATATTGGTAGCTTTAAGCCAGGCATAAACTCCAGAAAATCCGGAAATGAAGGCGGCTAAAAAGAGCAAGTGATTCAGACTAGAAAACTTTCTTAAAAATGGATCAATATCAAAATTATACCCCTGCATAGCTAATATTTTAACCAGAAAAGCTGACACAATGATTACAAAGACTACGCTGCCTACAAAGCTTTTAGTAGCGTACCAAATAAGCGTTTTGTTCATCACGGAAATACCTGCAGCTAAAGCCAAAACAGGATTCAAAATAGGAGCCAGCACCATGGCCGCAATTAAAATGGCTACATCATTGAGCAATATCCCGAGTGTAGCCAGTGTTCCAGAAAGCATACACATTACAAAAAATCCTTCTTCTAATCGAGAGTTATCCATGAGTTGATCCACCGCTTCCCGAGCTTTGCTGTCTCTTTTAAAGTTTAGGTGATGCCACCACCGGACTTCGGGGGTTTTGTTTGAAAGATGGGGGCGAAAATTTTTGATGTTATCAAACATAGAATCTTTTGTTTTTAAAATTATAGTTCAGTATTTGTAAAAATTGAATATTATACCCCTGATATTTTTTAATTTTTTGTATGTTTATGGCTAAAAGCAAAATCAATATTCCTCTTTTAAAAGAACTTTCGGAAGTGGCTGGAGCGCCTGGGTTTGAAGATAATGTGCGCGAAATCGTCAGGCGAGAAATAGCGCCTCATGTTGATAGCATTGAAGTGGACAATATGGGGAATCTAGTAGCTCTAAAAAAGGGAACGGCCAAAAAAAGCAAAAAAATTATGTGCGCCGCCCATATGGATGAGATTGGGTTTATGGTCAACCACATTGATGAACAAGGGTATATCCGATTTAGCCCCCTTGGAGGATTTGATCCTAAGACACTCTCTTCCCAAAGAGTCACTATTCATGGAGACAAAGAAGACATCGTGGGGGTTATGGGAGGGAAAGCCATTCATCTTATGGGGCAAGAAGAACGAAAGAAAAACCCAGAATTAAAAGATTTTTTTATTGATACGGGTCTCTCCAAAAAAGAAGTAGAAAAATTTATTTCAGTTGGAAACCCTATCACTCGGAAACGAGATTTCATTCAAATGGGAAAATGTGTGAATGGAAAATCTTTAGATAATAGAATGCTGGTTTTTGTGCTGATTGAGGTAGTGAAAAAACTTAAAAAAATCCCATATGATTTTTATGCTGTTTTTACAACCCAGGAAGAAGTGGGTATTCGTGGAGCCAAGGTAGCGGTACATCGAATTCAGCCAGATATTGGGATTTGTTTAGATGTAACACTTGCTAATGATATTCCTGGAGTCACGGCTCATGAGCAAATTAATAAACTTGGTGGGGGAACTTCAATTGATGTTATGAACCGTGTGGTTATTGCTGATCCTCGGCTAGTAGATTATCTAAAAAAACTCGCCGATAAGAAAAAAATTCCATACCAGATTGAAGTTCTTGATGCTGGAGGAACTGACGCTTGGGCAATGCAGATGATGACCGAACAAGGCTGTATTACTGGCGGTCTTTCTGTTCCTCTGCGAAACATGCATCAGGAAGTAGAAATGTGTCACGAGACTGACATTATTGCCACTATGGACTTGCTCAAACTGGCGCTTGAAAATATGGACAAGGGGAAGTGGGATCGCTAATTTTTTGGAGGAGTCTTTTCTTTATCTTTAAAAAAGAGACCTTTCAACCACGGGAACTGGGCATAAAGATCTTTAAATATCTGTCTTTCAAAATCAGGACTAAGTTGAATGGGTATTCGTTTAGGGCCTTGTTGTAGTGAGAGCGCTTTAACCTCAACGGCCATAGGGCTGGCACATAAACCACTAAAGGTAACTTCTACTAGAATATCCTGGCTCGATTGTGTGCCGTCTGATGTGGTCAGAGTAGTTGGTATTTTTTGGCTCCAGGTGGTTCCAAATAAGCGGCTATTAATAGCATTAATTTGAGTCTCCAGTCTTTCTAGCTGATCTTGATTCTTAGAACTGTCTGTTGTAAGCAAAATTTCATTGATTCTTAATGATACTGCTTTATTAATTAAATTTAAAATTTCTTCACCAAGAATTTCGGAAGAGCCTCTCCCCTGCAAACATTCTCCTACTACACTAGAAGCTAGATCTTCAAACATTTCATGAAAGGATTCAGGGGGCCCTATATGTTCCGGTTTAATAAGGGGAGCCTTTGCTTTTGCTCTGGGATTTGCCGGAGTTAGAAAATTCGTTTCTGGGGGGAGTGATGCTGTGGCAGACCCCGGAGCCAACATTGCTAGAAGGGGGTATACAAATCTTTTTCTCATCAATATTTAAATAAATATTTTACAAAATATGTCAATATATTTCTTTTTTATTTTATCGTTATTATTTTGGCGCTTCAAAAAAATAAACCACATATGAGAAGCGCGACTTAAACATTTGTTATACTTTTATGAAAACAGCCCTCATTTCGGTTTCGGACAAAACTGGTATCGTTGAATTTGGTAAGGATTTAGAACGACTTGGATTTAGAATACTTTCGACTGGAGGAACCTACCGAGCTCTAAGTGAGGCTGGAGTTCAAAACCTTATGGAAGTAGCTGATTTTACGGGTTTTCCAGAAGGGCTAGAGGGCCGAATCAAAACCTTAACGCCACAAATTTTTGGTGGCGTATTAAATCTGCGAGACAACGCTGAACATCAGCAGTTTTGTAAGGCCAATAATATTGAGGATATAGATATTGTGTGTGTGAATCTCTATCCATTTAAAGCGACATATGAAGACGTTCAAAAATCTTTCAAAGATAAAGTAGAGAATATTGATATTGGTGGGCCTTCTATGATTCGAGCCGCAGCGAAAAATTATGAATTTTGTGCTCCGATAGTGGATCCATTCGATTACGGCCGGATTATTTCTGAGCTTGAGTCAGGCGCTATTTCTTTAGCCACTCGAAAAGATTTAGCCACAAAAGTTTTTGAAATGACAGCTCACTATGATCTGCTTATTGCCAAATTCTGGGCAGAAGAAACCAAAGATGCAGAAAAAAAAGGACAACTTCGGTATGGAGAAAATCCACATCAGACGGCCGTTACCTTGGTAGATCCATTTGCGAGTGGTCCGCTTTTAGTTGGGGCGAAACAGCTAAATGGAAAACCGCTTTCTTATAATAATTTTGGAGATAGCGCCGGGGCTTTAGAGTTGGCCCTTAGTTTTGCTGGAAAAGATGATCCAGCTTTCGCCACTATCATCAAGCATGCGACTCCTTGTGGAGCGGCTATTGGGGAATCTATTGCTGAAGCGTTTCGCAAAGCGTATGAAGCCGATAGGCTCTCTGCTTTTGGTGGAGTTATAGCGCTCAATAGAACGTGTGATAAAGCTACGGCCCAGCAAATTGTGAGTTTCTTTAACGAGATTGTGATGGCGCCGGGTTATGATGATGAGGCGTTGGAAGTATTAAAAACAAAACAAAATCTGCGAGTACTTGAAATTCCAGCCTTTAGTGAGGGGCAAACTCGAGATCTAGTATTGAAGCGGGTTCGAGGAGGAACTCTGGCTCAAGAAGCCGATATTCAGCTTCCAGATTTTAGTAGTCTAGAAATACCAACGATCCAAAAACCAACGAAATCCCAAATGCAGGACTTAATAGCTGCGTGGAAAATGGTCAAAATTGTAAAATCAAACGCCATTGTGGTGGTTAAAGACGGCGTCATGATTGGAAAAGGCGGAGGACAAACTTCCCGCGTAGAAGCGATGGAGATTGCGCTTAACCATGCTGGTGAAAATGCTAAAGGAGCGGTTATTGCCAGTGATGCCTTCTTCCCCTTCCCAGACAGTGTGGAAGCGGCTGGAGCAGGGGGTATTGCGGCGGTGATTCAACCAGGCGGAGCCAAAGGAGATGCGGATGTTTTCGCTAAATGTGATGAACTCGGGATTGCGACGGTGCTGACGGGTATGCGAAGCTTTTTACATTAGAAAGTTTCACACCTGTGACCTGGTTCGTAATCTGGAATGAGTACGGTTTCACCAGGCTTGATTTTACCCTCTTTGATAAGTTTTTCGCCTACTACTCGTACCAAACTACTAGTAAGGCCGTAGTCTCTTTTTCTTTTTGGGTCTTGCTGCCAGTCTTCTACTGCTTTCATTGAAATGGTGATTTTTTCATTTGGTTGGTAGGCATCGTGGTGGAGGAAATCAATATTTACTTCGTCGTTTCCAGGCATTTGCAATGCTTTGCTTGGGTTGTCTTTATATCGAGTGCCCCAAACTTTTGTTTTTATAGGCAGCGCTTCCCCAACGGCTCTCATGAAGGTGCCGTTACCGTGAACTAGAATGGCATGATCTATTCTTTCTTGTATCTCATCTACAAGTTTTCCTACGGGGCTAAGGGAGGTTTCTTTTTGGGAGTGATTTAAAAATAGCTTTCCTCGATATTTTGATCGGTTAGTTATGATTCTATTTATAGCTTTACTTGCCCCCTCTACACCTTCTTCAATTGGAGTTAAGTATACTTTGGCACCTAAGGCCCTAGGAATAGCTGGTCGAAGTTTGAACGGTGAATCTGGCATATAGAGCTCTAGATTGATTCCTAAGAGCCATGAAATAAGGGCAATAGAAATCCCTGCTGATCCCGATGAAAGCTCAAGCAGAGTTTTGTCAGACTTAACGATTCTTTCTAGTAGCGGTGCAAGAATGGCTGGGTAGGCTCGGTCATAGTGACTTCCAGAAGGGTTCTCTGATTCGTACTTATAGATGACCTGAACACCTTCAATTTCTTGGACATCTTGCCGGGTGTTGCCGACGATTTGGCTAAAATGTTCGAGTATGTTTTGGGCTAATGTGAGGTCCTTTATCTTTTGTGATGGAGGGAAGGTGCCGTGTGCTTGAACGTGGTCTACAATTGATTTGTAACTTGGTAGATGTTTTGAAAAATGTTCTAGCACTGGAGTAATATTTTCAGCAATCTTGAGTACGTCTTGAGTGAGTAGTAATTCGAAATTTGATTTTTCCATTTGTCGGAGGTTTAAGAGTCCGGACTTCTCAGGTTTTTACGAGGAGGATGAAATTTTGTTTAGCGCATTGATTTCTAGAAGTCCGGACTCTAAAAACCTTCCGCTTGATAACCATATTTAAATATTTTTGTCAAAATTTATGAAAAAAGTTTTTAAAAACTTTAAATAATCGCTTTTTGCTTTTGTTTTTGATATAATTTTGTTGTCAAGAATTTCGACAAAAAATGAAATATATCAAAAAAGACCTCAAAAATAAGCTCAAAATAATAGGTCTATCTGATAAAGAGTCAGACATTTATTTAACCGCTTTGGAGTTGGGACCTTGTACGGTTTTGCAGTTGTCTCGAGTTTCGGAAATAAAACGCTCTACGATTTATACGGTGATCGAACATCTAGAGCAAAAGGGACTCATGAATATCCAGATTCATGGATTTAAAAAACTGTATGAAGCCCTGCCTCCCAAAAATCTAGAACAGCATTTGGCTCGGCAAAGACAGGAATTGGAGGTCTGTTTGCCAGAATTGGAAGCGCTCCATGGAAGTCATGCTACGCAGAGTTTGATTCGTGTATATCGTGGAAAAGAAGCTATGTACAGCGCATACGAGTGGATGTTGGATCAGCTTAAACCTTCTGATGATTATTTAGTTTTTGGTAACTTAGAGGATTGGTATAACACAGATCCTGATTTTTTTGCAAAATGGCCAATTCGCCGGAGAGAGGTAATGCGTGAGGGGCGGTCGATTTTTTTTGATTGTCCGATGGCTCGGGAATACCAAAAGAACCAAGAAAGTTATAAAACGTCTGTCAAAATACTACCTACCAAAAGAACCTTTAAAGCGATTAAACTTATCTCTACTCGTTTTATGTTTATTCACCAGACAGGCACACCTGAGGTAGTTTTTGTGATAGAAAATCCAGCTGTTATTGCGATGTACAAAGAAATGTTTGAACTTATGTGGGAAATGGTTGAATAATCATTTAGAATTTATGTAATGAACTTTGAATCTGCTCGTTTTGTTTTTTTTGATAGGTTCCCTCCAGATCATATTTCTGGAGAGGCTCCAGACGAACCTCGTCAAACAAAATCTAATATTCCGGCAATAGACAAAGGGCTTTTGCTCGAAGCCAAGCTTTGTGCAGATGGTATTTGGCGAGTTATAGAGGTTGATGATCCAAAAGATTTAAAATATGATCTTAAATCATGAAAAAAAAAGAATCTCTAAATTTTTTTGAAATCACCTCTCAAGTAGTGACAGGGGTAATTACCAGAACGCTTATATTTGTTGTGGGAGGTATATTTTTTTCTTGGGGGATTGTGCTCTTTTTACTACCCAAATTTGGGTTGTGTGGGCTGGAGAGTGAAGCGGCTCTTAAATGCGTTATTGTTTTGGGATTGGTTTTGTTTTTCTTGGTTATATTGCCGTTTTTATTTTTTTGGTTTGGGAAAGATTATGCGTTTTCACGGGCTTTTTATAGTATTTATGATCACTACAAAGAGCCTATAACTCATTTTTGTGCGCAAAAATTGTGTGATCATCGTGAAGTGGTTTTAGCGCATAAAAAGGTCAAAAGTAATCACCTGTTTAAAGAACTGCCATTGGTGGCACGGATGATGTTGAGCCGGATTAATTTTTCTGAAATTGCCTTAGCTTTTAAACAGAATCCTCAGATTAAAGTTGGAGAGGTAGAAAAACTTTTGCAAAAAAAACTTGAAAGAGATTGGATCCACAAACCTAAAATGACGGCCTTTTGGGTATTGTGTGGTATGGGGATGCTGGTTTTGTTTGTGTCGCGTTCGGCTCTTTAAATTATATTCCTACCCCTTCAATATCTATTTCAGGCATTTCAATTTTTAATGGTTCACGAGGGAAGGCTTGCTTGTTTGGATATTCAACTAACTCCACGGGAACATTTTCTACAACATCAGTATCAGCAAAAACTACTTTTACGTTTCCGTTAAGAATATCTAAACCTGTCACTCGAGCCTTTTTGCCTTCAATCGTTACTTCTTGTTTAAGATGTGGAAGGAATTTTCGGTACTTTTTATAGAGATCTACTTCATGGAGCAGGCAGCGTTTTAGTTTGCCACTTACATCATAAATTTTGGAATTATTTTTAATCATAATTCCCTGGTCTCGTACGGCGTCTAGTGAAATCTTTTTATGCGATATGTGAATATCACAGCACTCTGGGCGGCCACAGCATCGTGGCCCACCAATAATGTCGGCTCGATCACGAGGATCTACTCTTTGAAGGTGTATCCTGCCGGTAGTTATTTTGGTTAATTCTTTGAGTAGATCTCTAAAATCTACCGGATTTTCTGACGTAAAAAGAAAAGAAACTACCTTCCCCTGCCACCCAATTTGAGAAGCAAAAAAGTACATATTTAAACCTAATTTATCGGCTTCTTTTTGGGCTCCTTGGAGACGTTTTTCTTCCCCTGTTTGAGATTTTTTATAGCTTTCAATGTCTTTCAAAGTGAGTACTTTTTCAAATTTAAATTCTTCATCAACCTTGGCTCCCGGTAGTTTCCTGGCCAGGCCTACAACTTCGGCTACAACAGATTCTCTTTTGCCTTTTAAAAGTATAGATTGCTTAAAGCCAAGCTCTGTTGCCTCTGGGGCTGGAACTGTTAGAACTTTATATCGTAAAAGGTCTCTTACTTGAATAATTTCCATTTTTCAGTTTTCACTCTACCTCTGGTTTAGGTTTAAAGCAAGGTGTTCTAGTGTAAGGCGTGGGTTTAGGTTGTTGAGTACATCCTTTTGGGCTTGGAATATGGCTTCTAGTGCCCCTTGGTATTGAGGAAAATAGCGAGCATGGAGGATCAAATTTTCTAAAAAATCAAGAAGCTCTTTCTTGTTCTTGTTTTTTTTAACGGCTTTGTCGAGGGCCTCAATAATATGAAATTTTTTCATTAAATCATGACTTTCTAAAAATATTTTTACCTCTGGGATAAGACTAAATTCATCAAAATTGGTGGGAATTACTACGGTTGTCATTCGTGAAAGAATCGTGGGCAGGATTTGATGATGGTTGTGGGTAGTAAAAACAAAAACAGCTTTTGGCGGTGGCTCTTCGAGGGTTTTAAGGAGGGTTTGAGGAGCTTCCCGGGAAGCCCTTTCAAAGTTTTCTAAAATAACAATTCGGTAGGCGGCTACCGGGGTTTTATTGGCCCATTCTATTAATCCTCTGGCACTGTTTGGTTCTGGGTTTTGTTCTTGGCCTATGCGAAAACTCTCACCGTTATCTTTTAAGCATAAAATGTCGGCTTCTATGCCGGCTTCAATCTTTTCTTTTTGGGTTTGATTTAACTCCGCAGCCATATTGATAGCCATATCAAAAACTCCCCTTCCGCCAGAGAGTATGAGTCTTTGTGGAAGACTTTGATTTTTGAGCCAATGTTCGATTTTGTGTGGCCACATAAGTGGCCGCATCTTAGCGTTGATTTTTGTTTTTGTGAAGCCGTTAAACGCTTTTGAGTTCGTGGAGCATTCCCTGAAGCTTTAAAAGGAGCTGACCAGGGGGGCACAGCGGAATGCTTGGAACTTCCAACCCTTTTTTTTCTAACTCTACTTCGAGTAATTCATAGTATCTTAGAATTTCTCGACTGGTTTCCGTGGCATTTGGTGGAGCTTTTGTGGTTTGAGCCATTTTTAGGAAATTAATGAGTACTGTTTACCTTTATATCCCCTTTTTTAAGGTTTTGAAATTTGGATAGAAAAAAGTATGAAAAAGTGCGTTAATTTATGTTTTTGAGGCCTTTGGCCTTGTTTCGTTATATTTATAATTAAAATCTTAATTTTATTAATTATTTAAACTTTTTTGTTAATTTTTTGTTTTTAATATACTTTTTGCATGTTTTTATGCGTTGAACCATGATTAAAATATCAGAAGTTGTTAAGGAGATTGTTTCTGAAAATACTCATTTAAGCTTTGGGCTTGGGAATGGGCTTTTTAATTTGAGTCAGTTAGCCAAGTTTTTACAGCCTATGGTAGAAGTCAGGTTGCAAAAACCGGTCAAATCATCGGCTATTTTAATGAATCTGTCTCGATTACAGCGGCAAAGACAGTTTAAAAGGAAAAAATTTCAAGAAATGGTGATCGAAAATATCACTATACAGTCGAATTTGGTGACGATGACGTTTTATAAAAACGATAACACAGAGAAAGAAATAGATGCCTTTCATCAGGCTATCAGAGAGCGGAATGGTTACTTTGGGTTTATGGAAGGCATGAATGAATACACGATTGTGTTTGAGCAACGGTTAGGGAGAGAGCTGCTTGGGAAATATATAAAAGAACTTCCTAAATATGAGAATGACACTATTGCAGCGCTGGTTATTAAGTATCCAAAGAGCTATGCGACCCAGGCCGGGTTTTTGTACTCCGTATTGCGCGCTTTGGCCTTGCAGAATATTAATGTTATTGAGGCAGCTTCGACCTATTCGGAGTTTACCATTTATATCGATAAGGTTGATATTCAATTGGCGTTTGATGTGCTAGAGCGTTCTTTTGATTAAAAAGTAAAAAGCTCCAAAAACTTTAAATTTCTTTGTCAGCTGTAAATTTTTTTTGAAATACTTTTCAGAGCAAAGAGTCCTCTACGATTTATTTTGTTGACAAGGCTTTGAAATTTAAATACATTCGCGCGGCATTTTTTCGACTAAATCATGCTTGCAAAAAGAAGATGGCGGAAACGATTAAGAACTCACGGGTTTAGAGCTCGAATGGCTACTAAAAGCGGAAGAGCTGTTATTGCTCGACGCAGAGCCAAGGGAAGAGCTCAGCTTAGTGTTGAATCTAAAGAAAATTCTTGGAAATAGTTTGTTCCAACTATTTTTTATAGAAGAGCTGTCCCCGAAGGGGCGGCTTTTTGTTTTTTTAGGTATACTTTCACCAAATGATTGCTAAAAAATACCGATTTACTCGTAGAGAATTTGATTCAATCCGGAAAAAAATGAAAAAATTTAAGGCTGGAGACTTTATCTTTTTATATGCGCCTGGGAAAGTCAATTCTAAGTTAGCGGTAGTAATTAGTAAAAAAGTAGAGAAAAGTGCGGTAAAGCGTAATGGTTTTCGTAGAGAGGTCTATGATAGACTTGGATCACAAATTATTGGGCTGGCTGATCCTATTTTTTGTATTTGTCTTTACAAGGGACAAGCAATTCCTAAAAATATCACAGGTATTGAAGTGGCTTCTGCTAAATTTCTTCAATTTATAGCTCAAAAAACTAAAGCTTAAGCTTATGGATAGTAAAAAAACACTCGAATTTTTAAAAAGTTTTCTTGTCTGGTTTGCGGTTTTCTATCTTGCTTTCTGGGGATACTCTTACTTTACAGGGGAGAAAGAAAAAGCGCAGACCGAAATAAATGAAGTTCAGCTTAAATTGTTGGATGATACTCCAGTGGTAGGACGCTTAATGCAGCTAGAGTTAGCTAACTTCACGAATAAAACTTTCACGTGGGAATCGGTCTGTGATAATCCTGATTCTTTTAAGGTTTCGGGCGTTTTAGGAGGGCAAAGTCTGCCCATGGATATTCCTGGATGTACAGGGAAAGATAGAGCCGTGCTTAAAAGTTTTGAACTACCGCCTCAGACCAAACACTATTTAAACTTTCCTTCTTTTAATTATTCGGTATTTGGTGAACCAGGAAGCTACAAAATAGGGTTAAAGCTAAAAGCGTCGGGAACCGATGAAACTTTGCTGGTAGAAACAGATAACTTTGAACTTTCAGGGCCGGGCTTTTTTAGAAAGCTTTTTAGGTTTTTAGTGACCGAACCTTTGTTTAATTCACTTGTAGCTTTAATCAACGTCTTGCCTGGGCATCCTCTTGGGTGGGCGGTGGTGCTTTTAACGCTTATCGTTCGAGTTATTTTGTTTTTCCCAAATCAAAAAGCTATGGGATCTCAAAGGAAATTACAAAAGTTGCAACCTCAGGTAGAAGCCTTGCGTAAGAAATATGAAAAAAATCAGCAAATGTTGGCGCTCAAGACTATGGAGTTCTATAAAGCTCAAAAAGTAAGTCCTATGAGCTCTTGTCTTCCTATGTTGGCTCAAATGCCATTTTTGATTGGCCTTTACTTAGTGGTGAAGGATGGGATGTCTCCGCATCTAAATTTCTTGCTGTACTCTTTTCAACAAGGTTTTGATCTTTCTACGGTGGATACGGAGTTTTTTGGATTAAATCTAGAAGTTCCAAATCTTTATGTGCTTCCGGTGTTGGTGGGGGTGGCTCAATTTGCAGCGATAAAGCTTTCTATGATGGCGGCTAAAAAATCAGACGTACCAAAGAAAAAGAAAGACAAAAAAGATAAAGCTCCAAGCATGATGGAGCAAATGGAACAGATGCAAAAGATGATGCTGTGGGTATTGCCGGTTATGATTGCCGTGTTTACAGCTACTTTCCCGGCCGCTGTAGGGATTTACTGGCTAACTTCTACGGTGTTTGGTATTGGACAGCAAAAGCTCGTAAATTGGCAATTAGATCGTCCTCAGGTACGACGTAAAGAAAGTTAATATAGAGCTTCAAATGTGCCTTAGCAACCTCGTCTAATGGGCCTGTTTTAAAATTAGATGGGCATTGAGCAGCCAGACCAGAACCCTTTGTTAAGGGGCAATTTGAAATCGTATGAATTTTGGAGCATTGAAGAGCGGGAGCAGCTTAGCCGGAGAACCAATAAACTTTGTTTAGATCTCTAAATACAAAAAAGCCGGCACAGAGCCGGACTTTTTTGCGTGGAATAAAAATTCTAAAATTAGTTTCCAGTAATAGATCTCAGTCTGAGAGCTTTGTTTTTAGCTCGTTCTTGACGATCATCTTCACGGTTGAGGTCTTCTCCTGGAGTGAATACTTCACGTCGAGTTTCTCCTAGATATTCTTCGAGTTCAATTAGACCGTTTACGTCGCTAAGATCATATCCTGAAACTTCTTCCCAGTAACTTTGGGGGATGAAAGAGAAGCTGTATCGAACGTAGTTTTCGTTTTCAGATCCGCTTATTTGTCGAGATTCAACGATACTAGCTGGATCTTCAGAGCTTCCAAATTCATTAGCTGCAGCTGGAGCTACGTTAGAATGATTCATGGCTCGGTCCATCATATCTTGGTATCCCATGTGACCTCCACCGCCTGCAAAAGTAATAGTTGGGGCTGCAAGCAAAGCCGCCATTAGAACAGTTTTTTTCATGATTCCTTTGTGGGTTAAGAATTGTTCGAGAAAATTTTGTAAAAATTAAGGCCTCTTGTCAAACTTTTGTCCCATAAAATAGGGATTTTTAAACTTTTCTCTTTTAAGAAGGAACTCAGAAAGTTCATTTTTGTGACACATTTATATTAAAAACCCTGCCAAAAGTTCGTCGTCGGTTACATCTTGAAAGGTAAATCCCTTCTGTTCCATTTTTTTTAAGAGTTGTTGAAAGTTCTCTGGTTTACTGGTCTCAATACCTAAAAGAACGGAGCCAAAGTTGGTTGATTTTTTGAGATATTCAAACCGCGCAATATCGTCATCTGGACCGAGAATATTTAAAAACTCTCTTAAAGCGCCAGGTCTTTGGGGGAGGCGTAGGATAAAGTATTTTTTTACTCCTGTGTATCGCATAGCCCTTTCTTTTACTTCTGGGAGTCTCTCAAAATCAAAGTTCCCACCAGAGGCTACACAGACGATAGTTTTGTCTTTGAGCTGTGCTGGTTTAAAGTTTTTTAGGGCGTCTATGGCTAGAGCGCCAGCTGGTTCTAGTACAAATCCTTCGTGGTTTAAGCATTCTAAGAGTGTCGCACAAAGCCTGTTTTCAGGTATGAGCAATACTGTGTTTTTAATATGTTCTTTCAGGATTTTGAAATTGTGTTCCCCAACGAGTGCTACGGCGGCTCCATCCACAAAAGTACTCATAGATTTTAGTGTTATTCTCTTTTTTGCCTTGAGGCTTTCAAACAGACTTGGGGCTTCGAGTGGTTCACAGCAAAAAAGCTTGGTTTTTGGACTTTCAGTTTTAAAAAATTTAGTACATCCAGCCGAAAGCCCTCCACCGCCAACAGGCATGATGAGTATATCTATCTGTTTTTCTGGTATTTGGTCTATGATTTCGGCCGCAACGGTGGCTTGTCCTTCTATAATTTTAGGATGATCAAAGGGCGGAATCATTGAAGCTTTGTGCGCGTTACAAAATTTTTGTGCGGCACTGTAGGCTTCATCAAAAGTGTCTCCAATGAGTTCAATGCTTATGTATTTCCCTCCAAAAACTTTGGTTTTTTTAATCTTTTGTTCTGGTGTAGTAATAGGCATAAAGACCGTTCCTGGCACTTTAAAATGATGACAGACAAAGGCAAATCCTTGGGCGTGATTTCCGGCTGAAGCACACACAAATTTTTGGTCTTTTGTCCCTTTTTCCAGCCTTGAAGAGATCAGGTTGAAAGCCCCCCTAATTTTGTAACTTCGTACAGGGCTCAGGTCTTCACGTTTGAGATAAATTTTGGCCTTATAACGTTTGGATAAAAAGTGGTTGTACTGCAGCGGAGTTTCTGGGAAAAGATTTCTCAGATTTTGACGGACGGCTTGAACGTTTTGATGAAATTTAGACATGTTTATTTTTCAGGAATTTCTAAGTATTGAACTTTTCGATCAATTGAATCGAAAAAATGTGTAAATGTATCTGGTGAAATTTTCCAGGTTTTCGTATTTTGGTTTGGGTGAAATCCATAATATTGAGCTTTTTTAAAATCTTGATCCAAAAAGTGTTGAACCTTTTTTTCCGTATCAAAAAGAAGTCCAAAAGGAGAGGCAGATCCAGGGGTAACTCGCAAAAATTTTGCTAAAAATTCTGGTGGTGCAAAAACAAATTTTGATCCAGATATTTCTAGCCTCTTTTTGATTTTATTAAGGTCGGTTCGTTTATTTCCACAGACGGTAATCATCCAAAACTGGTCTTGGGTTTTATTGGTCATAACCAAATTTTTTGGGATGGGGAATCCGTGACTTTCACAATACTGTTCTCCTTGAGTGGCGGAAAAAAATGGATCATGGTTTAGTTCCTCATATTCTAATTTATGAGTTTTAAAAAATTGTTGTAGTGCTTGATAGACGCTCATTGTTAGAAAATTTCGTGAAGGTACATTGAGTGGGGGAAGACGAAAATATGTATAAACAGCCAGGTTACAGAAAGAATTCTGGCAGGCCAGACACAGACCGGAAAGTGCTTGGCAATTAAATAGCCTCCTACAACTAGTAGCGGGTCAGTAATAAGTCTATTCCCCCAAAATTCTACGCCGTAAAACCACTGTTCTACCGCTTTTCCTGCTACGCCTACTTCTAAGTAATGTTCTATAGCTTCCCAGAGATAGGCTAAAAAAAGCACGGCTACAACGTCTAAGTGAAAATGAATTTTGGGATGGAGGGCGGTTTTGTGTTTTTTGATCTTGTGTTCATGGTGTTTTTTTACAGAGTCTCCAGCCGATATTCCACTGAGCACATGCTCGATGGACCAAAAGTCGAACCAAGCAATAGTTTTGACGCCCCATAAAACTGATTCAAACATATTTTTAAGTTAGATCCATATAAGGATTAAAAGCGACTTCCCAGAGGAAGCCATCAAGGTCTTTAAAGTATCCAGAATAGCCCCCCCAAAAAACTTTTTGCCCTGGTTTAATGATGGTAGCTCCACAGGATTCGGCTTCTTTTAGCACCGCATCAACGGTGGCTTCATCTTTCACATTATGAGCGATAGTAAAACCAGGAAATCCATTTCCATCATTTGGAATCATGGCATCTTCCGCTAGTTTTTCACGTGGATAAAGCCCTAGTAGCATGGCTTGATTTGATAATTTAAAGAAGGCGATACTGTCTAAATTTTCCTCTAGAGCCAGTTCAAATCCTAAATTTTGGTAGAATTTAATACTGGTTGGGAGATCGGTTACTCCGAGACTGATAACAGAAATTTTAGGCTTCATGTTATCTAAAAATAGAGATAGAAATAAGGGCTCCATCAAAGTTATACTCTTGATCACCACGGCCTTCAGAAATACTGTTGGCGAGAACTTCGCCAGCGATGTGATCAGCGAATTTATTGATCATTTTTTGTAGCTTTTCAGAGGAGGTTTGATAGGTGATTTCAATTCGGTCAGAGACTTCAAATCCAGAGGATTTTCGAAGTTCTTGGATAGCGCGGATAAACTCCCGGCTTAGTCCTTCGAGTTCAAGTTCAGGCGTAATTTCAGTATTGAGGAGGACGACTACTTGGGGGGTGCTATCGGCCTCTAAGCCTTCTTCACACATGAATGCGGTTTCGTATTCGTCGGCTTCTAGTATCTCTCCGGCGACTTGAACTTTTCCGTTTTCGAGTATTTCAAAGTCTCCAGATTTACCCGCTTGGATGAGTTCTTGCACTTTTTTACCAAACTTTGGGCCTACTTTTCGGGCGTCTACTTTAATGATTTTTTCGGCGACACCTTCAGTGGATTTGAGGACTTCTACTTCTT
Organism: Candidatus Altimarinota bacterium; assembly: GCA_965231215.1. GTDB lineage: Bacteria > Patescibacteriota > Gracilibacteria > UBA4473 > UBA4473 > JAACPJ01. The sequence goes on along the minus strand of OZ246423.1, from coordinate 583,925 downwards.
TTACATTCGCTTCCCGAGCTATGATAGAGGGGTCTACTTGGATCTCTTCGCTCAGTGCAAATTGTAGTTTTCCTAGCGGTTGTCTAAGTTTGATTTTGCTTCGGGCTCTGATAGCGGCAGATAACTTTACGATTTCCCTGGCAGTATCGATTCTTTTTTCTAAATCTTTGTCTACCAATTGATCATTGGCCAGCGGTAGGAATTCTAAGTGTACAGATCTGTTTGGTTCGTTTGTGAGGTTTCGGTACAGGTGATCGGCAAAGAATGGCATAATTGGGGCCATCAATTTACTTACATTTAAAAGTACGTAATGGAGGGTTTCATACGCACCACGCTTGTCTTCACTCAGGCCCTCACCCCAGAACCGTTCTCGTGACTGACGGAGGTACCAGTTATTGAGTTTATCAATAAATGGGGGCAGTAGGTGACAGGTTTTTTCTGTGTCGTAGGCATCAAAGGCCTTGGTATAGGCTTTGATGAGAGTTTGGGTTTCAGAAAGAATCCACTTATCGAGCTCGTTTTCGGTTTGTGGTAAGGGGAAAACAATTTGAGACATTCCGGTTCTGATTTGTGGAAATGGAAGGTGCTCTTCTTTGGTTTTGTGTCCAAAAAGGTGTCCTGTTTGGGCACATCTAATCAGGGCTGCATGAGTGACTAAACCAATGTGTTGTCCATAATGGCTTTTATTCAAATCGTGCATGATAGATTCGGCTCGGGTTTGAGTCTCGTCTAGGTTTTCGGTAGTGTCGTTGGCTAGTCTTTCTGGAATAGGTTTCCACGGGGTACCTTCAAGATTTCCAAAATTGATTTCTCTGAGTCGGTCGTCGGTTTCAAATTTCTCCCCTACAATAGTGGCTGTTTCTTGAGCTCTTGGAAGGGGCGAAGCTACTAAGTGATCAAAATCAGTCACTATTTCTTTTAGACTTTCGGCTTGCGCCTTCCCGGTGTCTGTGAGTCCTTTGCAGTTTTCTTCTTTTCCCGCGTAGGTTTGGTTTACATTGTGCATGGCTTCTCCATGTCTCATCCAGGTAAATTTAGTGGGAGACCATCGGTCAATTTCAGCGTACATAGAAAGAAATTGGTAGGCATTTTTAAGTGGGAGTACGGTATTTTTGAGGACTTCTTCAACTTCACGTTCAATAAATTTAAGGCTTTCTCCTTTAGTCGCTACCGGGGACTGTAGGAGATAAAATCGCATTGAATCGGCACCGTATTTTTCAAAAATAAGGCTTGGATCTGGGTAGTTTTTCTTTGACTTAGACATTTTTTGTCCGTCTTCGGCCAGAACGATTCCACTACAGATAACGTTATCAAAAATATTTTTTCCAAAGAGTGCCGTCCCGAGTACGTGAAGGGTGTAAAACCATCCACGAGTCTGATCCATGCCTTCAGAAATGAAATTGGCAGTTCGGAAGGTGGTTGGTTGATGGTTGATAGTTGATAGTTTTTTTGTAAATTTGGCAGCTAAGACTTCAGGGTTTTTGTCGGCTGGTTCAAATTCAGAAATCTTTTCAAACCCTAATTTTTCATAAAATCCAGCACTTTTTTGTTCTCCATTAAGGCTTGTTTCTGTTTGGTTTTCTTGTTGTAAAAACGTTTCAGCTGCTTCCATGAGAGCTGTTCCAATGCCTGTTCTGCGTTCGTCTTTAATGACTCCAATACGACCAATATTCCAACATTTATTGGTTTTTTCCCAGTAGAGTTCAAGCGATCCCAACAGTTTTTTATCTTCTTCTACGTACCACGTTTTAGAAACCTCCATGAAGTTTTCTTTCCTTTCTGGTGTATCGATTTCAAAACCAAATTCACCTTTCCACATCTTCACAAAAAACTCCCAACACTTTTCTTTTTCTTCTTTGGATTTCGCACTTTGTAATTCATATTTCCCACTTTCACAAAATGGGTAATGGATTGAGGCGTAGGGCATAGAACCAGACTCAAACCAACAATCTAAGACCTCTTCAATTCGTCTCATCGTACCCCCGGTTTTGGGATTTTCCCAGGTGAGGTCATCAATAAAATGTCGGTGCAGGTCTGAAACCGAAACTCCGGCTTTTTTTTCTAAATCTTCTTTAGATCCCATAACTTCAATAACTCCAGTTTTGTCACATCGCCAGATAGGGAGTGGACATCCCCAGTATCGGTTTCTGGAAATGGCCCAGTCTGGTGCTCCTTCAAGGATTTTCCCAAAACGACCGTTTTTGATGTGTTCTGGAGTCCAGTTAATGTTTTGATTTTGGGTCATCATGTCATCTTTGAAGTCGGTTACCTTTACAAACCAAGTGGTTACCCCACGATACATCAGTGCACAATCGGTTCGCCAACAGTGAGGATAAGAGTGCCGCACCTGGTCTCTTCGAAAAAGAAGGCCAGATTCTTTAAGGGCGTTGATCACCCACATATTAGCATTATTTTCTTTTGATCCTTCAACTTCGGAATCTTCACGGAAATATTTTCCTTCTAGCGGTGGAGCGGCCTCGGTAAAGTATCCATCATCGTTGATGGGGTTTACTCCATGAATGTCGTATTTAGCACAGAGCTCAGCGTCTTCGGCTCCAAAAAATGGAGCAAAGTGCACTATCCCAGTCCCTTCTTGAAGCGATACATAATCTCCGTCATCGTGGATAACTTGAAACCGATTGGGGTCGCTGCCATCATCAAAAAAATCAAAGAGGGGTCTGTATCTGAGCCCTTTAAATTCTGATCCTTTGCGTCGTGCGAGGACTTCAAAATCTTCTGGGAAGTATCTCGTGGCCGCTCCTTCAGCAATCCAAAAGTATTCTCCTTCATGTTCAATCAAAATATATTCATGATCTCTTCCCATCCCGAGGCCACAGTTGCTAGGCAGTGTCCAGGGGGTTGTAGTCCACGCAAGGATGTAGGTTTTTTTGTCATGAACTGGTTTTACCTCTACTTCGTCTATGAGTTCAAATTTTACGGTTACAGCCGGGTCATCAATGTCTTGGTAATTGAGATTGGCTTCAAAGTTAGAAAGAGGACTTCCAAGCTTTGGGCTGTAAGCCACAACTTTGTGTCCTTCATAAATAAGCCCTTTGTCCCACAAAGATTTAAAGACCCACCAGACGGATTCCATAAATTCTGGATCCATCGTTTTGTAATCGTCTTTGAAGTCTACGAATCGTCCCATTCGGTCGACGGTAGCTTCCCATTCATTGGCGTATCTAAGGACCACGTCGCGACACATTTCATTAAACTTAGCGACTCCCATTTCTTCAATTTCAGGTTTTCCTTTGATGCCGTGTTCCTTTTCTACTCCGTATTCAACGGGTACTCCGTGACAGTCCCATCCCCACTTTCGGGGGACGCGGTAGCCTTTCATGGTCCAGTACCTGGGGATGGCGTCTTTGATAGTTCCAGCCAAGATGTGCCCGTAATGAGGCGTTCCAGTAGCGAACGGAGGCCCATCAAAAAACACAAATTCTTTATTTGGATCGCGGCTATCTATAGATTGCTGGAAGATGTTTTTTTTGTTCCAAAATTCAAGAATATTTTGTTCTACTTCATCTACTGAAGTTTTTGGATCTGGAGTCGAGAAGAATTTTTGGTTCATAAAAAGGACGAATAAAAATATTCGTGCGAGTGTCCAAAATTTGGACGGTACCAACTCTGCGTTTTGCTTTATTTTTTTTCTGACGGGAAAAGTTTCCAAAAATCCGGCTGGTTCTAGTTTTAACTAAGGTTAATTTCTTCCAGCTTCTGTCTTGCCTGGCAAGATTGCGGGTGATAACCGCTCAACAGAATTTATTTTAAAAAAGAACTTATGGCGAATATAAGCCTGAAGCCAAACTTTGTAAATAAGTTTTTACAGAAAATGTTTAAAACAAAAACACCGCTACAAATCCAGCGGCAATAGTGAAACCAATTCCCATTGATACTTTGGCCACCAGTTTTCGTCCTCCTAAAATAGCTACATACAGAATTTTTACGGCATTATTTACCATCACGGCTAAAATTATGGCTCGCTCAGCTAGAGGCTGTGGCATTTCTCCTAACTTTACGGATTCCAGAGTCGAAAGCACAATCGCATCTACATCTACAAATCCGGAAAAGAATGCGGCGGCATAAACGCCAGAGTCTCCCAAGTATTTTTGCCCTAAGGCTAGGGCTATAAGCACCACAACGAAAATCCCTCCAAATTTAAGGGCTGGCACAATTTCAAAAGGGCTTTGGAGGTGAAGTTCAGAGGTCATGCCTTTAGTTTTGGTACTAAATTGATGTTTTTTATTGGTTTCGTGAAAAAAATAACTGGCCGCAACTAGTCCCGCAAAAAACATAAACAAAGGGATAAAAACCAAGCTCTGAATCATTGCGGGAGTTCCCCAAAAAATAATTTCTGCTGCTACTCGAATATTCATAGTGGCCACGGCTAACAAAATTCCCACAGTAAAAATGCCGGTTAATTTTGATCGTTTAGACTGGTCGGCCAGTGAGGTGGTTACGGCTGTACTGGACACAATAGACCCTAAAAAAGCGACCAAAGGAATACCGCCTTTGACGCCCATATATTTGGTAGAGAAGTACCCCAAGAACCCAATCGCCGAAATCAGTATTACCAGAAACCATATATTGAAAGGGACTAACACCCCCCAAGGATCTACTGGCTGTTGTGGGAGGAAGGGCAAGACAGCTCCAGAGAGTATTAAAAGTTGTAACGCCCCGGACCATTCCTTGGGGCTAATGGTTCCGGCAAAGTGGTGAAGTTCTTCTTTGAACGCATTTAGACTCCCGATAAAAACTGTTAATATAACTGCCAAAACTTGTTGTTCATAGCCTATTAAAACTCCAACCCAAAACATAAAAAGAGCCGAAATTTCTGAGGTCATTCCTATTAATTTCAAACGAAAGGTTCCATTGGCATAGGCAATTCCTAAAAACATTAGGAGCCCCACAAAACAGACTGCTGGGAGGTAGGGCATTTCTGGGAAAAAGGTAGAAACGACTCCGAGGGAAGACATAAGCGACATGGTTCTGAAGCCCATGAAGCTTTCCTTTTTTTTATTCTGAGCTTCTAGTTCCCGTCGCAGACCAACAAAGGCGCCTAACAATACTGCCAGTAAAAACTGATAGATGTGATTATCAGGGGAAAGTATTTGGAAAAGTTCGTTCATAACAGTTTGATTATACCTGTTCATTTTTTGTGTGGCCAAAAAGAAGGCAAAAAAAGGCCAGCCTAATAAAGAGTTTCTAAACCTTCTAAGTTCATTTCATATTAGAAATATTATTTGCCTTTCCCTTCTCCCCCCCCTGATGAGGGGAGAGTTTAAAAAGGAAAATTAATTTTTCCCGAGTTTTTCTGCTAACCCTTTGAGCGCGGCGAACCCTTCTACTGGTACCATCCAGATAGTGGTATTGGATTGGTCAGAGCTCAGATCGTTAATTGATTGTAGTGTTCTTAGGTGTAGGGCTCCATTCGCTTCCCCCAGCATTTTAGCGGCGGCGGTAAGGTTTTCGGCGGCGATTTTTTCTCCTTCCGCTTTGATAATAACGGATCTTTTTTCACGTTCGGCTTCAGCTTCTTTAGAAATAGTTCGTTTAAGGCCTTCTGGGATAATGACGTCTTTCAGTTCCACTGATTCCACATCGATGCCCCAAGGGTCGGTGATCTTGTCCACAGTGACTTTTATTTTTTCGGCAATGGAAGCTCTTTTTTGAAGTAGCTCATCAAGCGTTACTTCTCCTACGGCGTTTCGCATCGTGGTTTGTGCTACTTGTGAGGTAGCCCAAAAGAAGTTTTCTACTTCTAAAATAGATTTAGCAGCGTCTTGGATTTTGTAGTAGACTACTGCGTTTATTCGTACAGGAATATTATCCTTGGTAATGGCTTCTTGGTCTGGTACATCTACGGCTTTGGTTCTGATGTCGACCTTTGTCATTGATTGAAAAACAGGAATAACAATTCTCCATCCTGGATCTTTTATACCGCTAAAACGTCCTAGCGTAAAAAGAACGCCTCGCTCATATTGGTTTACCTGGCGAAGGAAAACTACCATTAAAATAACGATTACCGGTAATAAAAAGAACAATTCCATATTGAAAAATTTAATATCAAACAAATACTAAATTAAATATGCTAGGTTTTAAAATTTTTGTTAAAACTCTTTTGCCCTTTTTCCTAATTCTATCCTAGTAGTGATCCCAATTTCCTTTAATATAGATTCCATTTGTGCTCTTAGTTCCGCCATTTCTCTTTGATCTCTTCCTGGGTTTAATTTGTCCCATTGGTCGTCTAGTCTGTCATAGTTGGCCAAAGCCTGTTCCAACTCCTCTTTATCAGGCGGACTAGTTTCGCCTGGCTGAACTGGCTCAAAATTCATTTCTATTTGCTCTGCTACTTTTTCCATTACTACTATTATACCTCAAAAAAATTGATAAATCTATAATTTATGCAAATATAACACTTTTTAAAGTTTTTGTTATTTCTTCATCATGGCGAAGAAAGCTGCTTGTGGAATAGTTACTGATCCAAATTGCTTGAGTCGTTTTTTCCCTTCTTTTTGTTTTTTGAGCAGTTTTTTCTTTCGGCTGACGTCTCCTCCGTAGAGCTTGGCGGTTACATCTTTGCGTAGGGCAGGAATGGTTTCACGGGCGATGATTTTGGCTCCAACAGCGGCTTGGATAGCGATGGCGAATTGCGCTTTTGGAATGATTTCTTTGAGTTTTTCACACCATTTTATTCCAATATTGTAGGCGTCATCTTTGTGTACAATTTGACTGAGGGCATCGACTCGATCACCGGCAACTAAAATGTCTAAGCGTACGAGAGCCCCTTCACGTAGGCCTATGGGTTCGTAGCTCATAGAGGCGTAGCCAGAAGAGATGGATTTTAAGTCGTCGTAGAAATCTGTAACGATTGAGGCGAGCGGAATTTCAAAATGCATTTCTACCCGGTTTTCTGTCGTGTATTGAATGTTAGTAGAAAGGCCTCGCCGGTCTGTACAGAGCTTCATAATCCCTCCAATTTGGTCTGAAGGACATAAAATATTGATCTTCATCCAGGGTTCGGCAATGGTGTTATAGAGTGTTTTTTCTGGGAGTTCTCCAGGGTTGGAGATTATGGTTTTGGTGTTATCTGTGAGTTCAATTTCATAAAAAACTGAAGGGGCGGTTACTAAAATATCCAGATCAAATTCGCGCTCTAAGCGTTCTTGCACAATGTCTAGATGCAGCAATCCTAGAAATCCAACCCGAAATCCATGTCCTAGAGCGGATGAATTTTCTGGGTCGTATTTGAGTGAGGCGTCGTTAAGTGAAAGTTTTTCTAGAGCCTTCCGCAGGAGTGAAAAATCATCGCCCGATGTGGGGAAAATTCCAGCATATACAAAAGGCGTTACTTCACTGTATCCTGGCAAGGGGAGTGTTTTTTCTTGGTTTTTCCCGTGATAAATAGTTTCGCCAACTCGGGCATCTACTACATTTTTAAGCCCGGTAACGATATATCCCACTTCCCCTCGTTTAAGGCTTGGGGTAGCATTGTATTTAGGGTTTAGGTATCCCACTTCTAGAGCCTCAATTTCACGATTAGTTCGCAGGAGTTTAAGTTTTTCTCCCTTTTTAATGGCGCCTCCGAAAACCCGTACTGAACAGACGACCCCTCGGTAGGTATCAAAGGTAGAATCAAAAATAAGGGCCTTAGTTTCACTGCTATCGGCAAATACATCCTTATGCTGGAATACTTGGTTATTGTCTGGTGCTGGAATTTTTTCTACAATAGTGTCTAAAAGGGTATCTACATTAGTTCCATCTTTAGCCGAAACTGATAAAATTTCTTCGGCTTTGAATCCCAAAACATTTTCAATTTCTTGGGCTCGGCGTTCTGGCTCTGCGGCAGGGAGATCAATTTTGTTTAACACGGGAATTACTTCTAAACCGTGTTCCATGGCGAGGAAAACATTAGCGAGGGTTTGTGCTTCAATACCTTGCGTTGCATCTACGACCAAAATAGCGCCTTCGCAGGCCGCGAGTGACCGAGAAACTTCATAGGAAAAATCTACATGTCCCGGGGTATCAATTAGGTTCAACTGATGAGTTTTCCAGTTCATTCGAACCGGCTGCAATTTGATGGTGATCCCCCGTTCTTGTTCCAGTTCCATGGTATCGAGGAGCTGGTCGTTTTTCATATCGCGTTTATCAACGGTGCCCGTAATCTCTAGGAATCGGTCAGCCAAGGTGGACTTTCCGTGATCAATATGTGCAATAATACAAAAATTTCTAATTTCCATGTGCTTCTATTCGAGCGAGATTGTAACCGAAACTTTTTTTCCTACAATAGGAACGATGTTTCGAAAATCTGGATTCTCGCTTATTGAGGTTTTGGCGACTATGACCATTTTGGGGATTATTGCTACTATTTCGGCGCCTGAGTTTTGGCGTCTACGTGACAGGGATCAGTATAGAAGTGAAGTTCAGGCTTTTTTTGACACGATTGTAGATGCGCGTAATGCTGCTATGACCAACAAAAAATGTAGTAATGGGTCTACCGCCATCAACTGGAGAGCGGTAATGATACCGACTCTAGGGAGTTTTACCTACGACCTGCAATGTTTTTATGATTCGACAAACTACACGATAGAGCGTGCTACGGTAAGTCCAGAAAAAATCGATCTTGAATCTATGGATTTTAATGAAGATCAAGACCCCTCTGTAATGACTTCGAGTTTTCCAGTGAGTGTTTCTTATATCTTTTTTTCTGGTGGAGGTCAGTCAAAGCTGGAATACAATGATGGAAGTGATAAAAAAGCCGAATCAGTCACTAATATTTTAGGGCATACCAATAGTAGTTTTCAGCAGACTATTTGTTTTAATAGAGTTTCTGGGTTTCCTACCTTTAACAAGTCTGGAACTACCTGCCCGACTTACTAAAAATGAAAAATAAAATTACTTTGTGGTTTAAAAGACAATGGAAAGCTCGTGGAGATTCCATCCTAGAGGTAGTAGTTTCAACGGCTCTTTTGAGCAGTGTTTTGGTCGCTACATTTACCATTTTAAATCGAGCGGTTCAGACCAATATTAATATCCGAAATCGGATTATTTCTCTCAATATTGCGCGTGAAGGGATTGAGGGGGTTCGAAATATTCGTGATACCAATTGGCTTAAATATTCAGGTGATAGAAGAAATAAATGGTTATGTTTAGATACTACGGCGGATAAAAATGCCTGTTTCCCCAGTGGGGGTGGCGGCACTATGGACTCAGGTGGTACAGGCACCTACTACCTTTTAGATTACGATTTAACCGATAACCGGTACTACCTAGAACTTACGTCTTTGCAGGCGGATCTTGATTTAAGCGACAGCGCCCAAACGAATCAGGCTCCACTGCGTTTGTACCAAACAACGGCGGGAAGATATACCCATACGACTACGACTGAGGGGACGAATTTTTATCGGCAGATTTTTTTGAATAAAGATAATCCTTATGAAGGGACTCCTCCGACTTTTTGCGATTCAGATGATGCGAGTTGTGATAATGCCCGCTTGAAAGTTGTGTCACGGGTACAGTGGCTGGAAGAGGGAAGACTGCGGACAACGCTGTTAGAAGGGCATTTATTTGATTTTTTTGAACGGCATGAATATTAAACGATTTATACACTGGAAACCCAAAAGCAAATCCAAAGGATTTACTCTGCTAGAGACTCTGTCAGCTACCGGTATTGCTGCGATTGTGATTACTTCGGCTCTTAGTATTGTGGCTTCTATTTATTTTAGTCAGAGGCGAGTTCAGTTTTCGCATGATTTTTATGCTGAAGGAAGATTTTTGATGGAAAGAATGGCTCAAACTATTCGCAATAACACCATTGATTACGATCGATTTTTTATAGAAATGGGGCCAGGAGCTACTAAATGTACGAGCTTTAATACCCAACAGGTGCCTAATGGAGCGAGTATACAGAACAACAATGCTGATGAGGCTATTAACCAGTCTAACAGGGCGGCTTTGGGCTATAATACCATTTTTTATTGGGATACGAATGGAGATTCAGAACAAGATCGTAACTTAGGAGGAAAAAAACCAAATGGAACCGATGATGATGAATGTTCTACGGCTTGGGATAGAGACCTAAATCTTAATACTCTTTATCTTATTAATTCTGCACGAACGCTCAGAACGGCTTTATATTATAACGGAAGTAATGATACGATAGAGATTGAGAGACAGCTTACGGCCGATACCGATAATGATGGAACAGGCGATATCTGGGGGCCATTTGATGCTAATGGTGATGGGGATTTAATCGACCCTGGTAGTAGCTCTGATGTCGGTTTGCAATGGGATACGAGTCAGGCTAGATGTGAGCTTTTATATGATAAAGATGGAGATAATATTTTTGAAGAATATCCGATTTTAGGAGATTCCACTAATGAAGATTTTTGTGATAGAGGCCATGAAAGTACGACTATTTCACCAGTAGCAATAAAGGTAAATGCGCTTCTTTTTGAGCCAGCGCCTAATAGAGATCCTTATTTGAGTTTTAGAATTGACGATTCTCAAGTACATCCTCATGTCTTTATTTCTATTGATACAGAGTTGAGGAATCCCGATCAATACGGTTTTGATTCTGCGGGACTTCCAACATTAAGCTTTCAAACAGCTGTAAGTTCAAGAGTCTTTGGAAACATTAGGCGTTAAACCATTGAGTATTCTGCATTCGGTACTATACTGCCGGGGCAATCTTATGGTTTTAATTTTATGTCAGAAGTTATAGTTCGGATGCCTCCATCACCTACGGGGAAACTTCATTTAGGAACCGCTCGAACGGTTTTGTTTAATTATGTCTTTGCTAAATCACATAACGGAGCTATTGTTTTTAGATGGGAAGATACCGATATAGAGAGGTCAAATAAAGCCTTTGAAGCTGAAATTTTGGAAGGACTAAGCTGGCTTGGGATGCGTTTCCCAGAAGAAGCTTCTATAATGGTGCATCAAACAGACTCCCTGTCTGAACACAAAGGTCGACTTGAAAAACTATGGGAAGAGGGCAAAGTTTTCCCCTGCTTTGTGACCCCAGAGGAAATTGATCAAATGAGAGAGAAAGCGCATAAAGAACGGACGAATTTTGTATTTTGGTCTCCTTATAGAGATTGGGACAGAGCCCAATTGGAAGCGGAGATGATGACGGGAAAACCTTATGCGTGGAGATTTAAAACTCCACAAGACAGGCTCATTGAATGGGAAGATATGGTGCGTGGTGGTGTTCAGATTAATAGTAAAGTTCTGGGAGACTATGTGGTGGCCCGAAATAACGGAACGATTTTGTACATTTTGGCGAATGTGTTTGATGACCAGGCACAAAGTATTAGCCATGTGATTCGCGGAGAAGATCATATTACCAACACCCCAAAACAGCTTTTGCTGTGGGAAGCCCTGGGGGTAAATCCTCCAGTCTATGGGCATATTCCACTAGTAGTAGATACAGAAGGTAAAAAGCTTTCTAAACGGGTTGGAACGGTGCTTATTGCTGATTTTAGGGCTCAAGGATATCTACCAGAAGCGGTGCTGAATGGACTGGCTTTCTTAGGCTGGAATCCAAAAACAACGGAAGAAATTTTCTCACTTTCTGAGCTGATTGAAGTTTTCAAGGTAGAACATATAAATCCGGCGGCTTCTAAATATGATGAAGCTAAAATTGCCTGGTATAACCAAAAATGGGCCATGCGTTTGGATATTGAAATCTTGTATAATAGATTTTTAGAGTGGAGTGAAGCTTATGATCCAGAGCCTTTAAAAACTTGTATGGAAGATGCCACCAAGTGTCAGAAAATTTTAGAAATTGTACGTGAAAAATCACCAAAATTTTCAGACTATTGGGATAATATGGCTTATTTTTATGAGGCTCCAGAAGTGAACGAAGATCTTCTCGAACATGAAAAAATGAAAGTTGATAAGGCTTTATCAAAAAGTGTTCTGTCAGAAATTGCTACACTCTTGCAAAACATGGATGAGGTAGATTTGAATCGAGAAAATCTCCGTGAAATCTGTATTGAACGTATCCAAGAAATGGGACTCAAAAATGGCCAATTTTTGTGGCCGTTCCGTGTAGCTTTATCGGGAAAAGACAAGTCTGCCGGGCCATTTGAGATGGTGGAGATACTTGGAAAAGAGGAATCTCTAAACCGAATTAATGCTTATTTAAAGTGATGAAGAAAAACTTTGAATTTCTGTGTCAGCTGCAAAAATTTTTGGCTTCCTTGAACTCCTCGTTTTTGATCACTTTTAACTCTTAGGTTCTAAATCAATGAAACTCAAAACTTTAGGGAATTACCTCTGGAAAGGTTGGATGAAATTGGCTCATGCTATTGGGTGGGTTAATGAGCATATATTGTTGGGACTCGTGTACTTTGTGTTTATTGGGATTTACTCGATTTTTTATGATTTATTTTCGCTCTTTCAACGGAAACCAAAAACCACCTGGAGGTCGTTTGAACACCAACCTAAAACCTTAGAAGACTTAGAGAAACAATTTTAAAATGCCCCAAAAGCCACAATATATTTTAGGACTTGCCTGTTTTTACCACGATAGTAGTGCGTGTATTTTAAAAGATGGTGTAGTGGTAGCTGCGGCTCAAGAAGAGCGTTTTACACGTATCAAACAGGATGAAAATTTTCCTACGAAAGCGGTTGAATATTGTCTGGAAGAATGTGGCATAACACTTGAAGAAGTTGCACATGTGGCTTTTTATGAAAAACCTATCTGGAAGTTTGAGCGCCTTCTTTTGACCTATATTCGCCACTGGCCTTTGGGGTTTAGATCTTTTCTAAAAGCCATGCGAACCTGGCTGAGTAAAAAACTCTGGATGGAGCATATTATTCGTAAAGAGCTGGGTATTTTTATGCCTCGTAATAGAACCAAAAAAGGAACAGAAAAAATAATGCCATACAATGGTAAAATCTTTTATGTACCTCATCATATAAGTCATGGAGCTTCTTCCTTTTACGTCTCAAAATTTGAAAGCTCGACTATTTTAACGGTAGATGGTGTAGGTGAGTGGTCCACCACAACCCTGGGGGTCGGCAATAACAATGAACTTACCCTCAAAGAAGAAATTGTGTATCCAGATTCTCTAGGACTTTTTTATAGCGCTTTTACTTATTATCTTGGGTTTAAAGTGAATAGTGGAGAATATAAAGTTATGGGGCTTGCTCCCTATGGAGAACCTAAATACAAAGATAAAATTTATGAGCTTTTGGAGGTTTTTGAAGATGGGAGTTTTCATCTAAAGCCACAATATTTCGCCTACAGTTACGACCTTAAAATGATTTCTAAGAAATTTGTTAATCATTTTGGAGCGCCGGTAAGAAATTCTAATGATGATCTTACTCAATATCATAAAGACCTGGCTAAAAGCCTTCAGGAAGTAACGGAAGAACTCCTGATGGGATTGGTGAATTATGCGTATAAAAAGTATCCCCATAAAAACCTCTGTATGTCTGGTGGGGTAGCGTTGAATTGTGTAGCAAATGGAAAAATTTTACGTGATGGCCCCTTTGAAAACCTGTCTATTTTTCCAGCGGCAGGAGATGCTGGGGGCAGTGTAGGAGCGGCACTGTATGTTCATCATCAGGGGAAAGGCGTTACTAAAAGAAATAGTATTGAACATGTCTATCTAGGGCCAGCGTTTAGAGAGAAAGATATTGAAAGGTTTTTGCAACATAATGGCATTAAATTTGATAAGCTTGATTCTGAAAAAGCCTTACAAAAAAAAGTCGCTTCATACTTAGAACAAGATAAAGTGATTGGACACTTTCATGGTCGTATGGAATTTGGCCCACGGGCTCTAGGAAATCGATCAATTATTGCCGATCCCAGACAGGAAGAAAACTGGAAACGAGTAAATCTAAAAATAAAATTTAGGGAAAGCTTCAGGCCCTTCGCTCCTTCGGTTTTGGCAGAAGAGGCAAATGAGATTTTTGATCTGCGAGGCAAAGAAAGTCCGTATATGCTATTGACCACTCAGACCAAGGTAAAAGATTTACCAGCGATTACTCATAAAGACGGTTCGGCCAGAATCCAAACCGTTTCGGCTAAAACCAACCCTCGGTATCATGGCCTTATTTCTGAATTTAAAAATTTAACGGGTTGTAACACGGTTATTAATACCTCTTTTAATGTTCGTGGAGAGCCAATAGTGTGTCATTTTGAGGAAGCGTTTAAGTGTTTTATTCGTACGGATATGGATATCTTGGTATTGGAAAATTGTATTGTGGATTCTCAGGACATAGACAAGGAAAAATTGAAACAGCATTTTGTCTTGGAACAATTTGAAGAAGATTAGATTTTCCTTGGATTCATTACTTGTAAAAGAAATACCAGAAGACGAAGAAATACTCCGAGAGGAAGAGTCCCTCTTGGTGGAGTATTTATTGCCTCATGTTTGTGGAATTTTTAGCTGTTAATTAGGAGGTAATCAGGTATAAATATCTCAATGAAGGTTTTGTTCTGGAATTTATTTTTTTGTGTCTTTTTTGGAGGGATAGCGTTTGGAGGTTTGGAGGTTTTTTTAAGGTATGAAAAAAATTTTCACCAGGATACCGTTTCAGCCGTAGGGATTCCTATTTACCAACCAGATGCATTGAATACTTATGCGCACAAACCAGGGGCATTCGCTGAAAATGGGTACGGGGTGCCTACACCAGAAATTCATATAAATAATATTGGTTTTCGAGATGAAAATTTTGAAGCCAATAATTGGGATAAAAACATTTTGATGTTAGGAGATTCCTTTACGTTTGGAACCGGAGTTGATCAAGAAGATACTTTTTCTGAGATTTTAGAATCACAACTGGGGGAGAGATGGAAAGTTTGGAATGCCGGACATATTGGATACTCCATTGATAATTATTATTTGCTTATGCAAAAGTATGCGGAATTGATGAAGCCCGATTTGGTAATCATGAATATCTTTGTGGCTAATGATATTACTGAACTCCGTCGAAAGCACTGGATTATGGGAGGGGAAGAAATACTAGCGGTGAAGGATCAAAAAGTTTTTGCTAACACCGAAGGGAAATTAGAAAGTAAAGAAACCCAAATTCCGCAGAGTTATGCCTGGCATTGGCTTAATGAAAGATTTGAAATTCTGATGTATAAAAATGGATGGAAACGCATTGAATCTGAACCTCCAACGCTGACCTGGCCGGTTTTTTTATCTAGAGATCATCCGGCGCAAGATCCAGAACTTCAAGATTATTGGAATAGATTTACCGATGTTATGAAAAGCATTAAATATTTTTCGGAAATCAGTGATATTCCGGTTTTGATTTCTTTAATTCCTATGGATGTACAGGTAGATAAAGGGTATGAGAAAAAGTACGCGGTGATGCACTTTGATCAGGAAGCCAAAGAGGCTGACCGCCCACAAAAGCATATTTTGCACTGGTGTAAAAAATTGGATTTAACATGCGCCAATCCTTTGAGTGAATTTAGGAACCATCCACAAAGGCATAAACTTTATTTTTTGCATAACGCAGATCCTCACTTTGATACCCTAGGACATGTGTTTTATGCTGACTTTTTATTAAAAGAACTCAGATCTCTTGGGCTTTAAATCATTTTTTTGTTGCGGAGGCAACAGTGCAGGCTTGAGTATTTTTGGTCCTATCGTTAAGTTGGAAATAGTTATTATTTTTTAACGTTCTCTCTCATGAAAAATTATTGGTTACTTTTCGCTTTTGTTTTGGGTTTGCCACTGGCAACTCAGGCTGCGTTTCCAGATGTGCCAACCAGTCATCCGCATGCCGAAGCCATAAATTACCTTAAATCAGAAGGGGTGGTAGCGGGGAATCCAGATGGAACTTACAAGCCGGCTCAATCAATTTCTCGAGCGGCCTTTACCAAAATTATTATAGAAACCTACTTTGGGGTTCAGATGGCTCAGCAGTGTTCTATTTCAACCGTGCCTTTTAGTGATGTGGCAGCGAATGTTTGGTATACGCCTTATATTTGTTTAGCGTATGAAAAAGGACTCATTAAGGGCTACGAAGATGGGACTTTTAGACCTGGTGCTACCATCAATGTAGCGGAAGCGGCCAAAATTATCTCAGCTCACCGGAAAGGAGCTCGAACTGGAAACCCTTGGTTTAAACCTTATCTTGAGGATCTTGGTGAGGCTGGGGCTCTTCCAGAAGAGGTACAGGCTATAGACCAGGTGGTGAATCGTGGCATTATGGCTGAAATTATCTACCGACTTAAAGCCAACAAACAAACAAAACCTCATAGAAAATATTCATACTTTTTTCCAGAAGAAAAAGTAACAGAGGACAAAATGATGATCAAAATTCCTACAGGCACTTTTCATCAGGCTGGAATCTTAGCGCCAGTAGATGGAAGCGGTGCAAGTGGGAATGCCAAAGCCCGATTGAGTGATGGCAAGTACACTTTGGTAGCTCATTTTGAAAACTTAGTTGATCCAGGTGAAGGATATTTTTACGAAGGATGGATTGTTCGTGAAACAAACGGGCTCAGCGTTATTAGTACTGGAAAAGCCGAAAAGCATAATGGTAGATATGTAAACGTATATGAAACTTCAGAGGATTTAAGCGATCACCTATTCTATGTGCTTACGATTGAACCGGATGATGGAGATCCAGCGCCAGCTGATCACGTAGTAGAAGGGCGGCTTACGAATTTAGCCGCTCACACAGAAGATAAAATGATGAAAAAAATGGCTGTAAATGAAGATTTTTCTTATCAACGTTTTGACACTTTAGTGGCTAATGGTGATAAATTTGTTTTGAATTTTCAGGCGAGTTGGTGCCCAAATTGCCAAAAATTAGAACGAAAAATTAATGATCAGATTTCAGAACTCCCTGAAGGCACCGTGATTTTAAAAGTTGATTATGATACTTATGCTGATTTAAAGAAAAAATATGGAGTTACACATCAGACAACGGGAGTCTTTTTTGATGCAGGAAAAGTTGTGAAGACTAAACCAGGACTTAGCTTTGATGATATAAAGAACTTTTTTTAGAGCGTACGATTGATTTGAGTTTTTGTGATGGGGAGTTTGAGGGAACTCCCCACTTTTTATTTGAATTTAAAAAGGATTTAACGAGAATCTTTTTTGATGCATAAATTTAAAACTGTAAAAGATCTTTTCGGATTTATGGTAGCAAGAAAGAAGTTCTGGATGTTTCCTTTGTTTTTGATTTTCAGCCTATTGGGATTACTCATAATTTTTACACAAGGTTCAGCTCTGGCGCCTTTCATTTATACAATATTTTAGGCGCGGGATGGAGCTGTTTTCTCTCTACGTATCCCCTCTCTAGAAAGGTGTCCGTTTGGGTTAAGGACACGAAGAGATATTCCCCTTGCTTGTGGGGGTTCAGTGTTTTTGAGCGATGATAATGTCTTGATAACTCAGGCCTTTTTTACCACGCCACCATCCGTGGTGAATGGTTAGGTTTTTATCAATTTTGGCGTTTTTGTATTGGGCTTTAATCCAGGTTTCGAGGTAGGCGGTTTCAGCTTCAATATTATTTTTGTGTGAGTAAAAACAATCACTTTTTTGGTACTGGAAGTGAGCGTTAGATTTTTTTTGTTCCATCAGTTTTTTGGTTTCTGGGTTGAGTACAAACCAGGTAAGAAAAAGTGTTCCGCCGGAGCGAAGTACACGATTTATTTCTGATAAATAGTTTTTAATATCTTCAGGCAACATGTGCGTGAAAACCGAAGTTGCAAAAATGAAATCAAATTGGTTGTCTGCATAAGGAAATACAAAATTTTTGGCTAATATAGCGCCTCCAGAATTGTAATATTTGTTATAAATATCTACGTATTGAAACTGAAAATGAGGGTATTTGGGAGTTATGTTTTTTTGGCACCACTCAATCCCTCGAAGATCAATATCAAAGCCTTCGTATTGGGCTTTTTGATCTAAATATTCAGTTAGAGGAATAGCCATCCTTCCAATCCCTGAACCAATATCCAAGACCGAATCTGAGGGCTTTAGATTCCCCACTTTTTTAAAGTGAGTGACCAATTCATCACCTACTTTTTTGAAATCCGAACTGCCTACAAAGTTAAGTTTTCTGGGAGGATATTTGGGGTCGTATTTTCCGGTAACTTTGTCACAAAAATCTAGAACCGCATAGTAATTAAATTTTAAAAATTTTTTTATGGGTACTGGAATAATGTATCTCATAAGATTTTTCATTCAGATGTCAGCATAAAATTTTGAATGAATCTCGACAAGGTTAAAACGTGGGTTTATGATGCCTATGCTTTTAATGATACAATCATGAGTTTATTTTCGGTTGAAAGATCTATTCGCATAAACGCTAAAGTAGAAGATGTCTTTGAGGCGGTAGCCAATTTTGAAGTTCAAAAGTCTTGGTCGCCTTGGTTGATTATGGAACCAAACTGTAGTGTGGATTTTAAAGGGATTCAGGGACAAGAAGGAGCCGTACATATATGGGATGGTGAATGGATTGGGTCTGGAGAATTAGAACATAAAAAACTAATTAAAAATCAACGGATTGAAGATGAAGCTAGATTTTTGAAACCCTGGAAATCACGTGGAGAGGTGTATTGGGATTTTAACCCTGATGGACACCAAACGGTTGTTACTTGGGGGATGAAAAGTTCATTGCCACTGGTTATGTTTTGGATGAAACGGATGATGGAGGCCTGGGTGGGGATGGATTATGAACGAGGCTTGAGGATGCTCAAAGAATATTCAGAAACCGGCACGGTGACTTCAAAAGTTGCGATTGAAGGAATTGTAGAAACAAAAGGATTTTCCTATATCGGCAGAAAAAATACTTGCTCTATTGAAGAGCTCGGGCCGGCTATGGAACAGGATTTTAAAGCTCTTGAAAAAGCTATAGATGAGCATGGCCTTCAAACGACTGGAACCGTTTTTTCTATTTATCATAAGTTTGATATGGTACAACGAAAAGCCAGCTATACCTCAGGTATTTCTGTCTCTCAACTCCCCTCCAATTTGGATGGATTTGTAATGGGGAGTTTAGATGGAGGGAAGGCTTTGAAAGTAGTTCATACTGGTTCTTATCTACATTTAGGGAATGGCTGGTCGGCTATGATGAGTTACCAGCGTTACAAAAAATTGAAGTGTGCGAAAGGCAAAGAACCCCTAGAGATCTATGAAAATAATTCGGCTAACACTCCGCCAGAAAAACTTATTACCAGTATTTATTGTCCTCTAAAAAACTAAAGGTGTTTTTTTACCAAGGCCTCTAAAGTCTTAATATTTTCTGCCTTTTCGGATTTCATTTTTTCCCATAAGGCATAGCATTCCTCACAATTACTGTCGTGTACAGCGTAATCTCTCTCAATTCGCCAAAGAGATTTATTTTCTTCTACCAGCTGCATCATCAGGTGGTAGGCATGATCTTTTGTGTTGTGTGCCATATTCAAGATAATTAATTTACTTTCAGGGTACTTTGGTTTACCTTCTTTGAGAATTTTTTTTGATTTACGAATGGGGCAGGACATTTTTGTGCATAACACTTTATCGGGAAAAAAAGAAAAACTTGAAACGCGGGTTGAGGGCGCAGTCAATATTTATTCTTGTGGACCAACGGTATATGACTTTGCTCATATTGGGAATTTTAGATCTTTTTTGATGGCGGATCTTTTAAGTAGAGTTTTGAAATACGCCGGCTATAAAGTTACAAAAGTTCAGAACATCACGGATGTAGGACACTTAACGAATGATGACTTTGCAGATGCCGATGGAGAGGATAAAATTGCCAAAAAAGCTAAAGCTGAAGGGATCGATGCCTTTGCTGTCGCTGAAAAATTTACCAATTATTTTTTAGAGGATGAAAAAGTGCTTCGGATTCAAGCGCCTGATTATCGGCCTAAAGCTACTGACTATATCAAAGAGCAGATTGATATGACCCAAACTTTGATTGCAAAAGATTTTGCTTATGCAGTGAATGGGTCGGTGTATTTTCGTACTACTAAATTTGAAGACTACGGTAAACTTTCCAAAAATAATTTGGCCGATTTGCAGGCTGGAGCTCGAGTAGAGGTGAATGATGAAAAGGAAAACCCCCTTGATTTTGCCCTGTGGAAACGAGCCAATGAGAATCACCTAATGCAGTGGGATAGTCCTTGGGGGAAAGGGTTTCCTGGGTGGCACATTGAGTGTTCAGCTATGAGTCAATCTTTGCTGCCTCACACCGATATCCACACGGGAGGTGAAGACAATGCCTTCCCTCATCATGAGTGTGAAATTGCTCAGAATCAGTGTAGTTGTGGGTATCACATTCCTTTTTGGATGCATGCCAAACACCTGCTGGTAGATGGACAAAAAATGTCTAAATCTAAAGGAAATTTTTTTACTATTCGAGATCTTTTAGCCAAAGGATGGAAGGGGGAAGAAATCAGATACGCCTTACTTGCGGCTCACTATCGAACTGCTCTTAACTTTACGGAAGATAGTTTACTGCAAGCCAGAAACTCTATTGAAAGAATAAATGAAGCTCGTAGAGTTTTGAGTCAAATGGCCCAAGGCCAAGCCTCTAATTTTGCTAAATCTAGTGCTGAAAAATATGGTGCAGCTCTCTATGATGACCTGAATGTTGCCGAAGCTTTAGCGGCTGTTTTTGACTGTATTGGTGAAGCCCTGCGGCAAAAAGAATCAGGAACTTTGAGTGGTGGGGATGCACAATCGGTTATTGCCTTTTTAGAAGAACATTTTAACCCTGTGTTTGATATACTTTCTTCAGACAAAGTTGAAATACCTCAGGAAGTTCACCATTTACTTGAGAAACGAGCTACAGCTCGGAGTCAGAAAAATTGGGAGTTGTCTGATAAACTCAGAGACGATATCAAAAATTTGGGGTTTGAAGTGCTCGATGAAGCCGGTGGGCAGAGTGTGAAAAAGATTTGAAATTAGATCCCGGTATAGACTGGCAGAAAGAACCCTCTCTCAATAGGTTTCAAAATTAGGAAACTCATTAAAGTTATTTCTTTATCCTCTTACCCCTCCCGTAGGGAGCGAGGGGGGGGGCGGAGAACTAAGACATTTCTTTGTATTTGACCATAAACTTCCAGTCCAATTATTTATCTTTGGCCATAATCCATTTTTTTCTTTACTTTTTGGTACCTGAAAACGATTTTCAGACGTAACTTTAAGAGTCCCCGTTCGATTTAGTTTTAGTTCAGTGGAGGCGGTTTTGGAGACTGCTACTATGTCCCCTGGTTTGAGTTCCAGGCCTGGTGTAGCTATGAGGATTTTAAGGCCACGTTCAATTTTTACCGTTCCAGAGACAGAAATCACTTTTCCGCCAGGCGGCAAAATTTCAGCATATTCGAAGCCCTTTCTTAGACAGGTTGTCTGATTTTTTGCTCTTTTGAACCATTGGTCTAGTTTGGCGATCCATTGGTCAAGCGTTTCATTTTGTAGATCCTCTTCGTCATAAACTACGATAGCGCAGTCTCCAATCTCTGGAACCCATTCTTCTTGCCCAGGACACCCATCTTTTGCTTTGGCAAAATTAATTACTGTTAATGCAAACAAAGTGTAAAAAAAGATTTTCATATTTGATCTGCTCTTGATTATTCATAAAAAAAGCAAAAATTAAAAAGCTTTTTGAGGTACAATGTTTTTGATGAAAATAAAAAAACCACTTTTGATCTATGATGGAGAATGTGGTTTTTGTAGGTATTGTGTGAATTATTTAGTTTCACTGGTGGGGCAAAAAGTGAAATTTTCGCCCTTCCAAATCGAAAAGAAAAATTTTCCTAAAATTCCTTTGAAGGATTTTAAGTCGGCTATTGTGTTGATTAATCCGAACGGAGAAAAAGCATCAGGAGCTGAAGCCGGTTTTGGAGTTTTGGCTCTTGGCGGGTATGGGGTTTGGCATTGGATTTATAAAAAAATAAAACCTTTTTCAAGCTTAAGTGAAGGGATTTATCGCTGGATAGCA
Organism: Candidatus Altimarinota bacterium; assembly: GCA_965231215.1. Taxonomy (GTDB): domain Bacteria; phylum Patescibacteriota; class Gracilibacteria; order UBA4473; family UBA4473; genus JAACPJ01. Next base: position 562,010 of record OZ246423.1, on the reverse strand, counting down.
CGTCACCGTAACTTAACCTATAAACTGTGTAAAATTGCATTTGGAAGAGACTGGAGATCGCCTAGATTTGAGCGAACTGTAGAATGGTTTTACACCCTTTTGGCGATTACCTATATATCGGCTTTTTTGAGTTTGAGTGTCCAAATATTGGGACTAGTGGGCAGTAATGGGATCACTCCTGCTCAGATATTTTTGAACAGGTGGGCTTCTTTTACAGGAATTGATGCCTATATAAATTTCCCATCAATTTTTTGGTTCAATAGTAGCGATATTATGCTTCAATTTGTTTGTCTTTTGGGAGCTCTTTCGGCCTTAGGTTTGTGTATCAAAAAAATTAGAATTTGGGCGGCCTTAGTGTGTTACCTTTTATATCTTTCTTATTTTTCTGTGGGACAGATATGGCTTGGTTATCAGTGGGATATTTTCCTGTTGGAGGTAGGTTTCTTGGCCATATTTTTACCTTTATGGCTTCCTGTCTTTGTGTGGATGTTTCGATTACTGGTGTTTAAATTTTTCTTTTTGTCCGGGATGGTCAAAGTTTTAGCTGATGAGAATTGGCGAAATTTAACCGCTCTTGACTACCATTTCGAAACGCAACCAATTCCAAACACCCTGTCGTATGTGTTTCACTCTCTCCCAGAATTTGTATTAAAGTTTGGTACTGGGGGGGTGTTGTTTGTTCAGTTGGTGATTCCTTTTTTAATTTTTGCTCCAAGAAATTTTAGGTACTTTGGTTTAATTTGTATGACGGTTTTAGAACTGCTTATTATGATAAGTGGTAATTATAATTTCTTTAATATTTTGACGTTGGCGATCTGCGTTTTGCTTTTGGATGATCAAAGGATTGAGCGTATTCCTCAAATTATTAAATCCAAAATTCAGCCCTCTGTTCCAGGGCTGCTGACTAAAAGTTTTTTAATGGTTGTGGTTTTGCTCTATGTGCCGATGGCGGTTTCGCAGAGTTTTCATCACCAGATAAAGGTGAGTGATCCTGTGCAATTTATCATGGCTTACACATCACCTTTAAAGATGAGTAATAGTTATGGGCTCTTTGCTAATATGACTACTAAGCGCCCTGAGATTGTCATTGAGGGCTCTATGGATGGGGAAAGTTGGAGACCTTATGAATTTAAATACAAACCTGGGGATTTGAATAAAATTCCTAGATTTACAGGCCCACATCAACCCAGACTGGATTGGCAGATGTGGTTTGCGGCGCTCAAAGGTAATTGGGAAAATGTCAGTTGGTGGACGCCGTTTATTGAATCTCTTTTTCAGCGAAATCCAGAAGTTTTATCACTGCTTGAGTCAGAAGCCTTCCCCCAAAATACACCTAAATACATCAGAGCCACTTTGTATGAGTATAATTTTGCTGAAATAGGAAGTACGACTTGGTGGACTCGCAAAAAATTAGGGACGTTTATGCCTAAAGCTCAATTTGTTCCAGAGTAATTTTGTGTTACTTTTTGAATAGTTTTTCAGCGTCTTTGGCGAGGTAAACATTGTTAATACCAGCTTCTATCATTTTGCCCCAACAAGATTGGCAACACCACCAGTGTCCCCAGAGATAAATATCAGCGCCCTCTGGATTATGTCCATTTTTTCTGACGTCTTTTAGGGCTGTCTGTTCGGAGTGATGATGTGTTTGGCATCCAGGGCACAGCCAATATCCTTTTCCGGTAGGAACGTGCAACATTTTTCTGATACACCCAATGTTTTGATGAAATTTTGATCCATTCCCCCCCCGCCCAATAATGGCTCCTTCTTTTACAATAACCGAGCCAATTTTATGTCCAGGATCAAGTGATAAACTTTCAGCTGCTAATTTGGCGGCTTTCATAAATTCGTGATCATGTTCAGCATATAGAATTTTTTTTCCTTCAGGAAGGTAGGGAAGTTTGCACATAGTGGAATGAGTTTATTTTTTTTGAATTAAATTTAAAATGTTTTACGTGTACTTATCCAGAATGAAAAAATTATTTTTGAGTTTGGCACTCGGGTTTTTACTTCTAGTTGGGAGTGCTCAATCTCATAGTATTCCCCCTGAGGTTTTGCAATTTTTAGCCGAAAATCCAGATGCGACTCAGGTTGAGTTTGACGCGTTTCTAGAAAGTTCAGGGATGCAAAATACAGGGATGGAGTGGGCAGAATCGGAGGCCAATCAAAGTTTTAGTCTGCCTGAAGTGTTAATCAACTATTTGCTACAAAACCCAGAAGCTAAAAACCAAGAAATTTTAGATTTTATTGAGGCCCAACCAGAGCTTGAAGATTCCGATTTATTTGAAAAAGTAGAACAGTTATTTGCTGGAGAAACTGATGCTCGAACTTTTACGACGAATGATTTAGTTTTGCTTAATGAGCTTTCACAGACTTTTGATGAAGTCTATAATGAGCCTCAGGCAGTAAATTTTTGGCAGTTTGCCAAGAATTATATAACTTTTGGAATAGAGCATATTTTGGTGGGGTTAGATCATATTTTGTTTGTACTGGCTTTAGTCTTGTTGCTTCCCCCTTGGCGGAGAGTGTTGGCGTTGGTAACAACTTTTACGATTGCACATTCAGTTACATTGCTGCTTGGAGGGACTCAAATACTCACGATTTCCGAGTCTATCGTAGAGCCTATTATTGCTGCCTCTATTGCTTACATGGCGATAACTACGGTATTTCTTAGTAAGAAATATCCTTGGTTTGCAAATCAGCATAATAGTCTTTTGGTGATTTTTTTATTTGGCCTTTTCCATGGTCTTGGGTTTGCAGGGGTATTTCAAAACTATGCTCCAGATCCAAATATGCTGATCTGGTCATTATTGTTTTTTAATATCGGAGTAGAGATTGGTCAGTTGATTATTTTGGCCTTCTTTTTGCCTTTGCTCTGGGTTGTGTACAAACTCAAATTTAATACCTGGTTTGTGCCCTTTTTTGCAACGGTTATTTCTGGTTTGGCGCTTTGGTGGGTAGTGGTTAGAATTCTTTTTTAGGAGGGATTCTAGTGAATTACGCATTTTTTACCAAAATGTTTGTAGTAGTCTAAGACTGCATAGACGATAAAAAGGGCGGTAATCACTGGTACCATGGCTATGGCAGGCCAGGATCCTATATGGCAGAACCCAATTATTAAAATAAGTAGTATTAAAAAGGCTCCAGTTGATTGAATAGATTTTTTAGTAGTGTGGGTAAGAGTTCCACGAATGATGTTAAAAGCGATTATCATGGTGGCTACACCAACCAAAAATATCCACATTTTTTCTAAAGAAGCTCCTGGGTTTTTAATAAGAATCCTTAAACCTGTAGCTACTAAAATGAGGCTTAGGTATAGCAGATTATGGGCGTGAAGAGTTATTTGTAATTGACGGGATCTTTTGCCTTTTGCCTGCTTATTGATGTAAGGAAAATACAGCCACCACAAGCCAATCATCAGCATCACCCCAGAGAGGATAATAATTACTTTTTCTGGATTGAATTCTTGTCCTAAACCATTGGTGAGGGCTACTACGAGAACGGCTTCCCCCATCACCAGTAGTAGAAAAAGACCAAGTCTTTCTAATAGATGATGCATATTTAAAAGAGTTGTTGTATTCCCTTTTCCCCTAGTCATTGGGCTTAATACACTTAAAGTCATTGCTGATAGAGCTACTATGTACAGATAAGGAGTTGGAAGTAAGCCCGCTACGGCCCATAAACAAGCGGCTATAAAAAATCCCCACCACATATTGAGTGTTTTTGGACGCCTTTCTGGGTGAAGCCTATAAAACCTTCTAATAAGGGCGCCACTAATGAATCCGTTTACGGCCATAGCTCCAAAAAAGAGCCAACTCAGATCCCCAAAAGCCTGAGGCAGACTTAAACTCATAATCATAATTATGAGCATTTGAGATTGGATAGCTAAAATATCTATAATGTCTTCATCATTTTGCCTGAGGTTTCTATTGGCGGTAGTTATAAGCCAGGTCAAAAAGATCATATAAGCTACTAATCCCACTTGTAAAAAATCTTCCCAGTGGTGATGATGATAGCTTAAATAATAAGTAAGTTGCGCGATAAAAGCTACAAAAACTAAATCAAAAAAAAGTTCGAGCCAACTCGCTTTGTACTCGGTATCCTGTTTTTTTTGATTCATTGGTGAAAATACTGTACATTTTTTTGAAAGAAACTTTAAGAACCTTGCGTATATATCTTTGCACAGAGTATTATTAATGAAAAAATATGAAAAATAAAAGTGCAACGGCTATCGGTGTGTTCAGCGGTTTTTTAGTTCTTGGAGTTTTAGGGTTTAGTTTTGTGGATGAAACTAAAGCTTTTGGTCCAGGATTGGGTCATCCACCTCCACACCATTTTGGGGAGGAACCAGGAGGTCAACAGCAATGGGGTCTCCCACGTGGAGGGCCAGGATTTCGGGGAGAACCAAGACATCCTTTTGGAAGAGGTTCGCATTCAGAAGAGGGCCATTTGCAACCCCAGGAAAGAACGTCATTTGAGTCACCTCAAAGAGGATTTAGACAAGGACGACCTGAAAGAAATCAAGAATCAAGGGCCGAATTACCGGATGGAGTTTCTAGTACTGAAAATTGGGTAGAAATTAGTATTGAAGGGGATAGGCGGATTATTAAATCTAATGGGATTGCCGACCATGATACGGGGACTTTTCCTAATAGCCAAAACCCTAATGGAATTGAAGCCCAGTACCATGAATTTAAAATTCCAGTAAACCCCACTTATACTGATAATGCGGTCCAAGCGCGAATTGTGGGAGTGGCCTTAAACGGACTTCCGATTGAACCTGGAACGGCTGAAAAATGGACAGGTGGAACGACTGTTTGGAACTATGAGGGCATACAAGGAACACGGTTGACCCTGGGATTAGACCATCAAAATGCGCATGTACAGCCAGGGGGGAAATACCATTATCATGGAGTTTCTGATGATTTAGTGTCTTCGCTTTCTTCGGATGTTAAGGGGACTCAAATTGCCTGGGCGGCGGATGGATTTCCGATTTATTATCGAGCTGATATAGATTCAAGCTACCAGTTAAAATCAGGCAACAGACCGGATGGAAGTGAAGGGCCAGGGGGAACTTATGATGGGACCTTTACCCAAGATTATGATTTTGTTGCTGGTGCTGGAGATCTTGATGCCTGTAATGGGATCTTCATTGGCGATGAGTACGTCTATTATGCGACCGATGCTTTTCCTTTTTTCCCAAGATGTTTGAAAGGGAATGCTGATTCAAGTTTTGCTGGTGGACATGGCCCGAGGCCTGAGGAACCCCAAGGGGTTCGAGGGGGCCCACAACCAAATTTTGGGCAGTCTCAATCACAACGTCCTTCAAGAAGGCCAGGCAACTCAGGCCTTATTAATAAGGCTGTAAGCCATACTGAAGAGGGTATTAATCTTGAGATTACTTCACTCATTGATCAAATCGTAGAGCGATTGCAAAATATGGAAGTTCCGGTTTCTCGGAATAGTAATGTGATGATTGAAAAATCTAATACCGATGAGGGGGTTATACTGAGTATTACATCAGAAATAGAATCGATTATAGAAAGATTACAGGAGAGGTTTTTGGAAACAGAATAAATGGGGCTAACTAAGAGAGTAAAAAAGCTTTCACTTTGGTGAGAGCTTTTTTATATTTCTTTGAAATAAGACTTATCGGCTATAGTGCCTATTTCCATTAGATTTGTTTGAGGATATTTTCACAGAATTTTTGCATTTCACTATCATGCAGGGTGAGGGCGAGTCTTTTGATTTTGTAAATGATGGTCCGTTTGGCTTTGTAGTCGGCGGTGGTTTTGCAGCCTTTTAATTTTTCTACCAGGCTCTGTAATTCTTTTTGGTCTACGGCTTTGACTCCAGCCTTATCGCTTAGACGTTTAAAAATTTTACGTGACCGGTCGTAGTGTTTATGGTTTAGATGGTAGACGGCTTCGTTGTGTAAGACGACATCTAACAAGCTTTTATCTTTTGTTTTTTCAGCCCATTTGGCCGCGCCTTTGAAGTCTTTAGCGTTCATTTTCTTAATAGCCATATTGTGGTAAGCCGCATCCAGATTGTGTTGTGCGATTTCTTGATTTTCTGATAACACTAGAGCGGCTTCGGCACATTGAAGTTTATTTTCGGCGGGGAGTTCGTGTTGGGATTCACTGTGGTCAGCCGTATCAAGGAGGTTTACAGCGATCATTTCTGTGATATTTCCGAGTCTCTCAAACTCTGTGTATTGGCTAATGTCTCCAGTAGTAGCTTCATAATCTAATCCATCATGATGAAGACATACATGCCCTGGCATGAGTTTGATTTGAAGTTCACCAATGTCGTATTTTTGACTAAATAAGTATACATAAAGGGCTACCAGTTGGTTACAATCGCCCACAAGTTTTTCTGTGTTTGGATCTTTACAGAGTTTATCAAAGCTGGCTCCAGCCTTGTATTCAATTTTTTTATGAGGTTTGAGATACTGGGAAATGCACTCAAGATAGGCTTTTGAATTAGTTGGGTTTTTTCCTTCACAAAATTTTTCAAAATCCTGCTTCATTAATGCTAGATTTTGGTAGCACTGTTCCCTATATTTTTTGGTGAGGTGTGTGTAGCCTTTAAATTTCCATTCTAAAATCATGGTCATTCGGGCCGTGTCTTTTTGTAGTAGAACTTGAGCTCTTTTTTTGGCGGTTTCACGATTTGATTTTGGCTTCAGGGCTAATAAAAAATTATAAATCTCCTTTTCCACTGGATCAGTGAACCGAGAAAAAAATTTGAGAACTTTTTTTATAAACTCCATGAGTTACCCCATTTTATCATAGAATTAGTTAATTTTGAAGGGACAACTCTGTAAAAAATATCTTCTGTAAGCCTTCTTTTTTGATATACTCTGATTATGAAAATTATAGATTTATCCCAACCTATTCACCCAGAAATGTGGGTGTATCCCGGAGACTCGAAAGTCAATATTTCTATGGCTGAAGTTTTTGCCGACACGGGATGGAATATGCGACGGATAGAAATTAATTCTCATGATGGAACGCATGTGAATGTCCCCATCCATGCAACGGTAGATGGTAAAAATTTGGATGATTACCAGATCCATGATTTTTTGGGGAATGCTACCCTTTATGAGTCTGAGAAAGATATAAAACCCAATCTGGGACTTATTTTTAATAAAACTGATATTACGTGGGATATAGCTAAAAAAGTAGTTGAAATTGGACCAAAATTTATAGGTATGCCCGCTCACTTTGAGTTTGATATTGAGATTGAAAGATATCTTTTGGAACAGGGCATTATTTCTTTTGAGCGGCTAGAACATACTGATAAATTGCCCAAACATTTCTTTTTTCACGGAGTGCCTTTAAAAATTCAAGAAGGGGATGGGAGTCCGGTTCGAGCCTACGCCATTGTTGAATAAAATTTTGGAATTTAAATAGCTTTATAAATTAAACTACAAAAATTACATAAAATAATTTGTGGTAAATATTGCCAAGTGTAAGATGGTTATGTTTTTCATAAATCCCACAATGAAAAAAATGGTGATCGGCTTCGGATTTTTGTTTGGGGTAATGCTCTTTGCAGGCTCTGCAGAAGCTTACCATAGTTATGGTTCTGCTTGTTCAGGGGGATGTGGTTCTAGTTATTACTCAAATTACAGAACCTGTAATACTGGGTGTCATAATTATCGAAACTATCGGCCTTGTACAACTTGTGGTTATCGAAACTACCGACCGGTAGCTCAATACAACTACCACTACAATCGGAATGTGACTAACCGTACACTTTACCCTTCTCACAACTACCGAATGAGAACGGGGTATGGTTGTGGTTCTTCTCGTTACCACTATTACTAAACAACTTTTAAAGTTTTAACCTTCAGGGTTAACTTCAGAGATTTTTTGAACGGGTATAATTTAATAGGTTTATCTCAAAAATATTTTTGTTCCTTTGAATTTCTGACTTTAAAAATTTTTACTATACTCTACCATTGATCGTGGTAGAGTATTTTTTTTATGAATTGGAAACATTTTTGTTTAGTTGTTTTAAGCCTGGCTCTGGGAGTTGGGGTTGGCTTTGTTCCCTCAGTGGAGCAAAGGCTGAGCCAGTGGTTTTTTCCAGATTTTGCAATTGCTCGTTTTGATCTGAATTTTGAACTTTCGGATTATTTCAGCCAAGATCCATTTTTGGATCAGTTAGTTGAAGCCTGGTACCAGTCACTTACGCCTAAACAAAGAGTGGCTCAACTCATCATGCCCGCTTGGGAAGAAAGTATGCCTAGAGTGCAGATAAAAAGCTGGATTCAATCTGGAGATATTGGCGGGTTTATGATTCTGAATTCAAAGTTTACAGATTTTGATGTGGCTCATTTGAGAACCCAAAACAAAACAAGAGTCCCCCTTTTAATAGCTATTGATGCCGAGCCATCTCTTTTGGAGAATCGTATGCCAGAGGGAAATTTTTTGGATATTGAAAAAACCGCTGACATAAAAACGCTACAAGAGGCTCAGATTAACTCTCAGCTTATAGCCCAAAAATTAAAAAGCTTGGGTATAAATTTTAATTTTGCGCCTGTCTACGATGCCGGAGGAAATGAGAGTATTATTGGGAATAGGGCTTTTAAGCAAGAGGTAACGAAATTAGCCAATCATTTTGTATTTGAGCATCACCTCAACAACATTATTGCCACAGCTAAACATTTTCCTGGCCATGGGAGCGTAGAGGGGGACACTCATAAAGCGGTTCAAACGATTGGTAAAAAGTTGCTAGAACTTCCCAATTTTGAGTCGGCTATTGAGGCTGGAACTTTGGTAATGATGGTAGGCCATTTGGCAGTAGATGGACATCCGGATTATGATACAGAGCTCAAACCAGCAACGTTGTCTCCTGTGATTATGCAAAAATTACTGCGTGAAGATTTGGGGTTTGAGGGTGTAATTATTACCGACGCTATGAATATGGGGGCGGTTCGAGACTTTTATAATGCGGACTTTTTAGCGCTTAAAGCTGGGGCTGATATTGTGCTTATGCCTGAAGATCCAGAAAAATTTAATGTGCAAATCTTGGAAGCCATGAAAAAAAATCCAGAATTTAAACGTGAAATTGAAGCCAAAATAAAGCGGGTTTTGCGGTTGAAACTAGTATGGGTTTTAAGTCAGATTAAATAATTTATAACAGCCATTTTTTAGAGGCTTTGACTAGCTAAATTTAAAGGCTTTTTAGGGTTTCTAGCTTATACTTTTCCTACTTATGAAATTAAATCTTTTGAAGCCTGCAGCCAGAGAACTTATGGCCGAAGAATGGCTGATTACTAATGGACTTGGAGGCTATGGGTCGAGTACTATTTTGGGGGGCCATACACGGCGTTATCATGGACTGCTATGCATGGCTCAAAATCCACCAACAGATCGGCAAATGATAGTTTCTCATATGGTGGAAAAGTTAGAATACAAAGACAAAACTTATCCTCTTTCGACTGAAATTTATGTAGGGAGTGAGAAGCCTTACAATGATTATTTGAACCACTTTTCGCGGTTCCCTTACCCTGTTTGGGAGTATGGAAACAAACAGTGGAAGTGTGTGAAATCGATAACCATGAGGCCGGGTAAAAATACGACTATTGTTTCTTATAAAAATACAGGGGAATCAAAATTTAAGCTTCATCTGAATCCGCTTTTGGTTATGCGAGATCATCACTACTTAACCCATAAGCATGACGGGTTTTCAGTTCGAGTTATGAGTAAAACCACGCTTAAAGTGAATGATTTGTGTATTATAAATTCTAGTCTAGGGCAGTGGGAGGTTAATCCTGATTGGTATTATAATTTTTTCTATGCGGAGGAAGCCGCGAGAGGTTTTGAGTCTACCGAAGAGGCTTTTACCCCAGGAAAACTGGTCATAAATCTTACTCCAGGAGAAACAGTTTTTGTTACTCTCACGACAGAAAAAACAGTAAAAAAGAATCCCAAAACCGTGTTTAAAGAGGTTGAAGACCACTATAAGGCTATTCCAGAATCTAAAAAATGTCCTTGGTACAGAGAGGCGGTTTTTTCATCGCAACAGTTTATTGTGGATCGGGCTTCAACTCGATCCAAAACGGTCATAGCTGGATATCCTTGGTTTATGGATTGGTCTCGAGACACATTAATCTCACTCCGGTTTTTAATGCCTCATTTAGGTCAAAAAGAGGTTCAGGGTATTTTAAAAGGGTTTTTAGATTCCGCTAAAGAGGGGCTACTCCCTAATCGGTTCCCTGATCGTACAGGAGAAGCCTTAGAGTATAATACAGCGGATGGAACGTTATGGTTTTTTGTGGCTCTTTGGTATTACTACCGGGAATTTAAAGACATCACTTTTGTAAATAAAATATTTCCACAACTGACCGAAATTTTAGGATATCATGTTTCAGGCACACATCACAATATTGGGATCACCTCAGAAGGGCTTATTTTTGCTGCCCATAGTGGACAACAACTCACGTGGATGGATGCGAAGGTTGGGGATTTTGTAGTGACCCCTCGTGCAGGATGCCCAGTAGAAATTAATTGTCTTTGGTATAACGCGCTAAAAATTTATCAGTTTTTGAGTAAGGAAGTAGGGGCCAACAATAAGTTGCACTTTGATGTAGGGAGCTGGATTAGTAAATTTGAACATCATTTTGAGCCTACATTTTGGAATGTATGTGGTGATTATTTGAATGATGTTTTTGTGCCTGGGAAGGGATGGGATGAGTCTGTGCGACCAAACCAGATTTATAGTGTGAGCTTGCCCTTTTCCCCTTTGAGTAAACAACAACAGGAGAATGTTTTGCTTAAAGTTTATGAAACTTGCTATACCTCTTTGGGCCTAAGAACACTGGCTCCTGATGATCCAAACTTTATTCCAGAGTATAAAGGAGACTCGTTTGAGAGGGATAGGGCTTATCATCAGGGAACGGTTTGGCCGTTTTTATTGGCTGACTACTGGGTGGCTCATGAAAATTTATTTGGTCTCAAGCACACACAAGCTCGTTTAACGGAAGAAGTAAAACCATTACTTGAGCACTTTTATGAAGATGGATGTATTGGTGGGGTGAGTGAAGTTTTTGATGGTCTTAAACCTAAAGAGGGTAAAGGTTGTATTAATCAGGCTTGGAGCGTAGCGGCATTACTTTGCATGGGGCAGATATTACAAAAGAAATAACGGGGTATTGATTTTTTTATAGTAAATATTAGGATCACCCGTGCTCTCTATTTTTACCCAATAAAAGCGGCAAAAAAAGTATGCTTTTGTAAGGTATGGAGAAGGTAGCGAAGGACTGAAGTAAAAATTTAATTTTACGAAATTACCTAGCTGCCAATGACAAAGGCGCTTAGTTAAGTGGTATAACATCGGTCTCCAAAACCGAGGTCGAGGGTTCGATTCCTTCAGCGCCTGCCATTTAAAAATCAGTCAGCCCTTAGGCTGTCTGGGTTTTAAAATAGTTAGTGTTTGAGGACCCGCATATGTGCTGGGTTCGATACGAGGAGCAAACACAAAAACAAGCGCCGTAGGCATTTGTTTTTTGTGCGACGACGTCACGAAGTCCTGAAATAAATTCAGGATAAATCTAGGACGGAGTATTCCTTCAGCGCCTGCCACATTGCATTTTGAACTTTTAAGTTCCCCCTTAAGCCTTACCACAGGCGGTAATTGGGCGGTTCGAATTTTGAGTTGTTCGAGTGTTGGGGTCTCTTCAAAAATGAGCTCCCAAAAGTGTGCTATTTCTCTGCTGCTGGTAGTACTGAAGACCAATTCGTCCAGGTGTTCGACAAAATACAGGGTTTTTTCAGTAACCCTTATAATATCGTCTTCTGTTAACCTTTTTTCATCTCTTTGAGACTCTCTAATTTTTATCTTTCTATTAACTTCTTTGTACTCTGTTTGAAAGCCTTTAAAAAGCTCAGGGTCTTTAGTGGATAGCTTCATAGACTGTACAAGGTTTTTTGACCCTTCTGTTTTGCCACTCTATACACCACTATAAAAGCCCAAATCTCCAAAACAACGATTGCAAAATGCATTCCAAAATCAACTTCTGCTGAGGCAGCGTTGGCATAAGGAAACAACGGGTCAATAAACGCTTGCTGTGTATCTTTAAATATGCTTAGCAGCAGTACCACTAAATACTGCTGCGGGTTTTGTGTGTAGAGAACAAAAATAAACGCCGCTGCCATAGCCATTAGTCTTCCGGCGGTGGTGTAGATAATATTAAGATTTGGTGCCCCGTCAGTGGTTATTCCGGCATCAACAAGAAATTGAGGATCAAGGTAGAACGCGTATCCTTGTACCACCATAAACACTATCAGCACCACCAACAAGACATTGACCCAGGCGGGAATTAAAGAATTTTTAAATAGATTTAATTTCATGATGTATTGTTTTGTCATACATAAACCCAAATATTAACGCCCCTAAATTTGCCACAGGCATGCTGAGAAACGCGAATAAGAATAACGGTTGTGATATTTCAGCATAAAAACTAAACACAAACAAAATAGGGAAAAATAAAACCCAGCTAAAAATATGTAATCCATAGAAAAAATTAAAAGCAGACAAGATCATTTTTTTACCGGTTTCGCTTCGTTCTTTTTTGGTTTTTTTCATGATAGACAGGAGTCCCACAATTATTATTGGAAGGCTTATGGCTACCGGCGTGCCTCTACCGGCCCCAAATAAAAATATCCCGATACTCAACAAAGCAAAAAGTAACAAGCTGGTTCCTAATTTGGATCTTCTCATCAAAGTCGCGGCGAAAGCAATTAAAGCAATAGAAACTGAAATAGCCAAAAGACCGAGCACATAATGAGGAATATTTGTCAGCACCGAAAAAACAGGGCTTCCCTTCGTCATGCTATAAAATCCAGGATTAGGCCAGTTTTCTGGTAGTGCCTCTACTGAGTGACTCTCTATCAAAGCGGATCCCTTCAGTAATTCAGCGCTCCCATGAAGAATCCCAACTATTCCCACTATGATAGCGAAGGTGACAAGGCATAGCCTGATTTTACTTTTTGGTAGGTGGTTGTTCATGATTTTCTTAGAAAAAAATAGATTTGACGAAAGTGTATTGCAAAGCTAACTTATGGTCAAGTACCTACTTTTTTGTAAGTATAATTTTATTTTCAAATGAAATCATTTGATGTTAGTGGCTGTCCGATTCGTAAGGCTTTTAAAGTTCTAGGTAGTAAATGGACGTTCCTGATTCTTTTGCAACTAGAAAAAACGAGGCGTTATGGTGAAATTAAAAAGCGTATCCCTGATGTTTCCGAAAAAATACTGATAGAAAAACTGCGCTTATTGCAAAAATACGAACTTATTACGCGAAAGGATTACCAGCAGGTTCCTCCAAGGGTGGAATACACTTTAACAAGGCTGGGAAAGACGGCGCTTGAGCTTAAACCTGCCCTATTGAAGCTGGGGACCCAGATGAAATAGAGTGTATTAATTTAAAAACCAATACTCAACTGATTGGCTTACAATATTTTTAAGCGAATTTTAAATTAAGAAATAAAGTTCGATTCCTTCAGCGCCTGCCACGTTGCATTTAGCACTTTTTAAGTCCCCTTTAAGCCGTACTACAGGGGACAATTGAGCGGTTCGACTCTTTATTCCATCTTTTGGTGCGTCTGGCTTTATATCCCAAATTCTGAATAATAAATATATTTTAAATATGTCAAAATATGATTCAATTCGTAAAAGTTTGGACGTTAATGGCTTAGCTGTTGAGGTTTCGGATGATTTATTTGAAGACTTTATGGCCTTGCAACTTCGTTTTAAAGCCGCGGGGTGTCGCATTCAGTTTGAATACGGACGGCCAAGTGCAGGATTGATGGACGGAAGTGCTAAGGTTTTTTCTATGGGAAAAGATAAAGAAAAGTTGGGAGAGCTTATCCGACTGTTGCTTGAGCTCCTTGATTTATTTGAGAGAGAGGTTGAAGAAGATAGTCTACAGGCAGTTTTTGCTGACGATATTGCACAATATAGAGAGGCTTTATCAAAAATTTTAGAGGTATATCAGGTGGCTAATGAAGAACAGACAGCTGAGGCCATCGAAGCCGCGAAAGTTATTAAATTTGAAATTCAAAAAAGCTAGGCGCTGAAAAAGGTGAGTTAGATATTCCTACTCTTAAAACATTAATGGATGCAGGAGTTAATAAAGCCCTATTGTGCTTTGTTGCTACATCAATGACTAAAGGGCAGGTAGTAGCCTTGCAGCAGCTTTGCACACAGCCTGATGTGCTAGTAAAAGAAGATGCTGAAGCGATTATGTTTGGAGTTGATGGTGCGCGAGAAATTGTAGAGGCTGCAGCAGCTGAAGCCATTAAAGAAGCTGATGCCGCAAAAAGGGCGACAGAGATTGTTTTGCAAGATTCGGTCCGCGGGAGATTTGTTTACATGCTTGAGAAAGCGGCGCGCCCAGGCGTAGCTGATGCAATCTTTGTTCTAGCAGCAACGCTAGACCTTGAAAATGATCGTGATAGCTGGGCTGGGTATGAGCAAATTCTAATTGATTATGGGATTATAGATGATCAAGGTGGATTTATTGATGATGCAGAAGAAGAAATCAAGGCTCTCTGTTTAGAGTCAGTAGATCTTTCGAAAGGGGAGCTTACGAACCCAGACACTAAAGCGTCAATTGCCTGGCGCTAAATAGTGCGTATGAGCTTAATCAAAAAGCTATTATTAGCTTCTTGATAAAACTTTCGAACAAAGGCCAGGCAGTCCTGCCACACAAGCCCCTCCAAATAAATAGATACCAAGAAGCCCTATTCAACAGGCCATTCTGCCGGGTGCTGGCCAGCTTCTATTTTTTTTTGTAGTTCATTGTAATTAACGACTTCTCCGTTTTGATCTGTTACATAAATGTCATCAGCCAAGAGGCCAAATTTTATATATCCGGCAATAGCTATCGCCACAAAGATCCCGATAATAACCCCGAGTGCCATTAATATTTTTTTCATTTACTAAAGAGTATATTGATTCTTTTAATTATGGAAATTTTAGTATTTGCCTAAAACCCTGAATTTAGGCTCTATTTTGGTGAGGCCGTCTTTATGAGGAAGAAGGCGCAGGTTTGAATTCGGCCCCTTCGGCTTCATATCCGGCTTTAAACTCAGGAAGAGCGGTCACATTTTCTACTAAGCGATTAATGTTTTGGCCTAGTGAAACCTTAGTGCCAGGGAAGTAATTATTCCAGCTTGTATAAATGGTCATCATGTAATCAATATGTGAAGGTTCTTCCCCTAAAACAAAGGTTCGATCTTCTAAATGCTGATCTACTATTTTCCAAACCCCAGACAACTTGTCGGCTAGGTTTTGCATTATTTTTTGTTTGGTAGCTTCATCGATTGATTCCTGGGACTTGATTGCAAAAATTTTAGAATAGCTAGGGTGAATGGTGGCATAGGCAAAATTGAGCCATTGATAAAAATCTGCGCGTTGATCAGAATCAGAAGGTAAAAAGTTCTGACCGTGTTTTTCAAGGAGGTAAAGCGCTATTGCTCCGCCTTCAGTAATGATCTTTCCTGCTTCGGTTTTTAGTGCAGGCACTTGATTTGTTGGCACAATTGTTGCATAATTTTCAACATCTTTTCTTTTAATTGAAGTGTATTCTACTTTTAGTTTTTCCATCAATACGGCAATACCAGTAGAGCATGATCCGGGAATAGTGTAGAGCGTGTACATGTGCGTTAAGGGTTATAAAATTTGTGGCTTTTAATGTAAGCAGACGGGTCAGCTTATCAAGATTAATACTGAAAAGGTTGTAGCGCTGACTACCATCAGGAAATGAGATTCCCATCCCCGGCCTGAGGAGGCTCTTTTTACAAGTACTTTTGGCCTTAATTGATATTCTGGCTCCTTCAAAAAACGGATTTAGCGTTCTTCTGGTTTGCTCTGTGATAAGTTCTAGGTTGCGGCTATTTACAAATCAGCAATCTTAACTTGCTTGACTATGCCGGTTAGCACTTGTGCTTTTTAGATCACGGTTTAGGCGTTCATAAATCCAGAGTTGGTAGACGATAAAAAAGAAAAGTAAACACATAGCTCCGTACGGCTTTTGATGAACTGCTGTTAGCAAGAGTGCGGCCGATAAGAAATAAACATAAGCCAGTTTTTGTAGATGTTTCCAAAGAGTGTTTAGATGAACCGATAGCCATTTATTGGAAATTAAAAACAATATCCAAGCAGTTATTTCGGTGATTCTTTCTAAGATATTTTCGAGTGAAGGGGACCATTTTGCATACGAAAAATAGTTTATAATCCATGCTGGATTATCTAAATCTATGTTTCTACTAATCCAAAATCCAACGACAATTCCACTAGAAATTAATCCTATTCCTTTGCGCCATTTTAACATAGATTCTATCCGTTTTGATTTGGGTAGAAGGTCATAAATAGGTCTTATCGTCAGAGTAAAAGTAGCCGCAAACATCGCTATGATCCAAAAGATATTATGGCTGGAGATTTCAAACCACCGACCCCCTAGAAGACCATTAATAGAGATAAACAAGAATAGTCCGTAGCCTAAAACGATCCATACAGAATTTAAGGATTCTAATAGCTTTTCAACCCAATCGGCTTTGTGCTGAACGGGGTTTTCAATAGCCCTTATTTGATGTTTTAATTGAATATCAAATTTCTCATTGGTGATATGCTCATTTTGGAAAAACTGTTCAAATTGAGGGAGTGAAAAAGTTCCAACAATATTAGCGCCCATAAAAGGAAAGAAATCTTTGGCTTCATTCAGTACATTTTGAGCCCCGCGGCCCCCCGGGGATGTAGCCATCAAAAATAAATCTTTTCCTCCCCAGTATTCTTGCTTGGTGATGGAGGCCCAGTCTAAAAGATTTTTAAATACCGGAGTATATGATCCGTTGTATTCGGCAAAGCTTATCATGACAAAGTCTGCCCACTGGGTGAGTTCAGCAAATTTTTGAGCCGGTTTTGGGAGTTCTTTGCTAGCTCTTTCTGGTGAAAATAGGGGCATTTCATAGTCATTTAAGTCTATTATTTTTATTTCATGTTTTCCCGTAAAGAGGCTTACGGCATACTTTAACAATTTTTTATTAATTGATTTTTTGTTGTTGGTAGCCGCTAGCGCTAGTATTTTCATGACGTTAATGGAACCGAGCTTATAACCCCTCCTGAGGGCTTAATGGCAAGATATTCAATAGATTTAAATTTGTTTTTCCAGGATTCCCAGGTTTCACTATTGGTATTAAACGAAGCTGTGGCTAAGGCATCACACAAGGCGCCATTAGAACCCCAAAATGAAATGGAAACAAACTCTGATTCACTGCTGGTATGGGTTTTAGGATCTAAAATATGGTGATGGTCTTCGCCTTCAATATGCCATCTTCGTTTATAGGTTCCGCTGGTGGATAAGCTTTGATTGTTTAAGAGAATAATTTCGTCTTGGTGAGTAATGGGGTTGAATATTCCCATGTCAAAGTTTTTACTGTGCACATCCCGGCCTCTCACACTTATGTCTCCCCCAAAATTAACAATTATCCCTCGGGCACAGTTTTTATATTTTTCAGCTATTTGTTCAGAGAGGTATCCTTTCAAAAAAGATCCAAAATCTATGCAACTTCCAGGTTTTAGTTGAAGTTTGTTTCCCTGCCTTTCTAGTCCTTCTGGAAATTTAGGAAGAGGGCTTAACTTCGGGTTTGCTTTGGTGAAGTTTTGGGTTTCTATGCTTTGGCTATATCCATAAGCTTCTAAATCAATGTGAGGGTTAAAACAGGAATTATCCAACTTTTTACTTAAATCGGTAGCTACAGAGAGGACGCTCTCAAAAAGGGGAGTCGGAATAATGCTTTTGCCGTTATTTAACTGGGATACTAAACTTTCAGGTTTGAAACGAGAGAAAGTTTTTTCATAGGTATCTAAATGATCTTTAATTTCGGCCACGATGTGTTCACTGTCGCAATTTGATTCAATTAATTCGAGTGAAAAGGTGCAACTCCAAGCCTGAAAATGTTTTTCAAAGATAGTTGACATTTTAACTAGCGTAAGATTTTCGAGCTTTTCCTAGGTCGTTTTTGTTTTCCTCTATTTCTAAATCTTTGGGAGCTTGTTTTGGTGGTTTTATTTTTCCTGTACTTTCGTTACTTTTCCATAAAATTGGGTAAGCGAGGTTAAAACTTACACACAGCCCTGTGGTAATCAGAGCGCTTATGGTGAGTAATTTTATTTTATTTTGGTTCATTACTATCTCAATAATCTTTTTATTATAACACTTTAAGCGTTTTAATTCCAGCGTTTTGGCTTGGAATTTCCTCTTTTTCCCAAAAACTTTATAATCAAAAAAATCTATTAAATTTAATAAAAAATAAGTTGGGGTGTTGCGGCAATGATTGGAGCTTTCTTGTTTGGAGGTGGGGTTCAATATTTTTTGGAACCTTTTATTAAAGGCCGGCCTCAAAATTTAAGAAATTTAATATATAAGGGCGTTGTTTTTTATCTGCTTTTTAAGATTGGGTTTGGCGGTGGTGCAGCCCTCGTTACGGAGCCTCTGACAGAGATTACTTTTACTGGATCGATAGCGGTATTTTTTTCTATTTTATGGACTTTTATAGTGCTGGGATTGCTTCGTTATACCACTTCTTTTTCTGAGGTTGTAAGAGTTTCTATCGCAACTCACTTTGGATCTGTGAGTGTGGGGACGTTTGTGGCTGGTTTAGCCTTTCTTGATTCTTTGGGGTATCAGGCATCTGATAGTGTTGTGGTATGGCTGGCGTTGATGGAGCTACCGGCTATTTTTGTCGGAGTTTTAATGTTGAAAATTCCACTTATAAATCTTTTTAAAGCCTTAGGAAAAGACACCTCATTTTTAACCTTAGTGACCGCTATTTTTTTGGGAATTTTATTTTCTGATCTCAATACATATTTCTGGTATGACGTATTTTTTAAAGTGATCTTTACCCCTGTTTTGATTTACTTTTTATTTGAGATGGGACGTAAGGCTGCTTCAAGCCTTAAAAAAACTCAAGTTTCGATTGGATCGTTACTGTGGACGGGAGTGGGAATGGCTTTTTTAGGAGGCGTGTGGGGCACTTCTGTGGCATTTTTATTGGGGTATTCAGCCTCAGAGGCTTTTGTATTTGCAATATTGTTAGCCTCGGCTTCTTATGTTTTAGTTCCTATTTGTATGGAGGAAATCTTTAAAAGTTCTTCGATTATAAAAACTAAAGCCGCTCAAAAAGCCATCGCTACCAGTGTAGCTCTTTCGGTGGGAATAGTATTGCCGTTTAATATATTGTTCGGGTTTGAGATCTATTACTTTTTATTCAAATTTTTGGGGGCTATGCCTTGGCTTAGCTGGGGTGGAATTATACTTCCTTTTGCGGTTCTATTGTGTTTCTATGTTCAGACTAAATTTAAGCGTTAATATCGCAAATATGGCCCAAAAATGAGTTTTTCAACTCCATAAGTTAAAAACCCTGCAACGGCACCTAGTAAGTGTCCCCAAAAGGAAACCCCGGGAAAAAGTCCAAAGGCTATATTTACAATTAAAAGGGGCAGAAGTAATTGATATCCATGCGGATCATGTCTCAAATAAATTGTACCATAGGCAAGTAATCCAAGGCCGATTCCAGAAAATCCATACACTGGATCTGTAGAAATCCAGAACATGAGAAAGACTAAAATATTCCAGATTAGAAAAATGGTTAAAGCATATAACTTTGGTCCTAAATGTCTTTCCAAAAGAATTCCCATAAAAATGAGGATGATCAAATTAGAAACAATATGCCATATTTTTGAATGAAAAAAATGCGCACTCCAAGTGGTGTAATCTATAACTCCAGGGAAGGCTAGTTGTGGCTGGATTAAGCCTAAATGATAGGCACCAAAAAGGCCGAAAATAATAACCAAAATGACAAAGGTCACAGGAAAATCTTTATGAAAACGAGACCAATCTATGGGATGGTTCATGAGTCTATTATTCTGAAAAATTTGCTTTGTCACAATTAAAAATTATCATCCTAGGGCTTCGTTTTTATCAAGAGACGGTAAGAGGTATGGCTCTTTGATCCGTCAGCAACCGCCCCTTTGGGGAAAGGTGCTCCACCCATTCAGGATGATAACGGTAAAAGGGAAGTACCGCCTTACTTCTTTTATTTTTTAATTTATGTCATTGAGAGATTGAAACTATTAACAGCCTTGCCCGAAGCGATCTAAATCAAATTAGAGTGCACACTTAGGCTTTAAAATTTTTTCACCGTTCGCCATGACAAGCAAGAAACAACATGAAAATAATTTTTACATCAGAGTCAGTAACCGAAGGACACCCAGATAAAATTGCAGACCAAATTTCAGATTCGGTTTTGGATGCTTTTTTAGCCAAAGACCCAAACTCGAGAGTGGCTTGTGAAGTGTTAGTTAATACAGGGTTAGTGGTAGTTTCTGGAGAAATTTCCTCCCATGCGGATTATATTGATATTCAAAAAATTGCCCGAGATCGCATTATTGAGATCGGATACGATCATGGCGATATGTGTTTTGATGGGCGATCTTGTGCGGTGCTTAGTGCCATTGATGAACAATCTCCTGATATTGCCCAAGGCGTTGATGAAGATAAAGATCGCGCACAGGGGGCGGGAGATCAAGGGATGATGTTTGGGTTTGCGACCAAAGAAACGCCTGAACTTATGCCCCTGCCAATTTCTCTAGCTCATAAGCTGACTCGGAAACTGACTGAAGTGCGAAAATTAGGGGACATTGACTATTTGCGTCCAGATGGAAAGGCTCAGGTTTCTGTCGTTTATCAAGAGGGAAAACCGGTGAGAGTCGATACGGTTGTGATGTCAGCTCAACATGCGCCTGAGATCTCACAAGACCAGATAAAATCAGATTTAAAAGCGAAAGTAATTGAGCCTGTTTTGGGAAAATGGATTGAGGGGGATACTAAATTTCATATTAATCCTACTGGGAAATTTGTAATTGGGGGACCGCAAGGAGATTGTGGACTCACGGGACGGAAAATTATTGTAGATACTTACGGAGGTATGGGACGCCATGGAGGCGGTTGTTTTTCTGGGAAAGATCCTTCTAAAGTAGATAGATCAGGCGCTTATATGGCTCGACACATTGCTAAAAATATCGTGGCCAACGACCTCGCCGAAAAATGCGAAGTCCAGATTGCTTATGCCATCGGAGTAGCTGATCCAGTTTCGGTGATGGTAGAGACTTTTGGGACGGGCACGAAAACTTCAACTGATTTGGAAAAACTGGTTCGAGAAAAATTTCCACTTCAGCCTAAAGCCCTTATTGAATATCTTAATCTTAAAAAACCTATATATGCGCCTACAGCCGCTTATGGTCATTTTGGGCGAGAAGATCTGGATTTGAGCTGGGAAAATATTGTTAATTTTTAGTATAAAAGCCCGTTGATCGTTATACGTAATTTTGTACCATTGATCTGATGAGTTTTAAGGTAAAAAAAATTCGCCAGAAAAAATCAAAAGTGAAGCTCTGGCAAAAAGTTCGAGATATATTTGGCGGGCGAGGGGCTTGGTTCCTTTTTTTCACCTTTTTAATCAGTTTTATATTTCTGATAGGCACAGCTCTATTAAAGTGGGGGCATTTTGGTGAAGGATCAACGAGAGTCCTGCCAAGTTTTTCACTCTTAGAGGAGGATGAATATGGGAATACAAATCTTTTGCTTTTAGGGGTGGCGGGTAAAAATGAAGAAGGCGGGAATTTGTCGGATTCTATTATGATAGTTTCGATTAACCATAAAAAACCAACGGTTTCTATGTTGAGCTTGCCTCGAGATCTGTACATAGATTCTGAAGCCGGAGCTAGGAAAGTAAATGAAATTTATGCAGCAGCTCGATATAAATACGGAGATCAAAAAGGGCTCGCAATTGCTAAACAAGCCATAAGTCACTTCACTAACATTGAAATTCATTATGGAGCGGTCGTAAATTTCCAGGTATTTGAAGATACGGTTGATGAACTTGGGGGTATAAAAATGTTTGTACCTGAGGATATTGATGATCCGTTTTATCCGGCAGATAATTATGGGTATCAGCGGTTTGTGATTCGGAAAGGAATTCAAACGTTAGACGGGCCTACGGCTCTTAAATATGCCAGAAGTCGCAAGACTTCTTCAGATTACAGTCGAGCCAGACGCCAGCAAGATTTGATTATGGCCATCAAACAAAAAGCGCAGGATTCAGATATCTTATTTGATACAGAGCGGATTAAATCTTTGTACCAGGTGTTTAAATCTAACGTGAATACAGACCTTGGGATTAAGGAAATCTTAGTTCTCACTAAGACTGCTTCTGAACTGAACTATGATAACCTAGTAAGCGCTGTTCTTAATGATGATCCATTAGAGCGAGGTGGATTTTTGTATGCGCCGGCACGAGAGTTTTATGGAGGACAGTTTGTGCTGCTTCCAGAAAATCTAAGAGATACCCAAAAGTTTATTGAGTTAACCCTTATTACGCCTGAAGTATTGCTTGAAAATGCTCAGATTTCTGTCTTGAATGGGTCAGGGATTAACGGTCTGGCTGGGGATATGGCTACTCGGCTTAGAAAATTTGGATTTCATGTAATTGAAACCGGAAACTACAAGCAAGATCAGAAACCCGTCTTTAGATCTTTTTTTGAAGTTATCTCTAGTAATAGCACGACCCTTACGCAGAACTTTATTAAGGAGTTTTTGGGTTTTGAAAATAGATCGACTCTGGAGCACATTGAATCAGATCAAAATACCAACAACAGTATTGTAGATATTAAAGTTATCCTAGGGGTAACTCAGGAATCTTTGTAAATTATGTTTCTGGATTTTGGTGTTTTACAGCTGAATCAAACAGATTTGGGAGCGTCCTGTGTGCGGTGTCTGTTGTAATAAGGTCATTCTCTAACAACCAATCTAAAGTCTTTTTCATAGAAATCATCCCTTCGGTTTGCCCAGTTTCAATGACCGAATCTAATTGGTAGGTTTTTCCTTCACGGATGAGGTTTGATACGGCATAAGTCTGGAATAGAATTTCAAATGCAGCGACTCGCCTATCTTCATTTTTGAGAGGGAGAAGGGTTTGCCAAATGACACATCTAAGGACTTCGGCTAGTTGTGTTCTGACCTGGTTTTGTTGTTCAGCGGGGAAAACATCAATAATACGATTAACGGCATTTGGAGCTCCGTTAGTATGTACTGTAGCAAAGACTAAGGCGCCCGTTTCTGCAGCGGTGATAGCTCCTTGAATTGTGTCTAAATCTCGCAGCTCTCCTACCAGAATTACATCGGCGGCTTCACGGAGGCAGGATCTGAGAGCCTTATCATAGCTGTTAGTATGAATTTCAAGTTCTCTTTGTTCAATCAATGAAAGATTGTCTTTGTGAATAAATTCAATGGGGTCTTCAATGGTTACGATATGCTTGTGATAATTTTTGTTTATCAGATCAATTATCGAAGCCAGAGTTGTTGATTTCCCTGAACCCATCGCCCCAGTCACGAGAATCAGCCCATTTTTGTATTCGGTTACTCTCCGGATTTGGTTTGGGAGGTTGAGTTCTTCAAATGTAGGGACATTTTCAGGGATATACCGGAAAACAATAGAAAGCCCTCCCATTTGCCAGAAAGCATTCACTCGGAAACGCTGTTTTCCATCTTCTGAGTCTACCGCAAAATCAAATTCTAACTTTTTGTTGAGGTTATCTCTTTCTTCTATACCGATTTTTCCCAAAAGATACCTTTCTAGAATAGTATTGGTGATGATGGCTTCATCATTGAAGAATATAGTTTTTCCGTTTACTCGAGCTGCTGGCTTTGAGCCAGCCGATAGAAATATATCGGAAGCTCCAAGCTTTAAGGCTCGAGCCCTAATCTGCTCTACTTTTTCTATAGAAACTTCTACGTCTTTTTTCATTGATCGGATCATTATACCAAAATTTGATTTTTTCTTCAAGTCTTGATATAATGAGGAGAATAGAAAAACAAAAGCATGCGAAAAATTATTCTTTCTTTCTGCCTTTTACTGTTTGTGGGGACTGCCACGACTGTACAACCGGTACAGGCTCTTAGTTTTGGAGGTATTGTGAATGGTATTTCTGCCGCTGTAAATACGGCTTCCTCTTTTATTAATGCTTTTAGGGGGGGCTCTAGTGGGGGATCTGGTCTTGCTTTTGGTGGCGGTGGCGGAGGGGGGGGCCCTAATGTTCCAAATGGCGGAATATTGGCCGGCCCAGGAAGTGCTGCCGCGGGAGTAACGCATGTAAGAGATGGGATGATTCCTCAGCTTACCAATTGGGTGGCCGCTTTTTTACTGGCAGCCTCTGTAGCGGTAGTTATTGTTGGAGGATTAATGTATATCTTCGCTGGAGGAGATCAGGAAATGTACGATAAAGCTCGGAATACTATTATTTGGGCCATACTGGGAGTCATCATGGTCATTCTCTCTTATACGGCGGTCCAGATTGTTATTAACCTTAATTATTTAAGCTAGATGAAATCTGTTGTAGCCCTGGTATTTTTGTTGGCATTACTTCTGTTTGTACCAGAAGTATATGCTCAAGGATTTAACCCAAATGCTGTGTTTCCAGCCTGGGGAGGTGGTGGGCAGGTTCAAGGGGTCTTGGGGAGTAATTCAGGGGATATAACTTCAGGGAGTGGAAGACTGATTATCTACTTTATTCCCAAAGTCATTGAAATTTTGATTTTGGTAACGGCGCCCATTGTATTTGTTATGTTTATTCTGGCTGGACTTAAATTTATTTATGCCGCTCAAGACGAAGAACAGGTTAAAAAAGCCCGTGATTTTTTCCGTTATGGAGTCGTTGGAATTCTATTTATTGTAATTAGTTACTCACTAATGAAAGCCATTTACTTTATATTCGCTTAAGATGATAGAAAAATTGAGACGTTTTCAGCCTCAAGTGATAGCCTTTGGGCTCGTATCGTTGTTTTGGGTGAATGAAGTTTTAGCCTATACGCTTCCTCGGGTTAAATATACTCCAGGCGCTACCGTGGGAAGTCCAGGAAGTCCTCAAGGGGTGGTTACGGCCGTCAGTAGCCTGATTCAAAAAGTAGCGGATGGTATTGCCAGTGTAGCGGCGGTAGTGGCGGTGCTTTTTATTGTGATTAATGGCGGAAGAATGATTTTTTCTTTTGGGGAACAAGAAGCTCTTACTAAGGCCAAAAAAGGACTTCTCTGGTCTTTAGCCGGTTTGGTGCTCATTATCTTCTCTTACATTATTGTTAAGAGTATTATTGCGCTTACTTATTCAGGAATTAGCTAAAAATCCTGAAAATTCTTCTATACTTCGTTGCCTGCGTAAAAATTCGCTCAACGTAGTTTTACTATATCTCGCTATAATTTTTACTGGTCGTTTCGTATAAAAAAATTTTGAGGATTTTTATTTCTGTCATTGTGCGGCAAACTCCAATTTCTTCTTAAATACTAAGCAATCTGATGTTTTATTGCTTTTTATATTTTCACTTTTAACCTTTTCCCTTTACCCTTATTCATGATGGAATTTTCTGATCTTGTAAAAAAACGCCGCTCGAATCACTTTTTTCAAAAGGGATTCAAAATTGCTGAATCGGATTTTGATCAAATATTAGAGTATGTGCGTTATACCCCTTCTGGATACAATGCTCAACCGTGGAAATTCAAACTCATCCAAGAGGATGCACAGTTAAAAGACCTACACCCAATCTGCTATAACCAAGACCACATTCTAGAAGCAGGAAATTTGGTTGTTGTATTAGGCGATAAAGACTTTGGAAAAAATGAAACGGACAGAATTATATCTGAGTGGGTTGAATTTCGTGACTTTAATCAAAAAAAAGCTGAAGCCCTAAAAGCCTCATTGGTAAAAGACAGAGAGGATTGGAAGAAAAAAGAAATGGTGATTCGAGGCTGTAGTATGGCGGCGATGCATTTTTTGTTTGCGGCAGAGGATTTAGGGTTTTCTACTTGTCCAATGATGGGGTGTAAGCAACTCGAACTTCGTACATATTTAGCGCTCCCCGAAAACCTGCTGCCGGTCATGCTGATCGCTTTGGGAAAGGCCGATACTAGCCGCATAGAAACACCACTACCTCGAAAAAGCGTAGATGACTTGAAGTGGTTTGACAATTAGGGCTAAAATCTTACACTCGCTCAGCTATTTAAATGACGCGGAGTAGAGCAGTGGTAGCTCGTCGGGCTCATAACCCGAAGGTCGCAGGTTCGAATCCTGCCTCCGCAACCAAATTTTTAAAACTTCCTGAGCACGAGTGGCGGAATTGGTAGACGCGCTAGCTTGAGGGGCTAGTGGGCACTTTTATGCCCGTGGAGGTTCAAGTCCTCTCTCGTGCACCAAATTGAGTTTTATAATTAAATGAAGCAGCCTGAAGAACAACTCAGTGATGATATATGGGAAGCAGCTCTAGCTGAAAATAAACGGAGGAGAGAGGAGTCAGTCTTTTTTGAAGTTGCCCTTGGCGAAAATAGATTACCAGAAGGTTTTTTGGCTTGGCTTATTGATATAGAAGGCTCTAACCCAGAACTTTTTGATGAAGTAAATTATTTTTTATCAGAAAATGATCTTCCCAGTGCGATAGAAATTTTTGTATTAGAAAATTCTAAATGGCCCAAAAATATTTTACCAGCTTGGCTGATTCACAATTTATGATGAAAATATTCAATATTAAATATATACTGTTGAGGATATACTAAAATGTCCAAATCTGCCCCCAAAACAGTCCTTCGTCTTGAAATTCCTCGAGGTAATACACGTGGACCTTTAGCCTTTGAGCAGATTTTGGCGAGCTTGCACGGTCTCTTATCTAAAGAGGTCAAAAAGATTAAGGATGAGTCTGTAAGTTTTGAAATTGTGCGTCATGGAGGACGGATATATTTTTATATTGTGGTTCCGAATCACTTGAGAACACTGATTTCTTCACAAATTTATGCTCAATATCCAGGCGTCGAAATTGAGGCAGTTCCAGAGTACTTTACCAAATCTTTGGTCAAGGGCCGTCAGACTTTGGTAGCGACTCTTAGGCCTGGACGTCCCTATGTTTTTCCCCTGAAAAGATATCCTCAATTTGAGGATAAACTGAACCAAACTTTTGAGGACCCTTTAGGCCCCATTACTTCAGCGTTATCTCACCTCTATGAGGCTCAAGATACAGCCGTCTTGCAGTTTGTCGTTTCCCCTATTGAGAAAAAATGGAATGAAGTGGCTCAATCCACGCTTAGAAGATTTATGGGTTCTAGCCCTTGGCGTTGGGACTGGTTTAGGGATTTTTATCAATGGGCGCGCTTAGACCCTCTGCGATCAAAACGAATTGTACGTTCCCCTCTTTGGGGGATGTGTATTTTTTTGTTTGGGTGGAAAAAAGGAGGGAGTTTAGATTCTGTTCGAACCAATGATGAAGAAGAGGATTTAGACCGGCAGGCTCAAACCTCATCCCGGCATGATCGAGAAACGCTTTTTACGGCTGGATATGATAAACTGATTCGTCTGAATTTTGGAGTAAATATTCGTGCTGTTTATATTCACTCAGATCCTGATCCGTTGCATGCTGAGGCTAAAATCCGGGAAATAGTTGGATCCTTCCAACAGTTTTCTTTAGCAGAACACAATAGCTTAGAAATTTCTACTTTAGCCAGGGATACCAAATCCTCTCAGTTTCAAAAGGTGGTTCGAAGACGACAGAACAAACCATTTGCCCTTTCTCAAGAGGAGCTGGCTACCATCTATCATTTACCTACAGAAACGGTTACCACTCCTAGTATTGCTTGGGTAGAAAGTCCAAAATTAGAACCGCCTTCCCATTTACCAAGCGATAGGGAGGGCAATATTACTTTAATTGGGAAAACCAATTTTAGGACTAATCACCAGTTTTATGGAATTCGTAATGATGATAGACGCAGACATGTCTATGTTATTGGAAAAACTGGCATGGGAAAATCTACCCTTTTGGAAAACATGATCCGGTCAGATATAGAAGCTGGAAAAGGGGTAGGCGTGATTGACCCTCATGGAGATCTAGCGGAAGCGGTGTTGCGGTTTAT
The DNA here is from genome assembly GCA_965231215.1 of Candidatus Altimarinota bacterium. Lineage (GTDB taxonomy): Bacteria > Patescibacteriota > Gracilibacteria > UBA4473 > UBA4473 > JAACPJ01. The sequence continues at coordinate 533,994 of OZ246423.1, read as the reverse complement.
TCCTAAAAACCGAACCAATGACGTGGTAATTTTTGATCCAGCTGATCGAGATTTTCCGGTTTCTTTCAATATGCTGGAAGGTAAAAATACAGAACAAAGAGCCGTGATTGCTTCAGGATTGGTTGGGGTGTTTAAAAAACTGTATGCTGAAAGTTGGGGTCCCAGGCTTGAACATTTTTTACGGAATACTATTTTGGCGCTTATTGAAGCCCCAGATACCACTATTTTGGGAATTCCAAGAATGCTGGTGGACAAAGACTATAGAGAAAAAATATTACACTTTGTAGAAGACCCTATGGTGCTGAATTTTTGGAAAACAGAATTTTCAGCGCTCCCTCCATCAAAGTTGGCAGAGGCGGTTGGGCCGATCCAAAACAAGGTTGGACAGTTTTTGTCAGCCCCAATTATTCGAAATATTATGGGACAACCAAAATCTACTTTAGATCTTCGATTTGCCATGGATACTGGCAAGATTGTGATTGTGAATCTATCAAAAGGAAAAATTGGGGAAGATAATTCCACGATGCTGGGGTCAATGCTGATTACCAAGTTTCAGATTGATGCAATGAGCCGAGCCGATACGCCTGAAAAAGAGAGAAAAGATTTTGCTCTGTTTGTAGATGAATTCCAGAATTTTGCGACGGATTCGTTCGCGACAATTTTATCTGAAGCTCGAAAATATAAACTCTCACTTACGATGGCTAATCAGTACATTGAACAAATGAGTGATGAAGTTCGTGCTGCCGTCTTTGGAAATGTAGGAAGTTTGGTCAGTTTTCAGGTAGGGATTGATGATGCTAAGGTGCTTTCTGAGCAGTTTGATGAAGAGCGTATTTTGCCAATTAACTTAGCGAGTTTGCCAAAATATAAAGTCTATAACCGGATCATGGTCGATGGGATGACCACGCCGGTATTTTCAGGAGATACTTTGCCTCCTCCAGATCATAAACCTGATGAAGATCCAGAAGAGCGGGCTCAAAAAATTATTAACTTCTCAAGGCAACGTTACGCCAAACCTCGAGAACAGGTAGAAGAAAAAATCCGTCGATGGAGCCGTACCGAGCAAGACAAAAAACAGCACAAAACGAAAGATAAACCGACTGAAAATTAGGAAAGCTACAAAAAAATTAAGCCTTAAATTAAAGACTTTAAAGCTCTTACAAATTCATAACGAGCATTCTGAGCGGTTTTTGGATAAATCTCAAAGTTAGGTTGATGGGCAGCTTTGTTCCTGAGTTTGTGCAGTTTCCAGATGTTTTGGGTGTTAGGAAATTGTTGATCTACCCTGGCAATGAGCTGAGCAGCATGAAGTTCTTTTTCTTTTGGGAATAGAGTTTTGAGCGCGGCTATAAATATCTTGTGACTGTCCATAAGGCTATGGTTTGGGTCCAATGTTTTAGTATTTTCAATATCAAAGACAGCCTTATTGCATAAGGTTTTGTGGAGTCTTTTGCGTGGTTTTAGTTTCCAGGCGCATAACCCCAAAATCAAGATGCAAATTACTATGGCTACCAACAGAAATATGTCCATGAACTCTAGCATACCACAAAATTTATCTTTGACGAGCCGGTTCGCCAGGTCTTATGGATTGTTTTAGGTTTTGTAGTTGTGACCTTTCTGGCCTAGAGAGATTCCCCGTACGTCTAAATTTTTCGTGGATATGTTCACGTTTTTCCTCTGATATTTTTTCTCTTATTTGAGTTTTTATGCCTTTTTTTCTTTTTTGGTCTTCCTGTGTTTCTTGAATTTTGGCTTTCATAACTTGTTGCTCTTTTGGGGTGAGGGTGTTGTTTATTTTTTGCTTTAGTGCCGGAGATAGGGGTTCCCCTGATTTTGTAGCCTGTCTTAGGGCTTTTCGTTCTGATGGTTCTAGGTTTGTATCTATTTTTTGTTTTAACTCTCGGCGTTCTTGCTGTTCCTGTTTTATGGAGGCTTTAACCTCTTGATGGATTTCTTCTCTTTGTGCTGGGGTGAGAGTTTGTCTTACTTCCCTCATGATTTCGTGCCTCTGTGCTGGTGAAATATCTTTGTTTTCGAGGGTTTTAAATTTTTCTTGAGTTTCTGGGGGCAGGAAAGATTTTACTTTTTCTCTGAGTTCGGGATTTTTTTCAAAATGCCTTTTGATTTTTCGATGCATTTTTTCATGCCTGAGGGCGGGTTTGATATGTGCGGGTTTAAACTGTCCTCCTGGAGTGAACTGTCCTTTCATTTTAATGGGTTTCCCAATTTCAATTGGGTATTTACTATCTTCTACTTTGACTTCCCAGGTTCGTCCTCGAGGGCCTGAAATAGTCATTGTTTGAGTGGTTTTATCAACGGATTGAACAATGCCTCCAAGGCGTCCTGTAACTTCTGGGTTGCCCCAAAATTTTTGGTGTTTTTTTCGAACGCCTTCATAGAACTCTACTTTTTCTTCTAAAATTTCTTCAATGTATTCGCCGCCTCCGACTCCGTGAACGAGGCTTCCCAAGAACATACTGCCTAGGATATTACTCCCGATAAGTCCGAAGATGGCGATTCGATAACCGCGTTTCGTATTTTTGAGTCCCCAGATGCCGATTCCAGTGGCCATGCCGATAGCAAATACCCAGAGGAAAGGCATCATGGCCAAAATTTCACTAAGGCCCTCACTTTCTTCTAAATACTGAAGCATTTCAAAATCTGTGTTTTGTAAGGCGTATACCATAATTGAAAAACTTATGGCTCCAACCATCATGGCCAAAGCAAAGAAGATCCAGAAGCTCAGATTTTTGAATACAAAATACCATTTGGATGTTGGCTGAATATTTTCAGTTTCTATCCGTTTGAGAATCGATTTTGAGAGTTTACTTTTGTTCATTATCAGAGTTTAATTTGTTGTCTTTCGACGATATCTTTAAAGGCGCTTTTGGCACGGTTTATGAGTGTAGCAATGGTGCCTGGGGGTTTTTGCAGTATGTCTGCAATTTCATCGTAGCTTTTATCTTCTATAAATTTGAGGACGAGGACTTCTCTATATTTTTCAGGAAGTTGAGCGAGTATTTCTCTAACCGTTTCTGTATTAATTCGTTTATCAAATTCTTCTATAAAATTAAATTCATCGGCTACTGACTCTATAAATTCATCATCAAATTCAGGTTTTATATCTTCGCCTCGTGATTTTAGTTTTCTGTAGTTAGAAATAACTTCATTGTGGGTAATTCGGTAGAGCCAGGTAGAAAGTTTAAGGGTTTGATCAAAGTCATTGAGATTTTTCCAGGCCTTGATGAAAACCTCTTGGAGTATTTCTTCGGCTTCTAGGTCACTTATATTTGAAATTCTGAGGATGTAGATTTTTAATTGGTGTTCGTATCTTTCCATGATATCGGCAAAGGACTCCAGGTTTTGGAGAGCGTTTTGTACGAGTTGAGCATCAGAGAGAGGGGGTTTTGACATTCGTTGTTTTGGTTATAACAAAGAGCGAGTCTTGAGGCAAAGAGTTTGTTTAGAAGTTTCCCCAGTGCGCTTGGGCGCCTTGGTATTTAAACCGAGGTGATTTTTGTTTTGGAAAGAAAGTACTTAGATCTGTTTTTCCAAAAAATTTCCGAGTCCAGTTTTGATAATATTTCATGGTTTTTTGAGTAGTTATTTCAAGTATTTATACGTTTTAGGTTTTGAAAGTGCGCCAAGATTTTTAACTTTTTTGGTGTTGGCACTAATTGATACGTTTTTGGGATTTATTTTCTTTCAAAAAAAGTGAGTCTTTGATTATTCATTTTTTGCATCGCCCAAAAAAACTGGGCCCCCTCTAGGCCCAGTTTTTTGTTATCTATAACCGTTTTCTTGTGTAGCTTAGTTTGGTTCTCCGTCAGTGAAGTTTTTAGCTCGATTAAAACGTTGGTTAAACTTTTTAAAGTGTCTTCCTTTCCTTTTCATCCCTTTTCTTTCTGCTCGTTTTTGGATTTTTTCTACGAGTTCTTCGTTGTCGGTAGTAATTATAATTTCTACTCCGTTAGAAAGGTTTGTTACCGTTTTGGTAATGTCTTCGTGTTCAATCTCTTTTTGTTCTCTGTCTTGAATTTTGGCTACGGCTTCACTGTTATCAGAAGTAATGGTGATTTTTACCCCGTTATCTAGGTTTTCTACGTTTTTTGTAATGCTACTTTTTAGCACATGTTTATCGGCTCGTGCATGGAGTCTTTCTACGATAGCTTCATCATCGGAAGTTTTAGTTACCACGATTCCGTTATCTAGCTTTGAAATAGTGACTGTAAATTTGTCAGTTTCTCTGGCTTCTCTTTCTTGAAGTTTGGCTAAGATGTCTTCGTTTTCTGTGGTCATGGTGATTTTTACTCCGTTATCAATTTTTTCTACGGTTTTAGTAATGTCTTGTTTCCAACTTCTCCAGAATCCGAATCTTTTGTTGCCTTTCTCTCTTTGTTCTTGAGTTGAGTTTTGGAAATGGTTTTGGAAATGATCTTGGAAGCCTTGAGCGTTAGCATCGAGTGCGATAGTTGAAGTCCCAAGAACGGCTAGTCCGAGAGCGATGTTGAGTGGTGTTTTCATTTTTTTATAGGTTAAGAAGTAAATGAAAGCAAAGTGTCTTGCATGGAGTTATACGGGGGGAGGATTTTTTTCTTTCAAAAAAAGTTAGAATTTCTTTTGGTTCATTTTTTCGTGGCCCCAAAAAACTCCTCTACGAGACAGTTTTATAAAACTAGTTACTCACTTTTTGAATCTCCAAAAATCGCTTCGCTCAGATAGTTGTAAATTCTGCGAAAGGTTCATAAAGTTTTATGAGAAACTATCTCAAACAGGGTTATCTATTAAAGATAATCCTGAGGAAAGCTCCGGCTAAGATCACCGCCAAGCTTACCGGGAATAGGAAAATCACGATTAAAATAGAAAACCAGAAAGGAATTTCATAATTTCCTGGGGTAATAAGTTGGAGTAGGTATTTCAGATTAAAACTAAACAGCTGTACATAGAAAAGGAATAAAAATCCTAAAATCATGAGTATCCATAAAACCGCTCCAAACAAAAATCCAGCTCCGTTTTGAGGGGTTTTCCATTTTGGGAATTGGGGGTTTTCCATTCGTCTTCTTACTTTTCCATGTTTTTTCATCGTTTCTAACATTAAAGATTTTGATAATAATGTCACAAAAATTTTAGCCGCTCGTCTTTAGACATCAGAGGGGTTAAAGAGGAGGGAGTGCATTAGGGCTTCCTCCTTTTACTTTTGACTACAAAAGCGCGCCTGGTTCTTCGCTTTTATTCGGTAAGGAATTTATGGGCAAATTCAGATATTTTCCCGGCGCCCATGAAGAGGAGAAGGTCGTCGTTTTTAAGATTTTCACAGAAACACATGACATCTTCTGTCGATTCTATTTTTTTAAATGACGGATTTTGGGCGATAAAGTCATCTAATGATATTGAGGCTTTGTCACTTTCTGAGTCTCTTGCTTCATAAATAGGGTAGAGGCCTACAAAATCAGCTTGATTGAGAGCCTCTATAAATTCTTGGAAAAATTGTTTAGCCCGAGAATATTGGTGTGGTTCGAAGATAAGGCCAATCTGTTTATTGGGGAAAGCGTCTCTGAAGGCCTCTAAGGTGACTTTGATTTCTGTTGGATGATGGCCGTAGTCATCATACAGGAGTACATTTTTTTCAATTTGGGCTTTTTCTTGTGTGGCTTTAACTTCTCTTAGGTTCAAATCAGGGTTGAAATAGATTCTTTTTTCTCCTAAAAATTCTTGTCTTCTGCTGGCGCCTTTGTAGGTGCCTAATCCTTGCTTGAAGGTTTCGGTATCTATTTTTAAAAAATGAGCTATAGAAAGGGCTAAGGTAGCATTTTTTTGGTTTGCATTACCAAAAATTTTTAAGATATATTCCCAAGAGTTTTGGCTCTGTTCAGGGATGGGTATTTTGTGAGTATTTACGTCTTGGAGTATGGCTCTGGCAACTTCATCGTTTTGATGGAAAAGCACATTCTTGGATCTTTTGGCCAAAGCTTTAAAAGCGTCAAAATACTGCTGTTCGGTTTTGAAATAATCAGCATGATCCCACTCAATATTGGTTATTAGAAGTACCTCTGGCTTGAGGAATTTAAAATTTTCTCGATATTCACAGGCTTCTAGTACTAAAAAGTGGTTAGACCCCATATGGAAATTTTTTCCTTCTAGAATGTCTAGGGTTGAGCCCACAAATACGGTGGCATCAAACTCGCACTGTTTTAGCCCCGCGGCGATAAGTCCTGTAGTGGTCGTTTTGCCGTGAGTTCCGGCTACGGCAATGGTGGTAAATTCGTGGGAAATATCACCTAAAAATTCAAAATAACTTTTTTCTTTAATGCCTCGTTTTTTAGCTTCTTGTCTTTCGGGGTTATGAGGAGGAATCGCTTCAGAGTAAATGAGTAATTCCAAATCAGGTGCAAGGTTGTGGGCATCGTGTACATCGTAAATACTCGTAATGCCTTCATTGATTAGCATTTCAAAAATACGATTGCTTCCAAGGTTTGACCCAGAAACATGATCCCCGCGTTTAAAGCAAAACTGTGCCAGCGCAGAAATACCAATGCCTCCAATGCCTACAAAGTGAATATTCATTTTTGTTAGTACCTATACTTAAAAGTTCTTGATAAATCTAGCTATCATTTTGTTGACTTTTTCATTGTTTAGTTTATTTTTTACTTGACTATGTTTAGACAATTTCCCTCTCACCCAGCTATGGCGCTTGTGGCTTTGTTGGCTTCCCCAGAGGTTTCGATGGCACAAGAGAAACCAGGAGAAACAACGGCTCAGTTGGTTACGGAAGTTGTTCAGTGTGTTAGTAGCCAGATTGGTGATGATGTCGAAGGGGCTGAGATGTTGGTGTCGGATGAAAATACCCGCTATAAGATTATGCTTTGGGGACAATCTATGAGTATTTTTTCGTATCAGGAAGGAACGGCTGGAGTGCATGATGGGCATTATTTTTTCGATCCCAAACGGAACGGGGAGCTCAAACAAGATACGGAGGAAAGTCCAGTTCCAAATACGAAAGTACCCTCAGAAGAAGCTTACCGAGGTGTACTCAGAAGCATTCGTGATAAAGTTTGTGGGGTTCAAGGAACGGTTTAATTTTTTTCAGCTAGGAATCTTTCCACATCAATTGCCGCCATACACCCTGCTCCCGCGGCAGTAATGGCTTGTTGGTAATGGTGATCAGCTACATCTCCTGCGACAAAGACCGAAGGAATTTTGGTTTTTGTATGATCGGTGACTTTGATATATCCGTGATCAAGATCTAAGGTATTGTCTAAAAATTTAGTATTGGGATCATGCCCAATGGCCATAAAGAGTCCATCGATTTCTAGCTCAGAGGTTCCACTGGTATTAGTCTCAGTAAGTTCTACTGATTTTAGAACGGGTTCTCCTCGAAGTTCGGTTACATTTTGATTCCACAAGATCTCTATCTTTTCATGATCAAAAACTCTTTTTTGCATTGGCTTGCTGGCTCGGAGTTCATCTCTTCGGTGAATAAGATATACCTTTTTGGCAAATTTTGTGAGGAAGGTGGCTTCTTCACAGGCAGAATCCCCGCCGCCTACAACCGCCACGGTTTTGTCTCTAAAAAAAGCTCCGTCACAGGTAGCACAAGCCGTGTACCCTTTTCCCCAAAATTTTTCTTCGCCTTTACCTAGATTAAGCCATCGGGCAGAACTTCCAGTGGCGATAATTACACTTTGGGTCATGAAGGTGTCTTCTCCTGCATACAGCTTTAAGTTATCGGCCTCTGAAAAATCCACTCGATCAATGTTTTTATAAACCGTTTCGGCTCCAAATTTTTGGGCTTGTTTGCGCATATTGTCAATTAGTTGGGGGCCCATAATGCCCTCTGGAAATCCAGGAAAATTTTCTACATCAGTGGTTCCCATAAGTTGTCCTCCGGGATTTTCTCCTTCAAAAATAAGCGGTTTGAGGTCTGCCCTAGCAGCATAAATACCAGCGGTAAGCCCAGCCGGACCTGATCCGAGAATAATGAGTTTCTGTTTTTTCATCGGCATGAGTCTACCTTATGAAATCTATAAATACAAAGGAGGATGGTAATCTAGGTCACAATTTTTTTTGACACTCTAAAAATTTTTTTTAAGATCGCTTGGCTTTGAGAATATCAAACGCCAAAAAACACAGTCCTACTATTTGGGCGTGTAGCTCAGCTGGTTAGAGCGCCTCTCTGATAAGGAGGAGGTCCCAAGTTCAAGTCTTGGCATGCCCACCAGGTGTTTTTTGGTCTGAAATAAAACGCTTGAGGGGTAGACTTGACTGGCTTAGGCGTCTTCTTCAAAGGCAAAAGAATCCAAGTTCAAGTCTTGGTATTTTCACTATTAGCTTTTTTTTTGTATAACTTTTTTGAGGGTTTTGGTTTTACACGTTACAATTCACAGGAAATAAAAATAAAAATCCCAACATGTCTTTTTTTGGAACAAAATCTGCTAGCCCGAAGGTGGCGTACTTTTCTATGGAGTTTGCCCTAAATCATGAAATTCCCAACTATGCCGGAGGTTTAGGCGTCTTAGCCGCAGATATCATGAACTCAATTGCTGATACAAATTATCCAGCCGTTGGAGTAGGCTTAATTTACCACCAGAGCGAGGATATGGCTTATAAATTCCATCCGGAATTTTATATGAAAAAATTATCTCAAACAGTCACCGTTCAGATTGAAGGGCGAGACGTAACGGTTGGGGGATACCAATATGATGTGATTACCCCCGATCATAAGACGGTGCCTATTTATTTTTTGACGACTTTTTGTAGTAATAATGAACCGCATGATAGAGATATTACAAAACATTTATATTCTTCAGATGGGTATACCCGATGTGCCCAGGAGGCTATTTTGGGTATTGGAGGCGTAAAGATGCTTCGAGCGCTTGGATACCAAGATCTCAAATATTTTCACCTGAATGAAGGACATGCCGCTTTTGCCACGCTTGAGTTACTCCGAGAGTCGGAGTGGTCTGATGATAAAGTGCGGGAATTAACTCGATTTACAACCCATACACCGGTGCCGGCTGGACATGACAAATTTGATTATGACTTGGCTTATAAAGTACTGGGAGATCAAATTCCCTGGCATATTAAGACTCTTGCTACCCAAGAGCAGCTCAGCATGACTCACTTGGCTCTGAATTTGAGTGGGAGAACTAATGGAGTGTCTAAAAAACATCAATTGATTTGTTTTGATATGTTCCCAGGGCATAGTTTTGAGGGAATTACTAATGGGGTTCATCATGTGCGATGGGCTAGCCCTCATACGCGAGAACTGTTTGATAGGGTAATCCCAAAATGGAGAGAAAAGCCAGCTTTGCTGAGTAAAGCAGTAGAAAAAATCAGTGATGAAGACCTGAAAGGAATGCGAGAAAAAAATAAACAGATGTTAGTAGATTGGGTAAATGAAAATCCAGCTTTCTTTCACTTTGAAGGCGATCTAAAAAAGTCAGATATGTTTGAAACCGACAGACTTACCATCGTCTTTGCTCGAAGATTTGTGCCGTACAAAAGGCCCCTTTTAGCCTTTAGAGATTTAGAAAGACTTAAAAAATTGGGACATAAAAAGCTGCAGTTTGTCTTTGCTGGACACTGTCATCCAGATGATCAGTTCTGTATGGGAAGGAAAGAAAGTTTGAGAAATGCTGCTCACCAACTAAGAGGCAGTATCCGTATTGCGGTAGTTCCGGATTACCGTTTAGATATTGCTGAAAAATTAGTGGCTGGAGCCAACATCTGGCTGAACAACCCTATTCCTCCGCGTGAAGCGAGCGGAACGAGCGGCATGAAAGCGGCTCTGAATGGGGTACAGAACTTATCGGTTCTCGATGGATGGTGGATTGAAGGCCTGAAATCCAAGCCAAAGGCCGGATGGGGATTTGGAGAAACGGTTGATCCTGAATGGAGTGAAGATCAAAGAGATGATCACCATGCAGATCAGTTGTATACGGAACTAGAGGAAGCCATTGATATTTACTTTAACCGTCCAGAAGAATGGCTTGAGCGTTCCAAACAGGCTATTTCATTGCTGGGACATTTTAATACTCACCGGGTAGTAGAAGCGTATGACGAAGTAATGTGGAGTTAATACGCGTGAAAGACAAACTCCTGGGTTTTACGCCTTCTCAATAGGAGCAATAGACGCTACTATTTTTTTAATGCCATGCCCTTTGAAGGCAGCAGAGATAACATCTCCGGCAATTTGAATGATGGTTCCTTCTCCAAATTCGGCGTGGCGGATGGTGTCACCGGTTTTGAACTCGGTTTCGTTTTCAGAGATGCCAAAGACAGCTTCGTTTTTGGTCTTAGGCTGGCGATGTAGTAGTGGATGTTCAAAGGTAGGGGCTTTGCGTCTACCATAAGTTTTTTCGGGGCTTCGTGAAAAGGCTTCGCGATTGATACATTCTGGATCGAGTTCAGACAAAAATTTAGAAGCGGCACTATAATCGGTTTTCCCAAACAGCATTCGCTGTCGTGCATGAGTGATGAAACATTCTTTTTCTGCTCGAGTTATAGCCACATATCCTAGGCGGCGTTCTTCTTCCAGTTGTTCGAGTGAAAACTGGCTCGACTGACTGGGGAAAATCCCCTCTTCCCATCCCGGGAGAAAGACTACGGGGAACTCTAACCCCTTGGAGGCATGGATGGTCATTAGTGTGATGGCATCCTGCTTTTCGTCCATCTTGTCTAGATCAGAAATCAAGGCTATGCCTTCTAGGAAAGCCGCTAAGGGATCTTCTGCTGCATCATACCTGGTAGAAACAGAGAAAATTTCCTGCACATTTTGTTTTCGCATTTCTCCTTCATTGGTGCCGTCGTCGAGGTATCGGTAGAAATCGGTTTGTTCTATGACTTCTTCAATCACAGTCGAAATATTTTTGGTTTGTGAAATTGCTCGAATTTTTAAAATCATTTCCCGAAATTGTGAGAGTACCATGCGTTTGGTGGCAGGCAGTTCTTCGAGTGATTCTACTGCTTCTAGGATATCAAACATTGAGAGATTGTATTCTGTCGCATATTTTTTGAGCGTCTGCAGAGTGGCTGGCCCGAGTTTCCTAGTTGGGATATTGATGATTCGCAAAAACGCTACATCATCCCGCGGATTAAAAATAAGCCGCAGATAGGCCACTATGTCTTTAATCTCTCGTCGATCAAAGAACCGGGTTCCTCCTACAATTTGGTAGGGAATTTGGTGCCGCATTAAGGCCTCTTCTATGGCTCGTGATTGAGCATTCATTCGGTACAGAATAGCCATATCACTAAGAGGCGTTCCCTCGTGTTCTAGATTTTTTACTTTTTCGGCGATGAATCGACCTTCGTCTTTTTCGTCAAAAACTTCAGTGATTTCTAGCGGGTTTCCTACCTCATTTTCGGTCCAGAGGTTTTTTTCTCGTCCGGTTTGGTTATGAGAAATAAGCCGGTTGGCGTTGTTGAGAATGTTGGCACTAGACCTGTAGTTTTGTTCTAGTTTTACCACTTTGGCGTTAGGGAAGTCGTTTTCAAAGTCCAGGATGTTTTGGTAATCGGCTCCTCGGAAGGCATAGATAGATTGATGATCATCTCCCACCACACACAAATTCTGGTGCTGATCTGCCAGTAACCGGATCAATCTATATTGGGCAAAATTGGTATCTTGATACTCGTCTACGAGTACGTGATCCCAGCGATTTCGGTATTTAGCTAAAACCGTTTCGTCGTTTTCATACACCTCTACGGTTTTTTTCAAAAGATCGTCAAAATCTAATGCGTTGTGCTCTATGAGTCTTCGTTCAAAGACTGGGTAGAGTTCTTTTACCACTTCGTGGAATCGATTATAGCTCCCCCCTAAACTTTCTAGGTATTCATCGGTTTTGGCGAGCATGCTTTTGATGCTGCTGAAATAGCCCAAAATGGCTTTGGGTTTGAATTCTTTTTCATTGATGTTTCGTTCACGCATGATGATTTTAAGCAGGCTCAAAGAGTCGTCCGTATCAAAAATAACAAAACTTTTGGTATAATCTTGACCAAGGGTTTCAATCTCTTGTCTAAGAATTCGTACGCAGACAGAATGAAAAGTCCCGATAGTGGGCGTTTGAGCACCTGCCCCTAAAAGCATTTGAATTCGTGATTCCATTTCTTTAGCGGCTTTGTTGGTAAAGGTAACGGCCAAAATTTCACTGGGATGTACGCCATTAGCTATAAGATTGGCGGTTCTATGGGTTAAAACACGCGTTTTTCCACTGCCTGCACCGGCTAAAATAAGCAAAGGGCCAGACAAAACCTGCACGGCTTCTTTTTGTTTATCATTGAGGCCTGAAAAAATAGGATCGGTATTCATAGGTGATCGAGATTTTAGGTAAAAAAAGTTGCTGGTCGAGTGCTTTTTTGTGGGTTTTTAAAAGAATAGCCAAAAAAACGTTGACAAGGCGTTTGTCCTCATTAATATCGCGCGGCTTTTTTAGAGGCACTTAAGCCAATGGCCAAGGAGGAAAACATAGAAGTCGAAGGTAAAGTTTTGGAATCTCTTCCAGGATCAAAATTCCTGATAGAGTTGACTACCGAGGGCTTTGAAGGCCATAAAGTTACGGGTGAAATGTCAGGAAAGATTCGGATGCATTACATCAAAATCGTTCCAGGAGATATCGTTCGATTAGAAATTTCTCCTTACAATCTAGAAATTGGTCGAATTACTTACCGTTTAAAATAATTATGAAAGTTTTATCATCACTTAAATCTGCGAAAAAAAGAAGTGCCACCTGCCAAATCGTTCGACGACGAGGGGTGGTGTATGTGATTGATAAACGCAATCCTAGAAATAAGGCGCGACAAGGAGGCCGAAAGAAAAAATAATTTTTACCTACTAAATATTCATGAGAATTGCAGGAACCAATATTCCATCAGAAAAAAGACTTATTATAAGTCTTACTTACATTTATGGTGTAGGGCCAAAGCGAGCTGAAGATATTTGCAATTCGGCTAAGATTGATGGGAATACTCGTGTAAAGGATCTAAGCACTGATCAAGAAGAAAAACTACGAAAAGTTGTAACTGATGATGGGTACATCCTGGAATCAGATCTTCGTCGTGAAATTTCTCAAAATGTGAAACGACTTCAAGACATCGGTTCTTACCGAGGGTTTCGACATAGAAGAAAACTGCCTTCAAGAGGGCAAAGAACCAAAACTAATTCTCGTACTAAACGCGGGAAGAAAGTAACTATTGCTAACAAAAAGAAAGTTGCTAAATAATCTGTAATAATTTTTTAATTGCCTATGGCTACCAAAAAGAAAGTTCGAAAGTCATTCCAGCACGGGAAAGTATACATCCGTGCCCAATATAATAACACCATCGTGACCCTTACGGATCCAGAAGGGAATGTCCTGGCTTGGAGTAGTCCAGGGAGTCATGGATTTAAAGGCGCTCGACAGTCTACCCCTTACGCTGGGCAAGTTTCGGCTGAAAATGTAGCGGAAAAGGCTCAATATTTTGGGATGGAGTCTGTGGATGTGTACATTAAAGGAGTTGGGCCAGGACGAGATCAAACCGTTCGAGGGCTTATGAATGGGGGCCTTGAAATTACCTCAATTTCTGATCGAACTCGATTGCCACATGGAGGATGTCGTCCTCGAAGGCAGCGAAAAGTTTAAATTTTATAATATTTATTATTAATGCGATATACCGGAGCTAAAGCTAGACAGTGTAGAAGAGAAGGAGTAAACCTCTTTGGGTCTCCTAAGTATCAAAAAATTCTTGCTCAAAATCCAAACATTCCAGGAATGCATGGTGGAAAACGGCAGGGAAAAATGACTGAATACGCGAAACAACTTAGAGAAAAGCAAAAAGCTAAACGAATGTTTGCACTGTCTGAAAAACAATTTAGAAAATACTTTGATAAAGCTGACAGGTCAAAAGCCGTTACGGGGGACAAGCTCCTTGAGCTTCTAGAGCGACGACTTGATAATGTTATTTATAGAGCTGGTTTAGCGACCACTCGTATGCAAGCCAGACAGTTTGTTTCTCATGGTCTTTTTGAATTTAATGGACGACGTACAGATGTTCCGTCTATTGAAGTAAAGGTAGGAGACGTGATCGAAGTACGATCTGCACGAAAATCTTCCCCTGTGTTTAAACAAAACCTTGAGGAACTGAGCAACGTAGATGTCCCAAGTTGGTTGGACGTCAGCACGAAATCGCTTAAAATTGAGATTGTGAGTCTACCAGAAGCCCAACATTTTGAGCCCCTTATAAACACACAACCTATTGTAGAGTTCTACTCTCGATAGTCTTTTACTCCATTACCCTTTTTTAAAATGCACATTCTTCATGAAACCATCGGAGTTCCAAAACTAAAAATTACTAGTGATAGTAAAAATACAGCTACATTAGTAGTGAACCCGCTTCCTTCAGGGTTTGGAATGACGCTGGGAAATGCCTTGAGAAGAGTGCTTCTCTCAAGTTTGCCTGGAACAGCTGTAACGGCTGTTAAGATTACAGGAGCTACCCATGAATATACTACAATTCCAGGGATTCATGAATCAGTTCTAGATCTTATTTTGAACGTTCGTGAATTAGGTCTTAAAAAACACTCAAAAGATCCAGAAACCATTGAAATTCCTCTCGTAAAAAAAGGAACCGTTACGGCCAAAGATCTTAAAGTTTCTAGTGATATTGAAATTTTAGACCCAAGTCAGATTATCTGTCATTGTGATGGAGCTGACAGTAAGAAAAAAATTCAACTGCGAGTAGAAAAAGGAGTGGGATACCGAATTATTTCAAACGAAGACAATGCCAAAGAGGCCGATCCAGAATTTGTATTAGTTGATGCAAACTTCTCTCCTGTAAAACGAGTAAAGTACGAAGTAACTCCTGCCCGTGTAGGGGATCAAACAAACCTAGATCAACTGAAACTTGAAGTGCTTACAGACGGAAGCCTAGAAGCCGAACATGCGCTTAAATTAGCCGCTGAAATTCTGCAAAGCTACTTTGGTCTTTTCAATGAAAAAGACGCCTATACCGATGAAGACTTTACAACTAGCTTCTCTGCTATCAAAGCGAAAGAAGATGCCGAGCGTCAAGCCAATGTAGCCGCAGCTGAAGAGTCTTTCACGCCTATTGATATTCTTGGATTC
Organism: Candidatus Altimarinota bacterium; assembly: GCA_965231215.1. Lineage (GTDB taxonomy): Bacteria > Patescibacteriota > Gracilibacteria > UBA4473 > UBA4473 > JAACPJ01. Next base: position 518,896 of record OZ246423.1, on the reverse strand, counting down.
TCTCAGAGAACGCTTAATGCTCTAGTAAACGGAGGTATTACTTCTGTTGAAGAACTCCTCAAAACGCCCATGAGCCAACTCACTCAACTTCGAGGGTTTGGACAAAAAGCCAAAACTGAGCTTGAGCAAGTACTTCGAGAACGAGGATACACTCCAGGAGCTGGAATGCCTCCAGCCCCTCAAACAGAAACTGTAGAAGAACCTACCAACTAATCATGAGACACCGAAATAACAAAGCGATTTTGAATCGACCAGCTGATCAACGAAAAGCAATGGTCCGAAACCTTCTTACTTCTCTGTTTGAAAACGGAAAAGTAGAAACCACCGATAGCCGAGCTAAAGCTCTAGCGAGTGAATCTGAGAAGCTTATTACCAAGATTAAATCGAGAGAACACAAGTACAACGCTATTCGTGATCTCAAACAAGTAATCTTCACAGAAAGCGCTTCAAAAAAAGCTCTCGCCTATGCTGAAGGAACCAAAAAGACTTCCGGTTTCACTCGTCAGACCAAAACTCGTGTGCGAGCTGGGGATGCTTCAAATATGGTACTAGTAGAACTTATTCAAGACTAAATAATGCAAAAGACAACGCTTAGACAGAACGTTAAAAACGCAGACCGAAAATGGTTTGTAGTAGATGCTGAAGGTAAAACTTTAGGCAGCCTAGCGGTAACTATCGCTAATGTGCTTCGAGGGAAAAATCGTGTAGATTTCACACCACACAGCGACGGAGGGGATCATGTGATTGTGCTTAATGCAGAAAAAGTAGTGGTTAGTCGCAACAAAGAAGAATCTAAAAAATATTACCGACATTCAGGATTTCTTGGGAAATTAAAAGTAGCTTCACTTAAAGAAGTTAGAGAAAAATCCCCTAAACGAATGCTGGAAGAAGCGGTTTCTGGAATGCTTCCAAAGACTAAACTTAGAAAGCCTCAAATGCGTCGTTTGCATTTGGTTGTGGGATCAGAAAATCCTCACGCGGCTCAAAACCCAGAACCTCTCCCTAATCTATAAGAATTATTATGGCTAAAAGCGCTTATTTTTACGCAAACGGAAAAAGAAAGAACGCAGTATCTACTGTAAGACTTTACCCAGAAGGATCTGGTGAACTCAGTATTAACGGAAAAAAACTCCGAGAATGGGCAGATAATGAAGAAATGGTACATACTATTCAACAACCACTTGAACTCCTTGGAATAAAAAAAGATCTAGATCTTGAAATCATTACTCGAGGAGGAGGAAAACAAGCTCAAGCTGACGCTATCCGACTTGGAATCGCTCGGGCGCTTGTAAAAAAAGACCCAAGTTACCGAGAACAACTTAAAGGAGAAGGGTTCCTTACACGAGATTCTCGAACTAAAGAACGTAAAAAACCAGGGTTGAAAAAAGCTCGACGTTCACCGCAATGGGCGAAACGTTAATACGGGTATCAAAGTTTCAACTATCAATGTTCAATTACCAAAATCCGCCGAAAGGCGGATTTTTTCTACTATTTACAATGGGTTAAAAATTCTATAGTTTTTAAAAAATTAGAATAGTATCTTATGTATCTTAAAAATTGTTGGAAAGCTACAGAGATAACCTTGTTGGTTTTTGCTAAGAAACTGAAATTCTCAGGGGTCTTTTTTCTCATAGTGTTAAATCTGATATGGATTTGGGCTATCATTGATATTATGGCCTTAAAGATTAGATTGCGTGCACCAATAGATGATTTAGATGAAGAAATTTTTCAGGATTATTGGTGGGAGCTTGCTGGAGAGTTTTTGCTCGATACTTGTAATATTTTCGGTTGGTTTGTAATGATTGTTCTGGGATTAGTTTTTTTGGGTACCATTATTATGTTTGTTTCTGAAGCTTCGCCTTTACCGAGGAGTTAATAAGTATTTTCAATTCCCAATTTTTAATCTAAAATCTCCATACTATGGACGTAGAAATTTTTATGGGAGCGGTAATGGTGTTTAGTTTTGTGATTATTGGTTTTTTGTTATGGAAACAAAACCAAGGGTCAGAAGATAACCAAGAGATGCGAGAAATGCTGGACACCTTTCACCGTGATAGAGAGGATCGGTACAGAGAACAGGAGAGTCTGCGGAATGAGCTTCGAGAAAACTCAAAATCGCTTCGAGAAGAATTTCATCGCGTAAATCGTACCGTAGATACCAAGCTGTCAGAATCATCTAAGCAACTCAATGAACGTTTAGATAAATCTTCGAGCGTTATCGGTCACCTTCAGAAAGAGTTAGGAAAGATGGGAGAGATCGGGTCTAAAATTGAAAGCTTAGATAAAGTTCTGCGAGCGCCAAAAGGACGAGGGAATATGGGGGAAGAAAGCCTAGAAGAAATCTTAAAAAATGTGCTTCCAGCTTCTCTCTGGGAACGTCAGTACAGTCTAGGAACCGGGATGGTGGTAGATTGTATCATCCGAACCAGTAATGGACTTATCCCTATAGATGCTAAGTTTCCATTACCCGCTTTTGAAGCGATTGTAGAATCGGAAACCGATGAACAACGTGAAGTAGCGCAAAAACAATTTTTGTCAGACATGAAGAAACACATTAATGATGTGTCTAAATATATTCGTCCGGAGTCTGAAACTTTAGATTTTGCGATACTGTTTCTGCCTAATGAGAATATTTACTACGAAGCGGCGGTGAGATCGCGCGATATTTACGAGCATGCCCGGGAAAAGAAAATATTACTTACTGGGCCTAATACGATAGTGCATGTCTTACAAGTGATTTTGCATGCTTATAGAAGCCAAGAATTTGCTAAAGAAGCTCAGAGAGCTTTGGCTGAACTTACAGCTGTTAAATCGCAAGCTGAACGGCTAGATGAAGGACTGGGAGTTTTGGCCAAGCATTTGGGGAATGCCAATACCAAAATGTTGGATGTTCAATCAGAAAATCAAAAACTACAAAACCAAATTGATAAGGTTTCCCAATTAGAAGGGAAGGATAATTTTGAACAGGATAAATTGCTATAACCCCTGTTCCGTGTGAAGGATGCCAAAGTCAAAGAGTGACCCGAGGTTTTTTTGAGCGTAGTCAAAGGCCGTAATTTTTTGTCGGTTTCCGCTTTTGCCAATAGTGGTTACCGTGGCTTTGTGAGGAGCGGTTGGAGATTCATAAAATCTAAATTCGGCTGAAGCTGTAGCTAGGTTTTGAATAGAGAAAAAACAAGTAGTTTTGTCTATACCTGACCATCCATTAAAGTTGGTCGTTCCCCCATCATCTAAGTTTCCAATTTTATTGAGGAAGTTATTTCCTGCCGGGTTAGAGGTTTCGGTTTTTTGAAGGGCGAGGGTTTTTCCTGCTGAATCTTTACACAAAATCTTCCAGTTAAATTTGGGGCTGCCACTTTCAGGAGTGATATCCAGCTTTAGATTGTTGATGGGTTGTACATTTACACCGAGATTTTCATCTTGATCAACTTGAAGCCTAAATTTTTGATTCTGTAATGGATTTAGGGTGAAGGTAAATGCATTAGGGATAGCATCTCCTGGAACGGCATTTATGCGGTTAATAATATTGATGTTTACTTCTGCTTCTGGTCCAATGTTTTCGGTATGATCTTCTAGATGTTCTATAGGATTATTACGGAGCCAGAGAAGTGACTTTTCCACTCCAGCTTCAGCACTGAAATAGGCTTTTTCAGACATCATTAGATCCGCTGAAGCGGTTATCTCTTTGAGTAGCATTTGGGTAGCACTCAGTCCAATTGTAAGCATGAGCCCAGAAAGCAATACCGCTAACAACAGGGCTGAACCGCGCTGTTTTTTGGAGGCGTTTTTAGCTAATTTTTTTTCCATTAGTTTCGATATTGGCGGCTAGAAATAGTGGTCTGGGCTTGGAATTGAACTTCTTGGTAAAACTTCGATTTCACTCGTAGGTAAATGGTTACCTTTGGTTGTATTTGTAGATCTGGATTAGCAAGATTTTTTAGTGGATCTTGGGCAGGTGAAAAATCAAAGAACACAGAATCCACCATGACGCGATTATCTGAAAACAGGGGTTGATCATTCATAAGGACATTATCTCCCTGTTTTTTGAAATGATATCCCTGCAAGCAGAGTACTTCGTTCTGGTTAAGATTAGGGCCGCAATTCCCCCCCGTTTGATATTCAGTGTAGTGGAGGTTGTAGGCTCTGACTTTGTCAGTGATACGAGTCATGGCAAAACGAACTTCCTGTTGTAAGAGTCGTGTGTTTTCGGCTTTTAGGTGGCTTTGGAGAAAAAGCCAATAGCTAGCGGTTACAGAGGTAAACATAATACCGGTGATAACCATCGCTACCAATAGCTCTACGAGGCTGAAACCGGTGTGCTTGTGTTTCATTCTTTGCGCCAGTTAGTGAGTACAGAGCTAATGCTGGTTTTTTCCAGATTTCCGCGAAATTCCCAATTTACCTCGCAGTCAAATTGTATTTGATCGTTGGTTTGGGCGGTAACTTCCAAGAATCGTCTAAATTTTAATGCGTCTCCACTGTGGTTGTGGTTAATAAGACTTCCCTGTTGGTAGAGTTTTTGGTCGTCTAGACTGAGACTTTGTTGAAAGTGTATCCCAAAATTATGTCCACATACTGGAGGTGCTGAATGATTGTGATCAGGCGCAATGGTCATAGGGGTATTGAGCCCAAGGCCATTAAAGGCACAATCCCAGGGAAGTTTCTTTTTCCACGCAGTATCCCTCACGTTTCGTCCAAGCTCAGCGCATTCTTGAGCTAGGTATACAGCGGTGAGTCGGTATTGGTTTTTTTCCGTGGCAAAAAGAATAGTACTCAAAATGTATAGAGCCCCCGACATAGCGACGGCCAGGATGACCATCACAACGATAGTTTCAATAAGCGTAAATCCTTTTTGATGATTTGAAAAACGGCGCACTTTATTGTTAGTAAAAAAAGAGCTTCGATCGTGTATAGAATTCATACACTTATCTGTGTTATTTTTATATTTCTTCAAATTTCTTGTTTTTGAAACTATCAAATTATAAGTACTCGTTCCCAAACTTTTTTGGTTTGAGTTTTGTAAGTTCTTGGAGCTTAAAATTTTTAGAAACATTAGGGAAGGCGTTCAATAAGACCTGAATTTTTGTATATTTTGGTTCGAGAATCATAGTGATGGGTCTTGAGTGTTATAGTGAGATGTTCAAGGCTCGCATCATCTGGAAATTCGAGGTCTCCATGAGGCGCTAAAAATCGAATACGAAAGGCCTCAGAAATTATCTGTACATCTCCTGGGAAAGTCGTTTGAGCTAAAGAATAGAGCGCTGTAGTAGAACTACAGGTTTTATCCTCGCATTTTTTAATTACAAAAAAGGGCTGATCTTTTTCGCCAGAGACTTCGTAGTGATGGGCTTGGGATCGACTTTTAGAAAAGCCTTCATTGAGGCTGGCTTGTAGCAGTTTTGTCGCATTATCGAGGTTTGTTTTTCGGTAGTATTCAAGATAACTAGGAGCAGCAATAGCTGTAATAAGACCAATGATGGTAACGGTTACGAGTAACTCCACCAAAGAGAATCCGGTTTTTTTATAACGTCTTTTCATCCTTTACTTTAGGTGGTAGAAAATAGCTGTTGCATCTGGAATATCGGCGTCAGTACTGCAAACATCATAAAGACAACGGCCAACCCTACTACCAAAATAATGAGGGGTTCAATCACGGTAGAAAGATTTTTGAGTTGCGCTTCAACTTCTAGGTCATATTGTTCGCCGAGTTTTTTTAGTACAGGCGCTATTTGTCCAGTTTTTTCTCCTACTTCTACCATCTCTCCTATGACTGGATCAAGGACTTCTTGACGAAGAAAAGACTCATGTAGCGGACTCCCTTTTCGTACTTCAACTTCAATATTGAAGAGAGCGTCTGATATCACCGAATTAGGAACAATTTCAGCTAACACTCTAAGGGCTTTGTTAAGCGGAATTCCAGACTCCATCAGTGTTGCAAAGTTACTACTAATCCGAACGGTTTGGATGTGATTCACGATAGGCGAAACAATAGGGAGGGTAACCATAAGCCTATCCCACTTACGCTTGCCTTCTTCGCTTCTACGCCAGTTGGTAAAGCCAAAGTAAGTAGCCATTGCCATAAATAGCAGGAGCCACCAAAAACTAACCATGAAGTTAGACATGCCTACGAGAAGCTTCGTAGCGAATGGAAGCTCGGCTCCAAACTCATTAAACAGACCACTAAGTTTAGGTACGATAAAGAGCATCACGGCGGCTCCAGCTAAGACAATAGCGACCATGACGGTGGCCGGATACATTAAGGCAGAGCGCACCTTCATTTCTAGCTCAATATTTTTTTGCAATTGAGTGGCAATTGACTCTAGAGTTTTATCAATTTTTCCAGTGAGTTCTCCAGAATAAATCATTTTTACTTCTGACTGCGAAAATATAGGTGGGTACTTCTGAATAGCTTCAGAAAAAGCCATCCCATTGTGTTCCATGTCGTAGGCAATGGTTTTAAGAATACGGGAGAAACGTACATGCTTGGTTCGCTCAGAGAGCATTTCTAGTGCTCGTATAAATTGAACCCCTGAATTTACAAGTAATTTCAATGAATGAAAAAATCTAGATTTGTCCTTGAGCGCTAATGATTGGTGATCAAGCAACAAATCATTCAGTTTTGCATACCAAGGATCATTTTGCCTGTTGGTGACGCCATAAATCACCGGTCTAATTTTTGGGTTTTTTACATACGTCCAAAAATCGAGCTGGGCTTCCTTTTTAGGGGCCGAGGGCTTGTGATGTGCATGATTATGGGGTGAAGGCGAGTGGTGATTCATTATGGGAGACTTGTTTGCGAGAAGGCGAAGACTGATACTGACATGTTTATCACATTGAGTCCCTCTAAATCTTCTATACTATAGGCTAAATTTTCCATCCCCAGAAATCTTGGGTTTTGTTCAATTTTAGCTAAGAATTTTGGAAGATTGTCTTTTCTTCCGCGTACAGAAAAATTAATTTTTACCTCTGCTGATTCCACCTCTGGATTTTGTCCTTTGGCAAATCCGAGGCTCTTAAAAATAAAGCCGGATTCCTGAGCAATGCGTTGAAGATCTACAATAAGTCTTTCCTGCTGTATGGTGGGGGGAACCTGGGCTAAAATGGCTTCAAAGGCTTCACTTTTAAGCGCTTTTTCTTGCGCTTTAAGGGTTTTGAATTCTTCTGTCTTTTTTCTACTTTCTTCGGCTAAGTTTTGCAGGTGTACTTTCCGAGTTTTTACTTCGTTATATTTGGGGACGATCCAGAATCCGTAGACCGGGATGGCTAAAATTGAAAGCCAGGTAAGCAATTTTATCATTTATTTTTGTTCAACATATTGCAGGCTCATAGAAAATGTATAAGCCCCGTTTGGAGTGTCTTCTATCTGAGACATTTGTGAAATAAAAACGTCTTCAAAATTTGGGTGATTTTTCGTTTTTACTAAGATTTTAGCAATAGATCGGAGGTCTTTAGCCATTCCGTTTACGGCAATTTGCTGATTTCTCCCAGCATTAACATTATTAAATTCTATAAGGCCTTCTTCCTCTAGTTCTTGGATGAGTTTTTGGGCTACATCAGACCAGATAATTCTGTAGTTTTCGGCTTTGGTGAGGATTTCTTTAGCTCTCGTTTTTTCACCAATCTGTCCATTTTGTTTGAGCTTGTTGATGTTTTCGTTTTGATTTTGGATGGCGGTTTCAAACTTAGCCATATTTTTTTGAACCTGGAAATACTCCCAAGTAACCCAGAGAGTTCCTACAGCTGTAAGAATGATGAAAAACAACAAAATTCGTCCTAACCAACTCTGATTTTTAGTTTTTTCTATAGTTTCAATTTTATGCATCTATTATTGTTTGTTTGCCCCATTCTAATACTTTTTTTGCGCATTTATAAAACTTTTTGTGATGTATTTTGTAGTTTGAGTTTTTGTACATTTTGTGATATAATTTTCTGATGGCAGATAATGCGTCTACAGCCCCAGTGCAAGCGATTAATCAGGCTTTTGAAGAGCGTGAAGCTCAAAAGCTAGCCAAAGATTTGGGGTTATCCTACATAGATTTGGTACATTATCCGCTTAATCCTGAGGTTTTAAAACTCCTTCCAGAATCAGCCGCGCAAAAAGCGCAAACGGTTCCTTTTTTTCGGAGTGGGTACAAAGTTAAACTCGCGACTACCCAACCAGAAGGGATTCATCTGGTGAAAGTTATTGAGGCGTTTGAAGAAAAAGACTTTGAGGTTGAGATTGAAGTTTGTTCTCAGACCAGCCTCAATGCTATTTTGCCACTCTATGAGTCTGATCTGATTAATAAAAAAACGGTTGAAAAGACGGAAGACTTTGATGAAAGAGAGAACCAAACTTTTGAACAGCAGTTCTTAGAGTTGGGTCACTTAGATGAAAAACTCAAAAGCCTTCCAGCCGAAAAAGCGCTGAATGAAATTGAGATTGTGGCGATTCAGCTAAAGGCTTCAGATATTCATATTCAACCGTACGAAGATCGAGCGGTTTTGCGGTTTAGAATTAATGGAATTTTGCATAATATTTCGGACTTAGACCTTGGAAAAGCCAAAAAAATGGTATCTCGGATCAAGTATGAATCAGGGATGAAATCCAATATTTCAAACATCCCTCAAGATGGGCACATGTCTTTTGTGGCTAATGATCGATCTGTTGATTTGAGGGTTTCCACTCTTCCAACTGAGTTTTTTGAGTCAGTGGTGATGCGGGTACTTGATAGCCGAAAAGGGATTAAAAATTTTGAAGAGCTTGGTTTTCATCGCACGATTAAAGAGCGAATTGAATCGGCTCTTCGGCATAAAAATGGAATGATTTTAGTTACAGGACCTACGGGGAGTGGGAAAACAACGACGCTTTATTCAATGCTTTCAACGCTGAATGACTCGGAGAAAAAGCTCGTGACGCTTGAAGATCCGATTGAATATCATTTGGATAACGTGACTCAGTCTCAAGTTAATGAAAATTCTGACTATAACTTTTCTAATGGGCTTAAAGCCTTGCTTCGTCATGACCCCGATGTGATTCTGATTGGTGAAATTCGTGAGTTTAATACGGCGCATCTCTCATCAGAAGCGTCGCTGACTGGCCATATTGTTTTGAGTTCGCTGCATACCAATTCAGCCTTGGGGGCGGTGACTCGATTACGAAATTTAGGGTTAGAAAGTTACAACGTAGCGGCCTCAGTTAATGCGATTATTGCTCAACGTCTTCTTCGGCGGGTCTGTCCGCATTGTGCTACAACTATGAAGCTAGATCTGAATAATAATCCAGAAGTTAAATCTGCTATTGCTCGTCTGCAAGGAGGTTACAGAGAGGTTCAAATGGCGCTTGCCCAAAAAGGGTTAGATCCGGTAAAAGAAACCCAAAACAATGACGCACTTGTGTTGGAAGTGCCAGTTTCAAGAGGATGTGAGCATTGTTCTCATACGGGGTATATTGGACAGACCGTCATTTGTGAAATGGTTGATTTTACGGAAAATTTGCGGACCGCTATCTCCGAAAACAAAACTGAAATTGAATGTTTTCAGCTAGCTCGTGAAGAACATCCAGAATTTATTACCCTCTTTGAAGATGGAGTTCGGAAGGTGATTTTGGGAGAAACTACCCTGGATGAAGTGTATCGTGTAGCGGGTTAAAAACCTTTTTAAACTGTAAGTTTCTTTGTCACGTTTATAATTTTTTTAAACGTGTATGTTTTACAATACGCTTATTTTAAAAATTACGCCGTTTCTCGAATCTTTCGTTTTAAAAAAATTTTATGTTTCTCCTTTTCTTTTTTAGTTTTCCCTTCTACCTTATTCTTGATGTGGTTTTTGAGTCTTTTTGTTTTCATGGATACGGCGTTGGCTCAACCAGTGGATTATGGGGGGAGTTCTTCTCAGTCTCATAATAGAGGCCTTTTTCAGCGAATGGAGAATCGAAGACAGAACCAAAATAATGTATTTTTGCCTCTTGGGCATCAACGGGAAAAACCTCAAAATACAGCTACTGATATGATGGTCTTTTCGCCGCATCCAGATGATGAAATTCTCTGTTGTGGTGAAATGATTTCAATGGCACTTAAAAGCGGGAAAAGCGTGAAAGTGGTGTACCTCACTAATGGGGACGGACTGACGACTAAGTCGAAAGAAATGTCCCAAAACTATGGAAAAACTCGTCGTAGGGAATCTATTTTGGCAGCAAGATCTTTGGGATTAAGGTCTAAAGATTTATTTTTTTTAAATTTTCCTGATGGGCATTTAAGTGACTTGGAATGGAATAAAGACATCAGATCTGACTTTACCAGACAAGCTAAGACAAACGCCCTTAGTTATCGTCCTGGAGCTGGTTATAGTTTAAATGAGTTGAGCGACATCGTGAGGGAACTCATTGATAATTACGACCCTGAAATGGTGTATATACCACATGAGGGGTTAGACACGCATAAAGACCATCGGGCCACAGCTCAAGGCGTTCAGCATGTGCTGCGTGACTTTCCAGGAATTAAAGTTCTGAAGTATCAAGTACATGGAATCAAAACCCCTCAAACCCAAAAACTAAATAATCAGAAATTAGCTCTTATTCAAAAGTTCCAGTCTCAGTATCACGATGTGTGGCACAAAAATTTTTTAGAACGTTTTGCTCAGATAAAAGAAATTTTTTATTGAGTCTGAGTGACGCTCAATTCTGGAGAAGATTTTTGATGCATTTCTTGGGCAATCCTGAGCCTGGCAGGATACCTAATGGCTTCGTGGAATTTTCCGCGTATTTGGTTCTTGGCTATACCTGAGTATAGGTCGCCTTGTTTTTTGTGCGTGTTCGCTTCTAGTTTTTCAATAATGTATTCTGCATATTGGGCTATTTGATCCATGCTGATGGCTAAGTGCCTGCCTTCTTCTGTAAATTCTATATTTGGATTTTGTTTTATAGCGGCCACTACCGCTTTAGTAAAAGTCATGCCAGCGTTGTAGGCAAAAAGCGTGAAGTCTCCTACATCTTTGGGAGATCTGAATTCAACTCTATGGGAAGTTTCAAGATTTATTACTTGGTCCTGGAGTGTTTTTAGATAAAACATAGCAATTTGGTGGCTTTGTTTGTAATCAAAGGCTATTTTTTTGAGTTCTTTTAGATACTCTTGCTTGAATTCAGAATCACTTTTGAGCTTGTCTTGTACGTAATCGAAAAAGTATATATTTTCAGACTCCTGTTTTAATTTTTTAAGCATGTCCATAAATCCAATATCAAAAAGCTCAGGATTGGCCATAATTTTATCTAAAACTTTAGGATTCCCGAAGGGGCCTGACCTGAGTAAAAATTGGAACATTCCTACGGCTTTGCTCCCTTTGTTGTAAGCGTCTGGATTGAGGTCAGACTCTACAAGCCCTACAAAAGCCGGGATAATCTGCATGTTATCGAAAGTAGGACGAAGGGGGCTTTTGCCAAAATCAGTGATCATTGCCTTGAGGTCTTTTAGTTTTTGAGGTTTAGAAACATCATTGAGGTATCGAGCTTCCATTATCGATCTCTCGGTTTCAATAAGATGGGTGTAGTGAGGGGCATACTCTGCACTCTTTTCAGGGACTTCCTTTTCAATGACCTCTTGTCTGAGGATTTCAGCAATTTCATCGATTGTTTGTTCAGCGGGGCTGGCTTTGACTGGCTTTTCAGGGTCAGCAATAGTGGGTGGGGTATTTAGGGGGGGGGATATGTTTGACGGCCCTTTTTCTAAAGTGTTTGTAGTGATGAGGCCAGCAATAGCACTGGCCTTAATTAGAAATGTTCTCACTGCTACTCGAGAGGTTTGGGTTTTGTGCGTGACTCTCTCTTTAATTTCGGCGTTTTTTTCTGAGTTAAGTTCTTCTAAATGTGAGGCGTCTTGGACAAATTTACTAAAAACTAAAAACCCTTCTTTAAGATGTCGGTCTAGTTCTACAAAATAAGACTGGTCAGCCCCTTTGTGGAAGGACTCATAAGAAGCTTCCCAGCATTCATCCACCCAGGATAAAACTTCGCGAACGAGCTTTAGATTTCTTTCATCTTGAAGGTTATTCATTTCTTCCTGAAGCGTGCGAAAGAACATTTCAAACTTATCTATAACCTCCCAAACAATGGCCCGTTTTTCACCTGAAAGGTCGGCTTTTAGGTCTGATATAAGATTTAGGTACGAATTAATCTCTCCCTCTAGGCTTTGTTCTGGAAGATTAGTTGTTGGATCTAATACAGTTGGATCCTCAAATCCCTTCATATCATGAATACTCATCTTGGTATTTTAGCATGAAACAGTAATTTTTTCAATTCTGGGTTTATAGGTCTTTTTGCCCTTTTGTCACACGGAGGGTAAAATCGGCGTATACAGAAACATAAATTAATCTATAACCTCGTATTTCATGAAAAAATTAGTGTTACTGGTTGCGTTTTCGGCTGGTTTTTGGGGAACCCCTCTCGCCCTCGCACAATTAGAAGATGCTAAAGGCACTTCAGCCTCAAAGGCGGTAGAATACCTGGCCGATGAAGGGATTATTGAAGGCTACAGTGATGGAACCTTTAAGCCAGAGAAAGAAATCAACCGGGCTGAGTTTCTTAAAATTGTTCTCAAAGCTGGGAATCTAGTTAAAGAAGGGTGTGAAAAAGGCAGTAGAATCTACAGTGATGTAGAGCGAAAACACTGGTTCTACAATGTGATTTGTAGTGCTACAGAGGCAGGTATTGTTGAAGGCTATCCGGATGGCAGTTTTCGTCCTGGAGATCCAATTAAATTTTCTGAAGCTAGTAAAATTGTGGCTAAAGTAAATGAATTGGATACCGAAGTGACCGATACTACAGAACCTTGGTATCAGCAATTTATTAGAGCGCTTCAAGGCCATAAGGTAGTGGCTGAATCTATTGAAACCTTTGGCCAAAAACTAAACCGTGGTGAAATGGCCCAAATGATTTGGGGGCTTCAAACTGGAAATGATGTAGATAATGCTGAGCTTGGAGAACTTCCAAAAATTACTTCCTGTAAAGATCTAAGTGTCCAAATGGAACGATATCAAAAACGGCAAGGCCCCCAGAGAAATCAATTTTTTGGAGGTCGAGTCAATATGTTGATGGAGGATTTTGCTGAAGCTGAAGTTTCGACTGTGCCACAAGCGGCTATGGCAAGGTCTGAGTCAGCTAAAGTTTCCTCTGATAGTAGTACAGGGGTTGGTGCTGGAGGGGCTTCAAATTACTCAACCACTAATGTCCAAGAATTTGGAGTGGATGAAGCCGATATTATTAAAAATGATGGAAAATATATCTACATGATCCGAAACAATACGATTCGAATTGTAGAGGCTTATCCGGCTACAGAGCTTAAACAAGTAGCCAATTTTACAGTAGATAATGCCAAAAATTTTTGGGCTCGTGAAATGTATGTAGACAACGGAATTTTGACGGTTGTTGGAGGAATGAATGAATATGTTAACTACGATAAACCAGTGCCTTTGCCAGTGCCAGAACCATTTTTAGAAGATGAAGTATTTCCAACACAGCTAGAAAAAGAGGCTCCTTTGGATGATATTTTAGAGTCTTTAGATATGAAATCTTTAGGAGAAGTAGAATTTGTGGATCCGCCTAGCAACGAAGTGGCCTTAGCTGTTGCTCCGGGACGTGGTTACCTTTATCCAGGCGGGACGAATAAACAGTTTACAGTAGTTGCTTCATTTGATGTTTCTGACCCTGAAAACCAAGCTCCCCAAATAATTCGGAAAGTAAGTGTTGAAGGAAATTACACTAATTCTCGAAAGATTGGAGATATGGTTTATCTGGTTACCAACAAATACCAAAATTATTGGTGGGGGAGACCTATGCCGGTGTTTTCAGAAACGGATTTACCAGTCCTGAGGGATTCGGCTAGTAGTGAAGAGAAGATGATGATTGTTCCGTGTCATGATATTTATTATTTCCCGAATTTTGAGCAGCCAAACTACCTTATTGTTGCGGCTATTAACACCAAAGATATCGAACAAAAAGTAGGACGGACTATGATGCTGGGAAGTGGAGAAGAACTCTATGCTTCTGGAAAGAATTTGTATGTGACCCGAACTCAACACCGAGAACGATTTATACAAAACCGAACTTGGGATGGATGGCATTACGAGCCTCTCACCGAAATTTATAAGTTTGCCCTAAAGGGAAATGATATCGAATTTACCGCTAAGGGTTCTGTGCCTGGGCGAATACTGAATCAGTTTTCTATGAGTGAAGCCGAAAGCGGTCATTTTCGAATTGCGACTCAACTTGACCAAGAAGGTTCACGAATGAATATTTTAGATTCAGGTTTAAAAATGACAGGGTTTGTAGACGGGATTGCTCCAGGAGAAAGTATTAAATCAGTTCGATTTATGGGGCAGAAAGGGTATATGGTGACGTTTAAACACGTAGATCCATTGTTTGTTCTAGATCTTGATCCGAATAATCCCAAAGTTTTGGGAGAACTCAAAATCCCTGGATGGTCAGATTACTTACACCCCTATGATGAGAATCACCTTATTGGGCTTGGAAAAGAGGTGAAAGAAGGGGCTGAAGAAGATGATCGTCTAACGTCGGATGAAGTCCTAGGGCTTAAAATTTCTATCTTTGATGTGAGTGATGTCACAAATCCTCGTGAAACGCACAAAAAAATCATTGGAGACACGGGCACTTACAGTGAAGTACTCAATAACCACAAAGCTTTCTTGTTTGATAAACGTGAAGGTATTTTGGGGCTTCCTATTTCGGTAATGGCTAAAGATGGGCCGGCTAAAAATAACTACCAGCCAACAAAACAGGTTTATAATGGGGCCTTTGTTTATGATATTGATTTAGATGATGGATTTACACTTCGAGGCAAAGTAACTCACTATACAGATGATTATTGGAGTGAGAAGGGAACTCGAAGACACGGAAACCATGAATACAATGTTCAACGAATTATCTATATTGGGGATCACTTCTACACTATCTCCCCCAATGTTATTGAGGCCCATACTTGGGATGATTTAAATGAGGTCGCACGAACTGAACTAGATGAAAAAGCGTGTAATCAGATTTATGATGAACTGGAATGTAAAAACCAGTCTCAGTGTAAAACTAT
Source organism: Candidatus Altimarinota bacterium (assembly GCA_965231215.1). GTDB lineage: Bacteria > Patescibacteriota > Gracilibacteria > UBA4473 > UBA4473 > JAACPJ01. The sequence continues at coordinate 503,825 of OZ246423.1, read as the reverse complement.
CTGGAGAGAGTGGAGTGAGTGTTATGAAAGTGATGAAGATTTCTCAAAAATCTGCGAAGAACAAAAACAGTTCCTCAGATGTGAGAATCGCTAATTACTTGAATTTAAGCTTTCTAATTAAACGAGGCGCGATGCTAAAATTGTAAGCGCCTCGTTTTTTAAATTTCATCTAGAAGTTTAGCTTCGTCAATCTTTCTTCGATCTTTCTTTGTGGGGCGGCCTTCGCCTTTTTTTCTCTGTCCCCAAAATTGAGGTTCTGTGCTAGAGGTTTGAGTTTGTTCAGCTTTTGGGGTTAAGTCTTCAAAGTTCTGTGCGGCGAGTTCAGCGCTTACTCTTTTGGGTATAAATCCAGTGACTTTGTATTTTTTATAAACCGATTTTATTTCAACTTCTACAATGTCCCCTATGTGGAGGGTTTTGGCAGGTTTGGCTTTTTCTTGGTTTATCCATACTTGCCCTCTTTTACAGCATTCTCCGGCTAAAGTTCTAGATTTTACCATTCGCACGGCCCAGATCCATTTATCAACTCTCATTTTGTAGATTACAGCATATCTTCCTCTATTTTTTATTCAAGTACGGTCTTTTAGCCTCATTTATGCATAATTTTTTGGGCTTGAATACAAAAATATCTTATGATATAATATGAAGAATAAAATAAATACCAATGAAACAGGCAAAGATGATATTTAATTGGGGCTTGATGGGCGTTTTGTGTTCATTTGCCTGTATTTTTATGTTTCAGTTAGACGCTTCAGCTAGGGATTTTAATGATTTTATCACTAGTAGTATTGATACAGGCAATAGTGAAGGAATTAAGAGTGCTAATACTACAGGGACAAGCACTTCTGGGCTTTCTGATTATTTGGATCGAGTCTTAGAACCTACACGTAATAACGCTGTCATTAATACTTCCAGTAGTGGAGGAGCGGTGAATTTGCCTTATGGAGGGCCAGTATTTAACGGGCCTGGGTTGCAGGAAGGCGCTCTTATCACGGAGCAATTCTTGGATGATAATGTTTCCAAAGAACGTGATATAAAAGAACTTATCATTGGATGGATTAACTTTTTATTGTCTGTTACTGCCTTAATTGCTGTTGTGGCTCTGGTTTGGGCTGGTTTTGTTTACATTACTTCTCTTGGCGACGACAGTCGTATGGAAACGGCCAAAAAAATTATTATCTGGGTTGTGATCGGGATACTCATTATCCTTGCAGCTTATGCTATTGTTAACACCGTGATGGAAGCGGTTTTCTAAAATACATGAAAAAACAAATATTCGGTTTCGTTTTAGTTTTATCACTTCTTCTCGCCCCTGTGACGGGGCAGGCTTTCTTTGGAAGTTTGGGAAATGCTTTTTCCAATACGGTGGGCTCTATTTCTAATGCGGTTAACTCTTTTTCTAGTGGAAATATTTTGGGAGGTATTAGTAACGGACTTAATGCGCTACAAAATGGATCTAACCTCGTGAATGGAGTGCGAAGTATTTTTGGAGGAGGTTCTTCTGGTGGAGGCGGATATTACTATGGAGGCGGCAGTACATCCAGTAATTTTAGCTATGGTGGGAGCAGCGGTAATCCTGTGTTTAGCCCGGTTAGTACTGGAGGGTTTAATCTTTCTGGGGGAACCGTTATTTCGGCTAATTTTGACAATGTTTTTGATGGTATTAATGGTGGATCTGGTGTGACTCCAGATGGAGCCTTTGAACTCCCAGATGCTGATAAATTTAACCGAATTGGTGAAAATACATCGCTGAGGCAATATATTTTAAATGTATTGAATTTTACGCTTACCTTCTTGGGGCTTATTGCGGTCGCGATGGTGATTTATGCGGGTTACCTTTATGTCGTTTCTGTTGGAGATGACAGTAACATGGAGAAATCTAAAAAAATTATTATTTTTGCAGTTATTGGTATTTTGGTGGTGCTGGCTTCTTATGCCTTAGTAAACACGATTATTAAAAATGCAGGAATCGGAGGAGATGATCGTGATGGAGCGTCAGGAACGCCTTTGATTTCAGGCGGAACTCCTTCAACTCCAACGGTGCCAGGAACTACAGTAAACCCTACAACAGAGGGGGTTGTAGTGACCGGCAATGATGGACGAACTACCGTTATTAATCCTGATGGAACGAGTACTGATATTACAGACCTAGTTGAAAATGACCCGGGGGCGGCAGATTCACTCTTTAATGATGTTTCTACACTGCTTATAATTAAAAGCCTTAAAGAAGTAGAAGGGAGTGGCATTGAAAGTCTTGATATTGGATCAGGGCTTAATGATGACTCTAACCGTCTGAATAATGAGGAAGAAGACGAATTACTGGAAGATAAGTATCCAAATGGAGGCGTACAGGATTTTGGAGGTACATCAGTGGCGGTTCCAGAAGTGGCCCGAAAAGGCCTTGCGTTTACGTTGGGGATTCAAGCGAGAGCGATTATTGATTTCGGAGATCGGACTCAGGCTATTCTTGATACGACCAATGATCCTGAAGCGTTTGTAAAACATCAGTTTGGAGAAGAAAAATCTTACCTGATAAGAGCGATTATCCAAACGCTAGATGGAAAACAAATTCCTGTAAGAAAAGATCTAGTTGTTGGGGGAACTAACGCTTATTTCAATATGAATAAATCTCGAGTAGTAGTAGGAGAAATCTTACCGCTGGATGCGAGCGCTACAACCACCAGTATTGGCTCTATCAGTAACTACAAATGGTATTGTAAGCCAGCAGCAGAAGATGAAGTTTTTGATAACATTAGAGATGAAGAGAATGTTTCTCGAGGATGTTTTGCTGGAACCTTTGGACAACAAGCTGAAGTTAAATTTTCAGCTCCAGGGCGATATGAAGTGAACCTTGAAGTTCACAATGTGGTGGGAATGATTGATACCTTTACTCGTATTATTCAGGTTATTACCAATAAGCCAACGGCTGAGTTTGACAGTAGTTCAACTAATAATTCAAACAAGCCAGCAGAGTTTAGATTCAATGCTCGTCAGAGTATTAACACGGCTGGAACCAATCAAGGACTTGTATATTTCTGGAACTTTGATGGTGATTTTCAACAATCGAACTCTCCAGAAATTAATTATGAATTTAAAACGACTGGTTCGAAAAAAGTAGAACTAGTAGTGGTAGAATCTTATGAAGGGGGTTTCCTTAGATCAGAGCCACTTGTTAAAACAGTTAATGTTGAAACAACGGTTCCGATTGATTTTGAAGTCAACTAGTCATGAGACCATTTATCTTCGTATTATTTCTGTTCCTTATGTGTTTGGGCGGCCTCGTTGAGGCCGCCTCGACTGTTATAAAAGGAAAGCCGGCAACTTTTAGAGCTAAAAGTGGGGCTGGGAATAGTTATCAATGGATTTTTCCAGGAGGGGTTGCGCTTACGGGTTCTATAGTCCAGTACACTTTTGATGAGGCAGGGCCTAAAAGTATAACGCTCAAAGTAACGGCCGCTAATGGAGAAACCAATGAAGTGACTAAAAATGTGATGGTCCAGAATTTGGATAGACCTACGGCAGCCATCGAGGCTTCAGTCAATGGGGTAACGGTTGTAGGCAACACCATTAAAGCTAAAGTAGGAGACAAAATATCTTTAGACTCACGTTCGGTTTCTAACGGAAGAAATGTCTTTGAAGAGGCGTGGAGTGTTAATGGACGTGAGTATGATAAATCCTTGCTTCAGGGAATCTTTAATCAGGTTGGGACTTATCGTGTAGGGTTGTCTGTTTTTGACCCTGATCAACCTCACATTCGGGATCAGGATAATATTCAGGTAGTCTTAGAAAATGAACCTCCATTTGTGAATTCTTTACGATATGCGGTAAACCAAAACATCCCTGGGCAGATTATTTTGACGGCTGATGCTGCCGATAATGATGGGCAAGTAGTGAGCTATAAGTTTGAAGTATTAGAAAAGGGGCGATTAGTACTCGCGCAAGTAGTGAATCAACCGATTGCTTACTTTGATGTTGGATCGTTTCCGGGACCTCATATATACCACTTTAGAGTGACGGCGTTTGATGACCGTTCTGGGAGGCATACTTTTGATAGTACGGAATCTTTTGCTTTTGAAAAAGAGTCCTTTAATAACGCTCCAAAGGCCAAAATAAATGTAACCCCAGGGAACCAAGGGGATCTAAAAACGCTGTTTAACTTCTTTGCAGAAGCCACAGATGAGGATAGAGATGCGCTTCGGTATGAATGGGTTTTGCCTGATGGAAGAAAAAGTTTTGCGCCTCAACTGCAGCACCGATTTCAAGAACCAGGAGATAAAGAAATACTCCTAAGAGTAACCGATGGTATTGCTACGATTGAGGAACGGATGACCGTTTCTGTTATTGAAGTAGAAGCAGAAGTACCAAAAAATAGGCCCCCTAAAATTGAAGTTCGAGGCGTGATGCCAAAACAAGTGGGAGACACTAATACAATCTTCAGGTTTTATCTAAAAGCTGAAGATCCAGATGCGGATAGGCTCGAATACCTTTGGGAAATGGGCGATGGTGGACGTATGTTTATCCAAAATCCAGCTTACCGATATGAACGTCCTGGACGTTATAGAGCTAGTGTAACGGTAAGTGATGGAGTGCAATCGGTAAAAGCCAGTGCAGAAGTACTTGTCAACAGAGCCGAAAGTCTTCAAAGAAATGTGCAGATGCAATCTGATGGCACGACAGGAGACCTGCCTGGAGTGAGCATTGCTGGGCCTGGAAATAAAGAAGCCTTAGCCGAAAGAGTAAAAAAACTTTCTAGTGCAGCCGAAAAATCTAAAAATGAGGCCTTGGAACGACAGCGTATTGCCAGAGAACTAGCTGAAAAACGAAAAGAAGAACGTGAGACCGAAAGAAGAGTGTTACTAGAGGCGCTTGAAACTGAACAAGAAGCAAAGAAAAAGCTGGCTCTAGAGCGAAAACTTTCCGTGGTTGATGAAGATCTTAATCGGCTCAATACGCTTTATGCTACTGGAGAGAGTGGTATTCAGCAAGAAGCGGCTATTTTGCAAGAAGAGCTAAAACGACTTAAAGCCAAAGTGATCAAAGACCAGAGAGACTACCTCAATCAACAGCTTATTACCCTTAAAGAGCAATTGGCGGCTGAAACCGATAGAGAAAAACGATTTGGTATTGGGCTTGATATTGAACGGGTTCAAAAATACCTCCAAAGTGATGACGTATTAGGGGAATTTGCGACGGTTTATAAAGAAGAACTTATAGAGAGGAAAACCGATCTAGAATTGAAAATTTCTGAAACAGAAGATGAACCGACTCGAAATCTTTATCGCTCACAAATCGATACTTTAGAGCTTTTACTTTCTGATTTAGAAAAACTCACCTCTGTTCAATTAGACCTCTCAGAAATAGAGAAAAACTTGGGTGAAAACGTAAGTGCGGGAGAACTGAATGACTTTTTAAAAGAACAAATTGAAGCCCTGCGGGCTGAACAATCTCAACTTCAAGAAGAGCGGGATCAAAGTGCTGATCCCATCAGAAATGATGAAATAGATACACGATTATCAGAAATTGCAAAGTTACTTGAACAGCTAGGGTTTGCCGTCAGTAAAAATAGCGATGAGAACTTTGGTGATTTTTCTATTGATGATATTACGGTGGTTTCGGCTAAAAGAAGAATTGGTGATCTTATTGAAGAAAATTTAGAAGTTTTTTCAACTTCGACTGACAATGAGCAACGAGTTGGTATTCAGGAAGAGGTGAAAGGGTTAAGAGCGCAACTTTCTGTTCTTAATGAAGTAGATCAGTCTGGATTTTCTCCAGATATGGCGGTTATAGATCTGGTGGATCGAATAGAGACCAAAAAGAAAGGTTTGATTGAGCAATTTCGAGCGGAAAGAGACACCACTCAAATAGAAGTCCTTCGTGAAAAAATTGTTAAACTAGACGACACTTTAAAAGTACTTAAAACCCTTCCAGATTCTGGGATTACAGATTTGACGACCTTGGAAAATGCCCAAAAAGCTTTGGCTGAAAGTCGTCTTGATCTTACCCGAACTTACGTTGAGACAAAGGATGAGAATATCAAAGCAGGATTACTCGATAAAATTAATGCTATTGCAGTTCAATATGAACTTTTGAGCCGATTCTATAACCCACAAGAAAGACAAAAGACTTTTGGGGAATTAAAAATAAATTTAGATAACCAAAAATCTGAAATTGAAGCCACACTTAAAACCAATATTACCAATGATCAACAAGTAGAGCTTGAGGAAAGTCTACAAAAAGTAAAAAAAGAAATTATTGAAGTAAAACGTATTGAACAAACTTTGAGAGAAGCTCTACAAGATCAGTTCCAGAAAGATATTGCGCTCTATAAAGAATCTTTATTGAAAGAACTAAAAGATATTGATGATCCAGAAGCTAAGGCGGAACTTCAAGCTGAGATTGATAAAATTGAAGCGGGAGACTTTAGCTCGGCTGAAGCTTTTGGGCAGATGCATTATTTAGAGGGGTTGCTTTCTGATGTGGTAGTAAATACTGAAACTAATCTTTTCTTGTATGGCCAATTGCCAGATGCTTCATTGGATCAAGCGGTCTTCTTTGAATGGGATATGGGAGATGGAACGAGACTAACCGGACAAAATATCGGGCATCGTTTCAGAGATCCGGGGTTCTACAGAGTTCAGTTAACAATCTCTGATGGAACTAATCAACGTACAGATGCTTTAACGGTAAAAGTCATTCCCAAAACGGTAGAAGATCAGTAGAATATATTTAGTCATTATTTTTTATGGGCGAAGAAAACCAAAACCAAACTCCAAATCTTGAAAATTCAGAGACTCCAAATCCTGAATCAGTTCCTTCTGACTCAACTCAGAAGTCAGCTCTGAATCAGGACAATGGTGAAGGAGGCCTTTTCCCAAACAACCCAAAACGGACGGAAGCTCCAGTGCCTGAAAAGGAAAAACCAGTCGCTAAAAAAGCTCCAAAACCACAAACTCAACCCCAAGAAGTTGAAGCAATAGAATCTTCTGGTCTGGGAGGATCACAGATTTTTTTAATTGGTTTTTTGATTACTGGGGGACTGCTAGTAATGGCCTTTTATGGGGCGCTACTCTGGGCTCTATGGACGGGGAATGCTTCTAACCCACTCTTTGAAACTTTGGGGATTGAAGCCTCAGGGCTTAAAAATTTGCTTTTAACCCTTACCAATTTAATTTTTGGAGCGGTGGCTTTGGCGTTTTTGATCGCAACACTCATTTATATTTTTAGATGGGCTATCTCTCGTAAATCTGATGAGAATAAAAGGCAGTTAATGACTCGCTTTTTGCTGTTTTTATTCTTCTTTATTTTAGCGTGTTCTGGATGGTTCTTCTTGTACTATATCATCACTCAGATGACAGATGCACGGAGTCGGAGTGTGGATAATTCACTCATTACAACGATGCCTTCCAATGTTATTGGCTTGAGTGCTCCTGCCTTGATTGAATTTGATATTGGTGAAAAACTATTTAAACGGATTAATCCAAGTGTAATACGTCAGATTAGTTGGGATTTTGATAATGATGGGCAGACCGATGCTTCTGGGCCTAAGGTTACTTATAGGTTCTTAGATAGAGGGGCAAATGAAGGACGATTTAATGTGACGGCCGAAGTATTTTATTTTTCTAGCATTGAAAATGCTGAAGTGTCTTTTAAATCTGAGCGAGAAGTAATTATCACCAATGAAAGTGTAGTGGCCAAAATTAATGCGGGGCCAGAATCAGGGCCATTCCCCCTGGAGGTTGAATTTAATGCGGGGGAGTCTAAAGATCCGGATGGACAAGTGATTTTGTATGAATGGGATATGGATGATGATGGAGAATTTGAGATTCGACAAGAAACGCCCGTGGTAACCGAAACCTTTGCTCGAGTGGGAGAATACAAAGTTAGACTTAGAGTAACCGGTCAAAATAACGATACGGATGTGGCTGAAAAAATAATTACGGTACAGACGCCTGCAAGTGATCTTCAGGCTATTATTACGAGTAAAGATCCACTAGAAGGCTATCCACCACTCAAAATTACTTTTGATGGATCACAGTCTTTTGTAAAGGAAGGACTTATTACTCAGTTTGAATGGTTTATAGAAGGAGAAGATGAACCAGTCTTGGGGCGAAAACTTCAACGAATTTTCCGAGACCCAGGGGAATATAAAATTGTATTAACTATCCAGAATGACTTGGGAGAAAGACAACGAACCGAAAAAACAATTGTGGTTCTTGAAGAAGATCTAAAACCCGAAATCGTGATCAAAACCACGCCAGAACTTAAAGCCCGTCAAAAAATTCTACGTGGGGCTGTGCCGTTTGAAGTAACCTTTGATTCTTCTCAATCTACGGTCAAAGATCCAGCTGAATGGCAGTGGGATTTTGATAATGATGGTATTGTAGATCAGTATGGAGAAGTCACTAAAAATGTATTTCGAGAAACCGGTATTTATGAAGTGAAGTTGGTGATTATTGATTCGGCTCAAGGAGAGCATGAAAAAGTTTTCCCAATCGAGGTAGAAAGAGCCGGGGTCGTAGCTAAGGTTGTTGCTGAACCTTCAGCAGGACCGGCACCTGTCACTATTACTTTTGATGGTTCTGGTTCTTACACTGATGAAGGAGAGATTGTGAATTATATTTGGGAATTTCCAGGCCAAGAAGAGCCTATTAATTACGGAGCTCAGATTGATTATTTGTTTGAAAAAGTAGGGAATTATGTAGTGAAAATGACTATTCTTACTAGTACGGGGAAAACCGCTACTACTGAAACAATTGTTTCAGCTCGGGCTCCAGTAGTAAAAGCTGAATTTAGAGTCGCACCTACAGCCGGACCAGCTCCATTGGAAGTTAAAGCCACTCCAGCTATACCAAAAGGTATTGTGCGAGAGTATGTCTGGGGTTTTGGCGAAGCTACCAAAGAACCTTATCGAGTTTTTAGAGCAGATGCGCAACGACATGTGTACTTTGAACCTGGAGAATATACCATTAATCTGAAGATAGTAGATCAGAATGGGGTAATTTCTGAGCAGAAACAAAAAGTAGTAGTGAAGTAGGGATTGTTTCTGATATTTATTTTCATAGAATTGATGTGTGAATATACGTTTATTTTTGGTTGGCTTCTTGTTTTTGAGTGTCAATAGTGCTCAGGCTTTTTATGCTCCTTTAGATAATATTTTTCGGGAGTCTAAAAGTGTAGTACTAGAAACTTGGGCTGATCAAATTCAAGTCAAAGTGACTGAAACCCTGATTAATAATAGTTCTGAAAGGGTAACATTGCAGTATCTTCTGCCTCAGACAGCTCTAGCAAAACCCCCGCAATTTTTTGTGGATCTCAACCAAAAATCACTTCAATCTTTGGATCGTGTTCAGGCTTCTGAATGGGTTTTTAGCACCGCCAAAAGTTCACAAAATTTAAATTACTTTGGCCTTACTGAGGCCCAGTTTAGTCAATGGCATTTAGCTGAGAATATCATTCTTGAGGCTGGAGAGACTGTGGAACTAGAGTTTAAATGGGTACAGAATGCCGATAGCTTTGGAAAATTTTATCAGTCGTTTTTATTTACCAATGATGGAATTGAGACTGGACTTTTTGACTTAAAACTAATTCGTGAGGGAGCTTCTGAAATTAAACACTTTATACCTGCTTGGGAAAGTGGCGGTGAATTACTTTTAGAGGATAAGTATTTGGCTTGGAGCTGGAGTGCGGAGGATTTTGTGCCTACAACTAACTTTAGATTTTTTGTGAGTGAAGCCAACGAAGCGTACTTAGTGTATCCTCATGGGGAGTTTGTGTATCGGATAGATTTTGGAATACGACAAAAAAAGGAACCTCAGAAAGTGGTTATTATGCTGGATCAATCTGGATCTATGTATGGGAAAAAATGGACTCGAACCAAATCTGTTTTAGCCGATATTGTGAGGTTGTGGCCAGAATCCTTGGAAGTGAGGTGGATACTTTTTGATAATGAGGCAGAGTGGTGGTCTGATGGGTATCAAAAAAATACTCACGCGCATCAAAAATTTTGGCAAGAACAGCTTAGCGGTATTGATCCTGGAGGGGCGTCTGATTGGGCTTTGTTTAATCAAACGTTAAGAGCACTTAGCACCAATGAAGAGCGACCAGATCAAATTTTACTTGTGGGGGATTTTAATGATTTTGAATTTGAAACCCTAGAAAAGTGGGAAAATTTTGATATGCCTATGGTGCTTTTAGATTTTTACAGCTCAGAGGCTGAACGTTTAGATACGTGGATTAAAGTGTTAGGAGGTCAAAGAATAGTGTTGTTCCATTCCGCTTTTGATTTTGTAGAACAGAAAGCTTTTTTAAATGCCTGGAAGGCTGCGGGGTCGGTATTTGATCCCCAAATTCCAGAAGGTTTTGGGGACAGGGTTGTGGGGAAAAATTTTTCAGTCAGTCGCACATTGAAAAAGGATCAAAAAAGTTCACTTTTGGCTGATTTTGTTCCAGGGATTTGGGGACAATTAAAAATTTTAGAATACATAAATGACTATAGCCTAAAAGGCAATAGTTCGGTTTTAGAAGATGTTTTGGCTCTGGCCCGAATTTTTAATCTGAAGGTGGTAGAGCACCAAGCTTCACCTCAAAGTTTGAGTACGTATCTCAACACGCTTGAAGCACAATTGTGGTGGGATTTTGTATGGTCATTTGAGCCCTTTGTCTTTCCCAATCTTTTAGACGGGAAACCTTTGTATGAAGCAGGAAATTATTTGGTTCAGTTGGGGTTTGAATCTCAAGATGAGGAATTTAAAACTATTAGGATTAAACCTTGGTCAGAGGCTCATAAGCAACTTTATTTAGGCTTGAGTGACCAACTTTCTGGAGGGTTTAGACAAGGAAACCATGTGGCGTTTTGTAGTGATGTTAGGTGTATAGTTTTAGAGGCTCATGGGCGATCTGAAATACAAAATTCAGACTGGCTTTACTGGAATGGGGAATCACGAGATCATTGGGGATACCCTTATATTGAAGTTTTATCATCTCAGAATATTTTTCCGCTAGAGGCTACGGGTGATCCGCAGTTTGCTCAGGTTGTAACGCGTGGAGAGTTTATGCAGTGGTTGGCGGAATATCATTTTGGAACTGATTTTATTACTAAGATTGAAAACCCATTTACGGATTTGAACTCTGAAGACCCTTATTATAAATCTGTTTTATGGCTGCACGAAAAAGGTATTGTAAATGGTTTTGCTGATGGAACGGTGGGACCAGAGAAATCTCTAAAAAGAGCCGAAGCTATAAAAATTCTTTTAGCCTTGGATGGATATGAAATTCAAGCTATTGATATTTTAGAAGACAAGTGGCCTTTCTCAGATTTGGTAGGATGGGAAAAGCCGTGGGTTTTAGAGGCTTACAGAAGAGGGATTGTAAAAGGCTATGAAGATGGGACCTTCAAACCCTTTAATACACTTAATCGAGCTGAGGCCGCTAAGATTATTGTAGAATCAAAAGACTAGCCTTTGAGGCTAATTACGCCAGTAGTTTCTTCAATATCAATAGTGCCATCTCTTCGAAGTTCTCCCATGAGTTTAGTTACGGTAACGCGGTTAAGCCCCGTTTTTTCAGATAATCTTTGATGAGAAATTCGCATGGGAATACTCATAAATCGTCCAAAGAAACTTCTTTCATGTTTCTCTTTGAGTCTTTTGAGTTCATGCAGTAGCTGGTCTTTTGCGGGACGGGAAAGAGCGGCAATTTTATTTTCATAATCCTGGGTTCTACTGGCCATGACACGCATAAGTTGAAGGGTGATTTCTGGATGGTTGCTTACCACACTTAAAAATTGATCTGTAGGGGTTTTACAGATGTTTACGGGTCTGGTAGCTACAGCTGCATGGCTGCTTTCCCCTGTCCCAAAATCGCCAAACACATCCCCTGGAAGGAGGGTTTCTAACACTACCTTTTTCCCATTCTCTTCTCTCAAAAGTTCTACTTCACCGCTCTTGATTACGTATACATGTTCGGCCGGTTCAGCATGTTGATAGAAAACCGTTCCAGCTGGTACCATCTCCTCAATTGAATGTGGAGCGGCTTTCATAAATTGGTCTTCATCAATTCCAGCATATACATCTAGATTCCGAAGACAGAAAATAATATTGTTATCCATAAGACAAAAGAGATTATAAACTTATATAACCTCTTTAGTATAAAAATCAAAAGCAAATGCACTGAGACTTTAGAGTTTGTCGTAATCATGCATCACGAGGTGAGCATTAATTCTTCGAATGAGGTCTAGGACGACAGACACCACGATGATGATTCCTGCACCAGAGATGAAGAGGGCTACGGTGCTTCCTCCTCCTAGGGCTTGTTGGAAGACAAGAGGAGCAATCGCTACGGTTGAAAGGAAAAGTCCTCCCCAGAAACAGAGTCGTCCCATGGTAGTTTCTAAGAATTTTTCGGTTTCACTGCCGGGTCTGTAACCTGGAATAAATCCGCTTCTTTTTTGAATATTTTCAGCAATCTTTTTTGGCTCAAAGACAATAGAAACATAAAAGAAAGTGAACCCAAAGATCAAAAGTGCATACATAATATTATACATAGCGCCTGGACTAGCGGGGTTTATATTTGCTCCTACCCAGTCTGATAGTGTGTTAAACATTTGATTTTCACTGCCCTGGGCAAATTGAGCGACGATAGAAGGAAAAGAAATCAGGGATATAGCAAAGATGATTGGGATCATGCCGGCTTGATTGATCTTTAGTGGAAGAAATGATTTTTGTTGGAGGCTACTTCGCTTGGAGGCATAGACCACTGGCACCCGCCTTTCGGCCTCTGTAACGTAGACCACAAAGATAGTGAGACCAATAGTAGCGGCTATCAGTAGGAGTAGTATTGGGAGTGGCGCAGCCTGGAAAGCCCCTGCAATTTGCTGAGGAACAGTAGACACAATTCCTGCAAAAATCAGGAGAGAAATTCCATTTCCGATCCCTTTTTCAGTAATAAGTTCTCCGAGCCACATAAGTAAGACCGTTCCAGCGGTAACCGTTAACATCATTGGGAGTACCGTCATAAAATCAGAAGTATCTACAATTGGCGTTGGGGAAAACCGATTAATCAGTACCATCATTCCATAACTCTGGAAGAAGGCTAAAGGAACGGTTAAAAATCGGGTGTATTGATTGATTTTCTTTTGGCCTGATTCTCCCTCTTTTTTAAGGTTTTCAAGGCTGGGAACAATTACCCCCAAAAGCTGCATGATAATGGATGCATTAATGTAAGGGGTCAGTCCCATAAGTACGACAGAAAAGTTTTCCATGGCGCCTCCCGTAAGAAGTGAAAACACTCCAAGAGCGCTTTGGCCTTGTTGTTCTATAAGGGCCTTAATACTTTCTACATTGGCTCCAGGAATAGTAATATGGGCTAGTACTCGAAAAATAACCAGAATGCCTACAGTAAAGGCCAGCTTGTCTCTAAGAGACTTTGTGCTCATAATGTGTTTTAATGTATCGATAACTTTGTCCATTGTTTTAAATATATATTATCTTCTCGGGGACTATAGATATTTTAAAGGGGGGTGCAAGCTATTTTAAAAGCGCTTAAGTCTTTTAATGTTAAGATTTGATTAAGGGTAGGGGAAGCAATTTTTATTTTTTTGAATAAAGATGTTGAAGCCTTAGCTTTTAGGCTTCACTAAATGGTTAAAAATATTTAGTCTACTTTTGAGTTAAATGCCTATACCCCCTCTTTTTCTTTAAATGAAAATCTTAGTTGTGGAAGATAATGCGAGTATTCAGCAAATGATCTGTATGGTTCTGCAGAAAGAGCAATTTGTAGTAGATACAGCTGATAATGGGACGACCGCTTTTCAGAAGGCTAAATCACAAAAATATGATGTTATCATTTTGGATTTAATGCTGCCTGAGAAATCAGGTTTTGAGGTCATTAGTGCTCTAAGATCTCTAAAAAACAATGTTCCTATCTTAGTCATTTCAGCGAGATCGGAGGTGGATGACAGAATTCGAACCTTAAATCTTGGAGCCGATGATTATTTGGTAAAAGACTTTGCTCTTTCAGAGTTAGTGGCTCGGGTGAAGAGTTTGATTCGGCGTTCTAATGGGGAAAGTAAAAATATTTTCTTCTGTGGAAATTTAACGCTTAACCTTTCGGATATGGTAGTGCGCCGAGCAGGCATAACCATTCAGCTTACTAAAAAAGAGTTTATTATTCTGACCGAACTAATACGAAAGAAAAATAAAATTGTAAGTACTCAAGAACTGATTACAGCCGCTTGGGGTGAAGGTGATAGAGATGTTTTGTCCAATAAATTGAATGTACATGTTAGGGCCTTACGTCAAAAAGTTGAAGAACCTTTTGAAAAGAAGCTAATTCATACGGTTAGAGGGTTTGGATATAGACTCTCTGAAGAATGTTAAATTTAGATTAATTTTATGTTATGTATGAGCTTTTAATCCTGGTATAATAGGGGCTGATGCTATTTCGATTTATTCCAAAACTTATCTTTTTATCTGACATCCAAAAAGTATTGGCTGAAAAAAGACGCCAAGGGGTTATTCTCAATGATGTCTTGGGAACTGCTCGTAGAATTTTTTTACAGAAGCGTGAAACTCAAACTTTGAAAAAGGAAAAGAATAGACCTGAAGATATTTTATCCGAATTAGATAATTTATAGCTTCTTTTTTTAACCCCTTTCGCTTATGACACACCACAATGAACAACCTGGGCAAAATGATAAACTTCAATCCCAGGAAGATTCTCCAGATGATTTAATACGCTCTGCGGTTAAAAAAGAAAAAGGTCTCAATGACGCAAAGTTAGGGGCGCTTAAAGATCTGTACCAAAAGGACCCCCAAACGGTTCAACAAGCTTTTGCTAGAGTGTATAAACACTATGAAGGGAAACCTGAAATGCAGCAAGATTGTTTAAAGGTAGCTCAAGAAATGGGGATTAATCATTTTGAATCATTAGAGGTGGCAAATCATGTACTTTATTCGGACCCTAAAGACAATTTGACTTAATATTTTTTAATTTTTTAATGCTTGAAAGAGAGGATATCTATTTAAGATTCCAAACACTTTTTGATGATTTTGTGAAGTATCCAGACGCTCCTTATGAACCTTTGCCTGTTACTGTAAAAGTCGTTTCTGATGAATTTGTTGATACGGTTTTAACGCCAGCTCTAAAGGATGAATCTAAAGCCGCCAATAATCTCTATAGAGTTTCTCAAAGCCCGGATTATTCTTCACTTGAAAAATCACAAGCTCTGTATTTGGCTGCCCTTTGTTCTACAGAGAATTTGGTTCTTTTTAGGTCTTTATTGAAAAGTTCAGGTTTAGTTTTACTAGAAACAGATGAGCAAGATGATTGTTTTAAGAGAAAAAGGTTTAAAAACTTAGCGGAACAAATTCCTTTTTTGGTAGGAGAGGAGCATCTTTTTGCCGAGGCTTTTCGTATCCAAAAAGAAATTTTGGCAGCAGGGTATATAGATTATGCTTCGTCTTTAGAGACTTCAATTTTATTTATTAATAGTCTGGAATGTCTTCCTTATGTAGCTGATTCTGAAGATAATAATACATTGATTGCCCAGGTTTTAGACTCTATAGAATCTCATTTGGATTCTATTCCTTTGCCCTTCAGACCATGGATTTTTACAAAGCTATTGAAGATTTTTGATAGTGCCAATATTGAGCAAATTCAAAAACTTAAAATCTCTAACCAACTTATAAAGAGCAAATTTGATGGACCTCCTGAGAAGTTTGAGAATTTAGAAGAAAACGAAATGGAGCTAGATATGATGCTTGTAAAAGCCCATGTAGGAAAAGATTCTAAAACCTATCAAAAACTTGAAGCGGCTTTTATGAATGATCATAAAGAGAAAAAAAATTATGTGGAGGATTTGTCTCTTATTCTTTTAGAAAAAGGTTTATATGACAAAGATGAAGCCTTAATACATAAGGTTCTAGATATCCAAAAATATCTTGATTATGATTTTCACTTAGCAGAAACTCAGGTGAGAGTGTTATGTGAATATCCAAATTTTTACAAAACAGAGACCGAAAAAGTAACGGCCCTTTTAGAATCTTGGAGGCCTATAGAGCAAAGTTTAGGGGTTGATTTAGTAGAAGAAATGATTCGGGCTATAGAGGATTGTGCTCAGATTTCTGAATCTTATGCTGAGAAGATTGAGAAAATATCGTCTGTAGAAGGAATAGCGATGAATCAAGTAGAGGCAGATATAGGCCTAAGGGCTGAAGCTTATTTTGATAGTAGACAAAGTTTACCTCCGTTGGCTAAAAATTTGGCAAAAGCGGTGCTTACGTGTTTTTCTCCTCCAAGAGCCGAAGATATGCGCGAATATCTAGTCCAATCGGTGAAGAAAGGCGCTTTAGCGGTTTACCAATTTGAAGCAGAATCGGTTCAGGGAATGTATGAATTTGCCAGTAAATTTACGGATGAAAAAGGAGTTTTGCGTACAAATTTTACGGCAGAAGACTATGTCGATTTAGGGATTGATAGTATGAGACTTGTAGATCCTGATGACTGTGGGGCTTGTGCCTCTTGGGTGATGAAAGCTCACCAAACAGGGCATTTGCAAACAGAAGAGTATGTATTAAAGAATGAAGGAAATGAGCTTTCAGCGCTTAGACAGGAAATGGCGGTTCCGCTAGAGGATGGCCGGGTTGTCTATATGGAAATAAAGTTAGGAAAGCCAATATCGTTAAGATCTTGCAGATTTATTCATTCAGCCTTGAGTGGTGGGAATATTTCAGTTTTGGACAAGCCATTAGTTAAAGAATTTTTAAGACCCAAAAAGACAAGGCTTGAGATTATGAGTATTGAGCAAATGCAAAAGACTAGATACAGAGGGACAACTCTGTGGAAGTATCTGAATGGAATTTATTTTAAGGAATCTAAAATAGGTTTTATTGAAGCAGATGTTTTAGTCTTTGGTGTGCTTTTTGATGACTTAACGGGGGAACCATTAGCCTTTATGTCTCTTAAAAAAGTTGATGAGAATAACTATGGATGTATTTTGGAAAACTTTCCAGAAGACAAAGAAGGTTGTGAAGCTGAAATCAGGCGTAACACGGGGATTGATATAGATCTCAGTAAGGTGGTGGAGGTAGGGAATATGGGAGTAGTTCACAGGCTCTTTAATCGTGAGATAATGGCCAAACATTATCATGGGGTTACGACTTGGTACAGGGAGAGTAAGTTGTTTGAAGCCTATAATAAGCAGTATGCTGTTATGACTTTACAAACTCCGCTTCAAAAGATTTTTACAGACAAGCTGGGCGTTACATTGATTCTGGCGGGAGAAGGAGAATTTGATGTTGAGGCGGCTCTTGAATCTATGGATCGAAGAGGTTCAGCACGGGGGTTTGATGTTCAATCAGAAGCCCCTTATATACGACGTGGAAGCCCTAGACTTTTACTGATGGATTTAAGCTCCTTATTAAATTCGACAAAAATAAATAAAATGTTATAAGTGCCATGATGCTAGGGTTTTGTTTTGCTATTAACCTCATTTTGGTATTAGGCGTTATGGCTTTTCTGTTCACCCAAAGAACACATTTGGCCCATAGAACCTTCTATGCTTTTCTATTCTATTTATGTGCTATACTGGTTTATTCTGGGTCTATTTTTTATCAATTACACCTTCCGGTAGAGACTTATTTTGCCTTTGAAAGTGCGGGGTATGTTTCTTTGCAAATAGCCTATGTTGCGGCTTTGGCTTATTTATTTTCAGAGTTTTTCTTTTCTCGTATATATTTAAGGCCCAAACAAAAGCTTAATAATATAGATAAATTCTGCTTTGTTGGTTTTTTGATCCTGGTTGGCATTACTTTATGGCCTGATATGTTTTTTAAGGGAGTTGAATTTACACAGGCCGGTAATGCCTTGGTTGATAGAACTCAAAATGTGACTTATTACGGACTTTTTGTATTTATCCTCATTTTGGCCACCCTCGTTACGCTTTTTACGAGAATGAAGCGTGCTACTAATCCTATTGTACGAACTCAGTTTAGGTATTTGTTTTTAGTAGCGGCTTTTTCAAATATTAGTGCGCTGATTACCAACTGGATATTGCCAGTGTATTTTGATTTTGTATATCTAGATGCTATTGCTCCATTATTTTTTATATTTAATGTTTTGGTTTTCATTTATGCCACAACACGGCTTAGGTTTTTAGATATCCAGGTAACTTTTGAAAAATACCTTATTTATATCACTAATAGCTTAGTCTATGTTTTCCCTATAATTGCCGTGCTAGACGCTTTAACGGCTGGGAAGATTACTACGCAGGCAGCTGGGGTGTTTATTGCGGGGATTGCTATATTGCTGGTGCTCTTTTGGGACAAAACTTTGCCTGTGTTTACTCAGTTTTGGAATTATCTTTTTTACAACAAATCAACGAATCCCATTCAGGACATCGCCAAAAGTATTGAGGGATTTAGAACCTCTACGGAATCTGGGATCCAAAATCTGTCTCAAGCATTAGAGGTCAAAAAAGCGCGATTTTGTTTTGTGAATGATCCGCTGCTTTCTAAATATTTAAGTTCATTAAAACATTTTTTTGAAAAAAATCCTCACAGTTTATTAGTGAAGGATGAGTTAGATTTTCAATTAGAACGGTTTGGAGAGAACCAAAACTTAGAATCTATCGGAGAAACATTAGACAATATGATGATTTCTGTGGTTATGCCAGTTTTAGATGGTGAAAAGAAACTTTTAGGCTTTTTGCTTTTAGAAAAAAAAGTAGATGGAAGTCTTTTTTCTTCACAAGAAATTGCCGCCACTACAAAGCTTTTGGAAGAGGCTAATATTTATATTACCAAAGAGCGCGATTATGGGGATGTCCTTCAAAAGCTTCAAAATTATGAAGCTGTAGAAAAAGAATTTATTAAAGATTTGATGCATGAAATTCGCCATCCATTAATGATGGCACGGAATATTACAGAGGTTATTGACTGGGCTAAACTGAAGCCTGAAGATCAAGTATTTTTAAAAGAATCAGAACGTTCTCTACAGGATTTAAGCCAAAATCTTGAGCGAATAACAGAAGCTTTCTATTGGTCACAAGAGACAGCGGCGGTTCAGAAAACGATTGGTAATTTAGAAAATTTACGTGAGTTTATTCGTCAGGACATGGTCAAACAGAATCCTAATTGGTTTGAGATTATGGATTTTAAATGGGAAAGTTCTGGTTTAGAAAAAGATCTTTTTTATTTTGACATGCCTCAGATGAAGCGAGTGTTTGTAGAGCTTGGTAAAAATGCGCTCTTTTTTAGTGATGCTAAAAAATTTAAGATAACCGTCCGGGCCTTTGAAGAGGGGGATGATGTTGTGGTGCATTACACTGATAACGGAATTGGAATTGTAGAAGAATACTGGGATAAAATCTTTGATTTGATGTTTGTTATTTCTGAAAGTCGAAGCCGAAAAGAAGCCGGGTTTGGGTTAGGCCTTACGATTGCCCGAGGTATTATAAGAGCTCATGGGGGTGATATAAAGGTGCTTAAAAGTGAAATAGGTAAAGGCACTACTTTTGAGATTAGAGCTCCGCTAGAGCGGTATAAGGCGTAGTATATTTTTAATTTGCCAAAAGCGTTTTTCTTTCTAGAATCTTTTGGCTCTTGATGGGGCTATAGCTCAGCTGGCTAGAGCGCGCCCATGGCATGGGTGAGGTCCAGGGTTCGAATCCCTGTAGCTCCACCAAAAAATATTGACACCCGGATAAGGGTGGCGATATTTTTTATGAACCAGATGAGAACCCAATAAGGGTTCGACCGAAAGCCAAAATCTTTGATTTTGAGCTGGAGGCTTCGGTGAGCCGCAGGCGAGTAAGGAGAATCCCTGTAGCTCCACCAAAAAATATTGACACCCGGATAAGGGTGGCGATATTTTTTATGAACCAGATGAGAACCCAATAAGGGTTCGACCGAAAGCCAAAATCTTTGATTTTGAGCTGGAGGCTTCGGTGAGCCGCAGGCGAGTAAGGAGAATCCCTGTAGCGGTAAAATATCTTTGCTTTATTGTGGGAAAGGTATTTTTTAGTTTATACTTCAGGCAATGATAGGCTTTCTTAGCGGTAATATTTTAAAGGTACAAGAAAAAACGATTCTTATTTTAACCAGTGGAGGTGTTGGATATGAGGTTTTTCCTACGGGGAATGTTTTAGCTTTGGCTGGGGTAGGAAAACCTTTAGAGATTTTTATTCATACCATTGTACGGGAACAAGAAATATCCCTTTATGGGTTTTCTGGACTAGAGGAAAAAGCGCTTTTTGAAAAACTTATTGGCATTTCTGGAGTGGGGCCAAAAATAGCGCTCCAAATTTTGAGCCAGCCTATAGATTCATTTCAAGCCGCAGTAGAAAGAGGAGACGCAGATTTTATTGCTCAGACTCCTGGAATTGGTAAAAAAATGGCCCAAAAAATTATTGTAGAGCTTCAAGGAAAATTAGATCTTAGTAGTTCTGGTGGAAACAAGGGAAACCCAGCGCAGACTGAAGCCGAAGAAGCGTTACAAAATCTTGGATACGATAAAGCTCATATTGGGCTTGTCCTTAAAGAAGCCCCAGAAAATAGTAGTACTGAGGATTTAGTGAAATACTTTCTGAGTCATAGTTAAAAAAAACTCCATGAGGAAAGTCATTTACTGAACTGGTGGATATTCATAATCTGGGACAAAGACTTTTGAAGATTTGGTTTGGTTGAGGGTTTTTAGGGTTACATTTTCTATACGGTTGAGTTCATATTCAACCTTATTTTTTATATGTTTAGCTTTTTCTGTCGGAAGCAGTCCCGTAAAACAGGCAGTATCCCCTATTAATTCAGAGGCTTGAATAATGTCATATTTTTTGAGCAGATCCCCTTCAGGAAGGAAAACACCACTACTAAAAGAATTCAATAGGAATAATTTGGGAGATTTTGGGATAGTGTTTAAAAATTCATGAATGACTTTGTCAGCTCTTATTTGGTGAATGTCACATTTAAAATAAAAACTTAAACTCTGCATGATAACGCTACTGGCTCTCAGGCTTGAAAAACTACCAGGGCCAGAGACCGCTCCTAAAAAATTGATATCTAAATCACGAATTTTATGCCTATGACAAAAATCCCAAATCTTTTGTGAGTCTTCTTTGGGCCTCTCCCAAAATAGAGCATCTACCAATGCCTCTTTTGCTGAAAAAAGAGCACAAAAATGAGGGTTAAAGCTGGTATTACAAATAAATTTCACTTCCCTATAATCAAAAAATTAAGGCTCTTGTAAAGGGAGTCATTATTTTTTTTCGTTTTCAGCCGCTTCTCTTACGGCTACATAGTATTTATCAAAAAATTCACGCGCTTGTTTCATTTTCTCTAACGTGACTTCGTCTTTTCCTTCCTGGAGGTCTCGCCCTTTAACATACAGCGTAAAATGACCTCTATAATCAATTTTGGCGAGTTTAGTAAGGTAACTTTCTAGTGGAAGAACGCCTCTGTCAGGCATAGAGTATGAAGAATTTCGATATACGTTAGAAAGGTATACATGTTTTAGATGACCGCCTAAAACCTCTATTGATTTCATAATATCTTCGTTTGATTTGGCCAAAGCGGTGAGATCTGTACAGACAAAACCTTTAGATTTAAGAGTGCTCATAGTATTATCGCTTCTTTTGGGAAAAACGCCCATCAGTGACTCAAATGGCACATTTCTATAACACAGTCTTAGGCCGTATTTTTTAGCAAGTTTCGGAGCAATTTCTTTGAGCCATTTTTTATACTTAAAAGAAAGGTTTTGCGGGGGATGCAGATTCATAGTTACCTCATGGAACTCTTTTACGGTGTTTTGGTATTTTTTAATCAGGACTTCTTCTTTTTTGATATTCATAGAAAAAGCTTTGATTGGAATTTTATATCTTTTCTCTAAAGACTTTAGGTACTCTGGATCATGGGTGTCGTAGTTAACTCCAACGCCTATCTCTATTCCGTCGTATCCTGTTTGAGCGGCGAAATCAAAGATACGCTCTAGCCCATGATGCGGTAAATTGTCTGTGTGAAACAAAAGCATGCTTTTTTGTATTTGTTTATTTCTCCAAATTATACCTTGAAAAGGCGTTTTTTTCAACTTTTTTATTCTATGAAAATGAAGTTTTTATAAGGCGCCTGCATTGCTAAGTTTTTATCTATAAAAATAATCACAACTATGTGGTCACGATTGTATAGTTTAGGGCTTGTAGGATTAGAAGGGGAAATAGTAGAAGTAGAGTGTGATATTCATCGAGGGATTCCTTCTTTTACCGTTGTAGGATTGGCCGATACTTCTATCCAGGAATCCCGTGAACGAGTGCGAAGTGCTCTAAAACAGAGTGGATTGGAGTTTCCTCGAGGGAAAATTGCCATTAATTTGGCGCCTGCTGATTTAAAGAAAAATGGCCCAAGTTTTGATCTAGCTATAGCTTTGTCTATCCTCAATCAACATGGCCAGGTGCAGATTCCAGAAAAGTTTCAGAAGGCTATTTTTTTAGGAGAGCTAAGTTTTAGTGGTGAGTTGCGATCTATTTCAGGAGTTTTGCCAGCTACAGTAGAAGCTAAAAAGTTAGGATTTACTCACATTTTTGTACCAGAAACCAATGCTGAAGAAGCCAGTTTAGTAGAGGGAATGGAAATTTTTGGGATACAGAGCTTGAGACATATTGTTGATTTTTTTACCACAGGGGAAGGGGTTGAAGTTTTTCCTTTTACCGATTTTTTGGCTGAAAAACCTAAATCAAATGAGGCTGACTTTCGCTTTGTTAAGGGGAATGAACAGGCCAAAAGAGCTTTAGAAATAGCCGCGGCTGGAGGCCATAATATTTTAATGATTGGGCCGCCTGGTTCAGGGAAAACGATGCTTTCTAA
Source organism: Candidatus Altimarinota bacterium (assembly GCA_965231215.1). Classification (GTDB taxonomy): domain Bacteria; phylum Patescibacteriota; class Gracilibacteria; order UBA4473; family UBA4473; genus JAACPJ01. Next base: position 480,978 of record OZ246423.1, on the reverse strand, counting down.
GGCGTTTAGTACGATTCTGCCTGATCTGACTTTTGATGAAAGTTTAGAGATTACTAAAATTCATTCTATAGCTGGTTTAACAGGGAGCGATAATCCGGTATTGAGGGAACGCCCTTTTAGATCTGTTCATCATACAGCTTCTGGGGTAGCTATAGTGGGGGGCGGGAACCCTCCAAGTCCTGGAGAGATTTCCTTAGCACATAGAGGGGTGCTTTTCCTAGATGAATTTGCCGAGTTTTCGGCTAAAACGTTAGAGGTTTTAAGACAGCCTCTGGAGGATGGGAATATCAGAATTTCTAGAGCGGCAGGAAGCATTATGTATCCGGCTCAATTTAGTTTAGTGGCCGCTATGAATCCGTGTCCCTGTGGGTTTTATGGGGATCCACATAAAGAGTGCACCGATAGCCCAGGGCTCGTTCAGCGATATCGGCAAAAAATTTCTGGGCCTATTTTAGATCGGATAGATTTACATATTGAGGTTCCTCGAGTGGCCGTAGAAAAACTAGCTCATCTAGAGGAAGGGGAGAGTTCAGAAATAATCCGAAACCGAGTCCAAAAGGCTCGAGATATTCAGCTTGAACGCTTTAAGGGGCGTAATATTGCTTGCAATTCAGAGATGAGTAGTAGTTTGGTGCGTGAATATTGTGCGCTTCCATCCGAAGCTGAATCTCTTTTGAAGACGGTGGTAGAGAAGATGAATTTGAGTGGGAGGTCTTATTTTCGGCTTTTAAAGATTGCTCGAACCATTGCTGACCTGGAGCATCAAACACATATTCAAACACCACATATGGCAGAAGCTATTCAGTATCGCTCAAAGTTGGAAAACTGACAATTTTGATCGCTCAGAGATCAAGGTTTTGCTAGAATTTTTACCGAAATCTAACCTGTTTTTATGCGATATTCTCGAGAAAATTTTTATAACCGGGTTCACAAACTTCTAAAAACCAAAACCTCAGTTCCAACTATTGATGCTCATTTGCATGTAGTGGATTTTTTGCAGAAACATGAATCTTTTGAGCAACTTATAACTCAAATGGATGGGGCTAATATTGCTAAATCTGTCATTTTTGGAATGCCGGTTGTCAAAAAATGGGCTGATTACCAAGATAATGAGCCGGCTTATTATCTGTCGGACAATTCTAAGTGTTATTATTTTTCAATGACTGATGAAATGGTGGCTGATCTGTATGCAGGGCTTTCTCAGGAAAAACAAAAACGTTTAGCGCCTCTGATTTGCGGGTTTAATCCTACGGATTTAAATGCGGTTAGACATGTAGAATATTTGCTTGATAAACATCCCATTTGGAAAGGGCTTGGGGAAATTCTGTTTCGACATGATGATCTTACAAACCTTACTTTGGGTGAGGTTTCCAGGCCAAACCATGAAGCTATGTTTGCTGTTTATGAACTCTGTCAGGCTCGAAAATTACCCGTTATGGTACACCAAAATTCTACCTCAGAATGGGAAGAAGATACCAGTCATTTATATATTGATGAACTCACAGAAGTTTTGGATAACTTTCCTAAAGTGACCTTTGTTTGGGCTCATTGTGGGGCTTCGCGTAGAACTAATTTGACTCACTACACGGGCATGCTTGAAAACTTATTAGAAAAATATTCTCAGCTCTACATGGATATTTCATGGGTCGTATATGATGATCTTATTTGTGATGAAGAAGGGCTTCCCAGAAAGCGGTGGGTAGAATTGTTTGATAAATTCCCAGATCGATTCTTTGTTGGGAGTGATTTATTGGGGCATTATGATGATTTGTCTAGATCTATGGCTCGTTACAATTCCCTTTTTAAGCTTGTGGACAAGGAAACAGCTCGTTTAATGGCTTATGAAAATGCCAATAGAATGTGGTTTCGATCCTGATTCATTAATGAATATATGACGCAGAAATGAGAGAAAATGATTAACACGACATTAGGAAAATCGTCTGTATTATTACCATTTTAGACCTCTTGATTGATAATACTTTCAGCGTCACTGAAAAGTTTTTTAAGCTGTCCGTCTTCAGAGAATATTTGATAATCGTAGATATCAGCTAATTCTAGCTCTTTTTCCATAGATTTGATGCGTTTTTCAAGTTCTTGGTCACTAATTGGAGCGCGTTCTTTGATTCTGCGTACTAAGGTTTGGATGTCTTCGGCTGGGCGTAGGAAAATAGAAATATAATCTTCTCGATCCAGTCTTTCTCTAGCTTGTGAGAATCCCTGAACATCGAATTCACGAATTACGATTTTTCCTTCTTCTATTGGGGCAAGAATTTTGTCTTTTAGGGTTCCGTAATAGGTTTCTCCGTGTACGTGCGCGTACTCTAAGAATTCGCCATCGGCGATACGTTTTTCAAATTCTTTTTGACTAATAAAAAAGTAGGTTTCTCCCTCTTTCTCTCCGGGACGTGGATCACGGGTAGTGCAGCTAGGAGGGAATACCCAATCACGCTGTTTTTTTCTGAGGTAGTTGATGAGCGTACCTTTCCCTACCCCACTGGGGCCGGAAAAGAAAAATATTTTTCCGCGCTTTTTAGTTTTTTGTTCCATATTCATTGGCTACTCCTTCTATTTCAAATAACCCAAAAATTCTTCCCGAGAAATGTTTTCTTTTTCCAGTAAGTCTGATGAGATTTGTTTTAGTAATTTGAGGTTTTTTTTCAGAATATCGGTACACCTTCTTTCTGCCTCTAGTACAAGTTTTCGTACTTCCTCATCAATGTTTTGAGCCATTTCATCGCTGTGTTCCCCTTGATCATCATTCAGAGCTCCGGCAAATCCCCGGGCTTTCTTTTGGAATACAACTGGGCCAATCTTTTTTTGATCTCCCATTCCATAGGTCATTACCATGGCTCGGGCGATTCCCGTAATTCTTTCGAGGTCATTTGAGGCGCCGGTGGTCGTTTGCCCAAAAATAAGGCGTTCGGCAATTCTCCCCCCATGAAGCGAGACCATTTCGTCTTTCATCTTGGCTTCGGAGTTCAGATATTTGTCTTCTTCGGGGAGAAACCAAGTGACGCCCAAAGCGCCTCCACGAGAAATAATAGAGATCTTGTGTACTGGTTCACAGTTTTCAGTGAAATGTCCGGCAATAGCGTGTCCTACTTCATGGTAGGCGATAATTTCTCTTTCTTCTTTGGTGATACGGCGTGATTTTCTAGCGGGTCCTAGTGAAACTTTTTCAACGGCATTCTCCATGTCCTCCTGGAGGATAGATTTTCGTCCATTTTTTACGGCCATGATAGCGCTCTCATTCATTACGTTTTCAATGTCAGCTCCAGAGAATCCCACGGTTTTTGAGGCTATGGATTTAAGGTGAGTGCCTTTTCCAAGAGTTTTATTTTTGGAATGAAGTTTGAGAATTTTTTCTCGCGCCTCCATATCTGGAAGATCAATATGAACTCTTCGGTCAAATCGTCCAGGTCTTAGCAGGGCTTTATCTAGCGTGTCTGGTCTATTGGTGGCGGCTACGACGATCACAGAACTATCTGGTTCAAATCCATCCATTTCGGTCAAAATTTGGTTGAGGGTTTGCTCTCTTTCATCGTGCCCACCAGACATTCCGGCTCCACGTTGTTTTCCAATCGCATCAATCTCATCAATAAAGATAATAGCTGGAGCGTTTCGCTTGGCTGTTTTAAACAAGTCCCGCACCCGGCTGGCGCCGACGCCTACAAACATTTCTACAAATTCAGCTCCAGACACCGAAAAGAAGGGAACATTAGCCTCTCCAGCAATAGCTCGAGCCAAGAGTGTTTTTCCGGTACCAGGAGGCCCTACGAGGAGGATTCCTTTTGGGATTTTAGCTCCGGCTTTAGTATATTTTTTAGGGTGTTTGAGAAAATCTACGAGTTCAAATACATCTTCTTTGGCTTCTTCGGCTCCGGCAACATCGTCAAATTTAGTTCGATGCTTGGTTCGGTCATAGACTTTGGCACGGGATTTTCCAAATCCAAAGGGGCCGTTGTCCCCTCCCATGCCGCCACTTCTTTTGGCAAAAAGGAAAATAATCCCAAATAAGAGCAAAAACGGGGCGAGCCCGAGAAGGAGGTTAAACCACATTTTGTTCCCAGAAGTATCAACAATGTTGATCTTGGTTTCGTTTTTTGGAGGAGTGAATCCTAGATCTTTAATAGTGGCGCTTTGTTCTTTGAATGTAATAAAGGTTTGGCCTTCTTTGTCTTTGGCGGTGATTTTTTGATCTTTGATTTCAAGGCTTTCTAATTGGTTGTTTTCATACTTTTGGAGGAGTTCAGTGAGGGCGACTTTTTCTGGTTTTTGCAGAGCGAGTTCTACTTGTCCCTGCATCATTAAAGCGAGTCCTGCTCCTAAAAGGGCAATAATTACTAAGTAATTAAGCGGATTGTTTTTGTTTGGAAAATTTTTAGGTCCAACTTTATTCATGTTTTTTAACTCGATTTTTAAGCTTCCAGATACTACAAAAAAAGGGTTGAAGCACAAATGAAATTACTCCGTGGAGTTTGATTTCTTAATTTTATCTAACTCTTCTGAGGTGAGGTAATCAGTAAAGAGCTTTCCTTGGAGGTGATCATATTCGTGTAAAAAGATTCGAGCATCCCATTTTTCTAATCGTTTTTCACACCAATGGCCTTTAGTGTTTTGCCATCGTACTTTTACCTTAGCGGGGCGAGAAACGCGTCCATACCATCCAGGGAGACTTAAACACCCTTCTTCGTACGTACTTTTAGACTCAGACACTTCTAAAATTTCGGGGTTAATCATAGCTACAATCTTGGGATTTTTATTCGTATTCACATTCAGGGTAATGATGGCAATTTGTTCCAGTAATCCTACTTGATTAGCCGCTAGTCCAATGCCGGTTACGTCTTGTCCGTCTGGTTTGAGCATGGTTTCAACCATCATCTCTACAATATCCTCCAGCTTTTGGTCAAAGGCCGTGACTTTTCTGGCCGGGGTGCGGAGTATCTTGTTGTTTTCGCCTGTGAGAATGGTGAACATCTGCCTCAATTTAAAGAGCCACTTTGAGAATGCAAAGAATTTTCCGTTCATTTTTGCTCACCCATTTTTTTTAAAGGGGTTTAATCTGAATTGAAAAGTTTTTAAATTTATTTATCTTCGTACTGATGGTCAAAGTAACAATCAAAGACAATTCGGGAAGTATTTCGGCTCAATTTGATGGAAATACAGAGGAAGCCTTAGGGACTCAGGCTCAAGATGAGGGAGCTCCAATACCGTTTTCTTGTGGGGTAGGCGCGTGTAGAACCTGTGTGTGTAAAATTGAAAAGGGGGCTGAATACGTTGATAAAGAAGCTGTTGGGCCAATGCATATTATGGTAGAAGAGGATGAAATGCTGAGCTGTATTGGGGGGATTAAACCAGAAGCTCCGGCGGAGGCCGTAATTGAGTTAAAGGCTGAAAACCTCTAAAGGGGCTTAAAAACGTTGACAAGGTCGATTATCTTTCTAATATCGGCCGGCTTTAACGAAATTAGAAATGGCTCGTCCAAGTCGAAAAAAACGTGCGTTCTTCGCTCTCTACTGTACAGAATGTATGGAAAAAGAAGGGAAGCGAGTAGAAAACTACAAAATTATGCTGAACCCTACAAATACTAATCCAAAGGAGTTCACTGCTAAAAAGTATTGTCCTCGTCTGAGAAAACATACGATTCATAAAGCGAGACAAATTTCTCGTTCTCAGAACAAGTAACTCAGCCCCAGCGAGCTTGTGAGCTGCTGGTTGGAAATTATCTCGGACTTTGTCCGGGATCTGATAAATCCCCAATCTGGGGATTTTTTTTATTCTTTGTTCATTTTTGCATGATCAAAAATGAACCCAAAAGGCCTCCAACCCCAAAAATTTAAAAGTAAACTCATTCTAATTCTACAAAGAAAGAACTCGCTTCGCTCAGACAAATTTCTTTGTGACGAATTCTTATGGCTACTTTTAGAAATTTCATCGCTAAGGGGAAAGAAAATTCGAAATTTTTTATATAAATAAGTATAAATAAAATAAATGAAAAAATTAATTAACGCTTTTGGAAGAAAATTAGAACAGATAAACGAGATTAGAGCTGAATACCAAAAACAACAGAAAGCTAAAAAGAAAAAAATAAGCACGCCAAAGGTCAAAGATAATACTCAGGTATTGCGTATAGAAATTGCTACTAGTACGGTTATAAAAGTGCTTTTAATTGTATTTTTACTCTTTGCGCTCAAAGAGATTATGGTGGAACTCAAAAGTATGTTGATCATTGCTGGGTTTTCCTTTTTCTTGGCCATGGGGTTAGCCCCTTTTGTGGATGGTTTAGAGCGCTATCATATTCCAAGGCCTTTGGCGATTTTGATTTTGTATATCGGTTTTTTGGGGATGTTAGGGCTCCTTTTTGTAAAAGTGATTCCGATCATTTCAGATCAATTGACCGATATTTCTTATGATCTTAGAGGGGTTATCGCGAGCGGGAAAATTGAAGAAATGCCGCTGGTGACTCAACTGATGGAGCGGACAAATTTTGATCCGGCCGAATTACAGGCTTTTATTTCTGAAAATATATCGTCTATTGCCGGCAATCTACAAGATATTGCCGGTTCAACTATTGGGATTTTACTGAGTATTTTCCAGAGTGTGTTTAATCTACTCTTTGCGCTAGTTTTGATGTTTTTTATTTTGCTTGAAAGAGAGTCTATTATTCGGTTTGTGTTATTGATGTTTCCGGCTGGGAATAGAGACTATGTACAGGCTAAGTTTGAGACGGTTCAGTCAAAAATGGCGGAATGGTTTAAAGGGCAATTTATCCTGATGGTGTGCATGGGGACGTTTATGTATGCGGGGATGAAGATTTTTGAGATGATGTTTGGGATGAAATACGCGGTGACTATTGGGTTAGTAGCGGCGGTAATGGAACTGTTTCCGTATGTAGGCGTGTTGCTTACAGGACTGCTTTGTGTGTTGGTGGCACTTAATATTTCGTTTGTGTTGGTGATTGCGGTTCTTTTATGGATTGCCTTGGCGCAGTTTTTGGAAGGCAATGTATTGGTGCCAATGGTGATGCAAAAAGTAGTAGGGCTCTCTTCGGTGGTAGTGATCTTGGCTGTGGCGACAGGCGGTATTTTGGGAAGTGCGTTTGGGGGAGTGCCGCTCGCTATTATTTGTATGATCTTTGCGGTGCCAGTGGCAGCGTCTATTGCTATCTTTGTAGAAGAGTACCTAAACCGAGGTAACTAAAGACTCTTAGGCTTCAGATTTCTACGTCAAACTTTAAATATCCTCGAACGTGTATAATTTTAATACGTTTATCTCCGGTATTTTTGTTTTCCTTAAACGCTTCGCTTCAAAGCCTTCAACTTTTGATGCAAGCAAAAAATATGGTCCCCCCTTCATCTCCCAAAAAATTAACGGTGTAGTCACTAAAAATAGGCTGAATTTGTTCTTTTTGTTGTGGTAGAAATTCCAGCCATAAGGCATTAAAGGTGATATCTTTTTCACTTATTTGCATGGCTAGTGTGCGGATGTGATTGAGGCCGTCACTACCAGAAAACAAAGCGCTGTGGGGTTCTTTCTCTACTTCTGCTGAAACCTCTAGATTTTTGGGAACGTAGGGGAGGTTGGCCACAATGATGTCAAAATGGCTTTTAGGAATATCGTTTAGTAGGTCAGATTTGATAAGGTTCAATGGAACATGATGGAATTTTGCATTTTTGAGGGCTTGGTTTAACGCTTTTTGTGAAATATCACTGGCATGAACCTGCGCTTGTGGAAATTGCTTAGCACACCAGAGAGCAATACACCCGCTTCCAGTTCCAATATCAAGAACGCTTTTAGTGTTTTGATTATGGTGTTTTTTTATGTGATGACACAAGGTCTCGGTTTCATCTCTAGGGATGAGCGTGTTGTGAGTAACAAAGATTTTGAGGTCATTCCAGATTTTGTATCCAGTGATGTAGGCTAAGGGGAGGTGGTTGGCTCTTTTTTTGATCCAGGATTTAAATTTTAGAGTATTCCAAAAACCCAAGCTCGCTTCAGTGTGGATTTTGATCCAGGGGCGGTTTTGCCCCATTAGGTGACTCAAAAGTACTTCTGTTTCCAATGTGGGGTTGGGAAGGTGTTGGAGTTTTGATCTTCCGTAATTTAGAGCCTTATTGATGTTCATCAGAGATTAAGGTACAAAAAAACCTCGCTTTGGCGAGGTTTTTTAAAATTCAAATAGAGGGTTCTGTTTATCCAATAAATTGTTTTTTCTTGTTGGCGGTTCGGTATTTTTCTCTAGATACGGCAGCGGCTCGCACCTTGGTCTGAGTAGGTTTTTGGCTAAAGTATCGTTTACCTCGGAACTTTTGGATAAGTCGAGTAGATTTGATATGGCTAGAGAATCGTTTGAGTAAACGTTCACCAGATTCACCGTCTTTTCGTTTAACTTTTATGGTCATACATAATTTGGATAAGTGCGCCGATTCTAAGTTGGGACTGTGTTTTGTCAATATTTTTTGATTGTTTATAGAAAATGCTTAGGATCGCTTTTGACATGAACCTTAAACTAGGAATTGTAGGGCTGCCGAATGTAGGGAAATCAACGCTTTTTAACGCTTTGACCAAGTCAAAAAATGCTGAAGCAGCGAACTTTCCATTCTGTACGATTGATCCCAATGTTGGGATTGTAGAAGTGCCGGATAAACGGGTGGATGCTTTGGCGGCATTGGTAAACCCAGCGAAGGTGATTAAATCGGCGGTAGAATTTGTAGATATTGCTGGGCTGGTGGCTGGTGCTAGTAGCGGAGAAGGTCTTGGGAATAAGTTCCTGAGTCATATTCGTGAATGTCATGCGATTGCTCATGTAGTCCGAGACTTTGAAAGCGAGGATATTCATCATGTATCTGGGAAGGTGGATCCAGGAGAAGACCTAAGTGTAATTTTTACAGAGCTTATTTTGGCTGATTTAGAGTCCCTACTTCGTCAGTTGGATAAAGTAAACGGAAAAGCGCGAACTGGAGACAAGGAGGCAAAAAAAGATGCTGAGCTACTGGAGCGATTCAAAGCCGCACTAGAGGCAGGAGAGTTGGCGAGTACGGTTGAGCTTACAGAAGATGAAGTCATTATGGCTAAAAGATACCAACTCCTTACGCAAAAAAAATTCCTTGTGGTGGCTAATACCAGCGAGGAAAACTTTGTGAATTTTGATGAGGCGAGCTTTCGAACCAAACTCAATATAGAGGCTTCAATTCCAATTATCCCAATTTGTGCCCAGACAGAAGCTGAGCTTGCAGATTTAAGTGTGGCAGAAGCGGCAGAGTTTTTAGCCGAGTTAGGCGCCAAAGAATCGGGGCTAGAAAACTTAGTTCACCGAAGCTTTGACCTGCTCGGATTGCAGAGTTATTTCACGGCTGGACCCACAGAAGTCCGCGCCTGGACTATTCGAAAAGGAGATACCGCACCACGAGCGGCTGGAGCGATCCATACTGACTTTGAAAAAGGCTTCATCAAAGCCGATGTGATTGCGTATGCTGATTACATTGAACATGGTGGAGAACAGGGCGCTAAAGAAGCCGGAAAAATGCGGATGGAAGGAAAGGACTATATTATGCAGGATGGGGATGTAGTGCACTTTAAGTTTAATAACTAGTTTTGTGGTACCACCCCCTCAATCCCCCTCCTAAGCCAGGAGGGGGGCAGTAAGCACGCTCTTTATTCGCTCCTCTTGAGTTAGGAGGAGCTGCCGTAGGCTGAGGTGGTATGATTAAATTTGGCTTAAATCAATGATTTGGTTGAGCCTGCTTGTTTCATTAGTTTAGAGGTGATGCGATTTAATGATCCACTTAAAAAAAGCAAAAATTTGTCCTTCACTTTATAAACAGTTAACAATAAAGTCAAATTTTTTTTTGATCTTATGTCATTTGATGTTTTTTTGTGAAATATTTTAATTATAATGGAATGTTATAATCCCTCTTTTGACTTTTTTTTGATTGCTTTAATTTTATGTAAAATTATATTAATTTTTGATGAATTTTTTAAGCCCCACAGAAGCAGATTTAAACGCAGACAAAGACTTAACGAATGATTTAAAAGCTATCTTAGGAGGTATTGGCAAGATAGTTTCTGATGATCATTACAATGAAGATGGGGATTTAATACAAGAACCACAGCCTGGCGTTGATGAAGAGGTTTTAAACCAGCGCTGGCGTGAAGCTTATATTTTATTGCGCCAGGCTTTTAGGCAGGAATTATTGCAGAGCCAATGGGAAGATATTTTAAAAATTGGCTTAGATTACAACTATGCGCCTACAAAATTTAGAAACCATATTGCTCGTTATTGGCAATCGATTGAAGATATTATTGAAGGACGGGAACCATCTATTACTGGTAGAGAATCTGGAGTTGAAAAATTAGGAGATAATGATGCAGAGCCGCGACGTCATCTGTGTGATATTCTTGATGAAGAGAAGCCTAAATTTGCATTTAGTGAGTTTAAAAAAGCAGTGAAAAAATTGGTTGGAGTAGCGGATCGAGACGTACTTAATGTGATTAATATTGTGTTGAGTTGTAATCGTGGTGAGGTAGGTGATAAGAGAGGAGAATATATTGGTCGCACAGTTTTAGAGTTGTACAAAACCGCCCCTGAAAATGTTCAAAGTGATATTATTGCCTTAGTCCACGCCTTGTATGACAAGAGGAATTTAAGGGGTAATATTAAAAAAGTGCTTACAGGATTTACTTTGGATGGTGATCATCCGTTTTGGTTTTTACAGGCTAAGCATGGTGTTACACCAGCTTTTTCTGACTCTCAGGCTCTAGGACAAGAAAGGCGTAATGGGGGACGAGGGAAAAGACGTTTTCGTTAACAATAACTCAACCAGTGATCGTATTTAGGTTCTTCACCACTTACTACGCGGTGGTAGAGATCTTTTAGTTGGTTGGACACCGTGTTTTCTTGTGTTCCGATTTGGACGTCATCTACCGACTTGATGATGGTTACCTCGGCGGCAGTTCCGGTGAAGAAGGCTTCATCAGCGTTGAGTAGGTCGTCTCGTGAGAGGGTGGTTTCTTCTACGGTGATTCCGAGCTCTTTATCGGCTAATTCTATAATGGTGGCTCGAGTTATTCCGTTGAGGATAGCCCCGAGTTTAGGAGTTTTGATAATGCCGTCTTTGACGATGAATAGGTTTTCTCCTGGGCCTTCAGCAATGTTGTTTTCGTAATCCATGAGGATGGCTTCTTGGTAGCCTTTTTTATGGGCCCATTGAGAAGACATTATGGAGTTTACGTAGTGCCCATTGATTTTGGCATCAGCTTGAAGTGATTTTGGATGAATCCGAATCCACGGTGAAATTCCTACGGTGATAGGGTCATCAGAGAGATATTTTCCCCAGGGCCAAGCGGCAATAAAGGTGTCAATATCCGCGCCGTGTGGATTGAGTCCCATTTTCCCTTCTCCAAACATGGCGACTGGTCGGATGTAGCCAGATTTAAGTTTATTAGCTCTCAGGAGTTCGCACGTGGCTTCACAGAGTGCTTCTACACTGTAGGGAATTTCTAGTTCTAAAATACTAGCAGAGTAGTGCAGGCGTTCCATGTGCTCTTTTAGCCGAAATACCGCCGTTCCTTGACTGGTTTCATAACATCTAATCCCTTCAAAGACTCCACTTCCATAGTGCATGGCATGGTTTATGAGTGAGATATGAGCTGCTTCGTTTGGAATTAGTTTTCCATTTCGCCAGACGTTTGCACCAATATCCATCGTCGGGATTCTCTTAGAACTGTCGTCAATTTGCAAGTAAATTGAACTTTAGTTCTCCGAAATTACTCCTCTATCTAAAAAGCCTGTTTAAACACCTCATTGAAACGGTCTTTTTAGATCATGTAAGGGCATTAAAGATGAATTGAATTATTAAAAAATCATTGCTTATTGTTTATTGTTAAATGATAATTGTTAAGCATGGGTTTTGTTATGGGATTTTTGTTGCATGTTCTAACCACAGGGGGTGTTTTGTGGGGGTTAGAGACTTATATTCTTCCAGAACAATTTGCCGTTGTGGGAGATGAAATCTACAGATACGGGATTGTGGCGTGTATTTTTGGGTTCTGTAATACGTTTGTAAAACCTCTTTTGAAGGTGGTAATGATTCCCATTCAATTTTTTACTTTAGGGCTGGCAGGCCTTCTTACTAACGGGATACTGCTTTATGGAATTGATTGGGGATTAGCGTTTTTTGAATTTCCAGGAGTGCAACTGGAGGTAGATAATTTGTTGATTTACGTAATTGCGGGGTTAGTGCTTGGGTTTGTGAATACGATTATTCATATCTTCAGATAATAAAATTTCTTGCCAAAAGTACTTAAACTACTAAAATCCGTCCGCTTCAGAACTTTAAAAATATGTTTCAAATCTTTTTTACAACTATATCTGTCCTTCTTGTTGTAGTAATCCTCCTGCAACAAAAAAGTTCGTCTCTGGGTTCTATGATGGGAGCCGATAGCGGTGATGAATTGGTGCAAACAAGGCGTGGGGCGGACAAAATCCTTCACCAAGCTACGGTAGCCTTGGCGTTGGCGTTTTCGATCGGTGGTATCTATGCCATGATCTTTTAAAAGCGTTAAAAACTTTAGATTTCATTGTCAGTGAAGATGTTTTTTTAAACGCGTATGTTTAATATGCTTATTTCAAAAAAATCAGCACTTCCTCAAATGCTTCGTTTTTAAACACTTTTAAAACTTTAGGTTGCGTATGGAAATTTGCTTAAAAATTGAGATTCTAAAAAGATTGAAAAACCCTGTTTCTTGGCTAGTGTGATTTTACTAATTTTATGAGAAAAAGACGTTGGCCTCGTTGGTCTAAACTCCGTTGGCGTATCCTTGGAGGTGTGGCAGTAGTGGTGTTAGCTATTTTGCTGAGAGTCCTCTGGCAGCAGTTCTTTTTAGATCATAGTAAAGTTGTGCCAGATTTTGGAGGGATTTATACGGAGGCTACGGTGGGATCGGTGTACAACCTCAATCCTTTGGCTGAGAATAGCACGTTTGTAGATAGAGATATTCAGGGATTGGTATTTGGGGGGCTCCTTCGATATAACCCTCTTACCGAAAAAATTGAAGATCATTTGGGGACCCTACAGGTGAGTGATAGAGGGAAAACCTATGAAGTGATTTTAAAAGATGGGGTCAAGTTTTCTGATGGAGAAAATATTGATATTGCGGATGTTTTGTTCACCTATGAAACCCTACTTCAAAACCCTAACTTTAAAAACCAAAATCTCTCTCAAGCTTTTGAGTACGTTGAGATTGATGTGGTGGATGCCCACACTATTAGTTTTAAACTTCCAGAACAGAATATCTTTTTCCCAAGCCTTTTGACGCTGCCTATTCTGCCTAAATCGTACTTCAAAAATGCATTAATTGAGGAGGTTTTAGATCCTGATTTTTTCTTCAACCGTCGTCCAGTGGGGGCTGGGCCATTCCGGGTTAAAAATATTATTCCGGAAGATAAACGGTTTTATCGAGTGTTCTTAGAGCCAAATCCTCACTACCACCTGGGGAAACCATTTATTGAACAGATGGTTTTTTATGTGTATGCCTCTTCTGAACCATTAATCTTTAATCATACGTGGCCGACGATGTTTACTCGGTTGAAGCTTGGAGAATTTGACCAAGTAGAACCAGAACTCTATCAAGAATATAACCGATATAGTTATAAACTGCCGCGTTTTGTGGGGGTGTTTTTTAACCTTGATAAAGCGATTCCTTCACAACCTAAATTCAGGCAAGCTTTGGCACACGCTTTGCCCATAGCCAGTATCCTGGAAGAAGATTGGCAAGAACAAAGGTATTCTTTTTTTAACAATAATGTTCAGGCGTATCCTCCATTTTTTGATTATAGTGAAGCCCGAAGATTGCTGCGTGATAACGGGTTCAGGTATGACAAACAGCAGGAGGTTCGAACCTTTGGGGAGGCAGACGCGCCGGCTAAGGTTCAGATGATTACGTCTACAACTCCAGCAGTTTATTCTCGTTTTGCCCAGAAGTTAAAAAATGTGTGGGAACAAGAGTTAGATATTGATATAGATTTGGAAGTATTAGAACCAGAAAATTTTCAGAAAACACTGCAAGAACGGGATTATGATTTGGTGCTTTTTGGTCAGAATTTCTCTAATAATTTTGATATGTTGTCGGTGTGGCATTCGTCTCAGAGTGGGAAGTTTAACCTTTCTAACCTGACCCGAGATGATATTGATTTTTTGATTGATGAGATTCGATTTTCTGGAGCGCAATTAGATTATCAAGCGCTTCAGGATGAATTGGATGAACTCCTGCCTGCGCTTATCTTTGCAACGCCTAAATATGATTTGATGGTTTCCAAAAAACTAAAAGGGTTTAGAGAGCATCATGGAATTATGCGTGGATTGCCGCATCGCTTTACCCATAGTGAGAAATGGCATTTCGAAACCAAGCTTGATTGGGACTGGCCAGAAAATCAGTCAAAAATAGCCGGTTTCTTTGTGTGGCTGTGGCATGGAAAAGAACGGACTATTCCAGAGGTAGTAGAGGCAGAGAGGCCAGAAGCCGTTGAAACGGAAATCTCAATAGAGTAGTGTGTGAAGGTGATGGTGAAAAAACTCAGTAAACGGGAACAGCTCAACTTAGAAATCCAAAATCAAGAAAGGATGAGTGTTTCACAGACTCATATTTTGTCTGTTGATTATGGAACTAAATTTACGGGGCTGGCGTTTAGTCCTGATGGCATGGTTATTCTGCCACTCCAAGTGGTAAGAACTTCTGAGTTGGATACAGTTTTGAGCCATGTGGTTCCGGCAAGAGAAATTCAACATTTATTGTTTGGTCTTCCTCTATCGGTTTCAGGGAAGGAAAATACCCTATGTCTCAAGATTCGTAAAATAGCTGAAAGTTACGCTCAAAAATATGGAGTAGAAGGCCACTTTGTAAATGAGCAGTATTCTTCTAAAGCGTTTGAAAATAATACTGAAACCAGGATAGACGATCTGGCAGCGGCGAAAATATTGGAATTTTATTTGTCACAAAAAAACTAGATTTATAGTTTGTCTATAGGTTAGATATCCTAATAATAAAATTATGAGACCCGACCCACAAAAGTCTCAGATTGAAGTTTGGGTTGCCAAAGCACAGAAAGGCGATGAGAAAAGCTTTTCACTGCTATTTGACGCCTACTTTGAACGCATCTATCGTTATGTTGGGTTCCGGGTCGAGGCTCATGAATGTGAAGACCTTGTGGGGGATGTGTTTTTGAAGTTGGTGCAGAACCTGCCTAAATATGAATCACAAGTGGGGGTAGGGTTTGGAGCGTGGATATACCGTATCGCTCATAATAGCGTGATAGACCATTATAGACGTAAAAAAGATATGGTTGGATCAGAGGATGAAGCAACTGAAAACTTTTTTCTGAACCTGCCGGATGAAACGAACCTAAAGCCCGATGAAGTCACCAATAATGAGCTTGATTACCAATGGCTCTACAAGGCTTTGAAAAAGGTTAAACCCCTGCATAGAGAAATTTTGGAATTAAAATTTTTGGAAGGATTTTCTAATAAAGAAATTGCCAAAATTACCGGAAAAACTGAAGGAAATATTAGAATCCTTCAGCTTCGGGCTTTGAGAGAAATCAGAAAACACCTCAAAGAGTCTTAGATTTTTGAAGCAAGATTTAGGAGCATTTCTTCTGTATGTTCAAATCCCAAACATCCATCCGTAATGGATTTTCCGTATTCGAGTTTGTCGGCTGAATGTGCCTTGGTAGCGTCTTGCTTTCCTTCAAGGAGGAAGCTTTCTACCATGAATCCTTTAACGGTTTTTCCAATTAGTTGGTTTTGGTTCATGCTTTCCAGAATTTCTTCAATGATTTGAGGCTGAAGGTTTGGATCTTTCTGTCCAGATTTTGAGCAAATGGAGTTATCGTGACTGGCGTCTACAATGATACTTGGATTTTGTACTTTAGCCTTTTGAAGCCCTTCACTGGCCTCTAGCAAAAATTCATATCCGTGATTTGAGGTAGCGTTGCCGCCTCGGAGAATAAGATGAGCATGTGGGTTTCCAGAAGTCTTGATCTGTTTTCCATGGAAGGCAAATGTATGTGAGTGTTGAGCGGCAACAATAGAATTAATACCGATTTTGATATTCCCTGAGGTTGGATTTTTGAGCCCTACAGGCTGAGAGATCATTGAGGCGAAAATTCGGTGTTCTTGGTCTTCGGCTGACCTAGCGCCGATGGCAATCCAACTAAGCAGGTCTACAAAGTAAGAATCATTATGCGTGAAGAGTGCTTCATCGGCTAGTGCGTACCCTTCTTTGAGGGCTTCTATCATCATGGAGCGACAATAATAAGTGCCTTTTTCTAGATCTGGTTCAGTAAATGGATCTGGTTGATTTACGGGGCCAAGCCACCCGACAGTGGTTCTTGGTTTTTGGAGGTAAGTTCTGAGGATAATCTTGAACTTGTCTTCTACTTTTTTGGCGACTGGGGCTAGTTTTGCGGCATATTCAATGACGGCTTTGTCTGGCCAGGCACTACAAGGGCCAATGACCATAATTTTTCGTGGATCTTTGCCTTCAATAATGTTTTTGATTTCTTGTTGATCTTTGGCTACTTGATCAATGGAGGCTTGATCTAAGGGTAATGCTGCTAGAACTTGAGAAGCAGAAGGGAGTGATTTTTCTACGGTGTAACTCATAATCATTTATTTTTATAAAGAAAAAGCCGTCCTTTGGTCTGGGCGGCACATAAAGATTTAAATTTTTTTTTACGTCTTACTATGCCAACCCGCGGTTGAACCAAAAGTAAAAGAATCCGTAAAAAAATTTTTGCATCTGTTGTGTCTGAGTTTAGGCGAGCCTATTGGAGTGTCAATGATTATTTGATTTTTAGATATGGTTTTGTACTATCTGGCTCGAAATGGAAGGTAAAGCGCAAAAGGTTGTGAAAGACTTTGAGGCCTTGGAAAAAGAACTCTCTGATCCGAGTGTTTTTAGTGATCAATCGCGTTTTGTGAAGCTTTCACAACAAAGAAAGTCTTTAGAACCCAAAGCGCAGATCGCCCAGGAATACTTAAAGTGTGCTCAACAAAAAAAAGATGCGGCCGAAATTTTGGCTACAGAGAAGGATCCAGAAATGTTAGAAATGGCTAAGTTAGAATTAGAAGAAGCCAAAGAAAAGCTCCCAGAAGTGGAGGAAGCGCTTAAAGTCGCTTTGATCCCAACCGATCCTAATGATGAAAAGTCGTGTATAGTAGAAATTCGTGCCGGGGTTGGAGGCGATGAAGCCGCCTTGTTTGCTGAAGAAGTAAGCCGAATGATTTTACGGTTTGCAGAAATTAATGAGTTTAAAGTTGAAATCATGTCAGATTCAACGAATGAAGGAGGCGGCATAAAGGAAATGATTTTTCGAGTAGAAGGTTTTGGGGCGTATGGAAAACTTAAATATGAATCTGGAGTTCATAGGGTTCAACGAATTCCTACCACGGAATCTCAAGGGCGAGTTCATACTTCAGCTATTTCTGTGGTGGTTATGCCGGAAGTAGAGGAAGCCGAGATTGAGATTAACCCAGCGGAGGTGCGGGTAGATGTATTTCGTTCTGGAGGATGTGGAGGGCAGTCTGTAAATACTACAGATTCTGCCGTTCGCCTTACTCATGTGCCAACGGGGTTGGTAGTGACGTGTCAGGATGAAAAGTCTCAACACAAAAATAAAGACAAAGCCTTCAGTGTTCTTCGAGCTCGGTTACATGCAATGGAAGCAGAGAAAAAACAAAAAGAACTGGGAGAAACTCGTCTGGCTCAGATTGGCTCAGGGGATAGATCCGATAAAATCCGAACCTATAACTTTCCACAAGATCGAGTGACTGATCACCGAATTGGGCAGAACTTTTCCAATCTTCCGGGGATTCTGGATGGGAATATTGGGAAAATTGTGGAGGCGTTGGCCATTGAGGATCAAAAAAACCTGATGGAGCAGGCCTGAGAGAAGGTTGAAAAAGGAATGAATTTCCTGGTTTCCCTTAAAGGTTTTAGGGTTTTTTTATGTGATTTTTACGGCTTTTTACCCTTTGTTTTTAAATACGGCTCTATTAAAAATACATAAATTACTACCAAACTTACGGTTGCAAAGATACTCCACCAGAGTGGGTAGATAATATGCCAGTAAGATTTTATCCATACCTGCATGGGAATTAATTGGATAACGGGTTCTGTGTAGATAGTAAAATTGTCCATTTTAATAATAGTAGTTTTTTCCTGGATAACCTACGACCTCAGCACCAGTATCAGGGGTTTTGATCCAATTATTTTTGGTGAAAGGTTTATATTCAAGATCACAAATGTTTGGAGTATCGACAATTCGATAGAATGGATGTCCATTGATAGAATGGTCAAAGGTCCACTCGATACGCTTGATATTTGTCTCTTTTTCACACTGCTTGTTGAACCGAAACCAATACCGGTATGGATCACACCGTCCTCGTGAAGTAAAGCTTACTCTTTGACCTTTTTGGGGTTCCGTTTCATCTTTGTAGTAGATGGTTCGCGTAGAAAAGCACTGGTGATTGGCTTCAAACATATACAGACCGTAGAAGTTCCCTTCAAGTGTCAGTCTCTCGTCTCCTGGGATAAAGTGTGACCAGGCCTGCCCTAAACATAAAAGGCCGACTAAAATCCATCCAGGAAGGGTTTTTAAGCCTGTTGGTGGTAACGTGTGTTTGTACCAAGGGCCAAATAGAATTAACAGCATAGGCATGACGGTTGCTGGATACCGGAAACCTACCAATATTCCTGAATACAAATGGAAGGCTACAAAGAAGAGAAAAATCAGTTTTCGGAATTTTGTGTTTGGTCCCAGTAAGAACCACGCAAAAATCATTTCCATAAGGATCACTAGATTTGTCCAAAAGGGAATGGTGCTATCGGGGAATATTGGCAAACCTGTTTTTAGAGCGGTAAAGTAGCTTCCTAAAATCCAGCTATCATTGATCTTGGCAGCGGTGGAAAGGAAGTAAAAAAGCACCAAACTAAACTTCAAAAAGAAAAGCTTGTGTGGAAAACACAGCAAAATGAGCCCAAATACAATGAGATAATATTCATAATTACCGGTATGCCACATAGAGGTAAAGGTAATAAGCGCCTTCCAAAGGAGGCATATTAAAACGATCATTTGGGCATAGTGCCACTTTTTTTGGTACATGAAATAAACGGCCAGTGCTAGAAGCCCAAATAACCCCATAAACCACATGTTTTGGGTATAGCCGTAAGGAAGTGCAGAAAGGAAGCCAAAAACTTCACAGTTTTGGGCATAAGGCCAGCATACGTGTCCGAAATCATCCACAGCTTCTTTGGTAAATCTACCATTACCCACCCAGGTATTGAAGTTTAAAAATAATCCAAAGATAAAGGCGCCAAAGGTCCATTGCAAGACACGGTCTTTTTCAATTTCTTCGATGCAGAAGCCCTTTTTGTAGGCTTCAATGAATTGGTTTAATTTTTTGCGCATTGGATTATATTTAATATATCATTTTCATAATTTTGTTAAAATAATTATTATGATTTCCCTAGTATTAAATTATTATGATTGCTTTTAAAAATATTAATCCACAATTATTACAAACTTTTGCCATTGGTTCGCTCCTTTTGGTAGGAGGTAAATATTTCGGTTATGTAGACATTGATTGGACTGAGATTTTTATTGTTCTTAGTCTTATATTGAGTTTAGATTTTATTTTTAAGTACGCGGCTACAGGTAAAAAAGCCTTTCCGTTTTCAGCCGTGAATTCGGGGATTGGTATTTGTTTGTTTTTGCGGACGGCTAATCCTTGGTTGTATGCTTTTGCCGCGTTTATGACTATTTTTTCTAAGCACTTTGTGCGTTTTAGAGGAAAGCACTTTTTAAATCCTTCTTATTCGGCTATTTTACTGACTATTGCCTTATTTCCTTACGTGGCTTTTACTAATCCGTTGCAGTGGGGAAGTGATTGGAAGGTTTTAACCGCTATTTCTGTTTTAGGAAGTATTGTGATGTGGCGGGTTGGGTTTATGGATGCGGTAATTGCTTTTTTTGTGAGCTTTTTTGTCTGGCTCAATCTCTTTACTACTTATAGCTGGGAAGATTTATTGATTTTGTATTTAACGGGGAGCTTTTTTATCCAAATGTTTTTTGGGTTTACCGATCCGGCTACGATTCCTGCCAAAAGAATTTATAGGATTTTATTTGTGACTCAGATATCTTTGCTGTTTTTTATTTTTAGGCTTTTTATTAATGAAAATTATAGCTTTTTTGCCGCTTATTTCTTTGTACAGTGTATGGAAGTTGTTTTTATGTACTGTGAAGAAAAAGGGGTAAGAAATTTAGTTCAGGGGTTGTTTATTGGTTTTTGTTTCCTCCTTCTTGCTGGACTAAGTTTTCAGCACTCTGTTAAATACAATGGGGTTTGGCCGGAGGTTTTAACCAATCGTTGTACACAGCTTTTTTGTAAACCTTTTTCTATGAAGTTTGATGAACTGTTTGGTGATGTTTTTGATCAGAGAACTTTACCATAAGTTCAGTTATGAAAAGAGCAGGCCTTGGCCTGCTCTTTTCTTTTTATTTTCGTTTCTAGTTCCCAAAATTAGATTGGAAATCAACAGATTCTGAGAGGCTAAACCCAGGAGGGGGATTTTCTCTGATTCTTGGGTCAATTCTAATGATGAAGGAGTGTTTATTGTCGTAGCAGACATCAGGAGCGAATTGAGTACAGTCTGGTTTGTTTTGATGGAGAATCACGCCAGGAGAGGGGCTCTCAAACCGAGGAAGGTATCTTCGTATATAGTGAAGGTCATATTTTTGAGCGTCTTCAATAGAGACGACTCTGCCCCAAGGATCTTTAGGTTCTACCAGAAGGGAGCCTCCAAGGGTGTTTCTTGTAAGAATAGAGCCGGTAAGTATGAGTTGTTGTTTTAGGACTCCATCAATGTTTTCTCGTTCAGCTACAATATCGGGTTCTATGCCTGTTGGAGCGGAGAGAGATGAAGTACTGAGGATAGAGCCATCAGCGTAGATGTTTCCAACTACGTGTTTTACGTTATGGTGGATGAAGACATTACCAACGTCAGGTCCAGCTAAGAATGGAGTTTCGCTGCTGGTATTGAGCATCACAATACCGAATGAATCATCAATGGAGTCATAAGCTAGGTCACCAGCGATTAGGAGGTTCCCGTCTTTGATGATGAGGGTATGGGCTCCGCCTGACATTTGGGCCGGATTATTCTGAGTCCCGACAGCTCCATTACTATGGAAACCGATTCTGACTAAACCGCCCTCAATGTAAGTGATTCCTTTGTGTTCTAGATCTCGAAGTTTTAGATCAATGGTATTTCCACTGTTTGGAATAGCGGGGATACCTCGAGTGATATCGTAGATATTTCTATTAACATCTTCTCGTACGTCTGTTACGAAAGTGTCTCCAAGGCCAACGGCTTCATCGTTTACTTCAATGGTTTTAGTTTGAGAATTGATGTACACAAATTCATCGTCTGAAGCGAGGAAACCACCTTCAATATCAGCGCCTGGTTCTAGGTACTCAGTTTCTACACAAGAGCCTGGGAGGATCACCTGACAGATACATTCTTGAGGGGTAAGTCCGGCACATTCAACTGCAAAATCGTCATCATCATCGTCATCGTCGTCGTCATCATCGTCGTCGTCATCACCGCCTCCGGCTAAACCAGAGCAAGGAGGATTAGTACAAACAGGAACTCCAGAACAGGGCGGACTGGTACAGATTGGATTACAAGCCACTGGGTCTGTACAACAGAGGTCAGGGTAGAGAGAACAAATATGACATCGGTGTCCTACTGGAGGATCTGCTGGGCAGCTCACAGGACAAATGTCAGCAAAGACACAACTTTCTCCTGCGAACATTCCAAGGTTACCCCCTGGTAGAACAATTTGTTTTCCATCTACGACATATTCAATTCTAGAAGTATAAGCAGAGCTTACGTTTACCTGACCGCCAGAGAATCCTAGATGTGTACAGGTTTGTTCTGCGGCAGGAGAACCCGTGGTTCCATCGTTTTCAGCGCTGGAAACCCCAATAATGTTTCGGAAAGTAATAGGGTATCCTTTTTCGGGTGATTTAAGATCTTTATTGTAAAGAATCACGCCATTGTCTGTATGGCCTTTGAGGTATACATTGAAGTTTCTCGGCAAGTTTCTAGAAGAAGACTCGGTTGTAGCATAAGTATAGATACATTTTTCTACATCTTTTTGAACGACCCAAGGGCTGGTTGGAGGTTGGTTATCTTGTTTATCACTTAGGTGTAGATAAACCCAAGGTTTGAATCTTGCGTGGATATCAATGCCAAAGTTCTGAGTTTCAGGCTGCACAAGCCCTCTCTCATTTACTTGTGGATAAATAAAATTTAGAGCGAGTGGTTTTCGACTGACAGACATTAGAGCGGCTCCGTCGATACCGTTAATGATATTTACGGTTGGGAGTATGGCTCTCATTTTCATGTTTTGAGCGCCACTGGTGCTGCTATTCCAATTAACTTTGTGTTTACCGTCTACTTTGACCCCTGCGTCAAACCTGAGCCCGTTGGGGTAGTTTTCCCCATTTCCAGTAATGATGTCGTAAGAACCTTCTGTATCTTGTGTAACGGCATAAATCTCTAGGGCAGAATTTTGTGCAATAGGATTTTCCCATTCATCTTTGACGGTGAAATCAATATCACATCGATCACTGTAGTTGGCCCAGAGGTTTGTTTTATCACAATCGTGAGTGAGAGTGTTTTCTGTTTGGGTTTCGTGGGCGGCGGCCGGATGAATTCTTATATGAGCGATCCGGTTAGGGGTCACCTGGTTACCGGCTTTATCGTAAATCCTAAGAGTAATTTTGTAGTCTCCGGCCTGAGAGAAGATAGGATAACTTTCTCCAGGGAAGGTATACTGATTAATATTCCATTCATAAATATCCCCCCCGACTGGTGTGGGAGATAGGTTAATGAATTCTTCTACTTTGCTTGGGCCGGTAGTTCTTTCAATCTCCACGTGAGAAATTTCTAGTTGTTTTAGGTCAGCACTGTCATCCTCAATACTTTCTTCTTGAAGTTCGATAATACGAGCTGAAACGGCCGCAATTTCTTCGTTTTTAGTTTCGATTTGTGCCAGTAAAGCGACGGTATTAGTTTTTTTGGTTTCAAGCTCAAAAATATTAGAAGTGAGTTCTGTTTGGTAGTCTGAGATAGTACTATCTAAGCTAGAAATAATAGCATCTGTTGGGAGGACTTTGTAGTAATCAAATTCAGAGAGAGGATTTCCAAGAATTCCTAAAAACTCATCTAAATCTGCTTGAACGGTCTCGACACTTAGTTGAAAGTTTAAGGCTCTATCAATAAGCTCTTCAACGGGGCTTGGATCAAATTCTCCATCTACTGGGTCGTAGTTATTAAGATAAGTAATAACAGAGCTCATCTCGCTATTAAGTTGATCTAATTGTAGAATGGCTTCTCCAATATTGAGTCTGGATTGATTAGCTCCACTCTCAAGGTTAGTCGTGAGTTGGGGGAGATTATCTTCTGGGGTATACTCGTAAAGTTGAGCCATTTTAACCTGAATATTCGTTCCATCGTGAGCGCCTTTGTAGGGAAGGTATGGATCATTATACTGGTCGTTTATGGCCGTATCTGTTGCAAGAATAGATTCTGTCCAATTCGGGATTACGTGCGCATAATTTTCTGTAATTTCAGCCTGCCACTCATTGAGTAGGTTTGTGAGGCGTGAGAATCCCTCAATCTCATCTGGAGCTCCTTTTGAGGGGACGTCGAAGTTGTTCACGGTATCATTAGCTAAGAATATATAGTTACTGATTTGAGATTCTAAGAACTCAAGATTCGTGTCTTGAAGGGCATTTACAAAATCATCTCTTTGATCTAGGTCATCAAATTTTTCACTTTCAAGAATCTCCATAATGATATCCATATTGGCTTTCTCAATAGTTCGCCCTCCTAAAACGCTTAGTTGAGATTGGAACTCTGCAAGGGGTTGTTTTACAATAGAATCAGATAGATTTAAGGCTTGGAAAGATTGTTTCCATAGGTTTCTTTGTAGCTCATGGCTTAGCTTTCCAATACTAGATTCAATAACATTCCCTTTGGCTACAATTTCTTCTGCTTTTTTAAGGTCGTATTCGTCTTCCATAAGGGCTAATTCATCAATGAGATTAGCCAATTGGTATTGCAGACCTCCAATTTCACTTTCATGGCTCAGTTCATTCCAGTTAATGCCAGAAAGTCCGCAGGAAATAGATTCTTCGGCGTCTCGAAGTTCCATTACCAAATTTAGCACTCCATCATCAGCACGGAAAGTATTTGGTGTGCTGGCATTCGTACTCGGAGTTTCCGTGTTAAGGTTCAACCCTTTATGTTGTAGTAGAAGTGAGCTTACAATGGGGAGTCGACAATCAATTTTAGAAGGGGGTGTAGTACATCCACCAGGTTTTTGGTTTCCTACATTGTCTGTAATAGGAAAATTAACACTTTGTCCATGCTGGAGCACACGGACTTTTTCCCCGCTTCGACATCCAGCTCCACGGTTATCATAAGTGACTCCATTTTGCGTGAGTTGATCAGTACAGACGCCGGGATCTCCAGCATCAAATTCAATGGGAGCGTTAGTCCATTCTCCATTGAGTCCGATTGGCCATTGGTTATTACACCGAGGAGGGGTGAGATCGTGTCGTACAATTTGGTTTCCAGTTTGAACACCAGAAATCGTACTTCGTCGTAACGATACATACCATACGCCTTCTCGTTTTTGACTCGTTCCATCCAGTCGAGGGGTTTGACTGAGTGTACCTAGTCCGATAGGGATACGCCTGTTTGGTGAGGCTGAACTCAGATCATGAGGACTTGCACCTCCAGCATTACGGCCAATAATTTGGGTATTAACACTAGTGGTATTATTAGTGTAGGTATTGGTAATACTGGTTTGGATGTTGGTGGTATTGCTTTGAGCTAAAACAATGCCGCTCATTAGGATCAAATGAGCGGCCGTTGAAAGCTGTAGGATTTTTTTTAAATTCATATTTTATTTTTAGCAAGGTTGTGTTTTATTTTCCTTTCAGGCGTGAAAGTCCAAGCCACCCAAGGAAGATAGCCAAAATAATAAGGATTAAAGCCATTCCCCCATACATATTTTGCGTAAATTTGGCTGGAGCCACTGGGGGTTTTGTTGAGGCGGTTGGTAGCTTGCTTACGTTTTGAGTAGCGATGCTTTTTCCAACAAGTCCATCTTTTAGTTCCTCTAATCTTTCTTGGGTAATTAAGCCTTCAGCTTTGACTTGAGTTTTATTTACAATCTCATCAAAATGCTTAATTAAATCTCGTCCTGCAGCCTCATATTCAGATTCAGAGATGTGGTCTCTTTCTTTTTTGTTGGCTATGTCTAGAGAAGTGATTTTTAGTTCCTTGTATTCGTTTTCAAAGGTAAAGAGGGTATTGATTTTGCCATGGTAGTCATCTTCAATGTTTTTTATTTGCGTGAAAGTTTCTTGTTGAGTTGCCACATCATCTTTATTCACAGAGAGGGCTTCGGCTTTAGCAATTTCACTTTCTTTTTCAGCTATTAAGGCCTCTACCTCTGGTTGAACGTAAGCAGATTCTGCTACTTCACGAACTCGTCTATCACTAGCTGGGATAAACGATTCTCCAAATTCAATATCTTTATATTCAATATTATCAATAGTAATGGCACTCACATCATCCGCTTGGTTGATAACATATTCGATATTTTCTAATACTGCTTGTCTATTAAGCGTGCTGGCGGCACGTTTTTTCTCAAATTCGTTCATTTGATCTTCGGTTTTATTGTCGATACCAAGCCGACGGTCAATTCGTCCTGGTATGGAAGCTGACCATAGAAGATCTCTTGTCGTTTTATCTTCAATTTCTCTGATTTTTTGAAAAGTTTCGAATTTAAGTCCTTCAGCCATAACTGGACCAGCTTTTTGACTTGTTGGTTTGTCTGGAGCGTCAAGCGTACTGGCTAAAAGTTGAGCACTAAGCCCCACAACGTCTCCTTCTCCCATAATGCCTAGATCTAAACGATCGATAATAGCCTGATAAACAGACGCTCGCATTTCCATGTAACTGAGCCCCATATTGTTTGGATCCGTCATTACACTTTCTGCGATAGGGCCAGTTTCATATTCATTGTAAAAGTTGCTCCCGTTGTCATAAAGCACCGTGATAGTATCAATATGAGCCAAATCATTAGCCCAAGAATAGCCACCATCTTCTAGCGCCTCTTTAGCGGCTACTAAGAATCTAATATCGGCTACTCTAAACTGATGACCGTCAATAGCAGGTGCATCCTCAAGCGCAAAGTCGGTGCCATTTACACGGTCTCCTCCGTAGTATTGCCATCGTACAGACTTCTCGCCTCTGTATGATTTAAGAGCGTAGTCTCCCAACGGAGTCAGTTTCACAAGCGAACAACTTACAAAATCTCCTCCCTTAGCATCACTCAAGTGATGGGTAAAGATAAGATATTCCCTCAGATCTTTATAGGGAGCTCCATATGGGTAATCTTGTCCTTTTGCTGGTTCTCCATCAAATGACTTAAAGGAGAATTCAAAATCTGTAGATCTACCAAAAGTAGCATATTGAGTATCTAAATAGTATCCATCAATATATTCTAGTTCTGGATCATCATCTACATTGCCAATACTAGTTTGAGAACCATCTCCATAAATTACAATGAGTACATTACCACGATTGGCTTTATGAATTTCAGGTTCTATTCGGTATCGATGAGGAATTCTTTCTGTATTGTTTGGAAATCGTCCGATATGCATCCCTAGCATTGGGATTGGGGTTTCGGCAATAGTTTTGAATTCATCATAGGTGGCGACCGAAAAGGGCTTTGATTCAGCCCGACGACCTCTTCCGTTTTCGGCAATCTTTGTGACATTTGAAAGATCTAATCCAGAAAATTTACTACTATTGGAAGCCGCATTTGCTAGATGAGTAAAACAGGCCTGCTCTGGAGATTGAGGGTCCAGATCAGGTTCCTGAGCGTTAGTAAGGGTAAAGGTTGGGAGCATTACGCCAACGGCTACCCAGCAGAACCAGGTTTTTGAAATATTCATGCTTAGTTAGTATATAGTTATGAGGTTTTATGGAGTTTAGATTCTAGTGACCATCGTCACCATCACCATCATCACCGAAACCGCTAGGGGCTTGAGTTGGGGGAGGGATCGTGACACTTACTCCAGGAGCGTTAATGAAAAAGGAAGGATCATTTCGACCAGACCATCCAGCATATTCGGTTGGAACATTTATATTGATGTTCTGCGCTTGTGCCATACTTTCATCATCACAAGCCGTTCCACCGTGACATACCCAAAGGTTAATAGCCGAATAAAAAAGACCGATTGAGGCTAGAATATAGCCACCAGCAATTAATCTGTTTTTATCCATGGTAAAAAAAAGAGGTTAAGAAACGATTTTTTATTCTGCTGAAATTCTATGGGAGGTTTATAGGTATTGTAAAATCAATGTTATTGCAAATATTGTAAATCATTCTTTTTATATTTGTTTTTGTTTTAAATTTATTTGTGTTGTTTTGTCTTTGAGAAAAGTTTTTGAAATATTATTATTTTTATAATTTATGAATTTTTTTGTGCCGTATTTCAGAAAAACTAGAGCTCTATATGAAAGTTTTTTTTCAGTCCAAGAGATTGGTAATTCTAAAGTGTTACAGCTTTTTGGATGGGTGCTGCTGCTTGGTTATTTTGTAACGCTCAAGCGGTGGTCACATCGTTTTTATACCACGAAAGAAACGGCGCTTAGTGGAGACCATGTTTGCTGGCCTTTTTGGCCCGATTGTGGTGAATGGTATATGCTGCAGGCTCTTCCTTATGGGTATAGTGAAGGAATTTTCTATGCTTTTCTTTTGGGGATTATGCTGTTGGCAGGCATTTTTCTTTTCCAAAAAAAGTGGGTTTGGGCTCATATGTGTTTAGTGGGGCTTTTTATATGGAAACTCTACCATCTAGGTTTATCGATGGATTTTATAAATAATTACGAATATCATCATCTGATGTTTTGTTTGGGGTTTTTGGTTATTCCTCATAAATTATTTTTTCTTCGGTTTTATCTCGTCTTTTTTTACTTTCTTTCTACTGCTTCAAAGCTAGAACCCAGTTGGCTTTTGGGATCTTATTTTACTTCCCTTAAAACGGGGCTCCCTATTTTTCCAGACAGCTTGACTCCATTTTTTACTAATTTAGTTATTGGGATTGAGATGATGGGAGTCTGGTTTTTGCTGAGTGATAAAAAATGGCGATTTATGGCTTTGGGGGTGATGATTGGATTTCACCTCTATTCGATAATTTTTGTAAAGTACCATTATCCATCAATCGTATTTCCGGCACTGTTGGTATTGTTTACGATTAACTATAAAAAAATTGCAACTCCTTTGGATTTAAAATCTTTGTGGGGATGGGGGTTAGCTTTGCTTTTTTTAGTGTCTCAGTTGATTTCTAATTTTATCCCAGGAGATGAACGGTTAACGATGGAGGGAAGTTTTTATGGATTGTATATGTTTGAGTCAAATCACCAATGTCGCATTACGCTGAAGGTGGGGGAGGCAGATGAGGTGGTTCGAAGCCGAGCAAATGCGCGAAGACGATGTAATCCTTATAAAGAGTGGTTTAAGGCTAAACAAAAATACTGCACTTCCGATCAAGATGTTTCTTTAAAAATAGATCATAGTGTTGATGGAGGCCCCTTTTATAGAGTGGTAGAGGAATCAGATATTTGTGATTTGGAATATAAAATATTTTCTCACAACGAGTGGATTAAGTTTCCACCAGAAGCTAAAGTTGTAGGGCGTCCAGTACAAAATTATTACCGCTAATGCAAAAATTAATTAAAGGGTTTGAAAATTTATTTTTCTGGCAATATTTCCAGCGATGGTTTGGGCTAGAGGAAATTGAAAACAGCAAAGTACTCCAAATTTTTGCGATTTTTTTATTAGTTGGGTTTTGGTTGAGTTTTGAGCATTGGATTGGGTTTGATACGGCAAGGACCTCTCATAATCCATTATGCTGGCCTTTTTTTCAGTCTTGTACAGACTGGTATATTATTGATTCCAAGCTGCCGGATGGGTATTCCCAAAATATTTTTTACTCTGGGCTCTTTGGATTTATCTTTGGAGGGTTGTATTTGGCTTATTTTCAAAGATGGAAAGGGGTCTATTTAATTCTCTGGATTTTGTTTTTATGGAAGTGCTATATCACTTTTACTTCCTTTTATACCCGACCAAATTTTGAGCTATACCATACGATCTTTACGCTTATATTTTTGTGTGTACCACACAAAAAGTTCTTCTTACGGTTGAGTGATATATGGTTTTATTTTTTAGCAGCGGCTGTGAAATTTCATCCTGGGTGGATATTAGGGACCTATTTTACATCGCTCCAGTTGGGAATGCCGATTTTCCCCGATAGTCTGGCACCAGTTTGGACCAATGTGCTTATTTTTATTCAATTGTTTGGCGTGTGGTTCTTGTTTAGTCAGAATAAAATTTGGCGATCGGGGATACTTTTGATTCTTGTAGGCTTTCATCTCTATTCAGCTATTTTGGTTGGGTATAGATTTCCGTTTATGGCGGGGGTTCCACTGCTTATTCTTTTTGCGTATGAACCGCTGAGTAAACTACAGGTTCCAATTGATAAAAAATCTATCCTAGGATGGTGTGTGATTGTATTTTTATTTATAGCCCAGATGATTTCTCACCTAATTCCTGGAGATGAAAAAATAACTTTAGAAGGGAACTTTTATGGGCAGTTTATGTTTGAGGCGAATCATCAATGCGTTTATCGGGTAAAAGAGAAGGAAACCGTTCTGAATCACGGAAGTATTAATTCAGCTCGCCAACGATGTGATCCCTATACGATACTTTCTCAATTTAAACGTGTGTACTGTGTTGATGGGGGAACTCCAAAATCATGGACTTTGGATCATAGTATTAATGGAGGGCCTTTTTATAGGGTGGTAGATGTTCCTGATCTTTGCACGTTAGAATACAAGCCGTTTGGTCGAAATAGCTGGATTAACGCTCCAGAGTGGGGCGCTCCAGCGGTTGGACGGCCTGTGAAAAACCTTTATTATTAAAGTGATGAAAACCCACAAACTTCGTTGGCCCTTAACATTTTTTCTTCAAACCCGTATGAAGGGAATATGCTTATTTAATAAAAAATTTAGATCCTAGAATTTTTTGTTTTTAAACTCTTTTATTTTTGACTATGTATGAAAAAAGTTGGTTTCAAGATTTGCCTCTGGTTGTATTACCGGGGTTAGAAGGGAATGACCCGACAGGACTGAACCCTTTTCAAGAAGTACTGCTCCCACATGTACTGAGTATTCAGATTTTTTGGTGGTCGTGTTTTTGGGGCATTCTGAGCTATCTGTTTATTTGGTATATTCTTATTCCGGTGTGGAAACAGAATTTTCAAAAAGACTAAGATTGTCAGTTGACCGAAGGCACAAAAATCATACAATCGCGTTCGTGACTGGGTAGCTCAGCTGGTTAGAGCGTCGGATTCATAACCCGGAGGTCGGCGGTTCAAGTCCGCCCCTAGTCACCATTTTTGAGGTTGAAAATTTCACATCCGTTTTGATATAGCCTATCAGCACAGTCTCTTGGATTTTGCTGTGTGATTTGGGCGATAGTAGTGATAATTTCAGGTAAAAATTCGGGTGAATTTTTTGTATGTTTTTTGCGGGCTTGGTAAGGGGTAAGAAATGGAGCATCGGTTTCGGTAACGAGGGATTGGAGGGGGATGGCTTTTACCACTTCTCTAAGAGTTTCAGATTTGGGGTAGGTGATGATACCGCCGATACCAATTTTCCCGCCTAGGTCAATGACCGCTTTTGCGGTGTTTAAGTCTTCGTCAAAACAGTGCCAGATAAAGTTTATAGACTTAAATTTATGGGCCTGTTTTTTCATAAAATTAAGACAGTTTTGGGTGGCCTTTCGACAGTGAATTATACAGGTTTTTTGGTGTTTTACGCACAGTTCCAAATGAGACTCAAAACTCTCTTCTTGGAGTTTGACTAGGGTCGGAGTATCGCGGTGATAGCGGTCAAATCCAGTTTCCCCGAATCCTACAATAGGGTCAGAATTTTGGCTGTAAAGCGTTTCAATCCACTGGAAGTACTCTGGGAGAGTGTGACATTTGAATGTGTAATTGCCAGCCCCTGGATAGTCTTGAAACTCGTTGCGCCTACCTAGTTGGTCTACGTCACAGGGATGGAGCCCAAGAGTCCCGTAAAGATCTTCATACTTTTTAATAAGATTGATTACCTGGAGGCAGGAAAGCTCATCGATTCCAATGAGGACTTGTCTGCCCACTCCAACTTTTTGAGCGGCTTTAATAACGGTTTCAGTCTCTAAACCTGGGAAATAAATGTGGTTATGGGTATCAATAATGGGCATTATTTTACCTTTGGTTTTTTCTTAAATAGGTATTTAAAAAAGTACTTCCAGGCAGATTGTACGTGTACCCAAAAAGTTTTTTTCCAAATAGCTTTCCAGAAATGGCCGCCAGATAATCTTTCTTCTCCGTGGTAGGCTTGGGCTTCTGGTACTAGCAAGACTCTTTTGTCTTTTTCCCAAGTTCTTCGGCAGAGATCAGTATCTTCTAAAAAGAGAAAAAATCGAGGGTCGAATCCTTGTAGTGTTTCTGTAAAAAATTTAGTTTTCATCAACATAAAACTGCCTTGTACCCAGTCTACAGGGGTAACTTTTTCGGTTTTGTACCAGGCAGGATCACTATCATAGGCCCATTTAAACTTACTAGAGAGTCGACGTCCAAACATCACCCAAACAGTGGGAAATTTTCGAGCATTTTGCTGAGGTGTTTCATCATGGTTGAGTAACCGAGGGGCTACAATTCCGGCGTTTTCTTTTTTTTCTAGAACTTCTAAAAGTGCCTCTAGGCAGTTTGCTTTTACTTCTATATCTGGATTTATGACTCCCAAATACTCGCCTTGTGCAAATTTTACGCCCTCTTTATACCCGCCACCGAACCCCAAGTTTTTATGCAGTAAAATTGTGTGGCACTCTTGCTTGTCTTCCAAAAATACTCGAATCGCTTCCCCGTCTTCATTTGGAGAAGCGTTGTCTACCACAATAAACTCAAAATCATTTTTTGGTGATTTTTGTGCCAGAGATTCCCAAAGCTTTTTAATCTTTTGGGAGTTTCCGTAATTAATGGTGATAATACTAAATTTGGGCATTTTTTATGTCTGACCTTATTCTACAAGAAATTTTTTAGTATAGAAAAACAAGATTGAAAACAATAGGCTTCACAAACAGACACAGAGCCACTTAAACCTCAAAAGTATCAGTTCCCAAAATTAGATTGGAAATCAACAGATTCTGAGAGGCTAAACCCAGGAGGGGGATTTTCTCTAATTCTTGGGTCAATTCTAATGATGAAGGAGTGTTTATTGTCGTAGCAGACATCAGGAGCGAATTGAGTACAGTCTGGTTTGTTTTGATGGAGAATCACGCCAGGAGAGGGGCTCTCAAACCGAGGAAGGTATCTTCGTATATAGTGAAGGTCATATTTTTGAGCGTCTTCAATAGAGACGACTCTGCCCCAAGGATCTTTAGGTTCTACCAGAAGGGAGCCTCCAAGGGTGTTTCTTGTAAGAATAGAGCCGGTAAGTATGAGTTGTTGTTTTAGGACTCCATCAATGTTTTCTCGTTCAGCTACAATATCGGGTTCTATGCCTGTTGGAGCGGAGAGAGATGAAGTACTGAGGATAGAGCCATCAGCGTAGATGTTTCCAACTACGTGTTTTACGTTATGGTGGATGAAGACATTACCAACGTCAGGTCCAGCTAAGAATGGAGTTTCGCTGCTGGTATTGAGCATCACAATACCGAATGAATCATCAATGGAGTCATAAGCTAGGTCACCAGCGATTAGGAGGTTCCCGTCTTTGATGATGAGGGTATGGGCTCCGCCTGACATTTGGGCCGGATTATTCTGAGTCCCGACAGCTCCATTACTATGGAAACCGATTCTGACTAAACCGCCCTCAATGTAAGTGATTCCTTTGTGTTCTAGATCTCGAAGTTTTAGATCAATGGTATTTCCACTGTTTGGAATAGCGGGGATACCTCGAGTGATATCGTAGATATTTCTATTAACATCTTCTCGTACGTCTGTTACGAAAGTGTCTCCAAGGCCAACGGCTTCATCGTTTACTTCAATGGTTTTAGTTTGAGAATTGATGTACACAAATTCATCGTCTGAAGCGAGGAAACCACCTTCAATATCAGCGCCTGGTTCTAGGTACTCAGTTTCTACACAAGAGCCTGGGAGGATCACCTGACAGATACATTCTTGAGGGGTAAGTCCGGCACATTCAACTGCAAAATCGTCATCATCATCGTCATCGTCGTCGTCATCATCGTCGTCGTCATCACCGCCTCCGGCTAAACCAGAGCAAGGAGGATTAGTACAAACAGGAACTCCAGAACAGGGCGGACTGGTACAGATTGGATTACAAGCCACTGGGTCTGTACAACAGAGGTCAGGGTAGAGAGAACAAATATGACATCGGTGTCCTACTGGAGGATCTGCTGGGCAGCTCACAGGACAAATGTCAGCAAAGACACAACTTTCTCCTGCGAACATTCCAAGGTTACCCCCTGGTAGAACAATTTGTTTTCCATCTACGACATATTCAATTCTAGAAGTATAAGCAGAGCTTACGTTTACCTGACCGCCAGAGAATCCTAGATGTGTACAGGTTTGTTCTGCGGCAGGAGAACCCGTGGTTCCATCGTTTTCAGCGCTGGAAACCCCAATAATGTTTCGGAAAGTAATAGGGTATCCTTTTTCGGGTGATTTAAGATCTTTATTGTAAAGAATCACGCCATTGTCTGTATGGCCTTTGAGGTATACATTGAAGTTTCTCGGCAAGTTTCTAGAAGAAGACTCGGTTGTAGCATAAGTATAGATACATTTTTCTACATCTTTTTGAACGACCCAAGGGCTGGTTGGAGGTTGGTTATCTTGTTTATCACTTAGGTGTAGATAAACCCAAGGTTTGAATCTTGCGTGGATATCAATGCCAAAGTTCTGAGTTTCAGGCTGCACAAGCCCTCTCTCATTTACTTGTGGATAAATAAAATTTAGAGCGAGTGGTTTTCGACTGACAGACATTAGAGCGGCTCCGTCGATACCGTTAATGATATTTACGGTTGGGAGTATGGCTCTCATTTTCATGTTTTGAGCGCCACTGGTGCTGCTATTCCAATTAACTTTGTGTTTACCGTCTACTTTGACCCCTGCGTCAAACCTGAGCCCGTTGGGGTAGTTTTCCCCATTTCCAGTAATGATGTCGTAAGAACCTTCTGTATCTTGTGTAACGGCATAAATCTCTAGGGCAGAGTTTTGTGCAATAGGATTTTCCCATTCATCTTTGACGGTGAAATCAATATCACATCGATCACTGTAGTTGGCCCAGAGGTTTGTTTTATCACAATCGTGAGTGAGAGTGTTTTCTGTTTGGGTTTCGTGGGCGGCGGCCGGATGAATTCTTATATGAGCGATCCGGTTAGGGGTCACCTGGTTACCGGCTTTATCGTAAATCCTAAGAGTAATTTTGTAGTCTCCGGCCTGAGAGAAGATAGGATAACTTTCTCCAGGGAAGGTATACTGATTAATATTCCATTCATAAATATCCCCCCCGACTGGTGTGGGAGATAGGTTAATGAATTCTTCTACTTTGCTTGGGCCGGTAGTTCTTTCAATCTCCACGTGAGAAATTTCTAGTTGTTTTAGGTCAGCACTGTCATCCTCAATACTTTCTTCTTGAAGTTCGATAATACGAGCTGAAACGGCCGCAATTTCTTCGTTTTTAGTTTCGATTTGTGCTTTAATTTCCTGAATTTGTGTTTTGTTGTTGGTGATTTTTTGGGTACTTTCCTGAATAATTTGTTGAGATTTGCTTATGGTTTCGTCAAGTATTGATATAAACACGTCGGTAGGTTCCTGTGTGTAATAGTCAATGTCCAATAGAGGCTTCCCGAGTATTCCAACGGCATCATCCAGGTCTGTGTTTAGGGTTTCCACATTTAGGCTGAGTATTTGGATTCTGTTTATTAGGTCTTCTATAGGCCTTTCATCAAAATTTTGGTCTACCGGCTGATAGTTATTGAGGTAGGTAATCACAGAATGCATCTCGCTATTGAGCTGGCTTAGATTTTCCCGCGTTTCGATCACATTTAGTCTGGCCTTATCACTTCCGTTTTCAAAGGATTCCAGAAGCTGAGATAAATGGGTTTCGGGATTATATTCGGGCAAAGCCTGAAGTTTGCTTTTCAGGTTGGTATTTTGGTAGGCACTTTTGAGTGGTAAGTAATGCTGGTTGTATTGTTGATTTATGAGTGAGTCTGTTTCCAAAATGACACTGGTCCAATTGGGTATTAAGTGTGAATAATCTTTGGTAATGCTCACCTGCCATTGGTCTAAAAGGTCGGAAAGCACAGTCGTGTTTTGTTCTATTTTTGATGAGTCGGATAACTTCCGAGCTAAAAGGCTAAATTCCTGAACCATTTTTTGCACTTCTATATTGTGATTTACTATTCTTGATTCCAAAAATTCTGGATTTACTTTTTTTAACTTTTCGATTAGTTGATTTTTGGTTTCCGGATCTATAAATTCGGAGTTCTGTAATAAATCTTGAATTTGGTTTATTTTTTGTTTTTCTAATTTCAGATTATTGAGTGTTTGGACTTCATCATTAAATGATCTTAGTCTGGTTTTTATTTCGGAGTTGGCTGAGTTAAGTTCATTAATACTTTCTTGCCATAGGTTTTTTTCTATCTGTGCGGTAATATTTTTGAGTAAAGTCAGGATGAGGTTTCCATTCTCGGTAATGAATTGGGCTTCTTGTAGTTCTAATTCTCTTTCTATGAGTTCTTGTTCACTAATGAGATTGGCTAAGTCATATTGTTCTTGTTTTATTTCACTTTGGTGACTTAGTTCGCTCCAATTAATACCTGAAATGTTACAAGTGGCATTAGGGGGACTATCAAAAACATTCATAATCAAATTCAAAGCTCCATCATCAGCTCTGAAAGTATTGGGCTGTAGTAGGTTTTGAGCCAGGGGTTCAACTGGCAATCCCAACCCTTTATGCTGTAATTGAACACTATTTAACCTAGGAACCAAGCAGTCAATTTTGGATTCGGGAGTCTGGCATTCGGTGGGGCTAAGATTGTTGACATTATCTTGAATTGAAAAATTTGTACTTTCCCCGTGATCGAAAATTTTAATGGTTTCCCCTTTTCGGCAACCCGAACCTTGGTTATCGAGCAATACTCCGTTTTGGGTTAATTGATCGACACAAACACCGGCATCTCCGGCATCAAAAACAATAGGCTTATTAGTCCAGGCTCCATCCAGGCCGCGAGGCCATTGGTTATTACACCGAGGCGGGGTAAGGTCGTGTCTTACAATCTCACTCCCGGTTTGAACTCCGCCGACATTGTCTCGTCTGAAAGAAACATACCAAATACCTTCGTTTTTTTGACTTATGCCCGAAAGAGTGGGGCTTTGACTGGTGACACTTGTGGTGGTTGTGGTTACGCTTCCGGATTGACTAGTAGTAGTGCTCTGAGAAACGACCGGCCCCAAAGGGGTTAGATCATGGGCTGAGCTTCCCTGATTTCGATCTCCTGGAAATTGAGTGGAGACACTATTGTTTTGGTTTGAGTATTGTACATTTACATTGGTATCAAAATTTGTGTTTTGTGCCAGGGTTAACGATTCCAGTAAAAAACAGATACTAAACACATATATCACCCGCCAGAGACCGAGATTTGAGAATTTCATGTTTTTCGAGAGTGTTTTTATTTTTTACTTTTTTTCAGGCTTACTAGTCCTAAACAGGCTAAAGCGAAGGCTAGAACTACTAAAAACAGAGCAAATCCCCAGTTCATGTATTTAGTCAAGTCGTGTGACGCTTGTGGAGGTTCTGCGGTTAACTCCGTTATGTTCTTTTTAGAGATGTTTCCAAAGAGGCCACCGGAGAGCTCATCGATTCTTGTCGGGGTAATGAGGCTTTGGCCTTTCACTTTTGTTTTTTGAACCAAAGATTGGAAATCTTTCAATACTTTTTGCGCCTGACTTTCGTATTGTGTTTGGTTGATCCGCTTAGATTTATGCTTGTTTTTTATTGCCAGGGCTTCGATTTTAAGGGTTTTATATTCGTTCTCAAATGACATCAAGGTGTTGAGTTTCCCAAAGTAACGGTCTTCGATTTTCTGTATTTGTCCGAAGTTTTTTTGCTGATCGGGAAGACTCGAATCGGTTGGATTTTGTGCATTTTTTAGGGTTTGTATTTCCTGCTCTTTTTGTGTCATAAGTGCATCAATTTCGGGTTGTAGGTAGGCTGATTTGGCTATTTCTTTAACTCTCTTGTCGCTGGCAGGAATAACGGCCTCTCCGAAAACAACGTCTTTATATTCAATGTCGTTCAGATTGATATCTGCCACATCTTCCGCCTGGTCTACCACATACTGTATGTTTTCTATTTTTTGTTCTAATGTTAGGGGGTTTTCTAATGCGTTTTTCTCAAAAGTGTTTAGATCCGTTCTATTCCTAAGGCCTAATGAACTTTCGATATGTCCGGCGGCTCCGGCGGCAATAAGCCAATCTCGAGTCGCCTCATCCTTGATTTTTTGAACTTCCCGGAAGGTTTCGTAGGGAAATTTCTCCATAATGATGGGACCACTATGACTTTGAGAATTAGTATTGGGTTGCTCTAATGTGCTGGCCAAAAGCTGTGACTCGAATGCCAAATCAGAACCTTCCCCCATGATGCCCAGGTCTAGAGTTTCGGTTATGGCTTGGTAAAAAAGGGCTCTCAATTCCAAATAGGTCAAGTCTTGATTTTTCGGGTCGGTCATTACTTGTTCGGCTATTTTGGCCAGAGGATATCCGTTATAATAAGAATTACCGTTATCGTAGGTGACATTAATAGCATTGACTCTGGCCAGATCATTGTCGTAATTAGGGATCTGGTCTTCGCCTATTTCTTTGGCCGCTATTGTAAATCTTACGTCCGAAACTCTAAAATTGCCTCTGTTATTATGGTTGCTTTCATCATCATCGTTATTGTAACTGTGGATATCTCTATTTTTAAAGTCGGTTCCTAGGACTCTATCCCCCCCGTAATATTGCCACCTTATGGATTTTTCATTGGGAGTTTGAGCTTTGAGTTTATAGTCTCCCAAAGGGGTAAGGCTCACCAGCCCGCAGTTTACAAAGTCTCCGCCTTTTTCTGGACTCAGGTGATGGGTAAAGAGAAGGTACTCTCGCATGTCTTGGTAAGGCGCTCCATACGGAAAATCTTCGGATTCATGAGCGTTCGGATCCAGAGACGGAAATGAAAAGGTGAAATCGGTCGCCCTGCCAAAAGTTACATATCGAGTATCCAAAAAATATCCGTTTATGTACTCTGTTGCCGGATCATTGTCTACATTGCCAATGTCGGTTTTGGGGCCGTTGGCGATGACAACCATAATATTAGGGCGATTGGATTTGTGTATTTGGGGAGTATGTCTGTAGAGTCGGGGGATTTCGTCTATTCGGTGAGGAAACTTCGGCAGATGCCCGGAACTTTTGGGTATCGGAGTATTAAAAATTTCCTTGAATTTTTCATAAGTGTTCACTGCAAAAGGTTTGGAGCTAATGTCTCGACCTCTTCTTGTATTCACTTTCTTTACTTGGCTCAGATCCAAACGAGCAAATTGACTATTGTTTTTGGCTTCCTGGGTCAAAATTTCAAAACAGGCACTTTCAGGAGAGCTTTCTTCTGCCTGTGCCGTAGTAGGGATTACGTTCAGAGTCAATAACCCTAAAAGTAGTAGAGAAACCGAATGTCTGGTTTTCGAAGTGGATATATGTTTTTTCATGGTTTTCAAAAATATTTTAATGTCCTCCGCCGGTGACTACCCGAGTGACAATAGTTACGTTAGCCCCTGGCGTAGTCGTATAAAATTCCGGACTGTTTCTCCCTGACCAGAGGTTGTTGTAGTCAGTGGGAACATCCACCGTTATATTCTGGGCGTAAGCGGATTTCTGCCAAGGACAATGGCTATCGCCGCATTGTACTAAACAAAAAGCTGAATAAAATAAAAAGGCCGAACCAAGTAGGCAAACACCGGATATTGCTCGATATTTATTCATGTTGATAAGAGGGTTTAACAGAATTTTTTTGACTTTTGTGTCCCAAGTCTAGTTATATTTTTTTTAACTCGCAAATTTATTACTGAACTTTAGTTTCGAATTTTTTAGGAGTTGGCTTTACGGGTTTGCATATTTAGGTTTTGAATTTCTGTTTAAGTGTTTATGATTCGATTGATGATCCCCTACAAAATTTTTACCGGCACCAGTCATCCTCAGTTA
This sequence comes from Candidatus Altimarinota bacterium, assembly GCA_965231215.1. Taxonomy (GTDB): domain Bacteria; phylum Patescibacteriota; class Gracilibacteria; order UBA4473; family UBA4473; genus JAACPJ01. The sequence goes on along the minus strand of OZ246423.1, from coordinate 441,526 downwards.
GCTGAAGCTATTGCTCACAAGCTTGGGAAGCAAATTTCACCTATGATCAGAAAGCAATTTGCCTGCGGAGAAATGTATATAAAATTTGATGAAAGTTTTAGAGGACAGGAGGTGTTTTTGATTCAGACTTGTCGAACGGGGCATATGAATGATGACTTGATGGAGTTGTTTTTGATGATTGATGCCGCTAAACAGAGTTTTGCCAGTAAGGTGCACGTGGTGCTGCCCTATTTTGCTTATTCTCGGCAAGATAAAATTCATGCAGCGAGGGAAGGGATTTCGGCTAAGCTTATGGCGGATCTAATTGTTCAGGCTGGGGCAGACCATATTGTTACAGTACATTTGCATTCAGACCAGATTCAAGGATTTTTTGATAAACCTTTAGATAATCTCAACCCGAGAAAATATTTTGTAGATTACTTTAAGGCTGAAAAATTAGACAATGCAGTCGTGGTTTCACCTGATGCCGGGGGCGCCAAAATGGCTAAGAAATTTGCGGATGAACTAGGGGTGCCTATGGCAATATTGCATAAACAACGGCCAGAACATAACCAGTCTGAGGTCAGTCATGTTATCGGAGATGTGGAAGGAAAAACGCCAATTTTGGTAGATGACATGGTGGATACGGCTGGGTCTGTATGCGCGGCTAAAAAGGCCTTAGTTGCTGCTGGAGCTAATGATGAGGTTCATCTGTGTGCGACCCACCCCATTTTTTCTGGGCCAGCACGAGAGCGTTTAACCGAGGCTAATTTTTCTAAAATTGTCTGTACAGACTCATTGCCCGTAGAAAATCCACCCAAAAACTTCCACCAAATTTCTATGGCAGATTTACTGGCTGATGTGATGAACAATGTAGCAGAGCAAAAAAGTGTAAGTCAGCTTTATTTCTAGGCAGTATCTTACTTTTTTCTAGGTATTCTTCTCATAACCCCAGGAGTTAAGCTGCCATCAGGATTTATGTTTTGTTCAAGGATTACGAGTGCTTTATGGCCTCCTCCGGAGAGTATCGTTTGACTTACTGGGAATGGTTCGCCATTATTAAGTGTTGGATGAGCTACCCATTTACGATATATGACTTCTCTCGGTGAGTCTTTTACTTCCACCTCAAAAGTTTCGGTTAATCCTAGAACATCGCCAGGATGTATGGTTTTTAACTGGTATTGATCAATTCCTAGAGATTTTTCAAGTTTTGTATAAGCAGCTATAAAAGCTGTATCTTCCCCTTCAAAAACTACTCTTAAAATTTTTCCACGAAGTATAAGTACAAGTGCTATACTTTCTAATGGAGGTCTGGATTTTGACATTAAATTTTTGAAAGTATTTTCTATAGCTAGAATTTTTTCTTTTATGGATCGTTGAGGATTGTTACAAAAATCTATAGTGTTCATCATTAAAGCTTCTGCCGAATTGGAGGATTCTAGAGCTTCTGCTCGGAGTTCTGCATCAGGATCAGTAATTATTGTTTGAAGCCTTTCCAGCAGTGTGTGAACTGGGTTTTCTAAAGGGGGAACATCGGTCTCAAATCCAGGGGATTCAATGTCGGTTGGACCGTTGATTTCTTTTCCTTCAAGTTTGTTGGGTGCCATTTTTCATTCAGCACCATACAAATACTTAGTTGGCACACAAATGATTCTTACAAATTTTTGATTATTCTGTACCACTAGCCTTTTCTACTTTCTTTTGTGCTTGGACTGTATAGTAATGTAATAACAGGATGGAACTAAAATTATTCCAGATATTAATGATAAGATCAGAATGTTTTGAGTTTAGATCTGACTGGTGTTTTTTGATGACCCCTACAAGTTCTTTGTGAAATTTTTCTCCATTAACGGCTACCCATTCTTTATATTCTGAAGATAAGTTGTCTTCAATAATTCTTTCAAATATAGAAGGGTCAGTTTCATGTTCTTTGCAGAGGGCGTCTAAATCTTCTTTAAATGTTTTTTCTTTCAGTGTTGTAGATAAAACGATTAATTTTACAGTTTTATTTGCCTGAAGAGACAATTCGTCAGGTTTTATTCCGTTGGCTTTTAGCGTTTTAAAATTTGGTGGCCAGTTTTCTTTTATACCAGAAACGCTCTCTGCTTGTTTTTCATTTAATTTACTTTGGGGGAGAATCCCGGCTGATTTTAGATAAAACATAGTATCTCCTCCTGGAGATATTTTAATGTGATAGTCTTCTATGAAGCCTTTTTCATTAAGCTCTCTAATGGTATTAATAACTATAGGAAGGTTTTCATCCTCTAGGCAATCTATAAGATGACCTACAGGGGGTTTTTCACTCAGGTTTTCACCATGATCACCTAGTTTATCTTCATTACCTGGGGGAAATACTTTTTCTAGTAGAGTTTCGGGTTCTTTTTCCATCTGCATCATTATAAATTATTTTCATATAAAGTCAATTTTGTTTTTTTATTTTAAATAACTACAAACAAAGAAACTATGAAAACCTACCAAATTCGTACTTTTGGATGTCAGATGAATCACTCAGATTCAGAAAGAGTGGCAAAGGTTTTAGAACAATCTGGATTTAGGAGATCTCATGAGAAAGCAGCCGATCTTTTGATTGTTAATACCTGCTCTGTAAGACAAAAATCTGAGGATAAGGCATACGGATTTATGGTAAACGAAAAAAAGGCTCATCCACAGATGAAGATAGCGGTGACCGGATGCATGGTTCGTCAAACCGGAGACAAGCAATCATCTAAGGATGATTTGTTGCAGTATGATCCCATTGATTTGGTTTTTCGGATTGAAGATACAGCCCGGGTGCCAAAGCTGCTTGAAGCGCATTTCCCAGACCATGATTTTTCTCCCTTTGCTGAAACCTTTGGGAATGGATCAGTAGAGAATTATTTTAATATTGTGCCAAAGGTAGAAAATAAAGCTCAGGTCTTTGTTCCCATTATGCAGGGATGTGATAAGTTTTGCACTTACTGTATTGTGCCTTATACCCGAGGAAGAGAGATTTCACGGCCTCTAGGAGAAGTGTTGAAAGAGTGTGAGGCTCACGTAGAAGCGGGGGCGGTTGAAATTACGCTTTTGGGGCAAAATGTGAACTCCTATAAAGATGGGATAGAGGGTTCTAAGTGTTTTGCTGAATTGCTTTTGGCTATTGATAGGCTTCATGAGAAAGGGCTTTCGCGATTGCGGTTCACTTCTGCTCACCCACAAGACTTTACTCAGGATGTGATTGAGTCTCTGGCTACTATGAAAACGAGCTGTCCGTATATCCACCTACCAGTCCAACATGGAAGTAATCAGACCCTTCGGGCTATGAATCGTAATTACACTATTGAAAAATATAAAGATATTATCGCACAGATTAGAACCGCTATGCCAGATACGACTCTGGCAACGGATATTATCGTAGGGTTTCCTGGGGAAACGGAAGCTGATTTTAAAGCCCTCTGTGATTTTGCACGGGAGATGAGATTTGATTTTTCGTATACGGCGATTTTTTCGCCAAGGCGCCACACTCCAGCGGCTCGAATGGAAAAAGACTTTATAGCGATGGAGGAGAAGAAAAAACGGTTTCATGCCTTTGATGCGATTATTAAAGAAACGGCTTTTGCTCGGAGAGCTGAATTTTTGGGGGAAAGGTTAGAGGTTTTGGTAGAAAAATCAGAACCGGCCGGAAATGGTCTCTATAAAAACGTAGGGAGGAGTCGTGAGTTTTTTGAAGTTTGGTTTTTGGCGGGAAGACCACTCAAAGGAAAAGCCGTTCAAGTTCAAATAGAACATCAGAAAGGCTATGTGCTTCATGGTGAATTGCCTGAAGTTAAAAAAACACAAAAGAGGCATACGGGGTTAAAGGTTTTGACTAGCTAAAAGCCTCAATCTTTAAGCATTAAACAAAAAGTGCAAAAATTTCTATATTTGTGGTATAATGGTGCGATGTCTAAACCTGAAGGCATACGAACGAAAATAACTCCAGGCTCAACAGAGAAATTAGAGGCGTGTTTAGATGATTGCCGGTAGGGTTCGGAGGCTTTGTCTACCCAAACTGAAGAGGTATTAACGCCTGAGGTAAAGGCTAAAAAGCTTACTGGGGTCATGCTTGGTGGGAATTTGAATCTTAGGTAAGACAGAAATATATGGCTGTAGGTACGGCTTTTAATAAGCCCCTAGTGGCGAAGATTGCGGCTTTAAAATTGAAAGAGGAGTAATTGAAGTTTCATTTATTTTTTCTAAAATTCTGGTGATGAAATTTGAAGCGACGGTTATCCAGGGGTCACAAGTAGGGAGTCATTTTGGTATTGCGACGGCTAATCTTTTGCTCTCTGAAGTGCCAGCGTTAGAGGAGGGCGTATATCTGGTTAAGGTTTTTTGGCCCCTTAAACCTTTAACCGAACGTTATGGATTACTTCACTTTGGAGCGCGTAAAACTTTTGGAGGGGATTTTTCTGCTGAAGTGCATATTTTGGATTTCAGTGATGATATTTATGGAAAGAAACTTAGAGTGGAAGTAGGGAAAAAACTACGAGAGGTAAAACAGTTCCAAAATGCTGACCAGTTATTTACTCAGATAGAAAAAGATGTGATTCAGGCCCGTAAACATTTTATGCGTGAACATATTTTTAACCTCTGGAAAAATCTCTCATTAGAAGATGCAAAAAATCTGGCTACAAAAGCGGTAGAACAGATTTCAACTGACTCGGTGTTTTTAGAAGCTGATAAGGTATTTGCCTATGCGCCTCAAATGAGTCGTGAAATTTGTTTTGTGAGTGAGCTCATGCAGGCATTTCCTGAGAAAAAGTATTTCTTCCCAAAAGTAGTAGCCGATGATTTACTTTTTTTTGAGATTCAAAACTATAAAGATCTGAAATCTGGTACTTTTAATATTTTAGAACCTGTCACCGAAGGGAAAGGGATATTCCCCGAAAAGACGGACTTAGTGTTAGTTCCCTCTACAGCGATAGATAAATACAGGCAAAGACTCGGGAAAGGGAAAGGGTTTTATGATCGTCTTATTTTGCAATTAAATCCACAGACACCGACTGTAAGCATTATTCCTGCTTTTGGGTTTGTTGATGAAGTGCCAACAGAAAGACACGATCAACCGGTTGATAAGGTTATTGTGTGTGAGGTTGAATAAAAAACTGAGATTTAAATTTCCACCAAGCTATACCTACAATAACAGCGCCTAAAACAAAACTTATAACGTCAATCTCTTCCAGGGCTTCTAACGCCGCGTAGGCTTCTTTCCCTTGTACTTTTAGTGCCAAAACGACAAAGATTCCCATCAAAAATTGTATAGCCACAAAATAGAACAGGGCTAAAAAAAAGTTTATGAACATTTGAAGTTTTTGGCTTTTTTTTAGGACTTCCATGGTTCGAGCATAAACTATCCTTTAAGGTATTTTTCTACGGCTCTAATAACCGCTTTAGCTTGGTCTAGTGTAATACCAATTTCAGCGAGTTCTTCAGCTTTGAGGCCTTCAAATTGTTTGATTTGAGAAAGTCCAAGTTCTTTGAGCATTTCAATGACTTCTGGTTCTACACCACTGAGTTCGTCGATAGTTACATTTTCGTTTACTTCTTTTTTTACTTTTTCTACTGGTTTGGCGGTGTCTTCTTCCTCTTCGATAGGACCATCGTAAGTGATCACATCTACTTGCATATCAATAAGGTTCCCAGCGAGTCGAACATTCTGTCCTTTTTTACCAATAGTGATAGCTCTTTCTTCTTCTCGTACGAAGATTTTTACTCGGTCTTCGTTTTGTTCTCCAGTAAAGAATTCTACTTTGGCAATCTTAGCTGGAGATAGAGAGGCAAGGAGCATTTTCTTTGGGTCATCGTAGTGTTGAATTACGTCGAGTCTTTCATCTCCAACTTCCTCCATAACCGCATTAATTCGAGATCCTTTTTGTCCTACAAAGGCGCCTACAGGATCAATTCCTTGATCATCTGAAGCTACGGCCATTTTACATCGTACGCCGGCTTCACGGGCAATTTTGGCGATATATACGAGACCCTCCCGCATTTCTGGAATCTCTTGTTCAAAGAGGGCAATGATAAATTCATTGGTAGCCCGAGTAATTCTGAGTTGAGGCCCTTTTGAGGTGAGTTCTACTTTTTCAAGGAGAACTTTAATTCGTTGTCCAGTGAAGTATTTTTCACCAGGGATTTGTTGTCTTCGGTGAAGGACGGTTGCTACACCTTCAATTTCAATAAGGGCTGCATCATGATCAGATTTTTGGACTCTGGCGGTGAGCAGTTCCCCTTCGCGGTCTTTAAATTTTTGGAAAAGCATTTCACGTTCAGCTTCGTTGAGTTTTTGTGAAATAACTTGTTTAGCGGCTTGTGCGGCAATTCTTCCAAAGTTTTCGGTAAGCTGAATGGGAACAAAAACAGTGTCTCCAATTTTGGCATCGGGCCGAATAATTTTGGCGTCTTTTTCGGTGATATCGAGGTCGTGATCTTCTACTTTTTTTACGACTTCTCTTTCTTCAAAGATCCGCATCTGAGAAATATCATCTCCTAAAACAACTTTTATAATTTGTCGTGGAGAACCAAAATCTTTTTTATAGGCTAAAGCGATAGCCTTTTCAATCGCCTCAATGACGATAGTTTGATCTAGGTTTTTTTCAGCGCAGAGCTGATTAATTGCGGCTTGAAGCTGACTTTGCATGGCGTGTGTAAAGAAATTTAATTTTTCCTAAAAAAACCGATGATCACATAAATAATCATCAGTAAGGACAGTTTCGATTTTGGGTAATTTTATGGGGATGTCAAATTTTTTGTTGTATATAACAGAATTGACTAGTTTCTGGTTGTACAAATTAAAAAAAAATTTTTACCATTAGACCCACATGTCAAAAAGTAAAAAAAGGTCGGAATTATTTAATTTAATAAAAGATAAAGCACTTTGTTTTTCTGATGAGACTGAAGAAATTATACGACATAAGGATGGGACTAAATGTGGTTGGCTTTTTGATATGCGTCGCCTTTTTGTGACGACGAAAGATTTGGATTTAATAACGGAAGTTTTTTGGGATGAGATGGAAGAGGCCTGGCCTTTTCAAGTAGGGGGGTTAGAAGTAGGGGCTATTCCACTGGTGGCTGGTATTTTGATGAAAGGGAAGATGCGAGGGTATGATGTAAATGGATTTATTGTACGAAAAAGCCGTAAAAAAGCCGGGCTTTGCAAACAGATTGAAGGGACTCTTACGGATGATCCAATAGTAGTGGTAGATGATTTGATTAATTCAGGGGGCTCTATTGGACGGGTTGTTGCGGCAGTTGAACAAGAAAAGAAAAAAGTAAGCCGTGTTTTTGTATTTGTTGATTTTCAGAGAAAAGGCGTAGACAAATACTTAAAAAAAGAGCTCAAGGTAAAACTAAAGGCGCTCTTTAACCTGGATGATTTTGGTCTGTGTTTAGGAGGAAATGAACCTATTTTTCCGACCGAACCTACCCTCGTTACTCGCTGGATATATGAACCTCCATACCCTAATTTTGCCATTATTATTCCTCGTTCTAATCCCATTTTTGACGATAAGAATATTTATTATGGGGCTGATAATGGTTACTTTTATGCCATAAATCAGAAAACGGGAAAAAAAGTGTGGGAGCGTCAGACAGGAGAATCTATCAAAGGTATTTTTTCAAGTCCGGCTATTTATGGGGATGGGGTTATTTTTGGAGCTTATGATGGGACTGTTTATAACTTGGATCGAAAAACGGGGAAAAGTATCTGGGAGTTTAGTGAAGCTGATTATGTTGGCTCATCACCAGCTATAGCTGAAGATCTTGGGTTGGCCTTTGTTGGGCTTGAGCATAATGTGTATGATAATCAGGGCTCACTGGTGGCGTTGGATTTAGAAACTGGCGAAAAAGTCTGGGAATTTTTTCTGCGTCATTATTTGCATGGGACCCCAGCGTATTGTCCAGAGAAAAAATTAGTTGTAGTAGGGACAAATGACAAAACGGCCTTGTGTTTTAATGCACGCAATGGAGATTTTCAGTGGGAGTTTCAAATGGAAGGAGAAAGCAAGGCGAGTGTGGCTTTTGATGTTAAAAGAAACCAAGTCATTGTGCCTTCGTTTGATTGGCATATTTATGGAATTGATTTGGATTCTGGGGAAGAAAATTTTAGATACAAAACTAATTATGCGCTCTACAGTACGCCTACAGTTATTAAGGACCGGGTATACATAGGAGGCTGTGATAAGCATCTCTATATCTATGATCTTCAAAAAAATGAACTGGTAAAAAGGGTGAAGACTATTGGGAGAATCCTTTCACAACCAAATTTAATTGGGGATACTATCTTTTTTGGTTCAAATGATGGATGTGTTCGAGAAATTGATTTAGAGGGCACACTTTTAGGGGGCCTTTACTTGCCGGAACGAGTGGTTACTAAGATTGTTTATAACCCAAAAACTCAGTTTTTTCATGCGGTTTTAGCGGGGAATATTTTGATAGCTTTACAGCGTGAAAAAGACTTTCAAAAAGAATCAAAGAAAGCAAAAGCCACAAAGGCAAAAACTAAAAAATAATTTTTCTTTCGGGAGAAAGCAGTAGCCATTTCCACTTTTCCCAATTAGGGACTTGTTTTATCCGTTCGGCTCGCTGTCTTTTAACTTCGGTGGGAAGAATATCAAGGGATTCTTCTACGAGTACAATTACATTTTCACCAGGGAGGCGTTTGCCCATCTGCATTTTGGCTTCTTTTTCAATGCGTTGAGGCGTTTTGAGATACGCCAGTAGCTGCTCTTTGTTTTTTATTTCTTGTTGTAGTTCTACGTTGGTTTTGCGAATGGCTTCAATTTCATCCTGAATTTTTTTAGATTCATGTAGAAAGCTTCCAATAGAGTAGAGAAGCCAGAATAAAATAAAAAATAGCAACACCATAGAAATGACGCTTTTAGGGGAATAGACTTCAGTTTTTTGTCGGTTGTTAGACATTCGTATATCGAATCCTAAATTACAAATTTGTGTTCTAAAATTCAAGTTTGGTGTTTGAAGTTTGGAGTGAGTACTTTAAAATTTCACACGATGCGTTTAATTGTGGGTCTTGGAAATCATCCGCCAAAGTATAGAAATACTCGTCATAACTTTGGGTTTATGGCGGTAGAGGCTCTGGCGGAAAAATTTAATTTCTCTGAATGGAAGCTAGAAAAGAAGTTTCATGCGGTGGTTAGTTATGGACAGATTGACGGAGAAAAGATAATTTTGTGTAAGCCACAGACTTTTATGAATGTGAGTGGCCAGGCCGTAGGTTCCATTCAGCGGTTTTATAAGATTCCTATCGAGGATTTATTTATTATTTCAGATGATTTGGATCAAGACTTTGGGTCTCATAGATTTCGAGAACGAGGAACTTCTGGTGGGCAGAAAGGGCTAGAACATATCATTGAAGTACTCGGAACTGATCAGTTCGCACGTTTGAAGTTTGGGATTTCTAATGAAAACAGGTCTTATTTTAGAACTGAAGATTTTGTGCTTTCACAGTTTACACCTGAAGAGAGGGAGCAGATTCCAAAAATTATTGAAGAAGGGTGTAAAAAACTCTTGGATGTCCTGTAGGGGATTCTGTTTATTTTTTGCCTGGCTAAAAAACTGAAGAAATTTTTCTAAGGCAACCAAACAATAGGAATTTATTCTGGTAGCATTTTGATCAGATTGAGGGGGCTTAGATTAATGATTATTTGACAGGCGCGGTAAAAGCCATATATTGCGGATCGATTTTAAGTTTAAACTAATGACTAATCGAGGTTCAGCTAAACAACACGGAGGGCACGAAATTAACGAACGCCGACGTAAAAGTACTCTTTCTAAACGAGCTAACAAAGCTAAAGCTCGAGCTAAGCGAGATGAACTACGTGCTAAAGGGCTTAACTGCTAGTTAGGGTATGGTTCATTTTTTGCGTAGCCAAAAAACGAGCCAAAAAAGGGCCCCCTGGTCTTAAATTTATATAAAATCTCGATTTATTTTCTGAAAAGCCAAAACTCGCTGCGCTCAGAGAGTTCCCTTTTTGACGAAATATTATCGGTTTTTATTGATAAATTTAGAGAAAAGGGGAATTTTAGGTTTTACTTTAAGTTAGCTTTTGAGCTTCTTCTAATTTTGCCTTTAGTTTGGAACTGATCTTTTTTGGCATTTGGTGTACCACTTTTACGAGATGGTCTCCGATTTGTCCATCACGTTTTATGCCTTCTCCTTTAATTCTGAGGATTTGGCCGTCTTGGGTTTTTTCAGGGATGGTAATAGTAGTCTTTTCCCAAAAGGTTTTCACTTCTTTCTCTGTACCGGTAATGGCTTCGAGAATCGGCACTTCTAAGGTAGTGGTGAGGTGTAACCCTTCACGACTAAATTCCCTTGAAGGCGGAACACTTACATGTACATACAGATCTCCAGCGGGTCCTCCGTTTTTTCCTGCGTCGCCTTCTCCTCGGAGACGGAGGGTCATACCGTGCTCTATTCCAGCGGGGATGTTTATTTCAATAGTAGTTTTTTCTTCAATTCGACCTTCTCCAGCGCATTTTTTGCATAAGTTTTCAAAGGTTTTTCCCGTACCGTGACAGGTGCCACAGGTGGTTCTTTGTTGAGCGACTCCAAAGGGTGTTTGAAATTGCTTGGTAGCGTATCCTGAACCGTTACAGGTAGGACAGGTTTTTTCACCTTCTCCCCCTTTACCGTTACATTTATCACAGGTCTTGTAGCGTCGGGCCGTGAGTTTTTCCGTTTTGCCTTTAACCGAATCTTCAAAGCTGATTTCAATGTCTACTTCTAGGTCGGCTCCTTTTTGATAGTTTTCTTGGTTTCGGGCTTGAGTACGTCCAGAAACCCCTCCAAAGAAACTAGAAAAAATATCTTCAAAGTCAGCCCCTCCAAAATCAAAATTTACATTTTGTCCCTGGAAACCGCCGCCCATTCCACCAGGTCTGCCACCCATAGAGCCGAATTGGTCATATTGAGCTCGCTTTTGGTCGTCGCCTAAAATTTCGTAGGCTTGGTTAATTTTTTTAAAGGTGGCTTCATCACCGCCTTTATCTGGATGGTGTTTTTTGGCCTTTTCTCTAAAAGCTTTTTTAATATCGGCTTTGCTAGCGTTTTTAGATACGCCTAAAATTTCATATGGACTTTCGGACATCAAAAATATTTAAGACCTTTTGAGAGTACTTATTTTTAGCAAACAAATCAAGTGAGTGCTAAACTAATTATTTCTCTATTTTGGATTTTTATTTTTTAAACACATTTTCTACTCCTTGTCCTCCGTTTTGCCAGAGATTTAAAATAGTGGGGTGCCCTTTTAGAGCCCTATTTGTTCGTTTTAAATTTTCAAAATGTTCTGAATTGCCAGCATTTCCTTGGTTGGCTGAACTATCTATGTCTTCTCCAAGCAGTGTGATGAATAGTTCTCGAGGTGTTTTTTTGGCGTCTCTGAGCGCTTTTCCAAAATTAAAAGCTTTGATCTTTTCTAGTTTGCCTAAATTTTTGAAAGCTCTTAGTCCAATAGCATTCCTGAGAATAATATCCCAGTCGCCTCCTCCAATGGCTCTGACTTGTTTCATGGCGGTTCGCTTACTTCTACCTATCCCCATGAATCCGGTAAGGAATTCTTTGGTAAATTGAGCACTTCCCAATTCATCAGAAGGGACTTTGAAGTAATCGGCGTTTTCAGATTCAGCTAGATCTGTATGAATAATGGTGTTATCACCGGTATCAAGGTGATAATTTTGACCTTCAATTTTAACGTTAAAGACTTCTGGGTCTTCTGTGGGTGTTACTTCATTTCCGTTGCCATGGAGTTTCCCAAAGCTCAAAGCTCTTTGATAATTATCTGGGCTGTTTTTGAATTTTGGATTAGCCTCTTGAATTTCTTGATACAATTTTTGCCCTATTCTTTCAGCAAAAATATTTTCACGCTCTTGCTCTGATGCATTAATGAATGTAGGGTCGTTAGCGACCTTCATTACCCTTTCAACGTTTTCAGGGGTAAGCTGCTTATCTGGGAGGGCTAAAAATTGGGTTACTTGTTTTCCAGCAGAACCGGTTTGTTTTACTACTTCAGAGTTAGCTATTTGATGATAGGCGCCTCTTACATTGTCGTTGTTTTCGATTCTTTCTATTTCTGTATCAACAGATTCGGAAACCGTTTCTGTAGCTTCAACTTTTCTTTTACTATCATCATCAATAGCTTTTAATTCTGTCAGTCTTTTCTTTGCTTTTTTTAACTGCGAAAGTAAGAGTTCCCTCTTATTGTTAAAAGCTATAATATCATGCCTATCAGTATTCATATCAGGGCCGAATTGTGGCTTGGCTTTTGATACGTCTGTAATAGCTTGATCTATATTGGTAATGAGCTGTGCTGGATCATGAAGAGCACAATTTACGTCTACTAAAGCGGCGTACGTTTCCTCATTGATTATGCCTTTCATGAATTCTGAATCAGCCTCTTTAATGAGGTTTCGGGCTGAATCTGCTCCTTCTTGTTGGGCTTGTTCTTTGGCTATTTTACTTCTTATTTCGTACCTTTTTTGGATCAGCGGGAATCTTGCATCTAGGGCTTGCATAAATGCAGAATTTTCCCGTATGGATTTCATTTCTTTTGGACTTAACCCTTGTACAGAGTTGATGATTAGCTCCCTATATTTTTCTGGGTCGGTTAATCTTTCTGGGTTAAATTCTAATTCTTTAACTCTTTCCATAATTTTTTGTCTTGCTTCAGGGCTTACGCCCTTCATCCCTTTTACTATTGATTCAAATTGGTCTCTATTTTCAGAAATTTTTTCAGTAGTTTCCTGAGCCTGCCTTTTCAAGATAGTTACTTGATAGCTTTCGCCTCCGTTTAAACTTTCATAAATACCGTTTCCTTCAGCTGGGGCTGTAGTAGTTTCTATTCCTGGGTCGGTTGTTTTTTGATCTCCAGCCTCTTTTGCTTGAGGAGGATTGGATACACCAATAGATGGATCAGTACTAGCTACTTGAACAGCTGCTCCTCCCTTTTCATCTTTTACCATTACCTGAATAGTCTTGATGTGTCCATTGAGTTCGCCGGCAATGGTTGGATTTTCGGCCATTGCGGTTTGAATCTCACCTTTAAGAGACTCTACACTTTGAGGATCAATTGGAGGGTTTTCACATAATTCTTTTATTTTAGAGTGTATGCAGTTATCTAGTTTTGCTTTGATTTGAGCATCGTCTGGTCTTTCAGCTCTAGCTTTAGCTAACCCTACAATGGTTTCAGGTGGTTTATTGGCTTTGGTATTTTCTACGGTTTCTCCACCTGTAGGGATATCTCCTCCTGGGGGGGGTAAATTCCAGCAGAATTTGGATTCAACTAGCAGGTTTGGGGTTGATTTAAGCGCTTTCATCCCATAAAAATTCCCATCATTGTATCACAGAAGGAAAGATAAAACAATGGAGGAGAATAATTTAATTATTCTTTAAATAAGTCTTGGAGTGGCTGACTTGGAGCAAGGTTTTCACTAGCTCTCCAAATTTTATAGAACTGACCTTGCTTCATTTTTCTTCCGGCTTCGTTTTGGTTTACGGTTCCGTCAGCTTTTGTTCCTAATAAAGCTTCAAAGAATTCGGCAGGTGTTTTTGGTGGAGTTAGACCTTTAAGTTGTGCTCCCAAATGGTAACTACGATCTAGTTCTTTGCCTGTCATATTATTTCGCGCATCTTGTCCGAGAAGTTCTTCGAGCATTATAGGCCAGGTCCGACCACCAATGCGTCGCATATTGTCTACAGCTGCTCGTTGGTCTTTTCCTATTCCCATAAAACCAGAAAAGAATTTGTAAGTAAATTGTGCACTTCCGATTTCATTTTTGGGAACTTCAAATTGTTTTGGATTAGGGCTGTTGGCAAGTGAGGTGTGAATTAGGGTGTTCCTGCTGGTGATAAATTTAAAAGTTTGGTTGTTTCCGTCGGCTATAATAAGATTTTTTCCATCTTTAGAAACGCCAACAATGTCTAAATTTTTAGGGACATTCCCTTTGTTTTCATTGACGATGCTAATAAAATTGCTTACCTGAGAACTACTCATTTCTAGAGCATCGCCCATCAAGACGGCTTGCCGCATAGATTCTTGTTGCTCAGGATTTAGATTTTTGTAATCAGGATTTTTAGCTAAGAGTTCTAGATTTTTTCTGTGTATTGCTGCCTTTTTTTCAACACCTCCCCAGAATTCTCTGGCTCTTGAAGCGGCTGCTGAGGGGGCTTCCTTAGGCACAGAAAATGTTTCTGATAGCGGAAGAATATTTTCTTTATAAAACTGACTTCTGGCTCTAATATCTTCAGCTATTGAAACTTCTTCATCTTTATGGCGTTTTTTGATTTCACTATATTTTGAAGTTATCTTATCAATTTCGGCTATGATAATTCGGTATTCCTCAGGATCTTCTTTTGTCTTTTCTCCTTTAGCAATTTCTGCTTCTAGTGATGCAATTTTTTCTACAATACGGGCTCGCCATTGTTTAACTTTTTCAAGGTTTATACTCATTGGCCCGTCTAAACATTCTTTAAAACCTTCTCTGAACCAATGAGATTTTTCCATCATAGCATTGATGCTTGGGTTGTTGAGAAAAGCTTCTCTTTCTTTTCCATGTTTAATCATAGTTTCTACTCCTTTGGTTCCGGCTATATCAATATTGTTGGCTAATCTTTGTTTTAGCAGTTTAAATAGTTTTGGGCCGTTTTCAGGATTTTGGGCTTGAGCTTTGGATAAAATTTCTTGGAATCTTTCTTCTGTCCATTCTACTCCTGCGCCTAGGTTGTCAGTTTCTTGAAGAATAGTTTCTATCTGTTTTACACTTAAACTATCACCAAAAAGAGCGATAATTTCTTGAGCGTTTTGCGAGGCTAATTGAGATTGAATTTCTTTTCTATGAGCCACAAAATCTTCTAGGTTTCGAGCTGAATTTTTAAATAGTTCTGATTGTTTTTCTTTTGATAGCCCTGAATCTTCAGCTGTTTTACTAAAAGTAGCTAAGTAGTTTTGGAATATTTTTCCTAGGCTCACAATATAGTCTCCATTATCAAGGGTTTTATCTGCATTTTTATCACTATCGATATCTACTTTAAGGGTATGAACAAGTCCTTTTATTTTTAATTTTAGTTCTTCAGAGATATCTTTACTCTCTTCGAGAGAGGGGAGCAGCGTTGTGTCTATGTAGCTTTTCCAATCTAGTGCTGTACTAGCATTGATTCTCCGGTTAGCTTCCATTTCTTCTGCTTTTTTGACATTTTCAGGTTTAGTCATTTCAAAGAAAGAAGGATTGTAAGATTCATCTTTGATTCTTGCTGGGGGGTTTTCTTGGGCTTTTCTAAGAGCCATTTCAGCATTAGCTATTTCTTCTGGGTCAGTGAGAGTACTAATAGTACTACCGGTGACAATTGCCATTTTTTCCCCGATTTCGGCTTGAGTCTGAGAAATCAGGGCAATACCGAAATCCCATTTATCTGAAATAATGGCTCTATACCCTCCAGGGGTTCTTACATAGGTTACGTTGTCTTTCTTTAAAAACTTTACGCTAGAATCATACATATCCATGGCAGATATATTTCGTTCTAGAACGTCATTATCAAGAAAATCAATTCTGTAGCCGTCTCCATAAGGAATAGATAGCAGTTTTAAAGCCTCCTCCCGGCTATCTCTTACAAATCTTACGAGTATAGATTCTTGTATGTTTTCAACTATGTTTGCTTTAATATCTCTGCCATGTCCAACTACTTCTTTTAAAACTAAATTTTGATTACCGATACTTAAACGAGGGATGAGATGATATATATCTTGATTCGAAAGGAATACCCTTGAATTGGCTTCAAAACAAATATTTACGGCTTCATCACTGATATTTTGGGTTATTCTTTGTTCAGTTGGAGTTTGTTTCATGAGAGAAGCTTGAGCTTCATGACTTAATTTTGGGAGGAAACCATTTAGTCTATTAGCAAATAGAGTTGTTGCTATTTGTGCCTTTTCTAAAGCTAATCGGTTTAAGACAGAAATATCTACTTTAGCAGCGATTTTTTGTAGCCTTTCAGCTGGTTCACTAATACTATGTAATAAAAACGAATACTGCTCATCAGGAGATTTGTCTTTAAGGCCTTCAAGGGCTTGATCACCTAGGGCCTTAAGCTCATTCTGCGTTTTATCTAAAAGTTCATTTTTAGGATTGTTTAAGGGTTGTTCTGGAGCACCAAGGGGTTGTTGGTAAACCCATTTAGTGTTTTTCTTTTTAATATCTTGCCAAAATATAAATTTCATTGTTTTCTGTGTTTTTGTTTGACAAAATTGCCAATTTATTTAAATAAGTATATGTTCTTTTGTATTCTGTCTATAATACCACAAAATTTAGGAACTTGCAATTGTTACTAAACTGTGATATCATGGTATGATTTGGAAAAATTAATGTTGATCCAATGAAAAACAAAAAAATGATAATCGGTATTGTGGTGGTTCTAGGCCTTGTGGGCGCCATTTTGGCATTTCAGAAGTTCCGGTATTACAACACTGTAGTGCCTTCAGCTGAAACCCCAGCTCCATTTGAACTCTCTCAAGACGCTCAAGACGTCTTATACTAAAAAAATTAACATGATTTCATGAAATTTTCACAAAAACTACTGGCTCCGTTTTTAGCTTCTCTCTTCCTTTTTGGTTCAGTTTTGGCCGGAACAGGCGATTTTTTTCCTAATAATATTCCATCAGCTCGAACTAATGGAATTACGGTAGGGACTCATCCACAGGGATATCCATCGGCTACAAGAAATGCAACGCCGGTATTTAACTTGTACAGAGATAGTTATGTTTTCGCCCGTTTAAAAGGACATCTTCCTAATAACGGATTGTATTTTGGTGCGGCTCGTGATTATCTTCGAAATAATGGGTTGATGCAGCATGCAGACGAAAGAGATTTTACGGCTTCTGCCCTTAACGGAGGACGTTATTTTGATACTGTGACCAGTATTGATGAAAATGATGAGGTGAAGGTTATGGTTTTTGTGCATAATGCGACGCCTCAATACTGTGGCGGATCAAATTACGCTCAGAATGTATATGTTGATTTAGATTTTTCTAACCCTGAATCGGTCGTCGGGAGTATTGGTTCAAGCAATGCTATTCCTACTCTGATTAATGATATTTCTACGCTTGGATTTAATGAGAAAGGATTGGGACTTAATTTGCAAACAGCGCATGTGATTCAACGACAAGTACCAGATGCTTACCCCTCTAATATTAACTTTACCTGTGGAGCTGGACACAATATGGGGACTCGAACCACGCAGGTAACACCTCAAGTGTTAAATGATTATAAAGTGCGAGTAAATCTTGGAACAGTTCCAGGTTCTTATGGACACTTCAGAGCCGTGATCTTCAAATTTAAAGTAGAACAATTTGTAGAAATCAAAGTAGATAAAGATGATTCAACGCCGGGCACTGTGGATAACGATGGAAATGATTCTCAAACTGTAGCTCAAGGTGGAACGGCTACCTTTACGGTGACTCCTACTAATACGGGCAAGCTTCCGCTTACCAATGTAACCTTAACGGATCCACTTTCCCCAAGTTGTGACCGAAGCTCAGCCGAAACTTTACCACTGATTCAAGCCGTCGGGAATAGGGATGATTTCTTTGATCCAGGGGAATCATTTAGTTACACCTGTGAAGATACAAATGTGCAAGCTGGATACACTAATGTAGTGAATGTTGTAGGAACTTCAGTTTCTAATATTCCACAATTTAATGGAGTACCGGTAACAGATTCTGATCCAACCGTAGTATTGGTTGGAGGCTCTGTAGGACCTGAGATTAAAATTGATAAAGATGATTCAACACCAGGCACTCCTGATACAGATGGAGATGATACGCAAAAAGTAGTGAGTGGGCAAACTGCTAACTTTACTATCAAAGTGACCAATACGGGTGATGAAGACCTTCAAAATGTTGTTATTGAAGATCAAAGAACTCCTAGTTGTGCTCGTACAGCGGCTGAAACGCTGCCATTAATTCAAGCCATAGGAAACAATGATGCCCTCTTTAACTTAGGAGAATCTTTCACGTACACTTGTACTCATGAAAACGTAACAGCAGCCTTTACTAACTTGGCGAAGGTAACGGGAACTGGCGTCACTTCTGGTGCGGTAGTTATGGATGAAGATCCAACAGAAGTCGTGCTTGATGATACGCCACCAGGGACTTGTGGTGATGGAATTGTTCAGTCTCCAGAACAGTGTGATTTAGGAGCCCTTAACGGAACTCCAGGAGCTCAATGTACAGCTTCCTGTACTCTTCCGGGAGGTGGAGGTGGCCCGATTGATCCGTCCCTTGGGACTTGTGCCGTACACCCTAATACGGGAGCCTTTCAATGTATTCGTAAAAAACCAGTGAGAGATACAAGTGATCCTCTATGGGATAGATACCGAAGATGTCGAGACGGTGACACTCCCCCAAGACATTCAAGCTTTGGAACCTATTCTTTGGCGCATCTTTGTGCCCTAGACTGGGCCGAAGATCAAGGATTGGCTCTGTGTGGAGCGACTTTCGGAGGATCGGGAATTGATCCATTTGTAGACCCTTCTACTTATGAAGCTAATATTCAATGTGGAGCCCCTATTAACCCCCCTCATCCACCCTCTGGATGTGTGCCGGTTGGAACGTGTCCAGAATGTTTCCGAGCGGATGCGACTATTTCTAAACAAGTAATTGGAAATGCTAACGTAGCTAAAGGAGAACGGGTTAAATATGAAGTAACGGTAGATAATGTAATCTTTGATCATCCAAGTCACCAAATTACAGCTGGACGAATTAAAGTCTACGACCTAACTATTCCAACTGAATCTGGAAATATCTGGAACCGAACTGGTATCATTGATGGTGATGGAAATGGTACATGGAGTTGGAATTCATCTGAAAACTATTTTGAAAAAATTCTAGACGCGAGTGAAATCGCTCAGCTTAACGCTACAGGCGCTCGAACCTTTAAAGTTCACTATGATATGGATACAGCGCTTGCCGCCACTAAAGATACCTCTCAGATTGCTAATGTAGCCTTTGCCGTAATTGATTATCACTATCGAGATTCGGCTGGTGATATCCATCACGGAATTGTAGGAGTAGGAGACAATGCCTGTAATCCTCCAACTATTGGAGAATATATTTCAGGAACTTCTTCTCTTGGAGCTACAGCTACGGTACAAATTATTCGACCATTTGTACGGGCTAAAGCTGGAAATGTAGGAATTCAGTCTTACCGAGTTGATAAAATTACTGGAGCACCAGTAACTGAAGGAGAAATCCTTACAGATAACACGCTCTTTGGGGCCGATGTATTGACCGCTTCTGACTTTGAAGACTTTGGGAACTACCAAGAAAATAAAACAGATTTCTATGAAAATGCCGCTCAAAATACAACCACTCAGAATGTATTCGGGGATGATTTCAAAACGCACGATTATGAGTCAGGAGTATACTTCCGAGACGGAGATCTAGATGTAAATAGCCTTAACCTTTCTGGACTCACTCAGAGCGTGACCTTTGTTCTCGATAGTGGAAACCTCGTTATTGATAATGACTTCGCTATTCCAGGAGATTACTTTGTAGCCTTTGTAGTAAGAAATGGAGATATTCTTATTGATAAGGACGTAAGCAAGTTAGAAGGCGTATTTATTGTTGAAACGGGGGAAGTTAAGTCAAAAAATGATGAAGTCTCAGAAACTCAGCTAAGGGTTTCAGGAAACCTTATGGGGAACCTTGGCCACATTCTCTCTTTCCGAAAATACATCGGAAACTCAAGTAGCGCTCTAGAACCCAGTATGGAAATCAACTTTGATCTCCGACTACTAGAACAAACTCCCCCCATCCTAGAACAATTCCTAGGGGAAAACTGGCGAGAAGAAATTCAATAAAAAAAATGGAAAAAGAGCGGGCGAAAGCCCGCTTTTTTTTACTTAAAAATACTATGTGTTTTATATCATTTTTGCTTTAAACTTAGATCCAAATAGTCTAAAAAATAACTCCTGTTTTCGTCATTTTGGCCTCTTGTGAGAACCCTTATTCTGTGATATAATAAAGGGATTTTATTCTTATGGGTAGTGTATTAAGATGGTTTCTAATCCGACTTGGGTGGTTTGCACGCGGGATGTATGAGCTGCGCTTTGGTATGCTGCTGATTACGGCGTGGTTTACTGAGGCCAACCCCTGGGCGGTTATTACTGCTGAAATGGCGTGGTGGCAGATTATTACCAATGTGGTTTTCTTAGTTTTGGATATTTATACTATTTTCCGATTGACTCAGATTAGTACACGGTATCTTAAACGAAGGAGAGAAACGGCTAAAAATGAATTGGTTCATTTGCGAGTTACACTTCCAAGGAATGATTCTAAGTTAGATAATGAGAAACGAACTGAAAAAGATTTCCATGAACAGATTGGAAAAGCTGAACAGCTTTTTCGAGCTTTGCATGAAACCCGAGATATGAATATCTACAATGTTTGGGTAAAACGAAGAATCTGGGGAAAACCCCATTTTTCTTTAGAATTACAGTTTGAGGCGCGAGAGATGCGTTTTGTGGTGGTGTGTGATTCTTATTATCAAAGTATTATTCGGAAACAGATTACTTCCTTCTATGAATCGGCTGATATTGAAGAAATTCCACCAGAAAAAAGATTTAGTCTTAATGATAAGGGGTTTTCTTTCAATGGATTTTACCTCTATGGGAAAGAAAAGTTCTGGTATCCAATTAAAACCTACAAAAAAATTGAGGATGATGCGCTTAATAATGTGGCGAATGCCTTTGCTAAATTAGAAAAAGATGAAAAGGCGGTTGTCCAGATTGTAGTAAATCCTCGCTCTAAAAGATGGCAAAAGAAAGCCAAAAAAGAAGGGACTAAGCTCTTCAAGGGAAAAGGGAAGAAGTGGGATCTATCAATTCCCATTATTGGCCCAATCCTTGGAATTCTCTGGTGGCCATTTAAGGTTATATTTACGGGATATGATCCAGCGGTAGATGGAGGTACTAATGCTCCTGGAGCGAGTGGCGGGGATAGTTATGTACGGATGCTACAAACCGAGGAAGAAATTGCTAAGGCGATTGGAGAGAAATCTATTCAAGTAGGATTTAATGTGAGTATTCGGGTATTAGCTTCTTCTCCACATGGAGATTATAAGGTTCAAGAAATTCTGAATACTATGTTTGTAGCCTTCAATGTGTTTAAGGGGGAAGGGAAGAACTACTTTGAAAATCGTCGAATTTTACCTTTTAACAGTATTAATCGAAAGATCGTTTTGCATAACTTTAATCACAGGCTCTGGAAGTGGTTTGAAAGAGATTCTCTGTTGTGTGCCGAAGAAATGGCTACTATCTTCCATTTTCCAGATGCGCGATATAATAAAATTCCAACTATTAAGTGGCTGGATTATAAAATGCTTCCCCCCCCTATTAATCTGCCAAAAGAAGGAGTGGTTATTGGAAACTCTGTCTATCGTGGTATCAAAAGACCGGTTAAGATTATGCGAAATGATCGGACCCGTCACTTCTACGTTATTGGGAAATCTGGTTCTGGGAAATCGGTGCTTTTGGAGTATATGGCCGGACAGGATATAGGATTTGGCGAAGGGGTATGTGTAATTGATCCACATGGAGATCTGGTAGAAGATGTACTTTCACGAACTCCAAAAGAAAGAGCGAAAGATATTTTAGTCTTTGATCCAGCCGATCGTGAGCGTCCTATGGGGCTTAATATTTTGGAAGCCAAGACAGAAGAAGAACAGGATCGGGCGTCTCTGGATGCTATGGAGATATTTATTAAACTCTTTGGGAATGAAATTTTTGGCCCCCGAATTCAGCATTACTTCCGTAATGGTTGTCTGACACTTATGGCAGACGAAGAAGAAGGAGCGACTTTAATTGATATTCCGAGACTGTTTATTGATGATGATTTCCAACGGTACAAAGTTTCAAAGGTGAAAAATCCAGTAGTGCGAGCCTTCTGGGAAAATGAAATGGCTCAAACTGGAGATCGAGAGAAACAAGAGATGATTCCGTACTTTACTTCTAAATTTGGTCCGTTTGTGACCAATACGACTATGCGGAATATTATTGGCCAGACTAAATCGGCCTTTAATGTGCGTGAAGCGATGGATAACCAAAAAGTACTTTTGATCAACCTTTCTAAAGGAAAGATTGGGGGGATTAATGCCCAACTGCTAGGACTAATTATGGTGGCCAAAGTAAATCAAGCCGCTATGGGACGAGCCGATATGGCGAAAGAAGATCGTAAGGATTTTTACTTGTATGTGGATGAGTTCCAAAATTTTGCGACCGATACTTTTGCTTCGATTTTGTCTGAGGCACGTAAATATAGGTTGAATTTGATTATGGCTCATCAGTATATTGCACAGCTTTCTGAAGCTGCTGGCGGAGTAGCTATTGGGCAAAAAGACTCAAAAATTCGAGATGCTGTATTTGGGAATGTGGGGTCTATGATGAGTTTTAAGATTGGGGCTGAGGATGCTGAATATCTAGAAAAGGAATATGCGCCACTGCTTTCGCAGCAGGATATCTTAGGGATTGCTAATTATAAGGCTTATATCAAACTGAATATTGATAATACAACTTCTCGTCCGTTTTCTGTAGAAACAATCTGGGATCCAGATGGGCGGAACTACAAAATTGCAGAAATTATCAAAAAATATTCACGAATGAAGTACGGACGTAAAAAAGAATTTGTAGATGCAGAAATTGAAGCTCGAATGGGAATTGGGAATCTGTCTGCTATTGAAAATGCAGCTGTAGCTGATCCGACAGTTTCTAATGATTTATTGGCTGATCCAGCTGCGGGAACACCAGCCCCTACAACGACAAATCCGGTGCCACCGGTAGCCTCACTGGTGCCTCAAACACCAGCTACGGCGCCTTCTACACCTATAGTGAATCCGGCATCTACTCCCACGCAAAGCGCCAGTTCCGCTCCTCAAGTTCAAGTAGCTCCAGTAGCGGTGCCTGCACCTCAAATTCCGCCCACCCCTGAAACTATGCCACCGGTAAACATAACCGTGACTCAAACCACTCCTTCGGCCCCTGCTCCAGCGCCTGCGGTAAGTCAAGTAGCTCCTCAGGATCTTCCAAGGGATCAAGTAAAGTAAGAGAGACGCACGAAGCACGAGTGGCTATGCCGAATGTATCTTGAGCGGATCTAAGTCATTTTGATTTTAAGGCTGATCTGTCGGGGTTAGATCATCTGCGGGAGCTTGTGTTGGATCTACAGGATCAGCAATAGTTTCGGGAGCTTGCACGGGCTCTGCGGTTGGATCAAATTCGGGAGGGGTTAAATCATCCGCTGAAGCTTCTTGTGTTATATCTACAGGATCAACAATATTTTCGGGAGCTTGTACGGGTTCTGTGGTTGGGTCAAATTCGGAAGGAGTTAGATTATCTGCTGGAGTGTTGCTGAGATCAGCAATGGGTTCTGTTGGCACTTCAAGGAGTGGGAATTCAAGAGCCTTTTTAACCTGCTCTTTACAGTTTTCGATAAGCGGTGATGGGTCCTCTTCAATGTTTTCGGGAGGGGTATTTATAGGGGCAATGTTTGTCTCTTCTGCACCAGTAGGAACATTAATTATCGCGGCTGTGATTGAGATTGATTGGGCCTTTATGTTTTCGCAGATTTTTTCATCCCGTGAGTTAAGAGCTTTAGAAAGGTAAAAGTTATTACTACATGTAATTCGAGTGTTTTCTTGTGTGATTTTTTCACAAAAATTTACATCGTTTTCAAGTAGTGATAGGGCTTGCCAAATTTGGTTTTTACATCCCATTTCTTGACCTTCACCTAAAAGTTTACAGATTGAAGGATCTTTGTTGATTTGAGCCTTGTTTAGAACCGTTTGTGCCTGACATCCGGTTACGGCCACATGAGCACAATTGAGGTATTCAGCTTCTTGGCTAAGTTCAAATGAGCTTAGATGGGTTCCTACTTCGCTTAAGGTATATTCTGGTAGAGTTGCTAACTCTAGGGGGCTGTCTTCTGAAGTTGTTTCTGAATCAGACTCATTGTTTTTCATTGAGGTCTCAGCCATAGCTATATCCTTTTGAGGTTTTTCAGTAGCTTGAGTTGTCGGTTGAGGTTGAGAGACTGGTTTATGATGAGGTGTTTTTTGACAGGCGCTTAATACGACTAAGGCAAGACTTAGACAGATAAATTTGAACAATACTTTATGAGCGTGACTTGATATCATTTTTTATGTTTTTTAAAAATAATTTAGTTGAATTGTGTTTCAAAACTGAGACTTCCGCAATCAAATTTATTTGCCAGTACGTGTTTTTATGCCATATCTTACTATTTAGGGCATTGTGTTTGTGAAGTTTTACAATTATAAATAACATAAAGTCAATGAGTGATATTTCACAGCTTTTGGTGCAGAATGAAATTGTAAGGGTTAATTTTGATAACCCCTTTACGTGGACTTCGGGTATTAGAGCCCCTATTTATTGTGATTGCCGTGAGCTTATTGGTCTGCCAAAAGCTCGAGAGCAAATAAATAATGGATTTTTGCAGCTTATTAGCCAAAAAAATTTAGATATTGATGTAGTTGCTGGAACGGCCACTGCTGGCATTCCTTGGGCGGCCTTTGTAGCTGAACAGACAGGTAAACCAATGCTGTATGTTCGATCAAAACCCAAAGGGCATGGAGCGGGAAAAATGGTGGAAGGCAAAACCGAAATACTTCGCCCCAATGTATTAGTAGTAGAGGATGCTATCTCAACGGCTGGAAGTTCTATCGTTTCGGTCAAAGCCCTAAGAAATGAACTTGAGGCTACAGTAAAAAATATTGCTGCTATTTTTACTTGGGGGACACCGCTTTCCTTTGAAAAAGCTAAAGAGGCGGATGTAAATATTTTGACGTTGACTAATTTTGATGAGATTGCTGAAGCTTTACGAGAAGAAGGGATCATTACTGAAGATCAAAAAACAGAGCTTGAACGTTTTCATGAAAATCCTGCCGATTGGTGGGGGCGTTAGGGGGTTCCTGTGTTCATAGAGGGACTGTGTTTTTGTTTATCCGCACAGGAACATACGAGCCAATTATTCTATAAGGTTTCCGACTTTTTCACAGACCTCAGTTTTGTTAATCGTGCATTGATTACTGCTATCTAGAGCTTGGTATAAGCACTGAGCTTTTAGGCTTAGTTGACCATTACACTGGCTTGGACATCCTCCAGTCGTTTTGATAGGGCAGTTATAAATGGCTCGTTTAAGACCGAGTTGTTTTCCAAGGCATTTCATGTGCATTTGCATTCCACATCCGGTTTGACTGTCACAGAGTCTCGTATTTTCCCCCGTAATAATGGCTGGTTGGGCAGAACTCCACCCTTTGCCCGAGGTAGGACGAGAGTAGACCCAAGATCCGGTGAGCTCTTCGTTTCTGAGTCGGTATCCCATTTGGCATTGCAGTTTAGGGGACAAACATTCAATGCTGGCTTGAACACTGATGCCTTTTCCCCAAGATTTTCCAATTACGCTTGCCCAAGGCCCTTCTTCCCAATTAGTAGAAGTGGTATAAGGCGTTTCTTTCCAGTCAGAGGTAATTTCTTGATTCTCTTGGTTAGTGTAATTGATGCGATAGCGTATTCGGCATTCGCTTTGTTGTAGTATTTCGGGGTTAGGTCTGCAGCGAAGTCCCATTTGGATTCCACATCCGTCTCCGGCACAGTTATTCCTTTTTTCACTATAAAATATACCCCAAAGTCCATTTGGGTCATCGTTTCCTCCAGTCTGAACCCAATCAGATTCATGTCTTTGGTCTTTAGTTCGATAACGTATTTCGCAGTTGCCAGCCGGCTCTTCAAGTTTGATAGAGGGTTGAATGTTCCACTCTTTTGGGTTGATGCAATTGAATCCGTCTTCATCGCAAAATTCTGTGGCGCCTACTCTGCCTCCTACATCTAAGGTAAGATTTTCAGCTGGTTGAGGTTCATTTATTCCGATTTGTACTAAGTTGTCTTTCACGACGTTATAGACTTTTCTGAGAGTGCCTAAAATAAGGTTAAATTCATTAACCGTTACAACATTTTGGTCGATATCGTTTTTAGGATTAATGTTTTCAGTGTTACTTTGTGCTGGAAATTGAGCGAAACTCGTTGAGTGAGTTATACAAAGTGTGAAACACAATAGTACAATTTGTTTTTTCATTTTTTACATACTACATGAAAAATAGGGGAATATCCCAATTATTTTTTGAGTAAAAAGACATGCTTTTTTTTTGTTTTTAGATAGAATCCGTGCGTATGAAAGATTTAGTACTTATCGGCAGGCAGGGCTCTGGAAAAGGAACTCAAGGACGAATTCTAGCAGAACATCATGGTTTTATTGTTTTTGAAACTGGAGCGGCGTTACGAGAGATGGCAAAACAACCAACAGAACTTGGCGCTACCGTACGCGAAATTACAGCTCGAGGGGATCTGGTTCCTACTAGTATTGTAATGAAGATTCTGGCAAACTTTTTATCTATGGTAGAAAAAAATAAGCCCATTTTGTTTGATGGAATTCCCAGATCAGAAGAACAACGCCAATCTTTTACGGAAGAACTAGAAAAAGCAGGGCGAAGTTTTATGGCTTTGGAAATTCGTATTACTAACAATGAAGCCGTTAAAAGACTTATCAAACGAGGAGAATTAGAAGGCCGAGAAGATGATAATCTAACCGCTATTCAAAACCGACTTCAGAATTTTGAATCACAGACTCAGCCAGTGATTAATTTTTGGGAAGAAAATGGACAGATGATTGTAGTAAATGGAGAACAAGAAATCGAAGAAGTAACCAAAGAGATGGAACAAAAACTAGGCCTTGCATAATGTTTAAACCTAAAACGGATCAAGAATTGGCAATTATGCGTCGTGGTGGAAAAATTTTACAGGCCGCTCAAATAGCTGTGAAAGAAGGAATAAAAGAAGGGGTAACTCTTTTAGATCTGGATGTTATAGCCGAAACAGTTATTAGGAATCATGGTGGTGTTCCGGCTTTTAAGGGATACAAAGGGTTTCCAGGAACCCTGTGTACGATGATTAATTCAGAGATTGTTCATGGAATTCCAGACAATAGAACGCTCAAAGATGGAGACTTGATTTCTGTAGACTGTGGAGTGATTTTTGAAGGGCTTATTACTGATGCAGCGTTTACGGTTATTGTAGGTGGAGATGCCGCCAACCCGGAAAGAGCTCGGTTTAGCCAGACTGTAAAAAAAGCCCTGGATGCTGGATGTGAAGCGGCTGTAGCGGGGAACACGTTAGGAGATATTGGGTATATTATTGAAAAAACGGTGAACGAAGGTGGATATACTATCATCAAAGAATTTACTGGGCATGGAGTTGGCTATGCCATGCATGAAGATCCCTACGTGCTTAACTACGGTTCCCCAGGAACTGGAGCCACGCTTATAGAAGGACAGACTATTTGTATAGAACCTATTGTGGCCCTGGGAAACCCTAAAAGCAGAACGCTTTCTGATGGATGGACCGAGGTTACGGCGGACGGAAAAGACGCCTGTCAGTGGGAACACTGTGGAGTGGTAACCAAAACGGGTCTTGAAATTTTTGCTTAGAGAGGCTGAAACACTTCAAATTTTGGGCCCACTAGAATGACTCTAAAATAATTTGCCAAATGCCTTTTAATCACTAAAACCTGAGCATTAACGTTAATAGAAATGGAAAACCATCATTTCTTGTATGCGGCGCTGGGAGTTTTTTGTTTGCTGACTTTGGCAACCATTATCCATGCTTTGTGTAAAAGATTTAAGGTGCCATTTGCGGTGGGATTGCTTTTTTCTGGGCTAGGACTTTCACTCATTGTGGAGAAATTTGACTGGCCTTGGTTTGAGTATATAGCGTTTTCGCCAGAAATTATTTTTTACGTATTTTTACCCACTCTTATTTTTGAATCGGCGTATCACTTGGACTTTAGGCATTTTAGAGGGGTACTTCGTGAGGTGAGTATTATGGCTACTTTGGGGCTCTGTATCTCTATTTGGATTATTGGAGCCGGGCTTCACTATGCCTTGGGTTTGCCTTGGGTGGTGAGTTTATTGTTTGGGTCGCTTATTTCAGCTACAGATCCGGTAGCGGTATTAGCGATCTTTAAAGAAATGAAGGTGCCGAGAAAGCTCAATACCATGGTGGATGGAGAGAGCTTGATTAACGATGGAACTGCGCTGGTTATATTTCAATACTTTTTTGGGCTTGCCGTGGTCGGAGGGTTAGTGACATTTTCACCAACATTGGTAGCGATTGAGAGTTTGAAACTTATTCAGTCTGTGTGTTTAGGAATTCTAGTGGGCGCCCTTATGGGAGGAGTGTTCTCTTATGCTATTGCCCACTCTCAAAATAAAGGAGTGCAGTTAACTCTGAGTTTAGTTTTGGCGCATATGACTTTTTTGGTAGCAGAAGGATTACTTTCTGTTTCTGGAATTTTAGCGACGCTCACAGCGGGACTTTTGGTGGGAAATTTTGGAAAAAGAAAACTCAAACCAGAATCACTGAGATCTTTTAAAGAGATTTGGGCTTTTCTAGGGTTTGTTTCTAATGCCTTAGTATTTATGCTGCTGGGTCTAAAACTCGGAAGTATTGGGTTTATAGAAAATTTAGTGCCTATAGTTTTGGCTATAGCTTTAACGGTTTTCTTGGCTCGTCCGTTATCGGTTTGTGTTTCTTTTTTGGTTAATAATCGCTTTGTGGCAAAACCACAGCGAACGGGGGTGGATGCGCAACTCATTCTGATTTGGGCAGGTATTCGTGGAGCTTTAGCGGCGGCAGCGGTTTTGCTTTTGCCAGAGAGCTTTGAATACGCCGAGGTGCTTCAGGCTATGACGGCGGGAGTTATTATCGCTACATTTTTCCTTAATGCGATGACGCTGCCACTGCTTTTGAAGTATTTAAAAGTAAACAAACTTAGCCGAAAAGAAGAGTTCCATCAAACCGAAGCGGAGCTGGTTATCAATGAAGAGGTTTGCCACTATTTAGACTCCTTGCTTAAGCGTAAATATGTATCTAAAACTATTCATAAGAAACTAAAACATCAGTATATGGCCGAGCATGAGCAGGTTATTAAGAAACTTAAAGGTCTAGAAAAACGTTTAGGAAACAATGCCCGCGAACTTGAAAAAATGTTTACCCATTTTGCCCTTGGTATTGAGCTGCAGACCTATAGAAAACTCTTTGCTCAAGAAGAAATCACAGAAGAACGCTTTGTGGTTTTGAGAGAGAGTATTAACCGACAGATAGATAGGCTTGAGCGCGATACTTTGCCAGATGAAAGACAACCAAGTCATAAGTATGCCCCAGAGGTTTCGGAAGAATGTTCAGTCTCAAGAATTTACAAATTTTTAGGCTTAAAATCTTGGGCAAAGAAGGTGTGTAAATCGCATAAGCATCAAAAGATTATTTCTAGACTCCAGCACTACCGAGCGAGAAGAATTGCTAGCTGGAAGGTGGTTAAAAATTTTGAATCTTTGGTAGAAGATCATCCTGTTTTTAAAAAATCGCCAGTAGTCCAAAAAATTATTGATCGTTACAAAAAATGGAACGAGAATGCTGAATTCAAAATGCAGATGCTAGAAAAAGAATATCCCCAAATTGTTATTCCTCATAGAACCTATGTGACAGAAAAAGCCTGCCTTGAACAAATGAAATACATTGAGAAGAAGTTTTTTGAGAAAGGCTTTATTTCTGAAAAAATTTATGAGAACCTGGAAGGTGAGATTCAAGAGCGATCTCAAAAACTACATAAATAATATGTCAGAATACGACCAATTTTCAGAAGACTGGAACAAAACGCGTCAAAAATCTTGGCCAGAATTTGAACTATTTTTACCCCAAATACAAAAAGGCGATCGGGTTTTAGATTTGGGCTGTGGTAACGGGAGGTTGCGCAAATTTTTGCCTGAAGATTTAGTTCAGCGTGGAGCTTATTTTGGGTTTGATATATCGGAAAAACTTTTGGGGATTGCTCGAAAAACTTTTCCTAAAGAGGCTTTTTTTAAAGGTCATTTTGGTAAAGGACTTCCTTTTGGAGCGGATAATTTTGATTGGGTTTTCTCTATTGCGGCATTTCATCATTTACTGACGAAAAAAGAACAACAAACATTTTTTAAAGAAACCTATAGAGTCCTAAAACCAGGAGGAAGGGTCTTTATTACTACGTGGGTATTGCCTCCCAAATACTTCTGGAAAAACTTCTGGCAGGGACGGGTTTTTACCAAAAATTGGATCATTCCTTTTGGACCGGAGAAACATCCTCGAACCTACCGAAATGTGACGGAAAAAGATTTGAGCAAAATGCTGAAATCCGCTGGATTTGAAGTCATAAAATCTGAAAAGTTTGGAACGCGTAACTATATTGCCTTAGCAAAAAAATTGAAATAATTTCTGACCTTCCCTATCTTTGAAGTTGATGAAATATGGAACGTATTTTGATTCGGCGGCAAGCACCCCTGTTGATCCGCGAGTGCAATCAACCATGGAAGCCCATGCGGCTATTTTTGGGAACAATAACTCAAAACACGGTCGCGGCTATGAGGCTCAGAAAGTGATTGATACTTCTCTCAAAATTATAGCGGATGTTTTAGGATGTAACTGGGAGCAGCTGAGTGTGACTTATTCTGGTACAGATGCTAATCGTCGAGTGCTTTGGGCTTGTCGAAAACACTTTGGAATCGAAAATTTGTATTGCAGTGCAGTGGAACATAGTTCGATTTTAGATGAAATTTTGCCAACACATCGGTTTGATCCAGTAACGCTTCAAGGCCTGCCGGGGAGTAGTAAATTAGCCGCCCTTATGGGAGCGAATTCTGAAACGGGTCGAGTTTATTCAGGAAGTGATATTCGATCCAAATTTCCAGAGAGCTTGATTTTGCGCGACTACTCACAGAGTTTTGCCAAAGGCCTTGAACCGGATTTAGAAAGTGCAGATTTTGGAGTTTTTACGCCTCAAAAATTTTACGGACCCAAACATATTGGAATTTTGTATATGAAGTCTCCGGAGTTGTTTCCAGAAATTTCAAAAGACAGTCATACTAAATCTTGCAGTTTAGTGGCCGGGGCGGCTAAAGCCTTTGAAATCTGGCACGAAGAAAAAGAACAACATCTAGAAAAGCTCGCCACTTGGGATGATCAGATCCGGCAATATATCGCACAGCATATTCCTGGATTTAAATTCCATGAGTCAGAAGCTACTAAGGTTCGAGGGCTTATTAATGTAGCTTTTAAAGAGGTTCGAGGGGGCGAGCTTATGGCGTTGCTGGCTAAAGAAGAAGATATCTGTATCTCTATAGGTTCGGCCTGTACTTCTGATATTATGGTACCAACAGAGGTGATATCATATATAGAAAAAGATCCAGTTTGGCAGTATCCGATTCGGATGAGTCTGCACAAATTTTTGACCGATCAAGATATTTCAGATTTTTGTGAAATCTTAGAACACTATGTTGCAGAGATTCGTAACCGCTAAGGAATGAAACTGATTTATGTTCATGGTGGCGAATGTTTTGATACCCTGTTTGAAGGGTGGCGATCTACAGCTTTAGCCTATCTTGAAAAACCGTTTAAGACTAAACCCAAAAAATGGGCTGATAATCTGGCAGAAGATTTGCCTGAATTTGAAGTAATAAAAATGCAGATGCCTTGGAAATATGATGCTAAATATGTCTTATGGGAAAAATATTTTCAGTCACAAATGGATAATATAAGTGGGGAAGCGGTGCTTTTGGGGTGGAGTTTAGGGGCAAATTTTTTGGCCAAATATTTGGCCAAAAATGATGTAGATTTGGAGGTGGTTTCACTGCATTTAGTAGCGGCTCCTTTTGGCGCTCCTGGAGGATTTGATTTTCAGGGGACTTTAGCACCAGTAGAAACTAAGACCGACAATATTTATCTCTATCACTCTAAAGATGACTTTGTCGTGCCCTATCAGGAGTTAGAGTGTTACCAAAAAGCCTTAAAGTCAGCTCAAACAATGACCTTTGAAGACCGAAATCATTTCCTCCAGGATAAATTTCCAGAATTAATCTCCAATATTCGTGGAATGCAGGTATAATCAAGACAATGAGTTTTAGGGAAATGTGGATGTTTTTAGATCAACATAAGTTGCATACTTATTTTGATTGGAAAACTCATGTGGTAATTTCGCTCAAAGATTTTGAGAAGATTAAAAAATTCTTCAAACCCACAAAGACACTTTTTTACAAACAAGAAAATTGGCGAAGCATTCATAGGTTTTTTCATTGGCATGCGGTTAAATTTGATGAATTTGTAGAACTGCATTGCGAGTTTGGAAATTTTAATAGTGGTTATTTCCTCGGAATTATTCACTTTTTTGTGGATGTGATTGCTTATGTTTTGTGGTGTTTGCTCAGATATGGACGGCCGTATCACAAACGAAATTTTGACCACCTTCGCACGATTAAAACAGAGCACCCATTGCATTTGGTGAATGTGTATTCAGCCCGGGTGCTAGTGTGTACTTCTCGAATTATTGGTGTGAAATAGATGAAGATTATTTCGTGGAATGTAAATGGATTGAGAGCTGTAGAAAGAAAGGCATTTCTGGAGCCGTTTCTCAATGATCACAGTCCAGATATTTTACTGATTCAGGAAACTAAATCTAAATCAGAACAGGTAGAATTTTTGGATAATATTTATGAAAATTATCAAAAGTTTTATGTATCGGCCGAAAAACCAGGGTATTCAGGAACGGCTATTTGGGTGAAGAGTAATCTCAATATTTCAAACATAAAATTTATAGAAGGTATGCCCAATGATCCTGTTTCTAATGAGGGGCGAGTGGCTCGGGTAGATTTTGATATGAAGGGGGAAGCCTATTGCGTATTGGGCATTTATTTCCCAAATGGGGGGAAGTCATCCGAGGCCTGGGAGCAAAAATTGGTGTTTTATAAAAAATTTTTAGAGTATGTAAATCATATTCGTGATGAGGGGCGAATCTGTATTTGGGCTGGGGATGTAAACTGTGCTCACAACCCTATAGACCTAGCACGTCCTGAGGAAAACGATGGAGTTATTGGATTCCATCCAGAGGAGAGAGCGTGGCTCGATAAATGGCTTCAGGCCGGCTGGATCGACGTATGGCGTAAAACTAATCCTGATGTTAAAGAGGTGTACTCTTGGTGGCATCTGATTACCCGAGCTCGTAGCCGGAATGTAGGATGGAGAATTGACTACTTTTTTGTGGACAAATCCTTTTTTCCACAGGTCAAAAATATGCAATACCTCACGGAACAGATGGGATCAGATCATTGTCCGGTGATGTTGGAGTTTTAGCCTCTAACGGTTTTAAAAATCTTTGCCGGCGGTGATTTTATACCCTTCAATCTTTATTTTTTTAATATAATTAAGAACCCTCATTTTCCATTTCATAGGTAATTCTTTGGACGGTTTTATAGCCTTGGCGGCCCCTTCAAGGGTAATGGTCATTGACGTATCTTCTTCTTTCAACAAATTTATCTTTAGCGTATAGTCATCCAGTTTTTCACCAGCACTGTAATCTTTTATTTTCCAGGGAGAATTAATAGAGTGACTTAGATCATAAACAATATCGTTGCCAACGATTTTCATAACTTCCGTATTTTCTCGCTTATTTTAAATTTTTTTAGGAGACATCTAAAAATTCTAAAACAGAAACTAGTCCTCCTGCAAAACATAAATCATTCTTTGTTCCCAATCAGCTCCCAGTTTTTCTGATA
Source organism: Candidatus Altimarinota bacterium (assembly GCA_965231215.1). Taxonomy (GTDB): domain Bacteria; phylum Patescibacteriota; class Gracilibacteria; order UBA4473; family UBA4473; genus JAACPJ01. Next base: position 407,827 of record OZ246423.1, on the reverse strand, counting down.
GATTTTCTATATTCAGAGTTGTTTGAATAGAAGATTTTACATAATGGGCCGCTTTTTGCGGGTCTTTAGCATCAGCAATAAAAAATCCTAAGCCTCCATTTTCCAGTGATTTTGCAATCATGGGAATATCCCCTCGGGTGTCTCCAAGAGCTACCCGAAGTCGTGCGTTTGGCTTATGTTTTTTGATGGCTTCAATTTTTTTGCCTCCATAGATAGGGGGTTCTTTCATTTTGGGACCAAGGGTTTTATCTCCATTTTTGGCGAGCTTGCTAGCGAGAACCGCTCCATCATGGCTAAAGAGAGATCTATATTGACTATTTCGAACCGCTGTCTTAGCAATAGCAAGGAGGTTGGCGGTTACTACATTTCTATGAATGAATTTCTTTTCACTAATGAGTCTTGAAATAATAGAAAAAACATCTTCTCGTATAGTTGTTGAAAGCTGAATGACTCGGCTTTTTTCATCATCCGATAGTTCAGAAAGTTCAAGATCTTCCCAGTTTTTTTCAATCCCTTCAATATTTAATATTTGTCCATTACTGTTGGTGGTAATTGAGGCAGCAAGTCGCTCGACATCCGAAACATTTTTACCCGAAAAAAAACGAGTTCGGGAAAGAAACATATCTCCAGAAAGAGGCATGAGGTATTTGTCGTAGGTCATGAGTAGATCGTCAAAGGCCAGCATACGAAGAATGAATTCACTTAAAATCGCTTCTTCAGGCGTAAACTGAACTCCATCCTTAATCCGTACTTTCATTTGAGCATAAAGACGGGAAATTTCCTCAGTGAGTCGGAATATTTTTTCAGTGTCCTTCACTGGAATCTCTGAGACGCCTTCTTTTAAGATTTTTTGGTAGTGAGCTGGAAGCAGCAATCTTTCAAACCTTTCAGGGGCATACGTCCAGAACGTTGGATCTTGTAGTTTCTGAACAAAGACTAAAACTCCTAGATCTTCTTTGAACATCGTCCCATCCATGTCTGAAGCGAGTAAGTCTCTGTTTTTATCAACTTCAAAACCCAATTCAGAAAGAAGGTCATCATAGTTAGCAGGTTCATTGTGATGAAGGGTGGCTTCCGTAAGGAGTCGCATATAATTTATTTTATAATGTTATTATTTTTATAAGTGATTGACGTTTTTTTGCAAACATTTTAATAAGTAAAAATTTTAAAATAGAAAAACGTTATAATTTGAAATTTCTCGACAATGAACTAAAAGTTTCGTACCCTTTTCAAGAAAAAATTTCATAGAAAATTTTTAGTCCGAGAATTCATCCTTCGTTTATATGTCGAAAAATTTAGTCATTGTGGAGTCGCCGGCGAAAGCCAAAACAATAGAAAAATTCTTAGGGAAAGATTATACCGTTAAGTCCTCTTTTGGCCATGTGCGTGATCTCCCCAAAAAAAATATGAATATTGATATTGAGGGAGGGACTTTTATGCCTACCTATGAAGTATCAGATGACAAAAAGAAAACTATCAACGAACTTAAAAAAGAAGCCAAAGGCAAGACCGTCTGGCTGGCCTCGGATGAAGATCGTGAAGGAGAGGCCATTGCCTGGCATCTAACCCAGGCTTTGGGACTGGATAGTAAAACCACTAAACGAATTGTATTTCATGAAATTACAAAACCGGCTATAACCGCCGCTATTGAAAAACCACGAGTAGTAGATCAAAATTTGGTAGATGCTCAACAAGCCCGAAGAGTCCTGGATAGATTAGTGGGGTATGAGTTAAGTCCTGTGCTTTGGAAAAAGATCAAAGCGGGGCTTTCTGCCGGAAGAGTCCAGTCTGTGGCCGTTCGTGTTATTGTAGAGAGAGAAAGAGAAATTCGTGATTTTGCCGCGAGTTCTACTTTTAAAGTGACCGCTGAATTTGACCTGGAAAACAAAAAAGTATTAAAAGCCGAAGCCGCTACGAAGTTTAAAACCTATGAAGAAGCACTCGCCTTTTTGACCTCTCTCAAGGGGGCTGACTTTAGCGTTGAAAGCTTAGATACTAAACCTGGGAAAAGATCTCCATCAGCGCCCTTTACTACCTCAACACTGCAACAAGAAGCCTCAAGGAAATTAGGATTCTCGGTAAAACAAACCATGGTAGTGGCGCAGCGATTGTACGAATCTGGGAAAATCACCTATATGCGTACTGATTCGGTAAATTTATCAGATCAAGCGGTAGCGCAAGCAGCCAGTGAGATAGAGAAAAATTTTGGAAAAGAATATGTACAGGTTCGTAAATACAAGACCAAATCTAGTGGCGCTCAAGAAGCGCATGAAGCTGTCCGCCCTACAGATTTGGGGGTGAATTCTGTGAGTGGAGAGCGTAACGAAGAACGCCTCTATGAACTAATCTGGAAACGAACCATCGCCTCACAGATGACCGATGCTAAATTAGAGAAAACTGTAGCGACGGTTTTGGCCTCAACCAGTTCTGAAAAATTTGTAGCACAAGGCGAAATGATTGCCTTTGATGGGTTTTTGAAAGTCTACATTGAAGGGACTGATAATGAAGAAGAGGTACACGAAGCTAAAATGCTACCGCCACTCAAAGAAGGGCAAGATTTGGATATGACACAAATTATAGCCAAAGAAAACTTTGCCCGTCCAAAACCACGCTATACAGAGGCCTCTTTGGTAAAAGCGTTAGAGGAAATGGGAATTGGACGACCATCAACCTATGCGCCAACTATTTCTACCATCCAGGATCGTGGTTACATTGAGAAAAAAGAACGCCCGGCCGAAAAACGAGATGTGCGCTTAGCGGTTCTCATGCCAAGTAATGAAATCAAAGAAGACGCCGTCCAAGAAAACTTTGGAGCTGAGAAAAATAAACTTTTCCCAACCGATATTGGAAAGGTTGTAAATGATTTTTTGGTAAAACATTTTAGTGAAGTTGTGGATTATCAATTTACTGCCAAGGTAGAAGAAGAATTTGATAGTATTGCTGAAGGAAAAAACAAATGGAATGCGATGATTAAAAATTTTTACGGAGGATTTCATCAAACCATTGAAGCCGCTGGAGGCATCTCACGTGAAGAAGCCTCAAGCCAAAGAGAACTCGGCAAAGATCCAAAAACAGGAAAGCCCGTAATCGCCCGAGTTGGACGATTTGGACCTATGGTGCAAATAGGAACTTCTGAAGATGAAGAGAAGCCTCAATTTGCCTCGCTGCCTGAAGGAAAAGGCGTAGAAGAAGTAACGCTAGAAGAAGCTCTTAAAATGTTTGAATTCCCTCGTAATTTGGGAGAATTTGAAGGGGAAGAAGTGCTCGTTAATACTGGAAGATTTGGGCCTTATGTTAAATGTGGAAAGACGAATGCTTCACTCAAGAAAAAATCTATAGATGAAGAAGGAAACGAAGTTCCTGGAGATGATCCCTCTACAATAGACCTAGAACGAGCGATTATTTTGGTTTCAGAAAAACGTGAATCTGATAAAAATAAATATATTGCTGAGTGGCCTGAAAAAGAGATCCAACTCCTTCGAGGACCGTATGGAATTTATATCAAGCACGGCAAGAAAAATGTGCGAATCCCAAAAGAGGTCAAAGCACCAGAAAAGCTTACCTTAGAGGAAATTGAAAAGATTATTAAAGAGGCTCCAGCAGCTAAATCTAAAGGCCGGTTTAAGAAGAAATAATATGCATAGAAATAGGCTCAATTATCCTCTTTGGTTTTGTTAGCAGGTTTTTTGGAGCCTGGGTTGGGAAAGTTATTTTGAATAAGACTAGCGTAACTACATTATGAAACCCTTGTGCTGACTATGATGTTTTTAGGTTCAGTCAGATTAATGTTTTTTAAAATTTTAAAAATTACTGTCATAGAAAGGTTCTTTATTTCGTATTATTGATTTAGAATAAAAACATACATGAAAAAAATTCTATTTGGACTTCTCTTCTTGCCCCTGAGCACGCAGGCTTATTTTAGCTATAAAACCTATGAAGATTGGACTCAAGGAGATCAGCTTTATTACTCTACCTTTAATGACGGAGAAAAGTGGACTTGGCATTCGGCTCTCAATAAACCAGAACCGGAAAGTAATTTAACTTTGGTAGAACAAATTAATCTTTGTTACGACTACGGGGGGGGATGGAATCACTACATTAATAACTGTGTGATTGAAGATGAATCGGTGTTACTGGATTATGTGAAAGCCTTAGAGTATGCCGAGCAGAATACTTTTTATTACAGTTCACCACCAAAAAATACAGAAAAAGCTCCAGAGGTATTTGAAGGACAAGAAGATAGATTTAATTGGAAGAATCTCAAACACTGGTCTCCAGAATATCAGCTTCATTTTTCTACCTTTAATACCGGAGAAGTGTGGAATAAATCTAACGAGTGAGATCTGTTTAACGATATTTTGAAACGAGTCTCTACACCAGGAGAGCTGGAGTTTTTTTTGGGTATTTGACCTCACGTAAAATTTTTTTATGTTGTTTATGTGAAGTTTAAACGTCTTGCCTACGTCCTCAGTCTCTTTTTAGGAGGGATTTTATATGTAGCTTATAACGAAGAGCAAAAATTAAAGTTCTCTTGGTGGAGAGTGATCTTTGTTTTAGGGCTTTTAGGGGTGATAGCCTTGGGAGGATCGTTTTTTTATATTCGGTCTTTTTATGATAGTCAATTCACCGGTAAAACCGATGGCTGTGCTGTCATTTTTGGAGCCGCGGTATGGAGGGGGGATGTGCCTTCGCATGCTTTGTACGACAGAACAGAATCAGCTTTGGATTTGTATGCTAAAAATCAAGTGTCGTGTTTAATTCTTTCTGGTGGTGAGTCTACCTATGGAGCGCATGAGGTGAGTGTAATGAAGAATATGGCTCTAGAAAGGGGAGTGAGAGAACAAGATATTTTTTACGATTACGGAGGTAAAAACACCCTGGCTACACTGCAGTTTGCAAAACTTTCTAAAAAGCATTTGGTATTTGTCTCAAATGATTTTCACCTGGCTCGCATCAATATGATTGCTAAAAAACTAGGAATCAAAGATTATCATCTGCATGTCGCGAAGTATCACAAAGGACGATACCTTAAAGAAGCCTATTTTACCTTGAGAGAGGTCTTTGGGGTATTACTTTTTACTTTCCTCTATTGGAACTAAGGAGGGTTTCAACAGTTGAGATGATGGTCTGGTGGGCCAGGCTGGAATTGAACCAGCGACCAAGGCGTTATGAGCGCCCTGCTCTAACCTCTGAGCTACTGGCCCGTTGCAAATTGAATTGCTGAGAGAGATATTAGGTAAAAAATAAAAAAATGAAAGTTTTTAAATGAACACAAAATTAGATCATGTCAACGCGCTCTGGTTGACCCATTTACAAAGATGTAATAAATTCGAGGACAGAACTGAACTGTACGTGATTTTTCTCGTATCTTCTTCTACCAATCATCTCCTTACGGGATTTCGGATCATTTCGCCCCTTGGGGTGGAAGTATGAAAACCCACTTGTAAAATTAGGGGAAAGGAGTTCGGGAAGAACACGGCAATTTGGTCTAAAACTTACCAAGCATTAAATACTTATTAATTTTGATAAGTGTTTTTTGGTGTTTAGTCTTCATAATTTTCTATATGGAGGATCATAAAAATTTAGGAAAAGCAGGAGAAATATTTGCGGCTAAGTGGCTTATGAAAAATAAAGCATACAAAATCATAGATCGTAATGTGTATGCTCAGGGAGGGGAGATAGATATTGTAGCGTACGATAAAAAGGAAGAATTTTATATTTTAGTAGAGGTGAAAACGCGTACTAGCCAAGGTTTTGTGTTAGGGATTGAATCTATCGGACCTCAAAAAATTCGGCGGATGCAGCGGGTAGCTGTAGATTTTTTTCATCGTAAAATGAAAATGTCTAAACTGCCAGAATATGAAATTCATGGGATGGTGTTAACGCCTCTTAAAAAAACTACTTGGTGGGGGGGGACACTCTCCTTTGAAGTAGAATATTACGATGATTTAGGGTAATTAAGTGGCACAGACTCACTTTTACCAAAATTTAAGTTAGATTTAAGAGAAAAAGATTTGATGCGAAAAAAAATCTTAATCTTTCGATTATTTTTATACGAAGATTAAGCGTGAGACTTTCAAAGGTGTTTTCGGAGATTGTCTAGTTGTTTTTTATTTATGATTTTGAGTAGGTCTTGGTCGCTGGCTTCACGGATACCTCCTACTGTTTCAAACTCTTTCATCAACTTCTTTTTACTTCCTGGGCCGATGCCTGGAACTTCATCTAGGACGGACTTAGTCTGGGATTTTTGCCGAAGATTTCGGTTGGCACTAATGGCAAATCGATGCGCTTCATCACGGATTCTTTGCAGGAGCTTTAGTCCAGGATTATCAAAATCTAGCTCTATGGGCTCACGGCTGCTTGGCCGGAAAATCTGTTCGTCCCGTTTGGCCAACGAAATGATTTGATTTTGTGGATCAAATCCTTCAACTTTTAGATCTTTAAATACTTTCATAGTGCTACTGAGCTGTCCTTTTCCTCCATCAATGACAACTAGATCTGGGAGGCTCCATTTTTCTTTTTTGACAAGGAGTTCTTTACCCATTGGCACACAGCCACAATCTGAATGGGCGTCGCCTTTCCAGTAGTCAGCTTCGAATCCGTTTTTCAGATAAAAATCAATCACTGCTGGTTGGGCATTTAGCACTAAGTGCTTGTATTTTTGTTCTAGTGCCCAGGTCTCAATGAGCTTGAGAGCTTGGGAGCCGTAGTTTTGCCTCTGTAGTGGCTCATCAATTGCCATTAGCCGCATAATAAGTTGCTTTTTTGGTTTCTCATCGAGCCGCACAGTCCCAATAATTTGGTTACCAAGATAAAACACCATCGGGTGATTTTTGTTTTTAAATTCATCCTTCTGTTCTGGGTCGTACTGAACCTCTGGCTGGTAGCGGTCAAAGAGCTCACTCTTGCGGATACGGTGATATTCAGTCCACTCTTTTTTAGTCTCAACCGGCTTCATCACCACCTCCCGAGTCCGGACTTGGGTGAGTCCGGACTCGGTTCTCTGGAAGCGGCGACTGAGTACTTCTTCCATACTGGCAAAGTCATTGATTTTTCCGTTTGGGAGGCTCTTAATATTAAATCTACGGTATTCAGAAGTTTTTGGTTGCCCATTTATGAATACCACCATTGAGGCCACCGTATGGGTACCAGAAAAATGTGAGATATCGTAGCATTCCATACGCTTTGGAGGTTCTTTGAGGTTTAAGGCTTTGGTAAGTTCTGGGAGAGCTTTTGAAAAGTTTTCAGCCTGGCTCATTTCCTCTATCTTTGTTTTTTCAGCTTCGTTTTTGGCGTTTTTGGCGGCGAGTTCTAAGATTTTTTTCTTATCTCCTTTTTGCGGTGTGCAGATTTCGGTTTTTTGATTTTCAAAGAAATTATCAGTCAGGAATTGTTCTAGAATTTGATGATTTTCTAGAGCTTCTGGGACAAAAATTTCTCTGGGGTAGTCTGTTACCTTTTCGTAAAACTGCATCAGCATTTGTGTGAGTATTTCTGAGGGCTCGTTGAATTCAGCGCCTTTGAATTTTATATGGTTGAGATCTCGAAATTTTCCTTGCCGGAAAGCCATTCGGACACAAAAAATATCTTTGCCGTCTTGATGATAGTTTATAAAGTCTCTGTCGATGAGATCAGTAAATTCTACGGTTTGTTTTTGAGTGGATTTATCAATGGATTGGATGGTGTCTCGCATACGTGCAGCGGCTTCAAAGTTGGATTCTTTGGCAAAAGCCATCATGCGTTCAGTGAGTTCGGCGATGACTTCTTTGGTCTGACCACGGAGGAAGGCTTTCATCCGTTGCATATTGGCTTGGTACTCTTCAAGGGGAAGTTCCTTGCCGATGAGTTGATTGATGTAGTAGTCTTGATTGGGTTTTACCATTTTGGCTCCAAAGAATTTTTGACAGAATTTTACGGTTTCTTTGAATTCTTTTCCGGAGGTCTTGGGACCAAAATAAGTACTGCCATCTTTTATCACTCGACGTACAATCTCTAATTTGGGTTCGGTTTCGTTGGTAACTCTCAGATAGGTGAAATTTTTATCATCTCTGAGCAGAATATTGAACTTAGGTTTATACTCTTTAATAAGGTTATTTTCGAGGATAAGGGCTTCAATCTCTGAGTTGACTACTTGAGTCTCTATTCGCGTAATTTTAGAGACCATAAGTGAAGTTTTAACGGTCTGCTTGGTCTTTTGAAAGTATTGAGAAACTCGCTTTCGGAGATTTTTGGCTTTGCCTACATAAAGGAGGTTGTCTTCTGCATCATAATAAAGGTAACAACCACTATTGGTGGGAATCTTTTTAGGTTCAAATTTAAACTTCTTAGGGGCTTCTTTTTTAGTCATAGTTATCTCTATTATACCTTAGATCATAATTGATAAAAATCGGGTTTTATGCTATAATTAAGCGAAAAATGACGAAAAATACAAAAAAGCCAATAAAAACACGTGCGGAAAAAGATGCACAAGCTATCCGTGATGCATTTAAGGAGTTACAAGTGAGTGAATTTATAAAATACTTGAGGTCTCCTTGGCGAATTATGTGGCATAATTTTTTGGCGGGTATTTTTAGAGGTTTAGGAATTATTGTGGGGATGACAGTGGTATTTGCCCTCCTTATTTGGCTTCTGACTAACCTCGTGGATTTTCCATTAATTGGTCAGTATTTTGTAGAACTGAAGGATGTTCTTGAACGGTTTTCTCAAAACCAGGATTTCCGATAAGTAAAAATTTACAATTTAAGGTGATTTCCTTATGGTGTGGCCAATGGAAAATCCCATTGTGTACAAGTTGATTTATTTTTTGCTGAATTTTTCAGCGATTTTTTTTCAACTGCTTTTTTTCTCTATTTTAGGATGGGTAATTTGTAGTTGGTTAGTGTTATTTGGGATTCTTGGGCCAGGAAATAAATTCTTTCAAACCTTAGGACAGATTGTAGAACCGGTGCTGAGACCTTTCCGGTGGGCCCGTATTGGGATGTTGGATTTATCACCTATTGTGGCTATTTTGGTTTTAGATTTTTTGGTAACTCTTAGTCACGAATTTTTAACCCGCTTAATGGCTTAGGATGTTGAAAACCTACGAACTTCATCGTCAAAAAAAAATAGCCTCAAACGGGTACAATATAGTACACTTTTTTATGGTATTTTATTTTTCCTTGAATTCCTTGTTTTTGAACACCCTGTAATTTTTTAGTTATGAACGAAGAAGCAATCCAAGAACGGCTCAAAGAATTTCCAGATTGGGAATATGATGGGAATGAAAAATTTTTGGTAGCTCAGTTTGAGTTTCCAGATTACGTTACAGCGGTTGAATTTGTGATTAAAGTGGCAGAGGTAGCGGAAACCCAAAAACACCATCCAGATATTTTTCTCTCCTGGGGAAAGGTCATTGTAAAAGTACAAACTCACGAAGCAGATTACTCCGTGACCGAAAAAGACTTTATGTTTATTTCAGAGCTCCATCAGTAAACCGGCAGCTAATTTTGTTTTTTTTAATTTTTGTCAATTCTTTGTTTGTAATCTATCTTTGGTACTTCTTTGAGATCTTCAAGTTCTTCAGGTTCGGTTTTTATTTTGGTGGTAGGTTCAGTGATAAAAATACCTTCGGGTGTAATTTTTTTAATTTTATGGTGGGGAATGATTCGACGTTTGAGTCCGAGTAAGCCGTATTTTACTTCTATACTGAGGAGTCTTGGTGAAATAGTATCAAAGGTAAAGTCATGGACTTTTCCAATCAACCCTCCTTCAGTCTGGTTATACACTGGGGCATTGATAATAGCGCATTCTTTGTGGAGCATATTACTGAGTCTTGGTAGTTTCTCGGGGGTGGCTAAATCATTCTCATCATTGATGATGATGTGTTCATGAGTCCAAAAAACAATATCTTTGGGAAGTAGTAGGACTTTATCTTCTAAACTCTGTATCCACATGGCGGCAAAGATGCCGTTGTCGGGGTTTATCACCACATCAATGAGGTAGCCCAAAGGGATACCGTCATGGCGTTCAGTTTCTACTAAGGTTTTATAGCTTTCTCTGTAAGTGGTGAGCATGCCATTATTTTAGCCTAAAGTTAGTAGGCTTTTCCAGTGGTAATCCCTGTATAAAAATAATCTAATATTTCTTTATAGGTTTTGCCGGATTCTGCTAGAACTCGTGCTGAATTTCCAGATAAGCCTACGCCGTGTCCTCGAGGTTCTAATCCTTCATCAAATGGGAGTTTCCGTCCAGTAGTCCAAGGGTATTGAGTGACCCATTTGGAGGAACTTTCTCCACTACTTTGTGTAAAATAAGGCCCAATTACCGGACGTCCTTCATACATGATGACTTCTCCTTTAGTTTGGTTTACGAGAGCTTTTTGTTCATGGTGATAAGCTTCCCAATCATATCCTAGGTAGAATTGTGAACTGGCTGGGTCATCTTCTAGATCATAGAAAGGGGTTCCAAACTTTCGTTTAGTGCCTGCGTAAACGAGCGCATAACTTCGAGCCAAAACATGGATGGCATGCTTCTTTTCATCGGGTTCGGTTGAAGGCTCTTCAGCTAATCCCCAGAGGTATTGTTCGAGGGGTAATTCGTTTACTAGATAAAAGTCTTTTCCCACATTGCTGTGAACATTTATTTGGGCTCTAAATCGATTGTAAGGGATATTCCCAAGGCCTCGGTTGTAGTTTTTTACGGTTATTATTCCTTTCGTTTTAAATTGAGGATTTTGCAGCAACCACTCACGATTATGAGTCACGATTTTGAAAGTACTCGGTTTATTGGTAGGTAAAATTCGAGCTTCTTTTTTGGCCTCGATGGTGTCGATCATTTTGTTTCTACTCCAAACCTGCAGGTCTTTGTCAGCCGTTATAATGGCGTAATTTTCATCAAAGAAACTGAGTTTTATTTTTACATCTGGGCCATAGTTTTCGACTGAATTGATGCTTTTGGGGGTAGTTCTACTTGAAGGCTGTTGCACCCTAGAACTATTTTTTAAACTAGGAGGTCTAAAAGTACTTTTGGTACTGCTGCCTTTTTTAATCGTATTGGTGCTCTTGAGTTTTTGAGTGAGACGGCTTCGGTCTCCGGATACCTGAATAGGGTAGGTAAAATTTTGAAGTACTTTATCCCGACTCACCGTTGAAATTCTTGGTTCCAAACTGATTTGATAAATCCCGTTTGGTGTGTCTTTGACCGATAACCTAGACCTGAATATACCCGTATTTCCAGCGCTAATAGGCTGAACCGATACAAAGTTGGTTAATCGCATGCCTTCAGGAACATTAGTGACAAGGATTTTTTCTCCTCGCTTCCAGGCTTTGTCAGTATTGTTTCTGATGTGTAGTTCTAGGTAGGTATTTTTACCTCTTTGTACGAAAGTTTTTTGGATTAGTTTGGCTAGAGCTACGGGGCTTGGTTTGTTTTTAGTTCGGTCTACACGTCGTTGAATTTTTGGAGCGGCTTTGGATTTGTAGAGAAAATCAACTCCACTTTTTTGGTTTGTTTTTTTCAGTTTAAGAGCTAAGGCTTTAGCCCCAGTTCTAATCTCTGGTAGAAGTGCGTGTAGATTTCTTCCAGGGCAGGCTGTTCCATGCCCTACCCGAGCGACATCTCTATGACCGGCTACATTGTATTCACGAGTGCCCAGCCAGTAACTTTGGGCAGTTGGATCTACACGGAATCGGTTGGTGTGGTCGGCGAGTACGAGTTTGAGTACTTGCAGTTGTTTTTCTGTGGGCTGTTCGTATTCAAAGTTTCCCATAAGTGAGATGCCGATAGTTCCAGCATTATAATAAGCGGTATGAGCGCCAACAGTGGTAGCGCCTCCGGCACGGCCTTCATAAATATTTCCGTGTTTATCAATGACGTAGTTATATCCAATATCTCCCCACCCACGCGTAATAGTGTGGTAGTAATAAATGGCTCGCATGAGTTCATAAGGGTCACGGGTTTCATCGGTCACCTCACCGGTGTGATGGACAATAAATTTTCTGATGGTTTGGTTTTCCTCAATGGGCCAGGTGAGTCGCTGGTTTTTGCTATTAGTTCTTTGAATGACTTTTGGTTGCAGTGAACGAGCCAAATTTTTGGCCTCAGGGACAGAAGATCTAAAGCCTCGACTTAAGCCTCTAGAGGGTTTCCAAACGCGTAAAGATTCATCAGCTCGCCATTGGGCTCGGGTGATATATTTTGGGCGTTTTGTCAGGGGGGTGTGTTTGGCAAGGCCGGTTCGAGGATCATCAGTGGAATCGTCATCAAACTTATCAAAGACCACTTGATTTTCGCCTTCAATGTGAGTGTTATAAAAGTGAGCCACAACATTTACGGTGGCTTCTGATTTGATGATTAGTTTGTTTCTGGGGGTTCCTACATACAGCAACTCTAAAAGCTGAGATTCTGGCATGCCTATGTGATCTTCAGCGTTGTACCAGGGGTGCATAGTGTCGCTGACTTGATGCCAGATCTTTGGAAGGGGGGTGCCTTCATTTCCAAGTAGTACTACGGAATTCCACTCAAAAGGGGTTTCTATCACTGATTGCCCCGAAGGAATAGTGATCTCTTCAGCATAGAAAAGCTGATCACTTTGAGCAGGAAAGAGGCTGACAATTCCTAAGAGGAATTCTTTAAACATCAATATTTAGTTTAGGTTTTGATATTTGATTGGTCAAATTTTTTGTTCAACAAAAGATAGACTTCGTTGTAAATACGAAATGAGTCCTTTTGTTGTGACAGTTTATCTTAGAAGCTCCGCAATAGCGGCGTCTAATTGACGATCTACGTCTTGGCGTTTTTCTTGGTCTGTGGGGTCGGTGATTTCAACATCAGGAATTACGCCCGTACCATCAATCCAGTTTTTGTTTGGGGAGAGCCATTTAGCCACGGTAAGTTTAAGAGTTCCACCATTTGAGAAGTTTACGATTTCTTGAACCGTCCCTTTACCTACAGAGGGCTGCCCCATAATTTTCCCGATTTTATAATCTTTGGCCATAGCTGTTAAAATTTCTGAAGCGCTGGCCGATCCTTTGTTTTGGAGGAAGACAATATTATTATAGTTAGCAAGTTCTCCATCACGGTTAGATCGGTACACGGTTTCTCGGTTTTTGTATTCAACTCGGAAGACTTCTTGTTCTTTTTTCAGGAAGACTTCGCCTACTGAAACGGCTGCGGTGAGGAAGCCTCCAGGATTGTTTCGGACGTCAATAATAATGCCACGTGGTTTGGCTGGGATTACTTCGTCTTTGATCATGTTTGAAAGTTTAGCGCCGCTGTCTCGTGAAAATTGATGAAGCCCAACAACGGCAATTCCGTTTTTAAATTCAAGGGTTAAGGCTGGAATAGTGATTTTCCCTCGAGTAACGGTGATGTGTTTTCTGCCTGTGTTTTCTCTTTGAATAGTGAGTTTTACTTTGGTGCCGGCTTTGCCTCGAACCTTTTTGATAATTTCTTGAGTGCCCAGTTCCGCCACGTCTTCATCATCTACATGGGTTACTATGTCTCCGGGTCTAAGACCAGCGTCTTCGGCGGGGCTGCCTTTGATAGGAGAAGTAATGGTGAATTTTTCTTCAATCATTTCCACATAGGCGCCAATGCCTTCAAATTCGCCTTCTAGGCTTTCCAAGAATTCATCGGCCTTTTCCGGTTCTACGTAATTGGTGTATTTGTCTTCTAAGGCTTTGACCATGCCTTCGATGCCTTTATTAATGATTTTAGATTTAGTGTCTTTGTCGAGTTTTTCAGTAAATCGATATTTGGCTTCAATTTGGTCATAAACAGATTTGAAGACTCCCATATCTATATTTTGGGTGAAGTCATAGACTTTAGTGCCAGGTCTGATTTTTTCTACTTTTATCCCTGGGGTTTTGGACTTTTTGTCTTGGGTTTTTCGTTTTTGATACGGAAATTGGATTTCGCTAGTAAAGGGTTTATTAAATCCAGTTTCTTTGAGTTGGCCGTTTTTGTGCCAATTGTGGAGCCAGGTAATAAGATTTCTTCGGGAGAGGTTTTCTCTTGGTTGGAAGGGATCTATATCAAAGTTAGTCACGATTTTTGAAGCATAAGCCGCTTCAATGTGTGGATAGTATTTGGCTAATCGAGATACGCCTGAAGAAATTTTTCTAAATCGGCTAGAGGTCTGATCTGAAACTAAAATCCCTTTAGTAGCGACTATATGTTTAATAGCTTCCGATCTTTTGATTGGGGCGAGTGGATCAAAAGGCTTTTCTGGATCTATAAAGCCTCTTCGTACTGCTTCTCGTAAAAATTCAGCTTCTCGACTTTTGGGATCTATGCCCTTTGGGATGGCTCCGTCGAGCCCAGTTTTATCGGCGTTAAAGGCAGTGTCTCCAATAATAACTTCCCAGAACATCATTTGTGGAACATCACTGTCTGGACGGAAAAATCCCTTTCCATCCAAAACGCCTTTATCTATGAAGAAGTCTATAGATTCCCGAAATCGTGAAGATTCTGGAATATCGCGATAGGCAAGCGCCGTATTAAGAGTAAGAGCTACAAACAAAAAGCCGAATAATATTTTTTTCATCAATTAAATGGTAGAGGTTTGAAAAACGGAGGGCAAACAAAAGGAGTAACAAAACTGAAGTAGGTAAATTTTGCGCTACTTTTGTCATTGCGAAGCTTATGTGATTGGCTGTTTAGTAGGAAGCAATCTGGTATTTAATTTTCTGATTTTTGAGGCCCTTTGAGGATTCCCCAAAAAACCCTGAAAAACTTCTTGACACCTTTCACGTTGTGGTTAAGATCGCCCAGCTAAATCGCTTGATTAACAACTTTTTAGCCTGATCTTTGAATTGTCGGAAGCGTTTCGTGCTGCAATTTCCTAAGTGCAGTGCGAGTGTAGTATTCGATCCTGACGTTGAGTACTACAAAATAGAGCGCGTAATAAATTTCATTTTTAATTTTTTGGGTTTTCTAAAAACCCAACATTTTGAATTTCGAACGTATAAGTCTTTGAAAAAGACTATAAAAATTTTCTTAGATTTGCTCACTTGTACTAAAGAGGAGCAAGTCTTACTCATGAAGAACGAAAAGTTACATAAGAGTATATAACGAATACCTTGACTGATACTTCCGATGAAGGACGTAGGAGCCTGCGAAAAGGTTCGGGGAGCTGGCAAACACGCTATGATCCGGACATTTCCGAATGGGGAAACCCATCCCGCTTGCGGGATACTGTACACCCAAATGTTTTACTATTAAGTGTATGGAGGGAAGTCGGCGAACTGAAATATCTCAGTAGCCGGAGAAAAGAAATTAATCAAGATTCCCAGAGTAGTGACGAGCGAAACGGGAAAAGCCCAAACCACTTTAAGTGGGGTTGTAGGACCTCGACATCTGATTATTATATATAGGAAAAGGCTTTGGAAAGAGCCGCCGTAGAAGGTGATAGCCCTGTATCTGAAATATTTAATAATTGGTAGAGTGTTCCTGAGTAGGGTCGGACACGTGAAATCCGGCTTGAATCTGGGGGGACCACCCTCCAAGGCTAAACAGAGTATCAGATCGATAGTGTACAAGTACCGTGAGGGAAAGGTGAAAAGAACCCCGGGAAGGGGAGTGAAATAGATCTTGAAATTATATACTTATAAGGAGTGGGAGCCTTCGGGTGACCGCGTGCCTTTTGTAGAATGAGCCAACGAGTTAGTCCTATAGGGTAGGTTAAGGCAGTTTCAGCCGGAGCCAGAGCGAAAGCGAGTCTTAAAAGGCGTTTATCTTATGGGCTAGACCCGAAACCAGGTGAGCTTACCATGGGCAGGTTGAAGCGAGTGTAACAACTCGTGGAGGACCGAACCAGGACATGCAGCAAAATGTTTGGATGACCTGTGGTAAGAGCAGAAATTGTCATCGAACCTGGAAATAGCTGGTTCTCTCCGAAATATATTTAGGTATAGCCTCCAGTTACTAGCATGGGGGGTAGAGCACTGTTTGGGGAAGGGCGGGAAATAACTGTACCGACTCCTAGCAAACTTTGAATACCCATGTGACTGTCTGGGGAGTCAGGCTGCGATAGCGAAGTACCGTAGCCGCGAGGGAAAGAGCCCAGACCGCCGTCTAAGGTCCCTAATATCATCTCAGTGGTAAAGGAAGTGAGATTGTCCAAACAGCCAGGAGGTTGGCTTAGAAGCAGCCACCCTTTAAAAAGTGCGTAATAGCTTACTGGTCGAACGATCTTGCGCCGAAAATCTAACGGGGCTTAAGATGATAACCGAAGACGCGGACCGCGTGTTTACACGTGTGTGGTAGGAGAGCGTTGTAGGAGCATTGAAGCTAGGCCGTAAGGCTTCTAGTGGAGCGACTACAAGTGAGAATGTTGGCATGAGTAACTTTAAAGATGTGAAAACCATCTTCGTCGTACACCCAAGGTTTCCGATCCCATGGCAATCAGGGTCGGGTTAGTCGGGCCTAAGGCGAGGCCGAAAGGCGTAGTCGATGGACAACAGGTTAATATTCCTGTACCGCATATTTCAGTGATGGCGTGACTCATCGGGAAAATTTACTTCCAGTTAATGAATTCTGGGGCAAGCTTTTAGCTTATGCCGCTGTAGGCAAATCCGCAGTGGTTCGCGAGAAGCGATGTATAAATACTTCTCCTCGGAGAGGGTAAAGTAATGATTCTGGTGACAAGAAAAGCGTCTAAACTTATGTTGTATGTGACCGTACCGTAAACTAACACTAGTAGGTGGATTGAGTATATTAAGACGTTCGGGATAACTGAGCTTAAGGAACTCGGCAAAACAGCGTCCGTAACTTCGGGATAAGGACCGCCCACTTTTTGTGGGCCGCAGCGAAAGATACCCTGCAACTGTTTATCAAAAACATAGCTCCGTGCTAACTCGTAAGAGGATGTATACGGGGTGACCCCTGCCCGGTGCTAGAAGGTTAAGAGGAGTGGTTCACGCCGCGAATCGAAGCCCTAGTGAACGGCGGCCGTAACTATAACGGTCCTAAGGTAGCGAAATTCCTTGTCGGGTAAGTTCCGACCCGCACGAATGGGGTAATGATGGGGTAACTGTCTCAAGCTCAGACCCGGTGAAATTGCAGAAACGGTAAAAATGCCGTTTACGCGCGGAAGGACGGAAAGACCCTATGGAGCTTTACTCTAGCTTGACATTGTGTCTGTTTATATCTTGTGCAGGATAGGTGGGAGCCTATGAAGCGTAACGCTAGTTGCGTGGAGGCATCCTTGAGATACCACCCTTGATATAAAGAGCCACTAACCTTGGCCATTATCTGGTCTGGGGACATTGTTTGGTGGGGAGTTTGACTGGGGCGGTCGCCTCCTAAAAAGTAACGGAGGCGCGCAATGGTTCACTTAGGTCGGATGGAAATCGACCTGGACGTGTATTCGCACAAGTGAGCTTGACTGTGAGACTTACAAGTCGAGCAGGGACGAAAGTCGGTGAAAATGATCCGGAGTCACCACGTGGGTGGGGCTTCGCTCAACGGATAAAAGTTACCCTAGGGATAACAGGCTAGTCAGGCCCAAGAGTTCATATCGACGGCCTGGTTCGGCACCTCGATGTCGGCTCATCGCATCCTGGGGGAGTAGCATCTCCCAAGGGTATGGCTGTTCGCCATTTAAAGCGGTACGCGAGCTGGGTTCAGAACGTCGTGAGACAGTTCGGTCCCTATCCTCCGTGCGCGTTTAGGAATTTGAGAAAAGCTGCTCCTAGTACGAGAGGACCGGAGTGGACGAACCTCTGGTGTACCGGTTGTTGTGTCAACAGCATCGCCGGGTAGCCAAGTTCGGACGGGATAACCGCTGAAAGCATCTAAGCGGGAAGCCTCTTTCAAGATAAGATTCCTCTAAGACCCCAGGGAGACTACCTGGTTGATAGGCCGAAAGTGTAAGTGTAGCAATACATTGAGCTGATCGGTACTAATGGTCGTTTGAACTTTTTTTCTTCATGGTAATGAAGGCTTGTTTTTCTTTACGAAGAGTGAGCAAATCTAAGAAAATTGTTCGAAACTAGTTTATATAAATAATTCTTAATTATTTATGGAGAAATTTATTTCTCTTAGACGAAGTCTAAAAACAACGTCACGCTAGTAAAATTTATAACGCACGCATCGTTCAATCGAACGAAATGAACAAAAAATTCCACTGGTAAAACGGTGGTAACGCTTCCAAAGACATTTCTTTTAAAAAGAAGTCTTGATGTTGGTATCTGTAGCGGAGGGGGTACACCTGATCCCATTCCGAACTCAGCAGTTAAGTCCTCCAGCGCCGATGATACTTGGAGTTATCCTGGGAAAGTAGGTCGATGCCAACATTAAGGCTTTTTTTTATTCTGAAAAGTGCCCCTTGTGGGGGCTTTTTTGAATATAAGTTTTGCGGCATCGACCTACTTTGGGGTCCCCGAAAAAGCGGAGAGCTCCGGAATAAATCCGAGGTAAACCTAGGGGCGCGCTTTTTTGGGGAGAGGAGGAAACTATGAAATGAATGAAACTTTTGTTTTGCAAAAGTGTAGTGAGTGGAATAGTGGACGACGACGTCGATGCCAACATTAAGGCTTTTTTTGTTTGCTTTTATTTAAATTTTATCATAAAATTTAATATGAATTTTTCATAAAATTAAAAATGGCAACACTTTCCATCCCGGTTGATGAAGAAACTCTGCGTAAAATCCAAGCGTTAATCGCTCAAGGTTTAGCAAAAAATATTACTGATATTGGTCGTACAGCAATTAATAAATACCTGGATGATTTAGCGGTAGAACAGGTTCTTAAAGCTCAGAAAGAACCTTCACTCTCAGGGGAACTGGATGAATTAGCTACAAAATTGTAATGTATGAAATCCGCTATAAACCGTCCTTTGTGCGTCAGTACAAAAAATTAGATGAAGGATTAAAAAATGATGTAAAGCGGACTTTGGATTTGCTGGCTCAAGATCCAAAAAATCCGCATTTAAAAACCCACAAACTGAAAGGTCAATTAAAAGGATTTTGGAGTTGTTCGGTCAATTTTTCGTACCGAATTATTTTCGAATTTGAGAAAGAATTGGTGATTACGTGTTTGGCGGTGGGGGATCATGATGTGTACCGTTAAAGGGGAAACCAGTTTCCCCTTTAGTATCCCCTTCTAAATTTGTGTTCCCTCGCTTAGGGAACCCACAAGACCCTAAGCTCGCTCACGATTTTTATATTTTAAAAATAAGGTATAAGCCTATTTTGAGGAGGAGAGGATCGTATGAAATGAGTGGAGTTACGAATCAATAGTATTGATAAAAAATAATAAACATTTTGTTATTTTTCATGAGAAAGATAGAAGAGGTTATTGTTGCTGGTGCAATTATTTATATATGCGGTCCTGACACTTCTGGGTTAGTGGTTATGATTGGAGGTTTTGACTTTATACAATTAGCTAAGGGAATTCATCCAGATGCATTAGAAATTTTACTTTTCTTTTAAGCTTTGGTTTGGTTCAAAAAAACTCGAAGCTGGGGGAAGCATTTAATGATTTGGTCAATTGTTTTAATAGTTCTTTTGCTTGTAAGCCATGCACTGTATAATACTCTAAATCCGCCAGCAGGACTTAGTGACAGGGCTCTATATTAACAGCTCAAATAATAGCAGAAGGGAGTTTCCAATTTTATATATTGTAAAAATATAGCACTTCACTAAACTCCTGGTGTCTCATAAAAATCCCACTAAAATTTAATGATTCACTTTTTTTCTCATTCAGAAGAAACTCTCATTTATGTTTTAGAAACTGAAGGGGTTTTGAGCACAGAAGTAGTTGAAAAGCTTAAATGGCTTTTTGAAGGGGCTGAAAAAATTGAATCGGAAACTTTGGAAGGGCTTTTTAAAGGGCCACGAGCCGAAATGGTCACGCCTTGGAGCACGAATGCCGTAGACATTACCCAAAATATGGGAATTGAAGGAATTCAAAGGATTGAGTGCTTTGAGGAAGTCCAAAGTGAGGATCATGATCCAATGTTGGAGCGCCTCTACACACAGATTGGGCAAGACGTATTCACCCTCGATATTGCGCCAGAACCGGTTCAAAATATTACTGATATTGCCGCTTATAACGAGGCTGAGGGATTAGCCCTGAGCGAAGATGAGATTGAATACCTTGAAAAAGTATCCAGCCAAATTGGACGCCCTTTTACCGATTGTGAATTGTTTGGTTTTGCTCAGGCAAATTCAGAACACTGCCGACACAAAATCTTTGGAGGAACATTTATTATTGATGGTGAGGCAAAAGAAAAATCAATGTTCCGTCTGATCAAAGACACGACGGCTGAAAACCCAAACAAGGTAGTTTCAGCGTACAAAGATAATGTTTCTTTCTCCTCTGGACCTGAAATTGAAATGTATCATCCTGAAGTCTTTGATACCCCTGGAGTCTACCAAAAAACGAAAGTGGATTCAGTGCTGTCGCTGAAAGCCGAAACCCATAATTACCCAACCACGGTAGAACCGTTCAACGGAGCCGCTACCGGATCTGGCGGAGAAATCCGTGACAGGTTGGCAGGCGGGCAAGGATCAGCCCCACTGGCTGGAACGGCGGTGTATATGACGTCTTATCCGCGGTTAGAGGAGAATCGTCCGTGGGAAAAGAATTTAAAAGAACGTCCCTGGCTCTATCAAACTCCAAAAGATATTTTGGTAAAAGCTTCAAATGGAGCGTCTGACTTTGGGAACAAATACGGACAGCCACTGATTTGTGGTTCGCTTTTGACCTTTGAACATCAAGGCGATGATCAAAATTTGGGTTATGATAAAGTCATCATGCAAGCGGGAGGCATTGGGTGGGCCAGGGCTGAAGACGCCCAAAAACAAGAGCCTCAAGTAGGTGATAAAATAGTCGTATTGGGGGGAGATAACTACCGAATTGGAATGGGGGGAGGAGCGGTGTCTTCTGTGGACACTGGAGAGCTAGATCGGAGTTTAGAACTTAACGCCATTCAGCGTTCTAACCCAGAAATGCAGAAACGAGTGGCTAATGTGATCCGGGCTTGTACTGAGATGGAAAAAAATCCAATTATTTCTATTCATGACCATGGAGCTGGGGGACACTTTAACTGTCTTTCGGAACTTTTGGAACTGCATGGAGGAGTGATTGATCTGGATAAATTGCCGGTGGGAGATCCAACACTATCGGTAAAAGAAATTATCGGGAACGAGTCACAAGAACGAATTGGTCTGGTGGTAGCTCAAGACAAAATTGACCTACTTCAAGCTATTGCCGATAGAGAAAGAAGCCCAATGTATGTGGTGGGAGAAATTACCGGTAGTGGAACGATAGCCTTTAAATCTGAGCGCTTAGGTCAAACTCCTGTGCATTTAGATCTAAAGATGTTATTTGGAAATCCACCAAAGACGGTTACCAAGGGAGATACCGAGGAACGAAATTTCGAAGCTTTAGATTATGATCCTGAAAAATTAGAAGTCTATTTAGAACAAGTACTCCAACTGGAAGGCGTAGCGTGTAAAGATTGGCTTACCAATAAAGTAGACCGATGTGTCACAGGAAAAGTAGCCCAACAACAATGCGTGGGAACGCTCCAATTGCCATTGGCCGATTGTGGTGTGATGGCGCTCGATTATACTGGAGAAAAGGGAGTTGCCACTGCCATTGGACACAGTCCTATTGTGGGACTGGTGGATCCAGCAGCGGGAAGCCGCAACGCTATTGCCGAGAGCCTCACTAATATCCTAGGGGCCCCAATCACTGAGGGTTTAGGATCTATTTCACTGAGTGCTAACTGGATGTGGCCGTGTAAAAATCCCGGAGAAGATGCTCGAATTTATGAAGCGGTCGAAGGGGTTTCCACCTTTGCCATTGAACTAGGGGTAAATGTTCCAACAGGGAAAGACTCCCTCTCTATGGTACAGAAATATCCAGATCAAAAAGTGGTTTCACCAGGAACGGTGATTATCTCCGCAATGGGAGAATGTGAAGACGTGAAAAAGATTATTAAACCGGTATTTAATAACCAAAGAGGCAACAGAATCTATTACATCAATCTCTCTCAAGATGATTTCAAATTAGGAGGTTCTAGTTTGGCTCAAATACTCAATAAAATTGGCCCAGAGGTTCCCGATATTAAAGATACACAATTTTTTGGAGCCGCCTTTGAAGCGCTTCAAGGACTCATCAAAGATGGAAAAATTCTCGCTGGGCATGATGTGTCTGCTGGAGGTATTATTACCACACTTTTGGAGATGTGTTTTGCCTCACGAAATCTTGGTGCGACAGTAGACGTAGACCAACTCCCTGGAGGCGATATAATTGAAAAATGTTTCAGTGAGAATGCGGGATATGTATTTGAAGTAGCAGGAGAGAATATTGAACTGGTTCGATCTACGCTGAATATGGCTGGGATTTCTTTTTATGATCTCGGTGAAGTGAATGATAGTGAAAAACTCGTGCTTTATGAGTCCAGACTTTTTAGGGAAAATGATTCATCTGAAACTTTACAAGGGGCTTCGGTCTCGGCAAGTCCGGACTCAAAATCGCTGACACTGGACATAAATCACTACCGAAGAATCTGGGCTAAACCTTCGCATCTGTTTGAATTAGAACAAACAAATCGGCCACAGGCCAAAGACCGATATGCTCATTTTGACCAGCAACCCATAGAATTTAAATTCCCTCAAAACTTTGATGGAAAAGTTCCTACATATTCTGGGAAAAGACCAATGGCGGCAGTCTTTAGAGACAAAGGATCAAACTCTGAAAGAGAAATGGCTTATATGATGGCATTGGCTGGATTTGAGGTGCGAGATGTACATATGACAGATTTGATTGCGGGTCGAGAAACTCTGGAAGATGTCCAGCTGTTGGTAGCGGTTGGAGGATTCTCTAACTCGGATGTACTAGGATCGGCTCGAGGCTGGGCCGGAGCGGTGCTCTACAACTCGAAAGCCAAAGCTACCCTTGAGGCTTTCCTAGGGCGTCCAGATACGCTCTCCCTTGGCGTCTGTAATGGATGTCAGTTGTTGGCAGAACTAGATGTGCTTACTCCAGATGCTCCGGGATCAATCCGAATGAAACACAATAGCTCTGAAAAATTTGAGTGTAATTTTGCTGGAGTAAAAATTCAGGAAAATAATTCTGTTCTGTTTGGAAGTTTGGCCGGAAGCCAGTTAGGCGTATGGTCGGCTCATGGGGAAGGTCGGTTTGAACTGAAAAATAAAATTTCAGACTACAATGTTGTGGCCAATTTTCAATACGGTGGGGCTTATCCTGCTTGTCCCAACGGCTCCCCTGAAGGCATCGCTATGATGACTTCAAACGACGGTCGACATACGATTACTATGCCGCATATTGAACGTTCTATTCGCCCTTGGAACTGGGGATGTTATCCAGAGAACCGAAATGATGAAATTTCTCCGTGGATTGAGGCTTTTGTGAAGGCGAGGGAGTGGTTGAATAAGCAGTAGTTTTTGGCTCATTTTTGCCTGGGTAAAAACACACCAAACAGGTTATCCTATGAATAATAGAATATAAAAAAACGGCCATTTGGCCGTTTTTTTATTTAACATTTCAGCATTGAACTATTCGTCTCGTGGTCGAGCTTCATTTACGAGAAGCGGTCTTCCATCGAGCTCTGTTTCGTGCATTTCTGCAATAGCGGTTTCTGCGTCTTCGTCATTTACGAAGGTTACAAATCCAAATCCTCTTGATCGAGATGGATTGTCTCGTTCTGTAATAACTACAGCGTCTTCGACTTCCCCGAAAGGTTCAAAGGCAGTTCGTAGGTCATCATTTTTGACGCCCCAGCTGAGGTTTCCGATAAATAATTTTTTAGCCATGGTAATAAAAACTTAAGAAATACTGGCTTGCTTGGGGGTACTAACTAAAGTTTTTATTTGGGCCGTTGGACCTTAACTCAAACTGATGCTTTCCACTAAGCTCTCAGAGTCTAAGGGAACAGATATGAATGTAAAATCGATTTATACGAATTTGCTTATAAAATTTAGGTTTTAGTTCATTAGTATAACAAAAAAACACCCCACAAAGGAGGTGTTTTTTGGATTTTATTATGCGAATGCTTACGGATGTGGCTTATTTAGACGCCTCTGCGTTTTCAGCGTTAGCGGCTTCTTGGGGGTTACTTTCTTCTTTATTTTCACCCTTTTCTTCGTCTTTCTTATTCATCATTTCCTTACTTTTTTCTGAAACTTTTTTCCATCCATCTTTACTTTTGCTCCAGAGTTTCGAACTTCCATCTTTAATCTTGGTTCCTCCCTTTTTTAGCTTTTCGGTCCAATTAGGGTCGTTTTTATGAGCAGTATCAGCCATTTTGTATGGGTTTTAAAAATTAATTTTATGATTTATTATATATGAAATATTTGACAAAATCAAGTATATATTTTTTTTAATAAAAATTTAACGGTCAAAATGGGTTTATCGTTTTGGCTACTCAAAGTGTTTGTGCTCTTAAAATGTTTTTTCTACTATTTGAATGTTTTTAATCCCGCACAATAATGAAGGCTTCAGATTTACTTGTCGCATCTCTAGAAAATGAAGGTGTAGAGTACATTTTTGGTATTCCTGGAGAAGAAAATCTAGATTTTTTAGAGTCGCTTCGGCACTCAAAAATAAAACTTATTTTAAATCGTCATGAACAGGCTGGAGGTTTTATGGCGGCAACCTACGGAAGACTTACGGGGAAAGCGGGTGTTTGTTTTTCTACCCTTGGGCCTGGGGCTACAAATTTTGCTACTAGTGCCGCTTATGCTCAGCTTGGAGCCATGCCTATGATGATGATTACCGGTCAAAAACCGATTCTGCGGAGTAAGCAAGGCCACTTTCAAATTGTGGATATGGTACGAATGTTTAAGCCGGTGACTAAATACGCCGAACAGATAAAACATGGGGATCGCATTCCGGCTATGGTCAGGGAGGCTTTTCGGCAGGCCGAAAGCGAACGTCCAGGAGCGGTACATCTAGAACTACCAGAAGATATTGCTGCAGAACAAACCAGTTTAAATCCAATACCGGTTGAAAAAACTCGTCGCCCAGATGCCAATGAGAAGGCGGTTAATAAAGCGTTAGAGGCTATTGTGGCAGCTAAAAATCCACTGATTTTGGTAGGGGCTGGAGCGAATAGAAAAGAAATCACCAAGATGCTCACGTTGTTTATAGAGAAAACCAATATTCCGTTTTTTACCACTCAGATGGGGAAAGGCGTTATCCCGGATGATCACCCAAGGAGTATTGGGACGGCAGCTCTTTCCGCGGGAGATTATTTACATTGTGCGGTAGAAAGAGCGGATCTTATTATTAATGTCGGGCATGACGTGATTGAAAAACCGCCATTCTTTATGAAAGAAAAGGGTGTGAAAGTAGTGCATGTGAGCTTTTCTCCAGCGGAAATTGATGAGGTCTACTTCCCTCAATTTGAAGTGGTAGGAGATATTCCTAATGCCCTCTGGCAAATGGCCGAACGAATTGATCTATCAAAGGCTAATTGGGATTTTTCTTACAGTGAAAAGATTAAAGCTGAAGTGGATACACATCTTTTAAAAGGCACCGATGATGATGGATTTCCAGTCAAACCCCAGCGTTATATCGCTGATATCAGAAGGGTATTGGATCGAAAAGACATTATCTGTTTAGACAACGGTATGTACAAACTCTGGTTTGCCCGAAATTATCGTGCCTTAGCCCCCAACACGGTATTATTGGATAATGCTCTAGCCACGATGGGAGCAGGACTCCCTTCGGCCATGATGGCCAAGATGGTTAAACCAGATCAAAAAGTGGTAGCTATCTGCGGAGATGGAGGGTTTATGATGAATAGCCAGGAGCTAGAAACGGCGGTAAGGTTAAATCTAGATTTGGTCGTGATAGTGCTCAATAACCAAGACTATCAAATGATTAAATGGAAACAAGAGGAAGCTGGATTTGAAGATTTTGGACTAGATTTTGGAAATCCAAATTTTGTTCAGTATGCTGAAAGTTACGGAGCTAAAGGACACAGAGTTGAAGCTACAGAAGACTTTAAGCCACTTCTAGAAACGTGTTTCGCCGAAGGCGGAGTACATCTAATTGATCTACCCGTGGATGACCAACCACACTATGAGGTGCTTACGAAAGAGTTACATGAAAAAACCTGTCTTATTTAAAAACTCCATAAAATGGAAAAATACTGTGTTAACTTCAAAAAAATTCATTCAGCGTCTTGTTTAATACGCTTTACTAAAATTTTTTCTTGTGGCCTTGTCTTTGTCTTATCCCTGAAGTTTTCATGATTGTATAAATTTATAATTTAAAATTCTTGATATGAAAAAATATCCTCTCTACGTTGGCGGCAAATTTATTGAAACGGACACCGAATTACCGGTTATAAACCCCTATCATGGAGCAGCATTCGCTACTACTTATCAAGCGGGTTTAGATGAGTTTGAGGTGGCGATTAAAGCAGCAGAATCAGTGAAGAAAGAAATGGCTAACTTGCCTATCTATCAACGGTATGAAATCTTACGCACAGTGGCCGATGAAATAGACGCCAACCAAGAGGAACTAGCTGAAATTTTGGCGATGGAATGTGGGAAACCGTTTAAATATAGTTTAGCTGAAATTGAACGGGCGGTTCAGACTTTTTTAACTGCGGCTGAAGAAGCTAAGCGTTTGCCGGGGGAGTTACAATCTATCGATTGGGCCCCCTTCAATGCGGGGAAAAAAGCAATGATCCAGTACTTTCCAGTAGGTATAGTTGCCGGAATTGCGCCGTTTAATTTTCCGATGAATTTGGTAGCGCATAAGGTGGCTCCAGCGATTGCGGCTGGATGTCCGATTATTCTAAAACCAGCTTCAGCTACACCTCTTTCTGCCATCAAAATGGCTGAAATTTTGGATAAAACTTCGCTTCCCAAAGGAGCGCTCTCGGTCATGCCAACCGATAGAATTGCTGGTAATCTACTAGTGAAAGATGATCGGTTTGATCTCCTGAGTTTCACCGGATCTCCTGGTGTTGGATGGACAATGAAAGCCGAATGTGGAACAAAAAAAATAGTTTTAGAACTGGGGGGAAACGCTGGAGTGATTCTGACTGAGGATACAGATATAGATTTAGCGGTGGCTCGATGTGTTGTAGGCGCTTTTGCCAATAACGGACAGAGCTGTATTCATACGCAAAGAATTTATGCACACGAATCTATCTTTGAGTCCTTTACCCAAAAGTTTGTTGCCGCTGTAGAGGCTTTAAAAATTGGAGCACCAGAAGCCAGAGATACTGATATAACGAGTATGATTGATGAAAAAAATGCCATTCGTCTTAAATCTTGGATAGACGAGGACGTAGAGTCTGGGGCTAAAATTCTGACGGGAGGTAATCGACGTGATGCGTTTCTAGAACCAACCGTAATAACCCATACTCAAAAAGGGATGAAATGCGCCTCCGAAGAAGCCTTTGGGCCGGTTGTAACCCTGGATCGGTATACGGACTTTGAGGCCGTGGTGAATCGAGTAAATGATTCAGATTTTGGTCTGCAGGCTGGTCTGTTTGTGAACGATTGGAAAAAGATTAATTATGCCTACAAAACTTTGGATGTTGGAGGGCTCGTGATAAATGATGTGCCCACTTTCCGAGCCGATCACCTTCCTTATGGGGGGGTCAAAGATTCAGGTATTGGGCGGGAAGGCCCTAAATATGCGATCTTAGATATGATGGAACCAAGAGTGTTAATGTTAGATGACAGAAATTAGCATGTCTAAAACCATTATGGCTCTCGCTGGTTCGCCTAATAAAGGAGGAAATTCTGATAGTTTGATGGAATCTTTTCTGGAGGGGGTAAAAGAAGTACATCCTGATGTGCAAGTTGAGAAAACCTATATCTATGACTTAGATTGTGCTCCGTTTGAACACAAAACGAAAGTCCCACTTGAATCTGAAATAGAATTGGCCGCTTTGGGTGAAAAATTAAAGTCTGCTTCAGGTTTAATTATTGCGACGCCTACGTTTAATTTTAATGTTCCAGGGCCGCTCAAAAACTTTATTGACCGGATTGGGTACATGGCTTTGGACTACAAAAATATTAATAAACTTGGTCAGCCTACCGGGCAGTTGGGGCATCTGAGAACTTTTTTTATTGTCACTGGGGGAACGCCTAATTTTTATCGGCGGATGTTGTTTTTTGTTTTTCCACCGTTTTGGTTGTCGGTTGCGTTTAAATACTACTATGCCAAATCTGGAGGAGCTTTATACGAAGGGAAATTGACCTTTCGAAATCCGGTTAAAGAGCAACCAAAAGTCTTGGCCAGAGCCAAGAAAAGAGGGATTAAATATGCTCAAAAATATCTATAAAGATAGACGAACTATTTTAGCTCAAGAGGGTTTATTCAAAACCCTTTTCAAAATGTGATAGTTCTATCAAAGGGAGCTCAAATCAAACCACTGGTAAACACCAACAAGGGAATAAGCGGAGGGATTTGATTGATAATTAAACGCTGATGGTTGATAATTCCATTCCATGCTGCAAAAAACGGCGCTGAAGGTTTTAAAATCTGGTCAAAATGTATTTTTAACGGGTTCTGCAGGAGCCGGGAAAACGTATCTTCTCAATCAATACATTCAATATCTGCGTGAACGGGGAGTGCCTTTGGCCATTACCGCCAGTACGGGGATTGCGGCCACTCATTTAGGAGGGCAAACGATTCACTCTTGGTCAGGATTAGGGATTAAGGATGACATTATCGATTCGGATTTGGAAAAAATTGCACGTAAAAAACCGGTGCGCGACCGTATTACCAAAACTCAAGTCCTCATCATTGATGAAATCTCGATGCTATCGGCGCAAAATCTATACTGCGTAGATAAAATCTTAAAGTTTTTTAAAGTCAATTCAGCCCCTTTTGGGGGTATTCAGGTGATTTTTTCTGGAGATTTTTTCCAGCTTCCACCCGTGAGCAAATCACGAATTCCTTCCCATCTAAAGTTTGGGTTTATGTCGCCTGTGTGGGTAGAAGCTGACCTCAAGGTCTGTTATATCACCGAGTCTTTTCGTCAGTCGGATGGCTCGTTACTAAAATTTCTCAATGAAATGCGGTCAGGGGAAGTCTCTGACAGTGGGCAAGATCTCCTAAGAGAAAAGCTGGAAGCCGCACAACACACTCGTGATGAAAACGCTATTAAACTCTACACCCATAACCTTGATGTAGACGAAGTGAATGAAGCAGCGTTAGAAAGAATTGATGCAAAGCTCCAATACTACAAGGCCGATACGGTTGGGTCTGGTACGGTTATAGAAGCCTTAAAAAAATCGGTCATGGCTCCGCAACACTTGCGCCTCAAAATTGGAGCTCACGTGATGTTTGTAAAAAACAATCCTGAGTGTGGCTACATGAATGGAACGCTCGGGCAGGTCACAGATTTTACGGTAGAAGATCTGCCGGTAGTGGAGACTCTTGATGGCAATACTTTGGTAGTAAAAGCCATGGACTGGAATGTAATGGACGAAAAGGGAAAACCGATTGCCACCTATACTCAAATTCCTTTGAGATTGGCATGGGCGATTACGGTGCACAAATCTCAGGGAATGACGCTGGATAGTGCCGAGATGGATTTGTCCAAAACCTTTGAACCCGGACAAGGGTATGTGGCCTTGAGTCGGGTCAAATCTTGGGAAGGCCTAACGCTCCTTGGCTGTAACAATTTGGCTCTGCAGATGGATCCACTGGTAATGAAAGCCGATAAACGTTTTCAGGAACTTACCGAGGAAGTTGAAGAGGTATTTAATAGGCTTGAAATGCAAAAATTGAATAAAATTTTTGATCAGTTTGTATTTAGGTGTGGTGGAAATATAAAAAAAAATTAATTTTGAGTTAAGTTTGGTTTTTGTCTCTATAAAATTTAGAATTAGGTTATATAAAAATGAGTTTAGAATTTTTAGTTGCTTCCTTGGATCGTCATCCAATTGCGGTTAGGGGCTTGCTAAGTGATTTTTCTGTATATGATCAAAGTGAGCTTGAACAACAGATAGAAGTAATCAAGATGCGAGGTTCCTATAAAGCAAAACCGTTTTTAAAATGGGTTGGAGGTAAAGGGCGTTTTGTTAAAAAATTTCATGATTTTTATCCAAAAGAAGGAGTACAGTTTGATTCAACTAAAAATACTTACTTTGAACCTTTTCTTGGGGGCGGGGCTATTTTTTTTGATTTACAACCTCAGAAAGCTGTAATTTCAGATCTAAATCCTGAATTAATAGCCACTTATAAGGTTGTACAAAAGAATCCCAAAAAACTGATTAAACTTTTGAAGGAGCACAAAATTAAGGACTCAAAAGACTATTATTATGATACCCGATCTATCGATACGAAAGCTCTTGGGGCGGTAGAAAAAGCGGCGAGATTTATTTATCTTAATAGGACTTGTTTTAATGGTATTCACCGGGTTAACCGTAAAGGAGAATTTAATGTGCCTTACGCCCATTACAAAGATCCTAAAATCTGTGATGAAGAAAACATTTGGAATGCCCATGAAGCCCTAAAAGGGAAAACTATACGCTGTGGGGGTTATGAGAAAGTGCTAAAACACGCCGTTAAAGGAGATTTTGTTTATTTGGATTCTCCTTACTATCCTATGTGTAAAAGAACGGCAAATTTTACAAAATATACAAAAGACTGTTTTAATGATGAAGATCATATAAAAGTTCGAGATATGTTTGTGGAATTAACTGATAGAGGGTGTTTTGTGATGTTGTCTAATTCGGATGTTCCCTTTATTCGTTCCATTTATAAAGACTGTTTAAAAGTCAGGTTTGACGAGATTTATGGACGTAGATTTGTAGCTTCAAAAGGGATTTCACGAAAAAAAGTGGGAGAATTACTAATTAGGAATTATGTTTAGTTTTGATGTTGGAGAGGCGCTTGAGATTTTAAGAAGCTTTGTTGCTAAGTGGTTGGTTAATACTGGTTTTGTCTTGCTTCCCATGTTTATTGCTTCGGGAATAGTTTTTGTTAATGATGATATTTCTTTAAATTATCTTTGGAATGATGGTCAATTTTTCCTTTATTCTATAGGGCTTCTCTCGGCTAGTCTTGCCTATTTTCGGCTTTTTGAAAGGAGCATTCTTTATATACTGATACTATTCTCAATTGTAGGAGCCACTTCCTTTTATAGTTTATATTCAAGGGAATTTAGAGGGGATGGTTTTAATCATGAAAACTTTCAAACATTATCTATTTTCTTTTTACTAGTTGGTGTAGGGTTGAGTTTTATCTGTACTTTTATAGAAGAGCTTTATAGAAGCACTTCCCCTCTTGAAGAAGAACAACAAGATAGAAAAAGGTTAAAACAGGCGATAATTAAAAAGACACAGAAATCTAAATAGTTTTAATACAACATGAGTACATTTATCGATTGCGACTGTCTAGAACTTGAACAACCAATAGGAAAGTATTATATTGGGATAATTGATTGGGATATTCTTGAGGAAATTGCTTCGGCGGATGTTAGAAGAATTAAGGACGAAGGAAAGAGTGAGATGCAAACTTATTTAGGGATACAAAGAAAGCTTTCTCAGAAACGTGTTAAGGATATTGCAGAGTACGTTAACTTGGATGATGCTACATTTCCTACAAGTATAATATTGGCTATTAGCTCTGAGGATGCTTTTTATGATGAAAAATCTAAGGTTTTAAAAATTAGAAAGGGGAAAGATGTGGCCAATATAATAGATGGCCAGCATAGAGTAATGGGCCTAAAAGAAGGCTTTGGTCAGATGTTTAAGAAAAAGTTTCAATTAAGTGTCACCATTTTTATTGATATGGATATTGAAGATCAGGCAATGACTTTTGCTACTATTAACAAGGCTCAAACGAAAGTAAATAAATCTTTAGTATATGACTTGTTTGCCTATGCAAGAACCCGTAGTCCGCAGAAGAGTTGCCATATGATTGTTCGAGAATTGAATTTTATGAAAGAAAGTCCTTTTTATGATAAAATTAAGATACTTGGAGTTGCGAGTAATAAATCAAAAACACAAACTATTACTCAGGCTACGTTTGTTGAGAACCTCTTGTTGTTTATCTCTGATAATCCTGTTATAGACAGAGATCTCATGAGAAGAGGTAAAAAAATTGAGGCGTATTCTGATAAGAAGAAAATTGATAAATATTTTTTACGATCATTGTTTATAAATGATAAAGATGATGATATTGCTGTTATTTTTTGGCATTATTTTGATGCGGTTCGTAGGAGGTGGTCGGCTTGGGATGAACATAAAGAAGGGAATATACTTAATAAATCCACAGGGTTTATAGGGCTCATGAAATTTTTTAGAGAGGCTTATCCTTATCTAATCGAAAAACATGAACACTATACTTATGGTGATATAATTGAATCAGATGTATTTCTGGCCGAGGTATTTGATAAATGTGAACAGAGGGACGAATACTTCACTCCGGATAATTATAAACCCGGAAGTTCTGGGCACACTCAGCTTTATACGGATCTTAAAAAGAGTTTAGTTTAGGAGGCTTCATATTTGACTTCCCTTGGAATCCTAGTAGAAACTGTTAGAATTTTAGTTTGCTGTTTTTTGAGTCTGGACTTGGCGAGTTTAATGCCAAATTTTTTCTAGGATTTAACAGCCAAAGTCATCTTCTTTTTATATAATGGGTTCGTATAAGTCTGGACGCTAAAAAACTTAACTTATGGATATCAGAAACATCGCCATCATTGCTCATGTAGATCACGGGAAAACCACACTTGTAGACGCGCTGCTTAAAGCTGATGAAAAGAAAGATGCGCATTCACAAATTGAAGAACGAGCGATGGATTCAAACGATCAGGAAAAAGAGCGAGGGATCACCATCTATGCCAAAAACGCAGCTATTGAATACAAAGGGACAAAGATCAATATTGTAGATACTCCTGGACATGCTGATTTTGGATCGGAAGTAGAACGGGTACTGAGAACCGTAGAAACCACGGTGTTAGTCGTAGATGCGTATGAAGGGCCTATGCCGCAGACTAAATTTGTGTTGAAAAAATCATTAGAATTGGGAAAACAGGTAGTGGTGGTGATTAATAAAATTGATAAACCAGCCGCTCGTCCAGACTGGGTAGTGGATCAAGTTTTTGATCTATTTGTGAAGCTTGGGGCGACAGATGAACAACTGGATTTCCCCTACATGTACGCGATTGCTCGGGATGGAATTGCAGTGAAAGAGCTCAACGATGAAAAGAAAGATATTACACCACTTCTAGACTTTATTATTGATAATGTGCCTACGGCACAGCAAAACCTAGATGCAGATTTTGCTATGCAGCCGGCGACGCTCGCGTATGATAACTTCCTTGGGCGTATTGCGGTGGGACGAGTACATTCTGGAACCGCTAAAGTAAATCAGTCTGTAACCGTGCTCAAACCTGACGGAACCAAACGATCTGGAAAGATTTCTAAAATTTTCACCTTCCAGGGAATGCAGCGAGTAGAAGCAGAATCAGCGACCGCTGGAGACATTGTGGCTATCGCGGGGATTGAAGATATCTTTGTAGGCGAAACTATTACTTCAAACTCCGAAGGAGAACCCCTGCCGGCTATCACTGTAGATCCGCCAAGTTTGGCGATGTATTTTATGGTGAATGACTCTCCATTTGCTGGGCAAGAAGGAAAATTGGTGACCTCTCGGCAGATCCGGGATCGCCTCGAAAAAGAATTAGAGACCAATGTAGGGCTCAAGATTGAATTCCCAGAAAATTCAGACAAATTTAAAGTGCTTGGGCGAGGAGAAATGCATTTGGCGGTACTGATTGAAACTATGAGACGTGAAGGATTTGAACTACAAGTTTCCCAACCAGAAGTAGTCATGCAAGAGATAGATGGAGTGACTCAAGAGCCAATTGAAAACGTAGTAATTAATGTACCGGATGAAATGTCTGGGCGAATCATTGAAATGATGGGAAAACGAAAAGGAGAGATGAAAAATATGACTTCAGAGAATGGCAATACTCTTTTGGAATTTGAAATGCCAGCGCGAGGGTTACTCGGAATTCGATCAAATTTTATTATCCACACTAAGGGAGAGGGGACACTTTTTGCCTCATTTTCACACTTTGCTCCGCACATGGGGGCTATTGAAAGACGACAGGTAGGCTCTCTTATTTCTGGGGAAACCGGTGAAGCTATTGCCTATTCCCTGTGGAAGTTACAGGAAAGGGGCCCCATCTTTATCGATCCGGCGACCAAAATCTATGAGGGCATGATCATCGGAGAACACAACCAGGGTTCTGATCTCACGGTAAATGCGACTAAAGGGAAACAACTTACAAACGTACGTTCATCCGGGGCTGATGATGCGATCAATCTGATCCCACCAATCTATGTAACGCTAGAAACCGCTCTGGAATACATCAAAGAGGATGAATATGTAGAGGTCACGCCCGAAAATATTCGCCTTCGGAAAAAATTCCTGAAAGAACACGAACGCAAACGAGCTAAGTAGTCAATTTTGGTACTAACTCTCATGTTTGACAAACCTATAAAATAACATAGGATTAGCATTGCCCTTAATTATTTTTACAATGAAAAAAATGTCTGAAATGAGACGAAGCGGTAATGCTCGTCTAATCTTACTTGCGGTTCTTTTGGTCATTCTAGCGATATGCTGGTTTGTCTTTGAAAAATTTAGAATCTGGATTTTAGGTCTCATGGCGCTAGTTCTAGCCGGAATTGGTATGGAAATGGCTGGGAAAGATGTGGATTTAGGAAAATTGGTGGAAACGGGTTCGGTTTCTGAATCTATGATTACGAAGACTGATAAAGGGACTTGGCTTATTGGTGAATGTGAGAAAAAAGCCAACTTTAACTGTGATAATTTTGCCTACCAAGAAGAAGCTCAAACCTTATTTGAAGAATGTGGAGGTGTAGAAAATGATATTCACGGCCTTGATAGAGATAAGGATGGAATTGTTTGTGAATCAAACAAAAAACGTCCAGAGGGGGAAGCGGCTAAATCGGCTTGGGATATTCTGGGGTGGTCTAGTGAACAACAAGCCGCTTCGGCTGAAACTGAAGTGGAAGAAACAGATAAGGCTGTAGATGATGTATTAGATGCGGCGGCTACGAACTAAATTTTTAAATTTTTAGATTTGTTGTTTGAGGGAGGTTCTTTAAAATTTAAGGGCAATCCTAAATGATGACTCGACCCATTATTGATACAGAGCGTTTACATTTAAGAATCCTTACTACACATGATATTCCGACTCTTTATGAGTTGATTACCAAGAATCCTGAGATATCGGACAATATGACTTGGAATCCCCCGAAATCTCTGGCGGAAGCTCATGGAAAGTTCCTTTCTACCAAAGAAGAAGAAGACCTTAATTTTGGCGTGTTTTTGGGCGACACATTGATTGGGCGTATAACGATGCGGAATTTTCGGTGGTTGCAGCAGGATTCAGAGAAAAATTCTTGTTTTTTAAGTTTTTGGATTGCGCCTGATTTTGGAGGTAAGGGATATGGAAAAGAAATGCTTGCGGCGGTGTGTCAGTATGGATTTGAAACACTAAAACTTAGAAAAATTTTTGCTGGAATTTTTGCTCAAAATACAGTTTCAGAAGGATTATTAACGCGGGTTGGATTTGTGCGGGTTGGGCTTTTGAGAAAACAATATGTGAAGAACGGTATAGCTTATGATTCTATACGGTTTGAGCTTCTTTCTGAAGATCTGAAGGTCTAGATATTATCATTACACATTTCGCAGATAGTTTCAGTAAAGGCGTTCTTGACTGATCTTAGTTTCCAGCCGATAGGTCTTTGGCTGACTTCGTCTAAATACAGATCTCGATTAAACTCTATCTGGAGGGCAATGATGGTTTTTCCATTAAGGACTTTTCGGACTCTTCGATTTTTCATAACGTTGCTGTAGTATTTGATGACATGACTGCCTTTGAAGAGGCTATTGATTTCAATATCTTTTTCGTCTAACTCCATTTTGTCGGCTAATTTTTCTCTGAAATCTTCTACAAAATGCATCGGAGCGGTACCAAATCGTCCTTCTTCAACTTCTTCCTCCATAGCGTTAGCTAGAATTACTGGCGGCATTTTTAGGCCTTTTCGAGTTTTGTCTTCTCTCCAACTGGGGCCAAGCATCCGGTTTCCAGTGTCATGTACATCAATCAAAATTATGGGTTTTCCTTCATTTTCTGGGTCTTTTACCGCTCTTTCTATAGTATTGAATACTTCACAGTGGAAGGGTTCGTATGAATAGAGCAGTAGTTTTCTAAGCCAGAAAGCTCTCAGCCAAGATTTGGTGAGTCTTTTTTCAAATTTTTCACGGAAGATGGGCAACCCTCCAAAGTCTTTTAACCTGATAATATCTTCAGAGTCTCTGGCTCTATTTGGATCTCCGATAAGTCTTCCGTAGGGGGCAATAACTTTTTGTTTGGCTGGAATATCTTCTATTAAATACTTAGTTCCAAAATCAGAATAATTCAAAAGTAATCTCGGGGAGACTTGGTAGTGGCTTTGCAGGTGAGGAAATATCGCTAACGGAATTTTGGAGCTTCCATGGGGAGCGGTAATGATCACATTAGAAGGGAAGTGTGTTTTCCCTACAATTAGGTGTTTTAAGCCGGTAATTATGCTTCTTTTTAAACTCATTTTATTGATCTAAATATGATATCAAAGATTCTATAATTTGACCATTAAAATCCCAGTATAATTCGCCTTCCTTTTCCGGGTGGGTGACCCCAGGCCTGGAGTTAATTTCTATAAGTCTGTACCCTTGTGTGCCTTTGGCAAAGTCAGCTCTATAGATTCTTGGGTTAAATCTTTCTAGCTCTTTATCGAGTTTTTTAATTATTTCCCAGAGGTCTTTAGGTACTTTTTTGAAGGGGATTCCATGCACTTCACACCCGCCTTTGGCTCCTGTTACGGTCGCGACAAATACTCCTTCATGCATATTTTTTATTCGAGCTCCGGCAAAATTTCCATTGACCATATTGATGTTAATCTCATGCACTCCTTCAGCGAGGTTGGGAATGCCTCCAGAAGAATCTATAAATTCTTGGACAATAATATTTTTCCAGTTTTCATATAAAGAGACTTCTAGGGCTTCTTTTTTGATTATATAAACGCCTTCTGATTGTTCTCCAAACTGTGGTTTCAGCACTATGCGCTCACCTTCAAGTTTTGCTACTTTGGTTCTGGCTTCTTCGAAACTTTGAACTAAAAAGGTTGGAGAAGAAAAATCTTTAAGGGTTTGATAGGTTTTCATTTTGTCTCTGCAGATTGCATCAAATGCTTTGAGATTAACCATTGGGCAGTCTTGTATTTCGGGGATTGTATTAGCTGCGTCTCGGTTCCATATAAGGTCTACCGTTATAGGAGCTTGAGCGTTTTGATAGGTGGTTCCGTCCCAAATAAAATGATTTGCAAACGTGCCGGCTCCTTGGTAGCTGTCGTTTCTTACAATTACAGTTTTTACACCTCGTTCGGCCATTTTTTCAATTATTTCAGCGTAGCTCTCAAAAAAGAATTTTTTATTGAGAGGGTACCCTAAGGTCTCAGGATCTGAGAAATAGATGGCGACAGTTTTCATTATTTATCTGTTATGATTTGGGGAGCTTGTTGGTATACTTTTATCACATGTTTAATCTCAGCTCAAAGCAAAGTCAGGAATGTATAGATTTGTTTTTACATCTTGGAAAAATTGATAGCCCTTCTGGGAAAGAAGCCGTTATGGTGCGTGAGGTTTTAGGCTTTTTAGAGGCTTTAGGAGTGGAGGCG
Source organism: Candidatus Altimarinota bacterium (assembly GCA_965231215.1). Taxonomy (GTDB): domain Bacteria; phylum Patescibacteriota; class Gracilibacteria; order UBA4473; family UBA4473; genus JAACPJ01. The sequence goes on along the minus strand of OZ246423.1, from coordinate 370,131 downwards.
GAAAAAGATAGACATAATAATGTTTGGTCTTTAAATAAGACGGGACTGGAGTCTTGTTTTTTGTGCGCTCATTTAGACACGGTGGAGTCGGCCAAAAATAAAGCCCCTCATCTAGAGGATGGAGTTTTCCACTCTAATGGGAAAACTATTTTGGGAGCGGATAATTTGGTAGGGATTTGTGCTATACTGATGGCTTTAAAAATTTGTATTAAAGAACTTCACATTACCCCTAAGGTAGAAGTCCTATTTACGGCGGGAGAAGAGGTTGGTGGAACGGGGATCAAAGCGTTTGATCTCAAAAATCTGCAATCAAATTTTGGTCTGGTTTTAGACTCTTTTTTGCCAGTGGGGGGTGTAGTGAGTCAAGCGCCTGGAAAATGTCTATTTGAACTTGAGATTAAGGGAAACCGTGCACAGACCGCTCAAATTTTTGCTCAAATTTGGGAGGACTGGAATAAATCAGAATTTATAGATATAAGAGAAGAGAGCCGAAAAGAAACTAAAACGCAGTTAAAGGTGATGGGTAGTTTTAAGATTTTTTCAGATTCAGAGACAAGTCTGAAGTGTGTTGAAAGGGGCTTTAAAAAATTCAAAGGAACAACTGATAGTCTGTCTTTAGGTTTAGTGCGTGAACCCTACAAACATAATGAGAAAGATGATTTTTTGAAAGTTATATTTGAAAGTTTTACTCAGATTGGATTGGAGCCGTTCTTGAAAGCCAGTAGGGGGGTTTCAGATGCTAATGATTTAAATCAGAGAGGGAAAAAAGCTTTTCTTTTAGGAACGAATGTAAAAAAGGCTCACACAGTTAATGAAACACTCGCCTTAAAGGACCTAGAGAATTTAATTGCTTTTTTGGTTACCTTTCTCCGTAAATAGTTTGGAGTTTCGAAGGGGTTTTGGTTAATTTTTCAAGATCTACTAGAGGTTTAGGTTCGTCTTTAGTTTGATGTGATTTGGGTCAAAAAAATTTTGTGTAATTTTACTTTTGTTTTTTTAAAGTACAAAAAAGTTTATAAAAATTTGACTCTATAGTTTAATTTTGTAATTTATTTCTCTAGATGCAGATATCATTTAAAACGGATTTTCGTGACTGGTTGGAAGCCCATCGCTGGAAGCCAAAGGAACTGGCTGAAACTTTAGGAGTGAGTCGTCAGACAATTCATCATTGGATGGATGGAACCAGTCTGCCAAAGAATGAAGAGGTTATAAAAAAACTTTATCGTCTTGGTGGTGACAAGCTCATTGCGTTTGAAAATAGAGATGAAAAGCCGAGAATTGCGAAACCTAAAGCCTATTTTGAAGTAGAAGGAGGAAGTGTTTTGGATGGTAATATCCGAGTCAGTGGTGCTAAAAATGCAGCATTGCCAATGCTTTGTGCGGCTCTTTTAACTTCAGAAAAATGTACTTTTGAAGAGGTTCCAGAAATTACGGATATACAAGCCTTACTTGATATTTTTGAAGAAATAGGCGTGCAAGTGAAATACTTCCCAGAACAAAAAAGGGTCGAGGTCCAGGCCAAAGAGGTAGATTTAAGAGCGCTGAGTCATTCTGAAAAGGTGAGAAGATTTCGAGCGTCGATCCTTATACTGGGGCCGCTTTTAACTCGGTTTGGGAAATGTGAAATTGTTCGTCCGGGGGGCTGTGTTATTGGTGCTCGCCCCAATTTTATTCATACCGATGGGCTTAAAATTTTGGGATGTGAAGTTGAAGAAACAGAGGAAAGACTTAGTGCCCAATTTAAAAAAAGAAAGATTGAGAATAATAGAATTCTCCTTTCGGAGGCTTCGGTAACGGGGACTGAAAACCTGGCTATGTTTTTAGCGGGTCAAGAATCTACGGCCGAAATTTACTTTGCTGCGGCTGAAACTCATGTATGTGCTACGCTGCGGATGCTTCAAGAAATGGGAGCAAAAGTAGAAGGAATAGGAACACATCATCTCACTATTACGGGAAGTAAAAAACTTAAAGGAGGAAATTTTAGAATTCCCTCAGATGGACTTTTGGTTGGAACCTATGCAATTTCAGCCCTGCTTACCAAAGGTCATCTGACGATAGATAATGTAGATCATAAAGAACTTTTTTCTTTTTACGGTATTTTAAAGCGACTAGGAGCTCAATTTGAAATGAAAGATAATCAGCTTCAGGTTATGCCTACCGCTCATTTCAAAGCTATCCCCAAGGTTCAGACCGCTATTTTTCCAGGATTTAGTACAGATTTACAGAGTCCTGTAGGAGTCCTTTTGACTCAGTGTGAAGGCGAAACTGTGCTTTTTGAAACGTTGTTTGAAAACCGTCTTACTTACCTTTTGGAGTTAGAAAAAATGGGCGCTAAGATTCAAACCCTTAATCCACATCAAGCGCGTATTACCGGCCCCACTCCGCTCAGAGCGGCAGAGGTTCAGAGTTGGGATCTTCGGGCTGGGGCGGCTATGGTTTTAGCTGGTCTTATCGCGGAGGGAACTACCAAAATTACGAATATTGATTATATAGATCGTGGATATGAGAACTTTGTAGAAAACCTATGTACCTTAGGGGCTAATATTGAACGGATTGAATCATAAAAAAACCGTGAATTGCTCACGGTTTTTCTCTGATTTATCATTGGGTTTTTATCGATATCCTCTGAAAGTCCGGTAGGGCATGTAAAGTCGAGCTCCTACATCTTCTCTACAAGCAAGTGGTGCCCCTTGGCTCATTTTTAGCCTGGCTAGGGCATTCGTTATTTTGGCCGTTTCTGCTACTTTACATGGCAGGTATTTTGAAAGTGTTTTCTTAGAACTTATTACTAGTAGAGTAGAACCTCTATGTTTAATAGCTCCAGGTACTCTTTTGAGTAAAGAATACTCATCAGTTTCATTTTGAGGAAATTCAAAAGCGCTTCCATAGAGTCTTTCAGGCGTAATGCCAGAGAGGTCGTAGTTTTGTTCATCACTTGTGGCTGTTTGGTCATCTAGGGTTTCTGTATCGCCGCTGGTTTCCTCACTTTCGGTAATATCTTCAAAAAGGTCTTCTAAACCTCCCAAAAAATCGTCTCCAGTACTTTCGTCTGGAGCTGGAATTTCAGATCCAAAGTCTTCACTCGTAGAAGTATCTCCAAAAAGATCAGAAATATCCCCCAAAAGATCCTCTTCTGTAGATTGGGCAAAAGTTGTTTGAACACTCAAGAGTATTCCGAATATAAAGCTGAGTGCGACAACGGTATTTTTTTGAGTTTTCATTATTTGTTTTTGTAATTGATTTGACATTATAAAATATATTTACAAAAAAAGCAAATAATTGTTTTTAGGATTTTTTGAAAGAAGGATTCAAGCTCTCGTAGAGATTGGGTTGGTATTTTTGATTACCTTTCAGGTATTCTTAGAGTCATTTTTTAATTAAACCGTTCCATAAAAATTTTATCTTTATGTAGGCCTTGGGCTTCTAAGGCTTCTGTTACTGAGATCACCATGTTTCCATTTCCACAGATATAGAATTCACTATTTTCAGGAATGATATGGGGCTTAATAAATTCAGTAATCCGATGGTTTTCAATTGTAGCCTCTTGAAGTTTGGGGGGGATTTTTTCAGGCTTTTTACGGGAAAACCCTAAGCATACTTTTAGCTTTGGAGACCAGGCCATAATTTCATCTAGATACGCAATATCGTTAATATCTCGCCCTCCATATAGACAAACCATAGCTCTTGGGTTTTCAGATTTGTTTTCGGCTAAGATCATGGCTCTAATAGGGGCTATCCCAGTGCCTGTGGCACAAAAAACTAAGGGGTGTTTATTTTCTGAAAGTTGGAAATGTCCAAAAGGGGCTTTGAAATCAAATGGATCACCTACAACAGCTTTATCAAAAGCTTTGGAGCCTACACCGCCTTCTACAAGCCTTACTACTAATTCAATGTATTGATCACCGGGAAGAGAGGCTATAGAATAGGCTCTCCAGGCTTTTTTTGTGAAACCAATAGATATAAATTGTCCAGGGGCAAAATTGAAAATGCCTGTCCCTTGCTTGGACTTGTTTAAAGTTTCCCATGCTTCAACTTTAAAATGCATTTTTAAGGTTGCTCGAGCTACCGTTTCTTTTGAAATCAGTGTTAGCTTCCCCTGAACGATTGGTATCATTTTGTTTGCTTTATAAGTTGTCCCATTTCGGCACTTGAAACATGATGATGTACCTTTTTATCCCCATTTTTTTCGATGATTACGGTCGGACCTTTTTCGCAATGCCCTTGGCAGCCACAACCCTCAACGGTTATATCTGTGCGTTTAGAGGCTTCTTTTTCAGCTCTTTCGAGCGTAAAAGCCGACATGTTTTTGTGACAGCTAGCGCCTTGGCACACTTTAATGTGGGTGCTCATTTTTATTTACAGACTGAATTCGTAGATTTTATCTTTAGCCAAAATACTTACTTTTTGGCCATTTTCATCTACGTTAAAGTCTCGTACATCATCAATACCGTAGAGAATTTGTCTTTTGTAAGTGGCAAATCGATCTCCTTTTACAAAGATTAGTACTCTTTGGTTGTCTGGGTCTAGAATGTAGATGTAGTCTAACTCAGCTGTGGTAAATACTTTTAGGTTTGGTCCGGAGAAGGGGATTGAAGGGAGGTCTCGGAAATCATATTCTTGAGAGACGCCTCGGAAGATTTTTTGAATGCCGCCATCAGCGCCAAGGGTGTAGATAGACCCATCGATTGTAAAGGCTACAGCTTGACTCAGGTCGGCTCCTTGATTGTAGGCAACACTGTTAGAATAATTGGATCGCCTTCGTTCATATTTCCAGATTTGGTTATCGGTTGGAGCCAGCACGTAGGCATATCGACCGTAGGTTTTGATATCGATTCCTTTTTTCCAGTTTTCATCTTGAGTCTGCATTGGGGTGACAATGCCTTCTCGGTATTCAATAAGCCTTGGGTCATCGGTAAGGAAAACCAACATTTTTTGGTCCGGGCGACTAGCAGCAGCAATGATAGAACCCCCTCCTTCACTGATAACCGTTGGACTTTCGACGATGTTTCTGACAGCTTTAAGTACATCTTTGTTGTCAAATACAAAGGAACTTCCACTGAGATCTAGGAGACCGAGCCCTTCAAGATTGTCTTTTTTAACGCCAAGATCAGCCACTAAATTTGGGGTTACTTGACGAGCGTTTTCTACTTGAAGCTGCTTAGATTTGATATCGGCTAATAAAAACTGAGCATCAGATCGAAAGAGTTTTGATTTAGATTTAAATACTTCTTGGATGCTGCTATCGGCTTTGGCCAAATACTCTTTAGCCGATTCCCGTTCGCCCTGGATTAGGAAAGTATCGGCTTGTTGTAAGGCCTCTCTGGCAATAGTCAGTTCCTCTCTGAGTCGAACTTCTTCTTCCGATTCCCAGTTGATAGATTTAAGTCCAATACCAATCAGAAAGAGTAGTAGAACCACTCCGGCTAAGATTACCAGATTCTTTTGTGGTCTAAATCCTTTAACGTTTCTCAAAACATTCATGATGACTATGACAAAACTATTTTTACTGCCGTTCATATTTTCTTGTGAAAGAATTCTGCGTGATCCAGGGCTGATAGGTTCAGAGTCCGAAGTTTCGGCCTCTTCAGCAAAGTCTTCCTGAAGTGGGGCAATGGCTTCTGCCACATCAGAGTCTTCAGGGTTATCAGCACTATTACTTTCGTTTTTAGGGATAGACTCACTTCCTTTTGTGCTTTTGGTTTTGGTAGTGCTAGGTCTATCTTTTTCTACGGTGTTTGGGGTATTACTTGCCGTGGGTGCTTCACTTTCACTGCTTCCCATAACACGATTTAAAAATCCAGCCGCTGGGGTAGATTCTTTTTTGCCAATTCCAATAACGGTTATGAGTAAATCTTCTTCTGATTTTTGAGAAAGTTCGTGTCGGAACATATTAGTCGCTTCACGAAAGTTTGATCGTCCAAAGATATCGGTGAGTTCATTAGCAGTTAGGGTTCTGAGAATTCGATTAGAACTCAAAAGCACTACATCATCAACGGCTACGTTTCCGCTAAGAATATTGAGGAATAGATCTTCACTTTGTTCTGGAATTTCTGTGATTTGGCTTACTCCTCCGTCTCTTACTAAATAGGCTTCAGAGGAGCCTGATTGAGAAAGGTAAAGCTGATGAAAATCAAAGTAAGCTATTACCATTTCTGGGATTTCACTGTATTGATTTGCTAATTTTTTGGCTTCTAGATTCGCGGTCTTTAGGGCGTCTTCAAAGCGGTCGTAGCTGTCAGCGATTTTAGACTTTTCTAGGTGGTTAACGACTGTGCCAAAAATGGTTTCGGCTAAGTCTTGAGGATTTTGAGTTCCTGGGGTGAATTTACCTAAAAAATAGACCTCTTGTCCTTCACCAACACTTTGGTGAAAGGCAAATCCTAGGTTTCCTTCGGGATTGGTTTCAAATGTATGAACAGAAAAAGCCATTTAGTGAATGCTGGTTATTTCGCCCCTTAATTCTACACAAAGTCGGTTTTAGGCAAAGTTTTTCCGTTTTTAAAATTCTACTTTTGGAGTTTCTTTGACTTTTTCTTTTTCATCTTCATCCAGTTCAAAAAACTCAGCTACCATAAAATGGTGGATTCCAGCCACTAGGTTAGAAGGAAAACTCTGAACCTTAGTATTGAGGGTAGTGACATTCCCATTGTAAATTCTTCGGGCGGCTGCAATTTGATCTTCGGTTTCTGAGAGTTCGTTTTGGAGTTGTAAAAAGTTTTGAGAGGCTTTTAGGTCTGGATAGTTTTCAGCCAGAGCAAAAATAGAGCGTAGTGTTTGAGCTAGAAAGTTTTCAGCCTTTGCCTGTGCAGCAACATTGCCGTCTGGGACTTCCATAGCGGCGGTCCTTGCCTGAGTTACACTTTCGAGTGTTTGACGTTCATGTGAGGCGTACCCCTGAACGGTTTTTACCAGGTTTGGAATAAGATTGTACCGTCGTTTAAGTTGCACATCTATGCCTGACCAGGCTTCTTTTACTTTTTGCCTAGCGTGTACTAGTCCATTAAAAATAAGGGCGTAAACAACCCCTATAACTGCCAGAGGCACGAGAATGAAAATGAGTAGATCCATCTATTTTTTAATATATCAGTTTAAATTTTAAGTTTTAAATCTCCAAATGACAAAAGAATTGTGTCATTGTGAGTTAATTTACTACCAAATAGATGGCTTCGTACTAAACAGGAATTTATTTTTGCCTCGTCATGATCGCCAGATTCATTAACCCAAATATTTAGAAATTTCTTTGGCAATATGTAGGATATCTTCCATTTCTTGTTCTAATTTTTTTGTATCTCGAGGATCAACTTCAATGGACTTAAAAAAGTTGGTATGCATTTCTTTGAATAACCTTCCGTTAAATTTGAAGAGCACTATTTCGTCTTTAAAGGCAACCCAGGTATGGCCTCTTTTTTTGCGAAGATTGATGAGTTTATCGATTACGGCCGGGGAGAGGGTTTTGATGATTTGTAGAGCTTTAACACTTTTTTCGCCGTCATAGAGCACGTCATAATATTTATTAAATTCAAAGGATTCTGTATTAATCTCTTTGTGTCGAAAAAAATTTAGGAGCTTTCTGGTAAAATGATAGGGGACAATTCGAAAATCATGGGTAAGACGTTTTTCTAATTTTATAGCGAAGATGCTTTCATAATAGGTTCTGGTATGTGAATTTTTTTTACTATGCGTTTTTATTTTATATTCAAAGATTCCGTGATAGAAGGGCGTACCTTTGAATGTTCCCCAAAATTCATCTTGTAGATTTTGTCCTGTATTGCCTTTGTTAAAAATTTTAGGGAAGATTGATTTAAACCTTTTCCAGTGGACTGAAGATTGATGGGGGTTGTACTGCCAGTTTTTTTCTTTGGCTAAGAGTATTTTAACCAGGTCTCGCTCGAGGGTTTTGATATAAGCCCCATAAATAAAAACGGGGGCAAAAGCTATAAGAACTAGTTGAAATGGGGCTTGTCCGGCGTCTCCAGTAAGGAGTAAGGTTAAAGTCTGAGGGAATAAGATAAATAGGCCAAGTGTTAAAACTCCTGGCAGGGCACAAAGCATAAGATTTCTAAGTGGAATACGTGGATTTTCTAAAAAAGTTTGGAGCTTTTTTTCTAGCTTTTCTCGATGATCATTATGGGAGTCTTGCAGCGTTTTTAACCCTGCCGGATCCCAAAATTCTTCTTCGGTTTTTTGGGAAGGCGTTTTAAATTTCCTTAAAATCTTTTTTATAAGAGGTTCTGGTAGGCCTATGCCTCGGACCATTTGGATGATTTCTTGAGTGCTTTTGCCTTCGCTTTGAAGTTTGGTAACAATGGCTTCTATCGATTCTAGATTTTGCATGTGCTTATCTCTATCTTAATTAAAACGTGTTTATTTGTCCTTTATTTGTCCATTTTTTGTGTGAACAAAAAACGGACCCAAAAAGCCACCCCGTGATATAAAGTTTGAGAAAAACAATGGTTTACATTCTAAATAAAGCCAAACTCCCTAAAAATTTTTGGGTTTGACTCCCTGGCTTTTTTAACGAATGGTTCATCAATTTTTCTTAATGGGGGAGTTTTAAAAATATATTTTGAATAATTTCTAATTTTCCATTCTTGAATTTTCATTCCTTTTAGGCGTCACAAAATTTGAAGATGTGCGTTTGGCATTTTGTTCGGCTTTGTGTATGGTGTGACGCGAAAACAAAACTAAATGCTCACAACCGAAGCAGCGATTGATTTAATGCAACGTGCAAAAGCCGGAGAGAAGGAAGCTTTTGCTCTTTTATACGAAAATTTTTATACGCCTATCTTTCGGTTTGTTTATGCTAAGGTTTCAGATAGACAATTGGCTGAAGATCTAACCCAAACGGTGTTTATGAAAGCTTTTGCTGCTAGTAAAAATTTTTCGGATGATACTCGTGCCCCTCTGGCCTACTTTTTTACCATTGCGAGAAATCTTCTCACAGACCACTACCGAAAACCTAAAGAAGTAAATATTGTTTCAGATTCGGATGATAATCAAGATTTTTTTGAGGCTCAACCGAGCGAGGAGCTGACGCCAGATCAGCAAGTGGAGGCGAAGCAAAAAACAGCGCAACTCAAAGAAGTCATCGGTCAACTCAAGCCCGAATACCAAGAAATTCTTGAATTAAAATTTTTCCACGAACTTTCTAATAAAGAAATTGCCGACCGTACCGGCAAGACTGAAGCTAATATCAGACAAATCCAAGTACGGGCCCTTCGTAAAGTAAGAGAATTTATCCTCACATGACTTTAAACGACGAACAAGTTCAGTATATCATTGACCAGCTAGAAGCTGGAGTTTCAGCTGAAAGTTTAGCGGCTGAGAATCCAGAGTTGGCCGAGGAAGTAATGGCTATGGCCGATACGTACGCCTTTATGCAAGCGCAAAGCTTGGTAGTTACTCCCCATCCAGCCGGACTTAAAGCGGCCCTAGATGGGGCGACTATAGGAGGGACTCAAACGACGGTTGATGAACCCCCTGCTGGAGGATGGGGGACGTGGTTTACCGGCTGGAAACTCTGGGCTCCGGCTACGCTTTCTTTATGTTTAGTGGCGGTAGTAGGTATTAATTTTTGGAATGATTCGCAAAAAGTACTCATTTCTGATGTGAAGCAGGCCGTTAGTGGCCGTTCTGAATTAGAGCAACAAAGAGTGGAAGAGACTTCCCCTTTATTGGCTATTGAAGAGGACTCACTAGATCAAGCGGTTGAAGTTTTAGAGGCGTCATTGGAACCAGATGTTATAGAGTTAGTTGAATTGAGTGAAGTAAAAGCTGACGGTTCTGAGGATAGTGCCACAGGAGTTGAAGTGTTTGATGTTCCAGAAACTCTGGATGAGGTAGCCGCACTCGAGGCTGAATTTGCCGCTAATTTTCCCGAAATTGAAAATGTGGGAGCGAATCTAGGAGATGTCCCTGTAGAGGAAATTTCTGATGCTGATCCGACGGCAACTTTTGCTGAACTCCCAGTTCAATCTATTGCACCGCCTGAAGCTATAGTGGCAGATGAAAGAGTTATTCCTGCACTTGAGGAAACCCTTCCCGCTTCAGACGGAGAAATTCAGCGAGTTATTCCGGCTTTGGATGAAGGAGCGGCTGATACTTCTTTTATAGCTCGTAAAAGAGTGACTTCGGTTGATGAATTGGTGAATGATCCGGTGCAGGATTTAGCCGATCCAAATATCTTGGCTCAGCAACTTGATACAGATTTTGAAGCTGAGATGGCTGAGTTTTATGAACTCCAACAAGACTTCATTCCGTTTTACCAAGAAACACTTTTTGGGCTTGAAGAAGCGGGAGCTTTGTTTAAACGATTAAAAAAAGGTTTACTGGGAATGGGATTTCCTAATGTATACGCTCAATCATGAAAAAATTAGTATTGGCTTTGGTTTTGGGATTCGGAAGTATGAGTATCGCTCATGCTCAGCATGAGGATTTGGTCACTAATAAATTTGAGAGACTGCAAACATTCTCAGCTCGAATTGAGATTGCTGATATTGATCCAGAAAAAAAGAAATGGGCTATGGAAGCTCTGGCCAAGAACCAAGATTACTTGATGCAACACAAAACCGAGAGTGATATAGAAAAACTCAAAGGAGTAGAACAAAAAGTGAACCAGGTAAATAAAACGGTGGCAGATGAAATTTTGGCGAGTAAAAAAGCTACCCTTAAAGCCAAAATTGATAGTCTTAAAAATCTTATTGAGACTTATAAAAAAGCGGATAAAGACGCTTCAGCTTTAGCCGTGTTGCTTGCTAAAATGGAAGGCGCGTTCAATCGGCTTCCCTAAAAAATAAACAAAGGTTGTCGCACAATTTTTATCACCTCGCACAAGGGGGTGTAGATTTTATAAAATGAATCTAAACTTTGCTAATGGTATAAAAATTCACTCATGATAGGGACGCCTACGCTTCGTTAAAATTTTTGCCTATGCCTTGCTTAGGGAGTGTGTCTGAAGCAAAAGAACCAATCCCAGGTTTTATAGAAGTACCGATTTGGTTTGAGTCTTAGGGCGAGTCTGTTAAAATTTGGTGTGATGCAGGTGAAGGCCAAAGTCGTTGCGCAAAAATTAAAACAAAAAAATATTGCAGAAGCCTTTGAAGGAAAGGTGGTTCTGGAGTCACCGTTAGTGATTCGGCTTTCTGAGACAAAATTTTTGGTCTTTTTGAGTTTTGGAGTTCTGGTGCTTTGGGATTTAGAATCGGCTCAAGAACAAGTGCTGATGGGTGAAGTTGCTAATTATTTTGAAGGCATTTTTGATGAACCTTATCAGGAAATAACAGCGGTTGGTGTTGGAGCTAAAGTAAATGCTGTGGCTACTGATGGGATTGTGCTCAAAGATGCAGATCCCAAAAAAATTGCTTTAGTGTCTGTTGTGCTTGGATGTTCTGCGGCTTTAAGTCATTTTGAGGAAATGCTGGAAGTATTTACCACGCATTTAGGGAGTGTTATCTCGAAACTTCGAAAGCATGGTGATTATGGAAATGGGCATAGAAAACTCCTTAAAGATGCGGCTATAGCTATGGAAGTACGACACCAAGCCCTTCATCAAGTAAGAATGTTGCAAGCCTCTAAGATTGAAGGCTTAGATAAAACTTCCACTGCTTTTTACAATGATATGATTGAAGAATATGAACTGGAGACTCGTTATGAAGCGCTGGTCAAAAAAATTGGATTCCTTAATCAAGATACGGAATTTATCTTTGGGCTCCTTCAAAACCGTTGGATTTTCTGGTTCCGATTTTTGTCTATACTTTTAATTATCCTGATTCTGTTGCAGGTGTTACTATTTGCAGCAGAGGTAATGCTTACCCACTAAAAAATCTAAAGATGAACGTTTTGTCGTCCCCAAATAAAACCTTTCGAGGGCGTATAGAAAAACTGTGTCTTATGAAAAAACTCATTTTATGCTCCAAAATTCAACATTTTTAATCTTTTTTTGATGCTTAAAGTCCTTCGCTTACTTTTTCTTCCGGTATTTTTCCTTGGTTCTGTAGCTCAGGGAATGGAGCCGACGGCTCAAACGCCTGATATGGCTTTTAAAGATGTGCCAGAAAACCATGTCTATAAAATGGCCATTGAATATGTAAAAAATGAAGGCATTGTGAAAGGGTATCCAGATGGGAATTTCCAACCACAATGGCCTATAAATAGAGCCGAATTTACTAAAATTTTAGTGGAATCTCATTTTGGAGATGCCGATATTCAAGGGTGTGAGAAATCACAAATGAATTTTTCAGATGTAGCTAAAAGTGCTTGGTATGCGCCTTATGTTTGTATGGCTCAAAAGGCAGGTATTGTAAAAGGCTATGAAGATGGAACGTTCCAACCAACCTGGAATATTCGTATCACTGAAGCGGCTAAAGTGATTGTGAAATCGTTTCAATTACCTACAAACAATACCAGTGATATTTGGTATGAACCTTTTCTTTTGGCTTTGTCTCAGAGAAGTGCCATCCCCGCTACTATTGAAAGATTAGATCACAATGTGACGCGTGGTGAAATGGCAGAATTTATTTATCGTCTCAATAAAGGCGTCCGTGATAGAGCTTCAACGGCTTTCTTTACGCTCACTGGACATATGCCCAATGAACTTCCAGAGGTGAAAGAAGAGGTGCCCGAAGCACTGCGAAGAACCTACAGTGATGGTTCTTTTACGGTTGAGAGTGAGTATATGAGTCCAGGGGGGAAAAACAAAATGGCGGTTACATTAGTGCTGGCTGGAGATAATGTCCAATCTATGAGCATTAGTGCTATTCAGGCTGATAATACGAGTAGAAATTATATCCGATTATTCAAAACCGGAGCGGAGAATGATATTGTTGGGCTGGATCTAGATGAAATAGATTTGCCAACCAGAGTTAATGGTTCTTCTTTGACTGGGATTGGTTTTGCCAGAGCGTTAGAAGCCATTAAAGATCAAGCTAAAAATAATGGTTAAGCATAAACTTTTTGGACTTTTTGTTACTTCTTTTGCCCTTTTTGGAGTAGTGCATGCCGCTGCTGAAACTAGAGAACAAAAGATTGAACGAGTACGTCATAAGATTTTAGCTATCAAGTCTACGGCTCCAGAAAGATATGATTTCATTATGACTCAGCTTTTGTGTAATAAAGCAAGTCGATACTTTCCACTTTCTGCCATACTTTCTTTAGACTGTAGTCCTTATGTGTTAGATCTGAGCGAGGCTGAAGGCATTCCTACTAAAAGTTATAAACAAGATAAATACAAGCACGGTAATTTTAGTGCCAAAACGGCTTATTTAAGCCCTGGAGGTAAAGTTGAAATAGAGGTCACTGTGGTTTTTGAAAAAGACGAAGTGTCGTCGTTACTTATTCGGCCTATTAAAGCTGACAGCACTAGCCTGTATTATATTGATAGATATGAAACTGGCGCTAAAAAGCTTATTGAAGGGGTGCACATAGATGATCTGGATTTGCAGGGGTCTATTAATGGATCTTCGCTTACTGGAGGGGGGTTTATGCAGGCTTTAGAAATTATCAAAACTCAGACAGAGCGATGATTTGGTGAAAGAAAAAAAATCTATCTGCGTATGACGGTGTGAAGGCGGCAAAAAATAATTTTTTAAAAAAGTTGTCGCACTTCAAAAAACTCAAACGTATATAGAGTTGAACCTAGTTTCTTAATCATTGAAATCATGAATGCTTCAAATATCAATTTTGGTCTTCCTGCTTACTGGGAAGAAATGAGCCGAGATGAACGCACAGACTATCTGTATTTAACTCGGAACTTTGATGCTAAAGTTATTGCTTAGCCAAAGATTTATGAGGTGGGGCCTTTGTGTTTGCGCCCCATCTCCAGTATATATTTAAAAATTTTTATGAAATCTGTTCCCCTTATAGTGCTTTCGACTCTGTGTTTGGTTTTAGCTGGATGTCATGTGGCCCCTATTTTTCACGGTCCTTCTTAAATTGATTTACACGAAAATATACACTAAGAATTGGGGCCAATTTCTTGCATCAGTAGATGTACTAAATCATCACTGGTAAGGATTTTTTTGTGTTTGGCTGTCCACAGAAGTACTACTTGATGTTCTAATAGTTCTGAGGTTTTATGTTTTTCAAAGGTGAAGGCATGTAGCACATCTCCGACAAAGGCTTCGTTTTTTTTGATGATTACCGGCTTGTGGCAAAAATTTTCAAATTTGGTTTTGTGCTTTTTCATAAATAAATCTCGGAAGAAACCATCGGTATCAAACACATATTTGGGGTTTCCTTTGGGGTCTACCAAAACGGAGCGTTCCATTTTGGTTTTGTTAAGTTTTTTGAGAAATTGATCTTCTGGCGATATAGAAAAATCCACCTTTGGGATTTTGTTTCCCTTGAAACTCATCTCCACCAAACAGGAGGGGGAAACTTTACTACCTACATGCTTAATTTTTCGGTCATCCAACTCTAAAAAATGAATAGCTCCCAAAGCTTCTGCAGCTGAAATATCCTCAGCTCGGGCAGATTTCATATGTTCTTTAATCAATTCAATAAGATCTCCTTCACTGTAGTATTGAGGGGGTTCTTTTCCCACTAGTTTATTAATCATCCAGGCCGTGGGTTTGGCGATAGGGAAGAGTAAAAATTGATAAAACTTGAGCATAGGGACAAAAAATCCGCCGATCTTTAACGCGTGTCTTGAGAAAAATGATTGGGGTAAAATTTCACCTACCATCGTGAGGACAATAGTACTAAAAAAGAAACTGGCCACGCCAGCCATAACTGAATTTGTAAGCAGTGTTAAGAGTACATTGTAGGCCACGTTAGCCCACAGGATTGTGGCTAAAAGAAAGTTTGGTTGTGACCGTAGATTAAGAATTTTTAGAGCGTCTGGATTTTTCTTTTGGGCTAGTACTTTGAGCCGAAGATAAGGAATCCGAAAAATAGCCAAATTGAGTCCCGAAAAAGTAGCCGCTTTAAGCGCACAGAATACAATTCCGAGCCAAATATAAAATTCCATTTTACAATTATAACACAGGAGCAAAGATTTGTCATAGAGATTAAGTGTTGGGACTAGACCAATCTGGTATTAGTAAAGTGAGGGAAACAAAAAAAATAATACAGATGATAAACAAGAGGGGGGTAATAATCCTTTAGCTTTATATTACATTGAAACCTATATTAGTATAAAATTGAAGATGTAATGATTTCTTTAAAAATGATTCCGGTTTGGGGGTGGGTTTTGATTGTTTTGTTGATAGTATCTGTTGTTTGGGCTGTTGGTATTTGGTGGTATGCAGCGGCTTTAGAGACTCCTGGTTACCGTGTTTTGGAAAAAAATTCTGAATATGAAATTCGTGAATACGATCCTATCTTAGTCGCTCAGGTTGAAGTTAGCACCGCAGGAGAAAGTGGGATTAATGAGGGGTTTATGCAATTAGCTGGATTTATATTTGGGGACAATAAATCAAAAGAGTCTGTCGCTATGACTACTCCAGTATTGGATCAGCCGAGTCAAAATATTGCTATGACCACTCCAGTTTTGGACGCTCCTGGAAAAAATAAAAGAACAGTTACTTTTACAATCCCTGAAAAGTGGGACAAGGACACTTTACCCATCCCCAATAACCAGAATATACAGATTGTAGAATGGCCTGCTCAAAAAAAAGCGGTAAGGCGTTTTATTATCTGGAACGGAAATGACACAGTGGGGAGAAAGCAGGTTGAAGCGGCCCTTTTAGCCGCTCTTGAAAAAGAAGGGATAGAACATGAGGCTGATGTGACTTTTGCTTTTTATAATCCGCCTTGGACACCGTTTTTTCTTCGGAGAAACGAAGTGATGGTAACCCTCCCAGATTAGATAGTTTCGTGAGCGAGTAGTTTTTCTTTTAGGGCTTCGCCCCATCGATATCCCCCAAGATCTCCATCAGATCGAATCACTCGATGGCAGGGAATTAGATAGGCTACAGGATTTTTGCCTACAGCGGTTCCTACAGCTCGGGCAGCCTGTGGGTCTTCAATGTTTTTGGCAATTTCGCCGTAAGTTTTGGTTTGGCCTTCTTCAATTTTTATGACCTCTTGCCAGACTTTTCGTTGAAAATCTGTGCCTTTTACATCTAAGGTGAAGTGAGTTACCTTTTCTATGAAGATTTTTTGTATCATGTCTTCTGTGGCAATGATGTCTTCTTCAATTTTACATTCGGTCCATTCTGTGTGAAGTTCGGTCAAGAATTGATTTTCATCGGTCTCAAAACTCATCTTGCAGATAACCTCATCGCTAATGGCTATAGCACAGGTTCCAAAAGGAGTTTTGTGTATGCCGTATTTCAGGTTTTTGGTGTCGGATTCTATAATTTTTATCATGTCCTTATTCTGAGGGGGGAATGGTAATATGCAACTTAATCTTTCAGAACATGAATGATTCCCATGCATTGGTCTCTGTCTTCTGGAGGAATTCGTTGAATAATGAGGTTGCCCAAAAGATCTGAAATAACCGGGAGCATGAAAATCTTATCAATGGTTCTATAGCGGTGTTTTTTTCTGAGCAGTATTTTCCAGGCGAGTTTCAGAAACCGGGAGTTTACTGGATCATCTTTAATATCAAATCCGTAAGTCTGTGGATATTTTCTATTAAAATTTTTAATTCTTAGATGCAATTTTGGGGTAATAAATCCTTTTAAAACGCCAGTTCTAATAGCCAAAAAGAGCCTTAAACAGGATTCCTGAAATTCATGATTTGGGAGGTTGAGTTTTTTGGCTAGAGCGCAAACATGATCTACTTTTTGCTGAAGTAGTAACCGTTCTTTCCGGCTATAGGTTCCAAAGTAGAGATAGAGTGAGATGACAAGGGGGTTTATTTTTATCTGATCCCAGTGCATCCACATTAATGGGGGTACCATAAATCTTCTGAAGAATTTTTTTTGCACTACAAAAGACTTGGGATATAGGATTTTGATATAGATTCGATAATATCGATATAAATATTCCTTTAATAGTTTTAGATCCGCTTTTTTAGCCCAAGGAAGATGATGGGTTTTGGCTTCTAATGAGAGCCAGGCACCGATGAGTTTTTCAATGTATGTATCGTGCAGGTCTTTATCATCTTTTGGCGTGGTTTTATCCCAGAGTTTGCTGAGAAGATAGGTATTGAGTGCACTCCAAGAAATAGAATCTATAAAGGTTCTGGGACGAAGGTAGGTTTGTGTCCAGCCGCCAGTTTGAGCCCAAGCCATAATACCTATAAAGTTTGGGTTCTGTTTTTTAGCTTGAGTGAAAAGGCTGGCATATTCCCATCCCATACAGAGTGGATGGAGCTCTCCAAAACCGCCTCTTTCTGGAGCACTTTGGGTTTCTAGTATGCACTTGAGTTTTGGAAAATTCTGGGCGATATCTTTGAAAATAGGATTGATATATTTGGTGGTATAAAAATCGGTTTCTGATGGTTTGAGGCTCAGCACAAAGGAGGGGTTTTGAGCCACGGTATTTATACTATTTTTCAGCGTATTGAAATTCCATGACAGATCGCCGATAGGCCCCACTCCTACGGACCAAGTTCTGAGAATGCATTGCTTTTCTAGGCCTTGAGCTATAGGGGCGATAGCTTCTAGAAGATGATTCAGATCTCGACTGGTTTTTATCAATGGCTGGCTTTTGAAATCGCCCTGAACATCATTAGCATCACTTTCTCCAAAACGGAGTATAAGACCATCTACTGAGGGGTTATTGAGTCCTTCGGTAATGACTTTTTGGGCATAAATTTGGGGCGAATCATCAAGGGTGAAATGCGTTGGAAGGGATATGAGGTCGTAGTTGATAAATATTTTAAATTTGTATTTTTTCGCTATACTAAAGCACCTCTCATAGAGTGCTTTATAACGGTTGAGTTTTTGTTGGAAGTCTTTTGGATAGCTTGGGAAAGTGCTCAAATGTACGGCATCATCCAGGCTAATGGCGTTATAACCATAGCTATGGGCACACTTTATGATATGCTCAAAGTCCAGGATAGTTTTTTGATACTCTAGAGATTCGGTGTCTAAGTCACCGGTTCGAGACTCAAATTGAGCAAAGGGTATTTTTGACCAGTTTTGCATTTTTTCTTTACCAGAAAAGAATGGTCCAAGACAGTCAATAATTTTTATATGGTGCATATTATTTTACGTCTTTATATACCCTTAAAAATACTTTTATATAGGGGATAGCACTGAGATAAGTGCAGAGAAGGGTGATCCAGCTTAGAGATATAATAATATGGGGGAGGAACGGATGTTCGGTTTCTAAAAAATATAAACTAATAATGATCAAAACCATTTGGAGTGTGGTTTTTATTTTGCCCCAAAACTTAGCACTGAGAGTTTTATTAAGTGTGAGTAAAAAACTTCTTAATCCATCTACTACTAATTCTCTAACGATAATCAGGGCTATTATTATGGCTGGAATGAGTCCATAGGGAATCAGCAAACAAAAAACGGCCAGAGTCAGGACTTTGTCTATTAGTGGGTCAAAAATGGCTCCAAAAGTGCTAGTGTTTTTGTATTTTCTGGCTAAATAGCCATCTAAGAAATCTGTAAAACTAGCCACTAAAAAGAGTCCTAAAATCCATCCAAATTTATGATCAAACTCTATGGCGAATAACCCGATAATAATCAGCGTGAGGATAGCTCGGCCAATGGTCAGTAGGTTGGGAATTTGCGCATGGCTAAGCATAGAAAGTGAGCTTTTTAGGAATTAATTTGACCTTGTACATATCTTCTTTTTCTAGGATATCGCCATCAATATGCGGTTTTTGGGGGAAAGGTTCACTAAATTCTAATTTTTTGGCATTCATTATGGCGACTTTTTCTGGAGGTTGCCTGAGGATATACACAAAGAAAATGTCATACATATGGTCAATAACATTTCGATGCTGAAAGCACAAAATATTGAGTTCCGTTTTAGAAATATTTTTAAGGGGAATATACTTATGAGCGGCTTGAGGTGTTACAATCAGTAGACTGCTGGCTAAGTAAGCTTTTTTGTTAATGATGCCAGTTTTTATCTTAAAGGGAGTAAATAAATGCACTCCAGCAAGAAGGTAAGAGATAAAGCCGAGCGTTTTTTTTACGGCTCGGTTGGTACTAGTGGTAAGTTGCGATACTTTTCCAAAACAAGCAGCAATCATAAAGACTTTTTCATTTATCACGCCAAAAGACATTTTTTGTGGTTTGGCTTTTGGGATATGGTTGAGTACGGTTCCAAAATCATTGGATTGGCCCAAAATGTAAGCATAAAAATTAGCTGAACCCCCTGGTAGATAAACGAGGGGAATATCCAATAAATCTTCTTCGTACAAGTGTTGTATTACCGATTGGAGAGTCCCATCACCGCCAGAAACCACAATACGAGTAATTCCGAGACTTTTGATGAGTTCTTTAATATTTTTTTCAGCCAAATCATGGCCGTAGGATCCAATAATAACAAAGTGATAAAAGTATTTTTTTTTCTGAAAAAAATCATGAATCATTTGTTGCCGGTTACGCACTTTTATTCGGCCGGAGATGCCGTTGAAAATGACCAAATATCTTTGTTTTTGTGGCATGTGTTACCAAAAAGTTTTCTTAATACCCAGGGTGTATCCTATAAGGTTTGTGAGTGGATTCATAATTAAAGCTGCAACCAGTAATACGAGTACCTGTTGTAATTCCCAAACCACTAACGGCCAGGTAAGTAATACAAATCCAATAATATAATCGGTTTGGTCAAAGGGGATGAGTGGACGTCCACTTTTGATCCCTATCTGGCGTTTGAAAAAACTCTCAATCATATCTCCAATCAAGGCGCCTATAGCTCCCAAAATGCCAAATATGATAATGGAATTAGTGCCTCTTATGGCTAATGGAAAATCCAAAAGACTCTGTATGTGTAAAAGGTATTGGATTATGCCTATGATGAGACCGGCTATACCTCCTACAATAAATCCTCGAATGGTTTTATGAGGGCCAAAAATAGGCTTCCCACGAAAGGTTTTATGTTGATCAACGGGTTGATCAAAAAAGGACAGCCACCCATATTTAGTCGCCAATACGGGGGCCATGTTGGCTAGGAAAGCGGGGAGTCCAGCATAAAGAATAAGGACGTATTCTGACATGGTCTAATTTTATAGTTATGTAGTTCGAGGACAAGGAATTGGAGAAAATAACTTGATTTTAATCCCCACATTTTTAGGATTGGCTCTGCCTTTCTTCCTGGAATAAAAGTGGAAAGGCGATGAGACGAGATTACGGAATCTTCTTTGCAACAGGGGATAAAGTAAGCACAGTCCTCATCGAAGATGGGGTGTCGCCAAGTGGTAAGGCAGCGGATTTTGGTTCCGCCATTCGGGGGTTCGAATCCCTCCACCCCAGCCAACTTAGTACAGTAATACCCAATAGTGTCCCACGTAGGTTGGGAACTTTTGGGGTTTTAGGGAATCTTAATGTACCTTTTGTGGATTGATTCTATTAGGTTGATCTATTGTGACCGATGCGCCTATGGAGATATAGCACTAAGGTCGTCTTTTAAGCTTTTCCATTTCTTCTAAGTGTCGTTGTTCTTCTCTTTTAATATCTCTATCAAGCATTTTTTTGTATCCCTCAACAAATTCCTTGATTTTGTCATTGTCTAACTCCCATTTTTCAACTCTGGTCTTCTTTGCTCTATAGGCATTGGCCATTATTGGTTCGCCTGTTGTACCTGAAACCATTCCAGGGTTTGAAAGATATATCATGCAGGTGTCCCACATTTCTTGATCTTTGTCGAAAGAGTTAATCGTTCTTTTGATTATTCGCTCTAGAGAGTTTCCACGATACCACTGAAAAATAGGCTGAATATATTTTTTCCATGCTTTTTTATCTTTAGAATCAATAATTTCATTTATTTTTTGATCCATTTTTGAAGAAAAACCGGGGAACAATGCTTTTAAGAATATTGCCGCTTTCCATCCATACTTTTTATCAAACCATTTCCAAACCTCTTCGGTAATCTCATCTTCGTAGTCATGCAACTCTGATAGCAAATTATGCAAACTAAAAGGTAGAGATGAATAGCGATAATAAAGCCCATCAAATTTTTCTTCTTTTTTGATTCTTCTTTCAAAGAAACTAACAAATTTAACTGGGTCAAATCTAAGTAAATATTTTAAAACATATTCATCATGATATTGAATATCGCTTGTACCAAGTAAGTTTTCAATAACAACTTCCCAATCATTTTCGTCAAAATGTTCAAATATGTTTTCGCCCTCCTTACCTCCAAAAAACCAATTAGTCCAATGAGTTAGATCATATTTTGTAAGTTCTCGTAGAGTTTTTATGAACAGGTCTTTGTTCTCAATATTCGTAAATCCAAGAGAGTATAGAAATTCTGCAAATAACTTTCTTTTTTTATCTTTCCCTCGCTTTGATTTAATCTTCTCAAACAAGGCTTCAAGCATATTAGTATCTATTTTCTCCATAAACCGTATGGCAAATGCAATTATCTGTAGATTTTCTCCTTTGTTTATCCACTCCTGAATTAGTAGCCTAATTTTTTCTTTTTCGGACTTATCTAAACCCAAAATAATATAGGCTTTGAATCTTTCTAGGAACGGCTCATTTATCTCAAGTAATAGGAATCCTAGACCTGATTTTTTCTCGCCAATTTGAATTAGAAGTTGTTGAAAGTACTGGAATTTACCACTGTCGTTTAAGTTTTCTTCTGTTTTGGCAATATTGATAATTCGATTAATCCACTCTTCTTCGTTTTTTTGATTTATACTCTCAACATATTGTGCAATGTGGTCATTTCTGTATTTTTGACACTCCTCCCATCCCATTTCTAATCGCCTAAATCTTCGTTCATAGCCGACTAAAATTCGATATATTTTGTACTCTTCATTTTGCTCTAGAAGACACCAAAATCTAGCCAACTCTTTTAGTTTTTCAGTTTTAAAGCCATTTTCTAGCCAAGCAATACGATCTTCTAGCTCTGATAATACTTCTAGTGCTGGGTTTGACGGCAAAACGGTTTCGTTAAAAAAGCTTAGAACATCTTTGACATTTGCCACAACCACAGGCCTTAATTCCTCGGTATAGAACGAGTCACGACAGGCAGAATTGAATACACTGAGTAATGATATTTGAACTTTTGGGTCATCTGCCTCTAAAAAAACATTCTTAGCTATTTCTAAAGCTGTTTCTCGATTGCTTACAACTGATTTGGTGGCGTTTAAGCCACCATGTCTGAAGGTCACAGTTTTAAAATCTTGCCATTCAACTCCTCCAAAATCTGGGCTTAGCAAAGCGGTTAAACCCTTAACAATTACATCAATGTGTCTAATTTTTTTCTTAATAGCCCATTTATTGATCGCTTCAATAAACCTCTTTTGCGGTTGGACACCTACGTTGTTTAACACGTGCAAGTCATACTTACATAGTTCCTCGATGGCCTCTAATGCTTTATTACTAAGTTCTTTGTTTTCGTTTTCCGAAAATTTAGCAAGTAGCTCAATAACTGCTTCCGTTTCGAGATATCTAACCTGCCTTAGTAAACTCACACATTGCTCTAAGACATCGTCCCATGTTTTTCCGGGTAGTAAGCCAAACTCTGTAGGCTTGTCTTTCAAAGCAATTGGTTTAGCTGAGGAAATTTTCTCTACTATTTCTACAACCTTCTCTGGTATTGGGTAAGCAAACTCAGCAAGCTCCTCTAATTTTTCTATAAGTTCTTCATTTGTTCTAAATTTTTCATTTTTTAAGGCCTCAATATTTGCTTGAAGTTCCTTTTCAAAGAATTCACGAATTTTACTATTTCTTTCTAAGAAATAAGTTTCAGCCATTTTTTTCAGCAGTTTCTTTTTAGTACTCATTGTTCGTAAATATTAGAAAGTTCAATTATTTGAGCAGGATCAGTTTTTTCTTGATTTATGAGATAATTAACAGCTTCTTTACCAATACGTTCATCCTCAAAGTAAATCTGATTTCCAATAGCTTTTAGCAGTCCATCAGCGATGAATTTCTCTTTCAAGAGTTCAAACTCATCAAGAGTTATATCCATCATTTCGACAAGATTATGTACTAATTTTTCATCTCCCCGATCAAAAGGACACATTAAATACAAAAATGCTTTAAATGCTGGTTCTAGAGGTGTTAAGTCATTACTTAGTGGGTCATTTTCTACTTGTTTAGCAAGTTTTATTAGATCTTCTAGTTTTTGCTTCAGACTCTTTCTACAAAATCGTGCAAAACATGATTGGTTAAGGTACAAACCTCCATTGATTCTATAGTTAAGATCAGAATTAAGCCTTCCATCCGATATAGAATCAAAGAAATTCATCCACTCTTGTTGGAGTTCTTTTGGAAAAAGAAGATCTGGTCTTATCCAGCCCTCTGTTAAGTAGTTTTTGCTTTTTTGTAGTTTCTCATTGTCTCTACCTGACAGCATAGGACGTTCCATATAATCAGAATGAAAGCTCCCAATCTGCTGATGGTAACTTTCGAAGCATTTAGTGTCTACAATTGCAATATCAATATCCGAATTTTTCACGCCTTCTATGCCTTCTCTGAAATCTTTGGTTTTTGTTATGCTGAAGCCAGTTTTAGCAGACCCTACAATATAAATATTTTCAACGTCTGTTTTAAAAAATTCAGCGACTTTTGACTTAAGATCCCTGAGTAATCCTTCTTTTCCTTTAAAAAGCCATATTTCCCCTCTAAAATAGATACTTTCTATAAATTGTCCTAAATATTCATCTAGCAGATTTTCTTTGAACGCCTCTTTTTCTGACACTGGCAATGCACTTTCTTCTGATTCTGCATCTACGCGGTTCAAAATTTCTCTTAAATCTAAGAGAAATTTTGAAAATTCAGGTGAAATTTTATTACTGGACATTCAATATGGATCTTTATCTATTTATAGCAGAAAAACCATTTTTTACTATGCCCTAAATTTACCCATAACTACGGTTCCATTTTGGAGTAATAGATTTTCAGAAAGTTCTTTTATGATCTTACCTTTCTCACTACCGTTTCCATTTTTTAGTACATACTGCACATAGTCTTTCGTAGTCATCAGCTTGGCATTGTCTCCACTCATCATTCTCTGCATATCATTGAACCGTTCCACCTCTCCTCTCAATTTCTTCTCTAATCTTTGATTTTGCTCCTGAACCGTCACGCAAATGTCTGCTAGAGACTCAATGATTGTTTCTTCCCGAACATACTTCTCTTTACAGCTGTTCTTTCCACTAAAACGGTTACAACGGTAGTACACATAGTGTTTTCCATGTCGGTTTAGTTTTTGTTCGCCCGATATCCCTGAACCACAAGACCCACATTTGAAAACTTTGTTGAAGAAAAAATCTTTTCGCCCCCATTTTCCTTTTGGGGAAACTTTCATTTTGCTTCGCACGATGTCGTAGGTTTCTTTATCGATCAGTTTTTTGTGTGTGCCTTCGTACCAATTACCACTACCCTTGGGGTATTCAAAAGATCCGTAGTAAAACGGATCGGCCAAAATTCGAAAAATCATGCTGAGCGTTACGGTTTTACCGTTTTTAGTCTTAAATCCCTCTTCCTTCATGTACTCCCATACTTGACGACCGCTTAAACCGTCCTCTGCGACCCAGCGGAACATTTTTTGTATGAGCGGTCCACGAATAGGGTCAACTTCGATGGTACTGGCATCTCGGAACGTCTTTCCTCGAATGAGTTCATACCCGAGCGGTACACACCCAGGTCTGACTCCCATTTCGCATTTTCTACGGAGGCCTCGTTTGACGTTTTTAGCTCGGTTATCGTTCTCCAGTTTGGCTTGAGAACAGAGGATCATGAGCAAGAACTTCTCATTGGGATTATCAGTGAAGGTTTGTCCGTGGGTACGAATTTGCACCAGCATTTTTTGATCCATTAGATCCACAATTGATCCAAGATCTCCTGCATTACGGCTAAGTCGGTCTGGTGCCCAGGTAAGAATAGCGTTGAAGCGTTGTTCTCGAATACCACTCAATAATTGGTTATAAACCACCCTTTGCCCCGAACTTTTAGCTGATTTACTCTCTCGAAGGGTTTCAACAATTTCTATGCCTTCGTTTTTTGCCAGCTTGAGCATCTCACTGACCTGAGAATCAATAGACAGGGCTTGCCTTTCGTCTGCTTCACTCGACTTTCGAGCGTATAAACAGTATTTGAGTGGTTCTTGTAGCGCCTCGTTTTCTTTCATCAACCTAATTGATGCCGGGATAAAACTTATAGTCTAGGTCTTTTTTATCTAAAACCAGTGAATTGAATCGTCTCCATCACCACCAAAGAAAGCCATGAAATGCCGACGAGGGGGATCTTTCATAACTTCATTTAAAATGGTGGTAAAAGCATCGACAATATCATCGTGCTTTTCTACTCCAAACCCCGTCATCTGCTCAATCAGTCGCTCACAACCTTGTTTTGGAAACAGTACCTTCCCTGTTTTTATATAGTGACTTGAAGCTGACAATCGAGACCGTTTATCACCTCGGGGTTGTACATCTACCGTCTTATAGCCCTGATTTTTTACTTCCTGTATAAAGGCTTGTTGATACCCAACTCCCTCGATGTACATTTTCACGCTTTTAGGACTGTCATGAATCGTTTGAGCTAAGGCTTTGAGGGTTTCCTGAGAAGTACTAAAATCCATCCGGCGATTTACTATTTCAGGTAAAATATAAACGTAGGCATCAAAACCAATTAAGTAAACCATGGCAGGCACAAAAGCCGTATAATCCGCTGTTTGTTTGGCAGAAATAGCTAGATCGACCCCAATGGCACAGTAGCGGAAAGAGATGCCCCCTTGATCAGGATCAGCACCATTAGGCTTGGGTAATTCGTCATAGTACTGAATCCAGTCTTTATGTACTACTTGTCCATCATCAGGAACAATACGCAGCATAAATTCTCTTTGCCAAGCGATATCGTTTCCAACTCTTTTTTCTTCAGTTTTTATGGCCTGCATATTCTTATACTTTCCAGGCCACAGAGACTTTTTATTACGAACTACTGGGTAAGCTTTGTATTTGCCACTCATCTCTCGTTTTCTGATTTTTTCTTTCATCCGCATAATGACTGAGTCTTCATGAAGAAGATTCCCAATCATTACCAGTCGAGTACTTTGATCGCCAGCGGGGATTACTTCGCTGGTAAGCCAATCGAAGGTTTTGTTTCTGCCTTCAAGTGTTTTGACCGAGGATAGATCTTCAATGTCGTCACAAATAATCAGGTCTGGTCGGTACTGGTTATGACGAATCCCTCGCACACTTTGCTCCATAGAAACGGCCATAATTCGAGCATCGTGTTTTGGAATGAGTAGTGAAGACGTACTCCACTCATCGTCTTCTTTGAATGGCCCGAGATCTTTGCGGAGCAAATCGTTAGATTCCATTTCCCGCTTAATATTTTTGAGGTGTTGTCGCGCTTGGTGCTGGGTTTGCCCAACCAGTAATACAAATTTTTTCTTCTGTGCACCCAGAATAGCCCACAGAGGATACGAAAGATTTACAATCGTAGATTTACCCGATCCTCGAAAAGCAATGATGACTATGTTTTTTACTTTTTCATCTTCGGTTAGCCTAAAAATATCTCGCTGAAAATCAGCGGTTTTGTGAGTGATATAGTGGTGAAAGTAAGTGTGAAAAAACCAATAATGGCTTTGACTGGTGACCTCCTGTCTAACTTGCTGGTCGGTAAGGACTTGATGTACCATGTTTTCTTCGATAGCTGGGATGATTTCAGTCATTTTTTCTTTTTAGGGGAATTTTTAGAGGGGGCTAAAGACCCTAAAGTTAGGGCTTTTTGTACCATAGCCTGCTGTTCTTCGGTTAGTTCAGGGTTTTCCAGGCGAGTCGTAACTTCAAACTTCTGTGTATAAGACTTGTGGCGATGTTTTAGCCAGAAAATAATGGCGGTTAAATTCTGAGATTTTATAGCTGACAACAGTTGCGATTCAGCCATGTCGTTCATCAGATGAACCCCTTCACTTAAAGCCTCATCGGCCTTCTTTGCAAAAACCTTGTCGTCTTTTCTCCAGCGGTAGTACGTGGCTCGCCCAATACCGATTTTCTCACAGGTGACCTGTACAATCGGTGTTTTTCTCAGTTGCTCACAGAGAACCTCTTTTTGTTGCTGTTGTCGCTCGTTAATAGTCATGATTTTTTAGAGTTAAGAAGTACGGCTTTTTTGCCTGTAAGTTTTTCCCAGCGATCAATAATCACTTGGCAATACATTGGTTCGATTTCGATCATCAAACACTTCCTGCGAGTTTGCTCGCAAGCCATCAGGGTTGAGCCACTACCCCCAAATGGGTCGTAAACGATATCTTCTCTACGAGAGCTATTGAGAATCAGTTTTCTCAGAATTGATACAGGCTTCATGGTCGGATGAAGCGTATTTTTCTTTGTTTTTGGACTCACCAAAATGGATTTATCCTTGGATTTTAAAAACTCGTGACGACCACGCCAGCCGTAGGCAATCAATTCGTGTTGAGGTAAATAATCCAGCCTGCCAATAACGGCTCCTGTTTTTGCCCATACTAGTAACTGCGAAAACTTAAACCCTGCTTCAAGCAAGGCTTCTCGCATCGGAAACATCATCTTGTCCGAGTTGAAAATGTAGAATGTGTTTTTGTCGGTGAGTTTATCTTTAACGGGATCAAGCCAGTTTGTAGTGAATTGCTTAAAATCATTATCGGACTGCAAATGATCATTCGCAATAGGCTCATGCTTGACCTTAGACTTAGAAAATTCTTTCTTTCCCTCGACTAAAGCTACTCCATACGGCACATCAGTCAGAATGAGTTTCACTCGGTCATTTTCTAAGAGTTCCTGGACGTGCTCTGGATTCGTGGCATCTCCACAAATAAGTCGATGTTCACCAAGTTGAAATACATCTCCAAGATTAATTGATTTTTTTGGCATGGTTTTGTGGGTTAAGAGCTAGGTAGCGTTTGATGATGAGATCACAAAAGGCAGGTTCGTGTTCGACTAAAAAGGCTTTTCTGCCCAGTTGTTCGCAGGCGATTAGAGTCGATCCTGAACCTCCAAATAGATCAAGCACCGTGTCGCCTGGTTTGGTGCATCGCCTTAAAGGGCGGTCATGCAAAACGACTGGTTTTTCGGTGGCGTGTTGGTATTCGTTGGTTGGGAGTCTTTTAACAAGCCAGATGTCGAGTAGGTCAAGAATGTCATCAATGGTGCGGTTGCCGTTTTCAATTTCTGGATTTGCAATCTCTGTGAGGTTAGAGGATTTAGGAGACAAGAAGGGCTTGCCTCGGATCCCATACACGCACGGCTCATAGCATTTATTGAAAGCAATTTGAGGTGTGGCGTTTTGGTTATTCTTGATCCACAAACAAACCCTCTTGTTATCGATGCCGTTATGTTGATAAAGATCTTGCAACAGTCCGATATAATTTTGATCACACCAATAAAAAATATGAGTATCAGGGGTGCAATGCTTTAGTCCATTTCGTAGAGTGTTTTCTAAAAAGGCACGATACTCAGCTTGGCTTTTACTGTCATTCGTCTTTTTCCCCTGGTATTTCCCTTCTGTTCCAATGCCTTTAGCATAGTCAAATCCAATATTATAGGGTGGATCAGAGTAGATCATGTTGATCTTGGTATTGCCCAAAAGTTTTTGCACTACTTTAGGGTCGGTAGAATCTCCACAAACCAGGCGATGGCTTCCGAGCTGAAATACATCACCTTCTTTAGACTCTGGATCCTCTATGCTTTTTAGCTCTTCGCGAGTTTTAAATGCATCATCTTCGACTCCCAAAGCTTCGTCCCAAATAGCTGATAGATCCGAATCATCAAACCCTACATCAAGCAGTAAGTCGAGATCGAAATCTTTGAGAATTTCAAAATCCCAGTCACCTGTATTTCGGTTCAAACGTAGATTTAATTCCTGCTCTTTTTTGATATCAGGAATGTTGAGATACACCACTGGCACTTCTTTATAGCCTAGATCTTTGGCAATTTTGAGTCGGAAGTGACCACCAATTACAATATTCTTTCGGTCTTTAGCTCCGTTTACAATAATGGGATCAATCAGGCCAAAACGTTGTATACTTTCTGTCAGTTGCTTGGTAGCCCCAGTATCCCATTTCCTCGGATTATAGGGAGCTGGATTGAGTAAGTTTGGTAAAATGTAGCAAACTTTAAGTTGGTTTGAGGTAGATTTTGCTTGAGCCATATTGTGAGAATTACAAAATATGGACTCATGATAGGCCTCACTTCTTCTTCCTCTGGGACATAATAATCACGATGAGCTGTCCCAACCCAACCGCTCTTTTATATCTTTCTCAGTCCTTTGTTTGTTTTTTCGAAGGCTTTCTTTTCTTTTTTTATCACTTGAACAGCTTAAGTCTCCCTCCTCAGTATCGTATACTTCAGATACAATATCGTTGTAGTTGTATTCGTAAGCTCCATCATGAGTTACTACCAGATCACCTATTCTTTGTGTTTTTTCGATGACCGCTAAATCTCTATCAAGTTCTGGTTTCGGTCTTAGTTTTTTCTGAGAACTTGGTACATAGCGATTCATCATCCTTTCTAGATCATGCATAATTAAATCTAATTCGTCTTTGGTAAGTTTGTGATAGACCTTAATTGAAAAATCTCGTCTTTCCATGTTAGGCCAGGCAGGAAAACCCATAGAAGCATTACCATTACAGAAAGGAGCGGTGATTTGGTTAAATAGAATGTACCGTTCTATATGTTGAATATAACGAGGATCGTGTTGAAGTTTTTTACAGTAGGTCCAGATGTTTTTTACCTCTTTTAGCCAGTTTTGGATTCTTTCATCTGACTCGTAGAGGTAGTCGTGATGCCAAGACTTACTTTCCTCATTATTTTTTAAGCCGTCTGGTGGAATGTTGTATTTTTTGCGAATCTTTTCTACTTGATCTTGAAATTCTGGAAGAGATACAAGCATCTTCATAGTGTCCTTATTCACTTTCGCCACAGTTCTACTAATATTTTCAAAAGTTTTAGTATGGTCATAGGCCATTTGAAACTGGATTATGTACTAATCAACTATTATTCTATCACGACTTCTGACAACCCCAAATAACACAGGTATTACCACCATCGTCATAAATACAGACGTTATAAGTCCTCCAACTACCACAATTGCCAATGGCTTTTGAACTTCTGAACCTGTCCCAGTAGAAATAAGCATCGGAATAAGCCCGATAATGGATGTGAAAGCGGTCATAAGTACTGGACGAAGTCTTTTGGTCGCTCCTTCAAGGATGGCAGATTCAATTTGAGACTGCGTAAGTGTCTGAAATTTTTCCTGAGCTTTCTTCACGGCCTGATCTAGATAGAGAACGATTACCACGCCTGTCTCTACCGCGTTTCCAAATAAAGCAATGAAACCAACCCAAACTGCCACTGAGAAATTGTACTGAGCTAAGAACAACGCCAATAATCCTCCAATAAGACTTAGCGGAATAGCGAGCATTACCACTGAAACGAGTTTCAAATCTGCATAGGTGAGGTAGAGCAGAACAAATATAATAAGAATTACTAACGGTACTACTACCGATAATTTCTCTTTGGCTCGAACCTGATTTTTATATTGACCATCAAACTCTATAGTATAGCCAGCAGGAAGTTCTAGATTCTCTTTTAAGTATTCATCAGTCTCTTTAACAAAAGAAACGAGATCACGTCCACTCACATTCATTTGAACCGCAGAACGGAGCTTTCCGTCTTCTGACTGAAGTACAGCAGGCCCATCTTCAACACGAATATCTGCCACTTCAGAGAGGGCTACTTTTTGACCGTTCATACCTCTTAGTTGAAGTCCTTTAATATCTGGGATTTTTGCTCGTTGATTACGAGTAAAACGAAGCTCAATGCCATACTTTTCTCTTCCTTGAATGGTCTGAGTAATTGTTTTTCCACCCGTTCCAATAGCGATAGCATTGAGAGCTTGGCTTTTAGGTATACCATAAGAAGCGAGTTTTCCTTCATCTAAATCCACATTGAGATATTTAAGTCCCGAGGTTCGAATAGCGACTGTTCCCACCGCTCCAGGCACATAAGCCATCATCCCTTCAATTTCTATCGCAAGGTCTTCTAGTTTCTTCGCATCATCGCCAAATACTTTGATTCCTACTTGAGCTCGAATTCCAGTAGATATCATGTCGATACGCCCAATAATCGGCTGAGTAAATCCATTCCAAAGGTTAGGAAAATTTACCTTTCGATTCATCTCAGTAATGAGTTTTTCCTTGGTCATACCTGATCTCCATTCACTTTTTGGTTTGAGCATGATAAAAGTTTCTAACATCGCTAAAGGAGCAGGGTCGGTTGCACTATCGGCTCGACCAGCTTTCCCAACGACGGATTCAACTTCTGGAAATTCAGATAAGATTTTATTGGTCTCAATCAGCAGTTCCGTAGCTTTTCGTTCTGATACATCAGGAACGGTCATCGGCATGTACATAATGGCTCCTTCATCTAGGGGGGGCATAAATTCAGAACCAATTTGAGTCCCAAGCCCTAAAGCAATAAGCAGGGCTATGATGGCACTCCCAATAGTCTTTTTGGGGTGTTTTAAAGCTTTACTTAAAAGAGGTTCATAAAACTTCTGAAACCAAAAAACCGTTGGAATATTATGATCTTCATAGAGTTTGCCTTTCAGGAAGTAAGCACACCCAAGCGGCACAAATATCAAGGAGGCTACAAGAGCTCCAAGCATGGCAAATATATTCGTAAAAGCCAGAGGTTTAAATAACTTTCCTTCCATGCCCTCTAAGGCAAATATTGGAATAAAAGAGAGCATAATAATCAAGATCGCAAAAAGGAGAGGGACAGCTACTTCAGAGGTTGCCTCATAAACAATTTTCAAACGCTCCGAAAAATTCTGTGTTTTACTTTCTCCTGCTTTGATGAGTTTTTGATACGCATTTTCAGTTACCACAATGATAGAATCGACCATCGTTCCTATGGCAATAGCGATCCCTCCCAGAGACATAATATTTGAGGGAATTCCAAACAACTTCATGACTAAAAAAGTCATCATCACTCCAAATACAAGTGCCATTGAGGTTATGAAAGTTGCTCCTTTATGACGAAGAAATAGCCACATAACAACTGCCGTGATAAGAAGCATCTGCAACAGAACATCTCTCATTGTCTTGATAGCTCTATTAATGAGCTCGGTTCGATCATAGAAAGGTATGATAGACGTCCCTTCAGGGAGACTTGATTCTAATTGGTCTATTTTTGTTTTTACTCGCTTGATAACCTCTAGCGGATTTTCTCCATATCGCATGACCACAATTCCTCCGACCTTTTCAGTTTCCTTGTCGGCTAAGACTCCTCGTCGAGAAGCCCCACTGACTCGAACGGTTCCAACTTCAGACAAAAGCAAACTTTCACCGCTCGTTTTTTTCCCAATTATGAGATCCTTTAGAGCTTCTTCTGAATCAAAAAAACCAATCCCTTGAACTGATATTTCTCGTTCTCCATATTCAAGCACTCTCCCAGAAACATTATTATTACTGGCTTTGATAGTGTTCACCACGGTCATCAAGTTTAGATTAAAATCTTCAAGCTTGATAGGATCGATAATGACTTGATACTGTTTTTTATACCCTCCTATAGAAGCGACTTCCGAAATCCCTCCTAGGCTCTCTAATTCTAATTTTACAGTAAAGTCTTGAAGTGTTCGTAAATCCGTAAGCGACATGTCAGGATTCTCTAACTTATACATCAAGATGTGCCCTAGTCCTGTAGCATCTGGCCCAAGTCGCACCATTGCTCCTTCTGGAAAGGTTGATTGAAGCTGAGAGAGCTTTTCATTTACCCGATCACGAGCAAAATAAATACCTGTGTCATCTTCAAAAATAACCGTCACCATTGAGACCCCAAGCATAGAGCTACTTCGTACTGTCCTTACTTTTGGTAAGGACTGCATAGCTGTAGTAAGTGGATAGGTGATCTGATCCTCGATGTTTTGGGGTGATTGACCAGCCCATTGCGTAACCACAATTACTTGATTCTCTGATAGATCAGGCAAAGCATCAACAGGAGTATTCTTAATCGCCCAGATTCCCATTCCTGATAAAATCAAAAACAGTAAGGCGGTTAAAAATCTATTTTCAAGAAGGTATTTAAGTAGGTAGTTCATAATTTATTCTTTAGCATTTTTGGTGAGGACATTCTTCCTCTGGAGTTTCTAGTTCGATAGTCACGTGTTGAACATTGTTATGAGCAAAACACATTCTGATTTTCTGCTTTAAAAGCTCAGCATCTGTATTTTTGTTGATCACTATGTGACACGAACCTATATTTGATTCTCCATCTAGCGACCACAGATGTAAATCGTGAATTTCTTGTACTTGAGGAATCTTTTTCAGAGCCTTTAATAATACGGCTTGATCAACACCGTTAGGGACGGATTGTAAAAACAATTGAGCTGCTTGGCTTCCTTTTTGCAGTCCATGTACAAAAATCCACAGAGAAATTCCAATTGCCATCACTGGATCAAGCCAATACCAGTCTGTGAAATAAATAACGACCGCGCCAATCAATACAGCTACCCAACTCAGTAAATCTTCAAGTAGATGAAATGAAATAACCTGTTCGTTAAGGGTTTTACCAGACCTCATTTTTAGAACAGCAAAGCCATTAACCGCTACTCCCAGAATAGCGAACAGAATCATTAAGTCGCTATGAACCTCGACCGGGGCTTGCAACCTACTAACAGCTAAAACAATCATGGCTATTGCCCCAAAAACTAAAATCAGGCTGGCAATTAACGCACTTAATAGAGAAAATCGCTTATAACCATAAGAAAACTTTTGGCTTCGTCCTCGCTGTCCAACCTTGGCAAATATCCAAGCAAGGGCAATGGCTAAAGCGTCACCCATATCGTGGATAGCGTCAGAAAGCAGCGCTGTGCTTTGGCTTAGTATTCCACCAATAAATTCAAGAATCGCAAAACCAAAATTGAGCAGAAATACCAGGCCTAAGTTTTTAGTTTCGTGACTATGATGATGGTGTGAACAAGATGACATAGGTTTAAAATTAGAAATGTAGAATATTTAGTTTTTAATCACATTCCCCCGAACACTGATTTCGGTGAAATTTGGTTTTCCTTGGTAATTTCTGACAACTTTTCCATCGACTTCAGCACTAGAAAAGAGGAACAATGTTCTTTGTCTTTCCCCTAAATCAGTTGGCCCATGAAATAAGGGATCGTAAGAAATAGTGACACTGAAGTCACTTTGAGCGGGCACTTCAATGGTCTGCTTGGTTTGGTTGTGCATTCCAAACGGCCCATAAGTTTTTGCTCCAACTTTGATTTCTCCCATAGTACACCCACAAGAAGTTGTAGCTTCATAAATGGCTAAAGGTTTGGTGTCTGTATTTTTGAATTGGAAAGTTTTAGAAACAATCCCTCCATTGATGTCGATACTGCCAAAGTCGTAGAGTAAACCATCTTGAGCTTGAATTTGTCCCCCAAGTTCTTGGGTGGACGTGGTTTTTTGCTGGCTACATCCAGTGATGAATACAGCGGTAAGAATAAGTAATAATAGTAATTTTTTCATGATGATTGTTTAAATAAAGAAACCGATGGATTGCTAATAATAGAATCACCTGTTTTTAATTGTTTGGTGAAGACTTGAGAGAATTCTCCGTCTTCAGCCATTATTTCAACCTCAAGTTGAATAGGATTTTCTTCCTCCATTTTCCAAAGGAAGTAATTGTTACTTCGTTTTTTCAAAGCCAAAGTTGGAACCGTAAAGATATTACTGTCAGAAGCCGTCACATAGACAAACAAACTTTGTCCGTGTTCAAAATCCACTGGAGTTACAATCTCCTTCATTTCTTTTTCTTGCGATTCCTCCGTAGATGTTTCTTCTTCAGTTTCGTCTTCGATAACAACTTCTTCATAGGTTTTTTCAAAAGCCGTAGCGGTAGCCATAATGCTATTGCTTTCTAAGTTGATATGTTCACTAAGACGAAAAATAGTTCCTTCGAAAGACTCTCCTTCAACGGTTTTGAGTGTGACCATGTCTCCAACAGAAACTTTTTTTCGCCATGACTCAGGTAAGCTGAAATGAATTTCAGATAAAGCTTCCTGACTTCTAGCAGTTTGAGCTCCTTCAAGATAAAAGAGTGGCATATTAATCGTAACGGCTTGCCCTACTTCAGTCATTCGAGCCGTAATAACTCCACTAAAAGGCGAAGTGATAGATTGATGTCCAGCTTTCACTAGAGCTGCATTGTAATTCGCTAAAGCGACTTCTACATTCTTTTCCGCTTGGGTAATGCTCAAGTCTTGCTGTGACTGTACTAAGTCCAACACTTCACGAGATCGTTCTGCTCCAGCTTCACGCTCGGCTTGAACTGAGGAAAAACGCTGACTTTTTTCTTCTAGAGCTAAAATTGATTGCTTCACTTGTGTAACTCGGAGCTGTTGAGCCTGAATAGTACTTAGATTACTACTGATTTGAGAAGCGGTAACCCCACTGCCTTCTCGAGCATTTTTATACAAAGTTTCTGCCTGAACCAGAAAGCTCTCAAGATGCGATAGGTGTTCCACAATCCGATCAGGATTATTCCACTGACCAGATTCTTCCATGCGCTGTATTTCATTCGCTAGGTTTTCTACTTTCGTCTCTTGTATTGAGTCCGAGAAGTTACCACGAACGTCACGAGACCCTCTATTCGCTCCATTACCAAAGAGTACCAGCTTTGTGTTTTCCCAGGCCTGAGTCGCTACTAAAATGGCTTCGGATTTCTTTTCGGCTAGTTGTTTTTGAGTTTCTGCTCCTAAGTTTGATTGAGTTGTTGATTGTAGGTTGCTTTCCCTCCATTGTTTAGTGGCGACAGAAACAGCATCAACAGCCACTCCCTTAGAGTTGGCAAGTTCGGCTCGTGCTTTTTGAAGTCTAGCACTTGCTTCATTAATAGCAGCAGAACTTTGCCCTTCTACTCCCTCTGGGAGCATTGATCCGATAGTTTGCCCTTTATAGACTTCATCGCCTATATCCACCAATAAATCTTGAATAATTCCAGTTCTCCTTGGAGAAATAACGGCAAATTGATTCGATTTAGCTTTGGCAGGGATTTTAATTGAAGAAAAATCTTTGGCGTTTTTTACTTCAACCGTTTCCCAAACATTCTCTTTTTTAGAGAAAGTATTTTTGGAAGAATCATTTGAGTTGAAATACCAACTACCAAGTCCTACTAAAACTATTATCCCCAGAACCCCAAGGATTAAATATCGTTTTTGGTATATTAATTTTTTCATAATTAAGCAGTTTAGTGACCAGGGTGTCCAGCGGCTTCATGTTCTTCGAGAGTCATTCCCATATCAGCAGCGGCTTTTTCATGTGAATCCATGTCTGAATCTGACTTTTCATCCATATCATGATTCATATCTTCGTTTTTCATCATGGTTCCATCAGGCATCATGTGATATCCCTCTGGCACATCTTCTTGGTCTGTGCTTCCATGATCACCTCCGTGTCCCATGTTTAGATGATCTTCAATGCTCATATTCATTCGAGCAGCGGCTTCTTTTTGTTCTTGGTACTCTTCAAGGGAGAGTCCATACTTAGCGGCCATATCTGCATCAGTCATTGGTTTTTGTCCACAACCAACAAGTGTTAAAGAAGTAAGGAGAACGAAAGCGATAAGTGATTTTTTCATGAAATTTTATAATTAAAAATAAATAAACAAATAAAAGAAAGACTGAAAGAAACATACTTTCAGACACAAAAATACTCTTACGAATCAAAAAAGATCGTAAGAGGGAAAAAAACTAAGACAACAACACTATGGTCTTGGTATTTGGAGTAACCGCCTTCAATAAAACTTGTGGCGGAGGATAATAAGCTTGGTAAACACCTTCTAAAGGTTTTAGTTCTAGTACAAAATTTTCAAGAACATTATCGGTTACAAAAGTGAGTTCTGTAACTTTGACCGTCTGAATATCAGAAGTAGCCACTGCATTTTCTTCCCACGCTTCAAGAGCCGTTTCACACACTTCACAAGGTTCTTTGGCTTCATCTTCTTGTACTACTTCTTGATGACAAGGTGGCATATCGGCCGCGAAAGAATCTTGAACAACACTAAATAACCCCATACAACTCACACACAGAAGCATGGTGAGCTTCGAGGAGAGAGCGGTTAGGGCTAAAATTGTTTTCATCTTTCGATTAGAAGAATAAAGGTTTCTTAGGTTTATGTCTATAGGACGAGCATAAGTACGGCCATGAGAATCATAGCTCCATCTTCAATAATAGTTACCTGACTCATTGGCAGATTGAACCCTGTTCCAAGACAGGCACATTGAATTTTACGTTTCTTCATAACACTTTGAATCACGCCAATAATGCTCACACTGAGTACGATGACAATGGCGATGTTTGTCCAAAATAATTCAATTCTGTGAAGCAGGAGCATAGCAAAAGCAAGTTCAACAAAGGGGTAAATGTAACCCCAAGTTGGCCAAAGTTTAGTCGGGATATCGTAACTTCGATAGGCATCTGCAAATGCTTTTACATCTAGCAGTTTGAAAAAAGCAAAAAACAAGAAAAACAGTCCCATAAAATCAGTCATCCAATTTCGGGGATCAAATGAATCACTAAAATCCGTCATCCACAGATTGTAATCACCTCGAAGCCAGCCAAAGTGAAGCGTTCCACCAATTACAAAAAGCAAGACCAAAATGAGTGGCCAGTAAGTTTTTAGGCTTTTTTCAGGGAGATCGTGATGGTGGTGATTATGTTCCATTTTATTTACGAGATGAGACATCTAAAATTTTAATGAGCTCTTTAGCAAAATCAGCCCGATCTTCTTCATTTGCTGAAGCCATTTTCTTATGTCCACAGGTTTGCAGGTGGTTTTCAAGTATCTTAAGCTTTGCTCCTCGAAGTAAACCTTCGGCGGCACTAATCATTTGGACTGTTT
Source organism: Candidatus Altimarinota bacterium (assembly GCA_965231215.1). GTDB lineage: Bacteria > Patescibacteriota > Gracilibacteria > UBA4473 > UBA4473 > JAACPJ01. The sequence goes on along the minus strand of OZ246423.1, from coordinate 332,231 downwards.
TTGGGCAGTATTCTTCAGATTCAACCATTTTATCCACTTTTGTCAAAGTTCCTTGCACCTTTTTAAGGGCTGTTTGTAGTTGCTTCTTATATTCTGGAATAATCATGACAATTTTTTATACCTATACCTAGGGTATAGGTATTGGAGATTTGTGTCAATTAAATTTTCTACTGAGTGGATATATCTAGTAGAGTCCAATTTCTTTGTTCTGCCCAATCACCGCCGTTAAATTGCATCTCTACTTGATATTGAGTTCGTATCATCGCTCCGAAACCGTTTTGTGAATCCACATAAGATTGAATAATCCATTTCCCATCGCCTAAGTTTCTATGACTGTAATCTAGAAAGGGGAAATCAGCTGTTTTAGGAGACTTCAGCATAGCCTTCACAAAACCTTGGGCCATGACGTAAGCTTCAGAATCACTGACGCTGTTTAGTTCTACGAGCCTTTCGGCTTCCGCTTTTTGTTTAGCCAGTTCAGCTTGTCTTTTTCTTTCTTCTTCCTCAGCTATTAATTCAGCTTCGGTTTTATCTCTTTGGATAATAATATCTTTTGTTGCCTGCTTATGCTGATTTTTAGCTTCGATCTTTAAGTTCGTTGTCGGTTGGTTTAGAGACACTTTATAGTCAATATTTCCTTCAAGAACTTCTATCGGTTTTCCATTGATCCTAACGCTTTCTGTATCTTTTACCGTAAAAGTCAGATCATACTCAGTATTCGCTCCTTGATGGGGAATGCTCTCTACTTGGATTACAGGGGTTGGATATGACTCAATAAATTCTTTCTGCTCTTGGATCAGTTTTTCTGAGCTATGAAGACCGATGGTCATTACTCCTCCTACTAGTAGCAAGAAGGTGGACACTCCTGTTTTTACTTTATGTGATTTGAAGCCTTTTAATCTTTCTACCAAAGTTTCTTTTTCTGTATTTGGAAACAGCCAAATTAGTAAAAGTATCACTAAAGTCCCAAGTAACATTGAGCTGGATTTTGCAAACATGGCTAAAGCCACTAAAACCGTAAAGGCTATACGCCAAGGGTGTGATTTAATATTACCTATCAATTCTTTAGTCTTTTTATCTTGCTTATTCCAACTCCAGATAAACCAAATACTCAAAAGACCTCCGACTGGTGGTAAGGCGATGGTTAGTCCTGCCAGAAATGAAATGATGATATAGAGGCCAATCCAGCGCCATATTCTCGTTTTTGATTTCGGTTTTTCTTTGTTATTCATGAGAAAATATCAGGTTATAAAATTAGTATGCAATTGCACACTGATATTAAGCCAGATTCAACATACAATGGCAAGACAAAAACCATCGTATGGAGAAAGATTATTTTAATGGCGTAAAACTGGTTGGTTCAAAAGATGTTCAGCGAATCCTGAACGTCTCGCGTAGTTTTATCCAACGTATTATAAGCGATAAACTTATTCCAGCCCAAAGAACTTCAGCGGGTTGGATCTTTCCCGAAGAAGCGGTAAGAGAATTTCAGAAACGCAGACTGGAAAAATCTAAGACTGATAAACGATTCCACGTTTGAGACACTCCTTTTTTATACTGTCTTATTTGTCTCATTTTTGTTTCTAGACCCGAGTAGTCAGCCATTACGTACACTATGCATCATAGTGATCCACGTACAGAAATATTCTAAGGGTTCTAGACCCGTTTTTTCTGTATGCTTTGTGGGATTGGATCGGCGGAAAAGAAGGCAGACAGACCCGTGTACCTAGGACGAAGGGGCACTAAGTGGAAATTACATTGTGATATTTTTCTTATTCCCAAAAAAAAATTTTACAAAAAAAAGTAGCCCGTCCCTGCTACTTTATTGTTCAATCTTTCATTGTTTTAAACAAAAGAAGGAAACGTCGACTTGTGTGTGAATTGGAGTTTAGACGGAGTCGAACAAACCTATTATATTCCAATATCTTATTTAGTAAACTTCCTGACCTTTCTTTGCATCTAATTCTTTTTCTAAGTTAAATCCTTCCCATTTCACAAACCAATATCTATTCTCTTTTTCTTTCTTTCCCCAAGCGATTATTTGCTCTTTTGTTTGATTATTCGTTATTTTTCTAAGTTCTAATAATTCTTTTTTAAACGATTCCTCTAAGTATGGACAACTAAGGAGATCTAAAAGCAGTAATACTAGTTCTGATTTTTTGTGTCTATCTGTCACATTAGATTTCTTAAATTTTTCTAAAATGATAACTCTTAATTGATTCTTTAGGTCTTCATACCTCTTTTTGTTTTTAATGTAGAAAAGTAAAACGACTATTGAAAAATATTCTAAATCAACCTCTTCCCAATTCTTTTTTTGATCTGGATTGAAGTAATCTCGTAAAACTTCTTGATCTAAGAGATATTCTTTTCCGAGCTCTTGTAAAACAATCAATAAATAAAGCGTTTCGATTTGAATATGTGATTTAGTTTTATTCTTTTTTAAGACCAAATAAGCTTCATCAAATATCTTTTTTTTCAAGAGGTGCGCATGATCAATATTAATTTTCTTAGGATTCTTACTTATGAAGTTTGTTATTTTGCTTAAAATGTGGCATAACTTAACTGTGGTATTTACTTTAGGGAAAACAGAGTAAACAAAAAATGTAAATTCAAGAATCTCAAACAAAGCATTTATTAACTTTTTTTCTTCAAATTTATTTTCTTTAAAATCTTTCAAAATCTTAACGATTTTACGGTCTATAATAGCCAGCGTGTAATTCAAAATGTCTTTATATTCAACTTCTGTTTGCTTTAGTATTGTTTTGAATTTAGTAATAAGAGCATTTGAACTTACATATATGGATATTTTTTTATTTGGATCATCTTTTTCATCTAAGGAAAAAGAAAGATATTCATTTAATAAATCCCTAATTTGCTGTTTTGCTATAGTGATCAATGTAATAATTGGTTTATCGTAGATCTCAGTCTTCTCTCTGCTAATCTGAAGTTTATATTCTTTCAGATTCAGCTTAAATATTGTCATAATTATCTCTCTATCTTCTTCTTTATTGTAAAAAAGAAAGTAATCATCAACGTAACGAAATATTTCAAAATCAACTTTATGTTTTAGATTGGTAGACTCTTCAAGTGCGGCTAATACATCTTTATCTATTTTTTGAAGAATTATTTCTGAAAATATCCTGGAAAACTCTGGTCCAATAACGATACCATTTGTTTCAGAGTAATTTAAATTTTGCATTAACCTATCAAATTTACCTCCAAATGTATTTTCCGTTTTATTATTTCCTAGGTTATCTTTTACTATTTTTTTATTTAAAGTTGCCCAACAGATTGAATGTGTATAAATACTTTCAAAACACTTTTGTATATCAAATTTAACAAGACGATTATATTTTTTTTCACACCTATGATATTTAAATGATTCGTAAAATCTGTGAATATTGCTGTAGTTCTTGTATACAAAAAAAGTTTTTAGATTTTCATATTCTCGATTCCTTTCTTCAAGAAGTTCGTGTTCATGTTCAGTAGAAAGGTTTTCTTGATGAACCTTATCTCTAAAATAAGTTAGTTTAGCAACTCTTTCTGGATATCTAATAGAAAAAGGGCTTATTGAGCAATAGTAGAGAAGAAGGTCTTTATATTCTTCGTAAAAATCAATCACAGCGACTTGGTTTCTTGGGTGAATCAGCGTTAATTGTCGGAAATCATCCCCTTTATGCGTAATATTATAGAGAAAAGGAATAGTTGTATGATCTTCACCAAAAATAAGATTTGCTAATTCAGCAGCTACTTTGTTTTCTTTGTTTTTTTCTATTGATACCAACTTTTTTGAAATGTTCGGCTCAAAATTATTTAGAAAACGATAGAAATGTCTGTTGGAAAAAATTACAGGAATTTCATAAGGCAAAACATCAGATAAAATCGTTCTTGCCTTGGTGTATTTTATGGAAATTTTTCTTTTTTTCTTCATTCTAAATGCCTTAAAAAATAGAAACTATATTCTTTAATTGGGTACTGGTAAATGGAGAGAAACGTCTTGTTTCAAACCCTGTTGAAAATTTATAGTCTTTGATTCTATCTTTTAGAGTATCTGGTAACGTACTGACTTTTCTTTCTAAGTATTCATCCAATATTTTTAGAGATTTCAAAGAAGATAAATGCTTATTAGAGTAATAAATTCCAACTAATATATTTTTCTTGTTATTTTTTAATCGAGTGTTCCCTGTTATAAAACGAACTCTTTTAACGAATATTTTTCTAGCGGATTTTTCGTCATTTATCTTATTGAATTTATATGCATCAAATATTAAATCGATTTTCTTTTTATATTTATCAATTTTATTTTTTGTTAAAGAAATCGTGAGATCTCCTGATTTAAGTTCTATAGCGTATCCTAAATAATCTATATCTACAGTCTCATAGTCGTTTTCAAGCAAATGAAAACACTTTGTTTTTTTTGTATTCACTTTTAATCCTGCACTTTTAATGCTTTCTTTAACTAATTTTAATTTGCTTTGTCCATATTCGTCTTCGGTTTCCCCATTAGATGGGCAAAATATTGCTACAATATCATCAACATATCTTGCGTAGTAAATGAGCCCAGGAATATTCTTAATTTCCATGTCTATTTTTCTTAAATAAATCTCCGATAATGAGGCACTGACTCCGATGCCTCGTGGCACACCTTTTTTTGATTTTGCTGCTTTTTTGTAATCAAATAGAAGTTGTTTAATTATTTTCTTGGAAAAAAATGCAAGCAAGCCATCCTCATCTATTTTCTTTAGCAGTTTCTCATGAGGAATACTTTCGTAGCATTCGCTAATATCAGTCCTTATAACAACTTTAGGAAAACCATCATTAAGTAATGTTAAAAAGTTACTCATAATGGCACTTCTATCAGATTGCTTCACTTTATATAATCGGGAAAGATTATGCTGAATTTGCTTAACTGCAAAATAATATTTTGGGAGATCTTGTACTGTATAAAGAGTCTTTTTGCTGGGTATTAAAACTTGATTGAGTTTTATTCTGAAGTTTTTTTCTAAACATTTTTTTGATACTTTTTCTAATTCTTTATCTAATTCTGTTTCTCTCTTTTTTCTAAATCCTGCCTTTTGTTCATACAATTTTTTTATTTCATCCTTTGTCTTTTTTAGCCTTTTAGCTTTTCTTATTTCTTCATTACATGATTTTATTTTTTCGGTGAACTTTCTTGTTTTTGGGAAAAAAACATCAAGATTAACTCCTTTTCTATTTTCGATATCGAATATTTTACGAAAATTTTCTGCAGAAAAAGATTGATTTAACATATTTAGAGTATAGTCAAAAAATGTTATTTTTACAGAGGACTAAATATCAAATCTCGAAACTGAACATCTCCAGTTTCTTTTTTGCTTTTTCCCAAAGTGGGAAATGCTTTTGTTGGAGTCTGTAAAACTCCTTGCTGTGGTTATGTTCCAAAAGATGGCATAATTCGTGCACAATTACATACTGAATACAGTCTTTTGGCGTTCTAATAAGTTTTGTGTTGAGTGCAATATTTCCTTTTGTAGAACAGCTTCCCAAACAGCTTGAAGTAGCCCCACTCTTTTTGAAGTTGATAACACAGATTTTGGCATTTCCTACACGCGAAACCTCCATGCAATTTATAAACGATACAGCACCTGTTTGTGCATTTTGGACATATGAACCAATACCGAAAGCCTCCATACGTGCAGGGGGTCTTTATCAAGTAAATAAAGTGATTGGACACTTGTCCGACCTTTTATCCGTTTTCTGTTCGAGAAAAGTTGAAGGATATATACCTTTTGTCTTCGGGAATGAGGTATTCTATAAAATTATCGCTCCAATAATCAAAGAGCTAGCCAAAGCAGGTAAAAAAATTTTTATCTCAACTCATGATGCAAATATTGCTGTAAGAACCTTACCATATAACTCGGTATATAGAAGTCATGGTCCAGAAGGTTATAAGACTTTTATTGGAAATCCTTTTTCAAACAGTCTTGTTAATACAGAAGATGAATCGTTAAAAATTGACTGGAAAAAGATCAGCATGAAAACACTTGAAGGTGGTGTTGAAGCATTTGGAGAAAGAAGTAAAATCTATGGTAATGAAAACGCTTAAAGCAACTGTCGAAAATATTGATGATAAAAGAGTAATCGTAATAGTATACGATGATGACACTCAAGTTAGAATTCCAATCTGTGAAGACAAACCAATTATGGTAAAGAATGCATTCAATCAACTAATAACTCTATTAAAAGATGGTGTGTTTAAAATTGAACTTGAAAATGTTGAAGCAGATCTTTTTTCACAGGTAGCCAAAGAGTATATAAAACAACTCAATACTGAAATTTCGGAAGTGTATGGTGAGATGGAAGAGTATAACTTAGTAAACTAACATTTTTTGCTTTATTAGGCTCTAATACACTAAGTAGATTGCAGCTACTTAGTGCATATTGTTTTTGTTTTAAAAAAATGCTATAATATACTAATGAAAATAAGACAAAAGTCTCCCGAAGAACTCCAGGCTCAAGCTGAATTTTTTGCTGATACTGGTGTTAAAGAATTTTCTGATGAACAAAAATTATTGCTCGGCAATAGTGCGAGGCTTTCCAAAATTACAAATCTAGATGAGTTATCAGATGTTCCAGAAGAACTAGCTACAGTCATCACAGAAAACCGCAAAAAATATACTGAGGCTATTCGAAATGCCCCCAAAGATGAGTTGGAATTTCGACATGCTAACGCGGAGCTTTATAATACCTCCTTTAGGCCTGTAATTGAACGATTAAAGCAAAATTTAGCCAGTACAGATGACCCCAAAGCTCTTCCAGAATACCTAGGGTCTGGGAGCAACGGAAGTGCATACATAATTGAGGTCAATGGAAAGAAATACGCCGCTAAATTTTCTCGAAATTTGACACAAGCAAATTTTGAAACGAAACCACTTAGACAGGCAAAGGGGATTGAGCATACAGCACAGCTTGTAGCTTATTCTTTTGATGATAGTTGTGTAATAATGGAACTTCTGTCTGGAAGAGATGTAACACAAATTCCTCCAGAAGAGCCAATCGAGTACTCTGATGAACATATTACTCAGCTTATTGATACGGTGCTGGAGTTACACGAAAATGGAATAACTATTGACCCAAAACCTTCCAATTTTATGTACGATCCAGAACAAGGATTTAATATTTTAGACTTTCATTTATCAAATGGAGCTTCATCAATTGGAGATATCGTAATGGGGTTAAGATTAGCTCTTACTGAACGAGACTGGCCAAGGCTCGATTACAATGCTGATGACTATCAAGAACAAGCTGACAAGCAAAATATTGAGCGAAATAAGATAGCACTACCAACGATGGTTCGCTTCCTTCAAATACTAAAAACCAAGTACCCAGAGATAGTTGAAGATTATTGGACAGAATATAACCGAAGAGAAGCTGATCCAAGATGTCGACAAAACCCTCTAATCGACAGAAATTATATACCTGATCATCAAGATCTAAAACCACACTTAGCAGAGCTAGAAAGATTGGGTTTTTAGGAGTTCTTAATGATTACTCCAAGTTTTGGTAAAAGGTTCTAATATGGTCAATCGTTCGCAGCCAATTGATACTTTAAGTACAGCCAATTCCCACATACCTATGTAGAAGGTAATGTCGGATTTTTGGCGTGCTTGGGCCTTTAGATATCTGTAAAAGTACTTTTAGGGTCGTATTCCCACGCACTTGGGGTGGAGGTGAGCTAAGAGCAGCTTTTCTTTAATGCACCGTATTTAACTTAAACGGGGTATTAAATTTTGGTGCTTGAAAAAGAGTATTTTCATCTGCTGGAACAAAAGCTTCTTCAAATCCAACTGTAATGTGAAAGCAAATTCTTGTTTTTATACCATTAATAACGGCATTAGCCACCTGCTGTATCGAATCGAGTATTATCTTCGACACGAAATTCCATTCGTGGATTTTTTGGATGCAATAATGGCTCACCTATCTCCATCTAATTGTAGAGCTTAATGCCACGCTGGCTGCTTTCTAAATGCTCTCCTTGGTTATCGAGTCCCCATAAAAATGAGGCGGAGAATAGTTCACCTCCACGAACCCCAGTAAATCTGTGGTCCACGTTAGAAAGTTCTTGAAAGTGAATTGGGAGAGTTCTTCCTTCAGTATGAGCGATTAACTTTTCAGCATACTTTGCCAGCTCATCTTCTTTTCCAACCGTAATGGCCACATTTCCTCTAAATTTCATAAGCCCTTGCTTAACATTTTTATCTCCGGCATTTACCGAGGGGGCAACCAACAACATTTTTTTAATTTGTGGAAATTCATGCGCTACCGCCGCCATGCCAGAACCACCAGCCGAATAACCGGAAACCTGAAAGGTAAGTTCACTGGCGGGTTTACCCGTTAAAGCTTCTGCCTGAGCGATACTTTTTTTAATCAGTGCTCGAGCTTGCTGCATGATGTGTGGATCTTCAACACCGCCCTCTGCCTGTGGTCCACCTGCTCTTACAACAGCGGTATTAGCCTGTCGACGTAACAACTCTGCAACTTTTGTATTTTTGTGCATCCAGCCATCAACATGACCGTTTAGGCCTCCCATCATAATGGTAATGGTGTCGGCACCTAGCTGCGGGTGTAAGGCGACTTCAATCGATCTGTCATCTACGGCTAAAACTTCTTTTTTAAATCCAGGAAAAAACACACGGTGAACTTCTTGCAAAATGCCTTTATCATGCCCGTTAGCAAAAAATTGTTCTATAGCGGCACGTGACACATCTTCCGCTTCATCGGCATCATATCCATATACACCAGTACTAATGCCGGGGATGGCTATAGTTTTTGCTCCGCGGTTAACGGCTTGTTTTAAGCTATTGGTATAAGCATTAGTCAGCAATTCGGCTTTTCGTGCAGCTTGTTCATTCAGTCTGCAGTCTGGACCAACCGTATGAATAATATAACTAATGCCAAATTGGGTAAGTGCACAAGCTCCGGTAACAACCGCTTCTCCCACAGCTAGCTGTTGGTTTGGTAAGCCTTCACGAACGGTAGCACATTCAGCCTGTAATGCTTCGTACCCTGCCGCACGGTGAATAGCTCCATCAACTCCACCACCACCTCTCAAGCCAGTGTTAGCGGCGTTTACTATTGCTTCTGGGGCAATATCCATAGATTCAGGATTCGTAATGTCACCGTAGTGATCGATAATAGTTGGGGTTTTCATGTAATGAAAGTTTAAATTATTTAAGTAGTTGTTCGGCTATGTAATCGCGACGTTCTATCAGGCGTTTAGTAACCAGCTCTCTGTATTCGCGGTGCATTCTGAACTCGTTTGCCAAATCTCTGATAACTTTATCTGGAAAATCTGTCAATAATTTCTGGGCTTGAGCCGCTAGTGCTTCATCCGAAACATCATAGCGATGTCGCATACCATCTTTACCAAATTGCTGTGCAGCAGAACCAGGTTTAAGTTCATGAACTGCAGGTCCAAAATTAGGACTACCATGACCTTTATATCCAGAATGGTTTTTAGCCCTAAAACCGAGGCTCCCACCGTGATCAATCCGGTATATGGCTTCGGGATCATCAAATAATTGCATAACATTTCCAGCGGTGCCAATTAAGTCCCAATTGGCTGTCCACATATCCATAACCGCAAAAGCGTTAAATTCGGCTTTTTGTTTAGCGTCCTTAATCGGAGTGAAACCGTTAATCCAGCGAGAAGACTTGGCGACTCGGGTACCAACTCTGACCAGTTCACTACTAAGTACTCTGGCACCAGCTAGTCTGTATAGCTCTTCAGAAAATCGTTCATTTTCTAACTTGGTGTAAAGGGTTTCATCCGTAATTTCTGTCCACTTAGCATAGTATTTTTCGGGTCCATTAGGTGAGGGCAGCATAATTTGGTCTGCTGGGTTAAGCCCCATTTGTGAGCCGGTAGTTAGCATGTGCTGCCAATAGGTTGGGTGATTATTTGGTTTTACGTTTCGGTCTGCCAAAGCTTGATCATAGTCTTGAGCTGAAAATAACAAGTTACCGGCAGCGTCATAAATAGGAATGTAGAAGCCTCGTTCTATTACTAGTGCTTTAACTAACTCAAAATCTTTTTTAACATCTTTTATCTTGATAGCCCTTAGACTCGTGATTGGAATTCCAATCAGTACCAAAAGGTGGTTATCGCCCATGCCACCTTTGGAAATACCTGGCATACCTGCCTCAATAGATAAGTCTTCACTATTACCAAAGACTAAATTAATTTCACCACCATTGTAGGTGCTATTAAAAGTGCCACTTTTAGTAGTGTAGCCGTCGACATAAAAAGGATAAGAGTCGGTTTTTGCCTTTAAACCAAGCACCTCACCGCACAGATTGCCCAACTCCATAATTGGAGGTAGGTTTACTGTCTGTGTGGCATGCACTAGATACCGTCCATCAGAAAGATCAAGGTTTTTACTAACGGCTTGAGCTCGGTTTCTCATATCAGCCATGTGCCAGTGAGTAGGATCCTGTGAGCGGTTTATACAAGTTCTTAGGCGACTAGTAACAACCATTTGCAAACCTTTATTTGACAAGCTTTTTATGTTTAATTTTCTGGTTCCATTTACAAAATTACGAGCCACTAAGTTATCTTTTAATAAAGGCTGCAAGCTATCAGGATCAATTTCTGTAATGGGGGTGCCATCAATTTCGACAATCGTTGTGTTATGGTGTTGCCCACTCTCTATAGAAGCAACCGTTAAAGAATTCGAAACACCAGAATTAGCCGCAATTGAACTATCAAACAATACCTGAGCAATATCAGCGTTATGATCGGTTCCTCGATATACCTTGGTAACGGTTTTAATAGACTCAACGCTTCCATTACGCCTATCAATAAAAGTCAGAGCTTCCATTATGGCTTCAGGACTGCTGGTAATGGTAGCCATGGCCTCTCTGAGCTCGGGATTAACACTCAGGAGTAATGATAATTGCAATTGTTGTTTAAGCCTTGGATTACAACGGCTGAAAGCTTGATCAATCAAATCAATCTGTTCTCTTTCTGCTGAATCACTATCACTTATCAACCCCCTTAATTGACCTCCCTGTGCCTCAATCATTTTCACTACATCTTCTGCTTTATCGTCAAAACTGGCGTAAGACAAAATTTCGACTGCTGCCAAACGGGTCGCGACATCTTCCCCATATAAATGGTCTATAATACCAATATTAAGGTTCTGGCTTTTAAGATATTGATCAAACGGTAATTCTACTTGGTTATGAACCCCCATTTTCAACTCAAATCTAAAATCAGGAGCTATAGTTAGAATAGTTTTTCTTTGTTTAGCAATAGTTTCACTTTTATGGGCAGCCGTAATTACGGTTACTAAATTATCATCATTTAATTCCGTCAAAGCCATACCAGAGGCTTTTAATACGGCTTCAATACTAGGCCTGTCAAACTCGCTCTTATAGAACGAAAGTGTTCTAAATTCATGGTTTGGAATGAGGCCTTTGATATACTTTATTCCTTTCAAGACTTTTTCTGGCGCGTCAGCACAATCAATAATGATCTGCAAGTGATCTTCGTCTATTGGATATCCAACCGCTTTTAAACCTGGTAAGTAATCAGCATTGTCTGATTTTCCTAAAATCGTAACGGCGGCCAAACGATCTGGCCTAATGCCAGGAGCTACTGTTGCTAAACGCCCTAAGCCAATGAGTGCTTCTTCAACATTTAACACTAAGTTACAAACTTCTTCAATGAGAGTTGAGTCTAGTGAAACATCTATTTGTGCCAGTCTTTCTAATGCTGTTAAAGCGTCTGGTGTACGCTCAAACTTTCTGACTCCAGAAACAGTATTAATTTTTACTTGAGGGGCGATGCGACGAATTTCTTCTATGGTAGCCCATAGTTTATCTTCAGTACCCTCTTCTTCGCTGGCAATTTTTACGGCTTGCCTTAAGACAAAGGGGTCAAGCGTTGCGATGCCAACCTCTTTTAGGCGTAAAAACCGTTCTACCACTACCGGATCTTTACCTTCTAAAGCGATAAGATCAGTAATCGACATGGGGGCCTCTCTTTCTCCCAGCATAGTTTGCATATCCATGGCTGACCGTAAATACTTAGTATTATTTCTTAAACGTACGGCTGTTTTATTTGATTGAGGAAGCATCCCCATATCAAAACCAAGCTCGCTGAGCCTGCATAAAGTGAAACAGATTTCAGGATTCCCAAGCATAGCTTTTTTATGACGCTCTAAAGCTCGTTTTTTCAGTTTTGGCCAGCCTAATTTTTTGGCTTTTTCCTGAATATCCTTACCCGAGCTAAACCTGGCTTGTGTAAGAGGGGCTTGAGCAAAAAAGCGATCATATTCTTCTTCTGTCATCAACGTATGAGTGACTGGATCAAGCAGCACTATCTCCAGTGATTCACCAGTACTAATTCGAGCTTTTACTCGCTCTAAATTGGTTGGGGGGATTTCACCGATACGAGCGGCTTGCCTTTTAGTGGGTACGGCAGCTCCTTTCTCTACGGATAAATCAATAACCTCCTGGTAAACGGTCTGCATATAAGCCAGTAGTGAACTATCGGCTTCGTGTTTAGCCCTGTTTTCAGGAATAAGCCAATTATCGTCACAATAACGAGCCGCCACCTTTCTAAGTGTCCCTAACTCAGCTTCTCGATCCTGTGTTGGGATCACTGAAAAACCACGTACACACTGTAGCCTAACTGGGTAAGGTAGGCCATCACTGAACACTCGAGCAAAGGCTTCTAAATCATTTGTACTAACGCCTCGACCTAAATTAGCAGTGCGTTTATCAGATAATTTTACTTCCGGAAAAGTAATTTTAAATCCCCGTTGTAAAAAGGCGCTCAACGCGTCTATAAAAGCGCGGTCGTTCAGCTTCGCAATCGCGATGATTCGGCGGCTATCTATGTGATATTGAGGTCCCAACTGGACCGTTAGGTCGTGTACCGCTTTTAAACAATCGATTTCATGCAATTCTAAAGTTCTCAAGCGAGAGCTCATCTCAGCTCGATTAATAGCCCCATTTTTAAATTTAAAACGAGAAAGATCAAACTGATCAACCCACTGTTCAACGTCTAAGATAGTTTCTTGTTGATGGCCTGCATTTGCCAAACGGGTAAAGGTACTGATTTCATCAGGCAAACGGCCAAAATAACGGCTCGTTTTTACTCCAATACCTTTTTCAATACCTATGGCTACGGCAACTCTATCAGAATTTGATTGGGTAAGTTCTTCAATCGTTTGCTGTGGCATAGCGGCTACATCTTCCCAGAACTGAGCCATACGAGCTACCGCCTGTTTATCTGGGGCATGATGTTTATGTCTTTTAGACATTTTGCCAACTTTGGCATCATTAACTAAACCCTTTGTCGCCATATTTAAATCTATTTCTCGCATCGGAGAACAGCGCAAGTAACTTAGAAACAAGGGATCACAAATGGCAGCAGCTACCCCTCTGCGTGTCAAGTTGTACACATCTTGCCGAGAACCACTTTTAGGCAACCCATCTTCAATTGATCTAAGGGCAGCTCCTACTGAAGCTAACTCAGTTCTGCTCTCTTCAAAAGAACGTGGGTTAAGTTCATCGATTTTTATGGGACGTTCTCGTGGCGACACTATTTATTAGGTTACTCTATAATCATTTACACTTTTAAAACAAAAACAAATAATCGCAATTGTTTTTTTGTTATATTTAATATTTTTTTTGAATCAGTAATGTTTTTTTGTATAACTTGTAGATGATTTATTAACCCACTCACTAATATGTCAGAAGATGAAAACTCAACTAAAGTGCCTGAAGAAAATTCCGCGGAAGTTGCTGCTGAAGTCGATTTGGGGCTTCTAGAAGATCAAACTCTAGCAACGTCCATTGAGCAGTTGTTTAATGGTGAAGATGGTGCTGAAAATATTTCAGTTAAGAGAGTTGTGCCTCTGTATGGCGGTAGTGCTACAGCTTTGCTTCCATTGTTAACTGATGGTGGTAAATTCTTAAAGGCCTATCGTGCTTTTGTAGTTCGTGATGGCGGGCATGTTATGGATTCTAGTAAAGACGGCATTCAAACCTCTGATTTATACGCCAATGGCGCTATGGTGGCAGATGCTTACGATCGGGCTCAAGTCATGCTTCAGACAGCTGATCAACCGCAAATGGTTCACCCTTATGCGCATGAAGCTTCGGGGGTGAGCGCTCCTAACTGGTATCTTATAGGAGAAGGTTCAACTTATGCCATTATTGAAACTGATAAACCAGTGCCAGCCATAAAATTGCAAGAAGCTTCTGGACTATTAGAAGCCAGCGGTGACAACGAATTGCAACTAAGCAGGCCTGTAGCCTTAACCGCTCCTGGAGTTCGTCTAGCTATTGATAATGTAATTACTAACAAAACCAAACCGTCAGCTCAAGTAACCCTAAAAAAGCGTGGTACATATGGAGTGGGAAAAAGTAGTGCTGCTTTGGCGGTAGCTTTTGATGCTGGAGATACTGATTTTAACAAATCATTACACCTAGGGCCTAAGACTTTTTCTACGGTTACTGTCGGTGCTGAAACTTTTTATCTTGCCCGTGGTGAGGGGGAAGAAGTGTTTGTTCTTCGTGGAGCGGCCAATCAAGCCTTAGTAGGGACCGTACAAGAAATAGCAACGGCCATTACTACGGCTATGCGAAAGGCAGCCATTATAGGTAAGGATGGAAGCATTAGCCTGAATCGTCACGAAAAGCCGGCACCGGCTGCATCTGTTGACGAAGCAGAAAGTGAAAAAAGTGTCGAAGAGAGAGCAGAAGCGTTTATTGAAGAATATCTCACCAACTTAGAAAGTAAACATGGGGTAGATTTAGCAGTTTACGCTCAAAAATTAGCAGAAAATCAAATGACGGCGCTTGGAGCTGGTCCATCTGGGAATATGTTTGAAGACGTAAAAATGAGAGCCTTCGCTCAGGCCCTAAGAGATGCCGGTTCAGTAGCTTCGGAAGCTCTAAATGATGAATCTGGCACAAGCTTTACTCGTCTGCAAGATGGTGTCTTTACTATGGAAGATGAGATTGTTCGGATTCTAAGCTTAGTACAAAGTTATCCAGAATTTTCAAATGATGAAATTGAGGAGGCTATGAAATGTATTGCAGATAAACTACCACAAGCCGTAATGGCACGCACGTCTTGATGGCTAGTTTCTTTATTTTAGTAAAAAAGTTAAAAGCCAGGCTGTAAGGTCTGGCTTTTTTGTACGTTCATTCAATCCTCATGACCTTGCTGTCTAGCTCACTATTGAGATTGTAGTAGGTGTATTCAAAGGACTATAGGCTAATTCTGCCTTGAAGTTAGTAATAATCTTCCTAACTTCATCCACACAAGCCAGCCATATTTAAAAACACAGACCTTGGGTCTGTTTTTTTAAATATATTTTGGAGTTGGGCTTCGAACCCGTAAGCCCGAAGGGCGGGGTTCGATACGAAGTCATGAGCGAAGCGAGTAATCCCCCCACGCTTGAAAGCTAGTCTTTGATTAACCCTTTTGGAATAAGGGAGGTGGGTGGACTCAGAACTTTTAAATATCAATTAGGACTAATTTCTCATCTTGTGCACATAACTTCATTTTTCGTCCTTTTAATACTGACTTTAAACCGCCTTTTTCGTTAACAGTTTTAGAAAAAGAGTCTTTGGCTAAAGCTTGTATAGCGTAGCCAATGCGTCGTAAATTTTCATATTCTGCTGTTTCGGAATTAGCTTTTTGCTGACTCTGGGGAATAAACCCTACACCTTGATTCGTTCCGCCTCGAAGACATGATTCTTCACAGAAATTGTAAACCAATTCGACAGCCGCCGGAGTGACTTCCGTGACATCAATACCAGCCATTCTTAAGCCAGGATAGTTACTAGTATCCATTAGGGCTTTTTCAATAGCTTGCTCAAATGATTGTTTATCAACACCAGTAAACGGAACAACATAAAAACGGTTACTCGCCCCAATAATTTTATTCCCATTTCTATGAACCATACTCTCGTCTAGCGCGTTTCTAATGTCTTCATCGGCAGCTCCTTTCCATACTTTGTCTGCGGCAGCATTCGTAGGGAGTGCTAAAATTACTGATGGATTATAAATTACCTTACCATCACTTGTGTAAAAAGCACCACTATCTGCAAGCTGTAGGATAGCTTGAAAGAGTGAAATATCAGCTTTATCAATTTCATCTAAATAGAAATAAATACCGTTCTTATTTGCAGCAATAGTTTTAGCAAACACCCCATCAGATTTAAATAGTTCACGTACTGCACTCGGCTCAGAGAACATATTTCCGTTAAGGGGGATAAATTTAAACCCGGCAGCCCTAGCAAGTCTGCAGCTAGTCTCGGTTTTACCTACTCCAGAGGGCCCGGGCATTACAATGGCACAAGGCTTAGTGTCATCCATTGTCCCTTGTAGTTTAGCCACCATTAATTCGGCTACCATATCAATGGCTTTATCTTGACCAGAAAGATGGCCTTTAATGTTCTCTCCAGCTCTTAAGATTCTTTCTTTACCACGCTCCAACGCTGATGGATCAGGGGTTCCCAATGCCCAAGGTGCTGCTAATGTTATATCACCAAGACTAATGGTGTCACCTCCAACGGCTTTAATATTTGCTGCTGCAATATCTAGTATATTCAAAGCTAAAACTAAAGGATCTTGGTCTGGGGAGCGCCGAGAAATGACTTCGCTTAAGTACTTCAAAACTCTTTTATCAACCGGTTCACTCAGTTCGAGTTTTTGTTGAAGCGTTGGACTGTAGTAAAGGCGGTCAACAATTTCTTCATCTAAGATGGGTACAACATTAACTTGCGGAAAATCCGAAACAGACTGGTTGGTTCTAATGACAAGCCGTAATCCATATTCACCAATAATATCAATCACTTCTCTGAATTGCTCTGGTCTATCAATGTTTCCAGGCTCTAAAATAACAACGGTATTAGGGTTGTGCATAACTAGTTTGGCTAGCTCGGCACGGACTTTACTAAAATCTTTAGGCCAAGTGTAACGCTCTCCCCAAATATAAACGGCATTAGGGGCAATAGAAACAACAGAAGCACCTTTCATATCTTCTGGGACTTCACCCTGCACCGTTCTTTCAATGAGTGAGTAAAGCACTCTACTACTCGGGCGAATAGTTGGTTGACCGTTTTCTTCAGAACTTTCACCTACACCTTCTAAGTCAGCATTAGCTTGACCAGAAAACCGAGTATCATCAGTCAAAACAACTACTCTACCATCATGAAGATGCTTAATTAATTGATCAGTTTCAGCTGGTACGCCTTCTGCGTCAAGCCGGCATTTAGCGTAAGCGTTGAGGGTCGTTAATTGCACAAAAGTATCAGGACTCTCTCCAAAAGTTTGTGGTTGGTAGTTTTTTGTAAACGCGTGGTATTGCTCCCAAAGCCTGACGGGGACACCAAAGCGCTTGACCATAGTAGTAATTAAATCTTCTGGCACTTCATAAACTCCATGGCTTAATAGCACAGAAAAAACATAACGTAAGTCAACTTCGCTTAGACTCTTAACACTCTCTAATACATACCTTAAAATGTTTAACTTACTGGCTGATCCGTAGCGTGTTTCAGCTCTTCTAATTACTTGCCAATCAACACTAGCTCCATCAACTCCTAATTCCTGAACAAGATCATCCGCAAATTGTAAAGCTTCAACTGGCTTGTCTGGTTCGAGAGTAGCAAAGATGTCATCTAACACGTCAGGCGTGTCGGCATCAGTAAGTGTAAATTCATTAAATCTATGCTCAAAAGTCGCTCCTTCCATACCTTCAACGGCAATATCGTAGTAACCAGTCCTTGGTTTAGTAAGAAAGGCAACATCAGAAGCTGCTGGCAATCCCTCTTCTGAAACATCACCAGATCTGTAAACGCCCTCGATTAGTGGATAGATAGTTGAAGCTTTTGAATCTCTAAGTCTTGGATCAATTCGATCGTCTAAAATTAAAACCCTTTGGTTATCTTGTTTTGCTTCTGCAATTTCAGCTTTAAAACGTTCTAAGTCATCAGCATCAAAGAAATCTAAGATCTCTCTTAATTTCATTTTAGTCGGACTCTTCTTCTTTTTCTTTTTTTTCTTCTTCTTTTTCTTTGGCTCTACAGTTTCTAAGTCTTTATCAACTTCTAGTTCTTCATCTAACCCAAATAGATGTTTCACACGCGCTAGTTCGGAAGATTGTAATGCTGCTTCTGTGGCAAATTTTCGAAAATCAAAGAAAGCTCGAGTTTCTTTATAAAGTGGTAACATCACGGTTCTGATACCCTTCGTACTACTTGCACTAAGATCATGGCTATTCTCAATAGCTTTCATTACCAATTCAACCATTCTTTGGCTTTCTGTGCTAGATAATTTTTCACTTCTATTAAAAGATCTAGCATGGCTCATAATTATGTCTTCAAGCCCTTTTAGAGCTTCTCCAATCGCCGCCTTTTCAACTCCTTGAGACCCACTAGCACTGCGGTCTTTGTCTAAATCTAAGATAATACAGTTATTACGGTCATCTTGTAAGACATCTAGAATCTGCCTAACGGCTATGAAAAAAGGAATGGCAGCTTTTAAAGAAGCAGTAGCTCTCGTTATATCTGGTGCTTTTTTAGAAATATAACGACCAAAAAGGTTTCCCCGCAATATCGGGAAAGGAAATTCAGGTAGTAAAGCGTCAAATTCAACATCTGCTAATACTCTTTCTTTATTGAGAATTAAACTTAAAGCTTCAAGTTGAACAATTGGCCAGTTGCTCAGAACCCCTTGAACAGAATTACGATTAATTTCACCACCATCAAGTATTAAATCTACCAAAGCTGCTTTCTCATTCTCCTCTAGGTTTGGTAGTCGATTAGTAACTAACAACTCTTCCCAAGGAGTAGTATTTTCTGGCTGTGGTAAATGGCCAGATTCGATTAGCTTCCTTACTCTGCTTTGTAACGCCTCTTCACCTAAATCAGCTGAAGACAGTGACATTACATCCAAATCATCAAATAAAGGCCGAAAGTTATCTACTGAATTAGCTGGCATGAAAAAATATTATTCTGAAACAAAATAGTAATCAGTAAATATTTTTCAACACAAAAACTTTGTTTAGTCTATTTTTGTGAAATAGGTTCTAATACGGTCAATCGTTCGCAGCCACCCTTGAAAGCTAATCTAGGATTGGCTTTTTTGTTTTAATAGTGGGTAGACGTAGAACCTTTTAACTAATAGTATTTATCGATCCCACCAAAGCCTTTTATTAGTTTATTGTGTTTGGTCTTGCTTGCAAAATTGGCTAAACGCTTCTCAAATTCTTCCGGTCTGTTCCTTGCATCGTTTATATAAGCGATCCTAATCCGTTTATAGGGCTCTGAAAAAGATTGATAATTATCCCACACCATTTTTTCTAGTTTTAGCTTTTCTAAAATATCTTCAGGAAAAACAAATTTTTCTGAAATTACTTCTTTAATATTTTGAATCAAAGATGGATGGATTAGCTTCATTATATAAAGTAATTTTAGCCGCTCTTTATTTGGTTGAGAAAACGAAGTGTTTTTCCGCCTCTTACAGAAACGCTGAATAGTAGTGTTAGTATTCAACGACTTTACTGTGCTATCTATCCAACCAAAACAGAGGGCTTCTTCCACAGCGTCATTATACAGGATTCTGGCTTTGCCGGTTTTTTTTAGAGGGTATTCAAGCCAAATTTCGTCTTGGGTTTCAAAATTGACCTGAAGCCAGGCCCTCCATTCATCTCTGTTAGTAAAATATTTGGTAGTCACTTTGTTTGTTTTCACCTTTGGATGGTATCATCAAAATCATTTTTTACGAAGTAAGTTCTAATACAGTCAATCGTTCCCAGCCATAGAAACAAGTTCTGCTCCAATACCCTGACGGCAGATATTTCTGTTTCTGGAGACATATGTCCAACGAAAGGGAAAAGAGCCATTGTAACTGATTTACTAACGAATTACCCTCAACATGAGAGTTGGGCGATTGGTGATTCTGACCACGATGAAGAAATGTTTAAGATATGTGATAAACCAATTTTGAGAAAAGAGGGTCAAGGGTTAATATGGTTGCCTACTCTGTAGAAGAAAATGAGCGATCAATCGAGCATGGGGTTCAGTGGAATAAGTAAAAAAGTTCAGCTTGGAAAAGTTGAGTGCAATGCTATTTATGATGGCTTATTTGATAACCCCGAAGCACCCCTCGAGCAGATAATTTCTAGTTGGAAAAACTGTTTTGACCCATTTCGTGAAAAGGTAAATGAAAATGACAAAGTACTCAGGCGTCCTCAAAGAGGTGCAATGTTCTCAATATTAGGGTACTTAACCTGCTCTACCGAAGTTGTAAATATAATCATGCCGACTGGAACAGGAAAAACAGAGACTATGATTGGATCAATACTCCTGAATCAATGTAAAAAAGTTTTGATCCTTGTTCCTTCAGTTCCCCTTAGAGAACAAACTTTTCGGAAGTTTAAATCCTTGGGATTTATATCCAGACTAGAAGGTTTTAATGAACAAACGATGCTACCTTCAGTTGGAGTCATTGAACACATACCTAAGTCGCTCTCTGAAATAAACGAAATTGTTTCACACTCAAACATAGTAATAGCAACCCCAAGCAGTTTAGGTCGGTGCGATGAGGCTATTCTTGAACATCTATCTACCGTCTTTACACATTTATTCGTGGATGAAGCACATCATGTTACGGCTAAAACTTGGGATAAAATTAAAAAAGGTTTCGTCAAAAGACATAAGCCTGTGATGCAATTTACTGCAACACCATTCCGCAATGATGGTGAGCATGTTGATGGCAGAACAATATTTAATTATAAATTAAAAGATGCTTTTGAAGATGAGTACTTTAAGAAGATAAATTTCACCGGAATCCGAGAGTGGGACGAAAGCAAGGTAGATAGAGCAATTGCAGAGAAATCTACTGAGATTCTCAGAAGAGATTTAGATGAGAGGAATCTAGATCATTTAATGATGGTACGTACAAAAACAATCCCTCGCTCAAGAGATGTATTTCGAATATATCAAGACCTAGCTTCGGATTTGAATCCTGTAATTATTCATTCCGAGTTGTCTCCAGCTGAAAAAAATTATGCATTTGAGCAGCTAAAGTCGCATCAGTCAAAAATTGTAGTCTGTGTAGACATGCTTGGTGAGGGCTTTGATCTACCTGAGCTTAAAATCGCTGCAATACATGATATTCATAAAAGTCTGCCGATTACATTGCAGTTTGTTGGTCGTTTTACTCGTTATTCTCATGATTTAAATTTAGGAGAAGCACAAGTAATAGCTGATATAACAAGTCCTAATTCGAGTAAGATTTTGAGAGAGCTATATTCTGCTAACCCAGATTGGAATCTTATACTCCAAGTTTGGAGTGAAAATGAAATTGAACGACAGATTTCATTAAATGATTTTATTCAAAGCTTCGATACAGAAAATGAATCTATTGGCCTTCAAAACATTAGGCCAAAAATGAGTACAGTTGTGTTTAAAATCAGTGGTGATGTTGACCTGTCTAATGAAGATGCAGTTATTGAGATATTTGGTAAAACCTCAGAAAAGAAAATTATTAAATACACTCATAGTGAAAGAGAGAATGTATTAGTTGTAGTTGAAGGTAGCAAAAAATATGTGGAATGGGGATTCTTTAAACACATAAGAAATTTAGAGTGGGACTTATATTTGATTTATTGGGATAGAGAAAAAAATCTATTATTTATAAATAGCTCAAACAACGGCAGCCTCCATGAAAATGTAGCTAAGGCACTTTCTTCGGGTGAAGCTCATATAGTTGAAGGAGAAACTATTTTTAGAGCTTTTCACGATTTGAAAAGAATCATATTTAAAAACATCGGCCTGAGATCTAATTGGGGTAAAGCAATCCGATATACAATGTACTCAGGGGTTGATGTTGAAAAGGGGCTTAGCGATCCCCAAACTAGTACAAAGATAAAATCTAATTTATTCGGGTTAGGCTTTGAGGCAGGCGAGAAAACTAGTTTAGGCTGTTCTTATAAAGGCAGGATTTGGTCAAGACAAGTGACAAATATTAGAGACTTTAAGCTTTGGTGTGAGCATTTAGGGGCAAAGTTGTTGGATGAAAGTATAGAAGCTTATGATTTCCTAAAAAACTCACTAATTACGGAAACTGCATTGTCTATTCCGGAAAGTGAGCCGGTAACGATCGAATGGGACGAATCCATTTATACTGACACTCAAACTGCAATATGGATTCAGCACGGAACTTCTAAAATACCAATTGATGAAGTGGGAATTGAAATAAGTTCTAAAAGTTCAGAAGCAATAAAGTTCAAAGTTTTTACTACAGATTTTGAGTCTACCTATTCGATGTCCTTACAACTTTCGCCAGAAGGAGACATGAGTACTGTAAGTTTTACAGAAGAAAGTAGCCCACCCTTAAAGATATTCTTTAATTCACAAGGCCAAAATTTAGTTGATTATTTTCATGACAATCCACCAGTTATAAGATTTTCTGATGGATCATTGTTGGAGGGAAGTATTTTAGCTAAACCAAGAGCAGACGTCACTCTTTACAATCAAGAAAAAATATCTGCTTGGGATTGGACTGGCGTAAATATTAGAAAAGAATCTCAAGGAAATGAGAAAGATCCCACATCTATTCAATTTAAGGTTATTGAGAAATTAAAGTCAGAAAGCTATGACATCATATTTGATGATGATAGAGCCGGAGAAATGGCGGATATCATAGCAATTAAAAAAGACGATAATGTGCTACGGATTGAATTTTACCACTGCAAATTCTCATCTGGAGATTCTCCCGGAGATAGAGTTGGCGATCTTTATAATGTTTGTGGGCAAGCCCAAAAAAGTATTCAGTGGAGAACAAATGTTCCAAAAATTTTCCACCATATGATTCGCAGGTCTGAGACAACTGGAGTTAATGGCTTTGAAGTTGGCGATACTGACCTTGCTCAAATATTGCAAAGACAGTCTGAAGATTACCTAGATGTTGAAATGTACATCTATGTGGTGCAACCAGGTATATCTAAAGCTAATATTGGAAATACTTGTTTGTCATTGCTAGGAGTAACTGAGTCTTATTTGCAAGAGACATATCAAATTCCTTTTACTGTAATTTCAAGCTCCTAAGAAATAATAGATGTTGTTTGGACTCTAAAATAATCTTCCTAACTTCATCCACACAAGCCAGCCATATTTAAAAACACAGACCTTGAGTCTGTTTTTTAAAATATATTTTGGAGTTGGGCTTTGAACCCAAGCCCAGGGTTCGATATGAGGAAATGAGAGTGAAAACCCTTGACTATTTTTATTTACATTTCTAATATGCATTAAAAAATGAAAGAAGCCTTGAGTCAAATTGTAGAAACTACTCCCTATAATTCTTTTGGGAAAATTCTTGTAAATTCGGGAATGATCTACCCTGAAAATTTTGGTGGTAACTGTGTTCAACAGTGTAAACAGTTATCAGAACTTTTAAAAACGGAAGGCTATAAGGTAAAATTTTTGAGGTCGGTAACAGAGGGGGGGATATTGCACTATGCTATTGTTTGTTCAGACAGAAAAAATAATTTTTACATTGATCCGTTTTTAATGCACATAGAGCCAATCAACATTGATAAAGCTCTAGAAAAGCGAGAAAGTGTTAGTGTACCCGCCCATCCTTTTCAGGATGAGCAATCAAGTAAAATTCTGCTAAAACCAACAGGAGTAACTTCTTTTGAGGTTACGCTCTTAGGTTTGACTCCTGAAGGTGGGTATAAAGAAATTCATACTTACCCCTATGACTTATCAGAAGCTCTTACTGAACTCCCAAGCCTTGATGACCAAGAACTACATCACCGACAAAAACGTCTTGTTATGAGAGTTTTAGAACCAAGTGGAGCCGTTACCAATCTAAGTCTTTATCATCAAACAGGATGGATGGATATATCGAGTGTGAATGGTGCAAGTACTAGAACTCGAATGCGTTATGAAACCGATGAATTTTTGAGGGAGTGTGAAAAATTATCCCGTCATTTGAGGGCTCGGCTCGATCAGGTTCTCCGATTCTTTTATGAAGGACACGCTTTGTATGTCGATCACTTTCAGCCTGAATTGATCTCCCCGAACATAAAGTAATCTCTCCCCCCCACGCTTGAAAGCTAGTCTTTGATTAACCCTTTTGGAATAAGGGAGGTGGGTGGAGGCAAAACTCTTTTTATGAATTTCCTTGATTTATATTTGTTTTTAATAAATAATGAGTGAGTACTCACTTTTTGAAATTTAAATCATGGCACATAAAAACATCATGAACAAAAAACTAAAACCAGGTAAAAATACGATCTACTTTGACAGCGACGGCTGCCAACTAGAAGGACACCTATTTATCCCTAAGGATTATAAAAAGGGAGAAAAACGAGCGGCGATAGTGGTGACTCGCCCCGCCTCAGGCGTGAAAGAGCAAACGGCTGGACTCTATGCCGAAAAATTTTCAGAACAAGGCTATATGGCTCTCGCTTTTGATGTAAAGGGGTTTGGTGGGAGTGAAGGCGTGCCGCAAATGGAAGATCCTTTTTCTATTATTTCCGATAATAAAAACGCTTTTGCGTATCTAGCATCGTTGTCAGAGGTTGATGCGGATAAAATCATCAGTGCGGGTATCTGTATGGGAGCCGGTCATGCCATGGCGGCAGGTTCAGATAATGAGAAAGTTAAAGCGGTTCTGGCTATTAGTCCATACCTAACCTCACACATTGATTATCCTAAAGCCTTTGGTGGCAAACTCTTAACTCAGATTATGATGGGAATTTCTAATCCATTTATAAACCTATTTCACAAGTTTGGTATTTATTTTTATATTCCTATTGTACCGCTTAAAAAATGGATGACTTACATCCCGGCGACGCCAACGCAAGCTGATATGCCTCAGTACTACGGTTACGGTGATAAACCCGGAGCGAGCCCCAGTTGGAAAAATAAAGGTAATTTTTATCGGGCCAGTAACATCATGACTGGGAAGTACAATCCCTTTAATTTTATCAAAAAATACAAAAACAAACCCTTTTTTATGGCCTATGCCGATGGGGGATATTCGACGGAAAAGATTCAAGAGTTTTACGACGCTATCCCAGCAGACAAAAAAGACCTGCTAATTTGCAAAAATGCAACGCACTTTGATTTGTACTATAAGCCTGAGTTTGTTGATGACATCGTGGAGCGAGCGAGTCAATTTTTATCCAAAAATAGTTTAAGTGCTAAAACTCCATGAAAACCCGTGATAAAATAATCCAAGCGGCTTTAAAACTCTTTGTTGCTCAAGGTATCCATAAAACCTCCACGAGCCAAATCTGTAAAGAAGTGGGAATAGCTTCTGGAAGTCTGTTTGTGCATTTTAAAACCAAACAAGAATTGATTGACACTATTTATCTTGAAAAAAAGAAGCAAGCCTTCGCGTCCATGCATGAAAACCTCGACTACTCTGAGCCAGCTAAAACGGTAGTGTTTAAATCTTCAGAGTTTATGGTTGGTTATTATTTGAAACATTTTGAAGAGTTTCAGTTTTTTCAGATGTTAGAAAAAGGGCCGGTAATTTCTGCTCAGGCGCGAAAACTCTATAAAAAAGAGGCGGCACAGTCAGTTGAGCTTATTAAAGCGTGGCAGAAAGAAGGGGCTTTGAAGTCTTTGGATACACAACTACTTATGGATATTTGGTGGGGCATTTTAAGTGCTTTTATTCGAAACCTACATGAACAAAAGCAAAAACAAGTTAAGCGTTCTGATTTAGAAGTCATTTGGGAAGCGCTTGGTCAGTGAAGTAGGGTCTAGTACAGTCAGTTGATCGCAGAAACGATTAAAAGCTAGTTCTAGCTTGGCTTTTTTGATGTGGGTAGGTAGACGCCTCACTTTTGTTCTGTACAATAAGTCTATGAAAGACAGAGCAAAAGGATATGTATTTATGGCTATGAGCCTGGATGGTTTTGTGGCCAGGAAAGACAATGATCTTAGCTGGTTGATGAAGTATGATACCAAAGGAGAAGATCAAGGGTATGATGGTTTTGTAGAAAAAATAGAGGTAATGATTATGGGGAGCGGTACATTTAAAAAAGTTTTAGGCTTTGAAGCGTGGCCTTATAAAAAACCGGTCATGGTAATGAGCCACTCTATGACAAACGATGATATACCAGAAAATTTGCGTTCCACTGTTCAGGTAACCTCTGCTGAACCCAACGTACTTATGGAAGAGCTTTTTGCTAAGGGTTTAAAGCGGGTTTATGTTGATGGTGGTTTGGTGGTGCAGTCTTTTCTAAGGGCCGGATTAGTGGAAGAAATAACTCTAACTATTATTCCCCTATTGCTCGGAGACGGGAAACGTCTGTTTGGTGAAATCAATGAAGATATTGATTTAGAATTATTAGACTCAAAAAAACTTAACTGTGGATTTGTGCAGAATCATTATAAAGTTTTAAAACAGGCCTAGTTTTTCTAAAAAGCTGTGATACGGCGCAATCTTAGCCAATTCCAACTCAGAGGGATTAAATGAGGTGGATGTTTTCTACGTATTGATTCAATTCTTTTTTGATATCCTGCATTTCTTCTTGGGAAAAGCTGCTGTAGTTAGAAAAACAAGCATCGAGAGTTTTTTGGGGACGAAAAGTCTGCAGTGTCCAGCGCGGGCTTCCTTGCACCAATTGGGCAATTTTTAACAATTTTTCTGGCGTGTGATAGCCTTTGATGAGTGTCGTCCGGAGTTCATGGTCAATGCCTGCTTGGCTTACCAAAGCTCGGGTCTTGGTAATGGCCGGAAAATCAATATTGGCTTGGGTTAGGTGATTGTAATCATTGGGAGTGGTTTTTATGTCTAGCGCTAAATAGTCAATCAGGTTCTCGTTGAGAGCTTGTTCTACCAACACAGGATTTGTGCCGTTTGTATCAAGCTTTACCTTAAATTTCAGTGCTTTGACCGCTCTCATAAAATCTAACAAATCAGGTTGGACCGTTGGCTCACCACCAGAAATGACTAGGCCTTCCAAAAAGCCCTGCCGTGTCTTGAGGAAATTAAGTACTTTTTTGGGAGGAATAAAATCTCGGCGACACTTGATTTTATCAGGCAGCACCAATTCTTCATTATGGCAGTAGCCACAGCGCATGTTACAGCCAGCGGTAAAAATAATCGCCCCGACTGTTTCTGGATAGTCCACTAAGGTCAGCGTCTGAATCCCACCGATTAACATGCTAGTTTTGGAGTTAATTTTTGTTTAAACGCTTGCCGGCTCGAGGGTTTGTAAAAATTTGTCAGCTTCAGCATAGTCACTGGTTTGCAGTTGAATTTGGTCATTTTCATCAAAAATTAACAGTGTCGGAGCCTGGCTGAGGCCATACTTACTTACCAGAGTTGCAAACTCGGAGTTTTGTTCGTTGAGTATCATTCCCTCAAGGGTCGTTTGATTTTCAATCAAATCTTTAAAAGCCGGGCATTTGGGGCAAACCGTTGTGGTAAATAAAATGTAGTGCATGTTTAGTATTTTTTGCAGAATTGAGAGTTAAAGCTGTTTTTTTCTTCAAAATGCTGTCGGGAGTAGTGTTCTGATTTTTTACCTGGATTGTAGTGAGAGACTGGACGATGATAGCCCATGACTCGTGTCCAGATTTCGCAACGAGTTCGGCCTTGGTTAGGAGTGTTCATAGTGTGTAAAAAGATAAGAAATAAGTTTAAAATTTAATCAGTCAGGACGGGAAGTCCTTTTTTTCGTGAGTCATAGTGACGGCGTAATGCGGAGTCTTGTACTTCCCCTTCATACCCAATTTCTTGGTCACAGATCGGACAAAAATCATGTTCTCCCGCTAAATAACCATGGTGTGGGCAGATGGAAAAAGTGGGGGTAATGGTAATGTAAGGAAGATGAAACTGCGTGAGCACTTTTCGGACTAAGCTGCGGCAAGCGATCGCATCAGAGATTCGTTCGCCCATATATAAATGAAGTACGGTCCCGCCCGTGTATTTTGTTTGGAGACGATCCTGCATCATTAAAGCTTCAAAAGCATCTTCGGTGTACTCAACGGGCAGTTGCGAAGAATTTGTGTAGTAGGGATTTTCTTCGGTACCGGCTTGCAGGATATCGGGGAAACGAGCCTTGTCTTCTTTGGCAAAACGATAGGTCGTTCCTTCAGCGGGAGTGGCTTCTAGGTTGTAGAGATTACCGGTTTCCTCCTGAAAATCTTTTAGTTTTTTCTGCATGAAAAGGAGGACTTCTTCGGCAAAGTCTTGCCCCCAGGAGGTAGAGATATTTTCTGCGTCATCGGTGAAATTTCGGATAGCCTCATTGAGTCCATTGATGCCAATAGTTGAAAAGTGATTGTTCAGGTGTCCAAGGTATCTTTTGGAATAAGGGAAAAGGCCTTGATCCATCCATTTTTGGACTTCTTTTCTTTTAATCTCGAGCGAAACTTTGGCCAACTCCATCAGGTATTCTATTTGGGTTAGAAAATCTTCTTTTTTCCCTTTATGAAGGTATCCTAAACGCGGGGCTGAGATGGTCACAACTCCGATAGAGCCGGTCATTTCTGCTGAGCCAAACAGGCCGTTGCCGCGTTTGAGCAGCTCGTCCATATTGAGTTGTAGCCGGCAACACATAGACCGGATATGATTCGGGTCCATGTCGGAGTTAATAAAGTTCTGAAAATAAGGCATGCCGTATTTGGCGGTCATTTCAAACAGCGGGATCGTTTTGGGGTTATCCCATTCGAAATCTTTGGTGATGTTGTAGGTAGGAATGGGGAATGTGAACACTCGCCCCTTAGCGTCCCCTTCAGTCATAACTTCCATGTAGGCACGATTGATTAAATCCATTTCAGGCTGAAGTTCGCCAAAGGTATATTGGAAATCCGTTCCTCCTAATTTCAACTTCTTATTTTGTAGATCCTTGGGACAAGTCCAATCCAGGGTAATATTGGTAAAAGGCGTTTGGGTCCCCCAGCGAGAAGGCACATTTAAATTAAAAACAAAAGCCTGGATGTTTTGTCGTACGTATTGGTAGGTTTTTTCTTGTATGTAGTTTTCTAGTTTTTCCGCTTCTATATCTGGATGAATTGATTTTATTTCTGCCGTTTTCTCGAGTGCATATTTTTTTACAAAAGGGGCCAGGTAAGTGTCAAAACTGGAAAAAGCTTGGGCGCCGGCCCACTCGTTTTGAAGCGTCCCCAAAAAGTTAACCATTTGAGACACAGCGGTCGAGAGATGTTTGGGGGGATTTGATTCGGTTTTGTTCGGAACCCCATTAAACCCTTCCTCAAGCAAGACCCTCAAGCTCCACCCGGCACAGTAGCCAGAAAACATATCGAGGTCATGGATGTGATAGTCTCCGTCACGATGCGCTTGACCGACTTCTGGTGGGTAAATATGAGAGAGCCAATAATTGGCGGTGACCTTCCCGGAAGTATTGAGGATTAATCCTCCAAGGCTGTAGCCTTGATTGGAATTGGCATTTACCCGCCAATCAATTTTCTCTAAATATTCACTAATTGTATTTTCTACATGGACCACGACTTCTTTGTCGGCACGACTTTCGGCTCGATGTTGTCGGTAAATAATAAAGGCTTTAGCGACTTGGTCGAGGTCAGCCTTGATAAGTTCTTTTTCGATTAAGTTCTGGATGGTTTCAACAGACGGAAGCGATTTTTCCTTATTGGCTTCTAATTTTTGTACGATGGTCTCGGTAATTTCTATCGCTTTTTTCGGGTTTTGTTCATGAACCTCTTTCATGGCAGCGATGATGGCTTTTTGTATTTTTTGAGGTTGAAAAATTACGGTTTTGCCGGTTCGTTTTAGGATTTGCTTAATAGTCATGATTTCCATATTTAGTATGTTAAAATATCCTAATATACAATATATAGTACTTTCAAGTGTTTTTAATGTTATTCGGTAGGCCGAATTATTTGGGGCTTAGTTCACGGGCCAATAGATTCTTTTCTTTTGTTATGACCCTAAGGTTAAAAAACTAACGTTTGATAGATAAATTTTGAGGTGAGTAGGCTTTTGAGTTTTAAACCAACTGACTGAGCCATTCATCGTATACGGGATGGGCTTTTAGGGTTTCTCCATGCGCAATGATGATGAGTTTTCTTTTGGCTCTGGTGATGGCTACATTGAGGCGGCGTAGATCTTGGAGGAATCCTAGGTTGTGTTGAGGATTGGCTCGGACAAAAGAGATGATAATGACTTCTTTTTCTCTTCCCTGGAATCCATCAACTGAATTAATTTCTACGCCAGTATGCCCAAGCATTCGGTTGATGAGTCTTACTTGAGCCTGGTAAGGGGTAATGACTCCAATGTGTTCGGACTTGAGTCCAAACTCAAAACATTCATCAATGACGCGTTTTACGTGTTCGGCTTCATGGGCATTTTCATAAGAAGCGGACTTTTTTGGTTGAGATTCAAAAGCTTCTGAGCCATAGCTTGTGGTATCGTCAAAAACGACTGGGAATTGAGGACTTAACCATCCAGATTCGGCTAAGCCTTCTTCGGGAATCAGATCCATAAGTGATCTTTGAGCTACGGATTGATCTGAAATAAGTTTTTCTTGGTAGAATTGAGATTTAGGGTAAGCCAGGATTTGGTCATTCATGCGGTACTGCACTTGTAGCATACATACATTTTCTGGGAATTGGTGTTTGAGCCTTTCAAAAAGAGTGCTTTGTAATTCTTGAGCTTTGGGATTGATAATGGTTGGAGGGAGTTGTTGATCATCTCCGGCCATGACAAACCTTCGGGCTTTCATTAAGGGAATAAGTGAGGAAGGTTCTACCTGCTGGCTGCCCTCATCAATAACGGCTAGATCAAAATATTGATTGGTCATTAAATCACTCCCGACCATGCAGTTAGTCCCAATAACTACATCTGCTCCGGCTAAAATATCGGCAAAAATTTTCTGTTCGAGTTCTTTGACGGTGTTTACTTTGTCATCAATGCGGTGTTGATGTTTGAGCCACGCATACATAGAACCCACTTTTCGGCCTTTGACGCCTTTGGCCCCTTTTCCGCTACGGCCTTTTTGGCAGATTTCTGCGTCGGTCATACCTCGACGGTATCGAGGAATGGGTTTTTGGAATTTCTTTTGAGTGCCTTTTAGTTGGCTAATTTCTGACCATTTATTCTGGAATGATTCAAATAGTGGGTGGTTTTGGAAATGGGCATGAAGTGAAAAATTTTCAAACCCTGGGACAATTCGGGCTGGATGTCCTATGCGTACAATTTTAAGGTCTGGGTATGTTGATAACTTCATGAGGATGTTATCGGCGGCGGTGTTGCTTTCAGCGGTGGCAAGAACTTTTTTTCTTCTGAGCACTGCCTGAAAAATGAGCTCTACTAAAGTGGTGGTTTTTCCTGTTCCTGGAGGGCCATGGATCAAAAATCCATCTCGAGTCCCTAAGGCATTTGCAATGGCGGAAACCTGGGAAGGGTTAAGATGTTCATTGTACGGTTCAATCTCTACTGGTTTTGGGTAATACATTGGACGCTCTCCAAGTAATACCGATTTAAGGGGATGTTTTATACCGCTAAAATGGCGTAGGTTATCCTGCATTCGGCGATAGGGAATATCATTTGAGTAGAGGTCAATTCTAAGGCCCCCTGTAAAAATCCATTTTGGAGGCGTGTGTTCAAAAGCCGCGGTAATATCATTTTTAGAGACATGAGTGACGGTGCCAACCGTTTCACTTTCTAAGGGACTTCCTTTGCTGACTAAAATTAAATCGCCTACTCCAATACGCGTATTGATGTGTCCTTCTTTTATAAATTTAACGACTGTGTAGTGAAAAACTCCAGGGGCTTTAGTGCCTTTGAGATAAAATTCACAACGGCCAAGAACCCGTCGCTCACTAGCTGTAAGTTCGGTAATTTCTTGCATATGGCGGGTTATTTCTGATTTTCTTTCGAGCTCCACTAACCTGAGAAAGCGGGAAACATATTCCATGTTTTTGGTTTTAGGGATTAATTTTTAAAAAAAGCAAAGACCCTTAGGCACTCAAACCGAGGCCTAAGCAAGGGAATAGAAATAAAGAATTTTCATGAGGGCGAATGCTGACTGTTCCGGAATCTTTTGATTTCGTTAACGTAAGCTAAACTTATATTAAACCCAGGAAATTTTTTGGTGCAAATTTTTTGTTCGATTTTTAGAACCAAACCTTTATTTGCTCACAAAAAGTATTCAATTTTTTTACAAAAAAATTTTGACCAAAACCTAGTAACAGTAGAAAATAAAGTTATGAAAAATAAAACGGCTTTGATTACGGGAGCGTCTTCAGGTATTGGAAAGGAATTAGCGCATATACATGCTGAAGGGGGAGGCGATTTAGTGATAGTAGCGAGGCGAGAAGAGGCCCTCAAGGCTCTCAAAAAAGAGCTAGAATCAGCACACGGTATAAAAGTAACGGTTTTGGCTAAAGACTTGGACGATGAAGCGGCACCGCAAGAAATTTATGAAGCGCTTAAACATAAAAAAATTCAGATTGATTACCTTATCAACAACGCGGGGTTTGGAGGACAAGGAAAATTTCATGAACGTGAATGGGCAAAAGATAGATCTATGATGCAGGTGAATATGATTACGCCTACGCATTTATGTAGATTGTTTTTGCCCGATTTTGTGAAGCGAAATTCTGGGAAAATTTTGAATGTTTCATCAACGGCGAGTTATATGCCTGGCCCCTTGCAAGCGGTTTACTTTGGAACTAAGTCTTATTTTCAATTCTTTTCTAATGCCATTGCCGAAGAACTTTATGATACTGATATTACAGTGACTAATCTCATGCCAGGGGCTACCAATACAGGGTTTGCGAGCAGATCAGGCATGGATAAAACCAATCTATTTCAAAAAACAGTTTCAGCCCGTAGTGTTGCTGAGGATGGGTATAATGGGATGCTCGAAGGCAAAATAGATGTAGTTTCTGGACTCACTTTTGGGCAAAAGTTTATGATGTGGGCGATTCCTTTTATGCCGAAAAAAATGATGCTCAAACAGGTTCGAGAAATGCAGGAAACTCAATAATAAAAAATTATATTTTCTGAATTGCTCTAGCTACTTCATTCCATTTTTCCCATAGATGTTCCAGCTCTTTTTGTAGGTCTTGGTATTGGATGCCGAGGGTTTCCATTTTTAGGCGATTGCCTTGGCGTTCGGCGGTTTTGAAATTTTCAACATTCTGTTTTTGAGCCTCTTCAATTTTTAAAATTTTGTTTTCTATTTCATTTAACTTTTTATTGAGAGGGCGCAGTAAACGTTCTCGTTCTTTTTTTTTGTTGTAGTCTTCGGATTTGTCACTTCGGTGTTTTATACTTTTTTCTCGAGTAGAAAGTTGTTCCACTTCAGATTGGAACCCTTTTTCGGCCAAAAAAGTTTGGTAATCGTTGGGGTAGAAGAAAACTTCATTCTCATCAAACACAATGAGTTTATCGGCTACAGCTTCTAAAAAAGCTTCGTTGTGGGAGACAAAAACGGTTCCGCCTTCAAAGGTTTTCACTGCGTCAATGAAGGCCTGGATGGATTCATAATCGAGGTGATTGGTGGGTTCATCTAGGAGTAGGAGGTTAACGGGGGTCAGTAGTACTTTGCCCAAGTTTACGCGAGCTTTTTCGCCTCCAGAAAGGACTTTTATAGGTTTGTAGGCGAGGTCTCCGGAAAACAGTAAATTCCCAGCGATGCTTCGGGCTTCTTGTGGCTCTACACCGTGAAGAGATTGGAGTTCTTCGACAATGTTTTTCCCCGGTTCAAGCCGGTCTATGTTAGACTGTCCCATGTATCCTGTGTGGGTATTTGGATGCGTTTTTAGGGTGCCAGCGTTTGGAGGGAGTTCTTGGTTGAGAATACGCAAAAGTGTGGTTTTTCCTTTTCCGTTTGCCCCAATAATCCCAATACGATCGCCTGGAAAAATTTCAAGGCTGAGGCGTTTAAGAAGGTCCTGGCCAGATTCATATCCAAATTGTAGATTGTGGGCTTCACACAATTTTGCGCCTGTGAATTCGGCTTCACTGAAGTGAAACTTGATAGGCGGGATAGGGGGCAGGGCTTTGAGGGTTTCTTTTTTCTCTAACATTTTGATCCGAGATTGTACAAGCCCGGCAGATCTGGCACCGGCTCGAAATTCACGGATAAATTTTTCTTGTTTAGCTTTGGACTTTTCATCGTTAAGACGAGTGCGTTCATGGAGGGCTTCTTCTTGAGCGATTTGGGTAAAACATTTTTTGGGAGTGCCTTTTACTTTTTTGAACTTTTGTCGATGTACGGCCATAGTGTGAGTACAGATGCGTTCCAAAAAAGCCTGATCATGTGAAATACAAATCAGTTCTCCAGACCAAGATTTGAAAAATCGTTCCAACCATCGGATGGTCACGATATCTAAGTAGTTGGTAGGCTCGTCGAGTAGGAGACAATTAGGTTCAGAAAGCAGTAATTGCGCCAACTTTACCCGTATCTGGAACCCTCCAGAAAAATCGGAAGCGGGTTTATTAAAGTCTGTAGGAGCGAATCCTAAACCAGAGAGCAGTTTTTCGGCTTTCCAGATTTCATGTTCCTGGCTTTTGCTTAGGCTCTGGGAAACTTCCTCAACAATGGTGGGTTTTTCAAATTTAAGATGCTGGTCTAGACCTCCAATGGTGTAGGTATCAGGAAAAGAAATAGTCCCTTCGTCCACACTGTCCTCACCTAGGATAAGCCGAAATAGCGTGGATTTTCCAGATCCATTCCGTCCTACAATTCCCACTCTTTCGCCTGAATTGAGTTGGAAATCAGCTTCGGAAAAGAGGGTTTGAGAACCAAAAGATTTAGTGAGGTTTTTGCAAAAAAGCATCGGATAAAGTGTAGAGTTGGAATTTTAAAGGGCAAAGTTAAAAACTTTATTATCCATTATTTTTCGGCCTTGTGCTGGGATTTAAAGCTGAGTTTTATCAACAGCGCTCTGAGGGTTACTGGCAGTTTGGGCAGCAACCAGAAAAAGAAAATTGGTGTTGGTTAATGTCTAAGCCTTGGTCTTTGAGTTGGTCTTTGAGTTGATGGATTTTATTTTCGAGTTCTTTGTCTTCAATACACTTTACATAATCGCATTGATTACAGACAAAATGATGATGGTGTTTCTTTTTGAGCTCGTAATGGGTTACCCGATTATTGAGTAAAACTTCCTGAATGAGCGCTTGTTCTTTGAGTCTTTCCAGTAGTCTATAAAGGGTCGTTTTGTTGGGCGCTAATTTTTTTGATTTGAGCAGTCTGGTTAATTCTGGCACAGAAAGCGGTCGGTCTTGAGTCTCAAGGATATTGATAACGGTTTTGAGTAGGGGGGTTTCTCGCATCGGATTTATGATTAACAAAAAGACACTTAGGTTTAGGTTAGTTCCCAGGCGGGAAAAGGATCTTCAAATTTTTGCCACTCGTTTAGGCCCGCTTCGAACTCACTATCGGTAACTAAACACTGGTTGAGTCTTTCGGTTATTTCTTCTTTATTATGTTTGATTCCAATGATGACTATTTCTTGGCGTCTATCTTTGTAGCGTTTGTCCCAGTTATTTTTTTCAGCCAATAACTTGATTTGTTCTGGCCAGTCTTCTACGTCCAAAACTCCCCACCAGTTACCGGCACAGTCTAACTTACGCATTTTTCCCGCTTGAGAAAAACCGCCTACATATTCCCAACGTGAAGCGAGCCAAAAGTACCCTTTGGCTCGTACCACTCCGGGCCAGCTTTCTTGTGAATATTCCCAAAATCTCTGAGGATGGAATGGGCGATTGGCTTTATAGACGAAACTGCTGATGCCATATTCTTCAGTCTCTGGAACGTGTTCGCCTCTGGCTTCTTTGAGCCACATAGGGTCTTGCGCGGCTCGCTCAAAGCTGAATTTTCCGGTATTGATTACTTTTTTTAGTGGTACCTGGCTGTGGGTGGTTTCAATAATTTCAGCGACAGGGTTGAGTGATTTAATGATTTTTTTGATTTTTGTAATTTCGTCTTCAGAGACTTGATCTATTTTATTTAGAATCAGCACATCACAGAACTCAATCTGGTCGGTCAGTAGATTTACTATGTCTCGGTCGTCTTCTTCGCCGAGGGATTCTCCTCGATCTTGTAGTAACTCTGTAGATCTAAAATTATCCAAAAAGTTGGCCGCATCCACCACGGTCACCATGGTGTCAAGCTCTGCAAAATCAGACAAAATTTCACCTGATTGATCATCAAAGGTAAAGGTTTCAGCTATGGGCAGAGGCTCAGAAATTCCGGTAGATTCGATTACGAGATAATCAAATTTGTTTTCTTGGGCCAGGCGTTTTATTTCAATTAATAGGTCTTCGCGGAGGGTACAACAGATACATCCATTACTCATTTCTACTAATTTTTCTTCGGTTCGAGAGAGGTTCGCTTCTCCTTGTTTAATGAGGGAAGCATCAATATTTACTTCTGACATATCATTAACGATTAGAGCGACTTTTAGGCCTTCTCGGTTATTTAAAATATGGTTTAGAAGTGTGGTTTTCCCAGCGCCTAAAAAGCCAGACAGTACGGTTACGGGTAGTTTTTTATTCATTCACAATAAATATTTTTTGTAAAATTTATATTTAAAAGCAACTGAGTTGCAAGGCGATATTATTGAAATTAAGCCTCTAAGGTTTCGGCTTTAAATGTGTACTGGCTCTTTTGACTTCCGATGTTTAAGGTTATTACTCCTGGTTTAGCGGTAATCAAAATACCTTTTTTCGCTCTTGTTTTATGTAGCTCTGAGACTATTGCGTTAAAGATTTCTCTGGCTGAGTCACCGGTAATCTCTTGATGGAAAATGGATGGATCAATGTTTAATTTAATGCCTAAGTTTAGAGCGAATTGGGCGTAGCTTTTAGTTTTTTGGAGTAGTTTGCCGATTTGTTGGTAGTCGCCTTGGAAGTGCATTTCAACAAACAGATTGGTGTAGAAGTGCATTTGTTCTTCATTCATGGCATAGAACTGACGCATGTGCGTTTGTAGCCTAATCTGAGCGATTGGGTCGGTCATAACTGGACGTTCGCTGGTTTCAGATTCTTTAAGTTGGGTAGCGGTTTCTTGTGGTGCTTCTATTTCTTCTTGGAATCGCATGTTTTCGGCTACCTGCATTCGAGTAAGAGTACTATTTCGCTCTGCGGCTTGTTGCTGCCAGTTTTCTTCTAAGAATTTATCAAAGGCCTGAGCAATAATTTCTTTTCGTCTTTGTTCTGCTTTTTCAACGGCTTGAGCGGCTTCTTCTTGGGCTTTTAGTGTTTCTTCCACCTCATCAATGAGTTCTGGTTCTTGGTCTACAGTTTCGGTTTCATTATCTTGAGCTTCAAGTGCTTGGTCGGCTAGATCTTCATCTATAGTTTCTAGATCGGCTACTGGTGCTTCATCGGTGATGTCTGCACTTTCAGTGTCATCGGTGAGGGCTTCTTCGGCTTCCATTTCATCATTGAGGATTTCAGACATTGCTTCTCTGTCTTGGTCTTGGATGTCTTCACCTTCAGCGAGTTCTTCTTCGAGTAGAGTTTCTATTTCATCGTCCTCTAGGATGCTGTCAGCTTCCACTTCAGCGTCTTCCATGATATCAACGTCTTCAATTTGCTCGTCGGTTTGGAGTTCTTGTGCTTCATGATCAAATTCAGTCAGGTTTGGCTCAATGATGTTGTGATCGGTTTCTGGGGTGAGGATTTCACCTTCAACTTTATCTAATTCTTCATCTGCCATTTCTTCGACTGGTGTTTTTAGATCAGGGGTTTCGGATTCTGGGATTTCAAGTGCTTCACTATCTTCATCAAGTATAGGTTCATCAATCTCTGGATCTAATTCATCTGCTGGAGCCTCTAGATCATCTGCGTCTTCGTCCAGTATTTCTGGTACAATTTCATCTTCTAGGGCTTCTAGATCAGCTTCTTCATTTTCAGGCGCTATATCTACTATTTCGTCTTCAGCTTCGGCTTCTTCGGTTCTAGATTTGGCATCGTTTTCAAAGCTACTGCTGAATCGTGTTTGGTAGTTTTGCTTCATTTCTGTAAAGGCTTCTGGTGTTTCTTTGGCTAGGTAGCTCATACCAATATTTTCACAGAATACGTGTAGCCAGTTTTGGGCGTCTTCTTGACTGCCTGAACGGACAGAAGTTTCTTTCATCTTCTGCATTAGGATATCGAATTTGTCTTGAGGGATGACGGCCAAAGCTTCCAAAATAAACCCAGCTAGGGGTTGGTGAAAGTGCTGCATTAGGTTTTGCAGGCCGGTCTCTGGTCTGTTATGAATACGCATAAATCTATCCATCCCTTTCATCTGTTCTTGGGGCGAAAGTCTTTGGCCAAATCGTCTCCAGTTAACGTTGTATTGATCTGGTATAGGTTCGTATTTATCCGGATTTTCGGTGTCTTCAGGACTTAGATTCTCAAGTTCAAGAGCCGTTTCTGATTCTTCTTGTCGGGCTTTTTCTAGGTCAGATTTGGCATTGAGGTTATCAATGATGTTCCATTGTTTTTGGAGTAATTCTTTATAAGTTTTAGGGTCAAGGAATAGGGCTTTTTGGTCTGGATGCGCCAAGAAGAAGGCTTTTTCAAAGTCTTCGTAGGTAGTGAATTCAGTAGGCTTTTGGAGTGCGGCTCGTCCAAACTGATCAACGGTGTTCACAAATTTTTGATGATCGTTAAGGGCTTGTTGGTCTAGGACATTTTCTGGAGTTGGTTGGTCACTTGAGGCTTCATACAGGGCAAACAGTTGATCGGTTCTGGCCCAGGCTGTGGCTTTGACTTCTGGAAGGTCATAGACATGATCTGGGATACCATAAAAGTTTTTATCAATGCCAAGGGTTTTGATAAAGGCTTGTTTATCCAGATTTTGGGGGAGGTTCTTTGGGAGTTGGGCTTTTTGGATTTGAGCCATCCCAAATTTGGTATTGACCTCGTGGTCTTTTCGCCATTCGAGAAAGAGGGCTCTATTTTTATCCGCGATAGCGTTGCGGACGGCTTCTTTTTCGTAAAGTTCGGGTTTGATGTTGTAGAACCGATTCTTTTTCAGATGATCTCTAAACTGGTTGTAGTCCATTTTAGTGCCAGCCGGAATATCTGGGATATCTTTGAGGGTTCTACGGTTGACGATGCTAACGGCGGCTTTGGTTTCGTTGGTTTCCTGAACTTTATTTTTATCAATGTGTTTTTCTTGCTCACTAAGCCAGTGTTGGTATATTTCTCGGTTTTTACTGGCGATGGCCTGCCTGATTTCTGGATCTTGGTAGAGTTCTTTTTTGAGGCCATAAAACCCAGCCTTTTTGAGCTGCCCGGTAAAAGCTTCGTAAGTAGGATTTTGAAGGCGGATTTGTGGAGCGTCTTTGAGACTCTTTTGTGAAATAATACTGAGGGCTTGAGTTTTTTCTTGGTTTTCTAAGGTTTCTTTGGCGGTGAGTTGAGCCTGGAATTGGTCTAAGAATTCCGCATACTTTCGTGGAGAATAGAAGCTGCTGTTATAAACCTTTTTACCGTTTTGGTATTGGGTGCTTTCTTGGGTGAGCATTTGGGCCAGCTCTGGGAAGGCTTTACTGCGCTCCAGTAGCTCTGGCTCTTGGGCTTTGATTTTGCCGATGAGTGGTTTGTATTGGGCGACTTTGGCTTTAATACTTTCGCTGCCTTGCCCGTTGAGGTAATTACCTCGAACCTCTAATGAATTTACAAACTCAAATGAGGCGATCATAGCGGCGCTGATCTCTGGATCACCTAGAGAATTGGCTATGCTGGCAAAGCTTTCACTTTGAGATTTAAAGACTTCTTTGCGCTTGGCTTCAAGCTTGGTTTTAAAGTACTGGGCTTTAGCGGCGCCTTTAAATTTGGTCTGAGACTGGTATTGGTTTGCGGCTTGCTCAGGATTATCAAAGAGTGAAAGATTGCTTCTTTCTGCGTTGGAAAGGAAGCTATCAATAGCTTGGTTTTCTTCCGCATTAAAGAGTGCTTCTTTTGATTTTCTGTATTCGGTTAGACGATTTTTGACGTACTGAGCTTTATTTGCATCTCTGTATTCTGGATTGAGGGCTTGGAATTTTTGTAGGACTAGGTTTGGCTGGTCTTGTTCTTCTACACTTAGGGTGTCAAAGAAGGCATCTAGTTTTTTGTTTTCAGCGGTGTTGAAGGCTTCGCGGTTTTTGAGCTTGGCGGCTTCTAATCGTTCTTTGAAGTAGTCTACTTTGTGTTTGCCAGCGAACTTGCTGTTGGCCGCATGGAAGGCTTGAGCGGCTTTTTCTGGGTCACTCCAGAGTGGATCATCAACCGCTAGATTATTTAAGTAGTCATCAATAGCTTTGGTTTCTTCGGCATTGTATTTATCAATGCGCTCTTGCATGACGCGTTTAAAATACTCGGCTTGTTTAGGGCCGGTGAAGCGGGGATTATTTTTTTGGAATTCGGCTACGGCTTTATCCAAATCTCCCCAGAGGTTATCTGGAAGGTTTGTAAGGAAGGTATCAATAGCACGGGTCTCTGCCGCGTTGTATTCAGCTTCACGAGATTTTTTAATCTCGGTGAATTTTTTGATAAAGTACTCTGTTTTGGTGGGATGACCGTATTCTGGATGATCTTTTTGGAACTGGGTTACTAGCTCTGTAATGTTGTTCCATAGTCCTGGATATTTGGTGTCGATAGAGCCGGAAAACGCAGTGATAGAAAGAGTTTCTTTTTGGTTGTACTGCACTTCTTTCTGAGTCGAAAAAGCTAACCATTTAGGTTTGCTTATAGCTTCTTCTTTTTCTAGTAGTTCAGCTAAGGCAATTTTTTCTGGGTCTCTTGTACTTCGTAAATATTCTGCAATATCTTTAGATTTAACCCTTTCCCCCCCTTGTTTTTGTTTGGCTACAATTTTATAGATAGCTTCAAGCTCTTTTGCATAGAATTCTTGGATTTTTTCTTGTGGAGTTTCTTCCTTTGTATCAATAGCGCCTAGACTGACAAATTTGCTAAGAACTGAATCAGGATTTTCTTCTATAAATGAAGCTAGTTCTTTACCAGAAACATCACCTAAACGTCCTTTGAAATTTAGTCCATTAATAAAGAACGGAATAGCAGCTAAACATCTTTCTGCGTTTGGAGTCTTGCCATCTTTTTCTTTAACGGCTTCATAAACATTTTTCAATGAAAAATGCTTACCTTTATTCAAAGTTTCGTCAAGGATGATCGTTAGACTTTCCTTTTTGACTTCTGGGTTATCTAGTCCCACTTTTTAAGTTAAAATTAGAAATCTTTAGGAAGCTGACTAGCACTAAATTCTGGGGCAGATGGAAAAGGGTCTCCTGGATCTTTAGCATATGCACATAATTTTCTTGTGCATTCACGAATAGCTCTAAGTTGAGAAATGAAGCTTCTTAAACTGTCTAGGGATGTTTTTAATTGGTGTACATGATCGTGGTCAGTACAGTTAGCTATAATTCTACCAATAGCATCAGCTAATTCTTGAAGACTTTCTGGATCGCAGATATGTTCAGAACGTTCATCAACTTTAACGGCATCTCCATGATGACCTAATTCATGTGCATCACATTTATGACCGCAAGAATTAGTGCCAGAGCAAGGTTTAGATAGTAAAACTTGAATTTCATCACCATGCTCAGGGTCTTGGCCCATTTCTTCAAGCAGTGAATGAATTTGTTCTGTAGTAGATAGCATTCCCAAAACAACGCTTTCTTTATCAGGATCTAAAGGTTTGAAGGAATTTAAAGCTTTTACTGGGCAGTTTGTAGCTGCGTCACAGCTATTTGTACATGGAACAGAAATGTTAGTCATGGCTGGAATAAGATTTAAAAAATTCAGAAAGAAAATAGTTAAATGCAACTGAGTTGCAAATTTTTATTGAACTTATGTGCACACCTTATTTTTAGGTATACCTAAGTCAAGTAAAAATGTGTAAAAAAATTATCATCTCAAGCCATTGCAATTTCAGACCACTTTATTACCTTGAATGACGCGATGAAAAAAAATCAAAAACTCAAAATTCACCTCAAGTCGGGTAATACCGCGGCGGATGTTTTGACATTTTTGAAAACTACTGAAAGTACCGATATATGTTTTATAGTGGATAGGGATTTTTTACTCATTACTGAATTGGTTTTTTTGAAACGGTTACGGCAAGCGGTTCTGAAATCTAAAAAGAATATCATCTTCGTAACCCCAAAAACATATTTTCACCAGTGTCTTAATAAGCATAAATTTACCGTTCAGGGATATGAACCCGAGGAATATGAGGGGGTTGAGGGGCAAAGTTTGAGTCATTTTTTTGGAAAAATAGAGGCGCAAAAGAATGTGTTTGAAGCCAAAAAAATAGACGCCAAACCCAAGGTTCAAAACACGTCCAAACCTCAATTTTTGACCCGTAAGATTGAAAACCTCACGCAGGAAAAGTCTCTGAGGGGAGTGTATTTCTTTGTGTTACTGATTATTATTGGAGGATTGGGGAGTGTGTTTTTTGTTATTTCGCCTCAGGCAGAAATTGTGATCAAACCTCGGATATCTACTTCAGAAGTAACCCAAAACATTGTGGTAGGACTACCAGATGCCCAGTTTGCGTCGAGTGATAAAAACCTGCCAAAGATCCAGGGGATCAGAGTAGAGACTGAAGTGAGCGATACGCAAACTTTCCCTTCGACGGGAAGAACCTATGAACTAACGAATGCTCGGGGAAAGGTGACGATCTTTAATGAAACCGAAGAACCCAAATACTTACTGCCTTCACGCTTAGCGTCTGAAGATGGAGTGATTTTGCAGATGCAGGGAGATGTGACGGTGCCACCTCGAGTTGAAGGGAAGCCTGGTGAAGCGACAGTAGAAGTCATAGCATTTGAGTATGACGCCGATGAAAAACCCATTGGATCGCGTGGAAATATTGATGCGGGAACAGAACTCTATTTCCCGGCACTCCGTAAAGAAACTCGGGAACTCTATTATGCCAAAGCCAACCAGGGGCCACTAGTAGGAGGGTCAACGCTCACGAATTATTTTGTAGGGGAGACGGATGCAGAACTAGCCCAACCGATATTAGAAGACTCGTTTAGAATTCGAGCGACCGAAAATCTGAAAGAAGAACTGGCCAAACGAAGTGATCGTGAAGACAAGGCTTATATATTGTTAGAGCAAGGGGAGTTGCTCACTTCAGAGTTACTGTCTTATGAATATGATGATACGCAAACCGGACAACCCCTGCAGGCATTTGAAGTCAAGGGGGCTTTGAAAATGTCGGGGTTGGTGTTTGATCAGTCTGCAATTGTTAAAATCCTGTCTGAAAAAATAAAAGAAAACCAAGACCACCGTAAGAAGATTATTGAAATAGACCAAAATACCGTTGAATATAGAGTGTTAGAAACGGAAGATTTTGTGGAAAAGGGATGGGTGAAGTTGTCGGTGACTATGGGCGGAGTAGAGACCCTGGACT
The DNA here is from genome assembly GCA_965231215.1 of Candidatus Altimarinota bacterium. GTDB lineage: Bacteria > Patescibacteriota > Gracilibacteria > UBA4473 > UBA4473 > JAACPJ01. Next base: position 288,843 of record OZ246423.1, on the reverse strand, counting down.
TTGAAGCTCAAAACCAGTTTGCTCGAGACTGGCAGCAGTTGCTGAAAAAAGAAATCTTAGGGAAAAGTGCAAGTGAAGCTCGAGGTATGCTTGTCAATCATCCAGAAATTGAATCAGTGGTAAAAATGACGATTACCCCATTCTGGGTGAATAATCTTCCGCATCTGACTGATCAGATAAAATTAGACGTAGTCTACTGAAGCCAGATTTCTACTAAATGAAGCCCAAAGAGAACCAGGAGAACTAGTGGGATTATGAGGAGTGGGAATATTGCTAGTAACACCCCTGGCCACCAGGTGTTGAGGAATTTTTTAAGTTCAATCCAGTTAAAGAATACAGATAGTAGCCAGATGACTCCGATGGTGTACATGTAGAGTTGGATGGTGCTGTCGGTATCTCCGTAATTGAGAGTCCAGATAATAAACTCTTTAGTCAGCCAAAAATACACCAGCACACTGCCACCAAAGATATAGTAGAGCCAGGCGTTTTGGGAGGTGAATTTTTGAGCTTTGGATTTCATGAGAGTTAGTTTGTTAATGTGCTAATAAATTCTTTTAGCTTCCTAAAAGGCGGCTACGAGTTCTCTAAGCTTCTTTTGTGGGTTGCTTGCCTTTACTACCGCGCTGGCTACAAGGAAGCCTTTGGCTCCGAGTTTAAGGCTGACTTCAATGTCTTTTGGCGTACTGATTCCAGCGCCTACAAGGAGGGGAATGCCACCACTGACTTCTACCGATTCGGCAATAGATTTAGGCTCTTCTGTGGCTACAGATTTAGCACTGCTTCCGATGAGTTCAGGGGGTTCAAAGGCCAGAAAGTCTGGGTCGAGCTGAGCGAAGGTTTCAATCTCTTCTGGATCTTCGGCACAGACTATTCGCATGAGACTCGATTTTTGAGCACAAGCCAAAATGTTGGTCATAATGTCGGTTTCAACACGTCGTTCTGAGTGATTAATCAGGGTTCCAATAGCTCCAGAATTTTTGGCATTTTGAGCCAAGTTATGTCCAGTGAAACTCCCGTAATCTATAGGATCCAGGTGTTGAGCAAAAACGGGGATAGAAACGGCTTGACTGACTCTATGTAGATCAAAACTAGAGACCGCTACCCCAAGAGAGACCCCAGTATCTTCCGCCACTTTTTGGTGAATAAGCGCTAGTTTTACAGCGTTATTGCCTGTGGCTTGCTCATAATTTTTAAAATTGGTAATGAAAATAGGTGTTTTTAGCATCGCCTTTAAGTTTATAGACACGAGAGCAGAGTGTCTAGTATTGTGCTTGGTGAATTTGACAAAAGGCCGTTAGGAAATACAATCCTGAGGATTTTTAAATTATTACTTTACCATAGCAATCTCATTTCGTGGCGGTCGGAGAAATAAAGGAAAGCGGGGACCGAAGTTCCAGCCAAAAGAAAGAACCAATGAACGTATCAGAGCTCCCAAGGTGCGAGTAGTTACCGATAGCGGTGAGATGCTTGGCGTTATGAGTACGGCAGAAGCGCTTGGAAAAGCGAAAGAACTCGAACTAGATTTAGTGGAAATCTCACCCAAAGCCGACCCCCCTGTGTGTAAAATTATCGACTTTGGTAAGTTTTTGTACGAACAAAAAAAGAAAGATCAGGCTCAGAAAAAAGCTTCAAAGGGTTACGAGATGAAGGGAATTCGTCTGAGTTTTAGGATTGGGGTAGGAGACTTAGAACGGCAAAGAGTCCGTGCAGAAGAGTTTTTGACTACAGGCCATCCTGTGAGAGTTCAAATGGTAATGCGTGGACGAGAAAAAGCCCACAAAGACCTCGCGATTGAAAAAATGAAAGCTTTCTTGGCCTCTCTCTCTGAATTTGGAATTGTTGAACAAGAGCCGAAATTGGGAGGGTTTCAGATTATTGCGGTTCTAAAGCCCCAAAAGAAAGGATAAAGTTCCCGGTAAATGCTTTGAACTTTGTTTGCTGCAGAAAAATTCATGCGTCGTAGGAGAGCACTACGACTTATTAAAATTTTTCTTTGCCGCCTCGTTCAAAAACATTTCCTGAAAACTTATGTAAACCTTTTTGGCTTCTTTGTTATTGGACAAATATTTGTTTGACAAGTTTTCCAATTTCTCTAAATTCCGGCGGCTATACAAATTACTATGAAGCAAAAAACCCATTCTGGAACCAAAAAAAGAACTCGTGTAACGGGTTCAGGGAAGGTAGTTTTTCAAAAGTCTTGTAAAAACCATCTTCTTAGCTCTAAAAACAAACGAGCTCTCAAAGGCGACAGAAACGGAGTTGTGGCTCCGAAAGGGCACATGAAAATGCTTTCTAGACTACTTAAAATCAGTAAATAATGGTACGGGTAAAAGGAGGACCGGCAGCCAGAGCGAGACATAAAAAAGTGGTGAAAGCCGCTAAAGGATATCGAGGTAAAAGAAACTCAGTTTTTCGCTTGGCTATGCAAGCGGTTATGAAAGCGGGTCAAAATGCTTACAAAGGACGAAAGCAAAAAAAACGAGACATGCGGGCCTTATGGATTGGTCGTATTTCTGCCGCGCTTAAAGAAAGAGGGCTTACCTATTCTCGAGCTAAAAATGCTTGGCTTCATGCCCAGATGGAAGTAGACCGAAAAAACCTTTCTGAAATGGCTATTCACTATCCAAAGGTATTTGATAAGATTGCTGATATTGCTAAGAAAGCAAAATAAGAACTTAAATACTAAGAGTTAACTAAAAACGGCTTCGGCCGTTTTTTTTTGCGCTAAATCAGAATTTCCCTACATTCGGTCTGATGTTTGTAGATGAAGCTAAAATTTCAGTTTCCGCTGGTAAAGGAGGTGATGGGTGTGCCCATTTCCGCCGGGAAAAATATGTACCTAAAGGAGGACCAGATGGAGGAAACGGAGGACAAGGGGGCGATCTCTTATTTGTGGCAGTAAATAATCTACATACTTTGTCTGATTTTCGGTATAAAAAAGAGTTTCAGGCAGAAAATGGACAACCAGGCGATAAGTGTAACCGGACGGGACGAAATGGTGAAGATCTCATTATCAAAGTACCGGTAGGTACTATTATTCGTGATCAACACACGGGTCAGGTTTTAGCTGATCTGACTCGAGAAAATCAACAAGTGTTAATAGCTCATGGAGGTATTGGAGGCAAGGGAAATGCAGGGTTTGTAAACTCTATTCGCCAAGCGCCTAACTTTGCCGAAAAAGGAGATTTAGGAGAGTCTTTTGATCTAGATTTGGAACTTAAATTAGTAGCTGATGTGGCCTTGGTAGGATACCCCAGCGTGGGAAAATCCACGTTTATATCGGTAGTCTCTAATGCCAAACCAAAGGTGGCGGAGTACCATTTTACAACGCTGGTTCCCAACTTAGGAGTCGCCAAGATAGATGATAGAGATTTGGTTTTTGTAGATGTTCCAGGACTGATTGAAGGAGCCCATGAAGGAAAAGGACTGGGGCATCAGTTTCTCAAACATATTGAGAGAGCTCGGTACGTGTTGCAGTTGATTGATGTCAATTCAGATACCCCTCTTAAAGATTTTGAAGTGATCCGTAAGGAGCTCGAAACTTTTTCACCGAGGTTGGCTGAAAAGCCTTTTGTACCGGTTTTTACCAAGATTGATGTGAGTGATGCGGAATTTGAACAATTTTTGGGGGAAGAATTTGAAGAAAAATTTGGGATGAAACCTTTTGGGGTTTCGGCTGCCACTCATGAGGGGATAGATACACTTTTGAAATTTTTGATTCATGAAATTCCAGAGGTATTACCTCCAGAAATAGAAAAAGAGGCCCCAGATAGGGTAGAGTTTAGACCAGGGGAAGCGGATGTCGGACGTAAGGTGAATATTGAAAAGAGTGAATTTTGGTGGGATTTAGTAAACACTCGATTATCTCAAATCGCTCGGCAGACTGATTGGGAAAATATTGAAGCGCAAGAACGTATCTATGATGTGCTCAAAAAATGGGGCGTGGTTGCTGAACTTCAAAAGCAAGGAGCGGTTCCAGGGGATAAATTGCGTATAGGAGAAAACTTCCTCGAATATCGAGGATAAGCTCCTAGGGGAAAAGATTTTCCCCTAGGCTTCTCCTTTCAAAATAGGTATTCACTCACTTAAGGAAACCACGAGACCTTAAGTTTGTTCATGAAGTTTTAATTTCAAACGGGAGGTTGAAAAGGAATTTTAAAATTTAATTTCGTGGTACCAGTTTACACCGTCCATAAGTACATTTGATTCGGAAGCGAGTTCGATCGTATCTAGAGTTGGTGTTTTGCGATTGGGTAACGGCTATCGGTTTTTTGGCGAGTATTTGGCTCATGGATCGCGTATCTTCAAACTGAGTATTGTCAGCGTCGGTTTCAAGGCCGACCAGATTAAAGGCCGCGGTTCTCCCACCTCCAGAATCAAATTCTAGATTGGCATAAATAGTAACGGTCGCGCTACTACCATTGGGAATATGGAGCGGACGATAAAAGGAGGTTTCAACTAAATCGTCGTTGTTAATATTGCGGCTTCGAGAACGTAAAAAGTTGTCGGCTTCAGCCCAAACTCTTCCAAAATCTTCATTGGTAGAGAGACCCGTTCTTTGGATCGTGAAACTCTTTACATTTACCGCTCCGCCTTGAGCCCAGAGTTTCACTTCTAAGAAAGGCACTCTAATAGCATTTTTAGGAAGGGTTTTAGGGGTAATGAGTCTTTTTTCAACTATCAGGTCGGCAGCGAAGCTGACACTTATATTGGTCATACATAATATTCCGATGGCCATGAAAATTTTTTTCATCAAATTCACCATAAAACTTTGCAAATTTTCATTCAAGAAAATTATGTTATCATAGTTACAAATATGTTTAAATTTACTCAGTCTTTGTGCCTGCTTTTAGCCTTGGGATTGCCTTGGCATGGTATGATTACGGTTTTTTTTCCGGAAGGATTTCGGTTTTGGAAAGAAATTGTTTTGTTAGCGCTTGGTATTTTGGTGGGGTGGGGGTATATGTCGAATTTTTTAAATTCAAGCGTTAAAAACCGCCAAAATGAGCTGACTTTTGGGCGGCTATTTCGGACGCCTGATTTTTGGGCTTTACTGTTTTTAGGGTGGGGAAGTGTATTGGTTTTTTTAAAGGCTGATCCTTATACTTCGGCGGTGGCTTTCCGGTATTTGGGATTAGGCTTTTTTGCCTTTGTATTGCACAATCTAATCTGTAAAAGTTTGCTCAAACCTGGAAAAAGTGGGCATAAAAATTTTTGTAGATTCTTCAAAAAGTTTTCCACATTTTTTGTCTGGAGTACGGTTTTATCCACAATTTTTGGGTTGTGGGGAAAGTTTTTAGGTGGGTTTGAAGTACTTAAAAATTTTTATTCCCAGACAATTTCTTCTTGGGTTCCAGGGCAGACTTTGCCTTTGTATCATCAGACAAGTGAAGGTTTTATCCGTATTCAGGGAGGGGCCTCTGGTCCAGTGGAATTTGCGCATATACTGCTTTTAGCTCTTTTTGTGCAGTGCTTTTTTATTAGGAGGTTTAAGTGGTTTGACTGGGGCGTTATTATGATTCTGGGGTTAGGGATTTTTCAGAGTGGATCACGAGCCGGAATTTTAGGGGCGGGGCTTTTGATAGTAGCGAATCTGTTTTGGCGATATGTAAAATTTGATGGAGGATCCCTTAAAAAAATAGAGTCGTGGGTAGTAGTCTGGTTGATGCTAGTGTGTGTTTTGGCTATGACAAAACTGGGCTTTTCAGAACCTATTGCTGGGGATATTTCTTTCTTGAACAAAAAAATTGTTCGAATAAGTGATTCAGATCATATTACAAGACCTATACAGGCTTTTTATATGGGATTAGAAAATCCAGTTACTGGAAATTTAGGAGAACTAGGGCCAGCGGCTAGAGCCAAAAATTTAGCGATCAATAATAATGATAAAGCGCCTATTGCTGAAAATGTATTTGTGGATTATTTTGCTCAGCTTGGGGGGCTTGGTTTATTTTTAGCCGTGATGTTTTGGGGGAGCTTGTATTTGAAGTTTTCATTCCGTTGGATTTGTATGGCGAGTGTGTTTTTGTTGTTAATGAATTTTGCCACCATTTTGGATATGACGCCTTTGGCGATACTTATTTTTATATTTTTAGCGTTTGGCAGGTGGGAAAGTGAGGTAAAAATTTGTGAAGAATGATTTGTGTTTTTCCCTTAAAAAATTTAATAACAGTAACAAAATATGGTTTCATTTCACGTAGAAAATTTGTTTTATATATTCAGTTATGGGCTGTGTAGTTTTTTGTTAGCGGTATTGTTTTTTCCCTACTTTATACGGTTTGTTATTAACTATAAGTTAACCCAAAAAATTCGTTCTGAAGGGCTTTCGGGAGGGGTGGCTAAACTGTTTTCTCAACTGCATTCTCATAAAGCTGGCACGCCCACAATGGGCGGTATAGTGATTATTTTGGCGGTGGTCATGACGGTGTTAATTTCTCGGGTGCTGGCTTATTTTGGGCTTGTAGATCATTCGTTGCTTAACCGCGGAGAAACGTATTTACCTCTAGCGACATTAATTTGTGTTGGAGCTCTTGGGGTGATGGATGATTATTTAAACATCACTGAAAAATCGGCTCAAAAGGGACTATCGGCTCGAGTTAAACTCTGGACGTTGGTGTTATTTGCGGTGGTAGGCGCCGCGTGGTTTGTGTTTCGGCTCGAGTGGTCGATTATTCATGTGCCAGGAGTAGGGGACTTTGATATTGGGTTTTGGTACTTTCCGCTGTTTATTTTTATTTTAGTGGGGGTGTCTAACTCGGTAAACCTAACCGATGGTTTAGACGGTTTGGCTGGAGGACTCTTGGCCATTGCTTATGGAGTGTTTGGAGTGATTGCGTATTTTGCAGGTCTACCGATTTTGGCCACGTTTTGTTTGGTTGTGGTAGCGGCTTTGTTAGCGTTTTTGTGGTTTAATGTGCCTCCGGCTTCTATCTACATGGGAGATACGGGGAGTTTAGCTTTAGGGGCTACATTAGGGGTAATCGCAATGCTGACTAATGCCGTCCTGGTGCTAGCCATTGTTGGATTTATTTTTGTACTTGAAACGATCTCCGTAATACTGCAGCTTTTCTGGAAAAAACGATTTAAGAAAAAGCTCTTTCGCATTGCTCCAATTCATCATCACTTTGAAGCCCAAGGGTGGTCTGAAACTCAGGTAGTTATGCGGTTCTGGCTTTTGGGAGGTGTATGTGGAACGGTGGGTTTGATTGTTGGATTGCTTGGTATGGGGAGTTCAGGCATTTTATAAAAACAACAATAAACTCAAGGCCATAATGCTCATTCCGGCCATAAGACCATAAATAGAAAGATGGTGTTCCCCATATTTTTTGGCGGTTGGTAAAAGCTGGTCGAGCGAAATAAAGACCATCACGCCTCCAACGGCGGCAAAGACTATGCCGAAGGTAAGATCATTAAAGAACCGAAGCAATAAAAAGTATCCTAAAACAGCGCCTATAGGTTCTACGATTCCAGAAGCAAAAGAATACCAGAAAGCTTTTAATCGGCTTCCGGTTGCATGGTAGATGGGAATAGAAACCGCAATTCCTTCAGGGATATTATGAATCGCAATAGCGATAGCGATAGCGACACCTAAAGCGGGATCTTCCATAGCGGCTAAAAAGGTTGTAAGCCCCTCAGGGAAGTTATGAATCGCAATGGCAAGGGCTGTAAAAAGTCCCATGCGTAAAAGCCTGTGCTTGCGCTTTTCTTGTTGACTGTCCATTTCTTTGGGATCGTGTATTTCATGAGGATTTCCATGATCATAATCTATACACTTATCAATCAGGGCAATAATGATCATCCCTGCAAAAAATCCAATAGTGGCTAGCCAGTACCCAGTCGTTTCATCTGTGGCTTCGGAAAGTGAAGCTCGAGCTTTTACAAAAATCTCTACAAAGGAGACATACAGCATAACCCCGGCAGAAAATCCAAGCGCTATAGACAAAAATTTGTCATTGGTTGGTTTAGCGGCGAAGGCTAATAAACTTCCAATACCAGTGGCAAGACCAGCAAAAAGGGTGAGGCTGAAGGCAATTAGGATAGGATCGGCGATAAAGTTCATTTTTTTTAAGGTTCACTCTGTTTTTAGTAAAATAAAGTAAAAAAGAAAGTAAATTAAAAGAGCGGATAACCCTGTTTTAATTTATGATTGTGTATGTAAATCTCAGTAGATTTTGATTCTTTTTTTGAGGTGAGATACTAATAAAAAAAGGCTCCACTTTTTCAAAAATCAAAAGACTTCCGAATCATTAAGTAATTCGGGAGCCTTTTTGGTAGTAGTCTTCTTAGTTGGATGAGAATGCTAGAGACCGTCAATGTTTTTGAGTACTAATGAGAGCAGGGTAAAGGCTTCACCTCTAGTCATCACTTTATCCGGTTCAGCCTCAGCTATGGCGTTTGGTACAGCAATATTTTTTCCTAAAGCCTCAATATAAGGGACATACCATTCAACGCCACGTTCAACCGCTATTTGATTTGCTTCATCATAGGTAATGTAGCCAAAGGAGAGGGCTAGAATTTTATAGATCTCGGCTTTAATAATGTTTTTACCAGGTCGGTAGAGGCCATCACCATACCCATGCACTATATCTTGCTGTTCCATGTTTTGGACAAAGTGGTGATACCAAGCTCCTGTATTAACATCTGGGAACCTGGTTAACTCAGCACATTCTCCCTGCTTCATTGAATCTTGACGAGCTATAGTCATGATTTTCATCACTTCCGCCCGACTAATTTCATTATCCAACCGAGCATTACCGGTTTTTGCGTCACCATTTACAATGTTTTGTTCATTTAGGTCTACCAGGTAAGGGTAAGCTAAATGGGTCTCAAGGGTATCCCCAAATATATTAGCAGAGACCCCAACACCCCTTCGGCCTGGATAACGTCGGTAGATGACGGTTTCACAAAGATTATCATCACTAATGACGGTTTTCGTTTCTTCTGGAACCAAAGCGGAACTCTCTTCAGCGTTAGATTGTGATTGATCGGTGGCTGGTGCAAAATCTTCTACTGCTACGTAGTTTTTGGCCAATGCCCATTCGGTAGCACATTCTATCCCAGACTTAACCCCAGACTGGTAACATTTTCGGTACGTTTTATAAGTTTCATCATTTCCCGTAGGGAAAATATTTTCACACTTCCCTGTGTCATAGCTACACATAGTAATTATATGACGAATCGGAGCACTGCCTCCGCCACCACCGGAGCCGGAACTAGTAGGTGCTGGCAAAGCCGGTCCAGAGGGATCAAGAATACGAGCATTAGCTGTAGCATCTTCATCATCGCTATTATTGTCCGCTACTACAATATTTACGGTTGTCACCGTATCAGTGCCTATAGTGGCGGTTCCATAGGTAACTGTTTCATTAAAAGTGCTATAAACTCCCGCGCTCCGATTGATCTTTCTCCAGACCCATCCCGTGGTATCGTACTCTTTATCTAGATAGAACGTTACGTCTGTGCTCTGCCCGACGCTAGTACAATAAAGCTCAAAATCAAACAGCCCGATCGGGTAATCAAAGGCGCTATCTTGAGTAGTTTGAGCGCTTTCAAACTCGACATCATAACCATCAATCACACGACAGTTTCCGCCCGTGACTGACATAGTGACTGGTTGGCTAGTAACGGGGTTCATGACAGAGGTGACTGAGGTTTGTTCATCATCAGGCATCCCATCACCATTTCCATCTCCGCCATTAATGGCCCCTATCTCATCAGTATTATCTATTCCGTCTCCATCAGAATCACTACTATCAACCGTAATAGTAGTTGGCAATGAAGAGGTTCCATCTACGGTGGCGGTGACGTTGACGGTTTGTCCATCAGTAAGGTCTGGGCTCAGATCACAGCTAAAGTTCCCGGATCCATCCGCCGTAGCCGTACACAACGTTAGTCCCGAAGTTGGATTAATAATCCGCACCGTAGCATTTGGCTCTGCCGTTCCGGTTATTACATCTCCGTCGGTTGGACTGACGGTAGGCGGTAACACAACCGCTGTTGGATCGATAACCATCAATTCTGTTGGCGCTGATTCGCCGTTCGGAGCTATATTTTGAGTCACCTCAAGGGTATCTCCAGGACTTGGAGCCGGACTGACCGGACTACAGATGAAAGTGCCGTTTGGGAAAACGGATGTTTGACAGAGAATATTTCCCAAGTTGTCTTTAACGGTAATCAGGGCCCCCGGTTCTCCGGTACCGGTTACAGGATCTCCATCAGTAGGCTCGACGGTTGGTGGTACGGTCGTTGTAGTGGGGTCAACTACGGTGGTCATTGTTGGATCACTGACATTCCCGGCTGAATCAGTGGCGGTCACATCTATGGTTGTTAACGCGGCGATTGGTAGAGATGAAGTCACATCACAACTCCAATTTCCTGAAGTATCAGTCACTATAGGAGCATTATCACAGGTCAATGGTGATACATTAATAACAGAACCTGGTTCACTGGTTCCTTTAATAGGGTTGGTCGTCGTAGTGATGGGATATACTACTGGTGGAGTAGGCTCACTTAAATCTGAGGTTATAGGACTCACTCCAGTTGTTGGCCCTATATTACCGGCAGCATCAATACAAGTCACATCGAGACTATAGCTATTGCCATCACTACCGGCATCCCATGAGAGCGTACCACTATAATCACCATTGCCGTCTAGTGTAAGTACCTGCGGATCAGGATTAAGTCCTCCAGTTGGAGTAGTAGTAAATGACACCGTCCCATTGGCGGCTTCAAGACCACAACTTCCTGCAATGGCTGTTGGAGAGGTAACCACCCCTGTCGCTGTTGGGGTAGTTGGGAGTGGGGTCGTCGTTGGTGCCACCGCATCTTTAGTAATAGAAGCGGTTGCTTGAGTAGCTGCATTACCAGCGATGTCGCTGACGTCTGCGGTTATGGCCAAAGACCCGTTGGCTTCACCAGAGAGGTCTAAGACGAGTGACCAGGTTCCAGAAGAGGCGGTCGTGTTACCACTAACGGTGCCGACGGAAACGGCAACGGTTTGGCCGTCTTCGGCATCAGTGGAACCACTGATGGTGACCGTTCCTGCTTCAGAGGCATTAAAGATATCATCTCCCATGAGAGGGGAATCAATAGCTATTACAGGGGCGACATGGTCAGCGGTAAAGGAACCGACAGCTGGATCGAGAGTAGGGCCAGGGTTTCCAGCTTGGTCTGTACAAGTTAAGGTGAGATCAAAGGAACCAGAAGACCCAGAAGTATCGAGTACCGTTTGAGGGTAGTCTCCACTGGCATCGAGACTCACCGTGGTTGGGTGAGGATTAATTTGTCCGGCTGGATTCGTATTCCAAAGGGCCGTTCCGTTTGCGTAATCGGCTCCACAACTACCGGCAGGAATGGTTACGGTTGGGCCGACTGGCCCTACCGCAGGGGTTGTTACTCCAGGAGTAGGTGGTGTTGTAGTAGGGGCGGCCGCATCTTTAGTAATAGAAGCGGTTGCTTGAGTAGCTGCATTACCAGCGATGTCGCTGACGTCTGCGGTTATGGCCAAAGACCCGTTGGCTTCACCAGAGAGGTCTAAGACGAGTGACCAGGTTCCAGAAGAGGCGGTCGTGTTACCACTAACGGTGCCGACGGAAACGGCAACGGTTTGGCCGTCTTCGGCATCAGTGGAACCACTGATGGTGACCGTTCCTGCTTCAGAGGCATTAAAGATATCATCTCCCATGAGAGGGGAATCAATAGCTATTACAGGGGCGACATGGTCAGCGGTAAAGGAACCGACAGCTGGATCGAGAGTAGGGCCAGGGTTTCCGGCTTGGTCTGTACAAGTTAAGGTGAGATCAAAGGAACCAGAAGACCCAGAAGTATCGAGTACCGTTTGAGGGTAGTCTCCACTGGCATCGAGACTCACCGTGGTTGGGTGAGGATTAATTTGTCCGGCTGGATTCGTATTCCAAAGGGCCGTTCCGTTTGCGTAATCGGCTCCACAACTACCGGCAGGAATGGTTACGGTTGGGCCGACTGGCCCTACCGCAGGGGTTGTTACTCCAGGAGTAGGTGGTGTTGTAGTAGGGGCGGCCGCATCTTTAGTAATAGAAGCGGTTGCTTGAGTAGCTGCATTACCAGCGATGTCGCTGACGTCTGCGGTTATGGCCAAAGACCCGTTGGCTTCACCAGAGAGGTCTAAGACGAGTGACCAGGTTCCAGAAGAGGCGGTCGTGTTACCACTAACGGTGCCGACGGAAACGGCAACGGTTTGGCCGTCTTCGGCATCAGTGGAACCACTGATGGTGACCGTTCCTGCTTCAGAGGCATTAAAGATATCATCTCCCATGAGAGGGGAATCAATAGCTATTACAGGGGCGACATGGTCAGCGGTAAAGGAACCGACAGCTGGATCGAGAGTAGGGCCAGGGTTTCCAGCTTGGTCTGTACAAGTTAAGGTGAGATCAAAGGAACCAGAAGACCCAGAAGTATCGAGTACCGTTTGAGGGTAGTCTCCACTGGCATCGAGACTCACCGTGGTTGGGTGAGGATTAATTTGTCCGGCTGGATTCGTATTCCAAAGGGCCGTTCCGTTTGCGTAATCGGCTCCACAACTACCGGCAGGAATGGTTACGGTTGGGCCGACTGGCCCTACCGCAGGGGTTGTTACTCCAGGAGTAGGTGGTGTTGTAGTAGGGGCGGCCGCATCTTTAGTAATAGAAGCGGTTGCTTGAGTAGCTGCATTACCAGCGATGTCGCTGACGTCTGCGGTTATGGCCAAAGACCCGTTGGCTTCACCAGAGAGGTCTAAGATGAGTGACCAGGTTCCAGAAGAGGCGGTCGTGTTGCCACTAACGGTGCCGACGGAAACGGCAACGGTTTGGCCGTCTTCGGCATCAGTGGAACCACTGATGGTGACCGTTCCTGCTTCAGAGGCATTAAAGATATCATCTCCCATGAGAGGGGAATCAATAGCTATTACAGGGGCGACATGGTCAGCGGTAAAGGAACCGACAGCTGGATCGAGAGTAGGGCCAGGGTTTCCGGCTTGGTCTGTACAAGTTAAGGTGAGATCAAAGGAACCAGAAGACCCAGAAGTATCGAGTACCGTTTGAGGGTAGTCTCCACTGGCATCGAGACTCACCGTGGTTGGGTGAGGATTAATTTGTCCGGCTGGATTCGTATTCCAAAGGGCCGTTCCGTTTGCGTAATCGGCTCCACAACTACCGGCAGGAATGGTTACGGTTGGGCCGACTGGCCCTACCGCAGGGGTTGTTACTCCAGGAGTAGGTGGTGTTGTAGTAGGGGCGGCCGCATCTTTAGTAATAGAAGCAGTTGCTTGAGTAGCTGCATTACCAGCGATGTCGCTGACGTCTGCGGTTATGGCCAAAGACCCGTTGGCTTCACCAGAGAGGTCTAAGACGAGTGACCAGGTTCCAGAAGAGGCGGTCGTGTTACCACTAACGGTGCCGACGGAAACGGCAACGGTTTGGCCGTCTTCGGCATCAGTGGAACCACTGATGGTGACCGTTCCTGCTTCAGAGGCATTAAAGATATCATCTCCCATGAGAGGGGAATCAATAGCTATTACAGGGGCGACATGGTCAGCGGTAAAGGAACCGACAGCTGGATCGAGAGTAGGGCCAGGGTTTCCAGCTTGGTCTGTACAAGTTAAGGTGAGATCAAAGGAACCAGAAGACCCAGAAGTATCGAGTACCGTTTGAGGGTAGTCTCCACTGGCATCGAGACTCACCGTGGTTGGGTGAGGATTAATTTGTCCGGCTGGATTCGTATTCCAAAGGGCCGTTCCGTTTGCGTAATCGGCTCCACAACTACCGGCAGGAATGGTTACGGTTGGGCCGACTGGCCCTACCGCAGGGGTTGTTACTCCAGGAGTAGGTGGTGTTGTAGTAGGGGCGGCCGCATCTTTAGTAATAGAAGCGGTTGCTTGAGTAGCTGCATTACCAGCGATGTCGCTGACGTCTGCGGTTATGGCCAAAGACCCGTTGGCTTCACCAGAGAGGTCTAAGACGAGTGACCAGGTTCCAGAAGAGGCGGTCGTGTTACCACTAACGGTGCCGACGGAAACGGCAACGGTTTGGCCGTCTTCGGCATCAGTGGAACCACTGATGGTGACCGTTCCTGCTTCAGAGGCATTAAAGATATCATCTCCCATGAGAGGGGAATCAATAGCTATTACAGGGGCGACATGGTCAGCGGTAAAGGAACCGACAGCTGGATCGAGAGTAGGGCCAGGGTTTCCGGCTTGGTCTGTACAAGTTAAGGTGAGATCAAAGGAACCAGAAGACCCAGAAGTATCGAGTACCGTTTGAGGGTAGTCTCCACTGGCATCGAGACTCACCGTGGTTGGGTGAGGATTAATTTGTCCGGCTGGATTCGTATTCCAAAGGGCCGTTCCGTTTGCGTAATCGGCTCCACAACTACCGGCAGGAATGGTCACGGTTGCATTCACCGGTCCTGAGCTCGGCGTCGTTACTCCTGGACTTGGTGGGGTCGTCGTTGGCGCCGTTGTATCAATCGTAAAGCTACTAACGGTAATTTGATTAGACACATTACTAGCGGCATCAGTAACCGTGATTGTACAATCGGTGTAGGGGCCTTCCGCTAAGGTATTAAAGTCAACGGTGTTTGGTCCGACTACGGCCGCCGTAGTGGCACTACTACAGCTACCTCCATAGGTGATAGTCCCGGCTTCGTCGGTAGTGAAAGTGTAGCTTGGGGTGCTATCATTCGTAGGGGTATCGACCGGGGTGGTTTCACTGATCACGGGCGGAGTTTCGTCGACAATATCTTGAACCACCACCGTTAGAATTTCATCATAGGTCGCATTGCCCACTCCTGAATCAGTGACACGAACACAGACTTCATAGCTATTGTCCGTGTTAGCGTCTACGGGCGTTTCATAATCAAAGACAGTCGTATTTTGCAGTTTATCCCCAACAATGGCGAAATGGCTGTCGTCAGCCCCAGCCACACTACAGGCCAAACTGTAAGTATGGGTGTCTGCAACATCAGAGTCTGTTGTGGTGAGCGTACCAATATCCGTGTTGGCCACGGTATTTTCAATAATCGTATCGCTATTACCTCCATCAAGGGCGATGTCAGTTGGAGCGGCGTTTCCAAGGGCTACCGTAAATAGCTGCCCATCAGTAAAATCAAAGGAAGTGCTCCAGAGACTCCCCGTAGTATTGGTCATACTGACAGGGGTTTCGTCACTAAAGTCTGCATCGTTATCGGTATCAACCAGTAGCTCGTATCTGTCTAGCGTTGCTATATCAAAGTCCGCGTCATCCATGTCAAACTGTAGTTGCACGGAGCCTACCGTCCCTTCTTCTTGGACTTGCCACACGCGGTCAAGCACTTGGTTAGTGCCGGCTACCGCAAAGGTGGCCGCCCCATTATTGTTGGCAAACATCAGAAAACTTAAATCACTACCAAAGGCTGTAGTACGACTGGCGTCATTATTGGCACTGGTAAAGTCATTATCTAATGCTACCGTCAGGATGGCATCATCATTTAGAGATTTTGATACTCTTTGATCTAGGTTCGATCCGTCATCACGCCCAATACCAAAGATATCGTTGTTATAGGTAGCATTGACCGTCTCGTCCCACATCTTGGTACTACCATCACTGGCTAAGTAGGCGGTGGCGACCGCTTGATCAAGAGTGATTCCGTATTTGAGCGCCAGATAAGCATCTATCCTATTAAGTTCGGTTGAACTTTTAGTATTCGAATACGCGATAACTTCCATCATTCGCCCAGTAAACCGGTCAGCGGTACTCCCAGTAGTAGAAAACTCTCCTACTTTTATGAGCCCATCTGTCGCACTATGACTAGTATTTGCGTTTGAGCCTATTTGCAGACCATTGGAAAAAACCGTTCGCCCGACCGTATTGTCATAATTATCTCCTACAATCACAATATCATCGTTGTCAACATTGGTGGCATCCGCGCTCAAATTAGTAGCCTGCCAGAAAGAAAACACCTGCGGAGGACTCCCCGCGTTAAGCTCTAATAATGTACTTTTTCGAGTACCGGTACCGGCGCTACCGAGAATGGCGTTTCCATTGCTATTGGTTCCTACCGTACTGACCGCGCGAAACGAATAGCTCGTGTTTCCCAGGGCTATACTATTGCTATCCAGCAAAAATCTGTCATTTGACCCATCAAAGAGAACGGAGGGATTAAAATTTACCAGGTTAGCTGCATCGCTCTGAAAAGTCGGCCTCTGATTACTATTGGTTGCTTCTGTCGCGTCAATACCGGCACTGGATTGATCCTGCCACTCCTGAATCTCCGCTCCATCGGTGGCGGCGGTTGTCCCCGCGTCAGAGAAGACGCCGGCATTAGCCTTGAGCCACAACCCCAGATCAGTCTGCACTCCCCCAGGGGCAGCCAGAGCAAGGGAGGCGTTATTAAAAAATACGAAAGATACGACACACAGTGAAACCAGCAACCGATGAGGGAATTTTTGATTCATTTTAAAAAATCACATTTTTGTACCTGTTTATTGGAACATAAAATTATCTAAAGTTCTACTATGTGAATATTAAGTCAAGATTAAGAACTATTTTTGTGCTCAAAAAAAGACGATAAAAAAAAGTGAAGATATCCTTTAAGTAAAAAACTAAAAACTAAAAAATTAATTGACAAAAAAAATTTTCAATGAAAAAATATTTTTCTAAAAACACGGGTTAATGCTCACTCAGAACCATTTCTAAAAAATCAAAAATTTGGAAAAAACTTTAGAGCTTTAAATGAATTGAGAGTTCATTAGCGCGTTAAAAAATTAATTTGACTTCCAAGTTATAATTTACAAAGTGAGTAAGTACTCATTTAAAATTTCATGAAAAATTCTCAAAAAATTGCACTGGTTACTGGTGCTTCAACTGGAATCGGACACGCTTCGGCAAAAATGCTGCAGGAAAATGGATTTAAAGTCTATGGTGTGGCTCGTCGTGTCGAACTAATGAAAGATTTAGAAGCTCTTGGAGCCATCGCTATGCACTGTGATGTAACCGATGATGAGGCCGTGCAAAAAGTGGTGGATACGATCATTGAAAAAGAAGGGCGTATTGATGCGTTATTTGCCAATGCGGGATTTTGTCTTTTGGGGCCAGTAGAGCTGCAAGATATTGAAGATGTGCGCTACCAGTTTGATGTGAATGTGTTGGGGAATGCTAGGGTGCTTACTGCGGTTTTACCACATATGAGAGCCCAACAATTTGGTCGAGTTATTATCTGTTCTTCAAGTGCTGGTCATGTTTCGTTGCCTGGTATGGCTTGGTACCCAGCCACTAAACATGCACAACAAGCGCTTGGAGATGCACTTCGAATGGAGGTGAAAGCCTTTGGTATTAAGGTATCGCTTATAGAGCCGGGGTATATCGATACGGATATTGATAACGCCAGTTTACCCTACCTTGATAAATGTGAAAAACATCCGAATGCCGCGCCTTATAAAACGCAGATGAAAAATTTTCGGGCCCACTGGAGTAAAGGAGTTGATAACGGGGCATCCCCAGACACGATAGCCAAGGCGGTGCTGCATGCAGCTCGAAGTAGTGCGCCTAAAAGAAGGTACACGCCAAACCTAGATGGAAAAGTAGCCAAATTTATTAAAAAATGGATGGGGCACGGAGTTCTTGATCTTATTTTGCCAGGGCAAACTATTAAATAGTTTTTCTTTTTAAAGTTTAGGTAGATAAGTATTGGGTTACTGACTCAATTTACCTCTAAAAGAGAGGGATCAATCTTCTGTATGCCGAGATTAATTTAATGCCTTATGGTCTGTTTTTCTGGCGGAGAGACAGGGATTACTCAAGCTTTTGAAAAGTTTTTAGCGTGACTGTGTATCGAACCCCTCTTTCAGATACGGGTTCTCATACCTTCCGAGTTACTTGAAAAAATCAGGCATAAGCCTGATATTTTTAAAATGGCGGAGAGGATGGGATTCGAACCCACTTCAAAAACTGTATCAATCCCCATAAAGCTCAACAAGATCTCAAGCTTAGTTTTATCCTCCAGCCCTATCCTCATAGTGCATCGGTCACATTTTTACCCTTAAAAATTTATCAAAATTTCAAGAAATTGACTTTGTCAATATAAGTTTTCTTGACTCTCTTTTTTGGCAGTCTTATAATGAGACTGCTAATATTTCTTAATCTTTATTCATCATGAGTACAAGAATCGTTCGGCATCGGCCACAAACGCTTTCTCCATCTCCTTTTGACTCTAGTCTAGGAAATTTTTTTGGAGATTTCTGGGGAACTTCCCCATTTTTTCAAGATCCATTTTTTGACACACATGGATCAACTAAGCACCACATGAGCCCAGCAATGGATGTTCGTGAAGAAGAACATAAATTTATCGCTCAGATGGACTTGCCAGGATTTGATCCTGACGATGTTTCTGTCGAAATCGAAGATAATGCTCTTATTGTTCATGGAAGTCGCGAATCTGCTTCTGAAGAAAATTCTAGTAAATACCTCAGAAATGAACGTATGAGTGGTTCTTTTTATCAGAAACTTCAATTTCCTGCTTCTGCTCATTTAGAAGAAGCAGAGTGCAGTTCTAAAAACGGAGTATTAACGATCGAAATCCCCAAAAGGGAAGAAAGTAAGCGCAAAAGTCTAAAAGTGAAACTTCTGAAGTAGATCTTTTATATTCCCAGTCTCTTAACTTAGGGGCTGGGAATGCTTAATTATTTTCTAACCTTTTTAATGATGAAAAAAATCATATCTGTTTTTTTGCTCGGCCTTATTTTGTTGAGTCACACTACAGCCCATGCTTTTTGGTGGGAACGAAATGAAGAAACGAACAATAATCGATACCAAGATATTTGGGATGATCCCTTTTTTGATGACCCTTTCTTTTCCTATCATCGAAACTTTATGAATCGTTGGAATAGTAACTTATGGGATTTTTCTTTTCCTAGAATTTCGATAGCGAACAACTACCCCCTCGATTTAGAAGAACAAGAAGATCAATTAGTTGCTACGATTGATATTCCACACTTTGATCTGGAAGATATTGAAGTAGAAGTTAAAAATGATCGCTGGCTCATGGTTCAGGGAAAGAAAGAAAATCAGGAGTCAGAAGAAAAAGATGATAAAAAATATTACTACCGAGAGCGATTAAGTGGGAGCTTTGCCCGCCAAATCCTTCTGCCTCATCCTGTAGACAAATCAGCTACAGAAGCAAAATACAAAGACGGAACCCTTACTATAACTCTGCCAAAAAAATCAGTTGAACCAGCTTCAACAGATGTTATTCCTATTACTACCGATTAACGCTCTATAAGATGATTGAACTCCAAAATATACAAAAACGTTATGGAAATTTTATCGCTCTAGACGGCGTGAATTTCACCATTGAAAAAGGAAAAATCACCGCTCTCCTCGGTCCAAATGGAGCGGGGAAAACCACCTCTATGAAGATAATTACAGGTTTTTTAGAGGCCAGTAGTGGGCAGGTGCTCATTGATGGTGAGGTCTTAACCGAAAAAAACCGAGAACGTCTCCAGAGCCATATCGGGTATCTACCTGAAAATGCGCCTCTCTATCCCGAACTCAATGTATGGGAACACTTAGACTTTAGTGCCAAAATACATGGCATTCCTGAATCTGAGAGAGAAAAACGCATTCGAATTGTCGCTAAATCTTGTGGTTTAAGTGAAAAACTTTACTTCGATATTTCAGAACTTTCCAAAGGGTATAAACAAAGAGTCGGACTTGCTCAAGCCATCATTCATGATCCGGAGATTTTGATCTTGGATGAACCCACCACCGGGCTTGACCCCAATCAGATTTTAGAAATCCGAGAGCTGATTGCTTCGTGGAAAGAAGACAAAACGATCCTTCTCTCTACCCATATCATGCAAGAGGTAGAAGCTATGGCTGATAACGTAATAGTTATCAATAACGGACAAGTGATCGAGGAAAGTGAAAAATCAAAACTATCTTTTGGGAGTAGTGAAGCGCAATTCCATATTGCGGTAGAAATTGACGGTAAAGCGTCTGATATAACCAAAGCTAAAAAAGCTGTTGAGGCCATAAAAGGAGTAACTCATGTAGAAAAATCAGATCATATACTTCTTGTTCATGCGGACAATGACTGTCGAGCGGAAGTGGCTCGAAAAGTTATTCAGGCAAAATTAGATTTGATCGGTCTTTCTCTCCAAAAAGCTTCACTAGAAGACATCTTTAGACACTTAACCCAACAACAAAAATGAAATCAATTTTAGCCATTATTCAGAAAGAATTTCGTATATTCTTTAACTCTGCTATTGGGTATGTCTTTTTAGCGGTCTTTCTTAGTTTTAGTGGTTGGATGTTCTTTCGAACGTTCTTTCTACTTGGACAAGCTGACATGAGAGACTTTTTTCTCTTACTGCCGTGGACATTCCTTTTCCTGATTCCGAGCTTTACCATGCGTTCTTGGGCGGAAGAAACAAGGTCTGGAACCATTGAGACTTTATTTACCAGCGGAATATCCCCCATAAAAATCGTGCTTGCCAAAGCCGCCAGTATTGGACTCTTTTTACTGCTCGCCTTAGCTTTGACGCTGCCATTTGCCTTTTCTGTCTCAACCCTTGGAAGCCTTGACTGGGGTGTGGTTTGGATTTCTTATCTGGGAGCCTTACTGCTCGGGTGTGCGTACATTTCGATTGGCTTGCTCGTCTCGGCTATTACGAAAAACCAAATTGTCGCCTTTCTTATTTCTATCTTGGTGTGTTTTGCTTTCTACATTGTTGGAGAAGGCTTTGTGACCATCTTTTTTCCGAGCGTGATTGGAGAAATTTTAGGACAAATTGGTTTGGGCGCTCACTATAAATCGATGATTCGTGGAGTTATTGATACTCGAGACATTATCTTCTATGTCAGCTTTATAAGCTTGTTTTTACTGGCTAATATGGCTTTCTTGTCCGCTTCCTTTTGGCCAAAGCGTCTTTTCTGGCGAAGTGCTACAGCCGTTACGGTTTTAGTCGCTATTTTACTCAACATTGGGAGTCAGTTTGCTTTCGCACGTTTTGATGGAACGGCTAATAAAAATTACACCCTTTCAACCGCATCAAAAGACATCTTGGAAACACTCGAAAAGCCAGTTTCCATTAAAGCGTTTATATCGAGCAATATTCCAGCTCAAATGCAAAGCTTATCTCGAGATGTTCAAGATATGCTTGATGAATATGAATCTCGAAGTAGTGGACATCTTGAGTTAGAAATTCTTGATCCAAAAACAGATGAAGACGCTCAAAATTGGGTATATCAATTTGGTGTATTACCCCTTCAATTACAAGTGATCGAACGAGATCAACAGCAAGTAGTACAAGCTTATTTGGGATTGGCGGTTACCACCGAAGATAGTTCTAAAACCGAATTTTCTGAACGATTTACTAAATTTGAAACTTTACCAGCGATTACCGATTTGAGTGACTTTGAGTACCAACTCACCTCAGCCATAAAGAAAGTTTCTACGGAAAAACTACCGATCATTGGCTTTTTAAGCGACCATGGAACGAAAACCCTGAGTAATTTGGAACGAAGATTCCGAGAAGGTGGAGAAGATGAGATTCCATTGCAGGATGTTTTGAGTAAAAACTATGAAGTTCGAAGTGTAACCCTAGAAGATGAAAATCTTTCGGAACTGCAAACTTTGATTATTGCGGGCGCTACAGAGGATTTTACGGATGAAGAGGCTGAAAAGCTGAAATCTTTATCAACCGAGGGTAAAAATATTATCTTTCTAACGGATGCTATTAATGTACTTGGTTCATTCACCCAGAATGCTTCTACTGACTTCGCCAATATTTTGGAGGACTACGGATTGAATATCCGAACGAGCCTTATTGCTGATGCGGTAAATGATAATGCGAGCTTTTCTGGAGGTTTTTTTCGCATGAGTCTTCCATACCCTCTCTGGGTAAAATCAGTCGATCTAGCGAAAGAAAATGCTATTACTGGGGATCTTCCAAGTGTCACGTTCCCTTGGGTAAGCCCGATTGAAGTAACTGAAAAAGACGATGTTAATATCGAAGTACTCGCTCAAACTTCACCGTATTATCAAGAACTTCCAGGAAAACAACTGAGCAAAGTGCCAGTAGAACCTGAGGGATCTACTGAAAAGTCTGAAGTTGAAGGGGGTGGCGAAAACTCAGAAGCAGAAAATAATGAAGAAACTCCCGAGCCAGAAATGAAAGAAGTCTGGACAGATACCATGATTTCACTCGATCCTCAGCAGGAGTTTGGAATCACTCGAGAAGAACGAGAACCGCTTCCATTAGCGGTTATGGCACAGCGAGAGGGAGAAGGAAAATTCTTGTTTGTACCCAATACTCGATTCATCACCCGAGAGTTCATTCAAAACTCTCCTGAAAATCTAGTATTTATGAGTAATGCTATTGATGCTCTAACCATTGGAGAATCATTGATTTCTATCCGTTCTAAACAAATTACCGATCGTCCAATAAAACTCATGTCAGATGAGGCTAAAGCCACTATACGTTGGGCAAATGTTCTTATCATGCCGATTTTGATTGTCATTTTTGGACTGGTTCGCCGCTGGCTGAGAAACCGCCAAAAACAATTTACACTAACGGCCTAAAAAAATATGAAAAATATTAAAGCCAGAATCGAACAAATCACGAAGTACACCGATTTTGTGTTTACGATAGTTATTATGATCACAATTTTAGCGTTGATAATTTACAGCGTTAGAATGGGACTCAACCTTTTGTTGACTAGCTTTGAACCTGACTTTAATAACATTATTCACAACATTGCTTACATCATTGTGCTTTTAAAAGCGTACAAAATAATGGTGTTTTATTTTAAGTATCAGAATCTAAGCATTAAATATCTGGTGCAAATCGCCATTATAGCGCCAGCCATAGAGGTTATCTTTGCTATCAATGACCAAAGCTTGTGGGTGAATATTTTGTATGCCTGTTTTAGTCTAGCGAACTTGTTGATCTATATTATCTACTATAAAGAACTCGATAAATTTGATGTCATCGACAAAAAGTCGCTAGATCATAGCTTTTAACCTTAAATAATCATGAAAAATCTAACATATAAAAACGACTCCGACTTAAATTCAAAGTTCGTTTTTAAATCACTCCGTACACGTGGACGTAGCATTCGAGATATTATGACTGAAATTCAATCTTATGAGGATGAAGAAGATTGGGAAGATGAAGATTATAGTGGTACTGAGAGGTAATGTTAAGACAAGGCTTCAAGTGATTTATTTGGAGCCTTTTTTGTTCTTTGGAAATCGCCCTTAGTGCCCACTCTAGATATGGTTATAGGTCTACTACCCTTGAAACACTAGAACCAATCCTAGAAAGGGTTTAAATTCTTTAAATACACAAAAGCTCCTCATTACTGTCCACTAGAGTGGAAAGGAATCAGGTGCCATTAGTGTATGTTCTGGCGGAGAGGATGGGATTCGAACCCACGGTGGAGTTGCCCCCACACCCGCGTTCCAGGCGAGCACATTCGACCACTCTGTCACCTCTCCATTTTTTAACTCGATTTTTTTGTTTGGTTTGTTTTTTAAAAGAAAATGGCACGTTCCTTCATCATTACTTTTCTTTCACACAAAAGGGGGCTTCTGCTCTGTGTTTTTGTGTGAAGATTTTGGGAAGTATTAAAAAGTCTAAACGAAGTTTATTAATGCAAATGGTGAAATCAAATTTGTGTTTGTTTTGAGTGAAGCATAGAATTGGCCTGATGAAAAAATTATACACTTTTGGTCTCGCTTTTGTTTTGATTTTGTCTTTATCCGCCTGTAGGGCCAAAACCCCAGAAGAGAAGCAAAACACACTTCCAGGGCCCCCTGTGGAAGAATTCAGTCAAGACCTTTCTGAAACTATAGATCAGGCTTTGGATGAAAGTGAAACCAATACGGGTGTTGCGGGTACTTATAACAACGAAGGTATTTCTTTCAACTACCCAGATAATTGGGAAAAAAGAGATAATCACTTTGGCACTTTAGTGATGTTCCTTTCCCCCTTATCTGGCAGTGCTGATGATTTTCAAGAAAATGTAAATATTGTTTTAGAAAATTTAGATGAAGCGAATAAAGATATTTCTCTGGATGAGTATATTGAAAAATCTGTTTCAGAGCTTGAGGCTTTCTTTGATGATTATGAAGTGCTCTCAAAAGAGGACGGTGAAATAGCTGGCCAAAGAGCTAAAATGGTTACTTACGCAATGGATCAAGAGGAGACTGAGCTAAAGGTAGCTCAAATTATTACGATTAAAGATGGAACAGTGTATGTCGTTACTTATACGGCTACAGAAGATCAATTTGATATCAATTACTACGGATTAGAGACGGTGCTTGGAACTTTTCAATTTGCTGAATAGAGGCTTTTTGCCTCCTCTTTCTATCCAGTTTACCTAAGGGGCTTTTCTTTTGTCTTGCCCTTCGTTTTTTTTGATCCTTTTAGGTTGACATGAGTCACTAGGAAACTATATTTCGTGAGAATTTCCCCAAAGATTTTTAGATGAGTGATGAATGGGGCAGGACAAAGGCTTTGTTTTAAGGTGTATGTCTTGTCGCTTATTTCTTTTTAAAATGCTAAAAAACTACGGACTCTCTCGTCAGATTCAAAAGGCCTTCAGTTGTGTATTGCTACATACGCTTTTTGGTGGTGATTTTGGGTTTTCTTGGAGGTCTTGTTTTTAAGCTTTTTAAATAACTTTTAATTTAATTTTTTTAATCCATGCCCAAAGTTTCTACCAAAAAAACCAGTTTCCCAGCCGCATTAAAACCACAAGGTGAGATCAACGGTCGTCATTTTTTTACAGCTGATACCGGAAAGGATTTTCCGTTTCCAGATCTTATTGAAGTACAGCTTAATTCGTATGAATGGTTTCTGCGCGAAGGAGTGCAAGAACTGCTTGATGAAATTAATCCTATTGAAGATGCTACAGGGAAAAAACTGCGTCTAGAGATTCTTTCTCATGAGGTAGAAGATCCAAAACATGAGATTGCATACTGCAAGAAAAAAGGACTCACTTATGAATCTTCGATCCGAGCGCATGTGGCTTTGACCAATCTTGAGTCTGGAGAGATTAAAGAACAAGATGTGTACTTTGGGCAAGTGCCACTTATCACCGAAACGGGAACATTTATCATTAATGGAATTGAGCGGGTTATTGTTTCTCAAATTGTACGAAGTCCTGGGATTTTCTTTGGACCAAATACAGCCGTGACGGGAACCTACACTTCGAAAATGATTCCTAAACGAGGGGCTTGGCTTGAGGCTGAAACAGATAAAAGGGGGCTTGTATGGGTGAAGGTAGATCGAAAAAGAAAAATCCCAGTAACGATGTTCCTACGAGCTTTTGGCTATGAATCTAACCAAGAAATTTTGGATTTATTTAAGGAGGTGATTACGGATGAAACAGAAAACCCAATTCTTAAAACCATTGACAAAGATGAATCTACGACTGCCAAGGAAGCCTGGCAAGGAGTATATAAACGAATTCGACCTGGAGACTTAGCGACTCCAGAAAATGCAAAAGCGTTTTTGGAATCTATGTTCTTTGATTTTAAAAAATACGATCTTGGACCTATTGCTAGGTACAAGATTAATCAACGTTTTGAACTCAAGACGAAGGATGATGAAGCAGGACGAGTATTCCGAATTGAAGATTTCATTGAAATGATCAAACAGCTTATTAAGTACAACAATGGTACTGAGGTGTGTGATGATGATATTGATCATCTTTCTAATCGACGTGTCCGAGGAGTAGGGGAACTAGTACAAAACAAATTCCGAGTGGGGCTTCTGCGAACTGAACGAATCGTAAAAGACCGAATGACCATTGTAGAACTGGATAGTGTAACGCCTACCCAGCTGATTAACTGTCGTCCTATTACGGCGGCTATGCGAGAATTTTTTGCTTCTGGGCAACTTTCTCAATTCATGGATCAAACCAATCCTTTGGCGTCCCTAGAACATAAGCGAAGAATTTCGGCGATGGGACCAGGAGGACTTTCAAGAGAACGAGCTTCATTTGAAGTGCGGGATGTGCATCCTTCTCATTATGGACGGATTTGTCCAGTAACAACGCCTGAAGGGCCGAATATTGGACTGGTGCTTCATTTAGCTTCATATGCCCGCGTAAACCCTATGGGATTTATTGAGACGCCCTACCGAACTGTTAAAAGTACTATTAAAAATGATGGTAAATCTGGAAGTGGACATATAGTTCTTTCAGAGGTTATGGATGGCAAAAAAGTGGCCGTTAAAAAAGATACAGTCCTAGATGATAAGACGGTAAAAGCGTTAGCTAAAATAAAGGATCTTAAAGAGATTTCAGTCCGCCCCTACATTACAAACGAAGTCCATTATTACCCAGCAGAACATGAAAGAAATATGTGTATTGCGCAGGCCAATTCTAAGTTAGATGAAAAAGGTCAATTTATTAACAATCATGTTTCGGCTCGTAAAAACTTTGAGCCAGGTTCGTATTCAGCTGAAGAAATTACACATATTGATGTGTCACCAAAACAAATTGTATCACTTTCTACTTCGCTTATTTCATTCCTAGAGCATGATGATAATACTCGTGCCTTGATGGGATCGAACATGCAGAGACAAGCGGTTCCTCTCGTTCGTCCTGAATCTCCAGTGATTGGAACAGGAATGGAACATATTACTTCTGAAGAAGAAGTAACACGAGCTCCAGAAGACGGAGAAGTAAAATATGCGGACAGTAGTGAAGTAACTTTTGTGGGTAAATCTGGTAAAAAATACACCTATGAAGTAAAAGCTTTTGAAAGGACAAACCAATCTACCTGTATTTCTCAAAGACCAAGAGTTTTCACTGGAGACAAAGTTAAAAAAGGAGAAACCCTTGTAGACGGAGCTTCTGTAGAAAAAGGAGATTTAGCTCTAGGACGCAACCTTAAAGTAGCCTATATGTCATGGGGCGGATACAACTATGAGGACGCGGTGATTGTCTCTGATCGGATTGTGAGAGAAGGACTTTTTAATTCTATCCATATTGAAAAATATGAAATGGATGTCCGAGATACGAAACTGGGGCCAGAAGAGTTGACCGCTGATATCCCCAATGTGGCCGCTGGAAAACTGAAAGATCTTGATGAAGGGGGTATTGTAAGAATTGGGGCCACCGCTCTAGCTGGAGACATCTTGGCGGGGAAAGTAACGCCAAAAGGAGAAACGGAACTAACCGCAGAAGATAGACTGCTTCGAGCCATCTTTGGTGAAAAGGCTCATGATGTAAAAGACAGCTCGCTTCGCCTGCCTAGGGGTTCAGGAGGAAAAGTAATCAATGTTGAAATTCTAGATCGAAGTGAAGGGGATGACTTACCAACAGGAGTTCTTAAACGAGTTATTGTTGAAGTGGCTCAAATGCGTCACCTAGAAGCTGGAGATAAAATGGCTGGACGTCATGGAAATAAAGGAGTTATCTCACAAATTGTTCCTTCTGAAGACATGCCCTATATGGAGGATGGAACACCAGTAGATATTATTCTCAATCCACTTGGGGTGTCATCACGGATGAATATTGGGCAGGTGCTTGAAACGCATCTTGGAATGGCCGCTTCAAAAATGGGAATCAAAGTAGCAACGCCAGTTCTAGATGGTATTAAAATGAATACTATTCAAGATTTTTTGAAAGCCAATGAGATGCCAACCGATGGTAAATTTACTCTTTTTGACGGAAAAACGGGAGAACCATTTGATCACAAAGTAGTAGTGGGAACCACCTATATGCTCAAACTGATCCATCTAGTAGAAGATAAAATTCATGCTCGTTCTGTAGGGCCATACTCTTTGGTAACGCAACAGCCTTTAGGAGGGAAAGCCCAAAATGGAGGTCAACGTTTCGGAGAGATGGAGGTATGGGCTCTAGAAGCTTATGGAGCCGCTCATACGCTACAAGAAATGCTTACCATCAAATCAGATGATGTACATGGCCGAGCCAAAGCTTATGAATCTATTGTAAAAGACGAAGAAGTAGATCTCATTTCTATTCCAGAATCTTTCAATGTATTGATGAAAGAACTTCAATCACTCTGTCTCAAAGTAGAACTCCTCAAAGATGGACAAGTAGAAGAAGGTGTAGTTACCGATATGGATGATTTTGAAGAAAACACAGAACGGTCTTTGCTAAAACAGTCTGAAGACTACGCTGAAGTAGGGGACCAGAATGAAGTTGAAAACAATGACACAGGGGTTCATACCGAAGATGGGGAGGCTGCTTCAAATCTAGAGGAACAACCTCCAGAGCCTGAGACCACCGAAGAAGCTGCAGTTGAAACCGAAGAGCCAAGTGATGATGACCTGGCTGAGGTAGAGGCTGATATGGAAGCCAATGATGAAGCTTCTGAAAAATAACGCTTTTGGGTAGATTAAATCAAAAATTTTTATAACTTCGTTAACTTTCGTATAATGCGGAGAGTATGAAAATAATCAGAGGTTTCACACTTGTAGAATTATTAGTGGTCATAGTCATTATTGGTATTCTGGGCACGCTCTCGGTGTATACTTTGAGTAGTTATTTTGACAGGGCTCGTAGAGCTAAGGTTGAGGCTGAGGCTAGTAGTCTTATCCGAGCTATAAAAATGGCACGGACACTTCGAGATGGGCCATTATTTTATATTACTAGTAAAGGATGTAGTGATTGTAGTTGCCGAACTGGAGAGGAAATTAATACGCTTGCTGACGGGCATGCCTGTATTGTAAATATGAAAGCCGCTTTTGAACTTATTGCCACCCAGGCCAATATGGATTTGGGGTCGGAAGACATGCGGGATCCTTGGGGAAGTGTTTATCTTATAGATGAAAACGAAGGGGAGTATTCAGGGGTAGATTATTGTAGAAAAGATAACTTCCGTTCAGCCGGACCGGATGCCATTCTTGGTAATGCTGATGATATTGTGCTGACCGATACGATTTCTTTTTATGATACAAAACAATGCGGAGGTTAGTAGAATTTTGGCTTGAGTTTTGAGGTCAATTTTAATAGAATTCGGCCACATTGCGCGTATCGTATAGTGGCTATTATATTGCCTTGCCAAGGCAGAGACGCGAGTTCGATTCTCGCTACGCGCTCCACGAAAAAACTCTCAAGCCCGTCAGGGTTGGCGAGTTTTTTTGTTGTGGCATGTAATGCCAAGAAGCGAACTCGCAGAGTTCGTGCACGCCCATACATGAAACCGCTAAGGCCAACCAAACTTTTTTGTGTTTGAAGGAAGAGATGATTTATTTCTTATTTACCTAGATTTAAGGCATAATTTCCCTACACGAATTTTTCTAAATTAGGTATACCGAATTCAAGCTTCTTATTTTGATAAATACTTTAAATTTAACTACCTTGAAAAGGCCTCATTATAAAGTTTTATGAAACACGATTTTGCTGGTGAAACGTGGAAAAAAGAAATAAATGTAGTGGATTTTATTCAACAAAATTACACCCCCTACGAAGGGGATAGTGTTTTTTTGGCACCTCCTACGCCAAGGACGAAAACCCTTTATGCCAAACTCGAAAACTTGCAATCCCAAGAGCGCAAAGCTGGAGGCGTGCTTGATATTGATTCAGAAATACCTTCTACTATTACCAGTCATAGACCGGGATATATAGACAAAAACAACGAAATTATTATGGGCCTGCAAACCGATAGCCCTTTAAAGCGAGCTATTAAACCAAAAGGGGGGATTCGGCTTGTAGACCGAGCCTGTGAAAGTTATGGGAAAGCTTTAGATAAACAGGTTAAATCGGCTTTTGAAAATTACGTTACTACCCATAATGATGGTGTTTTTGGGCTCTACAAATACTGGAATGATTTTTATACTCCTGAGGGTAAAATGTTGCGTTCAAAAGGCCTGATAACTGGATTACCCGATAATTACGGACGGGGACGAATTATTGGTGATTATCGGCGGGTAGCTTTGTATGGAGTGGATCGACTTATAGAAGATCGCCAGCAGTATTTGAACCAAAAAATACCGTTTCCAGAGACTTCCAATATACAGCTGAGAGAAGAAATTGGTTGGCAGATACAAGCCCTGGAGGACATGAAAATGGTGGCGCAGAGTTATGGTTTTGATATAGCGAAGCCAGCACAAAATTTTAAAGAAGCTGTACAGTGGCTTTATTTTAGCTATTTAGCCGCGGTAAAAGAACAAGATGGAGCCGCGATGAGCTTGGGGCGTCTTGATGCCTTTTTAGATATTTATGCTGAGAAAGATTTACATGATGGAGTTTTGAGTGAATCAGAGGTGCAAGAGATTATTGATGATTTAGTTATCAAACTTCGTTTGGTCAAACAACTCAGGCTGCCAGAATACAATGAAATTTTTGCGGGAGATCCAACCTGGGTAACCCTGGCTTTGGGCGGCATGGGAATAGATGGGAGAACGTTAGTGACCAAAACGACCTTCCGTTTTCTACATACCCTTAGTAACTTAAGTACTTCTCCAGAGCCCAATTTGACGGTTCTGTGGTCGCAAGACTTACCGGATAATTTTAAGCATTATGTTAGTCAGGTTTCGATTGAAACCTCATCGCTACAATTTGAAAATGATGACTTGATGCGACCTGATTTTAAAGATGATTATGCTATTGCTTGTTGTGTTTCAGCTATGAAAGTAGGACAGCAGATGCAATATTTTGGGGCCCGTTGTAACCTCGCTAAGCTGCTCCTCCTCGTGTTAAACCAGGGGAAAGATGAATTAGATGGAGAGCGTATAATCCCTGATGTGCCCGCGCTAAAAACGGACCAAATTCTGAACTATGAAGAGGTGAAGGATCTTTTATATAAATTTATGGACTGGGTCGCTGAGCGTTACGTTGGGACGATGAATCTTATTCATTATTCGCATGATCGGTATTATTATGAAAACAGTCAAATGGCATTGCATGACCCAGAGGTGGAGAGACTCATGGCTTTTGGCGTAGCGGGTTTTTCCGTTTTGGTTGATAGTTTGTCGGCCATCAAACACGCCCAGGTAAAACCAATCAGAAACGAAAAAGGACTAACGGTGGATTTTGAGGTAAATGGAGATTTCCCTACTTATGGGTCAGATGATGATCGAGTAGATGACATCGCGGTCGAAGTTTTACAAAAATTTTATGGAGCTCTAAAAAAGTACCCGGCCTATCGAAACGCTCAGCATACGCTGTCAGTGCTGACGATTACTTCGAATGTGATGTATGGGCACAAAACAGGGGCAACGCCTGATGGTCGCAAAGCGAGGGAGGCTTTTTCACCAGGAGCTAATCCGATGCATAATCGTGATAAATTTGGGGCTATAGCTTCGCTTAATTCTGTGGCCAAGTTGCCATACGAATGTTGTACTGATGGGATTTCTAATACTTTTTCTATTACGCCCCAAGGGCTCGGAAAAGATAATCTCATGCGTGTCCAAAACTTGACTGCCTTGATGGATGGATACTTTAGTCAAAAGGCGCATCACTTGAATGTGAATGTCTTGAATGAAGCAATGCTACGTGAGGCTATGGCTAAACCTGAAGAATATCCCAATCTCACTATTCGAGTATCTGGTTATGCGGTGCGGTTTATTAGCTTGAATCAGTTACAGCAGGAAGAGGTTCTGGCTCGTACCTTTCACGTTAAACACTAAAGATGGCTTTTTATATGCTTGGTGGAGATCGGCAGAAAAAACCAGAAAAAGTTACCTCAAAGTGTGGTGGCTGTGGAGGCTGTAAAAATGGCTTTGTGCATTCTATTGAATCGATGGGAACACTTGACGGCCCAGGAATTCGTACGGTGGTGTTTTTATCTGGTTGTCCTATGCGGTGCAAATACTGTCATAATGTTGATGTAACAGTGCCTCAGACCGGAACCCGGATGACTCCAGAACAGTTAGTTACAAAAATTCTACGGAATAAGTCGTACTTCACCTCTTCTGGTGGGGGAGTTACTTTCAGTGGTGGAGAGCCACTTTTTCAAGCTTGTTTTCTTAAAAAATGTCTTGAACTCTGTCAAAAAAATGAAATTCACACGGCGGTGGATACTTCACTCTTTAGTCGTTTTCAAAATTTAGAAAAAATAACCCCCTATACGGATCTTTTTTTGGTGAGTATTAAACAATTAGAAGATAAAGATCACCAAGCCTTAACGGGAGTAAGCAACAAAATTATTCTCGAAAACCTTGAATGGTTATCAACTCAAAAAAAACCAATTTGGATTCGGTATGTACTGATACCGGGGATAACCAATACCCCTCAATATCTGGATAAGTTAGTGCTGTTAATCAAACAATCTGGCGCTGAGAAAATAGAAATTTTGCCGTATCACAAAGCCGGGAAAGACAAATGGGAAAAGATTGGAAAGCGTTATGAATTTGATGAGATAGCGATCCCCACTAAAGAAGAAATCAGGCTAGTAGCGTCTTTTTTCAGCACTGCTGGATTTGAGGTCTTATGTAATTATTAATCGGGTTTTTGCTTTTTGGTTTTTAGGCAATGATCGCGGTGAGCGCATTCCAAGCAGGGCTCATCTTTTGTTGGGTCTAGGCAAAAATCTGCCCACTCTTTCCAAAAATCAACTTTTCGCCCCTTTATATGTTCTAGGAAGTTATTGAATCGACACATGGTTAAAGTGGTGTCTAAATCTAGAATGGGTTCAATTTGAGAAGCTATCTTTTTTGAGTCCTGGCAGCACTCGCCTAACACTTCACGGAAAAAACTAGCAAAAATGTATTGGTTCTGCTGAATGCCTGCTAGTACTTTTTTCCCCTCTGGGGTCAGGGCTAAACATTTGCTGTTATCTTGGGTAATTAACTCTTTTTTTATAAGTCGGAGGATGCTTTCAAAACAACTAGAAGGGCTCACTTTCAAATATTTAGCCACATCTATCTGATGTACTTTCCCTGTTGTCTGAAGTGTATCAATAGCTTGTAAATATTTAGTAGCTGTGTGTGTGAGTGTTTTTTGTGATCCCATGCCTAGATATTTTGCTGTTTTGCCTAAATTCCGTCAAAAACAAATCAAAAGTTGTGGCCGGTTGCTAAAAAGGAGACTCTTTCCTGCTATAAAGTTTTGAACTTATCTTTTAAAAAAGTTTAATGCTTTCGCTATGGAACAATGGCTTATCATACTTTCTTTTGCTTTTCCGTTTTTGGGGCTCTTTTTTTGGGCTCTTTTCCGGCTTATTTGGTTTATTCGTGAGAAGAAAAAATCGCATACTTTTTTACGCCTAGTTTTTGAGGTAGTGGCCGTGCCTTTTTATTTTTCAGCGGTATTTTTACAGCGGAGAAAAGAACGTCAGTTGCCGCTGTACTTTCAGTATTTTTTGAAGTTTACCCGGTTTTGTAGCCAGGTCCCATACTTTCACTTTTTCCCCAAATTTGTGGTGGCTACTATAGCGGAATTAACGGTTACCTATGTCACTCAAGAACCCTTACTTACAGCGCTTGTTTTTACGTGGAGTTTCTTCTTCTTTCTCATCATTACTATTGTAGAATCCATGTATGGGGAATTTGAAGAAGAGGTAGTCACGTTGGCTAATAAAATATTCCTTTTTAGTGTGTCGGTAATGGTGCTATTTTTGCTCTTTTTATGGATGTTTTTTCGAGATCGAATTATTGGAGTTTTAGATAATTTCTTTTTTGAATTTATGGCGGATGTGGCGCACTACTTTAATGAGCAGATATGGAATGCGGGTGTTCTGGCATGGGGGCTGCCACTCTCGGTGAAAATCTTAATAGTTATAATGTTGGGGCTTTATATTTCGGGGTCTCTCTATCTTTCTAAAAAGGGTATAAAATAGAGCTTCCAAATTTTATAAATTCCTGCGTCAAAACTGGTGGTACTCATTCACTGTATTTTTTATACAGCTCATTAAAGCTCTTCGATTTTTTCTTGTATTTTATTAAAATTAAGTAGCTCAAATAGGATGAAAAAAAATATATTTGAACCGTACCGAATGCATGACTTTCTTGTTGGCCTAAAAGCCAATAATTCAAAGCAGTGGATGGATAAACACCGTGAAGAATACCAGGTTATTCGGGTTCAGTTTTTGGACTTTGTAGAAAGTGTTCATGCCCAGATGTTGGGGGTGGATTCAGTGTTGGTACACACCGATCCTCGAAAATCCCTTTTCCGGATTAATCGGGATATTAGATTTAGTGCTGATAAAACGCCGTATAAAACTCATATGGGAGCCAAGTTTTCGGCTACTGGTAAAAAAAAGGGGATTGCGGGGTATGGTTTTGGGATTAGTGCTGATGGGTACCTCTACATCATGGGAGGGATTAATAAATTGCCTCCATCAGAACTGAATTTAATTCGAGACGCTTTAGTGACAAAAAATTCTAAATTAGCGGCCTCTATAAACGCTAAGACCTTTACTCAAACCTTTGAGCTTTCTGATCTTGGGTTTGGAGTGCTTAAAACCGTACCTCGAAGATATGACAAAAACTCGCCATTGGCCAATATACTTAAACTTCAAGCTTATTGGGCTATGCATCGATATCCTTTGATAAGGGATAAAAAAATTGATGAAGAATTTCTACTAAAATACACGGTCAAAAAACTAAGTCTGCTTAAAGATTTTGTTTTGGAGATAAATAGAGCTATTTTGTAATCCATGTCTTTGTTTTCTGAAAACGGTATTGATCTTTCATCCGAGCAAAAAGTGCAGTTTGAGAAACTCTGTGAAAGCTTTATTGAGTGGAATTCAAAAATAAATTTATCGGCTATTAGGGATAAAGCTGGTATTTATGAAAAGCACTTTTTAGATTCATTGTTGCCTACCAAATATGTAGAGTTTAGCCGTAAAAAAACTTTAGACCTTGGAGCTGGTGGAGGTTTCCCATGTTTACCGTTAGCGGTATTTTCACCTACGGCACAAATCTCAGCGTTGGATAGCGTAGGCAAAAAAATGAAAGCCGTTCAGGCTATGGGTGATGAATTGGGGTTAAAGAATTTAAAAACCTTTCATGGGCGTATTGAAGACTTTGGACAGGATAAGGTTTTCCGTGAAAGATTTGATCTAGTAACGGCCAGAGCTTTAGCCCCTTGGCCCGTTTTACTTGAATATGCTTTACCGTTTGTAAAAGTTGGGGGTCTGTTTGCGGCTTATCAAGGCCCTCAAATTCATGAAGATTTAAAGATTTTTGAGGGATTAGAAAAAAAATTGGGAGGTAAAATTGAAGCTATATACGAAACAGCTTTGGGTGACTCTGAAAGAGTTTTTGTAATCATTAAAAAAATTGCGACAACTCATAAGCAGTTCCCTCGAGCTAACGGGATTCCTCGGAATCAGCCGTTGTCTTAATTTTTGCTGCTCTCTGTTTTTTTAGAGCTTGCAGTGTAGTTAAAGCTTCAGTGTTTGAGGGACAAGACCCGACAGAAGCTTCTATAAGTTTGAGCGTTTTTATAGCTAAGTCCAAACCTGGTGGATGATTTTTAAACAGGCCTATAGAACCCCCCTTCAATAGCTAGCGGTTGAGTCCATATATTTGACGGTATCTAGTTTTTTTTAGAAGGTTAAATTTCTATAATGTGTGTATGAAAAAAATTTTGTTTGTCTGTCTTGGGAATATTTGTCGAAGTCCTGCGGCTCAGGGAATCATGAAATCCAAGCTTGAAGCAGCTGGATATCAAGAAGCAATAGATTTTGAAATAGATTCAGCTGGTACTGGTGCTTGGCATATTGGCCAACCTCCTGATGCAAGATCACAACAAGTATGTGAGGTTTATGGAATAGATATTTCTACTCAAAAGGCTCGTAAACTTACGGCAGAGGATGGTAAAGAATTTGATTACCTCTTTGGGATGGATTACTCCAATTTGGATAATATGAAAATGATTATTCCAGAAGCGTATCATTCAAAACTAAGTTTGTTTGATGATAAAGAAGTAAATGATCCGTATTATTCACATTTGGATGGATTTGAAATTATGTATCAACAGTTAGAGATGGCGGCTGAAGCGCAGATTGAAAAAATCTTCAATCAATAGTTTTCTATCAAAGATTCTTAAACGGGGTTTCAATTATGAATTTGGTTTAGGAGCTTATGGAGTCCCGAAACAAATGAATACGAATTCAAGGAAGGGGGAATAGGAGGAAAACAGCCCATAAACTATGTTGTCATCCATACCTGGATCAACTCTACAAACCACCAAGCGAAGAAACAAACAAAGAGCCCAGAAAGTGCATAAATTATAACTTTTTTACCCTCTTCTTTTTCTCCCATAGCAGATCCTGTCATGTACCTGATACCGCCCCACATGACCATCACTACGGCAAATCCTCCAGCCATACTAAGTATCCATTCAACCCAATGTACAACTAGTTTAGGAAAATCAGAGAGTCCGGCTCTTCCTTCTTGAATTTTACTTCCTAAACCTCCAGCGGGGATAATTTGGGCGGCCGCTTGATTAATATAAAAAAGTGAAAGTGTTAGTAGTAATGAAATTTTTTTCATGGATGGTGTTTCAAATCTTCTTTCATTATACCATAAATCGACGGTTAACAACACTTTTTGTTTTTTCTGGTGCCTTCGGCAGGAATCGAACCTACAACTATTCCTTAGGAGGGAATTGTTATTCCATTTAACTACGAAAGCTTATCTTTTTTGATTATAGGTTAATTTTATTTTTTGCGTGGGTAAAAAATGATGGCTCAAATCCTAAAAATTCTCAAATGGAGAAAATCGAATATTTTATTAACTCTTCTCAATGGCGATAACGCCACTACGCACCCATTCAAGCACCTCAATATTATTTTGGGTAATTTTTCCCAGCAGTTTTTCAAGATTAGAGGCCGTATCTATAAACTCAAAACAAACGGTGTGACCTTCTCTATAAATTTCTTTGACTAGGACATCACCTTCAATTTCTTCAAGTAGTTGAGAATCTTGAAAATCAATTAAACTTAGTTTAGCTAGTACGATTTCGCGTCTAATTGTATCTTTGGGTTCTGCAATACGGATACTTAGAATTTCTACCATTTTTTGAATCGATTGTGCGGCTTTCTGAGCCTCCTCGAAATCTCCAGCAATAATAACTGTAAAACGAGCTTTTTCAGGATTTGAGGTTTGCCCTACGGTAAGAGATTCTACATTAAAAAGTTTTCTTCTGAGTATACCAGACATTTTAGCTAGTACGCCTGGAACGTTTTGTGAGGTAACAATCAAAATATGCTTCTCCATGTTATTTTTTGTAGTGGTCAATTTGATCTTTAATATTGAGCATGGTTTCCCCTAAGGCTTTGCCTTGTGGTACCATTGGGAAGACGTTTTCTTCTTTTTTAACTTTAAATTCTACAAGGATGGGACCGTCATTATAGGTTTTCATTTTTTGTAAACAACGCTCTGCTTCTTCATGGTTTTCAGCTCTGAAACTTGGGATGCCATAGGCTTCCCCTAGTTTTACATAGTCTGGATTAAACAGAGGCGTATCTACATAATTTTTATCATAAAAAAGTTCCTGCCATTGCCTTACCATTCCTAAGAAAGCGTTATTTAAGATGATGATCTTTACAGGGATTTTGTCTTGTACCACGGTCGCGAGTTCTTGGAGATTCATCTGGAATCCTCCATCTCCAGAAATAGACCAAACATTATGGCCTGAAAAGGTAGCGCCAATGGCTGCAGGAAAAGAAAACCCCATAGACCCAAGGCCTCCGGAAGCCAGAAACTTTCTAGACTTTTTTGGGAAAAATCTTTGAGCTGACCACATTTCGTGTTGGCCTACGTCTACCACTACCACGTCATCTTCTTCAAGTCTTTCGTAGAGTTTGTTGATGACGCAGATTTCAGTAAATTTTTCATCACAAGATGTATCAAGTGGCCATTTCTGATGTTTTGCTTGAAGTAATGTAGTCCAAGGTTCAAATCTGCTTTTGCAAAAGCCTGAAAAACTTTGAATTTCTTCGTCATCCACAAAATTTCCTCGAACTCTTACTTTTTCGGTAAGCTTATCTGCGGAATTTTCTGGTTTCCTTGAACTTCTTGTTTTTGAAGTTTTTGAATCTTGTTTGCTTGAGTTTATGAGTGCTTGAGTCAGCTTTGGCAGGGTATCATGGATTTGCCCACAGAGCTGGGCTTCGACCGGTACGTTTTTATTAAATTCAGAGGGATCAATATCAAAATGAATGATTTTTTTATTATTTTTAAAGGCATCGAGTTTCCCGGTGATTCGGTCATCAAATCGAATACCAATTCCAAGAATGAGATCAGCATTATGGACGGCAAAATTAGCAGCGCCTGTTCCGTGCATTCCCAGCATTCCCAGACTCAATGGATGGGTTCCATCAAATCCACCAATCCCGTGTAAGGTCCACACATTGGGGATGCCAGATTTTTCAATAAAGTCAGCTAGAGCTTTTTCGGCATTAGAAAGGATAACTCCGTGGCCATAGATAATCACCGGTCTTTCGGCCGCTTCAATAAGTTCAGCGGCCTTAGCAACTTCTTCTGGGCAATCTTCATACTCATAAGCGTATCCTGGAAGGTGCATAGGGAAGTCAAAATTTTGTTTAATCTTTTGCTGTATATCTTCGGAAACAGCTTCAATCTGTATGCATTTTGGAATATCTACCAGCACAGGGCCTGGTCGTCCAGAGGCCGCTAGGTGGAAAGCTTCTTTCATAATGCGAGGGATGTCGTCGGCTTTTTCTACAAAGTAAGCATGTTTTACAATGGGCTGGCAGATCCCCACAATATCGGTCTCTTGAAAAGCATCGGATCCGATAAGGTGTTTAAATACATTCCCCGTAATGGCTACCATCGGAATAGAATCCATCATGGCGTCGGCAATCCCGGTGACAAGGTTAGTCGCTCCTGGGCCAGAAGTGGCTAAACAGACGCCTACATTTTGGGTAGACCGGCTGTATCCTTGAGCTGCAAAAGCGGCGGCCTGTTCGTGCCGAACCAAGATTCGACGGATGTTGTGTTTGGGCATTTCATCATAGATTGGCAGCACGGCTCCTCCAGGGTAAGCGAATACCTCACGTACACCGTGGTTTTCAAGGGAGGCTAGGAGAGCATTGGAACCAATCATGATATGAGGTTTATACTGTGTTAAAAAAGCGGTTCTCATTTTTAGAGCTCCGCCTGAATCCTTACTAAAGGGGTCAAGCGAACTATTTTACGAGTACCACAAGGAGTTTCTTCATTTGTTCTGGGAAAATCTTAAACCAAAAAAATTTTTTGTAAATCAGAAATAGCGTACAATGAGGTTTGTATTATACTAGTTCGCTTATTAAAACCATGTTTTATCGAACATAGTATGATGTCGCTTGTTGGCTTAGCCAGAAAAAATTTTATTTTTTCTTAATAATTTCTATAGAAATTATCAAAACAAGCTAATATAATCTTTCTAAAGATGGCCTTTCTTCCTGAAGACGTTTTCGCTCAAATTATTCGTCGTGAAATTCCTGCCGACATTGTCTATGAAGACCCCGATATAATTGCTTTTAGAGATATAAATCCGAAGGCCGAAAAGCACCTGCTTATTGTGCCAAAAGAAGAGGGATTTGTAACGGCTATGGATGTGCATGAAGGAAACCTAGAAACCTTTGGAAAACTTTTTCTAGTGGCCAAATACATTATGGATTTAGAGGATTTAGAAGGCTATAAATTGTATATGAATGTAGGAGAAGCTGGAGGCCAGATTGTTCCTAGGGTGCATCTGCATATGCTGAGTCCAGACTTTGAGTGTCAGTTATAAAAGAACTGAAAAACGGCGAACTTCTTTGTCCGTGATAAAATTTTTTTCAAACACGTATAACTTCGTGAATCCGAAAACTAAATCCAAAGTGGACCAAAGCCCTCAAAGTCCGGACTTAAAAAGGGCTTTTCCCGAGTTTCCGGATTCATGGATAAGCACCATACGCTTATTTACGCTTTGTATGACTTCGTATCAAAAATATAAAAAAACCGGCTTTGGCCGGTTTTTGTTTTTATTTTTTTAAGTTTTTAAACACCTACGCTTGAGTCTTCTAAGGCACCTCTAGTACCAGCAGTAACGTCAGAATGACCTTTTGCAGCTTCAGCTTGATGGTTTTGGAATTCTTTATCTAGAGAAGCTACTTCATCAGCCTCAGGCGCCCCTGTGGGAATTGCTGCAGAGTTAGTTACTTCTTTTTCAGCTTCTAGGGCTCGGGCTTCAAGCTCATCTGTTTCTTTTTCAATCTGTTGAGCTTCTTCCATTCGTTTTACATTGAGCCTTGCAGCTTCTTGTCTGTCTTCAGCTGCATTTTTGGCGCTAATCCCTTCTTCGTATTGGAAAGTGTTTCCGTGTCCTCCAGTGAGAGATTCACCTCGTTTTACAATTGCCCCATTAATTTTTCTTCCATCTTTATTTCCAAATAGCCCAGGGTATTGACCTTCTAGTTCGGTTTTACCTGGTTTAGGCCTTTGGCCTTGAACGTTTTTTGCAGCAACGTTTAGATCTATGATTTTTCCTAGATGTTCAGCATCACTCTGTGGTGCATTGTTTTGGTATTCGGGTCCTCTATGTTGTACCATTTTTTGGTTTTTAAAAATTAATATTAATCAATGAGGGCTAACTCATTGTCGATATCCTCAAGGGTAGATTCTTCTTCCTCACCTACTTTTCTTTCGATATAGCTGTAAATTACTTTAGCTCGTTTGGTTTCGTATTCTTTTCTTTGAGCATTTAGGTTTTGATTTATAGCGTATCGTTGTTCCTGTTCATTTTTTAGAATGTCGTAGAGTTCTGCTTTTTGAGAATCTGGCATTTGGGGAAGTGCGAGAGTAAGTTTTCGCTTTTCTTCGTCTGAAAGGGCTTCAGATTCTTTGATAAGTCGAGGTAGGAGGTTAAAGTCGTACATGTTTTTATTTGTTTAATGGAATATTATATCACAAAATTGCGTTTTTAGGAAGTCTTTCTGTTCATTTTTTACATGGCCAAAAAACAAACCAAAAAAGGCCACCCTGTGGAAATTTTTTAGAAAAATAATCACTCAAGTTCTAAAAAGTCTAAAGTCGCTTCGCTCCACGATGCAAAGACTTTTTGACGAACTATTCGTGAATTTTTCTTATAAAAATTTCCAAACGGGAAATATTCGGAATATTATTGATTGTCTGGGAAAGACTTTTTCAACCAATCAGGAATCCCTTTTTTCTGGGTATCAATGATTACCTCTGCCGCTTGAGTGCCTGGTGGAGTGTCTTGATCTGGAGTTTTGTGAGTTTCTACTTTACCGGTTACTTCGTGTGGTTGATTGGGAGCCACAAAAGGAATTTCTGCGGGGGGGGTAGGTTTCACTTTTTTTGCTTCTTTTTTAGTCTTTAGTTTCATAGGGAATGCTGTATGAAGCGTATCGGTTTCTTTTTTTGACTTTGGGGCTAAAGTTTGAAGTGGTTGGTCTGTTTCAAGATGGTGTCTCTGCTGTTGAAAATCGAGGATTTCGTGCATTAGATCTACTTCAACTTCGGCCAGACTTTCATTGGTAAATATCAGGTCAATTCCTTTTTCTGCTATTTTGTAGTCTTTGTTTTCAGTAATTTCAGACCAGTCTATGTTTTGGTTTTGGGTTCTGAGTTGTGCCAAAATTTGATTTTTCTGCTCTACGAAGAGAACTGAAATTTCTGCATGTTCTGTGAATCTGAGGATTTCATCACTAATACGATCGACGTCTTTGTCATTCGCGTCGGCTTCATTAAGGTCACTTTGAGATAGTTTTGACCAAGTGATACGATGTACTGGATCTAGCTGGAGCTGGCTGAAGATTCTTCCCCAAAGTTTGAGAGTAGCAAAAGATTTTCTTTTAAAGAGGTATTCAATGATGTCTGATTGCCGGGCTCCTATTTCTTGCAGATGGCTAGCGGCTTCAAAGCTAGAAGTAGTGGTGTTGGTTTCTAAAAAACTGCCAGTACTGGCAATGATCCCTGTCAGGAGGGTTGTGGCGAGGTCTTCATCCAAAGCTTCTTTGAAATTATGGTCGCTCTCAATAAGGTCATAAAAGATTTCGGTGCTGGAAGACTTAGTTGGATCAATTAAATTGATTTTGGCAAAATCTTCTGTGGTAGATTCGGCTGAAATATTTACGGTTGGGCATTGAGCAAAAAGCTCTGTGTTATCACTAAAGATAGAGCCTAAACTTTCTAGGTTAGGAGCATCAAAGACTAAAATTAGGTCAAATTTGGCCGTGTTGTGTTTGAAATATACATCTTTGTCACTAAAGTTTCCTGATTTTGGAGTAATAAGAATATCTACAGATTCTTCTTCAATAGTGTATTTAACGCGTTCTACATTGGCATTTTCTGTTGATAAAGAAATCACAAAATCGCCTTTTTCTCCGAGTTCTTTATGAATTTCACTTCCATTAGTGAGGAATTCTAATTGTGTACTGATGCCTTCAGGCAAGATAGCAACGGTTTCTTTTTGTAGTCTTTGGCCCAATTGTTCAGCGGCTACTACGCACACCATACCATCTTCTCGTGGGTCACTTTTAGTAACACAGAGAATGCGTTCTGCACGACGGATAAGGGCTATGGCTTTGTCTTTCTGGCTTATACTCATTATTAGATGTGGTTTCTCATTTAGATTAAGATTTATTTTATAATATTTATATAAAAACGTCAAATATTTTATAAGAAAAAACTATACCATTAAAACTTAATTGGGAACAGTTGATTTGTGTGGTTTTTTTAGTAAAAAATGATTGTTGTATTTTTTATAATTTTTTAGCCATGCTTGATCTCAAAGCCATTCGCGAAAACCCCGAAGATTTTAAACTTCGTCTTGGACGAAAAGGGGTGTCGTCGTCAATGGTAGATGAGTTACTTGAAGCCGATGAAAAGAGGCGAGGCCTGCTTGCGCAGACAGAGGCTTTAAAGGCCGAGCAAAATGGGGTTTCTAAACGCATTCCAAGCCTTAGTGGTGAAGAAAAAGAAAAAGTTCTCTCTGATATGAAGGTTATTTCAGATAAAAGAAAGGCTTTAGAGGTGGATCTAGAAAAAGTAGAGAGCGTTTTTGAAGAAATTTTATACAAGCTCCCAAACCCTCCGAGAGAAGAAGTTCCAGATGGAAAAAGTGACGAAGAAAACCAGGTGGCTCGATTTGAAGGAGAAAAACCTGCATTTGATTTTGAACCAAAAGAACACTGGGAGTTGGCAGAAGACCTTGATCTTTTGGACATGGAGCAAGCGGCGAAAGTGTCTGGAGCTCGGTTTTATTACCTTAAAAATGAGTTGGCTATCCTCCAGCAAGCGCTCATGTTATGGGCCTTTCATGAAATCTGGAATAAAGGATTTAGCCCTACAATTCCTCCGTTTATGACTCGTAAAGAGGCCATTGTGGGAACTGGATTTTTTGATCGAGATGAAAATTATTGTGTAAATCCTGGGGAAGATGATTTGTATCTTATTGGTACCAGTGAAGTGCCAATGGTAAGTATTCATGCAGAACAAACGATAGATTTATCTAAAGGGCCTTTGCGTTATGCAGCTTATAGCCCGTGTTTTCGAAGAGAGGCTGGAAGTTATGGAAAAGATATGAAAGGAATTTTACGAGTACATCAGTTTGAAAAAATTGAGATGGTGATTTTTTGTAAAGCTGAAGATTCGGCCAACATGCATGAGGAACTTCGAACCATTGAAGAAGAAATCCTGCAAAAATTAGGGATTCACTATCAAGTAGTAAATATCTGTTGTGGTGATCTAGGGGTTTCAGCTTCTAAAAAATACGATCTAGAGGCCTGGCTGCCTGGTCAGGGTAAATACAGAGAAATGACCTCTACCTCTATCTGTGATGATTTTCAGACTCGTCGTCTTAATACGCGTTATAAGAATGCTGATGGCAAACTCCAATATGCTCATGCGCTTAATGGAACGGCTGTTTCTTCGCGGCCGTTGATTGCGATCTTAGAGAACTTCCAAAATGTGGATGGATCTGTGGATATTCCAGAAGTATTGTGGCCGTATACGGGTTTCAAAAAGATTGAGAAAAAATAAGGGTTGGCTTTGAGTCTAGGTTTGTCTTAGAATAAGTGTGTTTTTTAACACACAAAACACATGCTTAAGAAAAATTCATTGTTTACACGTTTGGTGGTAGGGAAAACCCTTAGCCTACTCTTAGCTCTTATCGGAGTATATTTATTGTGCTATATTATTCCTGATACGACCCTGTGGTTTGAAGCAACTATTGTAGCTTGGTATGTAACTACTGGGGCTATGATTGCTCTTTTTGGAGTAATGGATAAAAATCCCGTGTTTGGTTTTGATATGCCTTG
This sequence comes from Candidatus Altimarinota bacterium, assembly GCA_965231215.1. Lineage (GTDB taxonomy): Bacteria > Patescibacteriota > Gracilibacteria > UBA4473 > UBA4473 > JAACPJ01. The sequence goes on along the minus strand of OZ246423.1, from coordinate 244,650 downwards.
GTGGTTTAGAGGGGCTTTTCTTGGGGCCTGGATGGGGTTTATACTTACCCTGGCTATGTATGATCAATTGGCTGCGATATTTGCGGTAGAAACTGACTTTCAATGGCTAAACCAACTTAATAACCCATTTTGGGTTGTGCTTGATGCGATGATCTTTGGTATGATTATTGATTGGGCCTGTACGTACTTTGGTGGAGAGGGAAAGAAAATTGTGAAGTAGTTTAAAAGCTATTAAAAAAAGGGGGGGCTGTTTGCACTCCCTTTTTTGTTATTGATCTTGCAGCCATTTCTCAGCCTGTTTCCGAGTCGTAATTTGGCCTTCAATTTGCAGGTCTTTTAGTCCGGTTTTGAGTTCGCCAATACGTTTGCCAGCAGGGAGCCCAGTAATTTTCATAATTTCTTCACCGGTGAGAAGTTCTGGTTGGGAGGAGGGAAGAATGCCTTTTTTATGAGCGTATTGGTAGTTGTCTTTAATGAGGTTCATAACTCTTATAGCTTCTTCTTTGGTTTTTTGGTCTTCTGGAATTGAACCATTTAGGTCTGCCATTTCTAATCTCCACAGGTCTAAAAAGTATGGATGGTCATAATAGTGGAGCCTCCGAGAAAGTTTCATGTTCCAAAAAGTTTCAAAGATTTGTTTATATCTCAGTAACCATAAAATTTTATCAGCCAGTTTTTTCGGGAATTTGAGGTTTTTAAGAAGAGGCTTAACCAGGTCTAAAACTTTATCATCATGGTCTGGGAAACGCCATTGACCATCACTAAACTTTTTGGTGCTAGGTTTGGCGTAATCATGAAAGAATGCTGCCCAATATACAGCGGGATCTAGACCTTCCTCCATATTTTGGAGTACTAAGAAGGTATGAGAGAGGACATCGCCTTCCATGTGATGATCTTTTGGCTGATGGGTCCACTCCATATCGTCTACTTCAGGGAAAAGTTTAGCTAAAATACCGAACTCATAGCACTCTTCTAGGGCATTGGCTCTTGATTTGTGAATAATTATTTTGTTCAATTCATCGAACAGTCTTTCGGCTGCAATATTGGTCACTAATGCAGCATGGTTTTTTAAGGCTTTTCCAGTTTGATTCTCATACTTCAAATTAAATCTATTTTTAAATCTTATGGCTCGCATAATTCTTAAAAAATCTTCGCGTATTCGACTTTCAGGATCTCCAATAAATCTAAGAATTTTATTTTTGAGATCTTTTTTTCCACCTACAAAATCTAAGTATTCATCGTTGCAGGGATCGTAAAAAATTCCATTGATGGTAAAGTCTCTGCGTAGGGCGTCTTTTTCTGGAGTACTAAAGTGAATTTGAGTAGGTCTACGGCCATCGTGATAGTCTCCGTCGTCTCTGAAAGTGGCAATTTCAAAGTTAAAATCACCCTCATTTATGAGGATAATTCCAAATTTTTTTCCAACGTCGTAGGTTTTTTCAAAGAGGGCTTCTATTTGCTCAGGTAAAGCCTCGGTGGCTATATCAAAATCTTTGGGCTCTATACCCAATAACAAATCTCTTACGCAGCCCCCTACAAAGTAAGCTTTAAAGCCTGTACTCTGTAATTTAACGACGATATTGTAAGCGGTCTTACGCATTGAAAAAAGTTTACAGTTCATTTTTTGATTGGTCAAAAAACGAACCAAAAAAGACCACCCTCTATAAAAATTGAAGAAAAATAGCGATTCGGATTCTAAAAATTCCAAAGTCGCTTCGCTCCACAATGCATGGATTTTTTTACAAATCGCTCGTCGTTTTTTCTATTAAATTTTTATAGACGGGGCTTGATTCGAACGTTCTTACCCTTCTAAAGGTTTAAGGTATTGATCAATGTATTCTAGTAGGTTTACGGCCTTAAAGCTCCAGGTTTGGTCGCTGTATTCAGAGTAGGTGAGGATGCCATCAAAGACTTCTACGTCTTTTACTTCCTTATCAGTCACTCGAATATTGAGTTCTTCATTGTAGAGTTTTTTGAGCAGGAGTCCGTTTTCATCAATAGCGATTTCTACTTCATCTACACTTGGGACAGGGCGAACAGGGACTTTGGCTGGATCGTCTTTGTATTCTTCAATCACTTGTTGAAAGGTTTGTTCTTCTTGATTATCGGACCAGAGCCAGTAAATCAGAGCGGCAACCCCGAGTAAGAAAACGATCAGGATAACAATGTTTTTCATTGATTGGATATTAGACTTATTTGACTGTAAAATCAAGATTTTAGCAAATGTAGTAGGGCATCGATCAAAGGCTTGAATAAAGGTGGAATTCAAATTTCCCTAAATAATTATGCTCTAGTTACTTTAGACTAATCTTGTATAGAATATTTAGACTTGAAGTCAAAAAACTAGAACTCTCGGATTTGGAGGGTTGGTACAAATTCTTTATCTACAAGGAAGTCAGAAACGAGTACATATTTTTTGCCTTTCCACTCTGGGTATCGTTTTAGGAAAGCCTCCCGGGCGCGCATAATAGTGGTTTGCGGAGTTGAAGAAAATTCAATTCTAAAGCCTTCACATCCCCATACGAGTTGTAATTTTCTTCTTGTAGGGGGCTCATTAGTAAAGGCAAAAATAGGAACTTTCGGTCTAAATTTCGCGACGAGTTTGGCAGTAGTTCCACTACGGGTAATGACTACAATAGCCTTAATCTCAGGCATCGTTGCGGCCATTTGACAGGCGGTTTTGCCAAAGACTCCTCGAGGGCTAATAGCGGGAAGGTCTTTCATAGGGCGAACATTCAAGTATTGTTCTTCTGTGGTATTAGCAATTTTTACCATGGTCTCTACTGATTTTACTGGGTAGGCTCCATTGGCGCTTTCTCCAGAAAGCATAATGCCGTCAGCTCTTTGCCATACAGCTGTCCCTACATCACTTACCTCGGCTCTGGTTGGAACGGGGTTTTCAATCATAGATTCTAGCATGTGTGTAGCTACAACCACCGGTCTTCCATACTGGGCCGCTGTATCAATAATTTCTCTTTGCAATTTTGGGACTTCTTCAAAAGGAACTTCGGCTCCAAGATCCCCACGAGCAACCATAATACCGTCTGAGGCTTCACAAATGGTTCCAAGATGTTTAGTGGCTTCGAAGCTCTCAATTTTGGACATGACTTCAATATTGCTGGCGTTTTTTGATTTTAAATATTCTTTGAGTTCATAAACTTCGTCTGATTTTCGTACAAAGGAAAGTGCAATCATATCGATTCCCATTTCAATCCCAAAATCTATATCGTGCCAATCTTTTTTGGTAATTGATTCAAGTGATACATCTCTTCCTGGAAGATTTACGTGTCGACGTGAAGAAATTTCCCCTCCATCTAAAACCTCACAGATTACGTCCGTCTCTGTTTTTTCTAAGGCTTTGAGGTTAAGGACTCCACTATCCACTAAAATTTTTTCTCCTACTTCGACATCATCAATAAATTCATCGTAATTTATTCCAATTTTCCCAGTTTCTTCAAAAGGTTTTCCGTCTACGGTGAGCGTGATGCGTTCTCCTTTTTTGACAGTGATAGGAGATTTCATGTCTTCGGTTCGTATTTCTGGCCCTTTAGTATCAAGCATAATGGCACAGTTCTTGGCGTTTTTTTGATTGAGCCTTTTTATTTTTTTTATGAGTGCTCCTTGGCTCTCGTGACTCCCATGAGAAAAATTGAGTCTAAATACATCGACTCCAGCATTAGCGAGAGCTTCAATTTGTTCATAACTAGAGGAGGCTGGGCCGAGGGTCGCAACGATTTTTGTATGTCTCATAAAGTTCTAAAAAATGTACGGCTCTTAGCTTATAACTTTTAAATGAGTTGTTCAAATTTTTTATGCAAATGAATTTTCTATACGCCTTCATCGGTTATTCCAGAACAGTCTTTTAAATAACCGTCTTTTAGACTCTGTATTGAAGCTTCGTTTCTAGCTCTTCCTGCCATGATTGCGGTAAGTTTTCTTTCTTTTTGATTTGGCCTTCCTTTACTCGCACAAAGGCGTTTTATGAGAAAAGTGGAATCTTTTTCACTTGAAGAGGTTCCGAAGTATTGGATCACATTTAAAATATGAGCTAAATGCATTTGTATAGCTTCTTGCCACTTTTCGGTTACTTCAAAATTGTCTTTGGTAGAGGGAGTTAGTAGATTAAGAGCTACAGTAGTTCTTCGTTTTGGTGATATTTCATCTCTTTGGAATGTCTGATCTATGACCCTCTTAAAGGCCAAACCTAAACTCAAACTTGATTGGTAAAATATTTCACCATCTTCGGTTTTTCTATCTAATCCTTGTTGCATGGAAAAAATCCCTATATCTAACTCTAGTTCACTTAAGCTTATAGCTGAGTCTGGGTTAACTTCTTTTTCTGATTCTGTATCTATTAATCCAGAGGCTTGCTGTAGCTGTCTTTTGAAAGCTATTAATTCAGGCCATTTGCTTTCTCGGGCTAGCTCAAATGCAAATACAGATTCAAGAGCGAGAATCTCTTCATGACTTTCTAGCTCATTAAAGAGTACTTCCCTTGGGAATAGATCTTCTTCACTGGCGCTTATGAGTGACATGATTTCTAAATAACCATCTAGACAGGTCATAAGTTTATCTCTTTCTTCTTGGGTAAGTACTTTGGCCTTATAAATTGAGGTGCTATCCCAGGTTGATACTCTGAGTATTAATTCACTTATTTCTGGAGTTATAAGGCTGCTTAGTTTTTCTTTTATGCTTTCGTAAAACTCTGTTCCGGCATAATTAGATTTAATGACTTCGGGTTCAGGTAGTTCTATATTCGAACTCTCTACAGCATTTACATTTGCGACTCTATTAAATTTATTCTCTTCTTGCCCAGCTGCATGTTTAGTTTTTCGGTTTTCTTTTCTTCGTTTCGCATCCTTTTGACCTCTTTGTTGAGCTCTTTGAATGTCTTTGCTTCCCTTCCTAGCTACGGAAAGGTTTTTTTCTAGTTTGCTTTCCCTGTGTTGTCTTCTGCTATCTGCGGCGGCTTTATTTCTTGCTGCAGCGAGCTGACTTTGAGTTAATATTTGCTGAGCTCTTTCTCTTTCTTCGCTTTCTGCGGCTTCTATTTCTTCAATATTAGATTCATTTTGGGCTAAAACTACCTGAACTTCAAAAGCTATAGAATCACAAAAAACTCTATATAGGTATCCAATAGTTTCTCTGTCATAGGCAGATCTGTCTAAATTTACTTCATTAAATAATATGCCTTTCTTTTTCCATAAATGAGCTCTTCCAAATTGTTCATTAAGTCTCCAATAGCATTCAATACCAATAAAACCATCTTCAGCATATCCATATCTAGAAAGCATTTCCCAGTGTTTTGGATCATGCAGGCCTAATTTTTTGGCAATGGTTGGAGTAATTACCTGGTTGATTCGACGTTGTACTTCTTCAAAAGAATCAACAACTAATATGTTAGGATCAGAGGTTATGTCACCATCTTTTGGATTTACGAAGTATTGTCCTAGTACCTGATCTTTTTTGATAGCCTCATGAGTATTGAAGACAATGTCTTCTGTTGGAGCCTTATCAACAGGGAAATCTTGGCCAGCTCTGTGAAAAGCTAAGGTGTCTGCTCCATCAAATGGAGTTTGCATAAACTGCAAGTTATCATCAGCAAGTGATTGTAGAAATAATGTCTCTTCTTGTAGCTCTGTCATAGAATTAATTGTGGATTTATTTATCTATATCAACATTTCCTTGTTTTGTCTACTTTCGTTTCCTTAAGTTTGATTTTTACTGTATAATACTCAGATGGTAGAGGTTGATAACGGGCTAAAATCTATAGAAATTGGTGGTGAAACCTTTTGGGTGGAGCACGCTGATTCTTATCTTGGTTTTACGGATTTTGATGAATATTATACTGAGGTTGGAGACTTTTATCATGATTATTGGGGTACCCATATTCCCTACAATCCTGCTGGACGTTTTGCTGGAGGCAATGCTGGAGACAGGCTTAATTCTTTAACAAATTTAACGTGTATTCGAAATTCTGAAAATCGAATAGTCGCACTCGGTGGTCAATTGCCGCAAGAAAATGAAAATGGAGAACTGGGCTTATTCATAGTTCATCCAGATTATCGACGGAAAGGCTTAGCAAAAGTGTTAGCTGATTATCAATTGGATTCTATTGAAGATTCTCACCCAGATAATGAAAGTGTTCCTGTTGAAGCCGTAACTCTAGAAGGACTTAGATTTGCCCATCGCCTTAAGGATGATGTATCTGAACGAACTAAACTTACTATTAGTGTTTGTAATTCGGTAGTGAGAGAAATTGTTATAGAAGCTTTTGGGTTAGCTTTAGATAAATTAGATTTAGAGAAAGAATATGATTTTCTATCTTGGGTCGATGATTTGATTTCACAGAAAAGAGTTGAGTTTGATTTAGGAGAAGATTTAGAATCATTTTTAGAAAACTCACATTCGTTTGGTGATGTCTTAGAATTTGATGATCATTACAAAGTTCATCAAGCACAAGTTAAAGAGCTTATTTCATTTATTGGGCAGAGGCTGTCAGTAGGTGACTTAATTGATCTATCAGAAGCCGAAGATTCAGATCAAATTCTAGAGTGCTTGGAGACGATTGGGATCACTGTGAATCTTGATTAGGTTTTTTAACTTTGATCTAAGTTTATAAGTCGAATTTGTTCTCTGAGTGAATCGTCATTACTTTCAATTCGATCTTCGCGAGTTGCTTCATAAACTTTATCAGAAAGGGTGGCCAACACTAAATTTCTAATATGATTTAGATTTTTTATAAACACTCTTACCGCTTCAATAATGGCTTGCTTTTCTTCGTATTCTAATACCCGACTATCTTTATACATTTCATCTCTTACTCTTGGAGTTAGAGTCCTAGGGCAATCTTTCCCCCTAAAAATGTGTTTTTGGTTTAAAATCACCCACTCTATATTTGTGGGTTGTATACTTTCGGGGACAATAGAGGTGTATCCATCACATCTTTGCTGATGTTGGCTAACGTTTCTGACTTCTTGATCCACGTACTTTTTTTCGACATCCTCTAATACACTGGCATCATTTCTACTATCAATAAACTTTGACAAAGAGCTATAGAGGCTTTCGATTACCTTTCTTGCTTGAAGGCAAGACTCATAGTCTTTATTTTCAATGCCATCGAGGTTTAATTTCTGCAAGGCTACCTCGATTAAATATTCAATATTTCCATATACTGAGGGCTGATTACCTATAAAGTTGGTACAAGCTAGCTTGCAAAAATTTTTGTAAGCTTGGATACGTTTTTCACCTTCAGAAGATTCTAAGCTGCTTACCTCAAGTAGTTTGTCTAAGTTTTTTTCGCCAGTAGTTAGTGTTTGCATTTTCTAATTAAAGATATACAAAAAATACAGAATAAATCAAATTTTCATATTGTCAATTTTTTAATAATATTTCCCGGTCAAAAAGATCCATTCAGTAAGTCCAAAAAAGACAGCCAAAAGAATAGCTTCTTCAATGCCCAATAACCGTAAAAACTGAAGGCCTAAAAGCGCTAAGAAAAAGAGGGTCAAAAGTAACGCTCTTCTTGTGGCAATAAGAAAACTTCGATTGCCAAGTTTATACCCACTAAAAAGCTCTGCCGCAAAGAAAAAGAACAACGTGAAAAAAGAAAGACTCATAAAAAATAACCCACAAAATAATGCTAAATAGGCAGCCAAAGCCTGTTCTCCTAATGGATCCAAATTAAATATAGCCGTATAGATAATCCCTCCACTGAGGCACAAGATGATTACCGTTAGGCTAAAATTTCTCCACATAGCTAGATCACAATAAGATTATTCCAGTACCAAGCCCAAAGGGCATCTCCCATATACAAGAATATTATTCCTGAGGGCATTAAAAAAGCGCCCATTGGAACTTCAGATTTCCCTTTATAGTTTTTGGCTGTAATGAGGTAAATGGCAACGAGGCTTCCAATAATATAGGCCAGAAATAGGCAGAGCAGTAGCCACTTCCAACCGAGCAAAAGTCCAAGCAGCAATCCAAAGTATAAATCTCCCATACCAACCCATCGGCCTTTAGAGCCGTAGTGTTGAACCGCATAAAATAAAAGCCCTAGCAAACCTCCAATCCAGAGGGTTTGTAGGTCTGGGCTTTCGCGGAAAAGAGTCCAAATTGCAGCCAACCCAATAGCGGGAAAAGCAATTCGCTGGTCTACCTCCATATACAGTAGGTCATAGTAAAAAAGCACTAACAAAAAGAAGCTGGCTATCAGCATTGGGATGAAGTCTGCGGTTCCGTAAAATTTGTAGGTAAACAGGTAAAACACAAATCCAAAGCTGAGCTCTATAAAAGGGTAAAAGGCAGAGATGGGTTTTTGGCAATTATGACATTTCCCGCCTTGTGTAATCCAAGAAAGGACGGGAATTAAATTTTTCCAGGTGAGTGTTTTTTTACATTTTGGACACTTAGACCGGCCATTAATAATGCCGGGTTCATCAAAGTGGAGTCTGTGAATGAGCGCACTAGAAAAACTCCCTAAAATCATTCCGTAAACCGCCGCAATAATCGCAGCCAATTGAATTTCCATTGTGAGTATCTTAGTTTTTTTGGCAGGCTTCTACAATGAACTTTTCAATAGCGAGTTCAAATTCGCTTTGATCATCAGTGGTAACGGTGATTCCTCCAGATTTTAGTTTGCGGTCTATTTGAAGGAGGGTGTCATACATTTTGGCAATTTGAGGTTGGCTAAAGTTTTTGGTGTAGGGACAGGTTTTTTGTACGACAAATGGGTGGAGTTTGGTTTGTGAGGCTATAGATTTTGGGGACAGGTTTTGGTCTAGGCCTGCTCTGATTTGTGCATGAATTCTGATTTCTCTTACGATCATAGAAAACAGCATATGGGCTGATTCTCCAGTATGGATGAGGGTTCTAAATTTTTCTATGGCTTGAGTGTGTTTTCTTTGGCTTAGATTGGCTAAAAAATCCCATACAATGACTTTTGGATGCGGAATGGTTAGGGCTTCAATATTTTCTTTTGTGATGATTTTTTCTTCATGGGTCATGATGCATTTTTGTATTTCTTGACTAAGGTTCCAGCCGTTTTCACCACATCGGTTTAAGAGTATTCGAGCTTCGTTTTGACTGATTTTCCCTCCTTTTGATTCGGTGAATCTAATGATCCAATCACAGATTTGAGTTTCATCTAGAAGGCCAAAATGTTCAGTTGAAACGTTTTGTGTAAGGTGTTTAGTCACCTTGGTACGTTTGTCCAATTCGCCTTCAATGGCAATAATGCTGCAGCTGTCTGCAACCTCCGAAACTTTCGTAAAAAATTCATATTCTAAAGCCGTTTCAAAATTATCTGGTGTCCAAAAATTTTCAGTAATAATAAGCCTTTTAGAGGCAAAGAGGTTTGGGGTTAGAACGGCATTTTCAAGTTCAGAAAATTCCCTTTTAACTTCAAAATACTCGACTTCTCCGTCTGGATATTTTTCAGTAAAGGCTTTTAGATAAAACTGCTTTCGGTCATGAATCCGAAAATCATCTGGTCCGTGAAGCAGGATGAAGTTTTTAATCATTATTTTTTTCGTTTTTTAATCCAGTGGATAACTCCAGCTATGTATCTAAATTTTTTCATGCTTCGAGCAGCGTTAATTTACGCATTCCAACGCCAATGCCAAAATCAATTTTGATTACGTACTTTTTGCCGGTGAAGGCGGCTTTTGCGTCGGGAGAAATTTTTTCAGTCCATTCAGCAAAACAACATGTATTTGGGGTATCGGTTATATCGGTAAACCCTCGAGCAAAAAAGTCCTGAGGGGCTTCCAGTCTATAAAAGTCAAAATGAGCAAAGTTTTTTGTATCTGTGTTATACTCATTTACTAGGGTGTAAGTAGGTGAGGGAATTTCCTGCGTTATGCCGGCTAAGTGGAGCACTTCGCGTATAAAATAAGTTTTCCCAGCGCCAAGACTGCCCTCTAAAAAACAACTAAACTTAGCTTCTGGTTGTAGATGATTTTCCCAAATGTCTTTGGCTGCGGATTTCATAGCTTCATGGTTTGGGATTGATTTTACTAGAATTTTCTTCATTTCGAAAAGTTCAAAAAATGCGAATTTTTGGGTCACAAACAAGTGTCTAGCAACATCGTATTAATCAATGTGCCTTTTGCAAGAACCTTGCTGGTGGTTCGAACTTCCATATTTTTTTGGTTGAGATTTGATGTTATATCTTTAGAATCTATCGGAACTTACTCACAAAGTATGAAAATTCAATTTATGGGCGGCGATAGCTTTGCGGTTAAGGCCAAAGAAGGGGAGTGTATTTTAAATCCTCAAGGGGCGGTAGATAGCTCAATAGATTTTATAGCCTTTAGTAAGGCCAGAAAAGAGGCTGACTCAACGGATGTGAAGGTGCTGAATCTGCCGGGAGAATTTGAAATATCCGGTATTTTAGTGGAAGGATTTTTTACCAATAATCGTGAGAACGTTGTCTATAAAGTTGTAGCTGAAGATATAGCCATTGTGCATTTTGGGAACCTGAAAGAGGTGCCTGGAACTGACTTTTTTGAATCTTTAGGGGAAAGTGTAGATATTGGACTGGTGACTTTGAGTGAAAATTTTAACGATAAAATGGCTAAAGAACTTATTGATAAGGTAGATCCACGAATGGTGATTTTGAGCGGAGACGCTGGATTTTTCCCTAAAATGGTAGAAAATGCAGGCGCTAAAAATATAGAAGAAAATCCCATTAACATTACTAAATCAAGTTTGTCTGATGATAAGACTGATGTAGTTATTTTGAATGTGTAAATTGTTTTTGACCTGTATGGCTTTTTCCGTACAATCGGCTGGCTGTTTTGATTATTTGGCGCGGTAGCTCAGTGGTAGAGCAAAGGATTGAAAATCCTTGTGTCGGTAGTTCAATTCTACCTCGCGCCACCACTTCGTTTTAAACTACGCTAGCTCAAAATTACCTTGTAATTTATTCGCTCTGCTCCGTTTGAAACTCGTCTTCCTCGCAAAAGCGCGCCTACGGCTCTCCGCTTTTGCTCGGTTAAGAGCGATTAGCTCAGCTGGCTAGAGCGCCTGCTTGACTCGCAGGAGGTCAGAGGTTCAAATCCTCTATCGCTCACCATTTTTTTGTGTAATGTTTAGGTTGTTTAAAAGTATGCCTAAAATTTTAGATTCTTCATTAAGCCTTAAAGTTGCAGAATTTCTTGAAGAAAACCCTCAAGGGGTCTTGGAAATAATTGGCCCAACCGCTAGTGGGAAAACAGGGTTTTCTATAGAAGTGGCTCAATTTATCGCCTCAAAATTGAATCGTGAAGTTGAAATAATTTCAGTAGATTCTAGGCAGGTTTACAAAGATTGTGATATTAGCTCAGCTAAAATCACCAAAGAAGAAAGTCAAGGCGTGGTTCATCATGGTATTAATTTAGTGAACTTGGATGAATCCTACGATGTGGTGAAATTTAAGGCTTATGGGTTTAAAACGATTAAAGCAATTCTTGATCGTGGGAATATTCCGGTTTTATGTGGAGGGACGATGCTATGGCTTGATGCTATTTCTGAAAACTACGTATTTAGTGAAAATCCTAGCAACGATGGAGACTCAATATTTGAAAAATCAACACAGAAATCTGCGCCTCTATGGCCTTTTTTAAAGTTGGGGCTGCAGTGGGATAGAGAAGTATTATATGATCGTATAAATCGGCGAGCTGAATATCAATTTGAAAATGGACTGATTGAAGAAACAAAGATGGTTTTAGAAAAATATCCGGGTATTACAAAAAGTGCTTTTACGAGTTTTGGATACAAGGAAATCCAAGCTTACCTTGAAGGTACGTCTACATACGAAGAAGCGTTAAAACTAAATCAACAGCGAAATAGAAACTACGCCAAAAGGCAGCTCACTTGGTGGCGTGGAAGAGCTGACATTGAATGGATTAATTTAGCATAAACCAAAATGGTGAGGCCTGTGTTTTCTTCGGGTAAAAGAGCCGGAAGCAGGTTTCACACTGTGCCTTAAAACCCTGCTTGCCTATGCGTATTATCGAGGTCTGCAAATTTCATTCGGCTTTTATCAAAAAACAGGCTCATTCTTCCGATTGCTCCGTTACGGTGTTTAATCACGTTTACTTCTAAGGTGTTTTTTTCATCTTCTGCACAGTCTTCATTGTAGTAATCTTCTCGGTACAGCATCATCACTACATCGGCATCTTGTTCAATAGAACCAGAGTCTCTTAAATCTGAAAGAATAGGTCTTTTGTCTGGTCGAGACTCAACAGAACGAGATAACTGGGAAAGGGCGATTACGGGGATGTTCAGTTCTCGCGCTAATTCTTTAAGGCTTCGTGAAATTTCTGATATTTCTTGTACTCGATTTAGGGGGTTTTCTCCACTCATGAGTTGGAGGTAATCAATAACCAGCATATCAAGTCCGTGTTCCATCTGTAGTCTTCGAACTTTAGCTCGAAGTTCTGCGATAGAGGCTCCCATAGAGTCGTCTATAAAGATTGGGGCATTCCCGAGCTTATCCATGACGGGCCCCATTCTTTCAAAATCGCTATCGTCTAATTTTCCTTTATGTAATTTCCAAGAGTCTACGCCTAATAAACCACAGAACATTCTTTCTACAATTTGTTCTTTGGACATCTCTAGCGCAATGACTCCCACTTTTTTGCCATGGTTAATGGCTGCGTTTTGGGTGATGGCTAGGGCTAACGCACTTTTTCCCATAGAAGGTCGAGCGGCTAGTATTATCAAGTCGGATCTATTAAATCCACCGTTCAGTTTGCTGTCTAATTCTCGAAAATGTGTTGGGATTCGATTTTGTTGAGCGAGCTCTGGGTTTTCATGAATTTCAGAAATACGCTCATAGCTATCGCTTAGTACCTCTTTGATGGAGATGAATCGATTTCTTAAAAAGGTTTGAGAAATAGAGAAAACTTGTTTTTCGGCTCGTTCTAAGAGCGTATCAATTGAATCATCAGCGCTAAACCCTAAGGCCTTAATTTCATTTCCAGCTACGATCAGTTTTCGGAGGGTCGCTCTGTGTTTAATAAGTTGTGCGTATTGAAAGATGTGGGTTGTTACCGGGACAGTATTTTGAAGTTCGGCTAAATATTCAGGACCTCCAATAAGCTCCAGTTTTTGTTTGCCTTCTAACTTTGTGGCGACGGTTACGACATCTACAGGTTCGGCTCTTTGGAACAGTTCTAAACAACATTCATATATAGCTTTGTGATGGTCATGATAAAAATCATCAGGGAGTAGAAAATCAGCGATCTTTAGTGTTGCATCTTTATCCAAAAGCAAGCACCCGAGTAATGATTTTTCGGCTTCTAAAGCTTGAGGTGGCCCAGACTGGCTATCAAATGAATTTCCTTCCATATTGTTTGTGGATTATCTTATTTATACAAATTCAAAAATTTTTTCAAGATAAAAAAAATGGCTCGAGTATTCGAACCATTTTTTGAAATATTTTAAAGGTTAAGCCTTACTGATCAAAATTCATGTAAGGGTGCAGAAAATTTCGGCTAGAATCACCTCTTCTAAAAGTAGTGGCTTGGTGGCCTGCAGGAACACGGCCAGAAGTTCCAATTTTTCTTTGTTGGTTTCGGATAGCGGCTAATACGTCAGCCACAGAAGAAAGACTGCTTGCTTTGTTATGTCCAATCCGAGGCACTCGATGAGTAGCCATGTTAATCACATCTTCAGTAAGGGCTTCTTCTCCAGCTTCCCCTCCTTCTACGTAGTAATCGTAGGCTCGAACTCTAAAATTTCTTTTTGGGTTATTTGGTACATCAGTGACCAAACTACTGCTGTGTCTTCTGTGAGCATAATCAGGAACATCTTGAAGTGCTCCAGTTCGTTTGGCTTGTGTCGATCTTTGAGGGGCGTTCTTTTTAGCTCGACTAATTAGATGTCGGTAGAGTTGTTGTTTTCGATTTTTGTACTGACCATTTCTAATTTTGTTTTTTAAATAGTAGTAGTGTCGTTGTTTTACAGCTTCATCAAGTCTTTCAGCGGCGTACTTTTGTCCGTTGGGTTGAAGCGGATTATCAAAGCCATCGTCAAATTGTTCTGTATAAGCAAAACTGGCAGAGGCTGTAAGGACTCCTAGGGTAAACAAAAATAGGTTTCTAGCGGTTTTCATGGGTAAACAAAATAAGTAATAAATTGATTCAGCCTAAAGTCTATTGGACTTAAAGTTTAGGTGCAAAGTTTTTTTTACAAAAAATGTGACGACCTAAATGCTAAATCTGTGACATTGTTTTTTAAATTTTTGATTGTCGATTTTTTTTGAGCGGTTAATAATATAGAAAATTAACCGCTCTTTACTGATGAAAAAGGCCAAAAAAAGTGAAAATTCTAAAGTTAAAAGTATCGGAACGATCCTCATTTTTGTTTGGGTAGTGCTTTCGAGTGTTTATATTGTGCATGATTTATGGAACGAGGGCCTAAAGTTTAGTTTTAAAACTGGATATGAAAAAGCTCAGTTTGATACCATTAATAGTATTATTGATAGAGCTCAAATTTGTGAAGCCTTTGATGCTTTTATTGATCAAAAAAGAGTCACCCTCATAAATGTAGAATGTCTTCAAAAACCCGAGGAAGAGGTTATAGAAAGTGAAGGAGAAGAAGTGCTAGAAGCAAATTAATCTTCTAAGGCGCCGTCTTCATCAAAGTCTAAGATGTCAATTTCATCAATGTTTTCTTCTCTTCCGTAATCAGTTCCAAATCGTTTGTCGGTATGGAGAAAATCATTGTTATAATTTTCTTGTAGCCAGCTGTAGAACATTTGTACAATCCCGCTTCCACCAGCAACCATACTCATGAGTATCGGGAGGGTGAGGAAAGTAAGGATCGTTGGATTGCCGCCTCCTATGAAATTAAGACACATCAAAAACAAAGCTATCCCGAGCATAGAGCCATAAAGACTCACCAGCAAATAGGCTCGGGTACTTAGAATTTCGAGCGACATAAAAGTAAATATAGTAGTCATTACAGCGTGAGCAAGGGCGGTTAAGGCAACGCCTAGAGCTCCGTATTTGCTGCTGGCAATAAGGTATACAACAATAAAAAGTACTAATATAACGACATTCCCAAGAAATACCTGGGTTAGATTTGTTGTGGTAGATTTATATTTTTCCTCTACGGTAGAGCTTATAGTACAGTAAAAGAGGTTTGAGACTAAGGTCGCTAGAAATACGGCTAAGACAACGATACTCAAGAACAATGGATGAGTTTGCTCTTTGTGTGAGAGGGTTTCTCCAAATTCATTTTGTATTTGGTACGAAGTTGGCATCAGTACATCTCCAACAATGGACCAAGTAAACAGCAACACAATACCTAAAACAATGGTGCCTACCCCCCCAGCTCCGAAGCCTAGTCCAAACCGTAAGAATACTCGTGAAAGTGTGGTTTGGTTTAGATATCTTTTTTCCTCTTGGGTATCCATATAGTTTTATGTTTATTTCCAGTAATTATACCTTATTTTAAGTTTTTTTTCAATTTTTTTTACTAGGTTTGGAGGCTCTTTTCGCCAGTTTTCTATATTCGCATGATGACCGTCGTTGTCATTGACTTCGTGCGCTTTGTTTCTTTGGTAAGAAACTACGCTTACTTTGTCAATTCCGCCTCTCCTCACTCAGGCGCGCTGTCGCTCTCCGCCTTTGTTCGGTCAATCTGGTCACATTGCTCTTTTCGCCAGTTTTCTATATTCGCATGATGACCGTCGTTGTCATTGACTTCGTGCGCTTTGTTTCTTTGGCAAGAAACTACGCTTACTTTGTCAATTCCGCCTCTCCTCACTCAGGCGCGCTGTCGCTCTCCGCCTTTGTTCGGTCAATCTGGTCACATTGCTCTTTTCGCCAATTTTCTATATTCGCATGATGACCAGAGAGTAAGACTTCAGGGACAGACCAGCCATTAAAGGTTTCTGGTCTGGTGAAGTGGGGGTATTCTATCACATCTCTGCCTAAAACATCAGAAAAACTTTCTTCCTGATGACTTTCTTCTTTGCCTATGACTCCTGGGATGAGCCGAGCGATACTATCGATAAATACTTGAGCCGGAAGTTCACCACCGGTTAAGACGAAATTGCCCACTGAGATTTCTTGATCCACTAGGTGGTCTCTTATTCTTTGGTCAATTCCTTCATAGTGTCCACAGAGCAGAATCACCCGGGAAACTTTGTTTGTGTTTTGAACATATGACTCAGCTATTGCTTGATTAAGCACGGTTTCACTAGGCGTAAAGAAAATCACTGGAGCTTGATCATCTAGGAGTTCTTTTACATGATTTATGCTATCAAAAAGTGGTTGGCACATCATGACCATTCCCGCTCCGCCTCCATAAGGAATATCATCTACTTTTTTATGTTTATCTTCAGTGAAATCTCTAATATCAAAAAGATTTATTTCTATTAGGCCTGATTCAATGGCTCGACCAATGATTGAGGTAGAGGTAAAACTTTTAAAGGCTTCAGGAAAAAGGGTGAGAATATCAAAACGCATCGATGTAATTATCGGATATCGGAAGGGAAGAATCAATGGCTTTATGTAATTGGTCAAAATTTGGCTGGTAGTGCAAAAACTTTATTGAATGTTTGCTTCTATTTCTCCAAGAAAATTCTAGAAAGGATGATTTTAATAAGGGGCTTCCTTTGATTAATCTCCTAGACTTTGTATTTTAGGTACACATGAAAAAAGTTTATGTGCCAGGGAGTAAGTCTATTACTAATCGTATGTTAGTTTTAGCTGGCATTTCAGATAGGCCAGTGGTGCTTAAAAATATTTTGGATTCAGATGATTCACAGTATATGCGTGAAGCGCTCCGAAGTTTTGGGGTAAAGATTGAAGAAATTTCACAAACAGCCGTAAAAGTGACGCCCCCTCCAGTACTAAAAGCCAATGGGCAAGAAATTTTTATTGGGAATGCGGGAACAGCAGCGCGTTTCCTTTCGGCGTTGTCTTTGGTTATAGAAGGAGCTTATGTGTTGACGGGAATTGAACGAATGCAAGCACGTCCACAAGAAGATCTTATGCAGGCTCTAGAGGCTTTAGGGGTGAGCATTGAATATCAGAAAAATACTGGATATTTGCCAGCTCAATTGAGGGCTTCTGGGAATATTGGGACAGAGGTTAAAATTTCTGGAAGAATTTCTTCCCAATTTTTAAGCGGCTTACTTTTGGTAGCTCCAAGACTTAAAAATGGTTTAAATATCACTATTATCGATAGTATCCCCAGTCTGCCGTATGTGCAAATGACGGTTGATCTGCTTAGACTTTGGGGGGTGAATATTCAAGTGAGTGATGATTGGCTAGAGTATAAAATCAGCCCTGGATTTGAGGCGCCATCAGAATTTCAAGTTCCAGCTGATATGAGTTCAGCCTCTTATCCTTTAGCTTGGTCGGTTTTGAGTGGTGAATCTATTTGTATTGAAAATTTTGGATCTCACACTTTTCAAGGAGATGAAGGATTTTTAGAAATTATTAAAAAATGTGGTGCTAAGATCACACGCTCAGGGGAAAAAGTGCTCCTAAAACCGCCTAAAATCATTGCCCCAATAGGGGATTTTGATTGGTCGGCTATGCCAGATGTGAGTATGACGGGCATGGTATTGGCGAGTGTAGCTAAGGGAACCTCTAAGTTTACAGGCCTTGAAAGTTTGCGAGTAAAAGAGTGTGACCGGATTGTAGCGATGGAACAACTCAGAGCGTTTGGTGTCAATTTAAATACGTTTGGGGATGAGGTAACTATTGTTGGAGGTGATGAAATCAAGGGCGGAGCAGAGATGGTTATTGATAGTTTTGATGATCATAGAATTGCAATGTGTTTTGGGATTTTAAGATCGACTCAACCGTTAAATTTTCAGATAACCGACCCTCACTGCGTAGCCAAAACTTGGCCTGATTTTTGGTTGGAGTTAGCTGACTGGGAAGGCCAGTTAAGGCCCGTTAGTTCAGTGATTGTACATCGAGTGGGGATCAAGTGTGGTAGGGACAAATATCTTATTGTTAAAAAACCTCGAAAAGCCCATGCCTGGCAATTTCCACAAGGCGGAGTAGAGGCGGAAGAAGCTTGGCTTCAAGCCGCTAAAAGAGAACTAAGAGAAGAATGTGGATCTGATTTGGTTATAAAATTTAAAGGAGAGAAACCTGTAGGGGACTACAAATATTTCTTCCCGTTTGATTTTGATAGACATGATGAAGGTATTGTTGGGGCTAAAGTTTCTTTCTTTTATGCCGAGTATATTGAAGGCAACGTTGAAGTAGATAATGAAGAAATCATTGAATACAAATGGGTGACTAAGCAGGGGATGAAAGACTATTTTGAGGAAGCGTACTTTGAAAAAGTCAGTGATTGGTTAAAGTAAATGGGAAGAGCAAAGGACGAACTAGAATTACGACAGAGACTTCTCCCAAAAGAGCTGATGGTTTTGTATATGGAGTTGCTTCAGCCCCAGTGGTTTCTGAGAATTTCCACGTGGTTGATTTTTAAGCCATTTTAGGCAGTCTTCAACTTCAGAGCTACTCACGGCAGTATCCGCAATTTTATGGAGTAATACTTTTTGCAGGGCTGGATGGAGTAATAAAAAATCTTTTAGAGCTATACTTTTTTTATGGATCAAAGGGGCAACTGTTTCATCTAGAAAGTTATCAATTTCTCCAAAATTTTGAGCTTCTCTGATAAAAACTTTTTCTAGATTTGGAGTGATTTTTTGAAGATGTGGGAGTACTTTTAACCGTATTAAGTTTCGTTCAAAATTTGTGTTCAAATTTGTGTAATCTTCACGCCATTCAAGTTTGTTTTTTTCAGCAAAATCAATGATTTCAGTTTTTGGGATTTTCCAAAATGGTTTGGTTGAAATATCAAAAGGAGAAAGTCCAGAAGGCCCACTCCCTTTGGTCAAACGGAAAATCATAGTCTCGACTAAATCGGTTGCATGGTGCGAGGTAAGTATTCGCTGGCTCCCAAACTCTTTAGCGAATTGGGATGAAAATTTTTGTCTTAATTTCCGCCAATTATTTTCTTGATTTTGGAGGTGTGATTCTTTTTTAAGGGTCTGAGTATAGAATTTTATTTTCTTTTTTGAACAAATTTTTTGTACAAATTTTGAATCTTCTTCCGATTCGACTCTGAGGTTATGATTTAGGTGAAACACCGCTAATAATTTTGGATCTAAAATCTGTGAAAATACTTCTAACATAACCACTGAATCCACCCCCCCCGAAACCATTAACAAAATTTTCTGATCCTTGAGGTCTTCTTTTTCAAGGAACTTTTGGGCAACACTGATAAGGTTATTTTTTGAGGTCATATTAATGTCCTGTAGATCCAAATCCTCCACGTGAGTTTTTTCCTAGAAATTCTTTTTCTACCTCAATAAACTCGACATTTTGTGTTTGTACAAAAAGCCCTTGGGCGATGCGCTCACCTCTTTTGATGATGATGGGGGCTTTCCCAAAGTTGATAACCTGGATCAAAATTTCATCTTCTGGGCCACAGTAGTCTTGATCAATAAGCCCAATAGAATGGGGAAACATTAGTCCCTTTTTTCTGTAAGTAGAGCTGCGTGGGAGGATCAGTAGCGCTAGATTTTTTGGGCATTTGATGATGGTATTGCTGGGAATAAATCCTACTTCTTGTGGTGGAATAGTGGTTTCTTCTCTTGCCGTAAAATCAAATCCAAAGCTGCCATCAGTCTCATATTTTGGGCATTCAAGATCTTTATCAATTCTGTAAATCTGTACCTGCATATTTTTTTAAGTGTGGAGAACTAGATATAAGTATTAATTGAGACCACTTAAATTGCAAATTCACAATTGAAAATTATAAATACTTTTATACCATAAACGTGATGCAGAGATTATTTATTTTAACGGTTTTGTTATGGCAATTATATGGCTTAGCTTTGGCTCAAGAAGCGGAAGTTGCAGATGCTGAATTTGTAGTAGATGAAAGTGTGTTAGAAGCCAATATGGAAAATTTGGATGAAGGGGATATAGACCCCATAATTACGACTCCAGACAGTATTGAGTTGGGGCAAGAAATTTTGTTTGATGCGACGAGTTCTAAAATTGTCTCACTTTCTAACTTTGGAACACCTAATTATTACTGGGACTTTGGAGATTTAGAAAAAGCTCGTGGAGAAAAGGTCAAGCATGTCTTTGCCCAACCAGGTTCCTATAAGGTGGAATTGGTCGTGACTCAGGGGAAAAAACGAGCCACTATTGCTAAGCGAATTTTGGTTTATACTCGTAAGATAGTTTTGATTACAGATGGTCTGGGGGAGTCTCTTACTGAGATTGAAAAAGAGGCGGCTGAAAAAGGGATTTTACTTCAAAAAATTATGGTGTCTGGGGAGTCGAGTGATTTATCTGTAGAGGATGATTTTATCCGTAAATTCCAAGAAAATTTTGATCAGCTTCAAGAGGCTTCTAGCATTATTTTTTATACAAACTCAACCCGAGGGATTCAGTCATTTAGTCAGTTTTGGAAACTGCTTTCACCAGATATAAAGTTTGATTTGAGAGACAAATTGATTGTAGAGATCACGCAAGATAGCTTGGATAAAATTGATAAATTAACCCAACCAGCTTTTGGAATTTTGCAGCCAAATTTTATACTGCTAACTCGTCCGGAGGCAATGATTCCTATCTTTTCAGAAGAAAATATTGGCATTATGCTGAATCAATTAAACCTTCGAGGGATTGAAAATCAAAGAGTAGATTCAAGAAGTCGAATTAGTTGGTTGCTTCCCTTCAGTCGATTAATGAATTTTTTCTCTTCTAATGGGTTATCACAAACGGTGATTTATATCTTGCTTTCGGTGCCTTTTTTGGCCTTCATTATTGCGTTTTTCCGTCAGTTTATTGGGGTTTCTACTTTTGGAGTTTTGGCGCCTTTAATGTTGGCGTTGGCGTTTTTAGTACTGGGACTTCAATTTGGGTTGATGGTGTTTGGAGTGGTAATGTTGGTGAGCTATGCGATTAGATTGCTGTTTGATAGGGTAGAGCTTCTCTACATTCCAAAGGTTTCCTTGTTGCTTAGCTGTTTGGCCCTTTCCTTTTTTGTAGTGTTGGGATTAGCGGTTTATTTTGGAACTTCGATGGATCTTTCACTGACAATTTTTCCGATGATGGTGATGTCGACTTTTTCAGAAAAATTTCTTTCATCTCAATCAAGTGAAGGGATGCGAAACGCGATTGTTTCTGCAGTAGAAACGGTATTTGTAGCGTTTGTAGCGTTTATGTTTGTAACGTGGGAAGTAGTGAAAGATAACGTGTTGGCGACGCCTGAGCTAATTCTTCTTCCCATCTTAGGCACTGTTTGGCTGGGGAGATTTACAGGGCTACGGGTCTCAGAATATATTAAATTTAGAAGCTTACTTAACGAAGATAGCCAAGAATAATTATGTTGTTTACTAACGATACCTCTGGCATTTTGGGAATGAATGCGCGAAATTTACTCTATATTTCGCGGTATAACTCGAGTAGTAATAAAAAATTTGCTGATGATAAAATTTTTACCAAGCAGTTTTTAGAATCCCGAGGGATTGGAGCGGCTAGACTTTTTCATACCGTAAAAAACCAACGTCAGTTAACGAATGAATTTTTTGAAGGGTTACCAGAATCTTTTGTAATTAAACCTAACAGAGGTTTTGCGGGAGGCGGGATTTTGGTGATTGATAAGCGTAAAGGGAAAAATTGGGTGACGGTTTCTGGTAAAAAATATGATCAAGAACATTTATATCTGCACTGCATTGACATTTTAGAAGGGAAATATTCCATTTCAGGGACTTATGATTATATCATTTTTGAGGAAAAATTAGATCCACATCCTGACTTCAGATTGTTGACTCAAACAGGCCTTCCAGATGTTCGGGTAATCGTATTTAATATGGTGCCAGTGATGGCTATGCTACGAGTTCCAACGGTAGAATCTGAGGGCAAAGCCAATATGGAGCTTGGCGCAATTGCTATGGGAGTAGATATTGGTTCGGGCATTACTACAGGGGCGGCTAAGAAATCTAAATTCATTACCAGACTTCCTAACGGAGAAAAAGCTGCGGGATTTAAAGTGCCTTATTGGGATGAGATTTTGCATGCGGTAGCTAAGTCTCAGTCAGTTACCAAAATTGGGTTTTTGGGAGTAGATTTAGTGGTTACTAATACCGGAGTTAAGATATTGGAACTTAATGCTCGTCCGGGACTTAAAATTCAAGTGGCCAATAGAGTCCCGCTTAAAAAAAGGCTGGATAAAGTAGTAGATCTAAAAGTCCTTACCCCAGAAGAAGGGGTGGATGTAGCGAAAACTCTTTTTGCTGAAAAATCTGTGTATGAAGAACACTTCATCCCAAAACCTATTGTGGGTATCTATGAGAATGTACTTTTGAATTCTGATCCACCACAAAGTTTAGTGGCTCGTGTAGCGCTTAATGCTGAAAAAAATTTTATTGCTAAGGAGTATTATGATGAAAAAAATAAAGTTTTAGATATTACACTTCACGGCAAAAGATTGAAACTTCCAGTAGAGAAAAGTCACAAGGATTTAAAAGACGCTGACCTCATCCTGGCTGGTAAGTTTTTGAGTGATTTTTATATTGACCCAAATAAAAAGTTTGAAAAAGAAAATCTTGCCGAGATTTCTACTCATTCTGTAGATGAACGTATGCTCAAAAATATTGATTTAAAAATTGCCGAGATTGATACACAGATAAAGTTACTGTCATTTATCAATCCACGGAATCTGAGAGAACAAAAAGAAATATTTTTGGCGAGTCCAGAATTTTCACCTCGGTTTACCTATAAAGATATTAATCTAGATATTCCGGCTATGCGGAATGATCTCAAAAAACTACCAGAGGTAAATCATGAATTATTCCCCCTGTTTCAGAAAAAAATTCAAGAATTAGAGGATAGGCTGTCAATGCTAGAGGCGCGTGGAAGTTCAGAGTATGCACTGTTTTCAGAAAGAGTCTTCGGTAAAGTTACACGACATATTTATCAAGAGGCTCAAAAATTTATTAGAGACCATGAACGCAAAATTAAGGCTGATGAAAGTGAAGAACTTGATTTTAAAAAATCTTTAGAAATCTTGAATAACTTTTTGAAAGAGTATGGGCTTGGGCATTGGCAGATCAAAATTTTGGATGAATCTGTAGCTGATATTCAGGTAACCAAAAGAGATGCGATACTCCTAAAAAAAGGAGCTAAGTTTAGAAGAAATAGATTGCATGCGTTGTTGGTGCATGAGATCGGGACACATGTGTTCCGATATGAAAATGGAAAGCTGCAGCCTTTTCGAATTTTAGAACGAGGAACCGCTAACTATCTTCGAACTGAAGAAGGATTAGCTGTCTGGAATCAAAATCAATTAGGGTTAGACCTTGGAGAAAAATTCCTCACCCCTGCCTATCAAATTATTACAATTTATTTGGCTAATCGAATGGGGTTTCACGACTTATTCCACTATCTAAAAAGCACCTTTAATGTAAGTGATGACCTGGCTTGGAAATTGTGCCTCAAGGCCAAAAGAGGGTATGCCGATAGTGAATCAAAAGGCGCCTTTACTAAAGATGCAATCTACTTTATGGGGAATCGTGATATTGAAAAATATCTTCAAAAGGGCGGAGAAATCGCTGATTTATACGTAGGTAAAATCGATATTGATTCTCTACAGGTGGTACAAAAAATTGATGGGTTGAGGGAGGCGAAGTTTTTGTTATAATAAACTCTTAATATCCTTCTGAACTTATTTGAGTTTCAGATTAGGGCTTATAGTATGCGATCTTTGGGCTAAGTTTTGAGCGCTTATTGGAGGGGGTTTTGATGAGTCCACTAGTTTAACTTCACTGACGTCTGACTTACATTTTTTCTGGCACCTCAATGCCTAAGATATTGAGCCCAGTTTCGAGCACTTCTAACACTTTTTGGGCCAGTACCAATCTGGCATTTTTTGTATCAGGGGCTTCGGCATTCAGCACTGAATTTTCGGCGTAAAAACTAGACCAGATCTGTGCCAATTCTAGTAAGTAGGTTACCATATAGGTTGGGTTTTTGTTTTCCGCGGCGCGGTTTAGCACCTCTGGCCATTCCAGTATTTTTACCCCTAATGGTTTTTCTGCCTCGCCAAGGGCGGCGATATTTTTAACATCGAAGTTACTGGCTTTACGTAAAATAGATTTTATTCTGACTCCGGCATATTGAAGATAAGGCCCTGTGGCGCCTTGAAAATCAATAGATTTTTCGGCTTCAAAAGTAATGGTTTTATTAGGAGACGTTTTCAGTAAATAAAATTTCCAAGCGGCGTTTTGTACGGCTTCGGCAATAGCTTCAGTTTCATCGGCTGTGAAATCATTATTGTTTTCTTCTACCTTGGTAGTAGCCATTTCTTTCAGCTGATCCATGAGGTTGTCCGCATCGACTACGGTTCCTTCTCGAGATTTCATTCGTCCGTCAGGCAGGTGTACTAGTCCATATCCCAGGTGAAATAATTTTTCTTTCTCACATAATTTAAGTTTATCTAAACAGGCAATAAGTACCTGAAAATGATAATTCTGTTCATCGGCAACTACCCAGATATGTTGATCGAAGTTGAAATCTTTAGCTCTCAAAAAAGTAGTGGCGAGATCTTGGGTTACATAGACGGTGGTTCCATCTGAACGAATAATAATTTTCTCATCTAACCCTTGATCTGATAGGTCAATCCAGACCGCTCCGTCTTTTTTATAAAAGATTCCCTCTTCTAACCCTTTGAGAGCAAATTCTCTTCCCATTTGGTAGGTGTCAGATTCATAGTATTTTTTGTCAAAAGTAACGCCCTGCCTGTCATAGGTTTTTTGATGTCCTTGGTAAGTCCACTCGTTCATTTGTTCCCAAAGCTTTCGAATTTCTGGGTCTCCATCTTCCCAGGCGCGTAACATTTCTTGAGCTTCTTTAAGGAGTGATTCATCTTTTTTGTTTTCGGTTTCAAACATTACGTAATAATGCCCTACAAATTCATCTGGTTTTTTGCCGGTAGATTCTGGGGTTTCATCGTTACCAAACTTTTGGTAGGCGAGCATAGATTTGCAAATGTGAATTCCGCGATCATTAATAATGGCGGCTCGAACGACCTTAGCTCCAACAGCTTCAAGTAGATTAGAAACTGAAATCCCTAAGGCATGATTTCTCATGTGTCCCAGATGAAGTGGTTTGTTGGTGTTGGGGGAAGAGTATTCAACTACAACGGTTTGGTTTTTAAGTAACTCAGTTTTGAGTGGGGTTTGGAGCGCGGTTTCAAAGAACTTTTCAGGTTTGAAGTATAAATTTAAATAAGGCCCTGCCATTTCAGTTTTTTCTAAAATGTCACATCCGTTTAAAACTTCAGATACTTCATTTCCAATTTCAATAGGGGATTTGCTGAGTTCTTTGGTAAGGGCAAAAAAGTTCATCGCTAGATCCCCGGACTGTCCTTTGGGTACTGGAGCAAAGTTGAGCTTTGTAGCGTAGTCTGGATTCCAGTTTTTTGCTAAGTAGTCTTGAACGATTTTTTGCATCGAGGAAAGTTTAGTTGTTTTTGTGCTCTATTAAAGTTTTTGAACCGAAAAAAATGAGAATAATCCCAATGATTTGCTCGCATTCCTTCATTCGATGAGCCAGGAAGTACTGCACTTTTTTCACACTGAAAATATGGGTTATAAAACACAACCATAAGATAGTGTTTAACGGCAGGAGCACACAAATAATGAGCTTTGTAGAAGTCTGAGTTTCTGGTGGTAGTATGATGGCAAAAATACTTACAAAGGCCATTATAGGTTCTATGTTAAAGAGGTTAGCAATAGCGCCGGTTTGGAATGCTTTTTTAGGGGATATAGAATCTTGAGTCCGGACTTTTGGGTTCGGGGATTGTTTTTTTGAGTTTTCAGGTGAATCATTTTTTATGAGAAGTCCGGACTCAGATCCTATATCTAAGTTTTTTGCATTTTTGAAAAAATTAGTGCCTAGATAGATAAGGTAGAGAGCTCCAATAGTTTTGATCCCGGCCATGAGGTTTGGATTTTTGGTAATGATGATACTGAGTCCGGTCATCGCGAGTAAGCAGTGGCAAAGCGTAATAAACCCAATTCCAAAAACGGTATAAATACCAATAGTTTTGGAGTATTTTAAGGTGTTGCGGGTAACTATCGCAAAGTCTTGTCCAGGTGTCAGAATGGATAAAAAATCAATAGCCGCGATGGTCAGTATGAGAACTAAAATTTCCATGATAGGTTTAGGTTAAAGGTTATAAAATTTTTATTTTTTAAGCGGCTAAAAGTTGAGTTCCTACAGATTTACCGGCTAGTAAGTTTTTGAATTGTTGTGGGTTTTTTCCATTAATAATTACGAGACTTACACGATCTCCAAACTGTTTCATGAGTTCTCTTCCATGGGTTAGTTTTCCGGCCATTCCACCAGTTCCATCTTCGCTAGTGGTTTCTCCACAGAGCTCTCTTATAACTTCGTCACTAAGGTCACTCACTTTAAGTTGATCTATTGTTCTCCCTGTACTATCTAGTACTCCGTTGGTTGAAGTCTGAATGATGACTTCTACTCTTTCAGCAAAGTCTAGACATACTTCTGCGGCGAGTATGGCTTCTTTATCATTATCTCCAAAATCTCCGCCTCTTAAATTTTTCAATTCTTCATCAGAAAGGAAATCATTATCGTTTAGTACCGCTACACATTTCAGAGGATCACTGTAAATAGCTTTAAGCACTCTACTTACTTCCTGCTTAGTTCCGTTAGCAAAAGCTCTATGAGTTGCGAGACCTTGTAAGACTTCTTTATCTTTAATAAATTTATCCCAGGCGATAGCTAAATGAGGATTTCCTTTCATAGCTTGGATTCTTTTTCTAAGAACAGGATCTTCAATCCAGCTAAAATCAGCTAGAGCTTTTCCGTATCCAACGGCTCCTGAACTGACAATTAAAGATGGATCAGTAAGAGCATTAATGAGTTTTCCATGTTCTGCCATGTTATTATGATCAATAGCTTTTCCCCCATCTATAGTTTCTGTAGTGAGGGTGTTAGTTCCGTACTTTGGGATAATAATTTTGTTTAGCATTTAATTTCCTGCATAAAAAAATACTCGCTATCGGGTTTGAGCGAGTGAAGGTTTTGAAAATTTTATTGTTGTACCAAAATACCACTCGCTAGTTTTGCGGAGGGCGTGGAGCGGGAACAACAATCAAATTTTTCATTTGTATTTTCAGTTTAATTAGGATTTGTGTTTTGTCAAATTCTGTATGTTCATTTTTGCGTGGCCAAAAACGAACCAAAAAGGTCATCCCATGAAAAAATTTTAAAAAATAAATAACTCACATTCTAAAAAATCCAAACTTGCTGTCGCTCAACAATGCATGGCTTTTTTAACGAATGGTTCATTGATATTTTTAGAAAAATTTCTTAAAAGGGAGAAAGGGGAGTTTTTTATAGATTTAATTCTGACTGTATCTGCCTAAACTTGGTTGAGTGTAGGTGATGAGACTTTCACTAATGATGTTAGCAAGTTCTTGGGCAAAACCTTCCATGGCAACAGATTTTTCTTGGGCTCGCCTGGCTTGTTTGAGGGCTAGATGTAGGTTCTCAATGCCTCGGAGGTTGTTGCCGTATCGAAAATATCGAAAACTTTCACTGAGGTGTTCCATAGACCTGGAGATCGCTAGTGCCGCTACGGCGTCACTACTGTTTCGGGTTCGGGCAATTTTTTCATTGAGTTGGAGGAGTCGGTGTACTTGGAATTCGGCTTCTTCGTTTTTTCCATTTCGGATGAGTTCCAGAAACTGATTTATCGCGGCATTGAGTTCTACTAGTAATTTTGTTTCATCATTTCCGTGGAAGAGTTTGAGTTGACGGTAAGTCATGAGTGCCACTTCTCTTTTGGAGAGAGCTTTGGCAGGCCTATAAAGGTCATCGGCTGGGAGATGAGCGATTTGATATCTTTTGGCATAATCAAAGTAAGGAACCATCCAACTGTCATTTGGGATGTCGCTGGCTACATTCCGAGATGAGTAATGTGGTTTGAGGTCGGTCAGTGTTGCCCGGAAAAGAAAAGTTAAAAACTCAGCTTTGGATACCGCTTGCTCGGGTCTAAAATTGGTGTATCCAGGTCGGATAACGTTGGTTTCTACGGCTCTGGCTACAGTAGACGCATACCAGGCATTTGGATCTACATCATTAAAATGTATTTCCCCTGAATACTGGGGAATAGAAATCCCTCCTGATCTGAGCGCTACGGTGAGGGCTTCGGCTCGGGTCATTAATTTTTCTGGGTAGAAATTGCCATCAGCTGAACCTTTCATAATGCCTACATCTCGAAGATGATTGAAAGTTGAAAGGTGTGGATCGGTTTCACCTACGTCATAAAATGCTTCAGTATTTACGAAGAAAGCAATAGAAGAAATACCAATAAGCAGGCAAAAACGCCCCCAAACGCGTGAAGCATTTTTAACGGTATTAGTGGGTTTTAGTGAGTAGGAAGATGTTTTTTTTACCTCGTTGTAGAAGATGACTCTCATTTTTTTTTTGTTTTTTTTGGCTCCTAGGAGAGGAAATTTTTTTAACATCACCCTTGAATATAATTTTTGTTCGAAGTTGGTCAAATTTTTTGTACAGAAAATTTGTGATATCCAATATTGACTTTTTTTAAAAAAAGTTTATATAAATAGCAATGAGCAGGTTGGATAGAATCTCTCCGGAATTTGAAGATTTGGATTTAGTTGGATTTATTGATCCCGATGAAGAAGAGTATGATTGTTCGGACGATATAAAATGGAAAGAACTTGAAGAGAAAATAGATGCGCAGCAAGCCCAGTTCGAAAAAGACTGTGAGCGTGTTTTTGCAGAATCTTTAGATTTTTTTAAAGATGACTTAGAGTTTCCTACATATAGAAGTCTTAGGTTGAACTTAACCGACCCTTCTCTAATGAGTACTCAGGCTCCATGGTCTGGGTTACCGGATTCTTTTAGTCTGCGTTTGGAGGAAAGTTTCACAAGAGAACCTACCGGTAAACAATTTGATTTTGAGACAGAGCGTACTCATCTTAAAGCGAGAATGTTTAGAGAACGTTTTTTCGTTGGAGATCATGCAAGGCAAAGGGTTAATAGCGAAATTGAGGGGATGCTTCGTAGGTTTGGGGATAATATTCCACTTTTTATGATTCTGGGGGTAGCTCGAAGGCAGCCTGGAGCTTCAAAGCTAGACTCTAGAAATAGAGTCCGGGCTAATGGGTTTTTACATCCAACAGACTTAGATACAAATTTTGATGACTATATAAATCAACCTGGTTCAGTCATAGGGACAAGGGAAGGATCTATTGCTAATAATAAGGATCATCTTGTACTTAATTTTTCTCTTAAAAACCCAATTTTTATTCCACAAGATCGTCTTTGTATGGGGTTGTATTTTGAACAAGGGCGTTGTAAAGATGGCCAGCATCAAATCAGTTTTGCCTTGCCTCAATTTTTTAAAGCGGTAGAAGAAGCTTTAGATCAGAATGAAGCATTTGATAGCCCCCTAGAATGGGCTAACTCTAGAATTAAATCATCTCTAGGTGTTTGCTGGCAGTTATGGGCAGATGATTTTGATTTTCGGCAATTGGAATACGCCTACACGGAGATGGCAAAGCGTGTTGGAAATTTGAGTCCAGCCCAATTAGCCCAACCAGTAAGGGTTGACTTAAACACTAGAAACGAAAGTTGGTGTGAGAAAGTTCAGTCTCAATTAGGTGATTTGTGTACTGCTGAGTTGCTGTATTTGTTTACTCGTTCTTCATTGCGGCCTGTTTTCCAAAAAGCTTTTAGAGATAACGCTTTGTGGTTTTATAATTTTGTTGAAGACTTCAACGTAGCTTTGAGCAATGGTCTGAATATTCTGGATTTTGTAGAGCAGATATTTCTAGTTAAAAAAGAAGTAGGAAATATCGAGAAAGCCATTAGGACTACAATAAAGTTAATGAGCCGCGTTTATTCAGAGGGGGAGGCTCCTTGGTGGTTTAAACATCGTTGTGATTTAGTTCAGGCAGATTTAGGCCTTCCTCTTGAGACTTTAACATCTATTGCCGAGAAAAGTCATTTTGCTTATGAGGATACGGCTAAAGTTTATGCTGAGGTAGGTATGGGTCTATGTACAGCACTAGGAGGGGATGAGAGCTTGGCTGTTGATTTTGTAAGTCGAGTGGTGGCTAAATTTGGTGTAGGGAATCCAGACAGAGCTAAAAAGCTTATTGTTCAAGCTACTGAAATAGTAAAAGAAACTCAGGATGAAAAGGTTGAATATTTAGAGAAGTTTTTTGGGCTTATTGATAGGAATAAACCAAACAATGAAATGTTAGGTTTACTTGAAGATAAAAAGACTATAGTCGAATTACCAGGACAGCAAAATCTCATAGCTTTGTCTGGAAAAATTGATGCAGACACTATTTTGTTTAGTTCGGTGGATGATGCAATGATCGCTGAACACGTGCCTCATTATTTAGCTAAAAGCCGTAAAGAAAGGAGGCCTGCTAGCATACAAACTAGAGATGGGAGAGTTCAAGATATTTCTGATCGATTAGCACTACCTTCACTAACTCATTTAAGACTTTCAGATCCAGAGGAGGTTTTAGATTCATCTGTTCCTGCAAGCCTTGAAAATCCACGCTTGGCTTTTGTTGATTTTTATGAGAAATTCTATCGAGAGTGTGAAAGTATGCAGAGGTTTCGTTCTAGTTATGCTAATGTTGCGAGCTTTTATTTTAGTTGTTGTGCTGGGTTCTTTGAAGATCCGCTAAACCCACCTGATGGTTTTATACGATATCTTCATATTTTTCTGAATATTCAAAATCCGGCTATTAGCTATGAATGGCTATTTGAGACCCCAGGCAGTGAAGAAAGAAGAGATGTACATCGTCAAAATACAGAGAGTTATCTTAATCGGTCAATGGTTATGCATAATTTACTTGGTTTTTTTGCTGATGGGCTGCTTACTTGGGAACAGGTAGAAGATTGGCTTTCTTGGATGTTAGAAGGATTTTCGGGTGAAGAATATGAAAAGACCAAGAAGAAATTAACGGATGAAGCTATAGTTTTAGAGGCTTCTAGATTCTTTAGAGATATATGGCAACTATCAGCCATAGACCTGGATTTGATACCTCATGCTTGTTTTTGGACAGAGGTTTGGGGGCGATATGTTGCTGATAGAAATCAAAAAGGTGATCCATTGATGATTGATCTGGATACTGCTAAGACTTCAGAAGATCATTATTTCTATGAAGGGTATAGTGATCACCCTATTAGAAAAATTGTATCTAGGGTTAATGCCCAACTCTTTGATTTACAAGAGCAAAGCCAAAACCAAAATTTAGCTAAAACAATGTTTTCGATAGGGCTTATTCGGGTCGTTGATATTTTGCTAAAATCAGGAGCTATTACGGATAACATATCAGGGTTAATTATCGCTAGAGTTTTAAGTGAAGTTAAGGAAATTACTGATTTTGATCCTAAAAATTTTTCTCAGATTTTCCGTTCTGGGGATTTAAATGTTTCTACTTTAGACAAGGCTTTTAGGCTTGATATTTTTGATACAGAAAAGCTTTTAAAAGACTTATCCAGTTTAGATAAAAATAGTGAACTTACGGTAGCTTCGATTATAGAACTACTTCATACAGATCTTACCAACATTATTAAACTGCATACGGCTATGCGTGAGCTTTCAGATACTGGCTCTAAACATAACGATCCTGATGTTAATGTTGATTTGATGAGCTTTAAAACTATTTGGGCTGAGGGTCGTTACCTAAAGGTTGAAGGCTTTTCTGATTTTTTCCGTAGTTTTGGATGGCCTTTAGAGTATGGAGACGTGTGGCAAGCCGCCATGAAAATACCATTAGCTAAAGACACAGAAAATCCAGGTGGTTATGCGGAGATGGCTACAAGAGCCTCGTTGCTTTCAGGATTTTTACTGGCAGCTAGACACCCAAATAGCAGTGATCTCCCTTTATTGATGTCCCCAAATTCTAGAGGAGAAATTGGCACAGCATTAACAAATGTAGAACTTTTAGAAGACTTTTTCCCAGTATTTCGTGAATACATACTGATGCAAAGAAAAAAATACTTTGGGATGATGCCTCTTGCTGGAAAGGTCCATCTTCATGGAACTTTTACTGAAGATTTGTTTAGACGGTTAAGACGTTTTCTTGGGTTGAGTCAAACATCATTTAAGCTAATTCATGCTGGTGAATCCTTATGCCTTCCTCCAATGCCAACTTCTGCAGAAATAACCTTGTTTGCTCGACTGCTTCAAGAAGAAGGACTCATTTCTGCAGATTCGCCAGAAATTCAACTTTGTGGTTCAGTAAGAATCCCAAATCGAGACTGTGGTATTACAGGGAGTATGATGCTTCTTTCCACTGATGTTACAGCTAGGTTTAACGCTAAATCTTTTGACACTAGTGATCACAATGATTTAACAGGTGCTCGAATGATGGCTTATGATGCTCCTGGTTATAATGAAATCCAAGCGCCCTTTGTGCCAGAAGGTGGTAAAGGGAGGACGGATGTTTTAGGGCGAATGCATATAGATGATGCTCATAGGTATTGGATTTTCCATAATATTTTAGCCCAAGAGATTACGGGTAAGCCAATGGGTGTTTTAGCGTCTTCCTTGAGATCAGAATATGAAGGATTATTGAGAGATTATAGTTTGGGAGCCGTCCTGGATGCGCCTTGGGTGTTTTTGAGTGAAATAGAAAAGTTTAGAGAAAATGACCCTCGTCACTTTGAAGAAGCGGTGAAACCATGCCAAGACGCTTACTACGCTGCTTTTGAGGCTTTTGGGAATGGCAAGAGCTGTATTATTAGCGATATTCGAGATGTAGTTGACAAGTATGATGAAAAAGTGCAAGAATTAAGTCAAGGGCTCTGGAATGATGGAACTTATGCCAAAGAAAGAGCCGCTCTCACCACAATCTAAATTATTATTAAAAAATGTGTAGATCTCAGCGAAATTTAGCACCCAGATCATCAGAAAGAACTCAGTTGCCCGCTCGTCCAAAAGCTGGGAAAGAAAGAAAAAAGACTAGCAGAGTTAACAATAGGTCTACAGAAACAAGGGGGAGGGTTGCTCAAACAGTCCCTAGTGTTCCTACACCAAAGCCGCAACCGCAACCTGTAGCCGATACTCCTAGAGGTGAGTCTGTTGATACTTGGGCAAGAGATCGAGTCCGAGAATTGGCTAAATCACAAAACTTAGGAATAGCGAAGGGAGAAGTAAGAAGAATCGCTAGATCTGTAATGGACGTAGTTGGTGAACGGGCTGTTATTAGTGAGATACAGGGCAGAGCTTTAGAAATAATTAAACAAGGAGTTAACGCAGTTAAAGAAGCACGTGAGCAAGCCGCTGCTGCAGCACGTCAAGTAGTACGTGACAGACAAAAACCTATAGGAGGCGGAGTTCATCATTCTAATCGGGGAACCCCAAAGGTTGTCGTAGAAACTAGAAGAGGTGGGAAAATACTTAAAGGAAAAGGACCTCAGCAACATCGTACTCACCATGGAAAGCCAGTCGCAGCTGATACTTCAGTAGAGAATAAGCTTACCGATGAAGAGATAGGAAGAAGAAAGAAGGCTCTTCTAGCAGCAAAAGCAGCTGAAAAGAAGAGTGATTAGAATATAATCTCTTTTTTTGCCAACCCATAAGCATTGCTAAAAAAGCCATTTTTTCCTATAATGGTGGGATTTTTATTCATTTTATGAAGAAAATATTAACCACTGCAAATACTAAAAAACTTCGAAACTTGGCGTTACCTGAAAAAATGCCTCGAACGCGTATAAAAATACGCTTATCTTCAGTATTTTTCCGATGTCTTAATTTTCTTTGTTTTAAGTCTTTCCAGTTAGCTTTTTTATTTCTTGTTTTACCGTCTATAAGCGTACAAGCCCTTAGTACCGAGGGAGAGAAGCGAATGTTTACCGTTACAGGGTATTATTCACCTCTACCAAACCAGAATTTTTATGTTACTGGGAGCTATGAAGGGGATATCCGCCTTAATGGGCATGGAGTGAGAGGCGCTGATGGGACGCCAGTTTTTCCCGGTATGATTGCCGCCCCAAGTAGTTATAGGTTTGGAACCAAAGTGTGTTTGCCAAATTTTGGGTGTGGGCAAGTGCATGATAGGGGAGGCGCGATTGTAGAAAAAGGAGGCCGAAATATTGCTCGACATGATCGTCTAGATCTGTGGCTTGGTTATGGGGAAGAAGGACTCGCACGAGCCCTTGAACTTGGACTGTGGCATACCGAAGGCACTATCTATGCTGCAGGAGCGCCAGTTGAAGTAGCGGTTAATTTTAAAGCGGCTACGCCGATTTCAAAAATTTTAGATTTGCCGATCATCCGTGAATTTTCTGAAAACCTTTATGCGGGGAATAACGGTGAAGCCGTAAAAGAACTTCAACAAGCGCTTCAGGACCTAAGCCACTATGATGGTGAAATTGATGGAGTTTATAGTGAGGCGGTTAGGCTCGCTGTTTTGGAATTCCAGCTTGATAACTTTGTGGTTGAATCTGCTTCAAGCCAAGGCGCTGGAGGATTTGGACCAAAAACAAGAGAATCACTTTCTCGCACTTTACATGATTTTGAAACGCAGCAAAGACTGGCCGAAAAATGGGTTGGGTTCGAATTTGATAAAAATATGGCTCGAGGCAAAAGAGACATTGCCGTTATTAAACTACAGGAAATTCTAGTACAACAAGAGTTTTTAGATCATGCGCCTACTGGGTATTTTGGAAAGCTGACTGAAAAGGCTTTAACAGAATTTCAGATAGCTAATGGAATTGTGCAATCGGCACATGCTAATGGGGCGGGAAATCTAGGCCCAAAAACTCGTGAATATTTAAACCAAGTTTTAGAGGTCGATGAACACTTTTTTGCCCTAGATGAAGGAGCGTTGCAAGCGTATGTAAATCAAAGTCAAAAATTGAGATTTATGTTGGATAAATCAGATCGTTTAATAGTTAAAAACTAATCATGATTTTAGAAACTTATTGGCCGTCGTTTCGAGACTTGTATTTGTGGAAATTATTTCGTAAAAACGTGGTGAAATACGAACGGAAGCTAAAAAAAGGTATGCGAAAATTTGTAGCGCAGACTCTTATAGCTTCTATTATAGAGGGCAAAAAAGATTGCAAAAATTGGTGTAAGCGTAAATTTTTACCAACTCTGGCGCAAAGCCTTATCAAAATCAGCCAATATAAATTTTTTAAAGTTTTGCATTTATTTTTGAATAAAAAAATTGTTCAAATTTTAAACTACTTTCATTTAGACGGGCTCAAAATTCTGGTTCTGCTGAGTATGGTTGGATACCTTGTTTGTTTTAGTTTTAATATTTAGTTTTTTTTATGCCATATAATAGAGCGCCCAACGCCCCATTTCATCACCTGCTTCATTTTCATATGGATCGGGAGATGCTTGAGGTAGGAGTTTATAGATTGCTTTTCTTTTTGGGGCGGGATTTGATGCTCCTTTCATTGGTATTCTATATGTATAACAATTTGGGATATCAATTGTGGCAGATTTGTGCCTTTTTTCTCGTCTGGCAAATGGCTCATGTTTTAGTGATTCCATTTATTGGGTTTGTAATTGAACGTTTGGGGATTAAGCATGCTTTGGGACTTCGATGTATTTGTGCGAGTTATTATTTTGTCGCGATCTTGTATTTTTTGACTCCCGATTTTTATAGTAGTTTGCTGTTTTTAATTCCCTTCTTTTTTCTGAATGCTTTTGGGAATAATACGGCCTTGATGGGGTATGATTTATTTTTATCTCATCATATAAACAAAAAAAACAGAGGAACCGCTATGGCTTTCTTTCAGATAGTGATTATGGCGGGAGCCTTAATTGCGCCAATTTTAGGAGGCTTTATTACTAAATATTTTGGGTTTCATTTTACGACTTTGTTTGGTTTGGGGGCGATGATGGGAGGGTGGATTGTGCTTATGTTAACACCTGATGAAAGGTTTAAACTGCCTTATACGCCTAAAAAATTAATAAAAGATGTCTTTAAAAAAACCCCTCAAAATCTTGTTTTAGGAGAGACTGGAAGAGTGTTTTTTGATGCGGTGATCTTTCTAGCTTGGCCTTTATTTTTGGTCTTAGTATTAAAAGATATCGCTTCTATGGGGATGGTCGTAGGGGTTTCTTCTTTTGCGGCGATGATATTGTCTTTCTGGATCGGGAAGAAAATTGATTCAGGCAAAAAAGCCCCAGGGCATATTCTTAAATCAGCAGCCTTGCGGTCTACGGTGATTAATTTGGTTAGAGGGGTAAGTATGGATCCCATTACACTTACGATTATCGATTCTTTGAATAAGG
Organism: Candidatus Altimarinota bacterium; assembly: GCA_965231215.1. Taxonomy (GTDB): domain Bacteria; phylum Patescibacteriota; class Gracilibacteria; order UBA4473; family UBA4473; genus JAACPJ01. The sequence goes on along the minus strand of OZ246423.1, from coordinate 208,329 downwards.
TAAATAATCAAACCGTTAAAGTCCCTTACTTTGTGATTTTATACAAATGGATTAATTATGAAAACCAGGTAGAGCGAAGTCATATGAGACAGGTGGTGTTTCATCATGCTTACTTGCTGGCGTTTTTTTTACTGTTTGTAGTGTTTTACCTAGCCCCTCAAGCCGATAGGGTTGTCTTTACTATTATATTTGTAGCGGCGGCTTTGATGCTTTTGCTTAGTTCACGTATTACCGGGTTAGAAAAACTTTGTGTTGTAAAACCGCATAAAAAAAGTTTAAAAAGAAAGAGTCATTAATTTGATTTTTTGTTTTATTTTCACATAATCTGGCGCAGTTGATGCGAAATTTTTTAGGACGTTTTTGGATTATTGTGGGAATGGTATTCCTGACTTTAACCGCTTGTATTGTTCCAGAGAAGGAAGATCCCTTTGAAAGATTGCCCGAAGAACAACTTGAAACTATTTCAGGAAAATTATTTCCGTTTTCGGTTTCAGTTTCTACGAGAGCTACTCATCGTTTAGAGTTGGAGGGAAAATTAGTGGGATATTTGTCCTCAGATTTAGTTCAGTTAGCTGATTTTGAGGGAAGAGAGGTCGCATTGGATGGAGTGTGGCGAAATGAAAAAATGCGTCAGATATTTTGGGTAGAGGCTATCCGAATTGAAGACTTAGAAACTGAAGAGGATCTAGAAGAAGCCAATGAACCCCTCAGATTTACAACCAAAAAATTCACCTTTCTTTATCCAGACGCTTGGGAGTACTCACTTTCTCCAGCAGGGATTGCCTACTTTTTAAATAAGGAAGACCCAACTCGGAAAGTATTTTTGACCTTTGCGGTAGAAGATTATTCCCCTGAAGAAACTCGGTTAACTACCAATATTTTACTCAATGGATTTTCAGGCATTAAAGATCTCAAAACGGACGAAAACAAAAAAGAAAAAGAAACCATTACTTTGTTTTCTAACTTAGAAAATAAAAAATATGTGTTTAATGCCACCTATGAATTTGAAGATTTTGATACTAAAAAAGCCGTCTTTGATTTATTAAACTCCTTTGCCGAAGGGGAAGAAAAAGTACAAGAAATCTTAGAGGAGGAAGCGAAAGCGAAAGCTGAAAAAGAAGCTCAAAAAATAGTCCAAGAAGAGGAAGCCAAACCAGATGATTCTGAGGATGAAACATCTAAGGAGGAAGCGGATGAACCTTCATTTTTTGAAAAACTTCTAGAACCAGAACCTGAAGTAGAAGTGGCCCCAGAACCAGAGAGGGAACCATCAGAAGTATCAATGCCAACGTCAGTATCTAATGTTGATACCCGTAACTTTGTTTCTGGAAACTTTAAAAACCTTATTGATAATAGAGCGTATAGTTATAACTCCGACTATTATGGGTTACACCTTAAAGCGCCCTTTGGTTATTGGTATCAAAACTATGGACCGAGTTATGGTGTTATTACCGAACTTGGGTTTGCCGATAACGCATTAAATTCTAGAGCTGATGTTAAATTTTGGTTGAAGTTGTTAGCCAAAGATAGCCCGTCAGCCGAAACACAAGAAATTATTAATGATCAGCAGATTACGCTGATTAAAAAGAGGGATGAATCTTCTGTCTTTGAAGTTTCTGGGCCGGCTAGCTATCGTGATGCTATGTGGTCGGTGCTTGAATCAATTCAGTAGTAGATATTTCAAACACTCTGGCTTTTCCAGTTTTAGAAAAATGTTTTTTCATCGGGGGAGGAATTTTGCCTTAGAATCCTGAATGGTAATTTGCCTTTTTTAAGTCCAAAACTAGAATCAACTTCGTATGAAATATGACCATTTAGCGATCGAACAAAAATGGCAAAAATTTTGGGTTGAAAACAAAACCTTTAAAGCCACAGAAGATCCAAGCAAAGAAAAATACTATGCTCTGGATATGTTTCCTTATCCGTCAGGAGCAGGACTGCATGTAGGGCATCCTCTGGGATATACTGCGACTGATATCATTAGTCGTAAGAAACGAATGGAAGGGAAAAATGTGCTTCATCCAATGGGATGGGATGCCTTTGGACTTCCGGCTGAAAACTATGCGATTAAAACCGGTGTTCATCCGAGTATTTCTACGGCGGAAAATGAAGCCAACTTTAAAAGACAAATTCAAGAACTTGGGTTTAGTTATGATTGGGATCGATGTTTTTCAACGACCGATCCAAAGTATTTCAAATGGTCACAGTGGATATTCCTTCAACTTTACAAGAAAGGATTGGCATACGAAAAAGCTATGGGAATGAATTGGTGTCCAAAATGTAAGGTCGTTTGTGCGAATGAAGAAGTTGAAAATGGCTTGCATGAACGATGTGGGACGCCGGTTGAAAAAAGAAATCTGAAACAGTGGATGTTTCGAATCACCGATTATGCACAAAGACTTCTTGATGATCTGGATGATCTTCCGGATTGGCCAGAAAAAATTAGAGCCATGCAATCTAATTGGATTGGTAGAAGTGAAGGAGCGGAGGTTGATTTTGAAATCAAAGGTGAAAAAGTTCGAGTTTATACAACCCGTCCAGATACGCTGTTTGGGGCGACTTACTTTGTCATGTCTCCAGAACATCCAATGATTGCTGACATCGTAACTGATGACCAAAAGGCCGAAGTAGAAGCGTATCAAAAAGAAGTTTCGGCTAAATCTGATCTAGAACGAACCGAGCTTAATAAAGATAAAACGGGGGTTTTTACTGGCGCTTACGCTATCAACCCTGTTAATGGAAAAGAAATCCCGGTGTGGATTGCCGATTACGTGCTTATGAGTTACGGAACCGGAGCTATTATGGCTGTTCCTGCCCATGACGAGAGAGATTTAGAATTTGCTGAAAAATTTGGTTTAGAGATTATTGAGGTCATTGATGGACTAGAAAATCCTTTCCAGAAAGAAGGTGGAAGTCTAAAAAATTCAGAATTCTTGGATGGACTGACGGTCGAAGAAGGAATGAGTAAAATTATTGATTGGCTTGAAGAACAAAAGAAAGGGGAACGAAAGGTGAATTTCAAACTTCGGGATTGGATTTTTACTCGTCAGAGATACTGGGGAGAACCTATCCCTTTGGTTTTTGATGAAGATGGAAAGGTTTATCCTTTGGATGATTCAGAGTTGCCAGTGCTTCTTCCAGAAACACCAGATTATGAACCGTCAGATGATGGTAAATCACCCTTAGCTAAGGTTGAGGATTGGGTGAATGTGAAGGGAGATATTACGCCAGAAGGAACGGTAAAGATTTCAGAAAACGGTTCTCTCAATTTTACCCGAGAAACGTCTACCATGCCGAATTGGGCGGGGTCTTCTTGGTACTGGCTTCGATTTATGGATTCAGATAATGATCAAGAATTTTGTTCAAAAGAAAGAGAGCAATACTGGGGACCGGTAGACTTGTATGTAGGAGGCGCTGAACATGCGGTATTACATCTTTTATATGGACGGTTCTGGCACAAGGTGTTATATGATCTGGGATACGTGTCTACGAAAGAACCTTTTACTAAATTGGTAAATCAGGGAATGATTGCGGCTGAAGATGGGCGGAAAATGTCTAAGTCTTTAGGGAATGTGGTAAATCCAGATGATGTGGTTCAAGAATACGGAGCTGATACTCTACGATGTTATGAAATGTTTATGGGGCCATTCGAGCAAGGAAAATCTTGGAACATGAATTCTGTGGCTGGAATCCGTAAATGGCTGGAACGAGTAAATCGAGTTTTTGAAAAAGTTGATAACCAGGTAGAAGTGGATAAAAAAGTACTTTCCACTCTGCATAAAACCATTAAACAAGTTGGAGATGATATTGATAACTTTAAGTTCAATACGGCGATTTCTCAGATGATGATTTTGACTAATGAACTGACTAATCTCGATAAAGTACCAAAAGATATTTTAGAGAAATTTGCCATTATTCTTTCTCCATTCGCGCCACATTTAGCCGAAGCCTTGTGGGAAAACTTAGGTCACGTAGGAACTATTGCTTACGTGGATTGGCCCCAATTTGAAGAACAATATTTGGTGGAAGAGACGGTTATGTATGCGGTTCAAGTGAATGGGAAGGTTCGAGCTGAACTCTCATTTGCCAAGGACGGAAACAAAGATGAAGTTATTGCTGCTGCGAAAGACATTGAAAAAGTGTCTCAATACCTCAATGAAGGTGAAATTATGAAAGAGATATTTGTCCCTAACAAGATTGTTGGGTTTGTGGTGAATTAGACTAGGGTTTGAGTGGTTCTTTGTTTTTGTCCTTTTTGTCCGCAGACAAAGGCCACCCCTAACATTGTTGCTGCACTCAGGTTAAATATATCATCAGGCATTCCTGTGAGGTTTGTAATAGATTCCTGTTTTATATATCCAGCAATGACGAGCATTTGTAGTACTGTTTTCATCTTACTTATCATTGAGGCATCATTTTCGGTTTTTTTAGCTGGTTTTCTTTCAGACTTGAGTATGGGAGGAGTCCAGAAAGCTTTTGCAGCTTCCCAATTATTAGTTCGTTTAGCTTGAGAATCTATATCATTTTTTGCCAGGGCGAGAGTTCCTGCAGCTAAAATAACTACGGCGCTTCCCATTTTTAAGTCGGTCTGAAACATTTCTCCACAATTTTGTACTATTTGATACAAGCTGATTGCAGTCAGACTTGGGATAGTAATTACTTTATCAGCTCCAGCATCTAAGGTGGCGCCTTCAGGAGTACATTGATTGGTATATCTTGCTAAATCACCGTCTACTCGATCACCTAAAAGCCCCGCTAGGACTAATATTTCTAAAGCGGACTTAATTTCTTGTGGAAGATTCGGATCTATAAACAAAGTAGTTCCCCCCGCGAGTACGATAGCTACTCTGATAGTTACTAATCTATTTGGACTTATTCCTTTTTCATCTAGCTTTTCTAGTGAACGTAAATAAGTGAATTGAGAAATTCTCCCGAGATCGCCTGGCTCATATCTTTGTCCAGAAATATTTTCAATTCCAAAAGTTAGAACGGATTCAACAGTTTTTCCAACTGTATTTAAAATATTTTTTAGTGGGTTCGGTTTAGTGAATTCTTTTTCTAAAACTTCTTCTGGGTAGCCTTTTTCCATCTGTATTATTTCTAGTTTTATTTTTATAAATTTCAATTAAAATTTGCAAAAAAGTTTAAATATAATAATTTACAACTTGAATTAACCCACAATTACCATGGATTTGGCAACTCTTGACGCACATTTTCCTGCTGGAAAGGCTATCCCAGGTTTTGAATTTAGAAGTACTCGTGATCCCGAAAAAACCGCGGATGCTTGGGAAGCTCTAGTCGCAGGACAGGCTCCTGATGGAGGTTTATATGTTCCAGATGTGGAAGATATGAAGCCTTTTGACGATTCTTTTTTCCAGCCATCAGGAGAAGGTGAGAAACCTTCGATTTATGATCTTTCTATGTCTCAAATGTCGGCTTTATTGCTTCGTCAGTTTATTCCTTCTGAAGGAGAAAATGGCCTTTCAAATCAAGAGCTACAAGAAATGATGGATATTGCTCATAATTTTGAACTGCCTTTAGAGCTCTTGGATGAACGGACAAGTGTGGCGTGGCTGAGTGAATCAGAAACAGCTAGTTTTAAAGATTTTGCCGCTCGAGCCATTGCTCAACTTTTAGAAAAAAATTGTGAGAGAACTCAGACTCCGAAAAATATTGTAGTGGCAACATCTGGGGATACTGGAGTGGCTATTGCTGATGCTTTTGGTGGTTCTGAATGGGTGACGGTTACGGTGCTTTATCCAGCAGGTAAAGTAAGCCCTGTACAAGAAGCTCAGATGATCGATGCGGCTGAAAAATATCCAAATGTTCAGTGTATTCCCGTTGATGGGGATTTTGATAAAGCTCAGGCATTTTCTAAATCTATGCAGTTTATGCGTGATTTAGATCCTGCAGAAGAAGGTGGAGTTGAAGCTTTATCAACTAAGATGAAAGAACAGCTAAATATTTCTTTAGCGGATGAAACGATTACCGATTTAGCAGAAGAACTTAAAAAACTAGAACTGGCGAGTGCGAATTCCATTAATATTTGGAGATTACTGCCTCAGATGACACAGTATTTTGTGAGTTATGCTGAAGCGGTTAAAGAGGGAAGAATTGAGGCTGATCAAGACATAGTATTTGCTGTGCCAACCGGTAATGTTGGGCACTTAATGGCGGGGCTTTATGCGAAGCAGTTAGGGCTTCCAGTGAAAAAATTTGTCGTTGGAACGAATGATAATGATATTGTCGCGTGTGCGATTCGTGACTTTGAACTAAATCATCATAATCTCACCCGAAATGCTAAGGATGAAAACGAAGCTCAGGTGACAGATTCTCCATCCATGGATATTGCCGATCCGAGTAATCTTGAACGACTACTTACGATTGTTCGGGATTTATATGATCCAGAAGCTAAAATTGATCTTGAGCAGTTGAAAAAAGACACCAAAGCTTTTGTTCCAGGTCAAGAAGGTATTCCACTGTCTAAGTATGGAGTGACGGAAAAAATGAAAGTAGGAATGGGTGAATTATTTTATGCGGATAATACTTCTAATGAAGAAGCGCTTAATCGTATTGAGGCTGTATTGAGACATTCTGAAAACTCGACACTACTGGAACCTCATGGAGTTTGTGCCTTTGATGCGTTGGAGAATGCGCGAGGGAGAGGCGCTATTGAGGCAGATGATTATGCGATTGTTTTAGAAACGGCTCATCCTGATAAGTTCCCAGATGCTTACCGAAAAATTGGAATGGATGTTCCAGAAAAAACACACCATAGACTTAAAGCCCTTGATACAGAGAATCCTCATAATCCTGAAGATGTGGTGGCTCAGGTGGTAGATGTAGTCGCAAAAGTTAAAACTATTGCTGCAAAATCTGAAGCTGAACGAGAAGTATCTAGTTAGGATGTCTTTGGATGTAGATAAATTTTATGACAGAGCTTCTCAGCTTAGTATGGCTGAGGAGATGCAGGGCGAGCTGGCTGAGATAGTTTGTTCTAATAGTTGCGTGTCTCGGTTTGAGCATCCGGAAAAGGGTATATATTTTTTTGAAAGCAAGGCTCCCGTTGATGCGAAAGTAATGATTCTTAGTAGTGGGTTACACGGTGATGAGTTAGCAGGAATTGAGATTATGGATGCCCTGAGGGCAGAAATTTTTTCGGGGAAATTAGAATTAAGAAAACATGTTTTATTTATTGATGGGAATTTAAAGGCTATGCAACAGGCTCTCACCAAGAAGCAGCAAGGGATGGTAATGAATTCTCGTTATTTTGATGGAGATGCGTCTTATGGTGGTTTAGTGGCGAATGCAAATAGACAATGGGTAGTGGAATTATTGGAAAAGCTATCAACCAATGGTAGCTATGCTTCTCGCCGACAGTGGGAAATCTGGAAAGCATTGAATGAAATACTGAAAGGTGGGACTGATACTCAGGATATTCAGGGGGCTCCTGAACATTTGGATCTTCATCAAAGTTTTAAAGTTCCCAAAGTAAGCGAAGTTCGAGGGGAATATCAAGATGAAAGTGAATACACTTATGCGATGGTCTACGCTAGTCTGAAAAGGTTTAGACAAAAATATGGTGATGTGTTTGCGGGAGCGGTTATTTCTGAATCTGGAAAGGCCGAAACTTTTGCGGGGATAACAGCTCGAGAGTTTGGGGCAGAATCTATAACGGCGGAATTGGGGACTATTGGTAATCCTAATAATATCACCTTTGCCGATAAGATGTTGGAATCTTTGCGGTTTCAGCTTCAAGGAGGTAAAAAAGAAGTAGCTAATATTCCGATGGATGTTTGGCAACAGGTTGAGACAATACTTCGCGAAGAAGGAGTTCAAGATTTTGGTTTTTATGAAACGCTAGAAGCAGGTAGGGTCCCGCCTCCTCAGGATTTTGTGCCTTTAGAACATGAATTATTAGTGCCGAAATCAAATGGAGAATATTACAAAATTAATTCTGGTCAGTCATTACTTTTTGCCAAAGATGATGTTGGAGAAGGAGATAGGGCTGGCGTTGTGATAAAAAGATTTTCCGCATAAATTTGCATTGAACAACTTTTTTGTTTATAAAGGTGATTGAATATAAAAATAAAAAAATGAAACTAAAGTTTCTTTCGGCTCTCGTTCTGTCGATGCTGTGTGCACCGGCGGTTTTTGCAATGTCTAATGACTCTGCGGGTAGTGAATCTGAATATCGCGTACCAGTGTATGAAGGTATTGAGTTTATGGCCGAATTTGATGAAGAAGAAGGCGTAGTAGCTATGGAATGGACCCCTTTTGAAGGTCGTAATGATGAAGTGTTTATGTATTACAAGGTTATGAAATCTCATCACGAACCTAACCCAGTTTATCCAGAAGACCCAGCCATGGTGGCTATGGATAGCGTCAGTGATCTACGATTTGTAGATGAATGGCCAGACAAAAGCGCTTACTACCGGGTTTGTACTATCACTGATAAAAAAGGACGTTACTGTAGTAATGTTGTTTGGGTAGAAGTGCCAAATGGATTCATTGATAACCGTGAACGGTATATGGATCAAAAAGAAGACAGAGAAGCCTACTGTGAAAACTACAGTGCTAGTGGTGAGTGTGAAGATGATTGGTCTGAAGAAGAAAAACATAAAATGATCCAAGAAGATGAAAAACATCACCAAATGATGAAAGAAAAAATGATGCATGAAAAGGAAATGATGCACAAAAAAATGGAAGAAAAGAAAAAAATGATGCAGGAACGAATGGAAGACAAACATGAAAAAATGATGTCTCATAAGCACGATATATCAGATGATCGAATGGCCGCTGTTATGGAGAAAGTAGAACCCAAATTAAATGCTTTTCTAGAAAGACTTAAAGGGCGGCTTGATAATGCTAAAATGGAGGTTCAAGGAAAAATTAAAGTTATTGAAAAAATCCAAGAACGACTTTATGGATGGGAACAAGGGAATGAACTTAAAACCTTTATTGTGGATTATCTAGATCGTCATCTAAACATGTGGAAGGAAGAATACAGATCAGGAGATTTAGGAGATATTGATGGATTCCTAAACGACCTACTTGAAAGCTAATTGAGGAAAGTATTTAAAATTTGAAATTTCCTTGTTAAAGAACGAAACCTTGCAACGCCGTACAAACAAAAGTACGGCTTTTGCAGGAACTTATGTTTTGTCTCGAACTTTCAAATTTTCTATCACTTTCAGATTTTATAACTTATAGTTTAGACATGACTAAAGTTCGTTGTGCTTGGGTGGGCGATAAAAAAATTTATCAAGATTACCACGATCATGAATGGGGGATACCGGTTTTTGATGATGACCGGTATCTTTTTGAAATGCTATGCCTTGAAGGGGCTCAGGCAGGGCTTAGTTGGATAACTGTTTTACAAAAACGGGCAGCGTATAAAATGCTATTTGATAATTTTAACCCCCAAAAAATAGCTACTTATTCAGATACAAAGTTAGAAAAAATTTTAGAAAATCCTGGAATTATTCGTAATCGCCTTAAAGTATTTTCGGTTCGGACTAATGCTCAAGCTTTTCTTAAAATTCAAAAAGAGTTTGGTTCTTTTTCCAATTACTTTTGGGGTTTTGTAGATCACAAGCCTATCAAAAATAAATGGGAAAAAATATCAGAGGTGCCGACTTCTACTGACCTTTCTGATACTCTTTCAAAGGACTTCAAAAAACGAGGTCTAAAATTTGTTGGCACTACTATTGTTTATGCTTATATGCAGGCGGTGGGAATGGTGAATGATCATACGACTGATTGCTTCTGTTATTCCCAGAATTAGGTAGACTTAATCTGATGTGGATTATTTTTACATTATTGGCTTCGTTTATTTGGGCCATTGTTAACTTTATTGATAAAGAGATCACTGAAAAAAAAATTCCCTCAATGGGACTGTATTATATTTTTAGTGGATTAGGTTCCTTGATTTTTGCCATAGGGATTTGGATCTATTTAGGAGGGCTGTATACTTTGCCTTGGTTTTATGTAAGTATTGTCTTTTTAGGTGGAGGGACGTTCTCCTTTATGATGTGGTTTTATTTAAAATCTCTTAAGATTGAGGAAGCTTCTTTTGTGGTGCCTTTATTTAACTTTAGCCCTGTTTGGGGAGCGGTTTTGGCTTATGTTTTTTTAGGAGAAATTTTGGTAGGAAGTGACCTTTGGGCCTTTATTATTATTCTTTTTGGAGGGTTGATACTTTCTACTGAAAAACTTTCACTTTCTATTTTTGCATTGAGGCCTGTATTTTTTATGATGCTGATTTCTACTTTTTTTGTAGCTATTGTATTTGTAAGTTTCAAGTATGTGCATCAGATCTTTCCTAATGCTTTTTGGACTTTATATGCTTGGCAACTTTTAGGACAAACAGCTTCTTGTTTACTTTTTGTTTTATGTTTGTGGAAGAAAGGGTTATTTGGAAGTTTTAAAAAAACTTTTCGCCCAGTTTTTCCATTGTTTATGTTTAATGATTTTATTTCTTTCATAGCTTTTGCTTTTTATTTATGGGCTTTAGCTTTAGCACCGGTCGCCTTGGTAGGCGCCATTGGAGGATCTCAAGGCTTTTTTGTTTTTTCGATCGGGTTATTTATGACCTGGTTTTTTCCTCATATGGTGAAGGAATCAGTTCACAAAGAAGTTATATTCCAAAAACTTATTGGTATTTTAATTATGTTTGTAGGAGTCGCGCTTTTGGAGTTGATGTAGTGACAAAAGTACGAAGAGTGATAGAGTAATCCTACCATGATTCAGAAAAATGTTTCGTTAAACAAACTTAATACCTTCGGGGTTGAGGCTAAAGCAGAATTTTTTGTTGAGGTGAAAAATCTAAAGACACTTCAAGAAGTTATTTTTTGGTATCAAGATAAAACGATGCCTCTTATGGTTTTAGGGGGGGGGAGTAATGTGCTTTTTACAAAGGATTTTCCAGGTCTGGTTATCAAAAATTCTATGGAGGGAATAACTCGGGAAAAACAAACAGATAACTTTGTGTTGATTAAAGCTATGTCTGGTGAATTATGGCATGAGTTAGTTCTATGGACGGTTGAAAATGGTTGGGGAGGATTAGAAAACCTTTCACTAATTCCCGGATCGGTAGGGGCTGCCCCGCTGCAAAATATTGGCGCTTATGGGGTAGAGCAGGTGCACTGTTTTGAGTCTTTGGAAGCCCTAGAAATTGCTACGGGTAATATCAAAAAGTTTAGTTTAGAAGCCTGCCAATTTGGCTACAGAGATTCTATTTTTAAAGGGAAAGAAAAAGGGAAATGGATTATTATTTCTGTGACTTATAAACTGTCTAAAAACCCAAAACTCAACTTAGAATATGGAGTAATCAAAAAAGTCTTAGCTGATAAAAATATTGAGCATCCTACCATACAAGATGTAAGCAATGCCGTTATTGATATTCGGCAATCAAAGTTACCAGATCCAAAAGTAATAGGTAATGCAGGAAGTTTTTTTAAAAACCCTATTGTAAAAAAATCTATACAAGAAGCCATAGCTAAAAAATACCCAGACATGCCGTTTTACAAAATGGGTCCATTTGATGTAAAAATTCCTGCTGGGTGGTTGATTGAAATTTCAGGTTTTAAGGGAAAGACTTTTGGTAATTGTGGAGTGCATAAAGATCAAGCTTTGGTATTGGTAAACCATAATGGTGCTACAGGAAAAGAAATTTATGAGATTTCAGAATTGATTATAAATGAGGTGAAGGATCGGTTTGGGATTACCCTAGAGCGAGAAGTAAACATAATTTAGCTCCAAAAATGACTTATGTTTTGTCAGTTGCAAAAAAATTTATTTGTCGTAAAAAATACTACGTTTCATTAAAATTTTTTTGATCTCCTGGGCTAAAAACATTTTTAAAAACTAAATAGAAAAAAAGATATGAAAATTTCTATCATCATTCCTACCGTTGGACGCCGCACTTTGGGAGGCGTATTGGAGGCTCTTTTTTTGAATAAAAAATTTGATCAAATTAACCCAGAAATTTTAGTTGTTTTTGACGGAAGGCAGTCATCTAACTTTGTAATTGAACATGATAATGTGAAAATTTTAGAAACAGGTGAAAAAGTGGGAGTTAGCGGTACGCGTAATTTTGGTATAGAAAAATCTATAGGGGATGTGATTGTTTTTATAGGAGATGATACCTTTCCGGATAAAAACTGGTTACAGAAAATTCATATTTTTCATTCAGAAAATAGTAATAAAAATCAAGCGTTGCTTGGACGAATTCATTGGACAGAAGATTTAATTAAAGACCCATTTCATGTATGGCTTGAGTCTCACGCGCAGTTTGATTTTAAAAACTTAGATAAAGGAAAAACACCAGACTGGCATCATTTTTATACTTCAAATATTTCGCTTAAACGTGAACTTATTGGAGAACAACGGTTTAGTGAAAAATTTTATGGATGGGGATTTGAGGATAGTGAATTGGGATATCGATTAGAAAAAAAGGGTATGCAGATCCATTATGATAAACTGGTAGAAGTTTTTCATGATCACAGGCAAACGCTGGAAAAAATGATGGCTCAAACCAGGCAAGCACGCAGCAATGCGCTTACTTTTGAACGGCTTCACCCAGAGATAGAAATCCTACCAAAAGGATTAAAAAAATGGCAACTCCAAATATTTATTTTTGTTGTGGCTCCCTTTAGTTTTATTAAAAGAGTCTACTGGTGGCGGTGTTGGAAAAAGGCCTGGTTAGGGAAAATATAGATTTATAAATTTTTTTGATTTTCTTTCTTTAAGGGCGTAGTTTCAGATATATTTTTTAACCCTTTTTATAATGATTGGATATGTTATGCTTGGTACTAATGACTTGGAAAAAGCGGCGTCTTTTTATGATGAAATTTTAGAAATGTTGGAGGGGAAAAGGCTTATGGAAAATCCACAGGGAATAGCTTGGTCTAAAGGAGGCAATTGGGATCAAGTTGGTTTTTCAATTGGGACGCCTTTTAATGAGGAGCCTGCCACAGTAGGCAATGGAACGATGATGGGATTGCAGTGTAAAGATGAAGAGCAGGTAAAAGCCGTTTATGCCAAAGCGATTGAACTTGGAGCTTTAGATGAAGGAGAACCAGGGGCAAGAAGCGAAATGTTTTACGAAGCTTATTTTCGTGACTTAGATGGTAATAAGCTTAGTGTTTTTTGTATGAAGAGTTAAGGGATTAGGTGTTTGGTTGTAATAAACTTAGATCGTTTTTTTAAGAAATAATACAATCCAGTATTTATAAATCTTCGGTGAATATGTCTTTTGGGTTTTTGATAGAACTTTAGTGTTGTTGGTTGTGGGTAGATCAAAAAGTTAGTGCCCATCATTTCTTTATCCCTATTGGGGTGAAGATCTTCTGTAGGAAGGGAAATGAGATTAAGTTTAGATTTTTTTGGTGTAGTCCATCCGTGAATGAGGATAGATTTTAGAATCAGTATTTTTTTAAATTCTTTTGCGCTTTGGGTTAGAGGTTTATCTGTAGCAGGAGTATCCCCGATAAACAGTGTTTGAGCAGGCTCCCATTTCATTTCTTCCAAAGGTATTAAAAAAGCTTTTGGATGAGGTTTGGGAAATTGTGGATTTCCCCAGAGGGGGATATTAAGTTTTTGGCATTGTGCTTTTTTACTTTCGCTTGGGTCATTGGTTAGGATGGCAACATTGAGACCCGCTTTTTTTTGTTCATTAATTCTTTTTTTACTTTCTTCAGATATGCCTTCTTTGGCTCCACCAAGAGTGCCATCCTGGTCGTACATTATATTTTTTATAGTGACTGAGCTTCCGCGTATTTGACTCAGTATTTTTTCTAATTTTTGAATTTGTGCGACGGTTGGGATTTCCGTCAAAATACCGTCAAACTCTAAGGCTCTTTTCCCGAATATAATACCATGGAGGCCTAGGTCTTTTTCTTTAGTTCGGCGCTCAGTATAGCTCATTTATTTTTTCAAAATTCTCTTCTATCGATCAAGGCTCTGCTGAGAGTGCCAGCATCGAGGTAGTCTAAGTCTCCACCAGTAGGAATGCCTCGTGCTAGGCGAGTAACTTTGCCATTAAAATTATGTTGAAGTTTCTCGGTGATATAAAAAGCGGTTGCATCACCTTCTACGTTTCCTGACATGGCTAAAACGACTTCTTCAATGGTGTCTGAGGTTTCTACACGTTCGATGAGTTGGTTAATTCGTAATTGTTCTGGCCTTACTTTGTTCATAGGAGAAATAACTCCGTGTAAGACGTGATAACGACCTTTAAACTCTTGGGTTCTTTCAATAGCGAGTAGATCCATAGGGGTCTCAACTACGCAGATCACTTTGTCATCTCTATTGGGATGTGTGGCTAGAGGGCAGTTTTTGCCTTCGCAGTAATTGTAAGAGATTGAGCATTCATTTAGGTTTAATTTCAAATTCCCAAAGGCTCGAGCGAGTTTTTGGTCTAGTGCAGAGTCATTTTGGAGGAGGGTAAAAACGAGCCTTTCGGCACTTCTACTTCCAATCCCTGGAAGGTCAGAAAGAGCATCAATAGCGCTTTGTATACTTTGAGGTAGAGTCTGCATTTTTTAATCTGCTAGTATGATAGTTTGCTCACTTGTTAGTGCCAAGACAAAAAACAAAATAAATATTTTGATTTCATTTTTTATTTTAGGGTCTTGTGGGTTCCCTAAATTTAAAAATTTTATTTTAAAAGCAGGTTTTGTAAGGAAAAATCTTTCCCTCTGTGCTCTATTGATGCCCTAGGAAATCGGTTGTCGTGTCTAGGTTTTTGGGGGCGCCTAAAAGTTTGTCCATGTGTGGCAAAATTGTATCTTGATCCACCCATTCTTGTTTCCCTGTTTCCATATTTCGAACGATGATTTGTTTTTTCTTTATTTCTAAATCTCCCATAAGCAAGGTATAAGGCACTCCAAAATGCTGGGCCCTTTTGAGTTGTTCTTGCATAGAGGTTTTCCCCAAAACCCCTACAGCATGATATCCGTGTTCACGTAGTTTTACCAAAATAGGTAGGGCATAAGTTTTGGCTACCGGCCCTGTTGCGGCCAAAAAGATCTGCAGTGTATCTTTGCGTGGGACGTCTACCCCTTGCTGTTTCATTAATTTAATGACTCTGTCTACTCCAGCCGCAAATCCGGCCCCCCCAAGGTTGGGGCCGCCCATTTTTTCAATGAGTCCATCGTATCGTCCTCCAACGAGTACTTTATTGCGCGTATCTTTTTCACGGAATTCAAATACAGTTTGAGTGTAGTAATCCAGTGGTCGAGTGAGGGAATGGTCAATTTGGTATTCAATTCCAAAACTGTTTAGATATTCTAAAGTTTGTTGAAAAAACATTCGGGATTCATCTGAAAGGAAGTCCGTAATTTTAGGAGCCATTTGTACTAATATTTCTTCATCTTCAGTCCGTGGGTCTAGAAGCTCTAGATATTTTTTTTGTGCGAGTTTTTCTTTTGATTCTGGACTGAGACTCCGTTCCTTGCCGCTATAAAAGTTTTCTAGGGCCTCAAAAAACTTCTTTCTATCTTCTGGGCCTCCAATAGTATTGATCCGTAATTCACAGATGTCTTTGATTTTCAAATCAGAAAGAATTCGATGCCCTAGGTACATAATTTGGGCATCAATGGAAGAATCGGTTTCTCCCAAAACTTCTACTCCAAACTGCCAGAATTGTCTGCGAGTTCTAGAATTTGGACGCTCGAACCGAAAACACGGTTCAATATAATAAAGCTCTACTGGTAGAGCTTCTTCTTTCATCTCATGTTCAATAAAAGATCGAACAATACCGGTCGTAATTTCTGGTCGGAGTGTATATTCACGATCTTGTCGATCTTTAAAGCTGTATAGTTCTCGAGCTGTAATTTCGTTGGTTTCTCCAAGGGATCGTAAAAAAGCTTCTGTTTCTTCAAACATGGGAGGCGAAATTCTACGAAAACCGGATTGCCTAAATCGATGACGAATCACTTTTTTTACAAAAGTAAAATAGTCGTGATAGTCAGGTAAGAAATCTACGGTTCCAGCGGGAGCTTTGAAGAATTTTGGCATAATATTAAATAAGGCTTTGTAATTGTTTGAGTTTCAAAAATTTTTATAAGGTGTATCAATTATGCTTTTTTTACAAAAAAATCAAGGAAAAGGTTTGCAAAAACTCCTGGAAGTAGCTAAAAAAATATCGAACTTAATAATTTTTATATGCGAGGTTTATTTAAACTTTTATTCGGTCTTACTATTGGAGCTCTTTATGGAATGCTTTTTGCTCAGCGGAGCGGGAAGTCACTTCGGAAGGAGCTTACTAAATCAAAAAATCCCTGGAAAACGCTTTTTGATGAAGGCATAAAAGTAGATAAGGAAGCACGTGATACCGTATTTGATTGGGCTCAAAATTCGGAAGAAATTAAACAGCTTATGTCTGTGGGAAAAGAAAATTTTGAAGCAGTAACCACGCATGCCAAAGATATGAGTGATGAGGCAAGGGCGGCCGCTACAAAGCGTCTTGAAGAAATGGCTAAAGAAGCCAAAAAAACAGCTGATAAACTCAAAAAAACCGCTACCAAAAAAGTAAAAGCAGTAAAAAAAACAACTCCCAAAAAAGTGTCAGTGGCTAAAAAAACAGCCACCAAAACGGTAAAGAAGGGAGCGAAGAAATAGTTCAAATTTAGGCAGTTCCAAAAGGAGGAGTAGATATCAAGTATATAGGTAATTTTGAAGGAGCGGTCTTGTCTCGGTACAGAAAGAATTCGTTTGAAGATAGAAACCAAAACAGCTAACTATTTAGCCATAGGTTTAAGTGAGTGTTTTGAAGGGGAACAGGTAGGAGAAACTTTGCCTTGGCCCAAATAATCAGTTTAATATTGGTGATGAAAAAAATTTTAGTTACTGGCGGAGCTGGTTTTATTGGTTCAAATTTTTGTAATCTTAATAAAGACCAGTATGAAATTGTCGCTTTAGACAATTTGTTTTTAGGAACGCCTGAAAACCTAAAAGAGGGAATAGCGTTTATTGAGGGTGATGCTTGTAAGATTGAAGATTTGGAGAAATGTGGAAGCCATTTTGACATAGTGATCCACTTTGCGGGAACGAGCTCTGCTCCGATGTTTATGGGCAAAGGGTTCGCGGATGGATATGTGAATTCGGTTGAAAGTTTTGTGCGTACTATTGAGTTTGCGCGATTATCTGGAGCTAAAAAATTTATTTACGCCTCAACGTCTTCACTTTATGGGAACAATCCTTTACCACTCGTTGAAGATCAGCAGGTTACACCGTTGAATCACTATGCGGCGACTAAATTTTGTTATGAACATTGTGCGGCGTGTTATAACAAAGTCTACCCAGAAATGGATACGTTTGGGTTTCGGTTTATGTCGGTGTATGGGCCTAATGAAGAAGCCAAAGGCCAATTTGCTAATATGATTTCTCAATTTTTATGGGACATTGCCCGGGATTTGCCTCCAGTTATTTACGGGGATGGAAATCAGTTCAGAGATTTTACAGAGGTTCGTGATATTGTTCAGGCTATAGGGCTTGCTATCAACACTCCAGAAGGGTTTGGGAATAAGGTTTATAATATTGGAAGAGGTAATGGCACTTCTTTTAATGATATTTTTGCAGCTCTTAACAACGCTTTAGGAAAAAATATTGAACCTCTTTATATTCCAAATCCGGTAAAGGAAGGATATGTGAGAGGGCAACATGCTGATATTTCTCTTATTGTTGACGAATTAGGATTTGATCCCAAAATTGAACTCCAAGAAGGAATCCAAAATTTAGTAGATAATTTAGAGGTTTCTTGCATTAAAGAAACGAGTAGTGATTTAATACGTGATCAATATGTCTAAAACATTAGGAATTCTTGGGGGTGGACAGTTAGGGCTCATGATGATGGAGGCGGCTGAAAGATTAGGGATTGATCTGCTTTTCCTGGATCCAAATCCTGAGTGTAGCAGTGCTGTGGCTGGTGGGCGTGTTATAGAAGGTGATTTTAAAGACTACCAAACCGTTATTGATTTTGCCCAAAAGGTTGATCGACTCACGGTTGAAATTGAACATGTAAATGTAGAGGCTCTAGAATATTTAGAGACTCAAGGGATAAAGGTTTTTCCGTCTTCAAAGGTGCTTCGAACCATTCAAGACAAGGGACTACAAAAACAGTTTTACGCTGACCACGGTTTGCCTAGTTCTAACTTTTGTTTGATTGAGGATGTATCTGAAATTGATCAGTTTCCAATGGTTCAAAAGGTGAGAACTGGAGGGTATGACGGAAAAGGGGTACAGGTTTTGAAATCTAAATCGGATTTAGAAAAAGCTTTTACGACGCCATCAGTTTTGGAAGATATGGTGGATATTGATAAAGAAATTGGAGTCATTGTGGTTCGGAATGAACAGGGTGAAGTTCGGGTATTTCCTCCAGTCGATATGGAATTCTCCCCCGAACTTAATTTGGTTAAATACGTAAAAATGCGCAGTGGATTGGCATTATCTATTGAGGCAAAGTGTGAATCAATAGCTAAATTACTAACTGAAAAACTCAAAATGGTAGGTGTCTTAGCGGTTGAATTTTTTGTAACTAAAAGTGGAGAGGTGTTGATTAATGAAGCGGCTCCACGAGTACACAATAGTGGACACCTTACAATTGAAGGACTTACGTGTAGTCAATTTGAGGTTCATATTAGAGCGGTTATGGGACTCGATTTGCCTGAAATTAAAATGGTTTCCCCCAGCGTTATGGTGAATTTGTTGGGAGAGGATGGATATACAGGAACTTCTAAGTTGGTAGATTCCAATGGAATTTTAGAGCGAGAAGGAATTTATCTACACTGGTATGAAAAAAATAGGACTAAACCCGGACGGAAAATGGGGCATGTCACGATTTGTGCCGAAAGTGTGGAAGTAGCAAAAAAGTTAGGAGATGAGGTTTTAGAAAATGTAAAAGTAATAGCTGAGTGAATTAGTTCATTTTTTGCTTTTAGAAAACCCCATAGAGAAAAATTTTTTAAGGGGGATTTGTCATAACGAGGATTTTAATCTATAAAAGAAACACTTAACTAAACAATATGAGTGTTGGAATTATTATGGGATCGAAGTCAGATCTTCCAGTTATGCAGGAAGGGGCTGATATCTTGGAGGAACTAGGGGTTGAGTATGAAATAGAAATAGTTTCGGCTCATAGAACTCCAGACCGAATGGCTGAGTATGGAAAGACTGCTAAAAAAAGGGGACTCAAAGTGATTATTGCCGGAGCTGGAGGCGCTGCACACCTACCAGGTATGACGGCGTCTTTTACTACCTTGCCGGTTATTGGAGTCCCCGTTAAATCTCGTAATTCTATTGAGGGAATAGACTCTTTGCTCTCTATTGTGCAGATGCCAGGAGGCGTTCCGGTGGCTACGGTGGCTATCGATGGAGCCAAAAACGCAGGGATTTTAGCGGCACAAATCATAGCTACCAGTGATGAAACCGTTTCTAAAAAACTTGCTGAATATAAATCCAGGATGGAACAGAAGATTCTTGAAGATGCCAAGAATATATAAAAAAAACCTCATTTTGAAGTTTCTTTTATCTGGCGGGACCGACGGGACTCGAACCCGCAGCCTCCTGCGTGACAGGCAGGTGCTCTAACCAATTGAGCTACGATCCCTCCCGTAGCCAGAAGATTCTATGAAAAAGTTTAGGGGCGTCAAATAATTTTTATATGACTGCTTTTTATTTATAATGGTTTTGATGAAACTCTTTCAAAAAAATTTAAGTACGAAGGCTGTTGTAGGATTCTCTATGTTTTTTGTAGGGCTCTACTTTTGGCTAAAAAACTATTTTCCAGAATGGAGTTTGTGGAATTTTATAAATCTAGAACAAAATTGGCCACTGGTATTAATTTTAGTGGGTTCTTATTTATTGATTGATTATTACAATAAATAATCTATGACCAGCCTCTTTCTCTAAGTGTTTGCAAATTTTCTCTTTTTACAGTTATTCTGTCTGGGCTTCCTAAAATGGTAAATTGATATTGCGATCGAGTGTAATTTTCTACTGTTTTATGAGCAATATAGAATGGTGTACCTACGCTGTTTGTTCTCCCTTGGGCTAGAAGTTCAATCAGTTCTAGGATGTCAGCGTTACACATTCTTACACATCCCCCACTTCGACCATCTCCCATACCTGTTGGATTGTCTGGTTGATTTACATAAACCTCGCGATCTGTTCCATGAAAAGCAAAAAATTCATCCCAAACAGGGTTATGTGGATCATGAAATCCACATGCTACGGTGGTCATACTGGCACTTCCAGGATTAGGAAATACAGCATGTTGTCTTGTTCCTTCTTTTTTAATTAATTTCCAGTAAACGGTTCTTCCTAAGGTGCTCACTGATGGAAAACCAGTGTCAGCATTTCCTTTAACTTTTTTTGTTCCACCCCGCTGAGTCCAGACCTCTTTAAGTCCGGTTGGGGTATGTTTTCTATTAGCTGGATTAAAAAGTCCTGCTCCAACAGTAACCCAATAAGCTCTAGTAAAGGCCATTTTGCCTTCAGCAGTTTTTTTAATCACATAAAGGTTTCTATTAAGTCCATCCAAAAGTAGCCCTGATTGTCCGCTGCGGCATTTAGCCATAATTTGATCTACTTCAGACTTAAAGTGATCATAGATATACTGTGCTTCCCCATTGGAAGGAACTCTTGCACTGTAAGTACACTGACCCATAAGTCGATCGTGCGTAGCTTGATCCTCAATTTTTAGGTCTTGGTTCATTCGTGTAACTATTTGGTCTACAATGATATTACCGTTGATTTCCACATGATCTCTTGGATGTTGAATTGGCGAATTTAAATCTTCTTGGATTCCTTGTGCGCTGGCTTCAGAGATTCCGGCAATTGTTTGAAAAACTTTAGAGCTTGTAGTATTACTTAGAACCAGGAGGGAGGTTCCTATTAAAAAGCGTCTTCGATTCAAATCTGGATTTTTGGAGGCTGCAGTTTCGCCTATTTCAGGCGCCTCTTGCGATTGTTTACGGAAAAATAAAAAAGACATTTAAACCTAGATACTCAAAATATTTTTTAAATATTTTTGTAAAAATGTCAATACTCTAACTCGCTTTTTCCCAAGCTAAACTTGCGGCACCAATAGCGCCAGCATTTTCAAGTTTAGAAAATCTAAGGTTAAGTTTGAGGGGGTATCCTTTTAACTTTTTATTAGTATTTTCGATGATTTCTGTTTCAAAATGGTTCCAAAAATGAAGTCCAGCCCCTCCACCAATAACAATTTCTTTTGGATCAAAGGCCAAGCAGATATTGGCGAGCCACTGGCAGAGTGTTTGAAATTGTAGGTCAATTTTTTTCAATATTTTTTCTTTTTCAGTTTCGATAGAGACGTCAATTTCACTCAAACGATTCAGGCCTAAAAATTTTTGTAGTCCTGGACCGGCAATAAGGGTTTCAATCTCTTCACCTCCTAGACGTTCATGCCCAATCTCTCCGGCAAAGTTGTGAGCGCCTTTGAATATTTTTCCCTCTAATATAAGCCCGCTTCCAACGCCAGTACCAATAATGATGCCTAGTAAAACATCAGGGGTTGGGGTTTGTGTTTTGGCTTCTCCAAAGGCAAAAAGTCGAGCATCATTACCAATAACGGCTGAACAACCAGTAGTTTTTTCAAGATAAGTGGGTAGCTCAAAATAATTTAAAGCGGGGATATTAGGGGCTTTTTCAATAATGCCTTTTTTGGTATCAACAAATCCGGCCCAAGAAATGCCTATACATTGAGTCTGGTCATTTTGTACCTCATTTATGGCTTGGGTTAAATTTTGTAAGATAGCATCTTTCCCTTTATCAGCTTCTGTTAGGTGTATAGTTTGAGCTTCTAATTCCAAGTTTTGATTATACCGCCCTACAAAGATTTTAGTGCCTCCAATATCAATACCTAGAACATTCATTTTTTTGATTTAATTTCCTGGCACTTTTTAGTGTACCGAATTACGGTATCTACGAAAGTAGCATGACTCCAGGTGAGGGGAGCGACTGAGAGTGGTTCGCCCGTAAACGGATCCATCTGCTCTGGTAGAATATGGGCCAGGCTTCCTTTTTCTACTACCCAATTCAGGGTTTCTTTTACTTCATGTAGGTCTGAAGTTTTTTCAGCTAAAGCGAGCTTCCAGTTAGCCACCCAAAGGCTCGTGATAATCCAGGGATTTCCTGGAACTTTGGCCGAATATTCATAATCCCAATTTCGGTGATAGAAGTCTCCTTCATATCTGGCAATTCCCCCTACTTCTGTGTGTACTTTTAAGTGCTCTTCAATGGCTTTCATGGTGTTGACTACTCGCGGATCATTTGGAGGGAGTAATCCTAATTCCCAGATAAAAGCGACACTTGAATCTACGGTTGGATCGAGCCTAACTTCACCTTCTTCGTAATAGAGTTTTTTTACGAATCGTTTATCAGTCGCTGAATACATATGGTCTAAAATGCTTTTTTTCATCTTTTTAGCGGCTTCACGAAAAATGACTTCATCTTCATGATGTCCGGTGGCTTGAGATAAATTTTCGGCTGCTTTGAGTCCGGCATAAACGGTAGCACAAGTGTAACTAAAGACTCCGTATTGTTCCTCCCAAAGATCGTAGCTGGGTTTTGGGAGTCCCGTTTCTGTGTCTTTGTATTGCATTAAGAACCTACCGATTTTAAGAACCATCGGATTGAAAAGTTTTTGGACAATTTCGATGGATTTGGATTCTTCGTAGAGTTTCCATAGCGAAACTAAAAGCAAAGCGGATTCATCTTCTTGGATAGGGATTTGGGCTTTTCCGCCCCTCCATTTTGGATGCCAAGAAGAGCCTAATGAACCATCAGGAGTAAACTTGTGTTGTACGTATCCTTCGGGAGTTATGATTCTTTGACAAAACCCCAAAAATTGTTTTACGGGTTCATAATAGCCAGCTTCAGATAACGCCATAGAAACGAGCGCTCCGTCTCTTGGCCACATATAGCTATAGGTGTCTTTATTGAATTTCATAATATCAGAATCAGTGGAAGCAATAATGGCTCCACGATTATCTATTTGAGACCGCATCAAAAGCAGACTTTGATACCAACATTTTTTTATGGGTTTGGTCACGCCTTTAAGCTTGAATTCATGTTTGGTCGCCCATTGTTTCCAGTAACCTAAGGTATGTTGGAATATTTTTTCTGGGCCGAGATTCATTACGCGATTATTGTTTCGGATAACATCACCATAATTGGTTCCAGCCGAAATCCAGTAGTATAAAACTCGTGGTTTTTTGGGATTGATAATCTGATGAAACCCAATGGTTGAATCTACTGATCCTTGTTCAATAGGGTTTTTGTGTAGATGTCCATCTTCAGCGTCTCTCCAGGTGCCTTCTCGGTCACCATAGTTTGATTTTCCAGTAGTAAAATCAGCAATACATTCATGGCAGTGATCCCATTGACCATTCACCAAAAAGTAGCGCTTCATTCGGTAGTGAAGAATGGCATTAAGCGAAGGTTCGTATTGGGCGGTGTCTTCTTTTTTATCTCCGTAAATATAAAAATCTTGGTTAAAAAAGATTCGAAAATCTCTTTCTGATTCAGCTAAATTTTTGATAGTAATTTTTCTAAATAAAATATCGTGGGTGGTATAAACAAAGTCCTCAAAGCATAATTCTACTTGAAGGTTGTGGTTAATAGCGGTAGAAAAACCAACTAAACTGCCTTCATGATATTTGATCTCAAATTCCCAACTCCCATCCGATAGCCAAGAAAATTGGCCATTTACCCATAACCCAACTCGATGAGCTTTTCCAAAAGCAGAGTGATTTTCTTGTCCTACGAATGGATAGAAAAAATCACGCATTTGAAGATGCTTATCAAAGTTGACGAGCATATTTCCGTTAGAAACAACCAAGGATTGTGGCATTTATTAAAAGAAGAGAATATTTAAATAAATTATAGATGTTTTTTGTACTATATGCACCTTTGTTACGGAGTAGTGATTACCCCTATTCGCCATTCAAGATGTTTGAGGGTATTCATAAAGTTAATGTAAGCATCATAAGGATTTTCATAGGGAGAGAAATAAGTATGCACATCTCCATCGGCCCAAAACTTAGTAGACATGTAATAAAGGTGGTCTGAAGTTTGGAGTCTTCTAAAATCTATCCAGATTTGTTGAAGGTCTTTATTCGGAGTGCCTCTATGGTGGAAAAGTTTAGCTTCAATTTTTTTTAGTTCGTTAAACGCGTTCCTCTGCATATCATTTTCAAGCCAGGCAGAGATATCTCTTTCTTCATCAGCCCAAGAGACAAACTCAATCGCTTGATAATGATGTACAGCTTCAAAGTGGTCTATAGTTTGGCTTGGAGTTCTAAAGGTAATACCTCTATCGGCACAGGCCCGTGGTAAGTGTCTTAAAAATTCAAAGATACCGGTATCTTCCCACTGATGTTCTCCAAAGGTTTCAAAGTCCATAAACAAATTTATGGTATCGCCTGGGGAGTCAATGATCCACTCGGCAAAAGTTTCTACCGTAAGCGGAAGATCTGATCTAGCGGCATCACCAAAACGGAAGGCAATGTCATCAGATAACTTATAATTTTTGGTCAGAATTTTGATATGAGTGTTTGGTTTTTTGCGTTTGTTGATTCGGTATTTATGGGCGACATCAAAATCGTCTTTTCCAAGTTCTATTGAGTGATTATGTCGTACATAATTGGGGTTGTTATCAGGAAGATTGTTGCCCCATCCTTCAGCAGTAACTCCTTTAAATCCCATAATTCGAATAAATTCCCCGAGATCATCCCGGTAGATAAGCTCTGTATTTCTAAACACTTCAGGATTTTGGTTGAAGTGTTTTTTCATTAGGGCTCTTTGAGCCGTTACTTGTTCGGCAAAATCAAGTTTAGAAAAGAGAAATGAAAGAGAATGATAGTAAGTTTCTGCCAAGAATTCTACCTTACCGGTTTTGGCTAATCCTTTGAAATTTTTAAGCACTTCATCCCCTATGGGGTTAAACTCTTCACACTGGTCTACAAATACTCCAGAAAGGGAGAAAGCGCAGTGAAAATCTGGGTGATTTTCACATAAATCCCAGAGTAAAGCGGTTGTAGGGATATAGCACTTTTGGCTCACTTTATTAAAAATTTCTTCATTGGACTGAGGCTTTACCCCTTGAAAGTATTTATGATTTTCGGGTTGATACCGGAGAGAGTGTTCACGTATCCGGTAGGGTTGATGAACTTGAAAATAGAAACAGATTGATTGTGCCATAGAGTGTAAATTAGATTGATTGGTAGAGTTCCATCACTTTAGCCGCTTGAGCCTCCCACGTGATGCGGGATCGATTTGACATCGCTTTTTCACGAAGGGTTCTTCTGAGTTCTGGATAGCGTTGAAGGGCTAATACGTATTCTGCCATTTTTTCTGAATCCCAAAAATCTACTTCAAGCTTATGTCCAATAATCTCATTGGCTCCACAGTTTTTTGAAATGATGAGTGGGGTACAGTTATCAATTACTTCAATGGCGGTAAGTCCGAAAGGTTCTGAAACCGATGGAATAATGCAAGCGTCCGCAAGCATATACAAGGCATCTCTTTTGGCTGGAGGAAGAAACCCATGACAATGGACATTATCTCTTATGCCGGCCTCATCAATCATGCGTTCTATTTGAGGCATCATGTCACCGTCTCCGGCTATATGGAAATGTATTTTGGAATTATGTGGTACGACTTTTTTGGCCGTATCTATAAAGTATTCAGGTCCTTTTTGAAGGGTTACTCGACCAATAAAGAGTACCCAGAATTCAGATTTGTCTTTTGGGAATTGACGGGCCTTTATATATTCAGGGGTAGGGGTTTTAGCTTCATAAGCGTTATAGACTACCGTGATTTTATCAGAGGGTATACCATATATATCTACCAAAATTTTCTTGGTATAGAGGCTTACCGTAATAATTTCATCTGCTAGCTCCATTGCATACTTTTCTCTTTCAAAGACTTCACCAGAAGGATTCATGTTGCCGGTTCGGTCTACCTCTGTGGCATGGATTTGTAGAATATAAGGGAGTCCTCTTTGTAGTTTTAGCTGTATGGCCGCTTCGGCTGTAATCCAGTCATGAGCATGAACAAGTTCAAACCCTTGACCTTGAGTCAGGGCCACAACTTCTGCTGCAAATCTTTCAATTTCTTGCCAGAGGTTTTCCCCATAGACAGTGAGGTCTCTTTTTTTGGCTTCTTTTTGAGTACTTGAATTAATACTCTGAATTAAATCTCTATAACTGTGCTGATCGAGATAGGGTGAATAGAGTAAAGTATCTACTGGCATTAACTTTACTGTATTTTCATAGTGAGTTTGATCTTTAAAGGTGAGTAGTGGTACGCCTGGATCAAAATGTGAAGCCATAATTTCACGAGTAATAAACTGTGGCAGTACGAGCGTAATGTCCGCATTTCTAGAGACCAAGGCCTTTGCTAAATTCCTGGTGACAATCCCTAAACCTCCTGAGAAAAGTGGAGGATATTCCCAGCCAAGCATAAGTACTTTTTTTAGTGCTGACATTGATTGATTTTTATATTTGAAGGACGTTTTTATTGTACTAACAAACCCTGCCAAATGCGAAACCAAATGTGTATTTTTACACTCGTTTTCTTAATAAAACTATGTTTTATGAAAACTTTGGGGGATGTTAGTTTTTACTTGAAATCATAGAGAAATGGGGTTTCTCTACAGTTTGAGAGGTCAAAACCAAACTTAACATAGCGTGAATATTTCGTAATTATTTGATCTCAATATCGGATCCCCCAAAGGGGAAAAGCCCAATTTTTTCGTTTGTATTCGCGTTGAGCCAATCGGGTAGGTAGAGCACAAATCGATGAGAGTGTCCAGATTTGGCACTGGTAGCAATATCAGATACGAGCTTTAAAGTTCTTAGTTGATTTACGGGAAAGCTCTGAGGGGTTCTGAATTGAAAAGTTACGAGGTCTTCTTGAGCGATGAATTTATCAGTGACTGGGACTCCATTAATCTCCATCCACATATGTCCAAAGTCTTTGATGGTTCCATTTCCAATCCTTCGGAGTTGAATTTCTGCAATTTCAACCGGCGCGTTTCGGGCTACTAACTCTAGCTGGAAAACACTTTGGCTTTTGTCTCCAGAGTTAACACTGATTTTTCTGGGTTGATATTCTGGTCTTTTCATATCTAGTGATCCAGAGTTCTCGCTTACCGCTAGTTTAATGGTGAAATTTCCAGTTATCTCATAAGGATCTTTTGGAGTGGTTTTGATGAGTCCAGGGTTCCCTTGGTTTTCGGTTATAAAATTACTATCGGCTCTAATGGTTCGATAGATTTGCTCAAAAATTTCAGCGCGGGTAGGGGTTCGGCTTGGATCAAAGTTATAGACCTTGGTGTTAAATGGTAAAACGCCATAGGTCTCTAAAGATTCTACGAAAGGGGCGTACCAATCTTTGCTATCACTAATGCCTACATTTAAAATAAAGGATTTAGTTATAAGTTTCGCCACTTCGGCTCGGTTGATATTGTTTCCTGGTTTAAAGGTTCCATCTGGGTATCCTTTGATCCAGCCTAAGCTATAAGCGGTTTCTACGTATGGGTAAAACCAATGTTCTGGAAGGACATCTGGGAATGTGTTTTTTGTAGGAGTTACGAGTGGTTTTTTAGTAGCTTTTACTAAAATTTTACAGAGCTCAGCTCGGTTTATGGGATGGTTTGGTTTAAGCGTTCCATCAGCGTTTCCACTGATAATTTGACCAGCCAACATCGCATTGAAAGCTGTTTTTGCCCAATCTGGGGTGATAGCGTGATCTGAATATCTTTCTATGTGTTGGGCGTGGGTGTGGCCCAAACTTACCAATAAAAGTGTGAAAACCAAAAATAGTGCCTTTTTCATAACCAAAAATATACTTAAAAATTACCATACGGCATTCTAACTACTTTAGTGACAGGCTTCAATCATTCTTAAAGTAATGCTATTTCACTTTTTTCAGAAAGGTTTTGTGGAATAACATTTTCAATAGCGGCAAATTTAGATTTCCCCCCTTGTGGAACAATAATAGTCACTTGATCTCCGACCTTAGCACGATAAAAGGTAACTGATGCGTAGAGAACATTGTAGACTTTTTTATCTATGAGTACTTGGTACTGCGAGCCATCAATAACGAGATGTCCTACCATTAGGTCTCTTGGTACGAGCTCAATTTGTTTATAAATAAAGGCGCCGTTTTCAGCGATATTTAGTTTAAGCTTATCGCCTTCAACTAACTTTGATTTAGAAGCGTAATTGGCTGGTACTGGATAGGTGGTGCCTTCCTTATCAATCATATTTTGTCCATCAAATACCCCTTCAATAACTTTCCCGTTTTCTTCCTCATTTTCATGAACAGCTTCTATTTCTTGAGCTGCACTTTCAATGCTAGAAATAGGTACATTAAGCTTTTTACCAAGCTTTTCTGCCCATTTTTCAGCAGCTTTTAATGAAGAGCGTGCGGCCTCTAGGGACTCGACGAGATGAAGCAGAATTTCTTTTTCTTGCATTGATTTTTATATTTGAATCTGAGCATTATAGCAGAAAAACCCTTCAAATTCAATGAAAATGCCAGAAAAATTTAGATTTCTGTGCCCTCATAAAAATATTCTCAAATCTATAGGTTAAAAGTAGACTTTGCTTCGGTTTTTATTTTTTCTTAGACTTCTTATTTCTGAGTATTTTCCTTATTATAGCAATCATTTTTTTTTTGCTTTTTTGACTTCAAATTTTAGAATCGATTTCGATGAAAAATTTAACCTACTTTGTTTTCGCTTTTGCTATTGGTGTTGTTCTTGGAGGCGGCGTAAGAATGTCGGTAGTAAAAGCCCAGTTAAAAGAGGTAGCGCCTCTGGAAAATTTTTCGGCTCCAGCGCCTGGAGGTTCATTAAATATGGGGCGTGGAGGAGGCTCTTGTGGATAAAATAAATACTTTTTAATATTAAACCTTTATGGCACCTGCAAAAAAAACAACTAAAACGACAACGACCAAAAAAGCGGCTCCTAAAAAAACAGTAGCTAAAGCGGCAAAAAAGGCTTCAACTTCTAAGCCGATTCAGACTAAAGGGATGACTATGGCTCCAATAGCTTGGATTGCCTGTGTGTTTTTATTAGGAGGACTTGTGGGGTCTTTTTTGGCTGAGCCGATGATGATGGAAAAATTTGATGAGGATAAAGCTATGGTAGTGGTGGGCGATAAAACCTGGATTCCCGTTAAGGGAAAACCAATTGAACTTATGGTGCTTAATGATCGGCAATGTACTTCTGGGTGTGATACCACACAAGCGATTGCGGCTTTAAAGCAAAACATAAGTCCAGCGCTGATTGTAACTGAGGTAGATGTCACTTCAGAGGAAGGGCAAGCATTAATCCAATCTTTTGATCTGGTTTCGGTACCTCAATATTTCTTCGGGGAAGGCATTGAGTCGCTTGGAGCGGATGATGGTTCTAAATTTATAGATAACCTTCCGGTTGGAGTATTAACTGAAAAAGATGATTTGTATCATCTCAATGGGGCGGCTACCGGGTTTAGACCTGGGAAGTTCATCAAAGCTCCAGAATTTGCGGATTTGGATACAGAGCCAAAACTCGGAACGGGTCCGGTAAGGGTTGTAGAGTTTACGGATTATCAGTGTCCTTTCTGTAAACGGTTGTATGACCAAAACAAAGAGCTAATTGCCGAATTGGTAGCTGCAAACAAAATTACCTATATAGTAAAAGATTTCCCGCTTAATTTTCATTTAGAAGCTAAGGATGCTCATAAGGCGGCAAATTGTGTGCTCAGAGAGTCTGGGCAAGATGACTACTGGAGCATGAATGCTGAGATATTCAGAACTCAAAAAGCTTGGTCTGGTAAAGGAGCCGAAGCTCGAACTCAAATGATAGCGCTGGCTGATAATATGGGTATTGATATTACCTCTTGTATGAGTGATCCAGCTATAGAGGCTGAAATGCAAGCGGATTTAGCAGAAGGAAGTCGATTTGGAGTGTCTGGAACCCCGGCTCTCTTTATCGGAACTCAAATGATGCCAGGAGCTATTGGCCCTGATGTTTTCCGTGCAGCGGTAGATCAAGAGCTCTAATCACTAAGACCTTAAAACCTCAGATCTACAGTTGGTAGATCTGGGGCTTTTTTTATTTTTATAAATTTTTATGATGTACACGATGGAAAAAATTACAGCTCTTTGTAAACGACGTGGATTTATTTATCCAGGATCAGATATCTATGGAGGATTTGGAAATACCTATAGTTATGGCCCCTATGGATCTTTACTCAAAAAGAACCTCAAAGATCTTTGGTGGAAAATGTTTGTAGAAGAGCGGCAAGACATGGTGGGCGTTGATGGTGATATCTTTATGCATCCACGCGTTTGGGAAGCTAGTGGTCATGTAGGAGGATTTAATGATCTTCTGATTGAGGATCCAGAAACTCGACATCGGTTCAGGGTAGATCACTTGATTGAGGAACAACATGAGATTGATGTTGAAGGATGGGACTTAGAAAAAATTGATGGTTTTTTGAAGGATAATCCGGTTAAATCTCCGACCTCTGGAACTTTATTGAAAGGGCCAGTCAAACAGTTTAATCTGATGTTCCAAGCCGAGATGTCAAAAACGGGAGAGGGAAGCCATGTTTACCTCCGCCCTGAAACAGCTCAAGCAATTTTCTTAGAGTTTAAAAATGTGCTTGATTCGACTCGAGTAAGAGTCCCGTTTGGAATGGCTCAGATTGGGAAAGCTTTTCGGAATGAAATTACTCCAGGGAATTTTATTTTTCGTCAGTTGGAGTTTGAACAAATGGAGATTGAATATTTTTTCACTCCTCCAGAGGGTTTTGAGGAAGCGAGAGAGGAACTAATGCAAAAACCGCATCTAGATGAATGGCCAAAGGAAATGAAAGACTATGTAAATGGTTTTTTTGATCAATGGGCTGAAGCCATGAATGTTTGGTGTGATGCTATTGGTCTGGCGGCTGATAAATGTCATGTTGTAGAACATAAACCAGAAAAATTATCACATTATTCTAAACGCACTTTTGATATTGAGTTTGATTTTCCTTTTGGGCAAAAAGAGCTTTATGGGTGTGCTTATCGAACAGATTTTGATTTATCTCAGCATCAAAAATTTTCTGGGAAAAAACTTGCCTATAGAGATCCTCAAACAAATAAAGAATACATTCCACATGTTATAGAACCTACTTTCGGGGTAGGTCGTTCTATTTTAGCAGTGTTAACTTCTGCTTATGAAGAAGAAATTTTAGAAGATGGATCTATTCGAACGGTGCTTCATCTCAAACCGGTTTTAGCTCCAGTTAAAGTAGCCGTATTGCCATTGATGAAAAAAGATGGACTTCCCGAAAAGGCGGAAGAAGTACTTAGTAAAGTAGGGGTATTTGGAAATTGTGAATATGATGATGGGGGCGCTATAGGGAAACGATATCGTCGCCAAGATGAAATTGGAACTCCGGTCTGTATTACGGTTGATTACGAGTCTTTAGAAGATGATTCAGTGACAGTGAGAGATCGCGATAGTATGGAACAAGAAAGAGTTAAAATTGTTGAACTCCTAGATTATTTAGAAGAAGCATATTTTAATACTAAACCCAGTTAAAAGGATTATTTCAGATGGTGCGTTTGGAATATTAAAAAAATTACTTTTTCTTCCGTGTGGTTTTCCGCTTAGCAACTTTCTTGATGGGTTTTTTAGTTTTTTTCTTTTTTGTCGGCATGTGTGCGGCTATTCCGTAAGGACTCAAGAACATAAACCAGATAATCCCCAAACAGCTTAAAGCGAACCACCAGGGACTGAGCATCCATAGGTGGTATTCTTTTACGGTTTGTAGGTGTGGGCCTTTAGTAATTTTCTCTACTACATGGATTCTTCCGAAAGGTTTATAGAAGGGGAGTCTGTAATGCCCTTTGGCTGATTTTACACCGTTAAACCACCATTCGGTTTGAGTGTGTTGTGGTTGGTCTGATCCTTCTACCGTGATCTTCATTTGTTCTCGGTTTACCTTGAGGCCTTCTGGTTGGAGTTGCCCATCTTTTACAAAAGTAACTCGCTTACCTTTTTCATCTACGATAAAAGCCGGTTGATTTATGGGAAAGGTTTTGGCCATCCACTCATCTCTGTCATTAACCCCATCCTCATCAGAATCAGCAATTAAGGGATTAGAGCCAATCGCATGCTCAAATTGATCATCAAGGCCATCTCCGTCAGAATCATAGGCGAGGGGATCGGTTCCGATTTGAATTTCAGCACTATCACTCAGGCCATCCCCATCGGTGTCGGCATTTTTTGGATTAGTACCCAATTCTTTTTCATCTCTATCCGAAACTCCATCATTATCATCATCTGGGTCAAGATTGTCTCCTAGTCCTGTGCCATCAAAGTTAGTACTATCTCTAGGGTCTAGTGGTAGAGCGTCTTGCTTGTCCCACACGCCATCCCCGTCTGTGTCACGACTGGTGGGGTCAAGCCCGAGTTTTACTTCGTCCCCATCGGTGATACCATCACCATCGGTATCAGGGTTGAGAAAGTCTGTTCCATAGTCTTTTTCTTTTTCATCATAGAGGCCATCATTATCATCATCTTTGTCTACATTATTTCCGAGGCCATCATTATCGTGATCTCCAGATTCATAGGCATTGAATGGGAATTTATCCAGTGAGTCTTCAACGCCATCTCCATCAGTATCTTTGTAATTGGGGTTCGTGCCAATAGAGATTTCGTCTACATCGGAGATACCATCATTATCGTCGTCAGTATCGGCATTGTCTCCAATTCCGTCGTTGTCAGTGTCCACACTTTCTGTGGGGTCTAAAGGAAATGAGTCAAGTGAGTCACTTGTGCCATCTTCATCTGAATCGGCTTTAAGGCTATCGGTTCCGATACTGGCCTCATCAATATCACTGAGCCCATCATTGTCATCATCGGGGTCAGTGTTGTCACCTTGCCCATCACTGTCTGTATCAGTGGTTTCTGTTGGATCAAGTGGAAGGTCGTCTTCCTTATCTCCAACACCGTCACCATCGGTATCTCTTTTAGTAGGATCTGTTCCTAATTTTTCTGTTTCTTCTTTGTCAAACAGCCCATCATTATCATCGTCCCCGTCAGCATTATTTCCTTGACCATCGCCATCACTATCCAGAGACTCTGTTGGATCCAGCGGAAAAGCATCAATGGTATCGGGTGTTCCGTCATTATCGTCATCAGGGTCTTCTATATTAAAGAGGCCATCATTATCTGAATCTATATCATTCACGATTTTGAGAGTGGCTCTTTCGGCCCAAAAATCAGCATCATTCCAGGGCACATCGGTAATGAGGGCTTCAATTTGGTATTCTTCAGGACTTACAAAGGTAATGTCTGTCCACAAAAAGTCCTCACTGTTAGACCGGACGTGAATACTTAAATCTTTTTTAAGTACGGTTTTAGTTGGGATATCCCGGAAGGTAACCCATCCTCTAAAATCCTCGGCAGATTGGTTATTGGTTTGGAGATACACTCGAGCGGTTTTTCCTTGTTCAATAATTAACTGTCCATCGGTGTTGCTTTTTAAATCACTTTCTCTGAGAAAAAGGTCAGAATATATCTGAGCAAAAGCGAGATTAGAAACCCCTATAACTAGGATTGAGAGCTGAAAAATATATTTAGATAATGACATGTTTATTTTAAGTGTGTCTTGGTTAACTTTATTTTATAACTTTTTCCTGAAAAAAATCTATGCTATTTTTTTTGGAAATCTCGTATAGACATTTTAAATAAAATTTCTAGAATCGCCTAGCTATTTTTGTTTTATTGGCGCTATGGCGGAGTGGTTACGCAGAGGCCTGCAAAGCCTTGTACCCCGGTTCGATCCCGGGTGGCGCCTCCAACCAAGCCCAGGTGGTGGAATTGGTAGACACGCAGGACTTAAAATCCTGTGGCCTAAACAGCCGTGCGGGTTCGATTCCCGCCCTGGGCACCATTTTAAAAAATAGGGAGGATACTGGTTTTAGTTAGAGTTCTCTTCTGGTTCTTGGTAGATTTCCCAGCTGTTTAAGATAACCGCGCATTCATTTTGAGCACTTTCATTTTTGGTTACTTGGTAGCTACAACTTCCTAGTAGAAATTTATTGCTTCCAGGAATTTCATGTACTTTTTGCCAGAATACTCTCAAGGGGAGGCTGGCTCTTGGTTTGCCTTGAAATTTCCATTGATTAGCGGCGAATTCTTCTATTTCAAACTGAAAAAAATCACTTTCTGCACTTTCTAATATCTGTTGAGAAATTGGGACTTCCTTTTTTTCTCTTTCCAAGATTACGAAATTTTCATCAGATTTTCTCGCCATATAAATCACATCGGCTTCCAGAGGGAGTTTTCTCCAGTCTATGGGGAGTTTTACCTGCCAAGCCTGATCTCCAAAACTAAATTTGTCATCAATGTACTTGGTATTAAGCGTTTTAGCCCCACCACAACCGACCAGGAGCAAGATGAAAGCGAGAGATAAATATTTCATTTTTATTTGCTCTTATTCTAAGCTGGCTGAGTATGAAAATCAAAATCTATTTTTTTGGTAAAAAATCTGACAAAATTGATTTGGAAGCTGTGTATCTAAAGCGTATTGGTTTTAGTCTTCAAATTGAAACTATCGCTTTACCTCAAGCCGGCATTAAAGAGGCAAAGGTAGCGAAACAAAAAGAAGCTCAATCCCTTTTGTCAAAAATCACGGATCAGGACTTTTTGGTAGTCCTAGATGAAAGAGGCAAAACTTACGACTCAAATAGTTTTTCTCAATGGTTTAAAGCAACCCTAGAAGCGAAGAAAGAAATAAATTTTGTGATTGGAGGGGCGCATGGACTTGATCAATCTTTGCTAGAAAGAGCTAATCTGAAACTGTCTTTTGGGGCCATGGTATGGACTAAAAATTTAGCACGACTTATGTTGGAGGAGCAGATATATAGGGCACTTGAAATAGCTGGAGGTAAAAATTTTCATAAGGCCTAAAAATTATTAAAAAATAATTTGCACGCTTTGGGAAATTGTTTTAGCATCACGTCCGTTAAGAATTTATCAACCCACACAATATGTTTAAAAGAGTTTTGGTTTTAGTTTTATTCCTGTTCGGCGTTTTTTGGTGGCTTACTCACAAAGATAATGCCTCTGAAGTACAAGAGGAAGCAAACACAGAAGCCGTTGAAGTTTTGGAAGAAACGGAAAATACGGAAGAAGATACTGATACTGAGTCAGAAGCAGCCGATGAGGAAGCAACTGACACATCGGCCGAAACTGAAGAAATAACCGCTGAGCCTGAAACTGAAATTGAAACAGAAACAGTGACTCCCGAAACCCCAGCTGAAACAGACCAAGAAGAAACGCCCGTAACTGAAACTCCAACAACCGTTACGCCTTCAGTAACTCAAGCGCCGGTAGTGCGAACCCCGGTAGCCCCTAATCGAATTACAGATGTTAAAGTCTACTTGTACGAATGGAATATTGATCTATCTGTTCGGACTATTCCAGCTGGGACGGTGAACTTTCAAGTTCAAAATGATGGACGCTTTACTCATGATTTTGCGATTGATGGACTTGGAACTCTTGGGAAGATTAGTCCTGGAGACACTCAAACTTTCACGGTTAAACTAAGAGCTGGTGAGTACGAAACTTTCTCTAAACGAAGACAAGATTACGAACGAGGCATGACAGAAAACTTTACGGTTGTTAATTAAGACTTTCTCTGGGGAGAGGAGGACTAAAAAGTCTCGCTATTGCGGGGCTTTTTTATTTGTGTGATTGCGAGCGAAGTTGAAATTTTATTTTACAATAGCGTTGGCAATCTAGTTCTATAAATTTATTTTATTCCTTTTTTGCGTGGCCAAAAAACGAATCAAAAAAGGCCTCCCTGCGAAGAAATTTTTATAAAACTTTTTAAGGTTTTATGAAAAAATCTCCTCAAAAGGAATTAAAACCAATATTATTAATGGGATGCGTAAAAAAAAGACACTAGAAGCATATGCTCTCTGGCTCTTGGGAACACGAGAATACTCTGTTGCTGGGCTACAAAAAAAATGCCAAGAACACTTTGAAGATGAATTTGAGGAAATTGAAATTTTGATCAAAAAATTTATTCAAAAAAAATATCTAGATGATGATAGATTTTGTGATTTATTTATTAAGTCTCAGGTTCAGAAGGGGAATGGATCTCAAAAAATTTATCAGAAACTTTTACAGAAAGGGATTGACCCTCATTTGGCTAAACGTAAATGTGATGAAGTTATTAGTGGAGGGGATACTCTAGAACAAGCCCAAAGATTAGCGGACAAAAAACGAACTCAGATTCAAAAAAAATATCCTCATATTTCAGACTTTGAAATGCGTGCAAAGTTATCCCACTACCTGGCTGGAAGAGGATTTGATTTTGACATTATTAGGGAAGTTACTAATTGTCTTAAGTAAAGATTATGAATTTAAATATGCTTCCTACAACTGATAATGAGGCTCAAACATTAAGCTTATTGCGTTGTTATAATGAGTGTCAAGTTATAGAAAAAAATTTCATTTCGTGATGGTTAAGTATCTTTAAAAAATATTTATGGGCGAAAATTTTAATTTACAAAAGACTTCAGGGAAAGCTCGTGCGGGAATTTTAAAAACTCGAGCCGGGGATATCCAGACTCCATTTTTTATGTCGGTGGCTACTCGAGCGGCGATTAAGGCTGGCGTGAGTATGGAGGATTTGGATGATGTGCAAGCCCCAGTGGTTTTGGCCAACACCTACCACTTGCACCTTAAACCTGGTGAATCCGTAGTAGCGCAAATGGGAGGGTTACATGATTTTATGAAATGTGATAAACCTATTCTCACCGACAGTGGTGGATATCAGGTGTTTTCTATCAAACGGAAAAAGATTACAGATACAGGGGTGTGGTTTAATTCTCACATAGATGGGAAAAGAATTTTTATAGATGCCAAGCGCTCTATTGAGATTCAGCACGCTCTTGGTGCGGATATGATTATGGCTTTTGATGAATGTCCGCCGAGTCGATTGCCCAACTTCAATCCTGATGGGGATCTAAAAAAACAAGAAAGAAATCTTTATTTTAAAGTGCGTAAAGCTGTAGAGCGTACGACTGAATGGGCCAAAATTTCTCTAGATGTGCATCAAAAAAAATATCCGTTAAATCTTCCAGCTACTAAAAGACCTCAAATTTTTGGAATTGTTCAGGGAGGCACCTTTCCGGATCTAAGAGAAAAATCTTTAGCCGAAATTACGGCCCTTCCTTTTGATGGCTTTGCTATGGGGGGTTTAGCGGTAGGAGAACCGCCTGAAGCTATGTATAAAGTACTGGATGAAATTGCCCATAAATTGCCGAAGCCCAAACCGCGGTATTTAATGGGAGTTGGAAGTCCGATAGATTTGATTGAAGCGGTAAGTCGGGGGATTGATATGTTTGATTGTGTTTACCCGTCACGTAATGCTCGACATGGAACGGTCTATACCTGGAATGGTCAGGTTCGAATTAGTAATGAAAAATACGCGTTGGATAAAAACCCCATGGCCCCAAATTGTGGATGTCCGGCTTGTGTTGGAGGGTATAGCCGTGGGTATATACACCATTTAATTAAGGTAGGAGAAGCATTAGGCAGCCGGTTAGTGACGCTTCATAATTTGTATTTTTATCATGATTTAATGCGAACCATGAGAGAAAAAATTCTAGAAGGGAGTTTTGAAAAGTGGAAAATTGAGGCGGTTAAAAGGTTGAAACAAAAAAACTGAACACAAATTTTGTTCAGTTTTTAGATTCTTGATCCCTTAATTTAAATTTTGGTTTTTATGGTTTTTTAAAAAACACCCCAGTCACCAATAAATAGACTCGCTTGTGTCATCAGCGCGAACTCTCGAGCATAAAATCCAAGCACGCCTGACAGCGCTACAATACCTGCGGCAATAAAGAAGTCAGACCAGAGTTCGGTGAGGGCGAGTACTTTTGTTTTCATTTTTGTTTTTTTGGGTGTTTAAAAAATAATTAGATCATTATAGCCGAAATTGCCTTGATTTTCAATCCTAAATTCCACAATCTTTTAAGGATACTGATTTTTGTATTATCTCCTTTCTATACTTAGTTTATGAAATTTTTTCATCCCTCAATATGAATCTTGAATGAAGAAATTAATGTACGATTTTTGGATTTTTGGATTAAAGCAAGCGTGGGCCTGTGTGTTTGGAGGGATACTTTTGTTCTTTATTTTGGTAACGGGTTTTTACTATCCACTGGAATCTCTTTCACGGTATGATTTTTTATTTTTGGTGGCGGTGTGTACTCAGGTTTGTTTGCTGTTGTTTAAGTTAGAAACCTTTGAAGAAGCTAAAATTATTTTTTTGTTTCACCTTGTGGGAACCTGTATGGAGATATTCAAAACTAGTGAAGGGATAGGCTCTTGGAGTTACCCGGAAGAAAACATTATGCGGATTATGGGCGTGCCGCTTTTTTCGGGTTTTATGTATGCGGCAGTGGGGAGTTACCTCGCCAGAGTATGGCGTATTTTTGAATTTAAATTTATCGGTTATCCGGCTATTTGGATGACGAGTCTTTTGGGAGTGCTTGTGTATATAAACTTTTTTAGTCATCACTTTTTGCCTGATATTCGATATGTACTTTTTGTTTTTCTATTTTATCTCTATTTTAGAACTCATATCTATTATAAGGTAACCGATACTTATTATAAGATGCCGCTTCTTTTGGGGTTTTTGTTAGTTACTTTATTTATTTGGTTGGCCGAAAATGTTGGCACCTTTTCTTCGGCTTGGTTTTATCCAGAACAGCTAGAGGGATGGCGAATAGTTTCGTATGAAAAAATAGGCTCTTGGTATCTCTTAATGTTTATTAGTTTTGTTATGATCACATGGATTAGATCTCCCAAATCAGTTAAGGTTGAAACGAATGTTAAAAGATAAAAAAGTTGTAATTATTGCTGATTGGTTGACGAACCAAGGCGGAGCAGAGCAGGTTATTGTAGCTTTGGCTGAGATGTTTCCGAAAGCTTTGATTTATACTTCGGTGTACAGCAGCGGGGCTATCCCCGCACTTAAAAAATACGAAGATCGTATTCGCACTACGTGGCTTCAAAAACTTCCTTTTATATTTCGTAAAAAACATCAGTTTTTGCTTCCGTTTTTCCCCGGAGCTTTTGCGGCTTTGGATTTGAGTGAGGCGGATATTATTATTAGTTCTAGTTCGGCCTTTGCAAAGTGTGTTAAAAAATCTAGGGATAATCAAATCCATATTTGTTACTGTCATAGTCCAACTCGATATCTGTATCATGCACGGGATGAGTATATTGACTCATATCCACTCCCTTGGTGGGCAAAACCTGCTAAGTGGGTACTCCCTTTTATACTAAATTTTGTAACCCCAAAAGATCTAGCTGCAGCAAAAGCTATAGATTATTTTATTAGTAATTCTGATTTTATAGGTCAGCGAATTAAAAAATACTATGACCGTGAATCTACCACTATTTATCCGTGTACGGACATAGAAAAATTTTTGAAATCGAAACCGCCTAGGGAAAAAACTTATTTTTTAGCTCTCGGACGATTTATTCCTTACAAGAAGTTTGATCTGCTTATCGAAACCTTTAAAAAAAATGGCTTACCCCTCAAATTAGCCGGGATTGGACCAGAACTTAAACGTTGCAAAGCTTTAGCTGAAGGGGTTGATAATATTGAGTTTTTGGGATTTGTAGCAGATAAAGAGTTGCCTGATTTATATGCAGGAGCGAGAGGTTTTGTGTTCCCAGCCGAAGAAGATTTTGGACTTACGCCTGTCGAAGCAATGGCCGCAGGAGTGCCAGTTATAGGGTATGGGAAAGGCGGTGTGACAGAGTCAGTTACCTCCGATACAGGATTGTTTTTTACCTCACAAACGCCCAAATCGCTGCAAAAGGCTCTTGATAAATTTATTAAAATTGAGCAAAAATTTAGTTCAAAAAAAATAAAACGCAGAGCCGAAAAATTTAGTGTGAAAAATTTTCAGACAAATTTAATTCAGTTTTTGGAGAAACATATTTAGAATGCGCGCGATGAAGATATTTTTAGGAACTGATCATGCGGGATATGAACTCAAGGAAGTTATCAGGGATGTTTTAGTTTTTGAAGGGCACGAAGTTGTAGACATGGGATGCGAGAGTCCAGAAAGCTGTGATTATCCAGATTTTATAATCCCGACAGCTCAAAAAGTAATTGAGACCAAGGACGCTATGGGCATTGTCTTTGGAGGTTCTGGTCAGGGGGAAGCCCTGGCGGCTAACAAAGTTAAAGGTATTCGTGCGGCTGTGATTAATACTGAGAATATGGATTTGGTAGAACTTTCTCGAACTCACAATAATGCTAATGTACTTTCTTTTGGAGCTCGGTTTGTGAGTCCAGATTTTGCAAGTGAAGCGGTTAAATTATGGCTCTTAACTGAATTTGAAGGCGGGCGTCATCAAAGACGGTTAGACAAAGTATCTGAATTTGAACAGTCATAAAATTTTTAATAAATCTGTCAATTGAAATCATTTGGAGGCGACTTTAAATGTTTTAGAATCATTCGGCGTCATGTATTTTTTAATCGATAAGTAGGATGAATTCTTTGAACAAAGCGCAGGTAATTGGGAACTTGACTCGTGACCCAGAACTCAAAAAAACCACGGGAGGACAATCTGTTTGTACGGTCGGTGTTGCGACTAACCGTTACTGGACTGATTCTAGTGGTCAAAAACGTGATGAGGCTGAATATCACAATATTGTATGTTGGGGAAAATTGGCTGAAATTTGTGCTGAACACCTAAAAAAAGGAGTAAAAGTCTTTTTTGAAGGGCGGTTGCAAACTCGTAATTGGGAAGATGAAGGAGGAGTGAAACACTACCGGACTGAAATTGTAGCTAATGATATGATTATTCTAAGCCCACGAAATGGTGGTGCTGGGGAGGATGCGTACACGAGTGCTGATAATTCAAGTGATACTGATTCGGCCGGCAAGGCTTCAGTTACAGAAGCCTCAAAGACAGACTCTCTGGATGAAATTGATCCAGAAGATTTACCATTCTAAATTTAAACTAATTCAAAGCGAATGAAATTTTTACTATATTGAATATAAAACTCATTCGCTTTTTCTTTTACCCTATTAAAGATGTATGAAATGCAAAGAAGTCTCGTGATTATTAAACCAGATGCTGTACAGCGTGGTTTGATTGGAAAAATGGTTGATCGTTTTGAGTCCAAAGGACTCAAGATTGTTGGCTTTAAAATGATGCAGCTTAAGGATGCGGTTTTACGCGAGCATTATGCTCATGTGGTGGATCGCCCTTTTTTTGCAGAATTAGCTCAGTTTATGAGCTCTTCCCCAGTGCTAGTGATGTGTCTTGAAGGCCTAAATGCAGTTGAAATTGTACGAAAGCTATCGGGCACTGATAACTTTGAATTTGGAACAATTCGTGGTGATTTTTCTTCTTCGAGTCAGAAAAATCTTATTCATAGTTCAGATTCGGAAGCCACAGCGACTCGGGAGATCAATCGTTTTTTTCTTGAGACTGAGCTTTTTGAATATGATAAGGAAGAGTGGAAGAGTGTGTATGCTCAATGTGATAAAAAAGACTAAAAAAATGCTGAAAAATTTTTTCGAATGCACATTGATCAAATACCCTTATCTCAGAGGCTTTTTCGTTTTTAAAATCAATTTATCTAAGCTTACTGGGTTAGCTTTAGTTCTTGGTTTGCTCTTTGTGAGCCTGCCATCTGCTAAAGCGGCCTTTTTGGATGTAGATGTCACTCACCCCTATTTTCATGCGATTGAATATTTGCGGCAAAATGATGTTGTCAAAGGCCATACAGTTGAAGGCAAACAAAATTTTAAACCTCTAGAAAAAATTAACCGGGCAGAAGCGCTCAAAATTTTACTGCTTTCGGCTAACCTTCCTTTATCTATGGAAACGGAATCTGCTTTCCCAGATGTTATTAAAGCGTATTGGTTTTATCCTTATGTGAATACCGCTGCAGAGCTTGAGATAGTGAAAGGGTTTCCAGATGGTAATTTTTATCCTGGGGCCAAGGTAACCCGAGCGGGTTTTTTGAAAATGCTTTTAGAAACCTTCGAGGTAGAAGTGCCCGAACCGACAGACACCCAAGTATGGTATGAACCTTATTTTAATAGAGCTAAAGAATTTAGATTACTGCCAAAGGATGATACCCCTAACCAACTACTTTCTCGTGGAGAGGTAGCAGAAATTATTTATCGAACCATCAAGGTAGCGGAGAATGACTTTACTTATAAATACCTCTTTTCAGGTTTTGGAAAAGCCAGTTATTATAACGAAGGATTCGCCCAAAAACCTACTGCTAGTGGAGAAATTTATGATCCTACTGATCTTACGGCGGCTCATAGGACGCTTCCATTTGGGACTCGTTTGAAAGTGTATAGAGACAACGGAGACTTTGTAGTAGTGCGTATTAATGACCGAGGGCCTTATCATAAAAATAGAGTACTAGATTTATCCCAAAAAGCGTTTGAGGAACTGGCGCCTATTTCTAGTGGGGTGATCCATGTAGAGTTTGAGGTGTTTAATGACCCTCAAGATGAAAAAAGTCCACTCCCAGAACAAATTAGACCAAATTTAGAGTCTGAATCGAGACGTCACGTGATTCCTGAAACGATCAAAGATCAGCTAACTTCGGATGTATTTGATACGGTTGAAGAAGCCCCTAAAAGGTCTGCATTATTTAATCAACCACTCTTTTTGGAAACGGTAGGTGCTTCTGGAAAAACCTTCTTTCCTGATATTGAACTGCGCCATGTAATTCCTGAGAAAGTGATTAAAGGGCTCGTAACTCCGGTGCGGGGGAGGTCGCTTTTGGAAGACAATTTTAGTGAGGTGACGGTCTTTATTCAGCCACAAGGAGGGAGTGAGCAAGACCACTTTAAAAGCAATCTTTCTGGTAAAAACTTTTCGGTGCCGGTGAGTTTTTTCAAGCGAGGAAAATTTGATATGGGGATTGTATTTGATGCACAAAGACAATCTCGGGTAGCGCCAGTTGAGGTAGTGGATTATCCTCGAGAAAGAAAATATCCATCTAGCGATATTCGATTTAGTTCTGATTTGGAGTTGAGTTTAGTGCCTGAAGATGAAAAAATTTGGTTCCGATGGTCTAGTGCTCCAAATCGTTTAACTAAATTTGAATTTACACAAAAAAATAAAATTGAAAGAGCTCTATTTACTCATGGGATGAGCCACTTTGATTTTGATTATGAGTTTTTTCGTGCTT
The DNA here is from genome assembly GCA_965231215.1 of Candidatus Altimarinota bacterium. GTDB lineage: Bacteria > Patescibacteriota > Gracilibacteria > UBA4473 > UBA4473 > JAACPJ01. The sequence goes on along the minus strand of OZ246423.1, from coordinate 165,048 downwards.
TTAGAGAGGGACAAAATTTAGCGATTGATGTGTTTCAAGCTGAGTCTGAAGATGGGACTTTGGATAAACAGTTTACTAACTGGAAAAAGGTAACTTTTGAAAACCTAGAGCTTATACAGGGGTTTCCAGATGCTGAGGTCAAAGGTATTTCGGTTAAAGATTTTCAGCGTTATTATCGCACTCTCAAACCCATAAAGGTGGAAGGAAAGATTTTGGATCCAGATATAGAGTTGCCTGAAGAGGTCTTTATTATTAATCCTGATGGAGAAGTAGATACCTTATCTTTGAGTAAAAACGGTGACTGGTTTAATTTTTGGTTTCAGCCCAAGAAGATGGGAATGTATGCGGTTGAAATGGTTTCAACTAAGGGAGAAATTTTATTTAATCGAGCTATTTACTTTAATGATGCAAAAGTTTTGCCAGTATTTACGCGGACTCAAACAGTGGTAAAAGTTAATAGTAGTAAGGCTGTCTATGATTGGATTAACCGCATCCGATTTAGAAATGGGCAGTCTGAATTAGTGCCAGATGTAAAGCTTAGAAATGTAGCTCAAGCTTACGCTCAGAGAATGGCGGATGAAGACTTTATTGCGCATACAGATCCACAAGGTGAGGATGTATCAGATCGTTTGGAAGGAATTGAAGTAACGTCTTTTGCCGAAAATTTGAGCTTTGGTTCTAGTCTTAACTTAGCCTTGTCTGGGCTTGAAAATTCTGCTTCACATAGAAAGAATATTTTGGCTTCTAGATGGCGCAGAATGGGCGTTGGGTTAGCCCAGAATGAAGATGGCGAATTTTATGTTGTTCAAATTTTTGCAAAGTAGTAGAATTGAACCTGATCTATGCGTATAAATCAATTTGTTTCTCAGTCCTTTCTAAAAATCTTCATCATGGGGGTATTGTTGGTATCCCACGTTTTTGCTCAAGAGCTTGAACCGCCAGGGGATGTAGAAAATTTGAGAGCGACTCCATTAGATGCCTCTGTGTTGCTTGCTTGGGATGAAGCGGATGATGCTGATGGGGTTATTGCTGGGTATAAAGTTTACTATGGGACTTCTGCGGTAATTGCCGAAGGGGATGCGTATGATGCAGAAATACCTTTAGATACAGATGATACGGAGTTTACAGTTGAGGATTTGTTGAATGGACAATCTTATTTCTTTGCCGTGACGGCGTTGGATGATCAGCAGAATGAATCCCTTAATTACTCGTTGGAAGTTTCAGCTACCCCGATTGCCGGTGCGGGGAGTACTTCTGGAGAAGGCGATGGGCAATCTCCAAGTGTACAGTCAGCTGAACATATTGCGCCTACTGAGATTGTGGTGACTATGTCCGAAACCGTTCAGGTTGATAGTAAGACTGATGCCTTTTTGTTAAATGATGACGCAAACGAATCTGAGATTCTGATCTTAGATACGCGCCTAAACTCAGAGAAATTGACTCTTTTTGTAGAGGAAGGAAGTCTTATGCCGGGAAGACCTTACCGAATTACCGCTACTTCTGGAGTGACGGATTTAGAAGGGAACCCTGTAAGTTCAGGGATTACCGATACAGTTAAATTTATTGCTAAGGTCAGCTTTGAAAGCGAATTGCCCCCAGCGGTAATAGAAGAACCAGAAGTAAATACTAACACTGAGGAAGAAAATAGCGTTGATCCGATTGAAGCTATACTGCTTGATGAAGATAGAGAGAATGATGAAGTACTTATTCCTGAGGATGAAGAGTTTGATTTTTTGGATTCCTTTTTGGAACAGCCAAGCGATATTAATAATTCTGTAGATTTTAATGTTCCAGATAGCTTTCCTGAAGAGACACCAAGATCTTCAGCACCACAAACTGGAGATCAAAATCCTCCTCAAGATGCTCGAGGGTTATCGGTAGATACCAGAGAAGCTCAGGTTAAAAATAAAGTAACTTTAAACTGGACTCCAGCGGTAGACATCGATGGAGATATTAAGGACCAAGTGCTTTATACTCGTGTAGGTTTAGGAACTTGGGATCAGGGATATTCTTTGGGTAAAAATGCTACCAGCACGGAGCTTGATGTAACTTCAAATCAAAACTATCAAGTGAGACTGGTAACTATTGATACGAGTGATAATGAGTCTTATGGAGCGAGTTTGACTTTTTCTACCAAGCTGGTTCAATCTGGAGGATCTACAAAAGTCGTCGCTTTAGGAGTAGCGATTATTCTGGGAGCGCTCTTTATGCTTGGGTTTTTACGTCGAGGCTGAAGTTTTTTTTAGCTTGCTTTACTTTAAAGTATGACATCTGGTAGTTGTGTGTCTTTTTATTCGTCAATACTTTAGTTTTGGCTATTTTTTAATAGAGTTAATATTGTCATGGTAGAAAAAATTCGTATCCAAAAGTTTTTATCTCAAAAGGGGCTTTTTTCTAGACGTCAGGTAGAAGACTTTATCCGTAAAAAAAGGCTTAAAGTAAATGGTGATTTGGTAAGTCTAGGCGATAGAGTTGATGGAACCGAAAATATTTATTTGGATGGGGAATTACTGGATATTACTCATGAAGTGCAGCCTATTGTTTTAGCTTTTTATAAACCTTTGGGGATGGAAACGACACTTAAATCGATTGAAGGGGTAATGACTCTTGCTAATGTGGATTTTGGAGTAGGAAGGGTTTTTCCTATTGGGCGTTTAGATAAAGATTCACAGGGGTTATTATTGCTCACCAATGATGGGGATTTAGCTAATAAACTGATGCACCCACGCTATCAAAAAGAGAAAGAATATTTAGTATCAGTGCACAAAAAGATTGATCAAAAATTTTGTTCAAAAATGGAGCAAGGGTTAGATATAGAAGGAAAACCAACAGCGCCTTGTAAATGTTCTGTAGTGGAGGCGAGTGTCTTTAGTATTATATTAAAAGAGGGGCGTAACCGACAGATTCGTCGTATGTGTGGGAAATTAGATTACCAAGTTTTAGATCTCCTTAGAGTCCGATTTGGAGACGTTGAGTTAGGGGCTTTAAAACCTGGTGAATGGAAAGAGGTAACTATTAGTTTATAGGCTCATTTCGTCGTCCAAATATTCGGAATATGCGGTTTACCCAATTAAATTGACTTGGTTTTTCGGGATCTTTTAGCAGTACTAGAACGGCTATAAGTGGGACAAAAAATGAAATTAAGATAGCACTCCAAAGCAGCATCCCGAGTTCAGAATAGTCTTGAGGGGTAACGATATGGCCTTCAGCATCTTTGGTTTCTCGACTTATAATGAACAACTGATTTAGATATTTGGTGAAAATTTCTCTTGTGCTCAAGGCTAAGTTCATAAAGCTAGCGGCAACGGCAAACCAGGTAGCCCTTTTCCCGACGGGAGCATAATAGGCAATAAGAGCCAACATTGGAATCATAGAGATATGTACTAACGGAGCTTCAACAGCGGTATCAAACAGAGCCATAGTTCGGGCCGATATACCCATTACTTCATGCAATTGGTAGTACAGCATCAAGTTAGGCATATCGAAGAGTAACTCTACCACGATTAATAGTAGTAATACGGCCTTGACTGGCCGACTGGCAATATAATCTGCAATGAGCCAAAGTACGACTAAAGCAGTAACAGAGCTGATTTGTTTGAGTAGACCAAAAAACATTTCGTCAAACCCAAGTACATCAATCGCCCACCAATTGTACCCTGGGCCTACGCTGGGAGTGGCTCTGAAAATAAAAAGGACGGCAAAGGTGAGAACAATAGCCTGCACTAAACTTTTGTCTTGGCCTTTCAGAATAGAGCGAAGCATAAAAGAGAGTAACCCAAAAGATACTATTAGGACTATTTCTTGGGAATAAGGCACAGAGCTAAAAGCCATCGCTATGGTAAATATGGCAAAGGCAATTCCTCCTCCAAGGATATTAATATCGAAGGTAGATTTTTCTTTGGAAGTCTCGAGTTTTACAAAGGTGGCGCCAACAACGGAAATGACAGGAATAATCAGCGCTATTAGGAATACTTGTTCATACGTAAATTTATCGGCTAAATAACCGCTGAGTCCAGCGACTACAGCAGCGGCAATCATAAGGCTTAGGCGGCCTAGGATTTGTATGAGTGTGAGTTCCTTTTTTATAGCCGATTCTTTTTGGTTTCGATCTACTACTTCAGTACTCATAGCATCGGCGGTTACGTCTTGGATCAGGAAACCCAGTACCATTACCAAGCTAGAAGCTAGGTACATATTAAACTGACTGCCTATCCAGGTAATGCCTGGGTTTTCGGTAGCCATTCCATAGAGCATTAAATACCCCAACGCCATGAGTCCTGCTCCTAGGTATACGTAGGCTTTTCTTTTTGACCCGCAGAGGGGAACAACATCAACGAGTTGCCCAAAAATCATTTTTATAGTCCAAGGGAGACTTACCCATACAGTGATAGAAACCAGCTGTTCAGCGCTTAAGCTCAGATTTTCTTTTTCCCAAAAAGTGAGAGCTATGGCCGTTAATCCTTGAGCTCCATAGGCAAAATAGATGAGGAGGAGGGGGATATAGCGTTTTTTAATAGCTTTAATGGGGGTGAGTAAGGCTTTGTCGAGTTTTTTGAGAATCCAGTTCATAAGATATGTTTTACGCTATAGGGACAAGTTTATATTTTTTTGAAGTGGGTTGCACGTTTGTTTTATTTAAATAAATTTTGAGCATATGAAATTTTTTTGTTTATCTATTTTAAGCCTGTTTTTATTTGGTTGTAATTTTAATCAGGGGAAGGATTTAGACAGCTTTTTATTGAATAAAAATACTGAACAAGAACAAAAAATTAGTTCTAAAAATAATTGGATTTCCCAAAATTTCAAAATCGATTGTGAGTGGTTTGATTTAGAACGAGTAGTAGATGGAGATACGCTTATCGTTCAGGATGAAAAGGATAGAATTCGGGTTCGAATGATCGGGATTGATACGCCGGAAAGTAAAAGAAAAGGGACGGCTATCCAGCCCTTTGCTATCGAGGCTGGGAGAAAATTAAAATTACTTTTAGAAGATGAGACTAGGGTCTGCTTAATTGAAGATGAAGTAGGGGATAAGTATGACGTTTATGGAAGAAAGCTTGCTTATGTTTTTACTCAAGAAGGGCAAGATCTAAATGCTGAAATGATAAAATCTGGTCTGGCACGAGGCTATTTTGGTTTTCCGTTTGAGCGGAAATCAGAATTTCGTGAGTACGAAAATAAGGCCAAAGAAGCTGAATTGGGGGTTTGGGAGTGATTTTTGATGTATATAATTTTCACTAAGATGGGCTTTTATGGGCTTGGATCATTCTCATGAATGGAGAAATTTTTCTGCCTTTGGCTTCTGGTGGAATAGGCTCTAGTTTTCGTTGTTCAAATGTATTTTTATCATTTTTGTCTAAATCTTGAAGAGCGATTTTGATCACTTCTTGAGTCATCCCTGGGTAGACTGCTTCAATTTCTAAGAGATTTGGATAGGGCATCCAACGGATAAGACAGCTAATGTAGTTAGCTACAATATTAATGGTGCTTGGGAGAGCCTGATCGCCTGTCATTTGTTTTAATGCCAAAATAGTTCCAGCTACAGAGTCTCCACATCCGATAGTGTATTCTGCAGGTTCACTCTCTGTGAATTGTCTAATTATGTTTTTTATCTTTTCAGTTTCGTTGTCACTTAGTGGAGGGATATAGAGCTGTTTTTTTCTTGGTTCTTTTCTTTTTTTGCTGTTATATCTCCTACTAGAGATGGTTGGATTTCCACCATCAGTAATATAAACCGTTCCAAGCTCCAGCCCCATACTATGGATAATGTCAGCAATTCTTTGGGCTATAGTGGTTCTTCTTTTTTTATATTCATCTAATTCTACTTTGTAATCTGACCACGCCTTAGTGATTTGTTCGCTTCTGGGTTTCCCTGATTTTGGTTCTTTAGGAGGTGAAGGGATTCGTTTTTTGTTTATGGGTAGAGTTTTTTTCTGAGGGGTATTGAGCCCTATCCTAGTTAATCCTTGAGCTAAAACTTCTAGAGCTTTATTAGCCTTATCATAAAGTTTTGCCGCTTTTTTGGAGTCTCCCTCTGGAATGTCTTCTAATAGATCGAGTAAGGCCTTGTCTTGTGAAAACGCAGGATCTGAATGGTTGAGTATCCATTTTACAGCCTCGTCTAGATTTAGGATTACTGTATTGCACTTTTGAAGAAAAACATCAAAGTTATTAGGATCTTGGTTGAGTTGATTGCTGCCAACTGCCCAGATAAAATTCTGTGGCGTTGCTGGATTTTGTCTGGCATGTTTTATCATGTCTTGAAAAACTCTAGGGCTAACTTCGTTGTTGAAAAGAATATATCCAGTTTTTGGATCTATTGGTGGTAGATCTTCACCTTCTGCTAGGTTCCCAGATTGGGTGGAGATGGTTATTTTATCTGTTCCGTCATTAAGAGCATATGTTTCTCTGATAGTTCCATCTTGGGCATTTACGGTAAGTTCAGGAAGCCCTACGTTGGTAACCCTTTTGATAACTTCTTCTCGGATTTTGATCGGAGCACTAAAGGTGAGGGTGTCTCTTGGGATATTAGTTAGTCCAAATAAAGCTTTAAGAGCCTTTTTTATGACTGCAGCATCCATCATTCCATTTTGGGCACCGCCACCGATGCTTTCTTTGATCTTGGATTCCTCTATTGTTATTTGGGGGCTTACCTTAGGGTCATCTTCTGCTACAAAGGTGACAGTTCTTTTTTTCCCTCCTGTAGTTTTTGAGAAAATATGAGCGGCTCCATATTTGTCAGTAGGATTGGTTTGCCAGGCCCTAGAGTCTTCCATTGTTTTCTTCAGAGATGAGAGTTCTTTGGGTGTTACCCATGCTGTTTGGTCTAAAACGCTAGAGGCTCCGATGCATGCATTAACGGAGCCTCTTGTTGGATCAGATAATTCCTGGTACTCAAGGCCAGTTTCCGGATCAAAAATTCCAGGTAATGTGTGTGGGACTGGCAGAGTTTCAGTTGGGGTGTTAGGCATTTAAAAGATGAAAATATTTGTTAATGAATATTTTGTTGCCATTTATAATTGCCTTTATTCTTTGTTTTTTTACTTTTTAGTCAAACTGAAAAGATTATTTTTGTTTAAAAAATAAATTAAAATATTTTTATGCTTATTTTTAGTAAATTTTTTTGACTTTGGGTTTTGTTATAGATAGCATTTCTTTGTTACTTATTTGTTATATTTATGAATGATTCAAATCCGAATGTTAAGGAAGTAGGAACGTATGGAGGGGTAGATGGTTTTGAAATGGAGCATGACATGGCTCAAATTGATCCCTCAAAACTTAAAGATTCACAGATAATTGAAGTCGTTAGAATTTTTAATGCGTTAGTAGCTGAAAAGGTATCCCCCAAAGTTATCGCCGAATTAATGGCCGCTAGGTTGAAAAAATTACCATCTCAATCTCCTGTAGTTTTGCATATGCGCGGCTATTTCTCATTAGTTGAAGAAACTATCGCCGAATGAGGCCGAGGGTTCCAAGATTGTGTGGGTTTGCCTGAGTTTGAGCGGTTTGCTAAAAATGAAAGTATTCCCGTTTAAGCAGATTTTCAAAGGATGTTTTGAGGGTGCAAAAGATGATGACACAGGTGTCGGTAACAGAAGCTTTCTGAATAAAAGACCTTAGTGTTTTTCACTTTCTATTTCAAAGGGTAGGTCTTTTTCCCAGTTTTTGTAGAGTGGAGTTTCTTCAATGGGGGTGTGCCAAAACTTGTCATCAATCAGATCTGTGTTAGTGGTTTGTTTTTGCTTTCGGAATCCAAATATGGAATACGCAATAAACCCTAGTCCGATAATGACTAATAAAAATGGAAAGGCGCCAATAACCCAGGGGCTGGATTTGGCCTCGTCCATGGTTTTGGGGAATTTTAATTTTTCCCAAATGAATGGCAGGGCCAGGACGGCTTCATGTGGATTGTATTTTTCCAAGTTTAAGGCAGTGTCGGCTTCTAGATCAAATTCATCATGGGTGCCGGTAAGGTGCATTTTGGTTTTTTGTTCTTTATCAAATTTTCCGATAAAGTAGCCAGATCGTTCACCTAAATAGGGGATTTCTTCAGGAAGAACATCTGAAATATTTCCACCAAAATGAGGTTTTAGGTTGAGCAGGTAAACGGCGCCAAGGTTTTCTGCGTTAAAGGTTTTGAACGCTTCATCCAGAGGTTGTCCTTTTAGTAATCGAAATTGTAAAAATTGATTTTGTTTTGGGCCTCCGATTAGTACGATTCGGAATTCTGATTTGTTAGTGTAGTCTAGACCTTCTTTGCTGGGTACTACAATAGCCCCACTTTCTTTAAGTGTTTTGAGGAGTGGGGAATATTTTTTTCTGTCACGTTTGCTGTGAAAGTTTTCAACGAATACATTTTCAATTGAGAGGGGCTTGAGGCCTTCTCCTGGGAAAACTCGAACGGCAAAAAACCCAGGGGCTTCATGGGTGCGAATGACTTCGTATTCCAGGTTTTGTGCCTGGAGACCCGTAATAGCGATACTGGAAAGAAAAAATAAACCTAGAAAAAATGATTTCATCTAGGATTTTTTTACCAAAATTTGCTTTTTTTGCAAATTATTTTTTTATAAATTTTTAAAACTAAATTTATGTCATTGTGAGGCAAATAATTTTACATAAACAATCGAAGCATCAGAATGCCTATTAACGTTTGTTAATTTTAGATAATTTGTAGATCACATCAGCGGCTTCTCCTCTAGTAATAGGATTATTTGGTACCATAAATCCGCCTTTTTTAAGCCGGAGAAGGCTATGGGTTTTAGCAAAGTGGAAGTATTTGGCATACCAAAGATCTTTTTTTACGTCATCGTAAGGATCGCTGGTAAAGTCTGTTGTTGGCTCAAAACCACGTGTGGCGATAGCCATTTTTATAAACTCAGCTCGGCTAACAGTGTTGCCTGGTTTGAAATTTCCGTCACCGTAGCCTTTTACGATTGATCTTTTGAAGGCGGTACTCACATATTTCATAAACCAAGTGCCTTTCTCTATATCCGGGAAAGGGTGTTCTTGTTCTGAAGTTTGGATTTCATTGGCCTCAAGGATGAGTTTGAGGGCTTCAGCTCGGTTGAGGGTGTTGTCTGGTTTGAAGGTTCCATCACCGTAGCCTTGTACGACTTTATTTTCTTTTAGAAATTTAATAGCTTCACTGTAGGTATGATTTCCTGAGACGTCGGCGAAGATCTCTGGACGAAGGCGGTCTGATTTTACTGTCCCAAAATCACCTTCAGCAATAATTCGGAATGGGTATTCGCTCTGAGTTTCTACCACTACTTCGGCTGCTCCATTTATAAAGTCATCAGAATTTAAAGTGTTTGGGGTTATCCAGGCGCGGTTTTTCAAGGTTGAAGAGAGTTCAATGCCTGCACTTGCGACTAGTGCGGCTTCATTTACTTTGATTTTTACTATTTTTTTCTCACCTGGGACATAACTTTTATCTGTATCAAACTCGATAGTGAGCTGGCCTCGCTTACGGATTTGGCGATTTTCTACCTGGGCTTCAGGTACAATTTCTACCTGAGTTGGATTGGTGGTGTTTTGACTTTCAGGGGCTTGGGGTGAAGCTTCCGAAAAATCTGGCGCGACTTCCACTAACTCAACATTATTTGGATTAGTTGGTTTGGGAGCGCTTGATTTTGGCGTCTCTTCTTTGATGATTCGGTTGTCTTCTCGAGTTTCAGGAACTTTGCTGCTGTCGAGTACTACGAGATTTTTTTCATCAATGTAGTTTTGATATTTAGCAATAAAATTTATGGGGTGTTCAGTGTATTTAACGGCTTTGTGTTTTCCGAGTCCGTTTTTTACAGCGTCAAAAAATGAGCTATATCCAGCATTTTGAACCTCGTTCCAACTAAAGGGCCAGTAGGGGATGAATGGAGCATCAGATCGATCAATTTGAAAGTGTAGATGTGGAGTGGTAGCAAATCCAGTGTCTCCAGAAAGGCCTATTCTTTGTCCTTTTTGTACAGCGTCCCCTTCTTTAACTTCTGTTTTTGACAGATGAGCATAGGTAGAAACAAGAGTTACTTTTTGACTTGAATTTCGAGGGTCTGGGATGTTGATATGTGCTACTGATACAGATTTCCCAAAACCAGTGGAAAGGTTTCCGACTTTGTACACAATGCCGTTAGCCACTGAGTGAATAGGGGTTCCAATAGGAATTTTGATATCGATTCCTGGATGAGAGCCGCTGTTTTCAGTTCCGTCTAGGCGATAATTTCCTAGATTCGGTACGGGGTAAGTGACATACGTATTTCGTTCTACTTCGTTGTCAGGTTTCCATTCTTTTCCGTTCCTCATAGCGAGGAGGTTGTATTCAGGAAGAGGTATAATTTTTGATTTTGGAATTTGATCAAAGGGCTTCATTCTTTCTTCGGCGGTGAGCTCTGTCCATTTAGGAACGTGAGTTACAGGCGTAGTAGTTCCTGTAAATTCAGTTTCGGGGAGGTTTAATAGGCTGGCTTTGAAAAGGAAGCTGTATTTGTCCAAATAATCTCCCGCAAAAAGCATCATCCCCGCTAAGGTGATAAGGCCTATAGTGGTAGGATTTTGGCGGAAAAAGTTCCAAATATTGGTACGCGGTTTGCTGATTTTTTGTAGACTAAAACCTGCAGGGAGAGGTTTGAGTGAAGGTTTCCCTTTTTGATGCGATCCAAGGAAGAATCCCACCAAAATTCCTATAACAAACAAAATAAATTCAAAAATTTTTCGCATAAAGGTAAATAAATCCCGCCATTGTACCATATTTGGCCTAAAATTAAAAGTGTCGTCGTACTGAAAAACTTGAGATTTTCTCACGGATGTACACAGATAGGCACTTTTTTAAGCTTTTTTTTAGCCTCACCAAAAAGTGATTAAAGAAGAAAAAACTTGATTCAAAGTATCATCCTCAATACAATCGCGCAGCTATTTGCAGTTTGACTTAACAAAAACAGTGTAGTCAAAGATGATGTTTTTGTGAGGAGCCAAAAAATGCAGTAGCAAAATTACTAATAACAGTGCACGCGTAGCTCAGCTGGATAGAGCACCGGTCTTCGGAACCGGGTGTCGGGGGTTCGAATCCCTCCGCGTGTACCATGAATAAATTATTTGTTCAAAAAAGAGTTTAGATCAGATCTAGACTCTTTTTCTTCGTTACAAAAAATAAACTTATTTGCTTAAAATCTTGTAGGGATTTTCACCAAAATCCCTTCGATAAGCTAAAATAAGATTCGCTAATTTCGAACGTATGTCTGAAGCTAGATCCAAAGTTACATTTGCTAGAGCTGGTTCAAGGACTTGACCTGTAGTAGCAGCTTTTGCTAGAGTCGTAGAATTGTCTTCTAATCCTTTTTTCAGATTTAGAATTTCTTCTAAGCGTTCACATTTACCTTTTTCCATAAACCTCTTTTATTATTTTTTTTCTATTTTGTCAAATCAAGAAACTCAACCTGCTCTTTCCTGCTCACCCAAAAATTATGAAAAGTTCGTAATCTGTTTCGTAGGGTGTACCATCAAAAAATCTTAGACCTTTAGGTCTGAGGTTTTTTGATTTTATGAGGGATTAGAACCCCATCAGCGCGAAGCGCGGGGTTCGATACACCGTCACGAGCGAAGCGAGTAATCCCTCCGCGTGTACCAACTTGAAAACTTATCCTTGCAATAGCCGTTCTGATTAATCCTAGAGCGGTTTTTCTTTGGTTCTAACCTTTTAAATTCTCATTCAATATTTTCTTTCTCCTTTTCAATTGGCTCTAACCATTTATTGAATCTGAGACTGAGTTCTTGGTCTTTTATCTGTTGTTTGATAGGGCGTATTTTTTCGCTGTTTGGAAGCTTAGCTTTATCAAATTTGTAAACTAAATTGTCACTTTGTCGTTGAAGTTGAAAGTAGTTGTAGTCCTTCATCGCTTAATTTTTAAAAAGCTGAATGTAATCGTGTAGGGCATAAGAGCGGTTACGCTGGCTTTGTGAAATTTCACTCAAGATGCCAATTGCTTCTAAATCTCGGAGCATTTTATTAGCTGTACGAGGCGAGACTTCTAAAAAAGCTTCAGTTTCTCGGGGCGAAATAATGGGATTCTGAAACAAACGATACACCAGCTTTTGATAAGTAGTAGCACGCTTACCAAATACCAATAGTTTCTCTTCGTATTGTTGGCGAAGTTTTACAATAGAAGCAAAGGTCTGTTTTCCTTTTTTACTGGTTTGAATCACGCCTTCTAAAAAGAAGTTGAGCCAGTGTTCAAGGTTATTACTTTCTCGTGCCATCATTAGGGCATCAAAGTAGGCTTGGCGGTGACTCGCTAAAAATTCTGATAAATACAGTGTTGGACGGGCTAAAATGCCTAAATCTACTAAATGGAGCGTCATAATCATTCGCCCCGTTCGACCGTTACCATCTAAAAAAGGATGGATGGTTTCAAACTGGTAATGGGCAATGGCAATCCGAATGAGCTCAGGTAAGTCGCTGCGATGCCAAAACTTTTCTAAATCGCTTAAAAGCTCTTTCAGTTCATTGTGGTGTGGTGGGATAAACGAAGCCGTTTTAAGACTCGCTCCACCAATCCAGTTCTGGCTTTTACGGACTTCACCAGCGGCTTTGCCGTGACCACGAACCCCTGAAAGCAAAGTTTTATGAGCCTTTTTAATCAGTCGCATTGAAAGTGGTAGTTCTTCTAAATCTACAATCGCTTCATTCATTACCTGAATGTAGTTTTTAACTTCCTGCCAGTCGTCTCGTTTTTCGGGAGTAATGTTGTCTTCAGGCTGCACGGCTTCATCTATTTCTGTTTTTGTGCCTTCAATACGGCTAGAAGTCGTGGCTTCTTTGATAATGTGCATCTCGATGAAAAAATCGATGTCTGGCACAAATTGTGACGAAGCATTCAGTTCGCCTAAATAACGATTGGCTTCAGCTAGCATTTGCACGGTTTTATCGCTCTTCCAGTTAAAGTTGAGTTCAGCCATCAAACTCGGTGAAAAGCTTTTATATTCGTACTGCTGTTGGTACCTGCCTGCGGTAAAGTTGTGCATAAAGTAAAATTAAAACCGTATTTATTTTAATTTTATTAGTAAAAGTAAAATAGTGCAAGTGTTTATTTTAAGAATAGTGCGAAATGTAGTTGTTTGGAGCATTGCAAAATCATTCAAAAAATGATAAAACAAAATGATTTATGAAGCCCAAAAAGTTTAAATCTTAAAGAAAGTAATCACCTTCTTGCTGAGGTCTTATACGCAGAAGGGGAGTCACTTTTTTGTCATACTCGTACTGAGTAATCCACCACGCGATAGATATATAGCCTTTATCAAATCGCCTGATGGCATTCTTGACTACATAACAATATTATTGAAATTTTGTAAAATATATGTTATTATAATCTGATTTATGTCTTGAATCTGGTAATGAACTGTATGAAAAAACTGGCTTTCGGAATGATGTCTTTTATGGCTCTGGGTCTTGGGAGTGTGTATGCGGCGCCTGATTTTTCAAGTATGACGGCGGTATCTGATAATGTCACAACTACTCTGGCCACCACTGGAGATACCATTACGTTCACCCTGACGCTTACTGCTTCGGATGATGCTAATGGAACTGGAGTGGTTACCTTTGATGTGGGAGCTTCTACAGGGCTAACGGCAACGTTTCCTTTAGTGGGTTCTAGCACAACCCATAGTGCTACTTATACAGTTTTGGGCGGACAAAATGGAACGGTAAGCGTGACGAATATTACTTTTCAAAATGGACTTAATGAAGACCTGACTAATCCACCACTTTTTCCATATACTCCGACCCCTAGTAATGTCACAGTTGATACAACATCGCCTGTTGTTGCAGAAGTTACTCCAGTGTCTACACTAACGAATGACAATACACCAGATTATACGTTTAGTTCAGATGAAGCGGGAACAATTAGCTATGGAGGAGATTGTTCAAGTGTGACAACCGCGGCTTCTTCAGGGAATAATACGGTTACGTTTAATACTTTGCCTGACGGCCCTCACACTAATTGTACGGTTATAGTGACCGATGCTACAGGGAACAGTTCTTCAACTTTAAATGTTACGGGGTTTAGTGTTGATACTCAGGCGCCTTCTCTTGATTCAGTTAGTATTGCAACAAATGGAAATCCTGGATTTGCTCGTGAAGGACAATCGGTTACTTTCACGGTTAATTTTGATGAATCGGCTACGGTTTCAGCGATTAATACAGCTAGTTCGGCAACTAATATTACAACTCTTACTCAAGAGATGGATGCGACGGCCTCTACTTCTGATCAGCTTATTTTTACGGTCGTTGATGGAGATAATGGATCGGTGGTTCCAACCGTAAATTTTGACCTAACAGATGCGGCGGGGAATACGGCAACGATTACGAGTCTTGGCGCCATTACGGGAGGTCCAATTCTTACCGATACGGTTGATCCAACCCTGAATCCAGTATCTATTGCCTCTAATAATATAAACCCAGCTTTTGCCAAAACCAATGATACGGTTACGGTAAGTTTTACGGGAAGTGAAACGCTTACGGGAGTTAGTGGTACACTCTTTACTGAAGCGGGGGTAGCGGCTAATCCTTCGGGAGATAACTGGACTTTGTCATTGCTTACGGATGGAAATGAGACGGAAGGGTTAACCCCTTTTACTATTGATTTCCAAGACCAAGCAGGGAATACAGGAACTCAAGTTACGGGTGTAACTGATGGAAGTTCAGTGACTTTTGATAGAACTAATCCGACTTTGGTTGGAGGGAGTGTTACTATGGCTTCTACGAATTCATACATAGCTGATGCACCGGTTTATTATGCTCGAGTAGGGGATACGCTTACGCTTACTTTTGAAACTGTAGAAACGATTCAGACACCTACCGGAACACTGCTTGGAAAAACGCCAGCTTTTGTCAATACATCTGGAAATGTTTGGACGGCCTCGGTTGTTGGTGATGCGGTTGACCCAGAGGGAACGGCGGGGATTGATATTCATATTTTGGATCTAGCTGGGAATAACAGCTTGAATATCATTTCCACTATGGATGGGACCTCAGTTTTTTATGATCGTACGGCTCCAGATAGTCCTACCACGGTATTGGATGCTCAAGGGATAGCGACAGCTAATTTTAAAGCTATTGCCGATGCGGTGTTTAACTGGAGTGGGGAAGGAGATTTAGATGCTCTGGATTTAGTTGCTGGTTCTGGAGTGATTAATTTTCAAGTTCGGTTTGAGAATACAAACACCGCTATTAATGAATCTAGTACAGTGGTTCTGCCTGCTAGAACTTTTACTCCTGCTAGTGTTATTCCAGATAGTGATGTTTATAACTTCTACATTAATACAGTTGATAAAGCTGGGAATACTTCAGGAGAACAGTTACTTTACGCTCAAGCCTATGGAACGTCGTCAACTGGAACTGTAGTAGATAAAGATTCCGGTCTCCCAATAGAAGGGGCTTACATTAATATTATTTCTAAATTTGGTGAATACTGTCAGCCAGGAAGGGAAATTTGTACTGTAGTGAGTGATGTTAATGGGGAATTTTCAACTTCTGTAGCTCCTGGACAAGAATACAAGATAGACGTTATTAAAGTCCCAACACACTATATTGCCAAAGAATCTCTTACGATTGGAACTTCTGCTGTTGTCTTTAATGCTCAATTAGATTTAGTAGAGTCTGGTAAAATTCAAACAGGAAATCAGGCGGTGATTTTGAGTACCAGTAAGACTTTTAGTATCAACGGTATAAGGCAAACAAGCCAAATTACAGTTAATAGTTTTTCGGGTGAAGCTACTTATACCAATACTGGTGCAGGAATTGAGATTACTAGTTTTGCTCGAATTACAGGCCTTAGCAGTAACAATCCCGAAGCTGAAATTATAGGCCAAGGGAACAATGTTTATTTGGTTAAAAATATCGGCAATGTGGTGACTAAGTCTTCAGCATTGTTCTCACCTGTAGGGATTGCTACTATTGCTGGTTCAAGTCATACTGGGGGATTTTCTGGGATGACTCGTGCCGAAAAAGCTTTGGGATCTGGAAGATTTTTAAGTTATGAAGAAAGTATGGATTTTATAAGAACCCTTAACCAGGGAAGAGAAGGACAAACTCTCTACTACACGAACCGAAATGGATATAAGATATTTGCCGGTTACATTAAAGGTAAAGTATCAATTATGGTCTTTAACCAATATTCTCGGGTCCCCATCGTATACCGAGGGTACCGACGTCATAGGCAGAGTTATGATGTAGACCAGGCGAGTGTGGAAAAAAACTATAACGCCATAAATAACAAGCTTAATGCTCAATCTAAAAAGCATAAAAGTGTAGCCACAACTAATAGATATGAATCTATGCGACGTCTTTATGCGCTGAAAGGCAAAGCAATGCCCAAAATAATTCGACCTAATAGAGGTAATATGGTGGTTTCTGTGCAGAACCGAAATAACTATGTAGCGGCTAAAACAGACAAATTTGCCCGTAAATCATACCTTAATCCAAAACCTTCACGAATTAGTCGAGAAAAAAATCTAAAAATTATTAAAAACACTTCTAAGGTAGCAAGTGTACTAAGAGGGCTCAGACAAGAATCTCAAGGTTCATTGATACGCTACAGGGAAGAAGTAGCTCGTAATTAAGGCTTAAAAAGCTTCCACAAGGTGGAGGCTTTTTTTTGGAAATTAAGAATTTGGGTCGTCATTTAAGATGGACTCTCCATTTCCTTTGTATGGGTATACCACGGGCCAATCACTTTCTATATCTCCATCACAGTCTGCCTTCTTGCGGTATTCGGTTAATTCAAAATTTCCAGAATTTTTATTCCATTGATATTTAGCCGCGGTTCCACAATCCCCCAAACCTCGTCCTTTTGAGATGGATTCTAAAATCTTGGTTTCTTTATCAAAAAAGACTCCAACAAGTCTTTTAGAAGGTCTTAACTTTTCTCCTACCATTTCCTCAAAGGATAGAATTCCAAAGTATTCTTCATCTAATGGAGCTTTTTTGGCGTGGTGGTAGTAAATAAAGTCAGCTTGGTAAGCATACACGTTACAGGTTATTTGAATGAGTTCAGAATCTTCACTAACGTCTAGAACTTCTACACGATCAAAGCTTCGTTCACCTGCTTCACAGATGAGTTCTTCGTTTTCTAGCTCTCTCTGTAGCGCATTATGCCAAGTAATCCACTCGTTTTCTGTTTTTCCGAGAATAGTATCAGGAGCCTCGGTTTCTTCCGGGGTTTCAGCTTGAGTTTCTTCGCTGGCTTGGGGTGTTTCTACAGGGGTTACTGTGACAGATTTTGGTGTTTCTGGCGGATTGTCACCACATCCTCCTAGAAAGAGTGTAATACAAAAAAGTATACAGATTTTTTTCATTTATTAAGTTTTTATAAGCTATAATTAGTTTAATAAAATTTTGATGTTTTTCTAATTTTTTTTGATCAATATTTTTGTTCATTGTAAAAATAGTTATAATATCTTTGTTTCTCTTAGATTAGCCTATGAAACTTGCTAAAAGTAACCCATTTCTGTTGATATCTATTGTTGGTGGTTTTTGTATTATCCTGTTTTTAAGTTCGCCTTATAATACCATGCTGGGTTTGGATCAATCGGTTAAAAATACTTGGACAAAAATACAAGACCAATATCAGGAACGCTCAGAGATTGTGACTCATTTATTAGCGATGGCTTCAAAAGAAAGGGGCCATAAGCCTGAAATTTTGGAAGCGGTAGCTCAGGCTTTGGATAAAGTTCAAAATGCCAATGTACCGGTAAATGATTTAGTTTCATTGACTCAGTTTAATCAACATCAATCAAATTTAAAGGCGGCTTTGCAAGGGCTGCTACTAGAAATGGAAAGCGATCCTAATTTTAAAGGAAAGCCAGATTTTTTAGATTTAAAATCTCAGCTTCAAGCAATAGAAGACCAGATAGAAGTTTTACAAAAAGATTACAATAGAATTGCCGAAGAATACAATGTCTATATTAGTGATTTTCCCAATAGCGTTTCGGCGGCCCTTTTTGATTTCGAAAAAGCGGTACTCTTTGAGTTTTAACCTTATTTTTGAGGCTTTAGAAAAGCTTTTAAATTAGGGCTTTATATGGTATAATGAAGGGATGGTTACTGCGCCTAAACGTGCGAATGAAACTGAACCTAGTGAAAACACAGGACTTTTAGGGCATGTTTTTGAGGTTTTTATGCCTCGAGAGTCAGCCAATGATAATGAAACAAATGTGGTTCATTTAGATCGGGAGAGAGTAAGACGAAGTACCGCAGGACATACTGAACATTTAAAAAATCATACGGTAGAAAGGCATACCTGGGATTTCTTTTTTGATACGCATAGAAATCATTTATCTCGGGAGGTAAAAGCGGCTAAAGGGGAGGTAGATCCAGCACTTAAAGTCGCTAATGATAATATTGAATTAGGGGAAAAAGTATGGAAAGATGAAAAACTTCTCAAGCAAGGCAATGATGTTTTAGAAGAAAAGATTGTTGAAACACAAGAAGAGGCGGCCAAAGCGGGGGGAGGGCTTACCAAGCAAGAGGCTTTAGCCAAGGTAGAGGCAGAAATGGACAGATTTATGTACCAAGATGCTCGTGGAAAGTTTAAAATACGAACTCGTGGTGAAATTTTCAAAAACAATTGGGCCGAATACCAAGCTGGAGATATTGGGTTTTGGAAATTTGTGAAGCGTAGTTTTACCGATGTATTTTTTGAATACGGAGCGATGAGAAAAGTAGTGCCACTTAGAAATGCTGCTGAGTTTGGGAAAAAACGCTATGAACAATTTCGTGATAAATATGATCCTTATCTAGAAGACGCAGAGGAAGCAGCTAAAAAAACTAAGAAAGGGCTAAGACATAAAAAAGAAATAGAAAAAGAAGGAGCCGAAGCTGTACTGATCGTGAAACAAGGGTTTACTAAATTTAGAAAAGCCGCTTCAAGTGCAGGAAAACAAGCCCTTATGGATATTGTCCATGGAAAACACAAAGGGATGTCCCCAAAAAAATATCTGATGCAGCAAATAGATATGACCGAGTTAAAAAAGCTACAAAAAAAATTCCCACGTACCTTTGCCTCTATGGCCGAAGACTATGGTTTGAAGGCTCGTAAAATTAGAGGAAGGGCTGCTGTATTTGAACTTAGTACAAGAATTTTTGATTGGTATTTAGCTCCTTCTCACCGACGAAATGATTCTCTGACTGAAGAAGTTGGGGAAGTGGTTTGGGGGCTTGTGCCTTTTGAGTATTTGTATAACGGTACTTCAGACTTAGATCACCTGCCGATCTGGGCTAAATATTCAATATTAGGGACGAATTTAGTGTTAGATACCGCTACGGTTGTCGGTATTGGGGCTTCAGTATTTGGAACCGGTGGTATAGCCGCTCCGGCTGTGGCGGCTATTGGTGGCGGAGCCAAAACCTGGGTGGCACGGTCTGTTATTGGAGCTGCTACAAAAGTTACGGCTAAAGAAAGCGCTAAAAAAATGGTCAAGAAAGGGCTTGCGAAGGCCGCTGCCCGAGCTGGTAAATTTTCTGCTTCGGGTTTTGTTAAAACGCTTCCACGGAAAGTTAAAGAATCTCTCTTTAGTACTACTAGTGCAAAACTTGTTGGAGGTTATGCGGCTTTGTCAGGTTTGTCTTCGGTGTTAGATTATGTTATCGGTGGGAGGATGGTTGCTCACTTTGCTACTGAAGTAGCTGAAGAGGCGCTAGAGCGGACCCTGGATAGAAAGTTTACACGAGAACAAAAAAGACTCATCAAAACCTTTGGCCATGTGGCCTATACACACTATAGAGCCTCAAAACAAGCGGCCGCTTAACGCACAATTGGTGAATTATTTTCAGCGTTTTGAGCCGGAACAGATTCCAATATTCTATGAGGGGCTTTGAGTCGGTTTTTTGAAATAATATTACAGGCCTTGGCAGGGTCTTTAGCATGAGGAAAGTGCATCGTTCCTTGAGCCGCAGGAGTTTCAATAGTAATGTCTCCAAATCCGAAAACCCAATGCCAGATACCCGTGTCATTTGGGATTACATTGGTAATGTTTTCATAATGTGATTCATTGAGGTGCGCGCCAAAAAGTTCTCTCTGTTGGAACACCACTCTATGATTAGTAATGTAGATAAGATCATAGTTAAAGTCGAGCCAGAGCTTAGTAAATAAAGCTGTAGCAAAGATCAAAAACAGTATCCCAACAACTAGTCCTATTACCATATTAATGGGGCAGATCATCACTAGAGATAAAATGCCGGCAGTTGTAATAATGAGAGAAAGCGAAAGACTAGCTATAAAAACAACCCAGTGTTTTTGAACAATGTACTCGATATATTCATGAGACCCCATAGAAAAGAATCTTCCATGATATTCTTTAGCTTCGGTAGCGGTAAGTTCTCGTTCAGCCTCATAGATTTTTCCAAGTTTAAAAAGTCTCAAGATTCTGAGAGCCATGAAGACTTCTGGATGGGAGATAAGATCAAGTTCTCCGAGATAAAAAGGGACAATGGCCACTAAATCTACTAAGCCCCACCAAGAAAATACATACCTGAGCGGTTTTTTAGCTGACCAGGTTCGGAGGAAATATTCAACAGTAAAAATACTTACCGCTATTTTTTCAAAGAAAAAAAGCCAATTATGAGTCCATTCTAAGCCTGGCATGAAATGTAGTGGAATTATAGCTACCGACAGCACTACCAAAAAGGCAATAAATCCATTTACCCACTTGGCCCACCTGTAAGTGGGGTTGTGCATACATTCTTGGCAAAAGAGTCTTATTTTTTCTGTGGGTTCCATATCAAAGACTAGTTTATAGCAGGTTTATAAGAGAAGTCAAAGTCAATGTTGACATTCTTAGGCATATATTAAAAAGATGTAAATAGTAAAGAGAGAAAAAACACAAAGAAAATTCAGTTAAACACATTGTGGTTAGGGTCGCAGTTAGCAGATATATGGACTCAAGTATGAGAGAACTTATTATCGCTCAAAAAGAGGGGGGATTTATTTTGACATTTGGTTTTAGCACTCGTATAATATGACTGCTAAATTTTTAGAATTATTATAAATTATCATGTCAAAAATTATTGGAATTGATCTTGGAACCACCAACTGTTGTGTCGCTGTAATGGAAGGAGGTAAAGCGACCGTTATTCCTAATGCAGAAGGGAATCGAACAACGCCCTCTGTTGTAGCGGCAAAAGATGACCAGACGCTCGTTGGGGTAACGGCTAAACGTCAGGCTATTACGAATCCTGAAAATACTATTTTTTCAGCTAAGCGATTTATCGGTCGTAACTTTGATGAAGTACAGACTGAAATGGATGAAATGCCTTTTGGTTTTACTAAAGGCAAAAATGGAGCGGTTATGATCAAATACGAAGGGGATGAAGTTCGTCCCGCTGAAATCTCTGCTAAAGTATTGGCTAAACTTAAAAGTGATGCCGAAGCCTACCTTGGAGGGGCGGTGAGTAAAGCCGTTATCACGGTGCCGGCTTACTTTAATGATGATCAGCGTAAAGCCACTAAAGACGCTGGGGCTATTGCCGGGCTTGAGGTAGAACGAATCATTAATGAACCTACTGCTGCCGCCTTGGCCTATGGAATTGATAAAAAAGGAAAAGATGAAAAGATTGTAGTATATGATCTTGGGGGAGGGACATTTGATGTGTCTGTACTAGAAATTGCTGATGGGACTTTTGAAGTACTTGCGACTAATGGCGATACACATCTTGGGGGAGATGACTTTGATTCAGCGATTATTCAACACGTGCTTGAAGTATTTAAAAAAGAGAATGGAGTAGATCTTTCGAAAGATCCAATTGCGATGCAACGGATTAAATCCAAAGCCGAAGAAGTAAAAAAAGAGCTCTCTTCTGCCACAGAAAGTGAAATTAATGAAATGTACATCACCGTAGGGGACGCGGGGCCACTCCATTTGAACGTGAAAATCACTCGGTCAAAATTTGAGCAATTGGTTGAAGACCTTATTAAACGATCTATTGATCCGTGTGAAAAAGCACTTAAAGATGCGGGTTTATCAGCTTCTGATATTGATGAAGTATTGCTGGTTGGAGGGATGACTCGGATGCCAGCGGTAAAAGAGGCCGTTGAGGGCTTCTTTGGAAAAAAACCAAATGAATCTCAAAACCCTGATGAAGTTGTGGCGCTTGGAGCCGCTATCCAAGGAGGAGTACTACAAGGAGATGTACAAGATGTATTATTGCTTGATGTAACGCCACTGACTCTTGGTATTGAAACCGCTGGAGGCGTACGAACTCCGATGATTGAACGAAACACCACTATTCCATCTTCTAAATCACAAATATTCTCAACTTATGCAGATCAGCAACCATCGGTAGAGATTCATGTACTTCAAGGAGAACGAGAAATGGCCGCGGATAATAAATCTCTTGGTAAGTTTGTACTCGGAGACATTCCACCAGCGCCACGAGGCGTCCCTCAAATTGAAGTAACTTTTGATATTGATGCCAATGGAATTTTGTCAGTTAAAGCTAAAGATAATGCCACTGGCAAAGAACAGTCTATTAAGATTGAAGGCTCTTCTGGGATGAGTGATGAAGAGATTGAAAAAATGCGGAAAGAAGGGGAAGAAAATGCTGAAAAAGATAAAGCACGTAAAGAATCGGCTGAAGCCAAAAACCATTTAGATTCAATGATCTATCAATCAGAAAAAACCGCTAAAGAAGCGGAAGAGCTGGGTAAAGATGAGCTTAATGAATTTATCAAGCCCCTTAATGAGAGGCTTCCAGACGCCAAGAAAATACTGCAAGAATCTACCGACATCGAAGAAATGAAAAAAGTATCAGAGGAACTCTCTGAAAAACTCATCGCCCTTGGACGGAAAATGCACGAACTTGGACATGATCCAACGGCGGCCGAAGGGGAACAAAAAGCCGATGCTAAACATGAGCCAGAAATTGTTGATGCAGATGTAAAGAAGGATGAAGATGAGAAGGACGACAAAAAAAAGGATAAGTAATTTATGATTAAACTACTCAGAAAAGCCCTGCGGAAGTGGGGCTTTTTATTTATGGAATTTATCTCTGTAGAAGTGGCATTTTTTCTTTAATTATTGATTTTTTTATTTTATAAGAGAATAAAATATGAAGGAAAAAATTATATTCGCCCTGGGAACCTTTTTAAATATAGTTCTAAGTGATGAAAGTAGGAAAGATGTACAGTGCAGGATTCACGCTTATCGAACTTTTGGTTACAATTGTGATTATTGGCATTTTAGCTACGATCATCGTCTCCACCATTAGTGGATATTTTGCAAAGGCGAGAGATGCAAAGCGTTTGGCTGATATTTCGAAAGTTCATAAGGCTGTTAAACAGTATCATGCATTGAATGGATCCTATCCTTCAACGGGGGGCTTAAATAATGTTTATATGGATCCAAATTGTGAACCGGAAGATCCCAGTGATCTAGCGACCGTTGACTGGGTTCCTGATATTTACAACCATATAGATAAATTACCTCAGGATCCAACAGGGGCAAATGCAGCTAAAGGGGGCAGAATTTTGAAAGGTACCTGTTATATGTATTCGAGTGATGGAAATGAATTTATCTTAACTGCTTGGGGAACTGTAGAAACAGGCCCACAGACAGAAAAACTTTATAGTCGTGCAGGATTTCGTGAAGATTCTTATAATGTTCAGAATGCGGCCTATTTGTGTGATCACCCAAATATTGGTAGAGAATCTTCAGGGGATTACTACCAATATTCTTATACGATTACAAATGTAGACTGTAGTTGGTAGATACTTCCCAAGCTGGTAATAAAGATGGGTTTAGAACTTCGCAAATCTTAATGAATCAAACTACTGGAGATCAAGATTTCAGACCTTTAGTTTACTAAGTATCTAATACAGGGAGTGAAATTATGAAAGCTATTAAAAATGGTGAGAATAAAGCTTTAGTTCATACTAATCTGCCTCAAATGCCAGTAGATGTTCAGGTGATTTATTAATTTCAATTTCTAAGTTTCATATCAGCAAAATCAAAGGTAACTACGGCTATCCAAAATAGTAATATTGAAACTCTAAAGGTTATAACGTTGCCAATCATTTCGAGTAAAAGAATATCTAGGGCTAAAAAGAGCATTCCAATTACCAGCATCGAAAAGAATGTGGTTATATGCCCCCATTTAGCAGCTTCTTTAGATTTAGCTTCACGATAAGAATAAATAAAGTTTGAGGTGATTGGAGCAATTACAATAAGGCCTACGAACAGAACTAGAGTGTCTAAATTTTCTTTTGGTATGGCTGCAATCTCCTTTTGTGCAAAAAGGTAAAAGGGAATTAATAGGATATGTAGAAATAAAATTTTAGTAAGAATAGTTTTCATTGATTTTAAGTTAGCCTAAAAATCAAAAAATTTCTAATAAAAAAGCTCTGTAGCAATACAGAGCTTTTTTTGTATTGAGTCTTTGATTTAGGCTTCTTCAGCTTCTTCAAATTGAACTTTGATTCCAGGCCCCATAGTGGAGTTGATGGTTACATTTTTGATGTAAGCGCCTTTGACTCCGCTTGGTTTGTTGTCTTTAAGTGTTTTGATGAAGAAATCTAGGTTTTCAAGTAACTTCTTGTCTCCAAAAGAAAGTTTTCCAAATACGCTGTGAACAATTCCAAATTTATCATTTCGGAATTCAATTCGTCCAGCGGCGATTTCTTTAACGGCTTTTTCTATATCAGGAGTTACGGTTCCTGACTTTGGGTTAGGCATAAGGCCTTTGGGCCCTAGAACACGAGCGGCTTTGGCCAAGTTTTTCATCATGTCAGGGCTCGCTACTAGTGCATCAAAATCAGTCCATCCTTGCGCAATCTTTTCAATCAGTTCTTCGGCTCCAGCCTCCATAGCTCCAGCAGACTTAGCGGCTTTTTGTAGATCATCTCCACAAATAGCTACTACTCGCATACTTTTCCCTGTTCCGTGAGGGAGGGAAGTAGTAGTACGAACTTGTTGGTCGGCTTGTTTTGGGTCAATTTCAAGTGTGAAATGAATCTCAGCTGTAGGATCAAATTTTACTTTTGAATGTTTTACCATTAACTTAACCGCTTCTTCGGTAGAATAGGCGGTTTCTTTGTCAAAGGCTTCATAGGCAGCCTTGAGGGTTTTTGAACGTTTCATGTTGTATAAGGGTTAGTGGTACAAATGAATCAAGCTCGATGGCTTGGTTCTCCCACGAAGGGACGAATATTAATTTGCTAGTAAACTAGCTTCTTTAATTAGGCTTCTACATTAAGCCCCATTTGTTTGGCGGTTCCGGCAATAATGTTTACGGCACCGTCCATATCATTAGCGTTTAGATCTGGCATTTTCTTTTCTGCTACAGCTTCTAGTTGCGTCCGGTTAATAGTGCCTACTTTCTCAGTATTTGGTTTCCCAGAGCCTTTTGGCAGGCCTATTTCTTTTTTGATGAGGTCTGAAGCTGGTGGTTGTTTGAATTCAAGTTCAAATGACTTATCTTCAAATACGTAACAAATACAAGGAATTTTATATCCATCAGCTTTAAACTGGGCTGTTCCGTCATTGAACTTTTGTACAAAATCCTGAATATTAATCCCATGTTGACCTAAAACAGGCCCTACTGGTGGGGCAGGCGTAGCGCCTCCAGCGGGAAGAGTAATCTTGAACATAGTTGCGTACGGTTTGCTAGGTGCCATGAAATTTAATATGCTAATTCTATAATCTGCTAGTTTACTGATTCAAACAGCAAAGCTGATGGTTTATAGCCATTCATATATCTTTGGCAAGGGAAAAATATGGGTTTTTGCCCAAAAAACTATATTTTTGGAATTACCTGTGTGAAATCGAGTTCTACAGGGGTATCTCGGTCAAAAATAGACACCATTACGGTGACTTTGGCTTTGGCTGGGTTAACTTCAGCAATAGTGCCTTCGTAGTTACTGAAAGGGCCTTCTTTGATAGTTACTAGATCTCCAACCTTGAGTTTGATCTCAGCGCTTGGTTCAGAGGCTCCCATGCGTCTTTGGATTACTCCAAATTCTTCTGGAAGTACGGGGACTGGAGTGGTTCCAGAACCAACAAATCCCGTTACATTAGGCGTGTTTCGTACTACAAACCAAGAAGCATCCGTTACGATCATGTTTACGAGTACATATCCTGGGAAAAGATTTTTCTCAGCTACGACTTGTTTACCGGCCTTAACGGTTACAATTTTTTCTTTTGGCACGACTACTTCAAAAATATAGTCCTGCATATTCATAGACTCAATCCGTTGTTCGAGAGATTTTTTTACCGAATCTTCGTATCCAGAGTAGGTATGAATTACATACCACTGTTTTCCGAGGGATGAATCTTGCTTGGCCATGTATTGATTATCGGTTAAGTAAATACAGCACTACTTGGTTAATTCCATAGTCTACCATGCCTAAAAATAAACCTACTATAAGCATGATGGTGAGTACCAAAATCATAGCGTGTATGGCTTGGCGTTGGGTTGGCCAAGTTATATTGTTTAGCTCTCCTATTCTGTCTTTTAGGAAGTTTTTTGTTGGAGTTTTATCACTTTTTTGCTTCATTTTTGCGTACTTTTAAAAAGGCGGTCGTTTTTAGAAAGCGTCTGGATGTTCGGTGTTTTTAGTATTTTTGTCAAATGCTTTTTGTATTGAAAAAAACCGCCTGCAATTTAAACTGGCGGTTTTTTTAGAATCATTTTTTGTTTTAGGCTGTCTTAGGCAGCTTCTTCATTTTCGGTTTCTTCAATAATGTCTTCTTCAACTACTTCTTGATTCATAGCTCTTTGAAGTTTTTTTCGATAGATTTCTACTCGGAATTCTTCAGCTTCAATTTTAGCTTGGTGAATATCTGAGTCTTTAATGAAAGCAGTGAACATTACTTCTAAAGCTGATTGATTTTCTTGGTGGTAGCTTGGGATAGCACTAGCCGCGATTACAAAAGCGGTAATAAGGACGAGTGATCCTGTGAAGAAAGAAACTTTTTGATTCAGTACAGACTGAACTGATTTTGGTTGTTGTTTTTTTGCCATGGTAAGGAGAGAGTTAGGTTTATATTGTAGATTCCTAAAGCCTTCTTATAGGCTAGAAAGGTTTACAACGCTTGCTTGTAGAAGTGTAGTACTTTGATCTTCTACAGTAGGAATTACGCTTAGAGCGGCTAGGAAAGCAGTTGCAATAGCAGCCGTTCCAGTTACCAAAGAGATTTTGGTGTTGCAGATCGCTTGCAGTTTGTTTGTGTTTGCCATTTTTAGGTGGGTTAGAAGATAGAAAATGACGATAGAGCATTGTACCTTAAAAAATATTAAATTGCAAATGTTTTTAATAAAATGTCAAATATTGTCTTTTTCTTTTTTTTAAACGGTGAGCAAAGTTAAGGTCTTGTGATTTCCTTAACTGAGCAAACACATTTTAAGGGCGGGCGCGGGGGAAAGTATTCCCGCCCGCGATAGCTTATTCTATAAACCCGCCCGATTGATGATTCCACAGTTCTGCGTATTTCCCTTTTTGTTTTAACAGTGATTCATGGGTTCCATCTTCTACAATTTGTCCATTATCAAAGACCACAATGCGATCCATTTTTCTGAGTGTACTGAGCCTATGGGCTATAACTAGCGTTGTACGCTTTTTCATGAGTGTCTCTAAGGCTTCTTGAATGTAGTTTTCTGCCTTAGAGTCTAGTGAACTAGTAGCTTCATCTAGTATGAGTATTGGAGCTTTTTTTAGCATGGCTCTGGCGATGGCAATACGTTGTTTTTGTCCCCCAGAGAGTTTGACCCCTCGTTCACCTACTAGTGTTTCATACCCTTCTGGGAATTTTTGAATAAATTCATGCGCATGCGCATTTTTGGCGGCTTTGATAATGTCTTTTTCGGAGGCTTTAGAATCACCGTATCGAATGTTTTCAGCTAAGGTGCGATGAAACAAAATAGGTTCTTGTGGCACATAAGAAATATTTCGTCTTAGGTCATCCTGAGTAATCTTCTGTACGTTTTGTTCATCGATCAGAATTTGCCCGTCATTGGTATCCATAAACCTGAGCAAAAGGTTTACAAAGGTTGATTTGCCCGCTCCAGACTCACCCACTAGTCCTACTTTTTGTCCATGAGGAATGGTGAGATTGAAGTCATCAAAGACCTTTGGGGAACCTTTTTCGGTTTCGTATCGGAAAAAGATATTTTTAAACTCAATTTTTCCTTTATTTATGCGGCATTTTTCAGCTTTTTTAGGATCTAGGATATCCGGAGTTTGTAGCATAATAGACATCATTTCTTCTGCGTCGGCTATAGCGTTGGCGTAGTCTTGAAACAGACGTCCCAGATTCCAAAGGTTTCCAAACATAATCCACACAAAGGTCTGAATCGCAAAGATAGTTCCAAGGGTCATTTCTCCGGCGCTCCAGGCATTGATCATGAGATAGATCAGGATCATCTCAAATACAATCATCATGGTACTTTGCCAGACTTTCATGTAGGTGCCTGTACGCCAAGCGGCGGATCGCTTTTTTCTTCTGTTAGAAATCGTAGTGTTATACCTTGAGTGTTCACTCGTTTTAGCAGCAAAGATTTTAACATTAAATATATTCGTAAGGCTATCGGCTAGCTCAGCCGTTACCTTTGAGTCAGCCTCGGCATTGGCTCTCCAGTATTTGATTGACCACTGGGCATAGTAGTAGGAGCAGATTACGTAAATGGCCGTCCAGACTATAAAACTGTAAGCAATAGGAGGAAAAAAGTAGTAGGTAATTCCAAAGGCGGCTACAAACATCACCACGATTTTGGCTAAGTTCCACTGGATGATGTCGGCTACCATTTCAAAACTTCGGACAAACCTATTCGTTTTTGAGACAAGACCTCCGGTAAAGTGATTCGTGAAGAATTTAAATGAATGATTTTGAAGTTTTTTGAAACATTCTTCTTCAATGTCTCGCATCACCATTGGTTGAAAGTAATCATTGACAAATTCAGTTATTCTCCATCCTAGAAAGGTGGTGAAAAGGTGATTCAATCCCATCAAAATGAGTAGATTAATTAGAACCGGATAAATTACTTTTGGGGTTTCTTGATTTTCTACCATTGTGTCAAATATCTCTCGGAAAATGAGCGTGGTTACAAATTCTTGCCCGATGGTGGCTATAACCAAAGCTATAAAAAAGAGCGTAAGGACGCCTTTATACTTCATAGATTTTTTCCAGAAGTAGAGAAGTGTTTGACGAGAATACTGTGATTTTGAAGGTTTCATAGGTTGAAGTATTATAACAAAAAAGGCCGACTTATGCGAGCCTGCGCCTTTTGTGGATTTTATGAAAAATTTTACGGCGTACTCACATAAAAATTGAAAAGTGAGTACTTGGGGCAAACACAAGCCTCACCAGAAAATTCCAGATGCGTAAAGATTTTTCATACTATAGAGTGAAACGGCTCTAGTTTAGTTTCGTTACAGATTTTCTTATTTTTTCCTCTTACAGATAAAGAGGAGATTCCAACGGAAACTAAAAGTTCAAAAAATCATCAGCCGTGGCTGCTTGGCTTTGTGGTGTACTATTTGAAGTGCCTCCTTTTTTTTGAAATTTTACCTGACACTCTGTATTAAAAAGAGCATTTATAATGCTGATAATTCTTCCGACTATTTCTGGGGTATCTAGTTTTTCTCTATGAAACTCAGAGTCAGTATTGAAGGTTACGGCATTGCCTACTACTTCTGGGGTGGTAGTAAGAAACGACTTCTTTACAAATACTGGTAGTTCGGCCTTTTGGGCAATGGTTTCCATTTGAGCACTAATCCCCTGTGGAGAGAGATCACTAGGGCTGTTTGAGGATACCGGTTCGGGTTTCGTTTTGGGTTCAACTGTTGGGGGTTTAGGAGCGGTAGCGGGGTCTTCATCTTCAAAGACAAACCCATTATTATTTGAATTTTCTACTTTGGCTTTAGGTTCCGGTTCAGTTTTGGCTTTTGACTCTGACTTAGAAGGCATTGGTTCCGGCTCAGATGCGGTGGTTCCTTCAATGGGTTTGGCAACTGAGGGGGGAGGTGTTACGGTTTTTGGAGGGAGAGGAGTGGCTTGCGATACACTTTGAGTCAGGTTGATAACGGCAATTTCGAGGGGAAGTTCAATAATAGGGGAGGTTTTGAGCCTTTGAAGGGCTTTTTCAAATTCCTCAATAGCGTGTAGAATAAAGTGTACTTCTTGCCCTTCCTTCAGAGCTTTAAACATCTGTTCTCTTAGGAATCCTAAAAAATCATGTCCAAAAGATCTAAAGTCTTGTCCATTCATGGCGACACTTTTGAGCAATTCAATACCAGCTTGAGTATCTTGTTTTTCGAGGGCCTTATAGAGGTCTGTCAGGGTTTGACTTGAGGCAATGCCGAGACTTTCTCGTACATTGTCAGTTGTAAGATTTTGATCCATTTCACTAGCCGTTTGTTCTAGCAATGAGATAGCGTCTCGAAGGCCTCCTTCGGCTTTTCTGGCGATAAGATCTAGGGCTTCTTTTTCAAAGGTAACTCCTTCTTGTTCACAAATTTTGATCAACCTATCTATGAGTTGATCTAGGGTGAATCGTTGAAACAAAAATGTCTGACATCGTGAAACGATGGTTTCAGGGATTTTGTGAATTTCAGTAGTGGCTAAACAGAAAAAAGCGTGATCTGGTGGTTCTTCTAGGGTTTTGAGGAGGGCATTAAAAGCTTCTTTAGTTAGCATATGCACTTCATCAATGATGTAGACTTTTCGCTGGGCGAGGTTTGGGGCGAATTGTATTTTTTCTCGAAGGTCACGGATTTCATCAATGCCTCGGTTTGAAGCGGCATCAATTTCAATTACATCAACGAGGGTTCCGTTGGCCGTTCCGACGCAAAAGTCGCATTTACCACACGGGTTGCCGTCTACAAGATTGGTACAGTTGAGCCCTTTAGCAAAAATACGAGCTGTAGAAGTTTTACCGGTACCCCTGGAGCCGGCAAAAAGATAGGCGTGTGATGGCCGTTCAGCCTTAAGCGCATTTTGCAAGGTTCTTCTCACACTGTCTTGTCCAACAAGATCAGCAAAAGTCTGCGGTCTGTATTTAAGAAAAAGGGCCATGTGGGTGCACTGAGTTTAAGTGTTTTATGATGAATGTAAAATGGCTTGGGCAATATCTTTAGAGGCTTCAGTTATAGGAGCCTTTTTCAGGTTTTTTGAAAGGTGTGGGTCTTTCAAAATTTTTTTGATGGTGGGGATGAGTTTTTGGTTGGTTTGGGCATTCTGTTTGAGGGTATAGGCCAGCCCCTGACGTTCAAAGTACTGTGCATTGTGAAGCTGATGGTTTCGCGCTGAAGTAGGAAGGGGGACACAAATAAGGCGTTTTCGTGCGGCTAAAACTTGGAAGATAGAAGCGCCGCTTCTGGCTATGACAATGTCAGATTCGAGAATTTTTTGGATTAAGGTTGCTTGTGGTAATAATTCATATTGTTCAAAATTTTTGTTCTCAAATAAGACGCTATTATTGGGGCCTGTTACTAATGTAATAAAAAAATTTTTGCATAACGCTTCTCCATTTTTAGTAATGATTTTGTTTAGAAACTGTGCCCCTTGAGATCCTCCAAAAATAAGAATTTGAGGTTTTGTTTTTTGGCTCACTTTTGGCAGCTTCTT
Source organism: Candidatus Altimarinota bacterium (assembly GCA_965231215.1). GTDB lineage: Bacteria > Patescibacteriota > Gracilibacteria > UBA4473 > UBA4473 > JAACPJ01. The sequence goes on along the minus strand of OZ246423.1, from coordinate 133,449 downwards.
TGGCCAATAGAAAAGAGGCATTGGATTTTTCCCAAAATTTTGGAATATCCGGTCAGCATATTTAGTAAAAATTTGGGTGAGTTTGCCGCTGGTTATATCTGATTCATGTAGGTAAATTTTTGGAACCCCTGAAATAGCTCGTCCTTCTTCGTCACTGGAAGAATTTTTTTGAACGCGTACGGATTTGGTACGTTTATCTCGTAAATTTTCGACATTCTTCGAATTACTTGTGTTTGAGGATCTCCAATAGGTTGAACTTATCAGAAATTTTACGGCAACCAGAATTGGTAAGCCCACAAATCCCCCTTTAAAAAATATCACATCAGGATTTATAGATTTCACTAATTTTCTAGCGGCCCAGAGTGAACCTATAATTTTAAATGGGGCTACGAAATTTCTGAGACTAAAGTGATAGTCTATCTTATGCGCTTTAAGGTAATGGACTTTGAGGTGCTTGGTATTAAAGTTTTCTTGAATAATTTTTTTGTCCAAAAAGGTGTCGGCTACTACCAAATGTACGGTGGCTTTTTTATCCAGTAATTCTTGGGCCAGGTTTTTGAGTGGGAGGATATGCCCCCCCGTACCTCCACCAACCAGTAATATTTTCTTAGGCATAGTTTAGAAGTTGTAGCGACGTTTTCCAGGAGTTTTAATATTGGCTGATATATGGAGTAGTATTCCCATACCAGCAAAGGTCGCCCAGAGGGAACTTCCTCCGTAGGAAAGGAGGGGTAGGGTGATCCCGGTATTAGGGAGGAGCGCTAGATTTACGCCAATATTGATACAGGCTTGTCCTACAATCCAGGCGCTAATACCTATAGCGAGCAACTGTGTGAACTTGTCCGGAGCATTCCGCGCTACGTATAATCCTCGGTACCCAATATAAAAGTAAATGCCAATCAGGCATAAGATTCGTACAAATCCCATTTCTTCAGAAATAGCTGCGAAAATAGTGTCAGATTGTACTTCTGGAAGGTAATCAAATTTCTGGATAGAGTTTTGGAATCCTCGTCCAAAAAGTCCTCCAGAACCAATGGCAATAAGGGCTTGTTTTACCTGAAATCCGGCGCCTAAGGGGTCTAGTTCTGGGTTCATAAATACTTGAAATCTTTTCGCGATATAAGGATTGGTAAGAATGACGAGTGTGGCCCCCAAAACTCCGGCAATAATACCTCCAAAAAAGTGTTTTAAATTTGCTCCAGCTACAAAATAAAGCGTTCCAGCGATAGTGGTCATTACTAGTAGTGATCCAAAATCAGGCTGTGCCATAATCAATAATGTTGGTATTCCCAATACAAATACGAAGGGCATGAATCCGCCTTGTAGTGTGTCTACACGATTTTTCCCACTAGAATAGATGGCGGCTAAAAAGACTATTACGGCTAATTTTGCGACTTCTACCGGTTGCAAGGAGAGAGGCCCTATACGGAGCCAGGATTTTGCCGCGGTACCAAAATCTTGGCCAATAATTAGTACCAAAAGCAGTAAGGTAATGGCAAAGACAAATCCTAATGGAGAAATTTTCCGCAACAAGTCATAGGGGAATTTGAGGGCAATCAAAAAAACAGGGATTCCGAGCACGATATATAAAAGATGCCTGAGGAAGTAGTAATCGTTCCTTCCGGTTACTTCAAAACTCCCTGCCACACTCATAGAACTCATCATCACTAATCCAAAAACGGTGAGGCCCACGAAGGCAAAAAAGAGTCCTTTATCTATGTTTCCCATAAGTGTGAGCAGCTTACCGATCTTGTATTCCGATATCAAGGTGAAGTGGTAGAGGGTGACAAAAACAACCTATTTCTCCATACAGAGCCATTTTTGCCTAACCTCGAACCTGATGCATATGATCGATTCGTTTTTGGATTAATGCCTGGGTTCCAATGTCTTTTCGTGAAAAGAGGGGACCGCTGAATTGTTTTATTTTTTGGTCACAGTTGATTCGGGCTTCTTCCAAATGGACCCCTGTTCCTAAGATTCCGACCGCTCGGGAACCTTTTAAGAGCTTTTCCTTATTTTTTTCCTCTACAGAGGCGTAGTAGATACCTTCCGTATCGTTACCGTTAAATTCGATAGGCACGTTTTTGACAGCTTTAGTGGGGTAGCCTTCTGGGCAGAGGTATTTGACGACCGTGGCTACGGGTTTGAACTGAAGTTTTCCGATTGATTTTAGATCTTTAGCTATAGCTTTTTCACACACTTTTACAAAGTCAGTTTCCAGTATTGGGAGAATATTAAGCGCTTCTGGATCACCAAATCGAGCATTGTATTCAATGAGTTTGACTCCATTTTTGGTGACCATAAACCCTCCGTACATAACCCCTATAAATCTAGTACCAGTCTCGGTTTCAACCGCTTTCATAGTTTGGACGGTAATTTCGTGGGCTGCTTCTAAATCCTTTTGAGTAAGAAAGGGGAGGGAATGATTTTCATCTGAAATACATCCCATGCCCCCGGTATTGGGGCCGGTGTCACCTTCGAAAGCTCTTTTATGGTCTTGGATAGCAGGGGTGTCCAGAACGGTTTCCCCATCGACAAGGGAGATAAGGGAAAATTCTTCTCCGATAAGTTTTTCTTCTAGGACTACGCGACCAAATTTTTCAATAGACTGCAGGGCGAAATCTTCAGCTTCTTCGAATGTTTCAAAGTGATCTCCTGCGACGATTACGCCTTTTCCACCCAGGAGCCCATCAGCTTTGACTACAACCTGACCTTCGAGCTGATTAAAGAAGGTTTTTCGAGTTTTAGTTTCGTCTGATTTTTGAGACACCATGTAGGTGGGTTGTCCTGGGATGTCGTATTTATGACAGAGGTTTCGGGTAAAAGATTTAGAACTTTCAAGTTGAGCACAATTTTTGTTCGGAGAAAAACTTGGTATTCCTATTTCATTTAAGGCATCTGTTGCTCCGGCCCCGATAGGATCGTCTGGCCCAACGATGGCAAAGTCTGGTTGAATTTTTGCGCCTATGGTCTTTACCGCTTCCATATCCATATAATCGCCTACAATAACTTCTTCACATAACGCATTAATCCCTGGATTTAAAGCATTGGCAAAGTTATAGATAGTGACGTTTTGTGGTGAACGTGATAGGGCTTCGATGATAGCGTGTTCACGTCCTCCGTTTCCGATTACTAAAATTTTTTTGGTCATTTGTGGCATATAACGACGACATCATACGCAAATAGGATTTTTTTCGAAGCTTATTTCTTTTTGGTTTCGGTCTTATGGAAGTAACTGTACCAATAAAAATAGGCGGGAATTAATCCCATGAGTCCAAGCAATACATATTTCCAGTTAGTTTCTACCCAGACCCAAGCGTCAGCTCCGAAGTAGTATCCGCCTCCTATTAAAAAGGTAGCCCAGGTCATTACCCCCAGATAATGGTAGAACATAAATTTAGAGGTATTCATCCCGAGTGATCCAGCTACTAACGAGCAAAATGGCCGAATAGTGCTCCAACATGCGGCAAAAAATATAGCTTTTTCTCCATGTCTGGAAAGGATTTCTTCAGCCTTTTTTATACGATGTTTTGGGAGATAAAATTTGTGTCCGTGATGCTCTAGGTAGATTCTTAATCCTCTTTTTCCTGCAAAAAATAGACAGTAGTTGGCGAAGGGGGGAATCGTTAAAGCAATGAAGATAATAGGCCAAAGGTTTAGGGTATGAGTTTTTGCCATGGCGCTATAGGCAAAAAGCATAATCCCAGGGGGAAAAAAGGGGAGTCCAAAGTCATCCCCTAAAACAAAGAAAGCAATCGCCCATACACCGTATTCCGCGACTAAATCTTCCATCCCTTAGAAGGTAGAATTTGGAATAAAAAAGTCAAAGAATCAGGGTTTTTTTTGCGGTGCTTAAAATCCACCAACAACCTGGTCGTTCATTTTCAGGATTGGGAGATAAATTGCTAAAATCATAAATACGGCCCCACAGGCAATAATTCCCAGAATAATGGGTTCCATCATTTTAGATAGACCATCAATTTTTCGTTCAAGTTCTTCTTTATAAAAGTCTGCGGCTTTCCCCATGACGGTATCAAGAGAAGCTGTTTTTTCTCCAATGGCCATCATATTTACGAGCATAGTAGGAAAGAGTCTTTCATCATCAGAAAGGTTTTCGGCAATAGAGATACCTTTGGTTAGATCGTCTGCAGCTAGTAGAAGTTTTTCTTGGTACATTGGACTTTCGGCAATATGTGAAGCAATTTTGAGACTTTCTACTACGGGGACTCCAGCTGAAATAAGAAATCCAAAAATACGAGTTACTCGAGTCAGAATCATTTTTTGAAGGATCTGCCCAAATATGGGCGCTCTGAGTAGTAATCCAGCCCATTGTTTCCCTCCAACCTTACTTTTTTTCCATTTAAAGAAGGCATATACAGATCCAATAATCCCAATGATGATATAGTACCAGTAGCTGAGCATAATATTACTACCCGTAATCAGAATTCGGGTTGGAAGGGGAAGGTTACTCGCCCCACCGAAAAGTTCTTCTAGTTTTGGTACTACAAAAATAAGGACTACACCAGTAAGTACAAACATCGTAATGATTACCACTACGGGGTAGGTCATTACTGATTTCATTTTTTTAGTAAGGGTGCTGAGTTGTTCGTATTGGTCTACTAGTTCTTTTAGAATGGCGTTCAGTTTCCCGGATTTTTCACCGGCTTCAATTACGGAACACGTGGCTTCATCAAATACATCATCATTATTCCGCATGGCAGCGGCTAGACTTTCCCCATCTTCAATTTGGTGTCGCATATCGGTGATTACTCGTTTGAATTTTTCATTCTTAGTCTGAGCAATCAAAAGATTGAGGGCATCAATAATTGGAAGTCCAGCTCCTACCATTGATCCAAGAAGCTGGAAGAAAAGTAATTTTTCATCTAGTTTAATCCCAGAGAGGTTGATCAAATAGTTGTTAATAGCATCCAATATTGATGGTGCGGCTTCTTCTTGGGCTTCTATTTTCTTGGTCTTGTCTTCTTTAATATCTAAGACAATAGTTTCATTTCCATTGGTGTTAGATTGGTTGGCTACGTTTGTAACGGCGTTAGTATTTTGAGCTTGTGGCACTGTCCCTTGAGCAGGGCTATTAAAAGCATTTGGAAGTTGTACCCCTTCAAAAGGGTTTGCGGCAGCGCCTCCCCCAAGTCCTGATTGGACTTGTGGCTGAGGGCTTGGATTTTGATTTATATTTTCTGCCATCTCCTGATTATACTACTCTTTAACAAGTTTGTAAACCTCTTCCATAGAAGTTACGCCCTGCATAACCTTGATCAAACCATCTTGTTCTAAGGTGATCATACCGTCTTCTTGGGCGACTCTTTGAACCTCTAGTGAAGGCATTCCTTCTAGAATAGCTTTTTTGATAGGTTCGCTCATTACTAAAATTTCATAAATACCGATTCGGCCTTTGTATCCTTGTCCTTCACATTCTTCACATCCGCCTTCTTTAGCTACATAGAATTTAGGATCAGTAAAGATAGAGGTATCAAATCCTTCATAGGGCTTAAAAACTTTAAAGGCTTCTTTTACCTTTTTAATCGCATCAGGACTGGGTTTAGAAGGCTGTTTACAGTAAGGGCAAAGGCGTCTTGAAAGTCTTTGGGCAATAATCAGATTTACGGCAGCGGTAAGCAGAAAGTCTGGTACTTTCATGTTGAGAATACGGGTAATGGTTTCTACCGCTGAATTGGTATGGATGGTAGAGAGTACCAGATGTCCTGTAAGGGAGGCTTCAATAGCAATATCAATGGTTTCTTTATCCCGGATTTCCCCCACCATAATGATGTCAGGATCTTGACGGAGAGCCGTACGTAACCCCGAAGCAAAAGTATACCCAATGAGAGGTTTCATCTGGCTTTGATTGAGTCCTTCCATTTGATTTTCCACCGGATCTTCAAGCGTCATGATGTTTACCTCAGGACTATTTACATAACTCATGGCTGAGTACATCGTGGTTGTTTTTCCAGACCCAGTCGGTCCAGAGGTTAAAATCACTCCATTGGGCTGTTCAATAGCGAATTGAAAGAGTTTGAGATTTCTTCCAACAATACCCAATTTATCTAAGGTTGGAATTTTTTTCGATTTATCCAAAACCCTCATTACGATTTTTTCTCCATTCACGGTTGGTAGAGTTGAGACCCGTAGATCCACTTCTTTTTCGCCAACCCAAGTAGAAATACGTCCATCTTGAGGCACTCGAGATTCATCAATCTTAAGATTCGACATCAGTTTGGTCTTAGACACCAAACCTGGATGCATGTTATTTGGGTACTCTACAATATGAGTCAATACCCCATCTACTCTTAGACGAAGTTCTACATTGTTCCTACGAGGTTCAATATGAATATCTGAAGCCCCTTTTTCTAGAGAAAGGAGCATCGTTCCTTCCAGGATAGCAGGGACTTCTCCTCGAATAATGGCTTCTTTCAGCTTCTTTAGGGCATTTCCTTGTGTAGGCATCAAAAATGTGGGTTATTGTTGAGATCGTGAATAAAGAACCACTTGCATTTGAACGTTATAGGTTTGGAGTGGTCTATCAACTGAAGATCGGTCTTCAGTCATGTTAATAGATCTGATAGACATAATGGGGAGTCTATTATTTTCCAAAAACTCAATTGAAGCGGCATCCCCTTTATTTTTTCTACTAATTACACGGTTTCTTAGTTCATCTGCTACTTTTCCGTCTTGAAGGAACTTAATATATTTTTTGAAGCTGACTTTATCGAGCGTTAGAGAAAGGTTGAGCGGCGTTTCGTCAAAGTTAGCAGTTTCTGCGGGTGTGGTAAGGCCCACATTTAATGAACTTAGCTCTACTACAGAACTACTAGAACTATTTCTTTGTAGTAAAATTGAGTATATTTCAATGATCTGAGCGATTCTGGAAGTATCAATATGCTCTGGGAAAAGTTGTTTTTCTTCTCTCAGGAATTCAGCAGCTTGATCATTAAACTGAGTTTCTACTTCAGCTTTTTTAGCTTGAACGGTCTTTTTTCGTGTTTCCATTTGAGCGTTAGAAGGTTCTAGATCGCCAATTTCTGACCGTTTTGAGAGCCAGCTGCCAATATCGCCATAAATAAAGTATAAGATGCCTATACAGATTATGTATACGACGACCCAAGGGATTGGGTTTCGACGTATTTTTTCTTGCCTAGAAAGGGTTTGTTTTCGATTTTTTTTAACAACAGGAGGCATATTAAATTAGTTACGAGAAGTATTAGAAGTTCTAGTTCTAGGAGCCGAACTTTTTTCTGAGGCTGAGCTATTTTCACTTTGGCTTTTAGCGCTTTGGGCTCTAGCTTGTTCGAGTGTATTGTTGATAGTTTTGTTTAGATTTTTCCAGGCTTCAAAATACTGGAAGTTTTCATCGGCTGGATCTGGAATTGCGTCTTCGCCTTGATCTTGGAACTCGAGCCGAAGTGAAATTTCCATATTTTCTTCACCACTAGAAGCTTTTCTACGAGTAAAACTTCGGATAGAGCCATCTCGGTAAAATGGAAAACTATTCATCATGTCTACAAATTCAGATCCAAGGGTGAATACTTTGCTCAAAATATCGCTTACATTCACACTAATATTGGCGCCCGTAGGATTAATATTTATACTTCGCACATTAACTTCATTTTTCATGGCAATCATGATTGGTGGAGGACATTTGATTTCAGCTTTTTTAGCCGCTGAAATATAAGGGTTTCTACAAGTTTCCCATTTGTCTCCAAGCAGTTCTTTCTCTTTTTTGGCAAAATACCTGATTTGGTAGTTTGCATCTTGAAAGAAATCAATCATTTCATTGACTGCATCAAGGATTCCGTAATGAGTTTTTACTTCACTTTCGCCAGTTTCAATGTTGGTTGTAATTTCAGAAGCGGTAAACCAGTGTTTTTGTTGTTGTTTAATTTCATCAATTTGGTCGGTGTAGATACCGTAGTTTCCTTCTTCCATTCGGGTAATAAGTTCCTGAGTTTCTGATTCAATACGGTTGATTTCTTCTTTGAATTGATTGTTTTCTGTTTTTAGTTTTTTGTATTTAGAGCCGGTATTATCTTGTAGTCCAAGGGCTCCGAAGTAGGTGTTGTTTGTGTCTAGGTCAGCCTTAACAAAAAGCGCTACTCCAAACAGTATAGCAAACAGTAAAATAGAGCTATACTTCATCACTATGATGTAGAACGGCACTTTTTTTCGTTGTTCAAGTAGTGCTTTTTGTTCTTCTTTTGAGAGTGTGATATTTGAAATATTACCGGCGTCTGCAACGGCTTTTGAAATAATATTGTCGGCAGTATTGGTTACTTTTTTAACGTTTTGCACGTCATTTGCCTTTTTCTTTCCGGGAATGAGTGATGCGATTTTTTTAAACATTTTTGTGTTTATTTATCTGGTTATTATAGCACACTTAAGGCACAAAAACAACTCCCAGAGAGCCAAAAAAAGACCTATCTTTGTAGACAGGTCTTTGTAAATATTTTTTTACTAATTTTCTTAGTCTTCGTGTCTCACGTATGGAAGTAGTCCCATAAATCGAGCTCTTTTGATCGCTTTAGAAAGCTGTTTTTGCATCTTTAGAGACACTCCAGTGTGGAAACGACTCTGAATAGATCGGTAGTAAGTAATGTATTCTGCTAGCATTTTAGGATCTTTGTAATCAATGTATTGAATCCCTGATTTTTGAAATGGGCAGATATATTTTTTAGGTCTTGGAGGCATAGTAAAGGGTGATTAGTGATTATAGGTTTTCTGTAGATTCATCGACAATAGCATCGAGCTTTTTGTCTACATCATCTTTGGGTTCTTCGGCTTTTTGGGCCTCTGCTTTAGGTTCTTCGGCTTTTACAGTTGTAAGCTTTTCTTTTTTTCCTGGTTTAGGAGTGTCTTCTTTAGGTTCTGATTTTTCTTTGGCTTTCGCTTTTTCTTGCGCTTCGTATTCGGCTTTTATTTCTTGGTATGGCTTTGGAGCGGGAGCTCTTTGATCTACCTTCATGAGAAGGAATCGAACCAGCTTTTGATCAAGATTTAGTTCGCGCTTTAGCTCCGTTATGTGAGAACCATCCATTTCAAACTGACTTACAGCGTAGTAACCCCATTTTTGCTTTTTAATGATGTAAGCAAAGCCACGGGCTCCCCAAAAGTCTTTGAAGCCAACATGAGCTCCAAATTCTTTTTCAAGTCGACTATTTAGGTCTTTGTAGTGCGTTTCTGCGGTCTTTTCATCCAGAGAATTCTCAATGATGACCATCAATTCATAGGTTTGCATGCTTTTTGGACGTTAAGAAATAAAGTGTCTTATTGGCGTACCACTTGTCTGTGGTAGGCAAAGCGTGGTGAATTTAGGCGAAAAACAGTGTTGTGCAAGTAAAAATACTACTTTTTAAGCTTCTTTCTGGTAGTTAGAAAAGCGACGGGAATAAGACCGCCTAGAGCTCCAAGAAGAAAGCCTATACCTCCAGAAAATAAGGCTAGCAGTAGAAGCAGGATGTCATTACTTCTCTTTTTTTGATGTAGAATGGTTAAGGATAAGGCAATACAACTTATTCCTGCTATAATAGCGCCGGTTTGAACCCCCAATTTAAACCCAGCTTCAAAAGAACCCTCAACTGGAGGAAGAACTCTGGAGATCCCTATTGCTAAAACCATAGCTATAGCCATAATTAGAAGCATATAAGCGATATAAAAACCCATGGCTTGTACCCAGTTTCTATCATATCCAAGATTGCCTAGTTCTTTGAACATATTATGAGTATATTGTTGCTCGAATTATTTGTAAATTAATAGATGAAAAACCTCAATGGATTTTTGCTGGTAAATAAACCAGTGGGTTGGACGAGTTTTGATGTATGTGCAAAAGCGCGAAAACTTTTAGGGGTAAAGCGGATAGGACACACGGGAACGCTTGATCCATTTGCGACGGGTTTACTGGTGGTAGCGGTAGGAAAGTGTACCAAGATGATTCCTTTTTTAGAGCAGGATCAAAAAGTTTATCGAACAAAAATATTGTTCGGAAAAACTTCTGAAACCCTTGATCCAGAGTCGGCGGTTGAAGATGTCTTTAATGGTGTTGAGCCTACTTTAGAGGAAATTCAAAAAATTTTAGAAGATAAATTTACGGGCAAGATTGATCAAATTCCTCCTAAATATTCAGCGCTAAAAATTAATGGTAAAAGGGCGTATGATCTGGCGAGGCAGGGAAAAGAGGTTGAAATGAAACCTAGAGAGGCAGAAGTTTTTTCAGTCAAAGTGGTAGACTATGATTTTCCTGTAGTAGAAATTGAGCTTTCTGTGGCGGCAGGGTTTTATGTGCGAAGTTTCGCTAGAGACCTAGGGACACAATTGTGCGGTGGAGGTATGTGTCAGGCATTGCATCGGATAGGTGTGGGGGATGTTGATTTAGAATCGACTGAATTGCCAGTGGTTGAGGCTCTAGAGAAAATTTCGGAGGGGGATTTAATAGACGCTCAATTTTTGATCAAAAATTTTGATCATATTGAAATTTCTGAAGAGCGTTTACCTGATTTTCAAGGTGGGCGAGCGGTTTTTGAAGAATCACTAAGAAACAAGCCTAATGGTGAAAAAATACTGGTTTTAGTGAATGGAGAAACGGTAGGAGTAGGGGAGGTTGCGAGTGGTAATTTGCAGCCAAGGATAGTTCTCTAAGATCCTTTTTTTGAAAAAGAGCCAAAAAAATCGTTGCACTTTTAAATTTTTGGATCTTCCAGAAGTTTATTTACTAAAGGCTCAAAAATCGATTCGTTCAAACAGTTGAGTCTTTTACGTTTATTTCACTTGGAAGATTGACAAAGTTTTCCCAAGGCAACTTTTAGGAACAGAATAATTATAAAAAAACATTTGCACGAATTACTGCTTTCTTTATATTGCGCGCGCCTTCCACGTATTTCTGATGTAAGAAATCGCAGTGGTAACCACTTCTTAACCTTAAAAAAAATGGCACAAGACACTACACAAGAAATGTTTGAAAACCTCGTTCATGTAGGGCACAAAGCCGAACGATGGAATCCAAAAATGAAAACGTACCTTCACACTAAAAAGAATGGGGTATGGGTTTTTGATCTCGCTAAAACAGAGGCGTGTTTGGAAAAATCAACTAAGTTTTTGAAAGCGCTCAAGCTTCAAAATAAAAAAGTACTTTTTGTAGGAACTAAACCTCAAATTGCTTGGAAAATCCAAGAGCTAGTGGCTCCGAATGAGTACTACTATGTAGATAAAAAGTGGACCCCAGGCTTACTGACTAACTTTAAAGAACTGCGAAAAAGAGTAGATTACTACCTTGATCTCAAAGACCAATTTGAAAGTGGAGAAATTAACAAGTACACCAAAAAAGAAATCGCTCAGTTTAAAAAAGACCTAGAAAAACTAGAAGCCTCTTATGGAGGAGTAGCGCAAATGCGGTCTAAGCCCGATGCGGTTATTGTGTTGGATGCTTTTACAGACCGAATTGGGATTGATGAAGCTAATAAAGCCAAGATTGCTACGGTTGCTGTCTTAGATGCGAACGCTGATCCAGAAGGCGTGGATTATCCTATCCCAGCTAATGACGATGCGGTTAAAGCGATTGAGTACATGCTCAATAAAATGCTTGAAGCCTTGAGCTAAATTTTATTTTAAAAATTTGCAAAAAACCCTTATTTCTAGATTAAGAAATTTGGGCTTTTTTGCTTTTGCAGGGCTTGAGAAAACAAAAGACTTCTGGTATAATTGGGAGTGAATTTAAAAATAAATATACATGTCTCCTGCTAAAAAAACGAAGAAGAGCGTTTCTATGTCCGAATTAATGGAACAAGTGGAAACTAAAAAACAGGAAGCGGTTCAAGCTCAGGCTCAGGCTCAGCAAGTACAACAAGCCAATGCCCAAATAGCTAAAGAAAATAACGTTCCAACTCAGATTCCTGAAGTGAATCCAGATGAAATTCCGCAAGGAGATAAAATTTTAGGGATGCTTGGATATCTGCATTTTGCCTGCATTTTGCCTTTGATCCTGAGACAGGAATCTAAATTTTGTCAGTTTCATGGGAAACAGGGATTAGTGATTACTATGTGTTTTTTGCTTTTTGGAATCTTTACCAAATTTATGGGGAAATACTTCTTAGCTTCAAATATTTTTGTAACGGTGCTTTGGGTTTCATTAGCTCTGTTTGGAATGGTTCAAGCCTACAAAGGGAAAATGACCAAAATTCCTGGATTTGGCGATGTGGCCAAGCTGCTCAATTGGGATAACCAAGCTAAATAAAAGTTTGGGAAAGCCGTGAATGCGATCGGTCGTGTGTTTTTAATACACGTATTTGGTGGGGATATTTTTATTGCCTTGAAATGCTCCCTGTTACCAATTTTTAAAGGCTCTTGTTTTTGAGCCCTTTTAGATTGCCTTGATTTTTTGTGATGTACCAATACACTCGGCCGCGAATTTAACCCAACTAAAAAATGACAGTAAGTGCTGCCCAAGTAAAAGAACTCCGAGACCGAACCGGTGTAGCTATGATGGCTTGTAAAAAAGCGCTTGAAGAAGCTAACGGTGATATGGACACGGCTATTGAAATCCTCCGAAAACGAGGCGCGGCCAAAGCCGCTGAAAAAGCTGACCGATCCACAGGAGAAGGTCTAGTAGCTGTCTCTGGACGTACCATTGCAAAACTTATGTGTGAGACTGACTTTGTTGCTAAAAATGAAAGTTTCAAAGCGCTGGCTCAAGAACTCGCTGATAAAGGTGCTGATGCGGAAAGTCATTTTGAAGCTGTGAAAACTGATAAAATCCAAGAGATTGGGGAAAACATCGTCTTTGGTGGATCAGAAAGCATTGAAGGTGGTGATACCGTTGCTGGGTATGTACATACCAATGGAAAAATCGGAGTGATTGTCGCTTTAGAAGGAGGTGATGAGGATAAAGCTCGAGATGTAGCCATGCATGCGGCGGCTATGAATCCGCTTGTAGCTAATCCAGAAGATGTAAGCCAGGACGCGATTGATGCTGAAATGAAAATTGCTCGAGAACAACTCATTACGGAAGGGAAACCAGAAAACATTATTGATAACATTTTGGCTGGAAAAACTAAAAAATTCTGTGCTGAACAAGCCCTCTCTTCTCAAGCGTTTGTAAAAGATCCAAGTATGAGTGTTCAGGAATATCTTGGTGAAGCCAAGTTGGTTGGATTTATCCGAATGGCTATTTAGAAAAAGGAAAAAAGGACGAACTCTATCGCTCCACAAAAAATTCTGCAGACGTGTACAAACCTAGTACGCTCTCCTGTGGAATTTTTTATTTAACCCCTCTTTTGGGACACACATCATTCAAAAAGCATTCATCACATTTAGGTTTTGGGGCTTTGCAAAAATCTCTCCCAAATTGTACTAAACGATGCGAAGATGTTCCCCAGAGATTTTTTGGAATTTTTTTCATGAGGTCTTTTTCTATTGTTTCGGGTGTTTTCTTTTTGGTTAGCCCTGTACGCTGGGTAATACGACTCACATGGGTGTCGACGACAAACCCCACATTTTTGCTAAAGATATTCCAGAGAATAACATTAGCGGTTTTGCGTCCTACGCCAGCTAGTTTGACCAGCTCGTCCATAGTGCCTGGGACTTGACCATCGTGATAGAGTAAGAGTTGTTCCGCACACTTTTTAAGATTTTTAGATTTGGCTCTATAAAACCCTGTAGATTTAATAGCGGTTTCCAAGGTTTCGATAGGGCGAGCGACATAGCTTTCTAAATCTGGAAAGTCGACGAATAGTTTAGCGGTTACTTTGTTCACCATATTATCCGTACACTGAGCAGACATAATGACGGCAAATAGGAGTGTCCAAGGCCGATTTTTGTCCCAGTTTAGATGGCAGATTTCATTTTGGTAGTGGGCTTCTAACCTTTCGGTGAAGATGGGTACAGGAATAGCTTTGCTCATTTTTCGTATAAAATCATAGCAAAAGAGTCACGATTTTACCTAAAGTTCTGTAGAATAAATGTAAATGTCCCGAATTTTCCTTGTGTGTGCGTTCCTTGTTTTCCCTTTTATGGCTCAGGCCAATATTGGTGATGATATTAATGGGTTGTTAGAAAAATTTTTTGGAAGTGGTCAGGATCCACTTATTGAGGCAGCATCAACGGAAGATTTGAACGAAGATTCAGATCAAGTTTTTTTAGAGGCTTTGGATGCGACAGAAGTACGCCGGCAGATTTTTACAGAAGAAGCAGTGCTTGAACAATTTGAGAGCGATATTAGAGAAAAAGAACAAGATCTCTGGCGTATCCAGTCACAGCGGAATTCGGCGGAAAACCAAATTTATTTATTGGATACTCAGATTGGGTTTAATACTGAAAAACTTACAAAATATCAGGATTTAGAGGCGCAATGGAAAAAAGAATTAGAACAAATTACTCGTGAAAAATCAGCTCTAAGGGCCGAGATGAGACAGGCAGAGAGAGAATATAGTGCTTATATGAGTAAAAAATTTGTTCGACAAGAGAATTTTGATCGTTCTCCAGAGATGTCGATTTTGCAGTGGTTGTTTTCAGCGCGCCCAGTGAGTCGTATTGTAGAGGATCGTAAACGAAGTAGTACGGAGTCAGCTCAAAAAAAAGAAAAACTTAACCGGCTTCGATCCCTCAAAAAAGCGTTTGAGAATAAAGAAAAAAATGCAGCCCTGTTTTATAATCGAATGGCTTATCTAGGAGATCAAATTGCTCGTGAAAAGTTGGTCTTACAAGATATGGCTGAGGGGAAGGCTCGTTTGCTTGAGAATATTAAATCTGATGAGTATCAGACTCAAGATGCTTTAGAGCTAGCCAGAGACCAGCAGGCAGAATCAACCATCTTTCTACAAAATCTAAGGCAGCAATTAGAGACTTTGGGTGAAGTCAACTCGGAGTTAGTAGAGCCGATAGCCGAAACCACCCAAGAACTAAAAGTCTATCCTCTTTATTGGCCATTACAGATTCCAATACATATTTCAGCTACGTTTAGAGATAAAGCCTATAAAGCGGCTTTTGGGCGGGACCATGATGGCATTGATCTTGAGGCTCCGCAGGGGACTGAGGTTTATGCGCCTCAAGCGGGGAGCGTCAAAAAAGTAGCTTCAAATGGATTTGGGTACTCTTACGTTATTTTAGAGCATGAAAATGACCTATTTACGGTCTTTGGACATGTATCCAAAATATTGGTAGAGGTTGATCAGGTAGTGGAACAGGGAGAGGTTATTGCGCTGACTGGAGGTGCTCCAGGAACTCCCGGGGCGGGCTTCTTTACCAGTGGGCCTCATTTACATTTTGAGGTATTCAAAAATGGTAAATTTGCTGATCCAATACGGTTCTTACCACCTTTAGAGTAAGTATTGTTCATTTTTGGGATGACCAAAAAAGCCACTCCGAGCTTTAAAATTTCTTCGCAATGGGGGTTATGTGGAATATTTATTGTGATAACGATGGGCGAGGAAGGGATCCCACATGATGGCAGTAGCACTCATAGCAATGTCAGCTCCAGCCTTTAAGCGGTCATTAAAATCTTCGGCGCTCATGATGCCTCCCACTCCACAGATTACAAAGTCTGATTTGAGTTCAGATTTTATGTGAACCATGTTTTCCACAAAATTGTGTGAGACGGCTTTGATTTTGGCTCCACAGATGCCAGAGGTCAGTCTTCCTTTGCCTGGAAGAGCTTGCTGTCCATTGGGGTGTCTTACATTCCCGGGCATGGTGTTTATGCCCGCAATCCCATCTACATAGGGAAGGTTGGCGCTCACCACTGCCTTGAGTTGATCGTAGGGAAGGTTGCCAATTTTGATGATGAATTTTTGGTCAGAGCCTATAGCTTTGCGAATAGCTTTGGATATTTGGCTAGAACTTTCAGGATCTTGGTAGAGGGCTCCGGCTTTGCTTCCGCAAAGATTAGGACAGGAATAATTGGTTTCCAAAATTTTTCCCCCAGCTTCTTTGGCTAGGCTGGCAGTATAGGCATAGTCTGCGACGAGGTCTCGGCCTTCAGCTCCATGGGTCCCCATAAAAGAGAGTATCATTATTTGTCCGTCGTCTAGACTTTCATTAGCTTTGTGTACATCGGCCATCCAGATATTTCGTTCTTTCGATGGGACTCCAAAGGAATTGGTAATGGTAAGTTGTTCTAAATTTTGGGGTCTGTCAGTCGTCACTAAATCCGGCTTATGTCCTAGTTGAATTTGCTCTGGTGGATTTACGTACACACAATTAGGAGCTTGGTGGCTTGGAGTGGGTATACTTCGCACTGTTTTGTATACGGGGACATCAAATCCCATTTGAGCATAAAATTTTACCCACTTGGCATTTAGTAAAGGGCCTGCAGGAATTCCTAATGGGGAGTTTAGCTCAAAATCCCAGAGTTTGATTTTTTTGTCTGGATTTAACTTTCTTTCTGGAATTTCACCTTCAAAAAAAGGACCAAAATTATAGTTTTCTTCATAACTTTTGGTTGCCTCGTATATGTCGTATTTTATCGGGTGCATTCGCTCACATACTACATTTTTTGCGGTTTACTTCAAGTGGTTTTAGCCTTTGATTTTTAGGGTAATGGAACTCTTTTTGAGGGAGAACCTTATGGAAATAAGCTGTGATTTTGAGGGTTAGTCTGTGGAGCTCGACAGTATTTTAAATTATTCAGAGGACGAAATGAGGCCTTTTTGTGTCCTTTAAAAATATTTGACTTTTCCCTTTTATAAACTAAATTTCTTGGGCTTTCGACAACATTTTGGTTTTGACGTGTACCCATTTGGAGAAGGAAGCTGTAAAAATATTTTAATTTCACGTCGTAAAACAATATGGCAACAAATGTAATGGATAACCTACTGTCAAAAGATGACGGTGCTTTGGTATCGTTTAAAGCTGGAGAATCAGTAAAGGGAACGGTGCTTGATGCAAATGCATCACGTGTAATTATGGAACTGCCTGGTGGCACTACGGGGCTTATTACTCGTCGTGAAGCTTCTGGGTTTGGCACTGAAGGGGAAGAGCTTGAAGCGGGAGTGCAAATTGAAGCTACAGTCGTTGATCCGGAGAATGATCAAGGGTTGGTAATGCTTTCACTGAGACGAGCTTCTCAAGACACCGCTTGGGCCGAGCTCAGCGCTATTATGGAAGAGGAACGCATCATTAAAGTTAAAATTGAAGAAGCCAATAAAGGAGGCCTTATGGCTAAATACAAAGGGCTTAAATCTTTCCTCCCAGTCTCTCAGCTTATGCCAATGAATTACCCACGGGTAGAAGGGGCAGACGCTGGAGAAATTCTTAAACGTCTTCAGACCCATATCGGTAAAGAATTTGCCGTACGAGTCTTGAATGTCGACCGAGAACAAGGAAAAATTATTATCTCTGAAAAACTAGCACATGAATCTCAAATGGGAGAAACGCTCAAAAACATCCAAATAGGAGATGTAGTTGAGGGTGTGGTTTCTGGAGTCGTTAAATTCGGAATCTTTGTAACCTTTGGTGGAGTAGAAGGATTGGTTCATGTGTCTGAACTTGAATGGGGTCATGTTTCTGATCCTGGACGAAATTTCAATATTGGTGACAAAGTAGAAGTACTCATTATTGGAAAAGATGGAGATAAACTCTCTTTCTCTATCAAACAACTTTCTGAAGATCCTTGGTTACAATACGCTGAAAAATATAGCGATGGTCAAGAAGTAAGTGGGAAAGTAACTCGATGGAATGACAACGGAGTATTTATTGAGATTGAAGTAGACGTACAAGGGCTCTTTGAATTAAGCCAATTTGGTGTAGAAAAAGCAACAGACCTTGGAAACGCAGTGAAAGAAGGCGAAACGCTTACGGGGAAAGTCCTTTCAGTAAATACGGATTCTCACCGGTTAGAACTAGAAAAAATTTAGTTTTACTAATATTTTGTATTGAGTTCCTGAATTTCGGTTTAGGGACTCATTTTTATAAAAATGCCTCTTAGAACCTGCCTAGTTACGGGGAAAAAAGATGAAGCCGAAACTTTTTTTCGGTTTACGGTTCAGGATGGTAGGCTGGTTTTTGATACTCATCAAAAAGCTTCAGGTAGAGGTGGATATGTGGTTAAGGAAGTTGAAGCCTTGGATAAACTTTCTTTTTTGAACAAAAAAATTGTTCATTTTATGAATGTAAAAAAAGTAATTATTAAACCAGCGGTTATTGAAGCTCAGAAACAATTGATCATTGGTCATCAATAAACCATAATGTGGTAGATGGCGATTATAGAAGAAGAAAATACATCCAAAAATTCCACATCAGATTCCGTCGTTTCTACTGCTGGGAATTCAGAGACCGAAGTGTTTGAAAACCAACTCAGGCCTAAAGATTTTTCAGGTTATGTGGGACAAGAGGAAGTAAAGAGGAACCTAAAAGTATTTTTAAAGGCCGCCAAAAATAGGGGAGAAGCGCTGGATCATACTATTTTTTATGGCCCTCCTGGCCTGGGAAAAACAACGCTGGCTATGATCTTGGCTAGTGAAATGGAAACGAATCTGCGTGTGACCTCTGGCCCAGCGTTAGAAAAACCAGGGGATCTAGCTTCTATTTTGTCTAACCTGCAAGAAGGAGATTTTTTGTTTATTGATGAGATTCATAGACTGAGGATGCCCGTGGAAGAAATTTTGTATACGGCTATGGAAGATTTTGCGATTGACTTGGTTATTGGTAAGGGGCCAAGTGCCAGAACAATGCGTATTAATGTGCCTAAGTTTACTTTGGTGGGGGCTACAACACAGATATCAAAAGTTTCAAATCCACTTAGAGACCGATTTGGTCATATTGAAAAACTTCGATTTTACGAACCCAAAGAAATTCAGTCTATTTTGGCTCAATCGGCTGATATTTTAGCAATTCAGATCAATGATGATGCGGCGGAAAAACTCTCTCATTGTTGTCGGTGTACACCACGAGTAGCCAATAGGTTGCTTCGACGAATGCGAGATTTTGCTGAAGTACTGCATGAAGGACATATCACTAAAAAAGTAGTTGATGATGGCCTCAAAGATCTATCAGTTGATGAAAAAGGTTTAGATTTTTCGGATCAAGAATATCTTAAAATTTTATGTGAAAAATTTGGTGGAGGGCCAGTAGGACTTTCTACCCTCGCTTCAGCGATAGGAGAGGAAGAAGCCACTTTAGAAGACAGTATTGAACCCTTTCTTATCCGTGAAGGGCTTTTACAAAAGACCCCCCGAGGCCGGATGGCAACGGAGAGTGCTTTTATGCATTTAGGTTTGGGGGCGCCTGTGGGGCAGAAAGGTCTGTTTTAGGTTATATTATTAGCCATGCTTCCTTCAAGCATTTTCATTACATGACCTGCATAGGTGGCTCCTTTAGGGTTGTATCCAGCTTGTGCAATTTCTGTTAAGAATTGTCTTACATGCGGCTTCCTTTCTGCACTTCCTATTGGAATTTTTTTAAAAATTGGTGCGTACTTTGTAACTATGCCTTTATATCGTTTTCCTTGAAGAAAACTTCCATAATCCATAAAGGATGCTTCTAGTGAATCATAACCTCTTTTTGTATGCCCATCACCAGTAGAAAATCTTCCTTTCCCATTATTGCCTCCTATTCCAAAAACTGCATTAACGTCTTTAGCTAAGGAACTAGTTCCCCATCCAGACTCTAGACCAGCAGTTGCAAATACGGCCTCTGTTGGAACGCCTGGATATTTAGCTTCTACTTTTTTACCCTGCTCCCAGGCAAACTTTGCAAATTCAGCTTTACTAAGCTGAGTGGCTTTTGTTAGGCTGAAAGCCTCTTCAATATCTTTGTTATCGTAAAGAGCTTTACCTTCTTTGTTTTTTATAGCTTTTAGTATTTCTTTTCCCGTTTCATTATCCTCTACAAAAGTTCGAATCCAATTTGATGCTTCATTTAAGTTTAAATTCCCATCTTTATCATAAATTTTATCTTTACTTGAACCGTCAGTTCCCCTGTGGAATTCTGTAAGAGCGTCTTCAAATTTTGGTAAAAAGTCTTTATCATCGGCAATGGCATTGAAAGATTTACTTTTAGCCAAAAGTAGAGCGAGTTGCGGATCAACTCCTTTTTCTGATGCCATTTGAGCCACTTTGTTATACCTTTCGTAGAATTTATGTCCTTTTTCTACACCGTGCTGTTTAATCGCTGTATCTGCTTTGGCTTTAGCCGCATCCTGTAATTTTTTGAACTCTTCACTGTCTTCTTTTATGTATCCCCCTTCTGAAGCAACTTTTACTTTTGTTCCGTTATGAATTTTAAGACGAACGCCTTGCTCATTAAAAAATTCACCAGTCATGCCTCGACGAATATATTTGACTCCATCAGCTTCTACAGCTCGTACGTTGGCTGGCATCACTGTACCAAGGGTTGTTTTCTTATAGAGATCTTCATTTCCCGCTTCATCAAATTTAAAGGTTATTTCTTTTCCAGGTTTAATGGCTCCTGGAGTTTCACCCCCTTCAGTTACCATAGCCAGTTGAGACTTTTTGTCTTTTTTTAAAAATTCTTCAGGTTTAATAGTCTTCGCTTCTTCTTGAAGTTTGGTTACTTCTTCAGGTTTCAAGGCATCTTTAGCCGCTGGTTGGTCTTTTTCATCTGTTTTATCCAAATGTTTTTGAATTGCTGGAGCATGTTTCTCTACGACTTCAGCGGCATTTGGATATTTTGCTTTTGCATCTGCAATTTGTTGATTTAACGCTTCTGCCATTAATACTCCATTTTTTGGATCACGTCCTCTTTGGATTTCTTGAATTTTTTGTTTAATAAAAGCATCAATAGCCGCCTGAGTTTCAGGTGTAGGATTTTCATGATGCTGTTTCATTAGATCTTCAATTTTTGGGATAGTTTTTTCGCCACTCCCTGTGTGATGATCTCGCCCTGCTTCTGGGTCTTTAAAAATGTACTTTGCCTCTGGAGCAAAAACGATATGTTGGTGGGATTTCATGGGTTTGTATTTATTTTTAATAGCTCATTATATCATAAAACAAACACTTTGGAAAGTGTCTTTATAGTTATTTTAAAAAGTTATCAATCTAACTCTTATTTGTAACTAAAAATCCGATCTGCTTGCAATATATCTTACTTTCTTTGAAGTTCTCATGGTTTCGTTTAATTTTTTGATTTCTGTATTGCTTAGTGGCGCTTCCTCCTCGTTGCATTTGCCTATTTAATGTAGGGGTAGGTGTATCCTGCATTCATTGAAATAAAATAGTTTATTGTAAAAACTACACTATTTTTTTTGATTTCCTAACATTCCGGGTTACACTTAAAGCCCGTAATGGTTAATACAAAATTTGTTTTCGTTACGGGTGGAGTTTGTAGTAGTTTAGGAAAGGGAATAGTGGCTTCTAGTACTGCGGCAATACTCAAATCCGGAGGGGTCAAAGTAGCTATAATGAAGCTTGATCCTTATTTGAATGTAGATCCAGGGACGATGAGTCCGTTTCAGCATGGAGAGGTTTTTGTGTTGGATGATGGAAGTGAAACGGATCTAGATTTGGGACACTATGAGAGATTTATTGATACGCCATTGAGCGGGGTGTGTACGGTAACGACAGGAAGAGTGTATAGTGAAGTGTTAGCCGAAGAAAGAGAAGGGAAGTACCTTGGTGGAACGATCCAGGTAGTGCCACACATTACCAATAAGATTATTCAGAAGGTGGAACTAGCTGCGAAAAAAATGGAGGTAGATGTGCTAGTAGTAGAAATTGGAGGAACGGTTGGGGATATTGAAGGAGAACCATTTTTGGAAGTGATTAGGCAGATGAAAAATAAATATGGAAGTGATTTGGTTTCACTTCATTTAACCTTACTGCCATATTTAGCGGCCTCTGGAGAACTGAAAACTAAACCAACTCAATTGTCAGTTCGAGAACTTAGACGTGTAGGAATTCATCCAGATATGATTTTTACAAGAGCCGATGTAAAAATTCCGAAGAAATTGCTGAAAAAAGTCGCGTACTTTTGCGATGTGCCAGAAGAATGTGTGATACCAGCCGAAACTGTAAAGTCTATTTATGAAGTGCCACTTCGGTTTGAAAAACATGGAGTAGGAGATGTATTGGCTCGGAAACTAAATCTTAAAACGAAAAAATTTAACCTCGAATCCTGGGAGGCAGGGGTTCAAAAAATTATCAGAACTAAAAGTGAAATTACGATTGGTCTGGCTGGAAAATACAACGACCTTGATGACGCTTATTTATCGGTGATTGAGGCCGCTAAATCGGCCGGTTATTTCCATGGGAAAAAAGTAAATATTGAATGGATCGATACAGAACTGATTGAACAAAAAGATACGGATGAATGGGAAAAACTAAAAAGTGTGGCTGGAGTGGTAGTCCCCGGAGGATTTGGAAATCGAGGTATTGAGGGGAAAATTCAGGTCGCCAACTACTGTAGAACCAATAATAAACCCTATCTAGGGTTGTGCCTTGGAAGCCAAATTATGGCTATAGAATATGCTCGAAATGCCTTAGGTCTTAAAGATGCTACATCAGAAGAATTTGATAAAGAAGGCAAATCGAAACATCATGTGATTCACTTTATTCCTGAACAAAAAAATATTCGAAGAAAAGGGGGGACCATGCGGCTTGGAGCTTATGATTGTGAAATTAGGAAAGGGACTAAAGCTTATTCTGTTTATAAAACGACAAAAATATCTGAGCGACACCGACACCGATATGAATTTAATGATGAATTTTTACCAAAATTTGAAGGGAGTGACTTTGTAATTTCTGGAAGAAATCCACAATCAAAACTCGTAGAGATTGTAGAGATAAAAGGACATAAATTTATGGTAGCGGGACAGTTTCATCCAGAACTGAAAAGCAGACCATTTGAGCCACATCCGTTGTTTAGAGATTTTGTGGGAGCCTCAATAAAATAAGAATAATTAAAGTCAATCAAAACTTTGTCTAAACCCGCTCTAGGAGCTGGAAGATTAATGTAATTTATGCTATAATCGCGGGATTATATTTTTATGAGAAAATATTATTTTCAGGCCGTAACTCCCGAAGGAAAACAAATTTCTGGGTATGTGAGTGCCGCATCTTTGGATGCTGCACGAGATAAGTTAAAGGCAGGGGGGTTGTCTATTTTGACTCTTGAAGAACCAAAAGATGAGCAAATGGCTTCAGGGCTTAAAGTCTTTGACTTTGAGGCTATGAACCAAATGCATAAAAAGATTCGAGGAACGATAGAAGCCGAGGATCGTTACGGAGCGTATAAAAAATTGAGAAGGGAATATGAATTAGAGGTGTACTATCTGATCGATACCACTATGGCGCCGAGCCAAAAAGAGGCTCAAAAAGCCGCTGGAATTGAAAAAGAACTTGAAGACCGTCTTCAGGTAGAAATTAAACTGGATGAAAGACGAGCCAAAAAGAAAGGTAAAAAAGTAGAAGTAAAGCATGATGAGGTTCAAGAAGCGGTAGAGGCGAATGAAGAAGAGCGGAAATTTATGATGGAAAAGATTGATTCAGTGCTTTCTGAAGTAATTCCACTGCTAGAAGAAAACTCTGAGTTTATTGATTCTGGAAAAAAACGAGAAATTGAGGAGCGGATTAACCTTTTAATGAGGCTGAAACATTCGAATTCAGTTTCCCATCTTAAAAGTCTCACAAAGCGCCTTTTGACTCAAATTACGAGTGATGAAATTTTCTTGCAGGATGCCAATATTCCGGCCGAACTAAAAGAAGAAATTAATCGCCGTAGATCTAAATTTCAGGCAGTTGGAACCAAGTTTGATAAGGCTATTAGTAAAGGACTTATTGATCTTCAGGTTCAACTAGCCAAAATTGATACGGAGGGGCTTAAAGAAACAGTCTCAGAGATTAAATTTTTTGAGGCACTGGTTAATATTTTCTATCTTACTTTTGGCTTTTTATTTTTGGTTTGTGGCGGATTTTTGATTTGGAATTTGGCCCAAATTGTTTTTGAGAAGGATATTGAGAGAAGTAGTTTTTTTCTCTATTCGTCACTGATTTGGTATATGATTGGATTATCGATGATTATGCTGATTTCATTTTACTTTTATCGTTTTTATCCTGGGTTTTCTTGGCGCGATCGAATTATCGTTTTAGGAAGTACAGGATTGGCGATATTTGTGTACTCAGTGCAGTTCCCGGTAATTTTTTATTGGGTGTAAGAATGCGTAGGGGAAAACTAGTTTCTCCCTACGAAACCCCTTTCTAAAATAGGTATTTTAATTCTTAGGGAACCCACAAGACTCTGAGTATTAAAATGGTTTTTGAGTTGAAGATTGTTTGGGGATACTTAAAAATAGGTTCGATGAATTTTTCACAGATAAACTTTGGTGTTTTTGCCCTGAAAATTTACGGGATATTTTTGAGTTTGGCGTTTGCCTTAGGCTCTTGGCACTATTATAGAGCGTTAGAACAGCATAATTTTTCTAAAGATTTTTTCTTACATCACTATTGGCGCTGGCTTTTAGGAGGGATTCTTTTGGGAAGGTTAGTAGCGGTAATACTGAATGTTGGAGCCTTTGATCAATACGGAATTTTTACCTACGCCGCGTTTTGGGAAGGAGAACTAAATTTCTTTGGGGTGTTGACGGGGTTTTTACTCACTATGTATATCGACCTTAAAAGGCATAATAAACCTTTTTATAAATGGATAGATGTAGGAATGCCGTCTTTTTTGTTAGCGGTGCTGGTAGTTGATCTGGCTGGGTTTTTGACGGGAAGAGTCTATGGTACCGAAACGATTCTGCCGTGGGGAGTTCAGTATGAAACTTTTGGAGTAGAAATTCTCAACCCTGTTCATCCAGTAACCTTGTATGGATTTATCTGCCACTTTTTTTTATTACAGTGGGTGCGAAAGAATTTTAATAGTTTTAGTAAGATTCCAGGGAAACTTTTTTATCAAACACTCCTGTATTTCTTTCTTATTGATTTTGTACTGCAGTTCTGGAGAGGGGGAGAACCTTCCGTATTTTTTGGGTTTAAGCTAGCTCAAATATTTGACCTGATGGCGATCATGTTTTTGCTTTATGCTTCGTTTTTTCAATCGTTTATCTGGGAGCGCAAACAAAAAACCCAAGGATCTTAGTCTTGGGTTTTGTTGTAAATCTCGAGAGCTGGGGCTTAACAATTATCACAGGTGTAAGTTTTGTGAGTCTTGTACGGTGAGTGGCTTTGGTATCTATGCCTATCATCATAGTGGCGGTAGTTTTGGTAGGCGTTTGGAGTATAAACTCGGTTTTTGTAGCAGTCTGGGTTGTATTCAGAAGGGGCTCGGTAGCTTCGGTTTTGGTAGCCAACAAGACTTTTTAGCTGCCAAGGTCGAGCGGGTTTACAGTCTTGGCAACAATTTTTGCCTGCACAGCTTGAATAAGCGTAAGGCGGTTGGTGGTAAGTTTGATTTACATTTTTTTGTGGAGGGGCAATCAGAGCATATCGGTAAACGGGAACTTCTCGTGAGTAGTAAGTAGCTTGTTTTGGATAAAGGTTACATTTATTTTGATGATTGTAAGTAGGTTTTTCATACTGAGATTTTTTGAAAAAATCAAAATGGTGATCATTATCATGCGTAAAAAGTACAGCATTTCCATTATTAAAGGCCTCAAAAACATCAACTCTATTGTGAGTTTTGTACTGGTATTGGTTATAATCGTAGTTACGACTGCCTCTAAAATGATCAGAAATGCTGTGGTTTTGATGATAATGAGGATGATAGTGATCACGACTTCCATCACTATCGGCTTGATGAGCTAGTGCAGAAAGTGAGATAAAGCTCCCAGCAAACACCACTAGAGCGGCAAAGAAATTTTTCATGGGTGAAAAAAATTAAAGAATTTTGTGGTAAAAAATAAAAAAGGAACCCTTTTTGATAAGGATTTCTTTTTGGATTTATTTTTTATGTTACGAAGCTACTATTGATAAAATTTTATATTTGTAAAGTTTTTTTATTTTTAAAAAATTGTATTTATATAATTAGGGATTTTGCCAATCAATGGGAGTTAAATTGTTTTGGGTTAAAAGCTGGTTAGTCTGTGAAAAATGTTTACACCCAAAAAAGCCGCTGTGGGCTGAAAAAGGGGATGGATGTGGAGCTTCTAGAATATGGTGTTTCTGAGGATCTATGAGTGTTTTTTTGGATCTAGCAAAACTACCCCACAAGAGAAAGACAACATTTTCTTTTTTATCTGACAAGATTTTTATAACGTTATCGGTGAAAATTTCCCAGCCTTGCCCACTATGGGAAGTAGGCTTTTTATGTGCTACGGTAAGGGTAGCGTTTAGGCATAAAACGCCTTGATTGGCCCAGTATTCTAAATTCCCATGTGTAGGGATTGGGTACCCTAAATCATCATGAATTTCTTTATAAATATTCTGTAGACTGGGTGGAATTCTGACGCCCTTGTTTACGGAGAAAGAAAGACCATTTGCTTGTCCTGGGCCATGATAGGGATCTTGTCCTAAAAGAACGACTTTGGTGTTATCAAAGGCACACTGATTAAAGGCTTTAAAGATATTTTTTGGATGAGGATAGATGACCTTTTTTGCCTTTATTTCAGCGGTTAAAAAGGCTTTTAGTGTTTTAAAATAATCAGCCTGAAACTCTGCTGATAGAGCGGTTTTCCAGCCATCTTCAATAGCTGGAGGTTTGACGTCTTGCGGGTAAGTGGCCTTGATATTTTCTTTGTTTTCAAAAAGGTTAAATTGCCCCATAAAAAACTGTGAATTTCTTTATTACTTCTTAAAAGCTTAGCCCGATGTTAACGGCTAATATTCCTGCTATCATAACCATACCAAAAATGAGGATCAAACTTACCATAATGGTGATCAAACCTCTGAGTAGAGAAAAGTCATTGGCTTCTACTATAAAGTTCAAATAAATCATAAATATCCAAAATCCTAGAATCAGTTGGATGAGTCCAAAAATTTGTCCAAGACCCTCATTCTCAGCCTTAAAGGATAGAGCTACCATAATCGAAACGAGTATGACTACCAGCATTCCTGGGAGCAGGTTCCCCCAAGCAGTGGCCATTCGTACATCACTAAATTCGGCAGTACCGCCTAAGAGCTGGCCTATTTTTTGGACAATCCAAGTCCCTATATAAAAGAATGGGACACTCACGATTCCAGCGACAATAATGTTTACTATAGAGGCGGTAACGGCGGTGTTATTTTCGCTTAGCATTTGGGGAACCGCTGTTGGGAGAGCGCCTAATGTCCCAGCCAAAAAGGCCATAAACATAATCAGGCCTTCGGTTGCTTCAAAATTGAGGACGTCTTTGGCGGTGGCTCTAGGTTGGAACCACATAGTACGAAGCGGACCTAAAATTGGGGGCATGATTTTTTTGTGTTTAAATTATGCCTTAATACTAATTACTTTTGTTTAATTTTCAAAACCTAAATTTTAGCCGCGTCTATCGGCCCAATATTTCCATTCAACTAGTAATGGAGCCGCTAGGAAAATAGAAGAATAGGTTCCAATCAAGATGCCTACGGTAAGGGCTAGTACGAAGTAAAAAATAGCTTCAGCTCCGAGAAATAGGAGCCCAAGTAGTGGCAGTAGAGTAGAAATAGAAGTGTTGATAGATCGCATAAGGGTTTGCTGGATTGAGTTTTCTACCGTATCTTCAAAAGTTTCATGAGCTTTTTGTACACGGATATTTTCTCGTACTCGATCTAAAATCACAATCGTATCATTGACCGAGAATCCAAGCGTGGCCAATAGTGCAGTAATAAATGGGAGATCAAGTTCGACACCTGTTATCATTCCAAGAACCACAAACAGTCCAAAGACAATCGCGATATCGTGAAATAACGCAATAATGGCCACCCCTCCAAATCGCCAAGGGTTAATGGCTTCGGGAATACGTCGAAAGACAAAAGCCACAAACAGAATAATACCTGTTAGTGCGGCTACAATGGCATAAAGAGATTTTTGTTTAAAACTTTGCCCGATAGTGGCATCGACTTTTCGATAGGAAACTTCCGTGAAATTTCCGACTTCAGTTCGAAGGTCGCTGGCTAGAGTCTGAATAGTTTTATCATCTAGATCTTCAATGGTTACCAAAAAGGTTTGATCTTCTGATCTTTGCACATCCACTTCTTGCGTGAGCTCTGTACGACCGTCAAAGAAGGTCTGAATTGCTTGAGGGGTTGTAGGCGCCTCAAATTGCATGTCCCAACGAGCACCACCGGTGAAATCAAGCCCAAGTTTAAGTCCTATCAACAGTGAAGCTCCTAGACTCAGCGCTACTAAACAGGCAGAGAAACTGATCCAAATTCGACGTAAAGCAGTAATATTCATTATTTAAAGTTTATAAGTGAGGTGAGGGGGTTTATGATTTAGATTTTCTTTTTCGGATTTTAGCTCCAACAGATTTTTTACCAATATGATCGGCTTTTACTCCAAAGAATTTGGGGTTCTCTGTGCCTGGTAAAAGTAGTAAAGCTCTGAGTAAATTTCGAGAAACGTTGATGGCTGTAAACATTGAAAGCAGTGTTCCTACAATCAGCGTAATTGCAAATCCTTTGATGACAGAACTTCCAAGTGAGAAAAGAATAATACACGTGATGAGGGTCGTAAGATTTGAGTCTCGGATAGCGCTCCAGGCTCTTTCAAATCCTAGATCAATGGCTTGATCTAGTTTTCGACCTCGACGGATTTCTTCTTTCATTCTTTCGAAAATAAGAATATTTCCATCCACTGCCAACCCAATAGAAAGGGCAATACCAGCGGCTCCTGCTAGGCTCAGCACAATGGGGCCTCCCAGTGATATGGGCCAGAGTTTAAGCAGGGCTATATAGATCCCGGTATAAAGGATGAGGGAAATAGCCGCAATACATCCGGCTAACCGGTACATCAAGATCATAAATAAGATAGTAGCAATAAGTCCAAAACTAGCGGCTTTGAGACTTTTTTCTAGTTGGTCAGCTCCTAGTTCTGGCTGAACGGTTACTTGTCCACTCAGGATAATAGGAGCATCAATAGCGCCAAGCTCTAGATCATTGGCTAAAGCCTTGGCTGATTCATAAGTGAATTGACCGGTGATTTGGACGTTTCTTCCGGTAATTTTCTCATGTACGTACGGCTGGCTGATCCATTCACCACCAACTTTAATTCCGAGTCTACAAGAATCATCACCTCGGCAGTTTCGGGCGGCTAAGTTTTCGGTGATTTTAGCAAAGATTTGGCCGCCTTCTCCATTAAGTCGGAGGTCTACAAGTGGCTGTCCTACTTCGCTGTATCCAACTCGAGCATTATCAAGTTGGGCTCCTGAAAGGTCAGTTTTGAGCCAGGCAATGTCATTGGTATCCCAAACAACGGCTTCATAGGTGACTTTAGGTTCATTAACTGTTTGGGTGGTTTCTTGGGTAAGTTTTGTCACTTCGATGATATGGTATCCAAAATCGGTTTCTATGAGATCCGGTATCAGTTGTGGACCTTCCGATTGGAACACGGCATCGTTAAAATTAGTAGCCATAGTTCCAGGACCGAAAGCCCCAAGATCGCCTCCGTTGACACTAGAAGGACCAGTAGAAAAGTCTTTGGCAGCTTCGGCAAAG
Organism: Candidatus Altimarinota bacterium; assembly: GCA_965231215.1. Classification (GTDB taxonomy): domain Bacteria; phylum Patescibacteriota; class Gracilibacteria; order UBA4473; family UBA4473; genus JAACPJ01. The sequence goes on along the minus strand of OZ246423.1, from coordinate 103,948 downwards.
TCAGCGCCATTTTTAATAGATTCTAGCACTTCTTCTCCCTTGGCTTTAGCGGCTTCTTTTGAATCGTAGGGAAGGTCTTCGCCGGCTCTCAGAGCGCCAGGGTAGGCGAAGAGAATATGTCTCGCTTCTGCTTCTGCTTCTGTAGTTTTTTCTCTTTCAACGTTTTGTTTGTCAGTTACGCGCACTACCGCTAACACTTGCCGTGGGTAAGGGACTCCATCAAATTGGAGTTCTCCGTCTTCGGTGAGTGTATATTGAGGCTGGATAGTTGTTTCGATAATTTCTTGAATCACCTCACCTTGGTTTGCGGCAAATAACTTGTCGGCAAACTCGCTATCGGTCATTTCATCTTTAAATGTCGCTTCAAAACTTTCAAAACTTCCCTCAAACCGCTTAGCGGCTTCTGGAGCGTTCTGATCCCATTTTTCAGCGCTTAGATCAAAGGTGATAAGTTCGGCAATTTCGAGTCTTTTAGCCACAACAGCACTTTCATTCTCTTCAAAAAATTCCAATCGATTGTCTTTTTCAGCATCACGTTTGGCTTTTTCTACATTAATAGAAGGAGGCATTTGAACCAGGATATGTTCTTCTTGATTAACCTGTGCTCTTTTTACAATAATCTCTCCAATCCCGGCAGGGTTAACTCTTTGTTCTACTTTATCTCTCACAGACTCAGCTAATTCATTGAGGACGATATCATTAAGGGCATCATCGTCATTGTTTTTGGCGATAGCTTCGCTCATATCAATTCGATAGTCTAGTTCAGTTCCTCCAGCGAGATCGAGGCCAAGGGTTACTTTGAGACTTTCAATTTTTTGAGTAATGGTGTGATCTTCACCCAAAACTTTTGCGTAATAGGTAGCAGGGATACTTAAGCTTCCAGCGATGAGGCCTATAAGCACTACAAATCCAAAACGGTTTAAAATCTGTTTTCGCATTTATGTATAATGTGGATAATTTCTTGCGAGATTGTAAAAAGATTTTAGTTAAGGTCAAAGTAAAAAACAAACGCTCATATCAGCTCTTTTACCTGACTCATTTTTTGTAAAGGCAAAAAACGAACTCAAAAAGTTCACGCGTATACATATTTTTAAAAAAGACTTTCTTGAGGGAGGGGAGAAGGAACCAGACCAAGGACTTTACAAATTTGGTCTTCTTTCCAGACTTCAAGCTCAAGTTCTTCGGCCTTTTTAAGCTTTGAACCTGGTTTTTCTCCGCAGAGGAGGATGTCGGTTTGAGCCGATAAGCTTGAAAGAATTTTGCCACCGTTTCTGGTGATAAGGCTTTTAAGCTCATCTCGGGAAAAGGTTTCAAAACTTCCAGTAATAACAAAGCGTTTATGACTAATTTCTGGATGTTGAGTTTGATTTGGTTCTTCCCAGTGGAGGGTGATACCTACCGTTTCTAAATCAAGAAAAATACGCTTCCCAAAGGGACTATTGAGAAAACCTATAAAGGATAGGGCGACTTTTTCGCCGATACCATCGATATTTTTAAATTCAGTAATTTCTAATTTTTGATCAATAATTTTGTTCAGTTTTTTGATGTCTATTTCGCCATGATGATCTCTAAAATACCGGGCAAAGAGTTTGGCGTTTTCACTGCCTATAAGACGAATTCCCAGACCTGTAAAAATTTCTGAGAGGGTGAGGCTCTTTCTCTGTTTTAGGGCTTCTAAGAGATTAAAAATTTTCTTTTGTTTAAATCCTGGTAGCATCGCTAGATCCCACTGAGTAAGCCGCCAAAAATCAGCTGGAGTTTTAATCAGCTCTAAGGCTAGTAAAGCTTCAATAGTGCGGGGGCCAAGGCCTTCAATATCTAGTATGTTGGCAAAATAAATGAGGTTGGCTTTTTGGCGAGCTGGGCACGCCTGGTTTGGGCAGCGGTATACAATTTCTGAGGTATCTATAAGGGTGCCACACTCAGGACAATGAGTGGGGAAAATAATCGGTTTTTCCTCGCTCTTTCGCATGGATTTTATAGGTTCTAGGACTTCAGGGATAATATCGCCGGCCTTTCGAATAATGACCGTATCTCCGAGTAGAATTTCCTTACGCTCAATTTCTTCGGCGTTGTGTAGTGTGGCTCTGGAGACAGTGGAGCCGTCTACCTCTACGGGTTCTAGGATAGCTACGGGGGTGATGGCTCCAGTTCTTCCAACCTGAAAATGTACATCGAGTAACTTGGTATATTTTTCTTCGGCCGGAAACTTAAAAGCGATAGCATATTTGGCATCTTTAGCAGTGAAGCCTAAACGAGCTCTAAGTTCTAATTCATGGACTTTAACCACGATCCCATCAATATCATAGAAGACTTTTTTTCGATTGGGTTTTTCGCTCCAGTGATCACAAATTTTGATCACAGATTGAATGTCATTATGTACTTCAAAATCTGGTTCATGCGGGAGATTTAACGCATCAAAAAATTTGAAGATTTCTGCCTGATTTTTGGGAACTTTAAGTGGTGTTTTATCCACTCCCAAAAAATCACCTAGTTCATATAAAAATATTTGTAATTTCCTTGATTCTGCCGTTTTAGGATCTAGTTGCCTCACCGATCCTGCAGCCAGGTTTCTGGGGTTGGCGTAGTCTTGATTTGGTTCACGTTTTTGAATCATTTCAAAGTCATCTCGTGCAATGAAGACTTCACCTGCTACTTCTAGATCGATTGGGTAGGGTAGTTGGAGTGGTAGATTTTCACAGGTTTTTATGGTGTGAGTTACGTCTTCTCCTTCTATTCCATCTCCACGAGTTACGGCTTTTTGTAAAAGCCCTTTTTCATACCAACAGGTGATATTGAGACCATCAATTTTGAGTTCTGTTGAATAAGTAATTTGTTCAAGTTTCAGAAACCTTTTTATTTTTTGGTCAAACTCCATCAGATCTTCGGCATTAAAGCTATCGGTGAGGGAGTATTTTCGATTTTTGTGCTTTATTTTTGGCAGTTTGCCATCCAACGGGACGCCCACTCTTTGAGTCGGGGAATCTGGAGTGATGAGGTCTGGATATTGGGTTTCTAGTTTGATTAGTTCGATTTTCAGTTGATCTCTAACGCTTTCGGGTACGATTTCTTTATTTTCGTTGAAATAAGCGGTTTTTGCAGCTTGTAGTTGATTCCGGAGTTGGTCAATCCTGGCCTTGGCTTCTTCACGATTCATTTCAGTTGTTATTTTGCAGAATTTGTGATATAATTTATAGATTTATTTAAATCCTATGGCCCGATTCTACAAAAAATTTTGGCGCAGAGGCAGCAAAAACCGAGGAATTTTCGGTGGAAAGATTGCCAGCCAGGAGGAGGTGCGCAAGCTCAACAAGCGTATCGAAGCTCATGAAGAAGCCGAAATGGAGGAATTTGAAAAGGATTTCGATGAACAACTTAAAAATCTCTAAACCCTGAAAATGGATATTAAAGTAGCGGCTGACGATTTCGATAATCATGAAAAAATGAAAATGTTATCAGCACTAGAACATCACTTGATTCAGCTGATGAACGAAAAAAATGTAAGTCCCACTCTTTCATAAAATTTAAAAAATGGCAGATCTAAAAAAAGAAATTACGGCTTTAGGAGATATCGAAGTTAAAGATGTTGATAAAGATCCAGCTCGTGACAAAGAGCGTCTAAAAGAAAACTTAGTCACGCGACAACATCTAGAGAAATGTGAACAAGATGTCGAATGTTCTGATGAGGATATCAAGAAAGAAATTGGAGTTGTAAGGCAAATGATAATCCAAGCTGGTGACACTAATATTCCAGAGGCAGCTATTTTAGAGGCTCTTAATATTGCGGCTGGAAACAATGCGGAAAAAGCTATGTGGTTAGCTTCTCAGTTGGGAATCGATATTACAAAGCTTCAGAATACTGGAAACTTTGGAACAGATGACTTATCTGAAGCTGGTTTAGAACAAAAAGATAAAGCGGCTATAATTGAGGGTCTTAAACAACTAAAACAAGCGCTTCAACTTACGGATCTAGCGTTGGTTATTGATCAACTCGAAAGAGGCTTTCCTCTAAATCAAGATTTACAAGCAATCCTAGAGGATATTTATGAAAACCAACTAGGGGATGATGGATTTAAAACTCAAGCTGAAAAACAAACAATATTTACCGATACTATTAAGGGAACGATTCTTGAATCTATTTTTAAAGGTAAACCAACTAGACCCGTCAATCCAGATACAGAACCTGAAAAAGTACAGGATCCTGAAAAGGCTAACCGACAACAGAATATTGATTTCGTTAAGTCTAAGTGGCCGTTTAAAGCTGAGGTTGGAAATCTAGACTTTAGCAAACTAACTGATACAGATATTAGAAATATGGCTGAAGGGCTTAAAGACTCTACTAACCCTGAGGCTCAAGCGAAAATCTTTGAACAAGCTTTCCCAGAATTAAAAGGAAAAGAAGTAGCTACAACTTCGGTTGAGACCAATGAAACGGTAGATGTTCGTAAACAAGTGTTTTATGAACTCTTTGGTAAAGCCTTGGGAGTGGAAGGTACGAAAGAGGCCATTCGAGGGAAACTAGTAGACGCTATTATGAGTAAAGAAGCTTACCAAGCTCAATATAATGCGGTTCAAAAACTTATTAAAGATCCTGAATTTGCGAAAGAGCTTTCTAATAAGCTTGGAGCGAGTGAGGCTCAGGTAAAAGCAGGATTAGAATTTGGTTTTGATCGATTGGTTTCTCCGGACAAGTTTAAACCAATAGAGAAAAAAGCAGATGCGGAAGCCGATGTAGATCAACTTTTAAACGCTATGGATGAACTTGCTAAACAACCAACACGTTCACCTAATATGGAGATTGTGCCTGAAACTGAACACTTAGAAAGAGCTCGTGAAATTTGGCGAGAATTCCAAGATGATAAAGAGTTCCTAGAGGGATCTTTGGAAAACGGAAAAATTAGCGCCGAAAAACTAACCGCTCAATTAACGGCTAAGTTAGAATTAGCCTTTGGGGAACTACAAAAATTTGCTAAAAGCCTACCCAAAACTGATCCTGACGCCACAGCTACAGATCCATCTCAACGTGTAAAAGATGCTATGAGTAATCCTTTAGGAGGAGCTATTACTTCTGTGAGTAATTTGGGAGGAATTAGTGAACTTTTTGGAAAAGAAGATAAAGCCTCACAAACGCCAACGGCTGACCGGCTTATGAGGGCTTTAGATCTACAAGGAGAATTTGATACTTTGGTGGCTGGAATTCAGGCAGACCCAAGTAAAGCTAAAGCTCTTATAGATGCCTTAAGAGCTAAAATCATGCCTCGTATCAAGGACTATGCTACAGCTTTAGCTAAAGAGCATGAAACATGGGATAGTGTGAAAGAAGGTATTAAACAAGACCTTTCAAAAGATAAATTTAAAAAAATAGATGAGCTTATTAATACAGCCTTTGATAAATTCCCAGAACATGTAGGGACTCCTCGGTGGAATCGATGGATTGAAGGACTTAAAAATGGTCAATTTACTAAATCTTTTGATAAATATATTCAAGAAGATGAGCCTATTAAGGGACTAGAAGGACTCTTTATATTGCTCCGTAAGTTTATCTTGATGTTCAAACAACTTACAGGACAACTCACTGGTAAAGACCCACTAGAAAAAGAACGAGGCATTGCGAATGAAGATAAAGAAGCGGTTAAAGATGCTCTAAGAGCTGCCGCTTTAGATCTAAGCCCAGATGATTACAAAGAACTTCCGGAAGACGTGAAAAAATTCTTGGAAGAAAATATGCCAAAATTCAAAAAAACAAACATTAAAGGACTTGGGCCAAATCCAAGTGGAAAAGATGTCTACAAATTTATTAAAGACCTGACGCCTGAAGATCGTAAAAAACTTCAGGAAGGGGTTCTGGATAAACAAGATCAACCAAATATAAAAATGGCCCTAAATAAAGGTCTAGATTGGCGAACCCTTGATAACCTTGGGAACTTCCAATCAGAACATATTGATCTAGCGGTTAACGGTGATGCCTTTGAATTTAAATTGAAAGAAGGTGGGGAAGTACTCGATGACTTTGGAGATTGGAATTCTCCAGAAGCTGATAAGACACTAGCCACTAAATTACAATGGGCCAGGGAGTTTAAACCAGGTGAAGATGGAAAAGTACCTGATGCTGAGGCTATTGCTAAGCAGCAAGAGGTTGTGGAGCAGCGCATTGCTCTACTTGGATCTCATAAGGATAAATTTGATGCCTCTGTATTGGATAATCCAATTAGCTCTATTCCTGAAAGCTTAGTTAAGGATGGTCAATTCGTAAAATCATTAAGCTCTTTATTGAACTATATGAATAAAGATAACTCTCACGGAAAAATTGATGCAGATGATTTGAAAAATTTCCTTAAGTACTGTGAAGACTCAGGGAGCCTTGATGGTATGACTTTCCGTGAAGATGAATACTCTTGGTATACTTGGGATAATGATGTTTATATGGCAGATGGAACCAAAAAGTCTCTTTCAGATAAAAAATTCCTCCATGTAGATGGAACTGGGTATGTGTGGGATGACAACTTTGAAAATGTAAAAGCTTTTTTCGTTCATATAGCAGGAGGAGCAAAAACGGTCCCTGGCACTGAAGAATAATTAAGTCAAAATGAGCGATCTTAATCAAAATGAAAGAAACGAAACCAAAGAACTCCTGAAAAGGGGAACGACTCTTGGTGTAGAGATGGCTGATTTTTCACTCGATAATTTGGCGAATAAAATTGATAGTGATATTGATCAAACGGCTTTAGATAATATTGATAGAGCTAAATTCAATAGAATTAAAAACTTGATGCAGCGGTTAAGTGACATCAAGACAAACAAGGAAGCCGTAAATGCTTATACAATTGATCAGTTTAAAGTAGATTTTTTATTTTTAGCTGAATTTTTTAAGGGGTCAATTAAGTCAGAAATTACCACTAAAGTTAATGCTGTAGATGATGCAGCATTTGAAAAAATTAAAGAAAAACTTCTTGTTAGAGTTTCTAATCATCAGACTATTGTAAAGCAGAATGCTACAGGAGCTTTAGAAACAGCTCGAGTTGAAAGTTTTAATCTCAGCTTTGAACAATCTAGAATGCTGCGAGACATTCCTAATGTTGGTCAGTTAGTAGAGGAGGTTCGAGATCATGCTCGAAATATGCCAGATCCAGAAGCTTTTTTGAGAAGTGAAAAAGCTAAAGAAATTCTTGTAGACCTTTTGACTGATAAAGCTTATGCAGAGCTAGAGAAGTTATTTAGAACTAACCTGGAGTTTATTGCTAGCATTAAACGGCAAGAAGCTCAGGAAAAAATGAATGAAGAAATTAAAGAAAAACTAGAGGTAAGAGTTGAAGGAATTGCAGGTATAAACAACCTGACTGAACATGCTGGGAATATAAAACGACTTCTGGTTGGATCTGGAGGTTTTAAAGATATTAATGATAACCCTTTATTGGTGAGTGTGCTATCTCCAGAACAAAGATCGGCTATTAATAAATCATTAATTGCTACGGCTGGAAAAGAAGGGCATGTAGCGACTATCCCTGCAGATCTTCGAGAACAAGTGAAAAAAGCTATTGAAGGTAAACTTGAAGGCAAAACTGTAGCTGACATTGATAATCACTTTAGGAATTTATACACAAAAGAGGGGTCTCATGATGATCTAGAACGAATTAAAAAGGACCGTGAAATTATGGTTAAAAAGCTTCGAAGTGTTCCAAAACATTGGCAAAATACAGATGAGGCAAAGCTTTATGAAGATTATGTATTAGAAAATGGACCTGATTCTTATGACTTTATGGACGCTCTAGATAGAGGGTTTTTGGGGGAAGTAGGAATGATTAGAAAACTTATTATGATGGTTAAAGGGCTGCTTGGTCAGTTCTGGGATCTCTTTAGTAGTGATTCTGATGCTGAAGAATGGGAAAGAATTGAATATTATCAAGCTAAAGTTGGAGGAGGGGATCCAGAAAAAGGTGATATCACCGATCCAGAAGATAAAACTAAAGCTGATAAAATACTGAATGGCCTTAAAGAAAAAGTAGAGAAAGCTGGCAAACCGAATTCATTTAATATTACTCGAAATGGAAAACCATTTAAGGTTGAGACTGATGCAGATATCAAAGCTATAGAGAAAATCACACAATCTTTTGGGAATGACCCAAAATACTACCCACTTTTTACTAAGGGGATTGATATTGTTGATTTACACGCTTTAGCCGAAAATGTTGGTGATCAAGATGGAGGTGCAGGGTTTAATGTTGAATTTACTGATAGTGGTTTTACTATGAGTTATGATCTTCAAAACTATATTGGCGATATGTGGGTAGAGGCTGTTGGGGCTGGTGCTGGAGCTGGAGTTGCGACTCTTGGTTTTGGTGCAGCTTTGGTGAGCTGGCCAGCTTTTTTAGCAGCGCTTGCTGGAGGTACGGCAGTTCATCTTAGTGGGTTAGATCAATTAGATATGTACGGGGATAGAATGCATTTTAACTATGATGATTTGTCTCCACAGAAATTACATGCCGCTATTGAAGAAATGAAAGCTGATGTAGGCCTTATTGAAGAAGCTTTCAAAAGTATTGATTCTGAAAAAATTGGTAACTATATAAAAGATTTTGATACTCACAAAGATAAATTTGATTTTGATAATATTAAATTCTTCCCGCCAGAACTCTTTGGACAAGAAGGCATTTCACCAGCTTTTAAATCTCTTTTAGAACTTGATAGCAGCTTTTGGAATGGATATCAAATGACAGGTCAAGATATGAGAAACTTTGCTGCGGAATTAGACCACTCATGGTGGTGGGATTTTACTGGAGATATTGATAACGAAGAGAACGCAGTGCGTAAATCTGGAAGTGGCTTTGTTATACAAGGAAGTTCTTTGGCCTTTGGTTTCTGGAAAAAAGAAGTTAATAATGCTCAAGAATTCTTTAAGTGGCTCAAAGAAGAAAATAGTTAAAAATTTTATAAAAATCTGCTATAATACACTGATATGAATCAAACTAATCCTGCTGGAAACAACCCTCAAAATAAACAAGTGCACACTGGAGGTGCACCTGTGGCTCAAACCTCGCAAGGACAAGGGGGAGGTGGACAAGTAGCGGCGGCTATTAATCCTGCAGAAATTAAAACTCCATCAGGTAAAACCCTGCAAGATTTCCGGATCCCAGAGGCGTTGCTTAAAAATGATGTAGAGTTGGTTGATTACATTATGCGTTCTGAGTCTATGAAAGATGAAGAAAGGCAATACTGGTTTAACCTTACAGAGGTAATGAATGCGCAACAGGTAGAAAAACTCAGGGATATCTTGTCTCGAGAACGAAAAAAACTAGCGGAGATTGATGCTAAATATGGGAAGAAACCACCTGTAGATCCTGTAGAAGCCGCACGGAAAGCAAAAATTATGGCTGACAAAAGAGCGGCTCAGCAGGCCCAACTAAAAGCTAGGGAAGCCCAACAACAAGCTCAAGAGGTTCAAGATGAAGAAGACATTCTTTCAGAGTTGGATAACGTTTAATCTCTCTATTTTAATACTCTGGCTTGTCCAAAGTATGATGTAGGATAAAATTTTACCTGTTGGTTAGAAGTAAATTTCATTTTTTGCTTGGTAAAGAGTTATTGTTTCTTTTTGCGAAAAGAACCAAAAAGGTAGATGGTGATGTGCCATTTTGAAACCATTAGAGCTTACTTTCTAAATCCTCAAAACTCGCTTTGCTCAAACAGTTGAGAATTTTTAACGGAACTTTCACTCTATGGTTTTGACAAAATAAGACAGAAGCAATCGAAAAGCAGATTTACTTATAAAATTTTTCTTTTAGTGTGAGGGCTGAGAACTTCATGACGGCATTATAGATGCGTTTTCCGCGTGTTTTGGGTTGTAGTATGAGTCGCCAACACCACTCTAGACCTAGACGCTGCATTAATTGTGGGGCACGTGCTACTTTCCCAGCCCAAAAATCAAAAGTGCCTCCAATACCTATGGCTAGGCGTAAAGAAGGGATGTCTTTGTGAAATTTTTTAATCCAAAATTCTTGGGCTGGAGCGCCAAAAGCCACGAGAATAATATCTGGTTTTGATTGAATAATTTTTTTGTTCAATTTGGTTTTATTGCCGTCTTCACTTCCGGCAATAATGAGTTTTGGGAATTGTGTTTTCATGGTTTTGGCCGCTTTTTTCGCCACCCCAAAACCTCCTAAAAAATAGACTGATTTTTTATTTTTTTCGGCGAGTTTGCAGATAAGTTCAGCTAGTTCTACCCCCGTGATTCGAGGAATTTCTTTTTTGTATAAAATTTTTGTCCATAGAGTGATTCCAAAACCATCACAAACGTTTAGTGCTGTAGTGTTTAGTATTTTTTTGAATTGATTATTTTTTTGTGCTTCAACCAAAAATTCTGGATTGACCGTGGCTATATGGTGAAAGGATTTTGAGTGTAAAAAACCTTCAACCTTTTTTTTCACTTCAGTTTTGCTGAGTTGATCTATTCGTATGCCAAGGATTTTGGTAGATTTCACAGTTTTTATTATAGTGTTCATTTTTTGCATGGCCAAAAAGAAGGCAAAAAAGATCCCCCCTAAATATTATTTTAAGAAAAATATTCACTCAAACTCTAAAAAAACCAAAGTCGCTTCGCTCCCTGAGGCATGCTTTTTTTAACGAGTATTTCGTGATTTTTTCTGATAAAATAATATTAACGGGCTATTTAAGGAAGTTTTATTAAAATATGAAAAAGTTTACTCATAACAATGACGCGTTTATCTGTGAGGTGTGCGGGACTTACAACCCTCCCGCTAGGGGAACGTGCAGAAATCACTGCATAAAGTGTTTGTGTTCTAAACATGTAGATATTAACCCAGGGGATAGGGCGGCTAATTGCGGTGGAATTATGAGACCTGTTAGAATTGAATTAAAATCAGGGTTGCCTGACAGGATTGTACACGTATGTGAAAAATGTGGTTTTCAGCGTCCTAATAAGGTGGCTGAAGATGATGATAGAGCCATTATTGCTCAGGTTTTAAGTCAAAATTTTTAGGAAGGAGGGTAATGAGCTCGGATGACTCTTTTAGAATTTCCAGATCCGTTTTGGCTAAAGGTGTAGTTTTCAATTCTTGGTTTTTTTCCTCCCCCTGGATAACTGGCCACTCGAGCTTTTCCATTTGAAGGTTGTTCTAGAAGAATAGCACTATGGGTTTTTCCTTGGCCACAAGACCCACCTCGACAATGGTCAATCATAATATGGGTTCCTGCTGGCATTTTGTTAATATCTTCTACACTCGCTCCACCGTTACCAGCAAGTCCTGTACCACGTCCTACTTTGGTTACAAAGTCTCCATGTTTATTTGTGGCGCCAGAAAATTGTACTTTTCTGAGACTATGAACACTCACACCGTATACTTTAGAAACCCAATCAGTACAGTGTTTTGCCCCTAATATATTCCCGGCATTAGCGGCAGCGATAGCCTTTTGTACGGCACTTCCGTTTGGAGCTTCAATTCCTTTAGTATCAGCGGGTGAATTGGGCTGAGAAGACCAATTGTTTCGGTAGTTAGTTTGTTTTGTTTTTTGCTTTTTTTGCCAGTCTTCAAGCCTTTTTTGATAGTCAGCATTGCTTTCACCTTCTTTTTGTTTTGGTTTTTCCTTGCCTGGACGATACCCAACAGCATTTAAGAGATCCATTATAAAATCATAAAGTGAATAGAATTCATCTTTATATCCTTCTCTGGCTTGTGTCACAGATTGGCCTATCTGGGTACTTTTATCATTTACTTTATCTTTATCTTTTCCCAAATTTAAATCTTTGCTGAGTTCTTTTATTTTTTTAATAGTTTCAGTCGGATTTTTAGGTTTAGTTTTTATAAGCTGCTCAAGTTCAGTTTGTTTTTTTTCTTCTTTAGCTTTGGCTTGTTTGAGATTATAAGCTGCAGCCTCAATTTCTTCGATGTATTTTTTTACATCTTGCTCTTCTACGTTTTCAAAGTTAAGACCGAATCCGTCAGTGTTTCTCACTCTGTAGTTCATCAAAAGTTCTGGATCTACGCCAAAAGTTGTGGCTATTCCGGTGATAATTTCAGCTTCGGTTTTTTCATTATTTTCTGTTTTGTTTGGTAGTGTTATTCGGTTTTCAGTAAGGGCTTGAAGTTTTAGTGCTAATACTTTTTCCTCTAAAAGTTTTATGTATTCCTTATTTTTAAGGAAATCTTCGGGGTTAAGGTCTTTATATTTTGGATCGATTTTATCCACGTCACCTTCAGCATCCATTAGTTGCTCAATTGTGGCTTGTGGAAGATCCGGATCTCCTTTTATTACAGCCTGGTGGGCTTGCTGCATGAGTTCAGAAGAAACATGCATTTTAGGGTGCTCAAATTTAGCTTTGAGTTTAGCCTCGTAGACTTGTTGCTTTTTTATAGATATAACCTTCTTAATAAGGGTATCTAATTCCGGTACGTCACTAGCTTTCCCATTGGCTTTGACCGCTTTTACTATAAGTTCAGGAATTTTTTTCTCATCAATTTTATCAATTTTATCATTTTCAAAGAGGGCAATGAATTTAGCGATTCCGGCATTAATATCTTCGTCAGAAATTTTAGGTTTTCCAGAATCTTTTTCTAAAGCATGTTTTTCCAAGGCTCTACGGATAGCCTCTTCTTGGTTCGCTTTTTCCGGGGTATCGGTTGAAGTTTCAGGGCCTGTAGCACTTTGTTTAAAAATAAATTTTGTCTGAATCTGGAATCGATTTTTTAGATTTTTCATGTTTAGACTTTATTAGGGGCTCCTTCGTAACTATCTACATGGTACAGGTATCCTCCTTGAACCTTACCGTCAGAACCTTTTTTAAGCATGGTACGAGCCATCATTTGAATATGTTCTTGTTTGGCACCAATACATCCCCAGGTTCGCCCACGGCGTCCGGCTATACGGTTATCAGCTACTCCGTGCCACCATTTTCCAGTATGAGCCTCTTCTTTGCTATATAAGGCAGCTCCAACAACGGTTCTAGAACCGGTTTTGCTGGCATCTTGACCTCGCCCTACAAGTTTTCCACCTACGATGGTTTGAATACGTCTAAGATTACTTTTTTTGTCACCGGATCTGGCTCCATCTGAGTATCCGTTTTTCCCAATAATAATAGGGAATTCATGGACTTTTCCGTCTGGGTATACAGCTAAGGCCATTCCCCCTTTAACGTTGGCAATCCCAATAGTTTTATTGTCTGCAGGAATACGCCCTAGTTTGAATAAAAACTCGGCTCCGGCTCCCTGCCATTTGGTTGGAAATTTTTTGAGGTAATTGGTGACGGATTCAATTTGACCACCAAATTTAGCCGTTAGCTTTTCTTTCCACTGATCACTGAGTTTAAGCTCATTGGTTTTGGGATCTATTTTTTGTAGTTTTTCATACGCTGCGTCCAGATTTCTGGCTGTTCCTTGGTCATACCTGACTCTATTTGGGCCAGCATTTACAGTGCCGTGAGTTTTATCGTTAGGATTCCGCCCACCAATCCCCATGTTAGCGAATTCTAATAAAGCCTGAATCAAATCCCAGAGAGTTCTTGGTTTGTCACCACTGTAGCTAGAAACTGCTTGGTCAGTAGCGTTGTTGATTTGTTGTTGAGTTGGGTTAGAACCAAGTTTTTTCTTTAATTCTTCTGCCTTCTTTGGGTCTATGTCAGTTTTTTTCATTGTTTCTTTAATTTTTTTAGCTAGAGATTCTAGGTTTTTTTCAAAAATCTCACCATGATGTTCTGATAGTATATTCCCATCTTTATCTAAACCAAAATTATCAAAGTTTAACGCGGCACTACGCGCAAGTAGGTGACTATCTAGTTTGTGTTTTTTAGCTACCTCAGCAATTTTATCAGCAAGGGTTGGGGTTTTAATTTTTCCATTTTCATCAATATCTGTTGCAGGATTAATTTTTTCACCGTTGTCGGCCCTGGTTTGATTGAATTCTTTTACCCTTTCATTGGCAATGGTGTTTTTTATAGCTTTTTCAAGCTTTGCAGGATCATTAAATTCATCTAAAGAAATACCGCTTATAACTTCATGCATAATTCGAGCGGTTTCTTGGTTTTTGAGTTCTGGGTTTATTTTTACACTATCAGTCTTTTCAGAAAGTTTTTTCCAGGCTTCTTCAAATTTTTGTCGTTTAATGACATATTCAACTCTTTCTTTTCCTCTACCTATTTTTGGGTCAGTAATAAGTTTTGCTAAGTCTTCCACTTTTGAACCTTTTGAAGCTTCTATAAATCGCTGAACTAATTCGTCTGGAAGTGGTGTATTTTTTTTTGTCTTAGTTTTTTCAGCTAAGAAAGCTTCTATGTCTTCTATGACATCATTTAGATTTTCTTTGTTGTTGTTTTCTTCAGGGCTATCTTCCGGTTTTTCTTGATAGATAAACCGATAGTTTGTTTTTAGTTTCTGTTGATATATAAACTTCATATTTTTATCCGATTCGTCTTATCCCAAGTAAGGTTCGCCGTTCGGTTTTGATAGAAACTTTATTGCCTTGGTTTCCTCCTACAATAATAGGTTTTCCTTTTGGATCCCACCCAATAAAAAATCCAACATGACCACCACCACCTCTAGCTACAACTACGATATCTCCTGGTTGAGCTTGAGAAGAGGAAACGGCTTGTCCCATGCCTAAAAAAGCTCTAGATGAAGCCGTTTTGGCGTTAACTCCATTTTTTTGTAGTACCCAACTTACAAAAGAGCCACACCAAGGGGTACCCGTTGGTGAAGCCCCTCTAGCGAATACAGATTTATGATATTCTCTTACTCTGCCACTATTTCGAACTTCATGGGTATTTAGCTCTCCTAGAGCGGTGTTGAGTATAGCTTGTCCTTTTCCTGAGGCTTTTTCTGCAGCTTTTCTGGCAAATTCTGGAGTAGCTCGTCCATCGGCATTTTTAGGCGTTTGGTTGTAGTTAATTCCGTTGACATAGTCACTTCCGTTATTGTTACCTAAGAAATCAAAGTTTCCTTCCTCGCCTCCGCTAATAAATTCTAAGAGGAGTTTAATAAGGTCCCAGAGAGTATTGATTTGTCGTCTTTGGGGCGCTGCTTCGGTATTATTGGTAGTAGTAGATGGTTTTTTACCAGTTTTGAGGAACTCTAGAAGCTGAGCTGGGTCTGTCGATTTTAGCTTTTTGGCTTCTTCCATTCGGTTCACAAATTCTTCTACGTGTTTTTTGTATGCTTCTGCGTTTTTGAATTTTCCTAAATCTTGATCCAATCCAAAGCCTCCTAGATTCATAGTTCTGGCGGCCAAAAGCACATCAGGATCAATTTTTTTATCTTTAGCGATGGCATCTAGATAGTCAGCTTCACTAAGCTCTCCGCCCTCTTTGCCTTTTAATCCTAAGTTATTGCTGTCATGAAGACTATCAAGTTTGAGTCTTTTAGCGTGTTCTTCAATTCGTCTAAGCACTTCTTTTTCTACTGATTCTTGAGCTTTTTTCCCTGGGAATTTTTGATCTATTAACGCTTGTCTTTCTTCCGGAGTTTTCTGTTTTTGGGCAATGAGATCTTCTCTTTTGGCATTGAGAGATCCAGTAATTTCTTTTGGAGATTTGTTTTCTTTTTGAAGTTGTTCTTTGAGGTCTTTGAGGGTTTTTTCAAAGTCTGCATTTTCAGAGGCAAAAGCCTGATCCAAAAGAAATTTTTGACTATCAAAGGTATGTTCAATTCGATTCCAGATTTCTTTTTTGAATTCTGGATTAATATAAAAACCATTGAAGTCAGCAATATCTTTTTTAGCCGTAGGTTGGCTGTTTATTCGTTTGTTCCAGACTTTATCAAAGGTGGCTTGAGGTAGTTTTTCTTTTACTTCAATCCCGTGATGTTGGGCGTATTCAGAACCAGAAAGACGTCCCCATTTCATCTCGTTTTTGAGGTAGTCACCGTTTAGCTGTTCTAGTCCTGCGGTGATATCACCGTGAACTTTACTTCTTTCATACCCTTTTGGTGTTTCTGACATTGTTTTATTTAGGCCATGCTAGTAGTAGCTTCACCTGCCTCACCACCTTCATCTACCATTTCTATATGTCCTTTTCCACTTCCAGGATCACCTCTTTCTTTAGTTACTACTTTAGTTCCATCTTTTAATTCATAAGCTTTTGTGAAGCCTTCTACACGTCCAGATCTAACTGTATTTGAGCTATTCCCACTTAAGGTTGCTTTGCCTTTTACTTCAGACATAGCAATCTCTTTCCCTCCGGCAGCTTTTGGTAGATTTAATGCTCCAGCTTGAACTCCGTTAGTTACATCTGTACCTGTTGAGGCTGATATAAAAACAGCACACCAAGGATCTTTTGCACTATTCCATTCAACACCTTTTGATCTAAGCCATGCATCAACTTCAGCTCCTTCTTTTTTTCCTAGAGCTTCTTTTCCAGTTGCTACTGCATCACTTTGATTTGAGTTGCTTTCTGCTCCCTCTTTTTCTGGAAAATTATTAACATCACTTAATGCACTATTAAAAGAAGTCTTTGCTTTTTGGAAGCGTTTTTCCATCTCTATTTCACCTGGATCATTTTTGTCGATCTCTCCTTTAGTTCTATATTGTTCGTACTTCTTTTTTAAGTTTTCGACCTCTTTTAGTTTTGCTTCTAAATATTTTTTGATTTCTTCTTTTTGAGCTTTACTTAATGCTTCTGGAGGTTTTTCTTGTCCTTCTTTACTTTGCCCAGGTTGTTCAGTTGGGCTTCCATCTGTTGCTATTTCATGAATTGCTTTATCTAAACTACCAGAATCTATCTTTCCTTTACATGCTTGGCATACAGTTTTTTGTAGTTTTTGTTTTGCTGGCCCTTTTACAAAATCTGGCATATCGTTTGTAGAGTGCCCAATTTGGTCTAATTTTTTTCCAATGTTTTCTGGTGACTCTGGATCAGACTTGACCTTTTTAGCTCTATTCTCATTTTTTTCGTTATTCTCTCTTCGTGTTCCAGGATGAGGAGCTTTTTCATTGAATTTATAGCAGAATTGGGGATCAATCTCCGATAGCCGGTTTAAATGAAATTTCATGTTTTATATGTTATTTTTTTGAAAAGTTAGCTAGGTCATTTTCTAATTCTTTTTCTGCCACTTCGTGTTCAATAATTTCTTGTTTTTCAAATTCATCTTCCATTGTTTCTAGAATTACATGTTCTAGCTTGTGGAAGAAATAGGGGTCTTCTTTTAAGATTTCTTCTAGAGCTTGGGTTTGTTTTTGATCTGCGTCACGTAGAATTACCAAAATTTTTTTAATTTTTGGTTCAGAAAGGCTTTCTAGATTTTGTACTAGTTCCTCTCTTACCTCTGGGCTAATTACCAGATTTCGGTTCAAAAGTTCCAAAATTTCCTGTTTAAGGGCGTCCATTGATCAAAAAAATAGAAAAATGATTCCCAATTATATCACAAATAGGCTTTAAAATAAAGCCTTAAAGTCTGTTTTTTAGATGTTTTTTAGTACCCTTCGTGCCCCATTTTTCCATACTTGGCAGCCGCATTGTCAGGAGTGCCATAACGGGACTTCATGTAAGCCAGCATTCCTGCTGCCTCACCTTCGGGTTTCCCAATTTCGCTGATCCCACCTGGGTAGTGTTTTTTTACGTTCCCAATAAGCAGTTGTCCTAGTCCTGTAGCGGTTGAACGGATTCCGAAATCTTTAGCAGAGGCTCCAGATCGTAGTTTTCCGTGTACCCAACCTACAAATTTAGGATCGTCAACTGAAGTTCCCATTCTTTTAGCTACAGCTTTGAATGTATAGTTGAGTCTTCCGACAATTCCCCCTGATTCTTTTCCCAGTACAGAATGAAGTCCTGGTGATTTGCCCCATTCTTCTGGCATGCCGTTGTCTCTTGCAGCTTTGGCAAAAAGCTGTTGAGCTTCAGCGCTACCAGGGGCGTATTTTTTTTGATCAAGTGGGGGAGTAGCGTTTAGATCAGCTGGATCTAGAGATACAGTTCCAATCCCACTTCCGATATTATTGAGTGAAGAAGTATTTCCAGTGGTCATTCGATTGAGAGTAGAAAACTGTTCTCCAAGTCTTTCGTCTGTTGCGATTTGGGTTCTTAGTTTTGCTTGAGCTTCTGGTGATAGATCATTTGGGTCTTTGCCTTGTAATATAGCCATAGCTCTAGCCTGAATATCTGGGTTTTGGGCTATTAGGTCTTTATTAGCAGCAATATAGTCTTGCGCTTTTTTGAAATTTTGAGCAAAGGTTTCAAGCGATTGTTTGTAAGCTTCAGGGTCTGTGATAGTATTTTCTTTGTCTACTTCTGCGCCTATTCCTGCTTGGTTTTTTGCTCGAGCAATAAGCAGTGTATTTGGGTCTATATCATGGTCTTTTGCTAGTTTTTCAATGTATTGACCTTCAGTCATGCCTGGTTTGCCTTCTTTACCAGGGATAAGAACTCTTTCACCTATTTGTTCGGCTTTGGCTCTGATAACCCGGTCTTCAACTTCGCTTTTAATTTCAGCTTCAGTAAGCCCCTTAGTTTCAAAAGAATCTTCTTTAAAACTTTTTACTACCGCTTCCTCTATGTCGGGGTTAGTAACAATTTTACTTTCTGGCTCTCTAAAAACAGAAGTAGCTTTTTCAGCGCTTAAAGGTTTTTCAACTTTAGCTTTCTCTGTTCTTTCTACGACGTCTTTTTTGCCTGTTCGAGCTTGGGCTAGCACTAAAGGTTTGCCTTCTCTCTTACCTTTCTTAAGTTTTAGGCTAAGGGTTCCAGCTAACTTTTTTTCATCTGGATTCATTCGAACTATTCTCCTTAGTTTTCCTCTAGCCGGGCCTTTAGCGGCTCTGGCTACTTCTTTTTTTACACCTACCTTTTTTGAAGGTTTTTTTGCAGGAGCAGCTTTAGGTTGATTTCTTTTTTCTTTAGTCATGTTATTTTTATTTCTGATAATAATAGCACCTTTTTATTGTTTTGTAAATTTTTTTTATGTTGTACTGAATTATTTTTCACTAGAAAAAAAGTGTTTTTTGTGTTACAATAAGAAGATATTATGAGTGAAATTATTAACGAAATCGAAGAGCTACTGTCCAGAAACTTGTTTCTGGCGAAGGATATTAAAATCCAGGTAATGGAAGCCGACAACCAAACTCAGGCTGAAATTTTGCCTATTTTGCGGCAAATGGATGAAAAACAAACGGATCTTTTTAGGAAAATCTTAGAGAAAAACCCTCACTTTTTTGCCGACTTAGAAAATATGGCTATTCACGAAGCCCTTAAACGGATTGTAGAAGAGGAAGAAAAAATCCGTATTAAGGAAATATCCAGTGCAGAACAAGAACTTGATGATATGTTATCTACCCTTTAGCCATGGTTAAAGAACAATTTTTAAGTATTCCAAAAAAATTTACTAAAGTGACTCAAAATCCTTGGGAAAATTTTTTTAATGCAGGGAGTGTTAAACTTCCTCAAATATTTGACCGTTTACCCATTGCTAAAGGCCCAGTTAAAGCCTTTACTAAAAAGATTTTCCCTGATTTTTTAGAAACTTTTCAGCGTCAGGAAACTCAGATAGCTTCTTTGCTCAAAAGAAAATCTAAAAAACCAAACGCTTTAGAAAGAGTAAAGCAAATTTTTTCTTAAAATTTTTTTATAATGGCTCTCCGTCAAAACCCAGATTTTAAAAGTACTATAGACTCCCTAATCCCCACTGGAGATGAGATTTCTCCCACTAAAATACATACGCTAGGGAGGAGGCTTGTTCGCTCTGGAAAAGCGCCAGTTATAAGAGAAGCTTTAAAGGGAGAGGCGGGAAAAGAGTTTGAAGGGCTTGGGTCAAGTTTAGGAAGTTTAGGGGAAATGCTAAGAAATCTTATGGCTATGCTTACTGGTAGAAAGGCTAATTCAGACTCAAATACCTCTACCGCTTTAGGCAATACTACAAATGCTGGACCAAGTGTTAAAAATACAAAAGATAAAACGGTTTCAGGTAAAAATATCCCAAAAATGAATGGTCCTGAGGAGAAAAAAGCTAGAGCAAAATTAAGCGAGGCGAGGATTTATGGAGATTCTCATGCTCGCGGATTGGGGGAGCAATCATCATCAGCCAAAAATGGGGCGACGAGCTCATTTGGGCTTGCTCAGTTAGAGCAAGATGCACGCTCTGGAAACCTACCTGGACACTGTTTCTGGTGTTTTGGAACTAACAATATTATGGCTGATGGAGCGAGCCAGGCAGTGGCTCATGCCAAGAGAGCTATTGAAATTGCAAAATCTAATGGGGTTCAAATCACACTTGTAGCGGTTCCGCCTATGGTTAAAGGAGGGAAGCAGGGAGCGGTTAATGCGCTTAATCAACAGTATGCAGCTCTGGCTCAAGAATCGGGTATTCAATTTGTGAATCCATACCAAGGTATGCGCAACCGTAGTGATGGGGTTCATTTGAAAATGGCCGATTACAAACGTGCTGCGGCTATTTTGGGACAATCTATAGCTTAGTTTTATGAATATTAAACCCTTTTAAAAAGAGTTTGAAGAATGCTAGTGAGCGGCGTTATTATGCTGGAAATGGGGTTAATAAAGCGCCTATATCATAGGTCCCAATGGAGGCTGAACTAAGAACCATTTAGGGCAATATTCTTGTAGCCTTTTTGTATACAAGGCTCTCACAATTTTTATCTTTCTAAATATTAAAATAAAATAATTTTTATTTTTGGTAACATTATTTTCTCTAAAATTGCCTTGCCAAAGGGCTAAACACACGATTAGAATTTCAGCGCAATATTTCTTAACCCACATTTATCATGTCAAAAGGTGATCTAATTACCGCTATTGCAAATCGAGCTGGTCTCACTAAAAAAGCTGCTGGAGACGCTCTTGAAGCTTTTATTGATACAGTTACTGGTGAACTTACTAACGGTGAACAAGTAACTATCACTGGTTTCGGTACTTTTAAAGTATCTCATCGAGCTGCTCGTACTGGGGTAAATCCACAAAACCCATCTCAAAAAATTAAAATCCCAGCTTCTAAAGTGCCTACTTTCAAAGCTGGTAAAAACCTAAAAGAAGCTGTTAACTAATTGAACCCCAGCAAGCTTGCTAGCGGTTGGTCAAATTATCCTGAGTCAGGCACTTGATGCTAAATCGAAGGATCTAACACTTCTCTAGATTGAGATTAAAAAGCTCCACCTTGGTGGAGCTTTTTTATTGTTTGCTTGTTTGCGACAAAGCCGAAACATTAGGCTTCAGCTTCCTCCTCATAATTTGAGGTTTCGGCTGGAGCGTCTGTGTGGGATTTAGATTTAGATTTCCGTCTTCGTTTCTTTTTTGGTTTTTCAGAGGAATCTTCAAAATCTCCAGTTAGACCTTCAATTTCGTGAAGCATATCTCTAAATTCAGCTTTTTTTCCTTTTAGAAGTTCTTTCTCAGATTTGATGTTGGCTTTTAGTACTTCAATTTGAGATTCGTAGTCCTTAATGTTTTGAGTGTGCATTTCTACAAACATTTCAATCTCAGACTTAATACTTGTAAGAGAATTTAAAGGATCTACCTCTTCATACTCTTCCTCACTGTAATCTTCATCGTAATCTTCCTCTGCAAAGTTGTCGTCTGATTGTACCGTTGAAGTATTATTATCTTCGAATGGATTTACAGCTACCTCATTATTAACGGTTGTATCATCAGCAACTACGGCGTCATCTTGTGTACTAGTGGCAGCGGCAGTACCTGCGGCTGCTTCAGGAGTAGAATCGGCAAGGAGGTCTCCGAACCCTGTAGATTCTTCAGCAACTGGAGTAACGGTTTCTTCAACTGGAGCCGGAGTTTCAGCGACAGCTTCAACCACAGGGGCTTCAGCCACAGGCTCCACTAGGGTGGAGGTTTCTTCAGCGGCTGGTGGAGTGTCACCAAAAGGATTAAAACTAAAATCAGCGTTAGTATTTTCTGTGCCGGCAGCCTCAGCTACTGGTGCCGCTTCTACTGGCGCTGTTGCCTCAGGGATAGGGGCTTCAGCTATAGATGCTGGAGCGGCGGTTTCAGCGGGAGTTTCAGTAGCAAAAGGATTTTCAACCGGAGCTATTTCAGCGGCAGGGGCAACGGGTTGAGGAGCTTCAAAAGGATTTGGTGCGGCTTCTTGTGTAACTGGAGCAGGCGCAGCAAAGGGGTCAGCTACAGGAGCCGCTGCTGTTTCTGGAGTTGTTAGACTTGGTTCGATTGCTACGGTAGTAGCTTCTGTGGCAGTAGGAGTCGCAAAAGGATCTGCTACGGGGGCCACTGGAGCTACCGGAGCTTCTTGCACTACTGGAGCTTGAACTGGTTCTTCTGAAGTAATTTGAATACTAGAGTCATCGCTTAAACTTGGGGCGTCTGTTACATTAATAGTAATATCATCTCCTACAGGTTGTCCTCCGGCTGGATCAGTACCAGCATTAGGATCTACTACAGGATCTGTTACGGGAGTTGCGCCGTCGTCTTGGGCGACAGTACTATCGTCATTTTTTCCTTTGAGACCGAAGTTGAAATTGAGACTCATTTTTTTAGTGTTTTAGTTTTTGTATTTGGCTAATGGGCTCATGTTTTTTATTAGTTTAACCCTTAAAAGTTTATGTACTTAATTTTTTGACTTTTAGCGTTAAATCCCAATACTTTACACGATTTTTTTATAAAAAGCAAATTTTTGTTTTTTTGTCTCAAAATATTTAGATGTCATTAAAAGACCTTATACAAAAAATTTCCGCACTTGAGGGAGAAATCCAAAAAGCGTTTACAGGTCTTTCTGTTATTTCTGATCTTCAGATTTTTCATCAAAACTACCTGGGGAAAAAATCTCCATTTAATGGTCTTTTTAGCGAATTGAAAAATTGTACTCCTGAAGAAAAAAAAGAAATTGGACCTAAACTACAGCAATTAAAATTAAATACAGAAACGGAGTTTGAGCGTCTCCAATCTGAAATGCGCCAGGCTGAAATGAATGCGCAATTAGCGCAGGACTGGATTGATGTGACGAAGTCTTTGCCAGCTAATAAAGGAGCGATTCACCCGATGTCAGCAATTCAGCAAAAGGTAGAGCAGATCTTTACTGGAATGGGGTTTGAAATTGCTGACGGACCAGAGGTAGAAACCGAATGGCATAATTTTGATGCACTCAATATTCCACCGACACATCCGGCTCGAGATATGCAGGATACTTTCTTTGTTTCGAGTCAGGCTTCTGATTCGCATAAAAATTCGGTCTTGAGGACTCATACCTCAAACCTACAGGTAAGAAAGATGTTAGAGAAAGGGGCGCCTATCCGGATTATTGCTCCTGGAAGAGTGTTTCGGAATGAATCCATTGATGCGACTCATGATGCTATGTTTTATCAGGTAGAGGGGCTTATGGTGGATAAAGATATTTCTATAGCTCACCTGAAAGGGGTTTTAGAAGTAATGCTTTCAGCTGTATTTGAAAAAGAGATTAAAGTAAGAATCCGACCAGGTTATTTCCCCTTTGTAGAGCCAGGATTAGAAGTAGATATTTGGTGGGAATATACCAAAGATGGCCAAGAATATGGCCGATGGCTAGAGTTCTGTGGAGCTGGAATGGTGCACCCCAATGTCCTAAGCAATAGTGATGTTGACCCCAATGAATACCAAGGGTTTGCCTTTGGTTTTGGGTTGACCAGGCTGGTTATGATGAAATACGGAATTGAAGATATCCGTCATTTGTCTTCCAACAAAAAAGCTTTCCTATCGCAATTTTAAACACTTTTTATTTGTCGATTTTGTGTCGATGATTATACATCTCATATTCCAACATTAATGTCTAAGTTCCAAAAACGTATCGAAAAATTCCCAGAACCAGTACAACAGTTAGTAGCTAAAGGTCGGGATCAGAAGTTCATCACTGAACAAGAGCTTATGAAAGTGGTGCCGAATGTAGAAGAAAACCTTTTGCTTCTGGATGAGCTCTATGAACTCTTTTTGGATCTAGGGGTTGAAGTAATTGATGTAAAAGAGGAAAAAATTTGGCGTGAGCGAATGGAAGCTAAAGCCAAAAAAGGAGAAGACGATGTAGCAGTAAAAGTAACTATTGAAGATGTAGAGCCTACAGAGCAAGATCTTAAGGCAGAAGAAGCAGAAGAAGGGGAGGAAGAGGATGAAAATACGTTTGTGGATCTTTCTGAGATTTCCAATGATTCAGTGCGAATGTATCTGAATGAGATTGGGCGTATCCCGCTTTTGACGGCCCAAGAAGAAGTAGATTTGGCTAAACGAATTGAAAAAGGAGATCTATCAGCCAAACAGAAATTAGCTGAATCAAACCTGCGTTTAGTGGTGTCTATTGCTAAACGGTATATTGGAAGAGGATTGCCTTTTTTAGACCTCATGCAGGAAGGAAATTTTGGTCTTCTTCGTGCGGTAGAAAAGTTTGATTATACTAAAGGGTTTAAGTTTTCTACATATGCGACGTGGTGGATTCGTCAGGCGATTACAAGAGCTATTGCGGATCAGGCTAGAACGATCCGGATTCCGGTGCATATGGTGGAGACTATTAATAAACTCACGCATACTCAACGACGACTTCAACAAGAATTGGGGAGAGAACCTCTGCCAGAAGAAATTGCGGCCGAAATGGATCTGGACCTCAAAAAGGTAAATCACATCCTCAAAATCTCTCAAGATATTGTATCGCTTGAATCTCCAGTGGGCTCTGAAGAAGATTCTAAGCTGGGAGACTTTATTGAAGATGAGGGAGCCCTTTCTCCATTTGAAACGGCTCACCGACAGATGATTAAAGAAAATATTTCTGATCTGCTTCAATACCTTTCTCCGCGAGAACAAAAAATTATTAAAATGAGATTTGGGCTAGATGATGGAGTACCGCATACGCTGGAAGAAGTAGGGAAGGAGTTTAATGTAACACGTGAGCGTATTCGGCAAATTGAAGCGAAGGTACTTGAAAAACTCAGAACTCACCCGATGTCTATGAAGATTTCAGAAGAACATCCAAATATTTATAAAAAGAGCTTGTCAGAGCTTTACCCGTCATATGTAAACGTAACGACTAAGTCTGCCAACGATAATTTTTCTTTTTCTGAAGACGAGACGGCCTAAGCACTGCTAATGAGCTAATGATTTTAAGGTTTAGATTTTGTGGGGGCATTTTCCGTTATTTTTAAATTTGCTTTTTGCTGAAAACTCGATAAGTTTTTTCAGCTATAGGAAAAGGTTTTTCATTAGCAAATTCGAACACTAACCACTTTACTTTATGGCGGCTCAAGACGATAACAAACAGAAAGTATTATTGACCAAAGAAGGTCTTAAAAAATTACAAGAAGAACTGGATTACCTCAAGACCGATGGTCGTAAAGAGGTTTCTGATAGATTGGCAGAGGCTATTTCTTATGGGGATCTTTCAGAGAATTCAGAGTATGATGAGGCCAAAAATCAACAGGCCTTTATTGAGGGACGAATTCTTGAACTAGAAGAGCAGGTTAAAAATGCGGAGATTATTGAAGAATCAGAAAGTGAAAAAGGACTGATCCAAATTGGTTCAACCGTGACGCTTCAGAGAAAAGGGGACAAGGAGAAACATGAATACACAATTGTAGGATCTACAGAAGCCGATCCTATGGCGCATAAAATCTCAAATGAATCACCCGTGGGAGCGGCTATCTTAGGGAAAAAAGCCAAAGAGAAAGTAAAAGTAGAAGCTCCAGGAGGAAGCTTTGATTATGAAATTTTGAAAGTAGCGTAGTAGTGTGAAAGGGGAGTGTCCCTTTCACGGACTATCCCTCTAATTAGGTGTTATTTCAGCTCAAAAAAACCACGAGACCTGAAGCTTGATAACGGTTTTTATATTTTAATTTTGGGAAAAATCAGCATAATATCGCATGATGACTCACATTGATCCGGCTGCGTTGGATTTTGTAATTGATAGTATTGATTTTGATGAACACCAAGGACATCATTCTGGCAAGGTGAGGGAAAGTTTTATAATGAATGATCAGGCTCGGGCCATTGTAGTAACTGATAGAATTTCGGCTTTTGATTTTATTCTAGGAACGGTTCCTTTTAAAGGACAGGTGTTAAACCAGATTGCGGCTTGGTGGTTTGGGAAACTTGATGATATTGGGGTGCCACATCACCTTATAGCGGTACCGCATCCTAATGTTTCTGTCGTAAAAAACGCGAAGCCACTCCCTATAGAGATTATTGTAAGAGGTTACCTTACAGGTACTACGACGACTTCGGCTTGGTATGCCTATAAAAATAATAATCGAATGATCTCAGGGATCGAGATGCCAGAAGGCATGGTGAAAAACCAAATTTTTCCTAAACCTATTCTTACCCCCACAACCAAACCAGAAATAGGGCATGATAGAAATATTTCTCGGAAAGAAATAATACAAGAAGGCTTGGTGAGTGAAGAAATCTATGCTCAGGCAGAAAGCTATGCTCTAAAAATGTTTGCTCATGGGCAAGCCTTAGCGGCTGCACAAGGGTTAATATTAGTAGATACTAAATATGAAATGGGCCTTACGCTAGAAGGGGATTTGATTGTTATTGATGAAGTACATACGCCTGACTCTTCTCGGTATTGGATTGCGGATACCTATCTAGATCTTTTTGAGGCAGGAAAAGAGCCAGTGAGCTTGGATAAAGAGTTTGTCAGACGGATGTTGGTTGGAGCTGGATACGATGTAGACAATAATGATCAAAACCCAAAGGACTTTATGACAAATGAAATTCGCTTACAGGCGGCTGAAAAATATCTAGAGCTCTATCAAATAATGACTGGTCAGACTTTAGACATTCAAATAACTGATTTTGAGGCTGGGATACAAGCAGCGCTTAAAGAGATTTAACCTGAATTTTGCATCTAGCGGTATAAAGTAATGTTAATCTAGACCACAAATGTGTTTTGAGGCAATTTTTTTTTGTACAAATTATTTGCACTAAAGCTTAACTAGAAGCTAATATCGATTCGCTATTTTTTAACCTTTAGCAAAAATGCAAACACAAGCAAAAAAAGGATTCACCCTTATTGAGTTGCTCGTGGTTATCGTGATCATCGGTATCCTAGCAACTATCTCTGTTGCGACTTTCTCTGGTTACTTCAAGAAAGCTCGTGATTCAGAACGACAAGCTGCCATTCGAAACATGGCTACGCTTCTTAAAACTGCCCGTGCAGTTAATACTATTACTAGCTTCGATATTGCCGAAGGAGACACGACTACCGCTGGATCGGTTGAAGGGACTCTCTTCAGCGAAGGAGGATACTCTGTGCCGGCGGCTAGTACTACTGGGTACACTTACGTTTACGTAAACAACGGTGCTGACCAGTTTGCTTTCTTTACTTGTAGTGAAGAAAACAGCGGAACACCCATTGTTGATGGTACAGCCGGAGCTGTGGCTGATATCACGGCTGATACTCTATGTGATGGAACAGGCGGTATTGTTAACGTTACAGAAAGTACAGCTGGTTCAGGAACTATTAACTCTGTAGCTACCTATGATATTCAAATTTTGAACGAATAATTTAAAATTATTGTTTAAATCTAAAAGCGGTTTCCTTTTGGGAGCCGCTTTTTTTTTGAACTTGTTTTATGTTAATATGTGTGTAAAATCTGCGTAATGATTAAAAGGGGATTTACACTTGTAGAGTTGCTGGTGACCATTGTGATTACGGGAATCCTTTCATCAATGGGGGTAGCTACGTTTCATAACCATGTTTTTAGTGCTAATGATGCTTCTCGGTTGAGTGTCATTAGGAATGCGACTATTATTATTAAATCTGATGAATTTATCTCAGACCAGGTTAACTTTGCTGATTTAGATGGGGATGGAATTTTTGGAGCCCTGGATCTGGTAACGGTAAGTGATTTTAAGTCTCGGATGGATAACCAAGATTATAATCTTCCAGAATTTACTGATGGGCACTGTTACCTTTATGGATATCAGGCAAGAGTGGCTAATAACGAAGAATTTATTATTATTACGAAGAAAGAAAATGATACGGGAACTGGGGGAGCTGGATTTATTTTTGATGGTACACAGGGAGCTATAAATCAGGCCAAAAATGTGACTTCTATGAATTGTGCGACTGGTTCAGAGGGGGTTTCAGGAGGTGATTGGACTGACTTTGTGTGGTTGAATATTGTGCCGTAGATTATTGAAAGGGAATTCTTTGTGTAGATTATTTTTGACATAAAATTGTCTTAGCTTTGGGGGTTTATTAAATTCTTTGAAGCTTTTAACAAGTGTTTGTATAAAGGAGGTAGAAATTTTCATTTGTTATTTTTATTTTTTTGTGATATAATTGTCAGATTTTTTGATTTAAATATTCATGAAATTTCTATGCAATGCCGATTTCGAGGGTACTAAATTTATTTTCAAAACTCTAGACTCAGGTCATGAATCTGGCCAAGAAGTAACTCCAGGGGGTCAAGAAGCTCGGAATAATTTATTAGATCGGATTAGAGAACTAGTAGACCTTAAAAATTTAGATGTAGATGATTGGTCTGGAAATTCTGGTGTGACTGTTTCTCGTGAATCAGGGACTTCTAATATCAAAATTAGCTTTGATCGTTCCTGGATGCCAGATCAAGACGTGTTACTAACTCGAAAAGAATTTGAAGCATTAGGATTTAAGAACCTTAAAGAACTACAGACCTTTCTACAACTAGAAACTGAAAAACTTCACGAAGAAGCTAAGTTTGCAGAAGAGAGAAAAAGTATTTTTTCTATCTCTGCCAAGGCATCAGAATTTAAAGAGGCAACTCCGAGTGATAGTAGAGATAGATCAGAAATTCCAAAAGAAAAGCTTGAAGAACTTCAAACCTTGAGAGGAGAGGCTGAAAAACAAATAAAAGCTACTCAAGATAAATTTTTGGAAAAAATTCATAAAGACAATATTAAAACAGCTAAGTTTCTTTATCAAGAGGCTTATAATGCGATTGTGGCTTTTAATTTGGCTAATGGAGAATTTAAGGATTCTCAGCTTGATTCTTTTTCTGTACTAACGGAACTGCTACCACTAAAAGAAAAAATTGATGCCTATGAATCGGATGAAATTATAAAAAATGTTAAAAATATTAAAAATATTGAGAATAAACTTATTGACCTCTCACAAGAACTTTTGAAAAAATATACAAGAGTAGACGCAAAGAAGCGTGTGGTTATTCAAAATATAATTAACGAAGAAAATGTTAAGGTAGTAAGTGCCGATGTAGCGGAACTTAAAGCAGCTCTTGAAGCTTATCAAGAGGGATATAATAGTCTAAGCGCTGATAAACAAAAAGATTTCCCTGAAGTAGAGTATTATAACTTTGAATGGATTACTCAACTTGAAGCCGCTATTAAAACCTTAGAAGGTTCTGGTGCAGTGGCTTCTGAAGTAGTAAGTACAGGAGGGAATTTTGATGAATATCTCAAGAATACTCCAAAAGAAAAACTAAAAGAAAAACTAGAAGAACTAAAAGGCATTAAAGAGCTTCCAACAGAAGGTTCTGTGAAAGAAGCTCAAAGATGGCTCCGAGAACAAGGATTTAAACTAAGTGATTCTGGGAATGAGGCCGATGATATCGATGGTAAAGTTGGCAAAAAAACCCGTGCAGCTGTAGAAGCCGCTATCCAAAGGATTACTGAGAAACTTGGAAATGACACTACTAAAGTCAATCCAGTAGATACTACTACTCCTACGACTAAAGATCAAGTAGATACGGTCGCTCCAACCACTGAAAAAATTGAATACGGAGATGTAACGCTTGCTGATTTTAAAAGCAGGGTCAGTCTTATGCGAGGACCAAAACGTACAGAATTTATTAAATTTGTACAAAAAGAACTTAATAAAGAAGGTCTTGATACGGGAGGTGTAGACGCCAAAATTGGGCCGAAAACTCGTGAGGCTATCAAGACCGCTGGAAAAGATGGAAGATTAGCCAAAATTCTAGAAAAATATGAAACAGAAGTGGTTATTGCCCGAAGTAGTGAAAATATTCCAGCGGCTACTAAAGCTAAAATTGATAGCCTTATTACGACCGCAGGAGTTAAAGACATTGATGGTCTAGCAGCTATGACAAGACTTGATCAAGCTGGTGGCCTTGATGGGCGTAATCGAGTCGCTCAATATCTTGTATATCGAGTAGAAAAAATGGGAATAGGGGCTACGCCAGAAGCTCAAGCGCTCATGGTAAAAATAATGGAACAATTAAACAATAATGTAGTGGTTAAGAAAGCTATTGCTCAAGCCAAAGGAAGAGATACCAGAAGTTACTTTGTTGAACGAGGGCTTCTTGGAGCCGCTCAATCGCTACAAGGCCCGAACTCTAAAGCTGGTCTAGAAAGAGATATGAACCGAGGAACGACAGCAAGTGTTGGAGAATGGCTTAAAAATGGTGCAATTACGATCGGGGGAAAAGAATACGGTAGTATTGCTGGAAAACGGCTTCATGTTTTAACGGGGAAAGGAGATAGATGGAATGATATGAGTTTGGAAACAGCTGGAGACTTTACCCTTAAAAACGTGACTATTTCACGAAGAAATGGAGTGACTATGTTGGTTGCTCAAATGGATAATGGATGTGAAGGAAACCTTATTGTTATCCCCCTTGAAAAATACGGAGCGCCATACTCTAGTCCAAAACCAGTAAAACCCAGAAAACCAAGAGTCGTTAAAAGAGTTTCTAAAAAATCAAGAGTAGAAGTCGTTAAAAGAGTTTCTAAAAAACCAAAAACTTCTAAAAAACCAAAAACTAAAGAAGTTCGGAGAAAAGGTCGAGTTTGTCAAACACAACGAGTTTGTAGAAATGGTTTCTGGTGCAAAAGAACTCGTTGTAAAACTCGCAAAGGTACTTGGGGATCATGGGGGAAATGGATTAGTACTGGTGTCGAATGTCCCAAGAAAACTAGTAAGCCTAGTAAGCCTAAAGAAAAAAAAGATGATAAAATTAAATATGCAAGGTTTTGTAGTAGACGAACAAAAACTTGGTGGGAAAGAAAGTTCAAAAATGGAAAGCCTCTTGGACCTGCAGAGGATACTCGTGAACCGTGTACACCACGTAAACGTCCAAAACCTGAACCTTGTTGTTTTCCCGCTGGAACCAAAATTACGATGGCAGACCAGAGTATTAAAAAGATTGAAGACATAATATTGGGAGATGAAGTTCTGGCTTATAACGAAAAAAATGGTGAAACTGTTATGGCACAAGTCTTGAAACTTGAAACACCAGTAAGGGAAGGATACTACAAATTCAACAATGATCTTTTACGAGTTACTTCAGAGCATCCAGTATACGTAACTAAGGCAGATGGGACTCAGACTTGGGCTTCGCTTGATCCACAAAAAACAGAGGAAGATCATCAACTCGGCGTGGCTATGCTAGAGATTGGGGATGTAATTCAACTCTTAGAAGGATCGGTAGAACTCAAATCTGTTGACTACGTTGAAGGTGAAGTTCAAACGTATAATCTTAGTAAAGTGTCTCAATACCATACTTTTTATGCTGATGGAGTGCTAGTTCATAATAAAGATGGAAATGATGGAGATGGAAATGATGGAAATGATGGTGCTGCTGCACCAAAATAAACGCTTTAAAAAGTTTTAAACAAAAACTCGAGGCAATTTCAGTCTCGAGTTTTTTTTTATCTTTAGTACAATAAGATCGCTTATGCTTAAACACTGGATAATTTTGCGAACACTACATATTCTGATAGATATATTAGGGGTTTTGGGGGCATTCTTTTTGGCCTATTTTGTGAGAGTAGGGTGGATATTTTCAACGGACTTTGATTTTACCCCTTATGCTTATGCTAGTATTTTAGCTACCCTTACTTGGATCGGGTTTCTTGGATTTGCAAAATACTACAGAATCCCCCCAAGGTCTGGGAAACGAGTGTTTTTTGATCTGGCTTTAATTTTGTGTGGAGGAATTATTGCCAGTAGTTTTTTGGTGATTATCTATTTCTTTAATCAGGAACTGTTTTTTTCTCGTCTGATTAATATTTATATTATTGTCTTTGGGGTAAGCTTTCTACTAATAAGTCAGTGGGTTTTCCGATTTTTATTAATGTGGCAAAAGTCTCGAAATTTGTTTCTCTATCAAACGCTTATTATCGGAGCTAACCCAGTAGCTGCAAAACTCATAGAAGCTATAGATAAAAATCCTTATGCGCCTCATCATATCGTAGGAGTAATTGATCCCTATGGGCTGCATAAAACTATAAAGGGTTCTACTATCCTTGGAAAGTTAGATCGGCTAGATGCAGCCTGTAAGAAGCACAAAGTAAACTGTATGATTCAGTGTGATGCCTATGAACATACGCTTAATATGATCTCTTTTTGTGAAGAGAAAAATATTAAATACCAGTTTGATCCTGCACTTCGTGGAGTTTTTGAAGAAAATTTAAGAATCCGTTATATAGCTGATCAGACTATGATTTCTTTTGTAAAAAGAGACTTTGAGAGTAAAAACAAACGCTTCCAATATAAAATAGTGGATGGAGTATTGAGGCAGATATTTGATGTAGATTAGTGTCATAAGGGGGATGCTCCCCCTTATGTTATCCCCCTGAAATTTGTATTCGTTCGTTTAAGGAAACCACGAGACCTTAAACTCACTCATTAATTAAATAATATATTTTCAGGAAGGGGGCTCACGGGGGAAACCTTAGGTTTCAACCCGTGCTTTCTAAATATCTAAATCTTTCACGTTTGCCGCGTGGGTTTGGATGAATTTTCGTCTTGGGGGGACTTCGTCTCCCATAAGGACTTTAAAAATACTATCGGCTCTTTCGGCATCTTCAACCGTCACTTGAGCGAGGGTTCGAGTATGAGGATCCATCGTAGTTTCCCAGAGTTGATCGGGGTTCATTTCTCCAAGCCCTTTATATCTTTGGATGTTATCGCCTTTCACGTCATGTGTTTGCATAATCTCGTTTTTTTCTTCGTCGGTCATGGCATACCATACTTGTTTCCCTTTTTGGAGTTTGTAGAGTGGCGGTTGAGCAATAAAGATGTTTCCGTTGAGTACTAATGGTTTAAAGTGACGGAAAAAGAGGGTCAAAAGCAGGGTTCTGATATGAGCTCCATCTACATCGGCATCGGTCATGATAACGATTTTTTTGTATCGGAGTTTTTCTGGTTCAAACGTTTCACCAATAGCCGTTCCTAACGCTACAACCAAACTTTTAACTTCATTGTTAGCCAACATTCGGTCAAGTCGGGCTTGTTCGGTGTTCAGGATTTTACCCCTAAGTGGCAAAATAGCCTGGGTATGTCGATCTCGCCCTTGTTTAGCAGAACCTCCGGCGGAGTCTCCCTCTACGATAAAGAGTTCTGACTCGCTGGGATCTTTGGACGAACAATCAGCTAATTTTCCAGGAAGCGTGAGTCCTTCTAGAGCGCCTTTACGGATAACGGTTTCTCGTGCGGATCTAGCGGCTAACCGGGCTCGCATCGCTAGGGCTGATTTTCCGACAATGGCTTGAGCTTCACTTGGGTTTTCTATCAAAAATTCTGAAAATTTTTCAGAAAAAATTCTATCGGTGATGGTTCTTACCTCTGAATTTCCCAGTTTTCCTTTGGTCTGACCTTCAAATTGAGGTTCGGGAACTTTTACAGAAATAATAGCGGTTAGCCCTTCACGTACATCTTCATTAGTGAAATTCGGATCTTTTTCTTTTAGAAGGCCTTTTTCTCGTGCGTATTTGTTCATTACACGGGTCAGCCCCATAGAAAATCCTGTTAGATGCGTTCCGCCTTCTCCGGTCTGAATGTTATTGGCAAAAGAATAAGTGCTTTCACGGAATTCTTGTGTGTATTGGAGCGCAATTTCTACGGCAATATTATCGGCTTCACCTTCAAAATTGAGTACGGGGCCAATCCGATCTTTGCCTTCATTTAGATGACTTACAAAAGAAGAAATGCCTCCTTCAAAATAGAATTGAGCGGTATTTTCTTTGCCTTCTCGTGCATCTTCTAGGGTAATGGTGATTCCTTTAGTAAGGTAGGCTTGTTGTCTGAGACGTTTTTTTACCACGCTGAAATCAAATTCAGTAGTTTCAAAAATTTCTGCATCGGGCCAGAACTGAACGCGAGTACCGTGATTTTTAGAGGTTCCCACTTGACCAAGTGGTTCTGCAGCTTCGCCTCGTTCAAAGGCAACAAAGTGTTTGCCTCCGTCCCTTTCTACGGTTACTTCGGTTCGAGTAGAAAGGGCATTCACAACTGAAACTCCCACTCCATGAAGCCCTCCAGAAACCTTGTATCCGCCGCCTCCAAATTTACCTCCAGCATGAAGTACGGTTAGTACCGTTTCTACCGTAGAGATTCCCGTTTGTGGATGTTTTTCTACCGGAATACCTCGCCCATCATCTTGAACCGAAATAGAGTTGTCTTTACAGATAGTCACTATAATATTTTCACAGTGTCCAGCCATAGCTTCATCAATCGAATTATCTACAACCTCCCAAATAAGGTGGTGTAGTCCTCGTGTGTCTGTTGAACCAATATACATTCCAGGTCGTTTTCGGACTGGATCTAAACCTTCAAGTACCTGAATATTTTCCGCTTTGTAATCCTGACTCATGTTTTGTGTGTGGGTTAGTGGGTTTTCAAATCCCTTGAATTTTATAGGTTCAAAGGGTTTAGTGCAAATGGTTCATCACAAAATTTTACAAAAAAAAAGAGGGGATTACTATGAGGGCGAATTGTTTAAAATCTAACCTACAAAAATCATGGGAATGTTCGGACAAATGGGAGACATGTACAAGCTCCAAAAAGAAGCTAAAAAAATTAAAAAAGAGCTCGCTAATACTCACATCTTTTCTGAGGCTAGCGGTGTAAAAGTAACCGTTACGGGAGAGCAAGAAATTGTAAAAGTAGAAATCCTAGATGAGGCTATCTTGTCTGATCCGCGAAAACTTGAAAAATCTTTTATGGAAGCTTGTAATAAAGCCTTCAAAAAAGCGCAACAAGTAGCGGCTGAAAAGATGAAACACATTATGGGAGGTATGGGAATGTAGTAAAATTCCTGCAAATAATCTTGGGCTTTGTTATTCTCAAAAAAATTCATTCACAATAGGTAATACTATTATTGCTCATTAAAATTTTTTCTTACGGCCTCGTCCAAAATAATTTGTAAGAAATTTTTGTCTCACAACAATCAATGAAAAAGTATTTAGTTTTTGTTTTATTGCTGGCTTGTCTCTACTTTGGTGGTAGAGTTTTATATCACTGGGATAGACCCAATTCTGATTCTACCGCTCGTGTGCCAGTTGAAATCAAACCAGGCAGTAGCCTGAAGCGTATTGTCCAAATATTAGAAGACAAAGAACTTATTGCCGATCCTTTGGTTTTTCGTTGGTTTGTGACCTATCAAGGGCTGGGGAATAAACTTCAGGCAGGAGAATATATTCTGCAAAAAAACCTTACTTTTTCTGAGTTAGTTGAAGTATTACAAAATGGGCGCTCTGCCGAAATCAAAATTACTATTCCAGAAGGCTATACGGTAGATCAGATTGACTCCCTTCTAGCCAAAAAAGGGTTAACTGAAGTAGGGGCCTTTAACGCATGTGTAAACCAGTGTGATTTAGGATTCAGAATTCCTACTTTGGAGGGATATTTGTTTCCTTCTACCTATTTTGTTGCGTATGAGGGGTTTACCTCTAAACGTTTTATTGCCCAACTCTATAAAACGTTTCAGCAAAAAATAGCCGCGCTTAAAGCTGATATTAATAAAAATGGTAGAAGTCTAGAGGCCGTAGTGATAGTGGCTTCTATGATTGAGCGTGAAGCTTTTGGGGATAGTTATGAAGAAAAACAAAAAATTTCTGGGGTTATCTGGAAACGCCTGGATGAAGGCATTCCTTTAGGTATAGATGCGACCACTCGATATGAAAAAAATGACTGGAAAGGTCCCCTTTATGCAGCTGATTTTGAAACAGATTCACCCTATAATACTCGTCGAAAATTAGGGTTGCCGCCAACCGCCATTTCTAATCCTGGACTAGAATCTCTAAAAGCTGCTACTTACCCGGTAGATACCGAGTTCTATTATTACCTGCATGATCCTACTGGACAGATTCACTTTGGTAGAACTTTAGAAGAACATAACCAAAACAAGCGGGATTATTTGTATTAGGATTTTTTAGTTTTGGACATTTCATGTAAAAAATACGCCACCATATAGGCTACAAAATGGCTTGCCATGCCTGTAGTTTTTTTAGCGTCTGATATAATCTTTTCAATATTATGTTCTGGTGTCCGAATAGTTTTTTGAATTTGATCGCGTATAGATTCAGTTAAACTTTTGGGGCCCCCTAAGGCTTCATGGATAAGCCTGTTTATAGTTGATTCTAAAGGTGTAATTCTGGATAAGGTTTCAGGAAAATTTTTTGCAATCTTGTCTTCTAAAACCTCTTTTATTAAACGAGCATTGTCTTCTGATATTTTTTTAAAATGGCTTTCTCCCATACCTATATAATCGGGTATATCTTTAGGAGAGCGGTGGTCTCCACCACTATTAAACCCGCCGCCAGTGTTTTCCATATAATAAATAAATCTCATCTTTATCTTTTTATTATTTTTTCTTTGTTTTGTCAATTTATGCTTTTTTTAGTCGTTCTAGGATTTGGATTGTAGAGTCAGGCATAACGCCAATGTTCTCTAGTGCTTTGTGACAGATTTGTTGAACGTTCTGATCTTTTTTTGACACTTCAATATTGTAGGGATCTAGACCGAGACTTTCGCACGCTGTGATTACGGCTTGTGCATTGGGATCTAGATAAAAAGGATTTTGTTTTTTGTTATTTTTTTTGTGAGCTGACCGATGTAATTTTTGCATAGGATTTGGCACAAAATAAAAAAAATTTAATGTTATTTTAACCTAAACTCTTTTAAAGTTGAAATTTTATTAAGTTTTAAATGTTGTGTGTGTTTTCAGAATTTTGAAACAAAGCTTATACAATCTTTAGAAAATAGATGGATCAATCCTTTAGGGTTGCAAAATTTATTATTTGTATAGAAAATTGTATCAATGCCAAAAACACTACTGATAGGAAACTTTGGAGCGGGCAATATTGGGGATGAGATGATTCTTGCTTCAGCGCTGGAGAGCTATAATGATCCTATCGTGATGACCACTAACCCTGAGGGGTCTAGAACTTTTTGTGAGGGGAGATTTCAGACCTCTTTAATGCCGCCAACAGCGGTGAGAAGTTTTTGGAAGTTTTTGAGGGATAAAAATTACCGAAAGCAGATTTACTCACTGAGAGAAAGAGTGGATAAAATTGTGTTTGTAGGGGGGGGGCTTTTTGCCATTAAATTCAGAGCGTGTTTTTTGTGGTATGTGGTCTTTAGGTGGTGTCAGTATTTGTGCCCGAAAGCCCCCATCCTAATGGAGTATCAAGGGGTAGATTCTCATCTTGGATGGGCGTCTAAGTGGTGTGCGAAGTATGTGTTTTCACGAGTTGATTATATCTCGGTTCGGGATGACCGGTCAGCTTTGGCTTTGCGTGAATGGGGAATCAGGAATTTTGAGGTTACCCAAGATCGTGTTTTAGTTTCCCTAGATAAATCCCAAAAATTTCCACCAAAGGTACAAAAAGTAGTCTTGTTTAACGCGCTTTCTGATATTGATGCAGCTATTTGGAATTTGGCTTTGAATAATTTAAAAGGCTATGAATTTGTGTATGTACCGTTTCAGCCAGGGGATAAAAACTTTGTTCCTAAAAATTTCCCAGGAAAGGTCTGGACCCCTAAAAACAAAAAGGAATGTATCTCAGCTTTTCAAAATGCAGAGTACATCATAGGGGAGCGATTACATTTTTTGATTATGGGGAAAATTTTTGTAGGTTCAAAAAACACGCTGAGCTTTAAAGCTCCATACAGCGAGAAAGTGAAAAGTTTTTGTGAAATGTATAAAATTAATCGACTTGACCGGTTTGTCGGTAAAACTCATACAGACACACCGTAGCAGAAGTAGCTACATTGAGACTTTCAAAATTATTGTGCATAGGGATTGAAAGTTTATGAGTGCAAACGGCTTCAACTTCCTTAGAAATACCTTGGCCTTCGTTGCCTAGGACAAAAGCTGAAGGGATTTCAAATGGGGTATTAAAGAGGTTCGTATTTCCGTTCATAAAGGTGCCATAGATATTTCCTTTAAAGTCTCTAAGCGCCTCTGATAGGTTTGAATTTTCTTGGATATGAACATAAAAATGAGCGCCCATAGCAGCTCGTAATACTTTTGGAGACCACACCTCTACAGTGCCTGGGCTACAATAAACATTCACAACGCCAGTGGCAGTACAACTTCTCAAGATAGTACCCAGATTCCCTGGATCTTGTATTTGGTCTATACACACAATGGCTTTGGGGGTTTGTATAGGAGGGGTTTTGGGAATATTAAAGACGGCTAAGATTCCACTAGGGGATTTAGTAGGGGCAATGGTCGTCATTAGACTTTCTGGGATTTCTAATACCGGTTGGACTGGTGTTAAAGATTTGAATTCTAAAGCCCCTTTGAATTTTTCAGTAATCACCATAAATTCAATTTGGTCTTCAAACCCTTTTTGACACGCTTCTTGTATAAGGTGAAATCCATCTAAAATAGTTTGGCCTTCCTTCTTGCGGTCCTTTACAGAGTGGCTTAAACGCTTTACGTGTTTGATTTTGGGGTTTTGGGCTGAAGTAATTTTTTCAAAATTCATATGTGTGTGTTCATTTTTTATGTGATCAAAAAACGAACCCAAAAAAAACCCTCTATGAAACAATTTCTAAAAAAATAACTTTGATTTCCAAATTTTGCAAACTTGAAATCTTCAAGTTTAAATTTTAGATTGATAACTCGGAGTGGGATCTTGGTTTTTTCCCGTCTTTAGTTCATTTCAAAATTTATACGGAATCTCAGTATTTTTTTGACGGAATCGTTTTAGATGGGGAGAATTATTCTACATTATGGAAATAAAATCATCATTGATTGAAGGCTTTAATCATTTAACCTTAGCGGTTAGTGACGTAGATAAATCTGTGAATTTTTATGAAGACTTGCTCAACGCACAATTAAAAGCTCGTTGGGAAAGTGGAGCTTATTTAGAGTTAGGAGGGCTCTGGGTTTGTCTGAGTTTGGACAATAATACACTTAATTTAGAAGAAAGAGGTAGCTACACGCATTATGCATTTACCGTTTCTCCTGAAAATTTTCCAATTATAGTTAAAAGACTAAGAACGGCTAGAGTTACTGAATTTAAAAAGAATAGAAGTGAAGGTGATTCATTTTATTTTTTAGATCCTGATGGGCATAAACTTGAGTTACATGTAGGGAATTTACAATCTCGTTTAGAATCTTTGAAAAACGATCCTTATGAATCTTTGGCGTTGTTTGAATAATGAGCTCTAAATAATTTTTGCTAAAAATCATTTTCACTCCAAAAATTTTTTTTGTAAAATCTTCTGGAAATGGACTTTGTTACTAAACTTTTGGATCAATGGAATGAATTAAAGGAGAAAATTGTAAAAAATGAAAAGATTAGGAATCCAATGAATTCAAAAAATCCAGTAATTTTAGGTCAGATAAAAGTGGTTGATATAAAAAGATTCATAGTTAAAAAGGAGGTAGTTGGTCAAAAATATTTTTTAGAAATACAAAAAAAATCCAGCGAATTGCTTTTTGGGCAATTGGCAGTGGAGCCAGAAGGAAAAGTATACTCTGATTTTAACACTGAAACACTTAACAAGTCGAAAAAATGAAGAAAAAAAAGATTCTCATCCTTGGTTCTGGCCCGTATTGTATTGGTAGTTCTGTCGAATTTGATTGGTGTGGAGTGCAGGTTTTGCGTACACTGAAACGTTTAGGGCACGAAACAATTTTTATTAATTCTAATCCAGAGACCGTCTCTACTGATTTTGATGAATGCGATAGGTTGTACTTTGAGGAACTCACTCTTGAACGGGTGTTAGACGTATATAATAAAGAACAACCGGATGGAGTAATTTTTTCTACGGGAGGGCAAATTGCGCAAAATTTGGCGGTAGAGTTGGATAAATTTGGAGTAAATCTGATAGGAACCCCGGTCGAGTCTGTGGAAGCTTGTGAAGACAGAGAAAAATTTTCAGCACTTTGTGATGAGTTAGGAATTGATCAGCCAGCTTGGGCCAGCTTTGAAAACCTAAAAGAGGCTTACCGTTTTGCTGATGAAGTGGGTTACCCTGTTTTAGTCCGGCCAAGTTTTGTCCTTTCAGGAGCGGCTATGGCGGTGGCGATGGATCATGATATGTTAGAAAGTTACCTAAAGTCAGCGGTAGGAACGACTAAAAGTTCTGTAGTGATTAGTAAATTTTTGGATAACGCTAAGGAAATTGAATTTGATGGAGTGGCTCAAAACGGTGAAATTATTGTCTCCGCTATTGCTGAACATATTGAAAATGCTGGAGTACACTCAGGAGATGCTACGATTGTTTTGCCTCCTCAAAACCTCTACTTAGAAACGGTGCGAAGAGTTCGGCAAATTGCTAATAAATTAGCTAAAAGGCTAAATATTTCGGGACCATTCAATATCCAGTTTTTGGCGCGAGAAAATGAAATTAAAGTGATTGAATGCAACCTAAGAGCCAGCCGGAGTTTTCCTTTTGCTTCTAAAGTTTTAAGTCAAAATTTCATTGATATTGCGACACGAATTTGGATGGGAGAAACCCTCAAGCCACAGGAAAAAAACCCATTGGAAGTTCAATCGGTAGGGCTTAAAGCGGCACAGTTTTCTTTTTCTCGACTCAAAAATGCTGATCCAAACCTAGGCGTAGAGATGAGCTCTACTGGAGAAGTGGCTTGTTTTGGAGATACGATGGAAGAAGCATTTTTAAAAAGTATGATCTCAATTGGATTTTCTCTGCCAGAGAAAGGAACCAAGATTTTGGTAACGCTTGGAACCATTAAAGACAAAGCGAATTTTTTGCCTATTGCCAAAAAATTCTACCGTCTTGGGTTTGGCTTTGTAGGGACTGAGAACACTGCCAAATTTTTACAAGACAATGGATATGAATGTGAGATGGTTCATAAAGTTTCTTCTGGAGCCCATCCCAACGTGGTAGACATGATTGAGGATAAAGAGGTAGGACTGGTTATAAACACCTCAAATAGGTTTTCTCATGAAGAAATCTCTGATGGATATTTAATCCGTCGTAAAGCTGTCGATAGAAATATTCCACTGCTTACAAACCTCCAATTATCAAAGCTTTTGGCACGAAGTATGACTCAAATTTCTGATATTTCTGAATTAGAAATTTTATCTTATGCTGAAAGAGCCCAGAAATATTAAAGATACTTGGAAAACTGTGGGTTTTTGCTTTGTTCGTGCTTCTCGTTTTTAAGACTTTTTGGCTAACTAAGTATTGTAAAGCCCTTTATTTTTTGGTATAATTAGGGGATTTTTTTCGAATTTTAATGTTGAAAAATACCCTTCAAACCCAAATTAAATGGCTTAGAGTACAGTTAAACCTGGCTTTGGGAGCGGTTTTTTTGCCGCTAGGGACCGTACTAGCCAATAACAACAATAATGATGATGGTTGGCTTAGTGGATTTGGAGTTTGGGGTGAGATTGTGAAATGGGGGATTGCTATTTTTCTCTTTTTGATCTTTATCTTTATTGCTTTCTTTGCCGCTAAAATTGTGGCCGGGCGTATTATGAAACGTCGAAAGTACGAAATGCATAAAGAGGTAATTCTGCTTATCGAACGGGCGGTTTTCTTTACGATTATTATTTTAGGAGGCGTTATTGCTTTTAGTATTGTAGGAATTGACCTGACCTGGGTTATGGGGCCCCTTTCTTTGGGACTGGGTTTTGCTTTTAGAGACCTTCTCGCCAATATTATTGGGGGAATGGTAATCTTGACCCAAAAGAAGTTTAAGATTGATGATATTATTAATATAAACGGAAAGCTTGGCCGTATTACCAATATGGAAATGCGGGTAACTGAAGTTCAAGCCTTTGATGGTACAAGTTTGATTATCCCTAATGCGGATATGCTAACCGAAGTGGTACAAAACCTTACGGCCAATAGTTTCCGTCGTATTTCAGTCCAAGTGGGAGTGCATTACTCAACGCCTTTGCCTTATGCTATTGAAACGGCCTTAGCCGCTGTCAAAAAACATCCTCAAGTTGTGCCAGAACCTCATCCAGAGGCTTTGACCTTAGAGTTTGGTGATTCAGCTATTTTGATCGAGGTGCGGTTCTGGATTGAATCAACCGTAAGATGGTGGAGTATCCAGTCAGAAGTAATTCAATACATCAAACAAGGGTTTGATGATGCGGGAATTACTATTCCATTCCCTATCAGAACGCTCTCTCTTGATCCGTATGATCGAAACTTGCTTGAAGCTGCTAATGTTAAACCAGATTTTAACCCAGCTTATGCCGGATATTCAGCTGAAGATTTGAAACCTGAGAACCTAGCTTATGCGGCTAATCCACCAAAATCTGAAGCTCAAACAGTAGAGACTAAAAAAGCACAACCAAAAATAGAAAAAAAATAAGGTATTTTAGGGGGGAATACTTGCCTTGCTTGTTTTCACTGTCGTGAAAAAATCACAAATAAAAACCTTCATAAAGGAGGATTGTATTGGTGATGGTGCCCAGGGAGGGAATCGAACCCTCACTCCTTGCGGAACACGATTTTGAGTCGTGCGCGTCTACCAGTTCCGCCACCTGGGCTTGTAGTTATTGATTTGGCGCATCATAGGCCTTTACTCTGTCCAGGTATTACCTGGCTCTATGAACGCTTGCCTTCCAGATTAAAAGTGCGCTTATGTTCTCGGCTTTGAATTTGGTTAAGAGCGCCAAGAGATTTTAGCGGTCATTGTTTTTGGAGCAAGTTTTCGTTTTACTTTTAGCCTAGGTTCATCTAGTATGCGGGTTGAAATTTTTATATTTTAATCAATGAGAAAAACACGAAACTGGCTTCTGTTTGTAGGGCTTTTAGTGGTGGCTGGTTGTGATAAAGAGGGAACAACACTACCAACTCCATCTTCAACAACAGGAGAAACAGAAACTACTGCAACTGAAGAAACTGAATTACCTGTCAGTCAAGAACCTCCTGTGGAAGTTACAACAGAATCAACCGGAGTTTCTGGCACATTTTCCTATGCTACGAATTATGGCACTCCAAAAGGAGAGACTGAAATGACGGTTAGTTTTACAGTTCAAGAGGGCGTTATTAGTGCCTTTAGCCTCCAGGGTAATCCTCAGCATAAAACGAGTCGAGAGTACCAAGTACTTTATGAAGGGAAAGCCGGTGATTTTGTTATTGGGAAAAATATTTCAGAAATACAAGACCTCCCAAGTGTGGTCAATGGATCTTCCCTAACTTCAACTGGATTTAATGACGCTCTATCTCAACTTAGGGTTGAAGCTTAAATATTACTATGAGATCAAAAAGTTTCCCCCTTTTACTAATAGTTCCTTATGAGGCCGGAGTGGAATGGGGGCCTGAACTGATTTGGAGAGTTTTTAGGGAAAAGGAATAGCTATGCCTTATTTTTTCCATCAAGCCGAATATTTGGGGACTCAGATTTATGTAAGATTTGAAGCTGAGTCAAAAGCGATGTTAGACCTAGTGTTTAGGGAGGCCGATCGTATTGAACAGGATTATTCTCGGTTTATTGCAACTTCAAAACTCTCACAGCTAAATCAAAATTTAGATACCTGGACTCATATTGATCCTGAGTTTTTTGAACTCTGCCAAATGGCGCAAAATTTTAAAATTCAGACAGGTGGAATTATAGACTGCACCGTTAAGTCTACTTTAGATGCTTGGGGTTATGATGAACATTATAGTCTTAGGCCTAAGAAGGACTTTGGAGCTTTAGGCGATATAGCACTACATCCAGAGAGTTGTGAGGTTAAGATTAGTGCCCCTATAGATTTTGGTTGTTTTGGGAAAGGTTATTTTTTAGATCAGACCCGAACAATATTGCATGAGGCTGGGGTGAAAAATTACTTCATTAATGGAGGCGGCGATATCTATGCTAAAGGTGAAGATGCAACTGGGCCTTGGAAAATTTATTTTGAAGATCCTCGTACGAATGAAAAAGTTATAGGCGAAACAGTGCTTGATAATTTTTTTGCCTGTAGTTCTTCTCCTAGTCGTAGAGCTTGGAGACAGTTTCATCACCTTATAGACATCAAAAACCAAAAGCCGGCTGATCGAATGAAATCAGTCTATGTCCAATCGAATCACTCTGGGGCTTTTTGTGATGCTATGAGTACCGCCCTTTTTGTTATGGGGTTTGAAGAAGCTCAGGCTTTTACCAAAAAAACAGATGATTTAGAAGCTCTGTTAGTGAGTCCTCAGGGCCAAATTTGGCAGTCTAAGGGATTTAAAGGTAAACTCTATACTTTGGACTCTTAGTATTTTCTGTGCTAACCAAAAGTTGAATTGGTTTAACCTCCTAATTTGATGAAGGGAAAATAAGAGGCTTGAGATTATATTTTTGGAGCTTTTTTATCCACGTATTCCAATTCGTATATATGAAGGAAGGCAAATAGTAGAGTTAGAATAAGCGGACCAAAAATGAGTCCTTTAAATCCAAAAGACAGAATCCCTCCAAAAATTACCAGCA
Source organism: Candidatus Altimarinota bacterium (assembly GCA_965231215.1). Taxonomy (GTDB): domain Bacteria; phylum Patescibacteriota; class Gracilibacteria; order UBA4473; family UBA4473; genus JAACPJ01. The sequence goes on along the minus strand of OZ246423.1, from coordinate 59,449 downwards.
TGATTGCAAATGGATGGAGCATACTTCGTGACCCAATGATAAGGGGCTTCACAATATTATCGATATTGACTACAAAAATAAGACACCAGGCGAGTAAGAAAATAGCGGTTCCGTAAGTTCCATTCATAAATAACCAGGCGACAGTTGGAATCCACACAATTCCAATTCCAATATAGGGGATAGGGGCGAGTAGTGTGGCTACGGCTGCCCAGAAGATAGCATTCTCAATGCCGGCTATGGCTAGCCCTATTCCCAATACTATACCTTGGGCTAATGCCGCTCCAAACATCCCAAAAATAATGGCATGCATAAGGTCTTTTATTTTTCTGAAAAGTTCTGTTTTTTGATTTGTGGAAAGGGGAAGCAGTTTTTTTATATATTTTACAATTTTTTTCCCATCGAGGAGGAAATAACAAAGGGCGAATAAAAATATGACGGCATGTAATACAATAATAGAAATATGCTTAATAAGTCCGGCTACGGATTTAATAAGCGTTCCACTGAGTTTTCCCGCTACATCACCGGTAACGATAGCAAAATTTTCAAAATTTATTTTGTCTATGATAAATGGAAATCTTTTTTGAATAAGTTCGTTCTGCATTAAGAAGGCTTCAAATTTTCCCTGGAAGCCAGTCGACATTTGCAACAATTTTTGTGAAACAACTAGAGATTCTCCCACTAAAGAGGCTACGAGTAGTGTTACAGGAACCAAAATGAGTAAAATAATTCCTACAAAACTCCCTAGAACGGCTACTATCCTATTCCACTTTCGTTTTTCTATTAAAAAATCTACTAATGGCATGACTCCAGTTGCCACAATGGCGGCCATAAAAACGGTAGTCAGAAAAGGGGAGAGCAGAAGGAAGGTCAAAATTAATAAAATCCCAATCACTCCAAAGAGGAAGATGCTGTGTACGGCTCCCGATGACATGTAAGGTTTAGCTGGTGGCATGTTTGTTTTTTATTCTATTAACATTCTATCTATGTAGACTCAAAATTAAAAATTTATGAATGACTAATTTTGACAAAATAATTTAGCACTCATATAATAAGACTGCTAAAAATGAAAAATTAACATGGTATTTACTAAGCCAGTTGTGCATGCAGATTTCGTCGAAAGTTTTGAGATTAGGCAGACTTTTTGGGGTTTCATTTTTAACTTTGGTCATATGGAAGTCGAGAATCCTTTTTCGAAAAATAATATTAAGCTTTTGTTTGTTAATAATCCAAAAAAGAGGGCTTCTGAAATCCGTCACTTAAAAGAAAATGCATTAAGAGATAGACCATTCACTAAGGAGGGAAATGTTTTTTTAGCTCAATATAAATAAATTTCTTTAAGATGAACTTTGATAAATGGACTACGGCTGCCGCAGAAAGTATCGTTAATACTCAAAAACTAGCAGACGATTTTGGGGCTGCTAATATTGAAGTAGAGCACTGGTTACTGGCTGTGTTGAGTGATGAAAATTCGTTTGTACATCAAATCCTGGCCAAACTTGGAGTTGATTCAAATAACATCAAATCAGAAATTGCTCAAAAAGTTCAAAATTTAGCCAAAGTAGAAGGGGGCGTTCGTCAGCCTTCATCTGATTTTAGCCAAACTATAAGAGGGGCCGAAAGATGGCAGACTAAATTTAAAGATGAATACTTAGCAATTGATCATATTTTGCTGGCAGTATTTGATGTGAATTCTACCGCTAAGGCTGTGTTACAAGCGGCCGGTATAAATCAAAAAGATTTGAAGAAAACTATTGAAGATCTTCGTCAGGGAGAAAAAATAGATTCTTCGGACGGCCATGAAAAACTCAAAGCGCTTGAAAAATACTGTATTGATTACACCGCCTTAGCCGAGAAAGGAAAAATTGATCCTATTATTGGACGGGACGAAGAAATCCGTCGAACGATTCAGATTTTATCTCGTCGAACCAAAAATAACCCGTGCCTGGTCGGAGATCCTGGAGTCGGTAAAACCGCTATTGCTGAAGGCTTAGCTGTGAAAATTTTTCAGGGAGAAGTACCAGAATCACTCAAAAAGAAAAGAGTGCTTTCCTTAGACTTAGCGTCAATGGTAGCCGGAGCCAAGTATCGAGGGGAGTTTGAAGATCGATTAAAGAATGTTCTCAAAGCGATCGAAAAAGCCGAAGGAAAAATTATTCTTTTTATAGATGAACTCCATACTATCGTTGGAGCCGGAAGCGCTGAAGGAGCTATGGATGCTGGTAATATCTTGAAACCAGCCCTTGCTCGAGGCGCTTTACACTGCGTTGGAGCTACAACTCTAAATGAATACCGAAAATATATTGAAAAAGACGCGGCGCTTGAACGGAGGTTTCAACCGGTTCCAGTAGAAGAACCCAACTTTGAAGAAGCCCTAGCCATCTTACGCGGAATTCGTGAAAAATATGAGCTTCATCATGGAGTACGCATTACCGATGATGCTTTAATCGCGGCGGTGAATTTATCGATGCGGTATCTCCCAGATAGAAAGTTGCCAGATAAAGCGATTGATCTGATTGATGAGTCTATGAGTAAACTGAAACTGGAAATAGAATCAGAGCCAGAATCAATTGCCGATCTCAAAAAACAAGTGCTTACTTTAGAGATTGAAAAGGCCGCCCTCAAAAAAGAAAATACTAAACCGGAACGACTCAATGAAGTAGAGAAACAGATTGCTGATCTTAAAGAAGACCTTAAAAAATTTGAGGCTGAATGGCGATTAGAAAAAGAATCTGTTGATAAAATTTCTGAGATCAAAGAGCGTCTAGATGTCCTTAAATTTGAAGCTGAAACGGCTGAGAAAAATGCTAATTTTGCCCGAGCTGCAGAGCTGCGTCATGGTGAAATCCCAAACCTTGAAACGGCTTTAGAATCTCTTCACTCTAAAGGCGAACATAAACTCCTTCGTGAAGAAATCACCGAGAATGACATTGCTGAAATTATTGCCAAGTGGACCGGTATTCCTGCGACTAAACTAACGGAAAAAGAATCAGAACGCTTGGGACATCTAGAGCAAAGTTTAGGACAAAGATTGATAGGACAAGAAAAAGCCATTAGTGCTGTATCTAATGCTATCCGTAGAAATAGAGCCGGATTAGCGGCAGAAAACAGACCTATTGGTTCGTTCCTGTTTTTGGGGCCGACCGGCGTAGGCAAGACGGAGATGGCTAAAAGTGTATCCGAAATTTTATTTGATTCAGAAGAGGCTATGCTACGGTTTGATATGTCTGAGTACATGGAATCTCACTCCGTGGCTAAACTCATTGGAGCGCCTCCAGGATATATTGGACATGATGAAGGAGGGCAACTCACAGACAAAGTTCGTCGTCGTCCGTATTCAGTTTTGCTTTTTGATGAAATAGAAAAGGCTCATAGAGATGTCTTTAATATTTTCTTACAAATTTTGGATGATGGTCATGTAACCGATAGCAAAGGGCGAAAAGTAAACTTCAAAAATACAATCATTATTTTTACCTCAAACCTTTTGGCCGAAATGTTCACCGGTGAAGCTTTGCCCCCGGAGAAAAAAATGCGCGAGGAGCTTACTTCATTTTTTCGTCCAGAGTTTTTGAACCGGTTAGATGAAATAATTGGGTTTCATGCGTTGGGTAAAAAACACATTCAAGAAATTTTAGAACTTCAGCTCAATCAAGTCATGGCTCGTCTCAAAGAAAATCAAGATATAACAATCACCTTTGATAAATCAGCTAAGGAATACTTGGTTACAGAGGGCTTTGATCCAGCCTTTGGCGCTCGTCCACTCAAACGTGCGATTGAAAGAGAACTACTGAACCCACTCGCTCTAAAATTGTTAGAGGCCACATTGTCGGCTAAAAAGATTGAAGTTAAAGCGGGTAAAGGAGGATTGGAGTTTCAGTAATTTTTAAAATTGAATGGTTTCTTTTAATTTTTCTTGAAAGTTTTTAGAATGCGGCTGTAAAGTTGGTGTGACAAAAAATTTATTTTCCCTATTTTTTAAGACATGAAAAAAATACAGTTCTGGGCACCTGTTATTCTGCTTGTCATTCTTGTGATGGCTTTTACTCAAAACTTTTTTATTTTTGTGGTATTGGGATTTGGGTTTTATCTATTTAAAAATCCAAAATATTTGCAGGGGGTTTTGAAAGCCTTTAGAAATGAAGATCTAGAAGGGCTCTTTAACGCCTTGTTTGACACTAGTTCCAATGTTATTAATGTTGAAAAGAAGAAAGCTTCAGTCTTTGGAGCTAAACAAAAACCTCAAAATTTTTCTTTACCCCCTATCCCTATGAAACACTTTTTCACCACTAAACTACTTCCAATATTTGTTTTAGTTACCGCTATAATACTGGTTATTATGGATGGTTTTGTAAATGTTCCAGCTGGACATGTAGGGGTTCTATTTGATAGGGGAAGAGGGGTGATAGAACAAGAACTAGATGAAGGGATTCACCTAAAAATTCCTTTTTGGCAGAGTGTGATTATGATGAATACACGTCTGCAAACTTACACGATGTCTACTCATTTGAGTGAAGCCGACATGGTAAATAACACTAAAACGCTCCAGCTTCAAAGCTTGGTTAATAGTAGTGAATCGGCCATTCGTCAGTACGCTATACAACAGGGAGGTCGAAACAATTCTATTGATGCTCTGACAAAAGATGGTCAAAGAGTGACGGTTGATCTTACCGTGCAATTTCAAATAGATGGTGATAGTGCGAGTGTGATTTATAAATCCATTGGTCTTGGATATGTAGACAAAGTTGTACGACCTGCGGCGCGATCTATTACCCGTGAAAAAGTAACAGGATTTACCTCTAAAGAATTGTATAACGAAGCCACTCGACAAAAAATGGAACAAGAAATTGAAACGACATTAGAGCAAAACTTTGGCAATAAAAATATTGTTTTGGGGGATGTTTTGATTCGACATATTGGGTTTAGTCAGTCCTATCTGAGTGCGATTGAGGAAAAACAAATCGCTCAGCAAAAAATTGAAAAAGCTGAGTTTGAAAAACAAGAAGCTGAAATCCGAAAAGAAAAAACCATTATTGAAGCCGAAGCTGAAGCTGAGTCTATTCGCCTAAAAGGAGAGGCTTTAGCCGATAGTCCAGAGGTAATTCAGCTTCAATTTGTAGAGAAAATGTCTCCGCAAATTAAATGGGGTGTGCTACCAGATAGCGGGATACCGCTGTTGGATATTGGGAAACTGACTCAATAGATATATTTTTGGATGCAAAAATTATTACTGCTTCTGATCTTTGTTTTGGTTGGTTGTGGGAGTGTGAATTCAGGCATTGATATTGAAAAAGAGGGAGATGAATCTGAAAGACAAACAGAGCGTCAAGCCTCTAATACTGAACCTCAAGATGAAATCTGGAGTGCCTATGTTAATAATCGTTTAGGGATCGCTTTTGAGTTTCCTAAAACCGTAATGGGGGGAGAATTACGAGTGAGTGATTTTGGTCCACTGGTTGTTCTACACTGGCCAGAAACTAATATGGAACCGTATTTAAGGATTAAAGATGATGTAAATATTTTTGAAATAGTTAGGGACAAAACCTTTCATTTCGTCGTTCAGGAAAATATAGACATGGCACAACTCGAAGAGGTCATTGACCAAAAATTTGGTGAAGATTGCTGGCTTGAGGGGTTAGATCCGATTAAAAAAAATAAAGAAATTTACACACTTAAAGTGGGCCAACCAGCCTGGAAAGGGGACGAGCCTGGCTCCTGTTGGATTAACTATGAATGGCGATCTATTTATGATAAATCTGCTGGTAAATTAATTACATGGAACTTGGGTCAAGGCCCCACTTTTTTTGATACTAATACGGGTCAATCTTTTGATCAGCGGATTAGTGGAAGTGTGATGTTGATCCCTCAATAGATAAGTTGATTTTCTAATAATAGAAAAGGTTATTTAATTGCTTTATAAAACCTAAAGAAACGCTCTTTACCGGTCAGACTGAGTGTGCTACTTGTACAAGTTTGTGTTGTGTAATGCAGGCCTTATCACGGCGAGAGATGGCACAAAGCCTCTTGATATTGGGTATTAGTTTTACCTTTTGCTGCCTCCAGTGAAGAGCTTAATGATCCAGGCAATAAACATCTGCATTAGATCATCTTTGTAATCTCCATCACGGTCTTTATCCAAAAATTTAAGAGCTAAATTATTGGTAGACAGATTGCCCATTTTTTGGTCTTGGCTGAGATCTTGAATCAGAGTTGTAATTTTTTTAGCATCTAGTTTGCCTGATTTTTGGGCTTTTCCGATAGCGCCCATCACCATTGGAGCCAGCATCATCATAATTTTTTTACTATCGGTTTTAGAGGTGCCGGTGCTTTCGGCCAAAACTTGTTCTACCTCTTTTTCTGTAGTGCCTAAAACATGTTTTAAGATGCCTTTTCCTTCTCCTTTTTCTGGATTTTTAGTGAGGGTTTCTAGGTGATCAAAGATACCTCCGTCGTGTTTTTTACTTACAGCTGCAAGTAGAGCTTCGGCGCCACCTTTTTTACTATTGTTTTTGGCTATTCCTTTTAGAAGCACTGGAAGGGCTGAATCTACTAAACTTTTAGCCCCTTTGTTATCAGTTTTTAGGCTAGAACTAGCTTGCTGGTAAAATTTTTCGGTGAGTTGTTTTTTTAAGATATCGGTAATGAGGTTTTGCATAAAATTGATAAAAAAAATCTCTACTAGTATGGAGATTCAGAGGTTTTTGTAAAGCGATGAAAATATAACAAATTTTACTTATTTTTGTTGTAAAAAACTATAAAATTTCCTTTCAAGTGAGGAGCTTGTTATTACAATTATATGAACGATTTGAATGAAGATCCTGGAAGCAATAAAGAGGTGCCCAATCTTTCTGCGCAAGAACCCCTAGAAGTGACCCCAACAGCTTTCATTTTTGACTTTGATGGAACTTCAGTTGATAGCTTTCCGCTTATTGCAAAAGGGTACAAGGCTCTTGGAATAGAAATTGGAGATAAAGAAAGATTTTGTACAGCTTGGAAGTTATTTAAATACTTGGGGTTTAGAAATAAGAAAAAAAGTAGAAGGCCTTTAGCTTTTGCTCGACACGTAAAAAAAATTGTTGATCAGAGAGAAAACTTACGCCGTGCTGTTGAGGAGGTGTACCTTAGTGAAGGGAAACTTAAACCGGAGTTAGCTGAGTTTTGGAAATCACTTTTAGCCGAAAACCATGAAATCATTATCTTGAGTCGAAGTGCTTTGCCAAATCCCAAATCCACTATTAGAAAGGTGCTTTTGCGAAGTGATCTTACCTCTTGTGAAATGAAGAAGATAAAAATTGAAACGGTAGAGCCTAGGGAAAAGAAGACTGAAAAATTCAAAATAATTAGAGCGAAGGTATTAAGGCGAGTACAACAAATAGTGGCTTTAGGGGATGAAATTTCTGATTATCGGTGTATGAGAAAGGCGAAGTTTACTGATGCTGAGATTATCATGGTTAGTGATGGATTTGATTCTCGGAAAAAGTTAGAGGGAAAAGAGTCTGCTAATCCATTAGGAAGCAAAGTTTTTGTACCACCTGAGGTCATTGTAGATGGTGTAAAAAGTATGATAGAATCGTGTTCTAATAAGACAAGAACGACGGCTTAGGCATTCATCTGTACTCGTGGATCAAACCCTTTACTGGTTCTATCATTTTGGGCTGCCCAGTGCATAATTTCTTTTATAGCTACGTCTCTAGCCGTAGGGTCATCAATATCACGTCCAGTATTATCAGCTAGACTTTTGACCCAGGTTCCTGGTTTACTGAGTTTGGCGGTACTGACATCTAAGGCCATACTAAATACTTTATCAGTGGTAGCGCAGAGCCCAAAGAGTGCGATTGAGGTTGGAACCTTGCGATTAAGGGTCGTTTTCTGTTGACCATATACCTTTGGGTTTCGGCCATTTACATAGGCTTCAATCGCTTTTTGTGCGGCCTCATCTATGGCGCTGTCCCATTCTTCCAAAAACGCTTTAGCTTCCTTGTTGCCTTCTATTTTTACGCCTGGGGTGGCATCAAAAACTTTTTTTAATGCTACTCTTCCTTTGGCTTTGGCGGTTCGTTCCATGCGTCCAATGATGCTCAAAACTTCGCCTTTTGGAGTGTTGGGATTTTCTAATTTATGAGTGTAATAATCAGCGGTACCGTAAGGATGTTTATGCATTAGTCTTGCTGATTAATTTCATTAAGGAGTTTGGCCTCGGCTAAACTTTCTGATGCTTCTGTTTTTTGTTCTTGAATTGAAATCCATTCTTTTTGGGCTTTTTGAAAAATACGTTTTTTTTCTCCAAAAAATTTAATGATGGCTTTGGCCATATCGATTTTATCTTTATCCTCCATATTTCGCTCTTGTTGAAGTGCTCGATAGAGAATGATAGTGAGGTTCTGGAGGGTTGCTTTATTGCATTTTTTAGCTTTTTCAAAGATTTCTTTCTGGGGCAAAAAATCACTCTGATTTAAGATGACTTGAATCGTTTTGAGGAGAGAAGCTTTAGTGATTTTGGGTTCCATCTTAGTCTTGGACTATTTTCCATTTTACTTCTTTTTCTAGTCGTCCACCTGGGATGGTAAATCCAGAAGCTTTAATATGACCTCCTCCGCCAAACTGTTCAGCGAGAGCTTTTACGTCTACATCATCTTTACGAGTTCGGAGTGAAGCTTTTACATTGCCTTTGTCGTCTTCAGAAAGCATCACCGAGTATTGCGCTTCGGGCATGGAATTAATAAAGTCTATAACTCCAGCTAGGTCTGACCTATCACATCCTAGAGCTTCGTAGTCTTTCTTTTCTACGCCTACAATAGCCGCTCCTTCTTTGGTGACGTGTAGATTCTGGAGTACTTTTCCCCAGAGTTTTAGGGTTCGGAACTCATATTTGTGAAAGATATTCTGAGCAATAGCTTGAGGGTTGGCTCCTAACCGAATCAGCTCACTGGCAAACTTGTAGGTAAGGGGAGTGGTGTTTTGATGCATAAACCCTCCGGTATCTGTGTAGATCCCGGTAATGAGGGCGGTGGCTACATTGGGGGTAATTTTATGTTCCAGAGCTTCTAGTATTTTGTAAATAATCATAGTTGATGAAGCCACATTGGTAATGACAAAATTAATTTCACCAAAGGCATCGTTTGATGGGTGATGATCAATATTAATCTTTACCATATCATTAGAATGGATTCGTGGTTTTGACTCATGAAATTTAGTCATTTTTTTATTCCCACAATCTACAAAGATAACAGCATCATAGGCCTCTTCCTCAAAATCAGTTTGGACTTCCTCAGCATGGGTCAGAAACTGAAAGGGTTCTGGGCATCCATCTAGGCACGCAACATCCACGTCGTATCCAGCTTGTTTGAGCCCCGCATAGAGTCCTAGTGCGGCCCCTAGGGCGTCTCCATCAGGATTAGCATGTGGGAGGATCACCATTTTAGGTTTTTCATTGAGGTACCGAGCCAGTTTTTTTACTTCTGCTTGATCTAGTATTTCAGTATTTGTTCTCGACATTTTTGACAAAAATTTTAAATAGTATTTATTATACATTTTATTAAGATGTCAGTCAATACTTTTTATGTTAAAAATTCTATGTCAATGCGAGGCAGAAGTCACTTTTTGTTTAATCACAAAGCCCTTTTTGGAAATTGGAATTAGATTGCCACGCTTCCTATTGAAATAGGGATTGAGTTCGCCTGCAATGACAAACACTAATATTTCTTTTGGAAAGCAATCATTAAACTCCCTCCAATAAGGGCTAAAACCACTACAATTAGCCACGGAAATTTGAAGTCTTCTTTGCGGCCAGTTACAGGAAGGGTTTCTCCAAAGTTAGAAAAAGAGTTTGCCTGGAGTAGCGGAGCCGCACTTTGGAGGCTGTCTGAGATTTGTGATTCAATTAAATTCCCAGAGGGAAGAGCATTAGTATTGGATTCCCCTGTATTTTGTGGTGTATTTTCAGTGGTAATAACTGGAATATTAGGATTGTTACCAGTTTCTTCGGTATTTGGGGGAGTGAAGGTGTTTGGGGTTATTTGGTTTGGGTTGACGGGTTGATCGGTTCCAGTTTCTGGGGTGGTAGAAGCGCCGCCATCAAGTGATGGTACGACAATTTCTTGTTCACTTCCCACAGGGGTTCCGTCTGGGTTTAAGAAGTTTTCTTTTACAAAATCTGGGAGCTCTAAATGGTTATTGGTTCGTTCTCCAAAAGTTCCAAGTTCTTCGGTTTCGGTTTCGGGAGGCGTGTTAGCACTGCTTTTGAATTCGTCTACTCCTGGGATAGTACTCCCATCTATGTCTTCCTCAATAAAGTTCCCTTCTTGAGTTGGTATTTCTACACTTGGGAAAGGCGATTCCTCGGCTAGCTCAATCTCATCAATCGGGAAGTTTGGGGAAAAGGTCGGCGGAGGATTGGCGTCCCAAATGGTGTAGAGACCGGTTCGGGCAATAATGGCTGAAAAAATCTTTACATCTGGTTCAGCACTATCGGTGAGGATGCCTCCGATTTCTCGCCATCGGTTTTCATCGGTGTTATAAAACCAAAGTGAAGGCTGGCCAATTTCATCCTCGTTAAAGATTCGCATTAGGACTTGAGCGCCGCTATTGCCCGGTTCTAGGTCACCAAATCGGATTCCTTGTCGGAGTCTTTCTGATGGATGCATGATGGTGTACCTATCGACAAAGAAGACTTCATCATTAGTGTCTACGATCATTTCAAAGGTAATGATTTCTCGCATTCTAGCTCGAGGGGCCTTGTCTGGTTTGTCTAATATGACAGGAGCAAGAACTTCACCTTCATACTCTTCTAGAGCGAGGGTGTTGATACAGCTTCTGCGTTGAAAATCTTTGCGAGTAAGTTTAAGACATCGCTCTGTGTCGGCTCTTTTAACCACAAAATCTCCTGCAATAAACTCCACAAATAGCACTCCATCGTTATCGGCCAAAACCCCGGTTCTAACTATTTTTCCGTTTTTGACTTCCACACTTTCTCTGGATCGTAAAACATCTTCCTGAGCCTGTAGTATGCTCCCAGAAAAAAGAAGTACCAAAACCACGATAAAATATTTTTTCACAGGGTCATTTTCGGTTAAAATCAGACCAATTACAAAAAAATATGGAAATATTACTCTTTTTGGCCGGGCTGATAGTAATTCACGCATTGGCTGTAATGAGTCCTGGACCAGATTTTGTAGTGTCGGTGAAAAATACCATGCAATCAGGCAGAAAGGCCGGAATTTTTACGGCTCTAGGTTTTGCGAGTGGCTGTTTAGTGCACATTGCCTATTGCTTGTTGGGATTAGCGGTAATTATTAGCCAATCAGTACTCCTCTTTACTATGGTAAAACTATTAGGGGCTGGATATCTCATGTATTTAGGGGCGATGGCGCTTATAAATAACCGTAAGTTTGAAATGGCTGATACAAAGCAGAGATATAAAGCCCTGTCTAATTTTAATGCCTGGAAGGTGGGGGTCATTACCAATCTTTTAAATCCAAAGGCGACCTTATATTTCTTAGGAGTCTTTACTTTAGTTATTACTCCAGAAACTCCAGCGTGGGTATTGATGGTGGCGGCTCTACTAATATTTTTGGTAACTTTTGTATGGTTCAGTTTAGTGGCTTTAGTGTTGACTATTCCTCGAATTCAAACGCGGTTCATTTCTATAACCCCTCTTTTAGACAAAGTATTTGGCGCTATTTTAGTAGCCTTTGGTCTAAAATTGGCGCTTAGTTCTAATAATTAATCTATTTATATTATGACAATCAAATCCGTTAAAGCTCGTGAGATTCTTGATTCCAGAGGGAATCCTACCGTGGAGGTAGAAATTTCAGATGGTGAGAATACCGTTCAGGCCTGTGTTCCAAGTGGCGCCTCTACGGGGGTGCATGAGGCGCTCGAACTTAGAGATGGTGATAAATCTCGGTATCATGGAAAAGGCGTGCTTAAAGCCATTGCTAATGTGAATGATAAAATCGCTCCAGCGGTAATAGGCATGAACCCAAAAGATCAGACGGCCTTGGACACAAAAATGTTAGAACTAGATGGAACGGAGAATAAAACTGAACTTGGAGCTAATGCTATTTTAGGAGTTTCGCTGGCCGCTTGTAGACTTGCGGCTGTACAGCAGGGGATTCCTTTATGGAAACATATCCAAAATATTTTTGGATCAGATGAGGCGAGTCTCCCTCGCCCAATGATGAATATTATTAACGGAGGATCACATGCTGATTCAGGGTTAGCGATTCAAGAGTTTATGGTCTTTCCCGATTTGGGGAAATTTGAAGACAACCTCAGAGCGGGTTCTGAAATTTTTCATGTACTCAAAAAGATTTTGTCTGAACAAGGCCAGGTTACTAGTGTGGGAGACGAAGGCGGATTTGCTCCGCATCTAGCCCGGGTTAAGGGCGCACTTTCTGTTATCTGTGAAGCGATAGAAAAAGCGGGTTACGGGTGTGGGAATGAAGTACGAATTGCGATGGATGCAGCGGCTTCTGAATTTTTTAAAGACGGAAAATACGAGATTGATGGCGATGCACTTACCAGTCAGGAATTGGTGGATTATTACGGAAAAATGTTTGCAGATTTCCCTATTGAATCACTAGAAGACTCACACGGGGAAGATGACTTTGAAGGCTTCCAAAAAATGCAAGAGGTCTTTGGTGAGGAGATTCAACTTGTTGGAGATGACTTGTTGGTAACGAATAAAAAACGCCTCCAAATGGGAATAGATCAAAAACTATGTAACTCTATTCTGATTAAGGTGAACCAAATTGGATCTCTGACAGAAACCTTTGAGACCATCCGGCTGGCCAAAGAAAATGGGTTTACCACTGTTATCTCACACCGTTCAGGCGAAACAGAAGATAGCTTTATTGCTGACCTAGCCGTAGGGACCAACGCTGGACAGATCAAAACCGGCTCCCTCAGTCGGTCAGAACGAATCTGTAAATACAACCAACTTCTTAGAATTTCGGAACAACTCTAAAATATGACAGAAACTACTTCAGTTCCAGTGGTCAAAAAGACTTTTCGGTTAGGATTCTCTTTTGGGGTTTTTTCTTTCTTGCTTTCGCCTCTGATTTTGTTTCAAGGGGTGTTGTTGTTTTTGTTTTTATTAGCGCTGAAATCTCAGGCTAATGATGATATTCCAGCATTAAGCGATAATTCATTTTTGATCCTTTTGGCGAAGCTGCTTTTCTTTTCGATCTTACTTTTAATTTTGTTTAATTTGGCGGTGAGCTTTTTGGGGATTATTTTTGATAAACGTAAAATCTTTTCGGTTATGGCCTTTATGTTAACTTTTGTAGCGATGGTTTTGGTGTTTATTGCTCCAAAACTTATTGATTTACAAAGCCAGGTAACAGGCTTTCTCTAAAAAATGAAAAACTTTAAATTTCTTTTTCAGCAACAAAAATTTTTCAAATGTGTACATAGATTAGTACACTCCTTTCAAAATTTTTTAGCTTCCTCGAAATATTGATTTCTGATCTTTTTTATAAATATTAAGTTAGTATTAAAATAATATTAGCCTTATAAACCTCTAACCTTTACACTCAAAACACATGAAAAAAATTAAAAAAGCAATTCTTCCAGTGGCCGGATTTGGTACTCGTTTTCTTCCAGCGACCAAGGCTCAACCAAAGGAAATGTTGCCGGTTTTTGATACCCCAGCAATTCAGTATATTGTAGAGGAAGCTATAGACGCTGGGATTGAGGATATTATTATTGTAACAGGACGGACGAAAAGAGCGATTGAAGACCATTTTGATGCCAACTTTGAGCTAGAACATAGCTTAGAACAAAAAGGGAAAACCAAGGAATTAGAAATGGTACAAAAGATATCTGATATGGCTAATTTCATTTATGTACGTCAGCCAAAACCAAAAGGGGATGGGCATGCTCTGCTCTGCGCCGAAAGCTTAGTAGCCGAAGATGAACCTGTAGTAGTGCTGTTTGGAGATGATTTAGTAGATAATCAAGGAGGGAAAAACGCCGTACAGCAGATGATGGAAGTCTATGAAGAAACGGGGGATTCAGTGGTACTGCTTGAACAAGTTCCAGAAGAACGAATCAGTCAATACGGAGTTGTAGATTATAAGACTAAATCTGACGCTTATGGATTAGTCAGTCGATTTGTAGAAAAACCAAAACCAGCAGAAGCGCCTTCAGATTTGGGGGTAATTGGGAAATACATCCTAACCCCAGACATCTGGAAAAAGCTAAAAACCTGTAAACCAAGCCCTGACGGAGAGATCCGCTTGGCCAATGCGTTTGAATCTCACCTAGAATCTGGGGGTGAAATTATGGGGCGAATTTTAGAGGGTGAGCGGTTTGATACTGGTGATAAACTTGGTTTTCTTAAGGCGACTATTCACTTTGCCCTAAAAAAGGAAAGTAAGCCTGTAAAAGAAGCCCTTTTAGATTTTGTATCTTTACAATAATTCTGGGTTTCCGGAAGTTGTAAATTCGTCGTTTTTACTTATAATAAGTGACTAATAATCTTAAAAAACATGCTCCCATACGAAGAAGGAATTATTGCTATGCTTCAAAAAGCTGAAGAGCTCAAAAATGAAGGCAACTGTGAAGAAGCCATTAAACTTTTACAGACTATTATTTTAGAAGAACCAGGATGTACAGAAGCTTATGAAGAACTAGGAGATAACTATCTCAGTATGCGTGAAAGCCTGAAGGCACAAAAAGCCCTTCTCCGGGCTATTGAACTTAATTCAAAGTCTTCAAACGCACATTATTTATTGGGATTCCTGTTTTCTATTAAAGAAGACTGGAAAAATTCTGTAGAAGAACTCAAGCAGGCTGATGAGATCGCTCCAAATCATCCAGAAATCCTAAGGTGTCTTGGTTGGGCGGTCTACAACTCTAATAGACGTGGACAGGGTATTTCTATCCTAGAACGATCTAGAAATCTCAGCCCATTTGATCCAAACATTCTGTGTGATCTCGGAGTTTGTTATATGAATTCCATTCAGTATGAAAAAGCGGAAGAAGTCCTCAAAATGGCTCTTAAAATTGATCCAAATTCAGATCAAGCTCGAGAGTGTTTGAAGGTGCTAGAGGCACTTAAAAGTTCTATGAGCCCAGAAAATGGTAGTACAGACAACACTACTGGCTTGATCTAATCCTAGGAATAGGATTAGAATAGAAACTGTAAGAGCGGTTCAAAAACTTCAGATTACAAAATAATATTTCTTAAATTTTAAAACCATGGCTCAAGCCGCAACAAAAGACAATTTCGAAGCAGAAGTTCTTAACACACAAGAGGTAGTATTGATAGATTTTTGGGCTCCTTGGTGTGGACCTTGCCAGATGCTCACACCTATCATTGATGAATTGGCTGAAGAGATAGGGGAAGGCGCCAAAATTATGAAAGTTAATGTAGATGAAGAGGCTGAACTTGCCGCAGAATATGGTGTTATGTCTATTCCAGCGCTTAAAGTTTTCCGTGATGGAGAAGTGGTGGATGAAGCCGTAGGGGTAAAGTCCAAAGAAGATCTTGTAGCTATGGTTGAACGCAATAAGTAAAATTTTGTTTAGGGAAAATGCCTAAGTTACCCCTTTTAAATTTGGGTTCACGATTTTAATGTTCTGTTTTTTGGAGAGGAATCTGAGGCTTTTTGTTTGAATCCAGGATACCGCACTCAAATACTGGATTTGCTTGTGTGGGACCTCTAGGGCTCGCTTGTCTTACCCAAAAGAAAAAGTCTGCCATCCTAAGGATACCAAACTTTTTCTGGTCGGGGAGACAGGACTCGAACCTGCGGCCTCACGGTCCCAAACCGTGCACTCTAGCCAACTGAGCTACACCCCGTCGTCGATGATGACTTCGCTTACTTCGTTTTTCTGGATAAAAACTGCGTTTGCTTCATATCATCTCCTCTTCCCATGAAAGCGCGCTTTCGCTCTCCGCTTTAATGGGAGCCCTAAATATACTAAGAGCTAAGGAAAAATAAGCATTTACTGGGAAATTTCAACTTTATTCAGAATATTTTTTAAACCAAAAGCCCAGGATCGGTAATGATAAATTTATAGCTGTCGTTCGGGGTAGCGGGGAGTTTTACTTTTACCCCTTCGCTATTGGTATTAGGGGGTTTTATAGAAACCCCCTGTTTTTGAGCAAATTGTTGTAATTTTTTAAGAAATTTTTGGAACGCTTTCATGAAAGTTGGATTTTTTTTAATAGCTTCAGGTAACTGATTGATTTGCATTCCCGACTGAAATTCAGGTTTCTGCATGAGTTTCAGGGCATTGTCTTTGTCCAGTACCGCATCTATTTGCCCGGTGAGGGCTTGGAATTCTTCATCCCCAAGTTCTAGTTGCAGGTGGTGCATCAGTGCCATGAGTTTGAGCAACGCTTCAAAATCATCTGGTTGTTCTCCCTTTCCCTGAACCTCTACAAATCGTGGCGCTTGCTCATGATGGATAATGCTAGCTAGGGCACTCTCGGCACCTTCTAGCTGCATACTGGTTTGGGTGGTAAAGATTTTATCTATAAATTCAGTAGCGCCTGTAGGAATATGGGTTATACCAAAAGTCTTCATCAACATTTCTTTCATGGCTTTTCTATCTGAGGCCGACGCTGTGGCATATTCCTGATGTATTTTCCAGAGTAAATTTTTACGACGTTTCATTTCTTCAACACTCATGGCCGCATCCATCCAGAGAAGGTTTTGGGGTTTTCTTTGATCGTATATGTAGGTTTGCCAAGCCTTTTCTTGATCACGGAATTCATCCGATAATATTTCTTCTAGACTTTCCATATCATCAAATTCTCCGGCATCCATGGCGGCAAAGATGATGTCTTGTGGCACTTCACCAAAAGCCGCAATATCTTTGACTCCATCATGAAATATCTGTTGAATATTTTGTTGGTTTCCTATCATCTGAATGTAGATATAGGTCATTACTTCACGTTTTTTTGGATCTTCAATTTTGTTTAATTGGGCAAGTAGAGCCATATGGTTGAGTGGCCTAGATTCTATTTGATTTAGTAATTGGTATGAGGCAGCTAAGGGAGCTGCATGTGGAATATCCAAAGTTTCTACTCGTTCCATTCGCGACATCTGTTTTATGGTTTCTCGCCCTACATCATCTTTGAGTGTTTCAGGGCTTTTCCCAGTTTCCGCTAACCGGTCTGGTAATTTATCTAGCTTTTTTTCTGGTTTCTTTACCATTATTGTGAAGTGTCGTTAGGTTTGGTTTTGTGCTTGAATTCGGCTTCTAGCGTGCTTTGGGTAGCTTGAAAATTCTTTATAATTTCTAAGTGTTTTTGTGTGAGGGATTGGAGTTTCTTTGGGAGCATAAACTCATTATATTATTTTTTGTAAATATTTCTGAAAATTAATTTTTTATGAAAAAGCAGGTTTGCGTAATCCAAATAATATTTTACATTTCAAAGTAGCTTTATTATCAAAATAAAGTTTCAAAATCAAAAAAGTTTTGCAGATGGATCAAAAATGATTCAAAATGCATAACAATAGTCCACAAAAACAAAAATAAAATCCAATTTCTGACTCCACAGTCAGTCCACTATTTTTGTAACCCTCTCTATAATGTCTAGAAAAGAATCTCGGTATTGTTACTGGCTCATCTGGTGTTTTTTGGCGTTTACCATCAATCCTCTATCACTAACGGTCAGCCAGGCTTGGGCGCAGGATTTTGATGATCCTACGATTGGAGAAAGAACTACTTATGAAGTATCGGTAGGGGGGGCCACTCTGGCTCAATTTCAGGCGCTGCAACAGGCAGAGATTCAACGGTTGAGTGAAGATAAAATAGTACAAAATTACTTTAGTCAGAACTTTGATATAGATGGGGCTTATGGACAATTAAAAGATGGAAGGCTGGTTGATGATTGGGAAGCTTTAGCTAAAACGCTTGGAACTACTGGTGCGGCTTTAGCTGGAGCTTATGCTGTTTGGAGAAGACGCCGGAAGGCAGAGCTTTCTTCACTTCGCAGTGGGGACTCGGTAGCGGTTGAAGCGCTTTTTGAAACCACTTTTAATGATACTGATATTGCCAATGGTACTACTAGTGTCCCGTCTACTAATGACGAATGGGAAAACTGGGCGAAGAAAAAAGGGTTACCTGGAGCAGGAGCGACGATTGCTGGGCTATATTTGCTCTGGAGAAAGAGAAAAGAAATTCAAGAAAAATATGGATCTGCAAACCAAGTGGATGACTCTCAAAAACAAATGGAAGGGTTTTTTCGAAATATTTGGGATGGGCTTCAATATAAGAGTTGGTCTCAGTTTAGAAGAGCTTATTATCAACCTTTAAGAAAATTGGAGAATCAAAAGCATCAAGAAATTCTAGAAACAAGAAACTTGTTAAGATCAGATGGAAGGCCAAAAGTCTATAATGACTTTTTGGATCCTTCACTGCATATTGATTTTAGGACTGAGTTTATGTCAGAGTGGAAATATAGAGATAAACTTTTCACAGCTGCTAGAAGTATGTCTCGAGCTCAGGTTCAGACTTATCTAGAAAACGAAAGACTGAAGCTTAGTAAAGTTAATGCTTATGTGTCCAGTTCAGGGCAACGCCGGCGGTATGCTTATGCGATTTGGAGAATGCAAATAGCTCTTAAATACCAATGGGAAAGACAGTGGCGCCTTGGAAGTTTTCCAGGCTTGGATCAGAAAGTGAGGCAGCCTTATGTTGATGCGGGTAAAAGGCTTGCTCAATACAGAACTGAATATAGGAAAGCCCAAAGTGAAGTTGTTAGCCACTATTCTTCTTATTGGAATGCGGCTTATAATCAATGGGAAAAGTTAAATGAAGTGGTTCAAACTAATACCAACTGGCTCAAAAATTTAGGCACTCTTTCTGGAAAAGTTCAATCAAATTTAAAAGAACAATCAGAGCGGAAAAATGAGAATTTTGGTGCGATTTTGGAAAAACTTATTTCAAGGATTTCGGCCTCTGAGTTGGAATCATTCATTAATCAAGAATCTAAAAATACAGATGCAAATCTAGCTGAATCAAAAATAATAGAAGGCTTTGCTAAAATCCAACAACTGGAGTCTCAAATAGAAACACTTAAAGAGGCAAAAAAAGATATTGTTAACTTTAAAGTATTTAGAGATAAGGCTTATGCGGCTCAAGGTGTTTTGAAAGATTCTAGGGGGAGATACATAAAGTATAGGCACGATCGTTATGGTCGTTGGGTACCATATCCTTTTGATACTCGTTATTTAGATAATCAAAAAATTCAAAAAAATTATGATAAAAAATATGCGGATCAGATAAGTGAACTAAATTCTCAGATTGAGTTTTTAGAAGAACAAAATGCAAAACATCTATACCAGAGTAACCTCACTAAATTATCGCTTGATTCAGATCATATTCAGCGAGAAAACACTATTAAAACTTTAACAAATGAATATGAGAAAAAATTGAGTGTTATAACTTCTAGTACAGCTTATAGATCTATCCCAACTATTAGAGTAGGGACATCTCCGGATCCTATTGTTAAAGCAGCCAAAACTGGAGATTGGAATGCTTTTTGGAGTTACTGGAATAGACATTTTACTGATAGGCGGGGCCGTCCTTTAGCCGTTAATAGAAGTAGTACTACGCTTTCCATTTATAGATATTTTAGTGCTGAAGCTTCTCGGGCCCGGTTAAGAGCCCCGTTGAACGATTTAAAAAAACAGATTGATGATCTCAAAAACGAAAGCTATTTATATGAGCGTAAGCAAAGTTATAAACAGCGATATACATCTTCTATTCACCAGATTAAAGACTTTCTAAAGATTATAGAAAAATATAGTGACCATCCTTATGCTCGAAATGCTAGATTCACCTTTGCTCAGCTCCATAATTGGAAATCAGAACTTGCAAACTTACAAATACAAAACCAGTCGAGTAATCGCACATGGGGAGAAGAGGAACAACTCAAATCAAATATTCAATCACTTGAAAATAATATAGCTAAAGGATTAGAAAAATTAGCGCACTATCACCAGTTTTTTGTCTCAGACCCAGAGTCTCAGGTAACTCAAAGTGATGTTGGTGCTGATATTGGGCTTATTTATTATCGAGATCAATACTGTTGCGATCCGGTTTATAAATTTGTTGAGGCTCAAACTAAAGCTAAAGAATTTTACAAACTTTACGGGCAGACAAACGAACAAATAGGCTTTGAAGCTATAAGACAAAAAGCTATCGATGAGATGAATAGTGTTATGGAATTACCGACTCGAGATCCTTATCAAAGCCAAATAATTTCGAACTATAATGCTGTTATGAGGGGAGAACTGCCTCCAGCTTATGTCAAAGCATCATCATGGTATCCAACTACAAATCCCTACAAACGTCGAATAGCGGTTCCAAACCGAAACGATGCTGAGCTCCACGAATGGTATAAGCTTTCTAGAACTTTATATAATAGTGAATCAAAAGCTGAGTATATTCGCAAAATTAATGAAAAAGAAGCCACCCTTTTTGCAGCTCGTGAAGCAGAATGGGAAGCACAATTTGGGCAAAGTTTAGAAGATAACTTTACTGCTGAACAAATTGCTCGTTATGAAAAAATTAAAGCGGCTTATGAAAATGCCGACCAAAAACTAAAAGTACTGCAAGAGGCCGAAACCTTGGTGGCTAATGCACAAAAAGAAGCGACACAGACTCGGAATGAATTTGTAACTAACGGTACGCCTGAAGCTATCAAAGCCCAAGCCAACCAAGAAACTATTCAGGTCATAAATTTTTCTGAGCTACAGCAAATCGCTTACATACCATCTAGTGGTTCAACTGAACTACAAGTCAGCCTTACTCGCAACCAAAGACGCGTTATAGAAGAGGCGTACCGAAGTGCTTACGGAAACGAGAGCGCCTTTGCCGCAGAGGCACAAAGACTCCTCGCTCAGCAAAAAGAAAATGATAGACGTAATCTTTTTACAGATAGTGGCATCAAAGAACCGGTTATGACGGCTACAGTCAGAAATTTCTTGGAAGACCAAGATGGGACTATCGCCGCTAAACAAAGAGAAATTGCCAAAATACGTAAAGGTATTCCAAAACTCCAAGAACTGTATGCTGATCGTCCAGGTTTCTTAGCTACTCAGATTAAAAATGCTGAAGCTAAAATAGCTGCACTAGAGCGTTACATCACTAATGGTCAACAAGAGGTGGTGCAATACCAAGCGGACTTATT
This sequence comes from Candidatus Altimarinota bacterium, assembly GCA_965231215.1. Taxonomy (GTDB): domain Bacteria; phylum Patescibacteriota; class Gracilibacteria; order UBA4473; family UBA4473; genus JAACPJ01. The sequence continues at coordinate 38,298 of OZ246423.1, read as the reverse complement.
AGCCTTTAACCAAAAGCATGCCGCTAGTATTGCTGCTATAGACAAAAGGTTAAGTGATGAATATGCACAGATAGCCTCGGCTATCCCAACCTACTTTGCCAAAGCCAAAGAACTTGTAGCTCAGCGAAGTGAACAACGTGAAGCTGAACTGATCCAGGAACTCAATGAACATCGGGCCCAAGTCGTGCATGTGGAGACTTTGGAAGAGGCGATGGTGGCGGAGCGAGAAAGGAGAGAAGCACAAGATGTGTTAGTGCAGAATAATCAAAATCTTGTAGAGAATAGTGCATTAAAGAGTCAAAAAGAATTAGAACAAAGTGAATTTGATCACTGGGCTCAAGATCAACTTTCAGAAAAAGAACAAATAAAATCAGACATTATTGCTAACTTGAAAGCTGGACGTGCTCCATATAGTGTTTTGGTGGCTGATATTGGAGTAGGCGGAGGAATTTTAAGTGTGAAGCAAATGCAGGAATTTGGTGCAAGAAATGAAATTTGGATGATGGAAAATAGTTTGAAGTATGGTGACACCATGAAAAGCATTATTGAAGGAAGTTATACAATTAGTGACTTTTCTGATGAAGGAGAAATTACCGAACTAAAAAACTTAGCTAAAGAGCTTTTAGATAATAGATCAGAAGAGTCTCTTTGGTTGGCTAGTTTGAATGATTTAGGACAATCGATTTCTAATCTTACTGACTTTGTTGATTCTGCAGAACTAAAATTAGTTCAAATAGCAGAAGCCATACCTGTTTCGGAAGTATCTGGTAATAATATTTCTAAACAAACGGCATCTGCAATTGCGCATGCAGTTGGCAATCCAGAACAACTTTTGGTAGAAGGATTTGAGCGTCAGGAAGCTAGTCTTTATGGATTAAAAGAGTTTAATTTAGTTGATCCTCAGACAGGGTTAAAAGCTGGTATTTACTCTGATGGCCAAAAGACAGTTTTAGCTTTTTCTGGATCAGGGTTAAATATTGAAGATTGGGTTACTAATATGGGGCAAGGATTTGGTTTTAAGACAGGACAGTATGAAGGCCTTGTAAATATATTGGATTCTATAAACAACAATATAGGTAATCAAGAGTTAATTATTACGGGGCACTCTCTAGGGGGTGGATTAGCAGCTACCGCTGGAGCTATAACAGGGGCTCCGACTTATACGTTTAATGCGGCTGGAGTTCATGCGAATACACTTGCCAATGCACAGTTAACTACAAATGATTTTAGTAACATAACTAACTATATTACTCGAGGTGATATCTTAACTCGTTTTCAGCTTAAATTTGACTTAGCTCCAGATGCTTTGGGTAGGCAAGTTTACGATGGAGGAGATTGGTCTTATGCCTTTCTTCCTGATAAACTGAGTGCACTAAAAGGAACCATTGACCATATAACCTACTAAAAGTATGTTTAAAAGTTTTACTAAAGTAATTTTTGTTTTCAGTTTTTGTTTTGTTTTAGCTGCTTGTGGTGGTAATAAATCAGTTTTTAAATACCAAGAAGCTCAAAGATATTTTAAAGACCCCAAAGTAATAGAGTTATGTAATGCTGCTTCGAATGGAGATACTGAAAAGATGGAACAATTACTAACTTCTGGAGTTGATGTTAATACTGTAGGTGAGGATGGTTTGACTCCTTTATTTTGGCTTTTTGTAGCCAATAAAGAGACGCCTGAAAAGAAAAAAAGTTTTAAATATTTACTTGAGAATGGGGCTAGTGTGTCACAGCATGATAGTAAATATGGATGGGCTATAATACATCTTGCCTCTAGGTATATAGATTCAGGTTACTTAAAGATGATATTAGAAAATAAATCAAACATAGATTTAGAACTTGAAGTTAATAATGATTCCTCTTGGCCGACACCGGTATACCAAGCGCTAAATTCGAATCGTACTGAGAACTTGCAAATCCTGTTAGATCACGGGGCAGATAAAGAGCAAAGGAACAATCGAGGTGATACTCCCATTGATATGGCAAGTTGGGATGAAGCTTACATTTTATTGCAAAATGGTGCTGATTATAGAGGTGGGCCAGTCAACTTAGTAAATGGAAAAGTGGATGAGCAACCCATGCTTATTTGGAAAATTGAAAATAATAGATATTGGCCTGAAGTTGCAGTAGAACAATATGGAACTGATTGGAGACAAAAGGTTATAGATTTCCTTCGAGAAAAGGAGGGTGTTGAACTTGATCCTTGGACTCCAGAGAAAGAGGCCAAGGGAAAAGCGCTTTCTCAATAATTCAAATTTATTCTAAATTTTATCATTTCAATAATTATTTTTCTTAACCCTCATAATTTCCTATGAAATCAAAAACAAAAACCCACTTCCGGTACAAAATATTTACATTAGCACTTATGCTCTTTGTTGGTCTAAGTGCCAGTATTGTATCAGCTGCAAGTTTAGATGTCTCACTTTCTAATGATACTCCACGTGGTACTAATATTCCTTATGATTCTCCGGCCATACCTTTTACTACTATTGAGCTAACTGCGGGAAACGGATCAGATGTGAAAATTTCATCTTTGATATTTACCAGATTAGGCTTAGGTGAGAAAACTGACTTCAGTAGTGCCTGGCTTGAAGTTAATGGATTTAAGGCTGGAATAAGTAGCTCAATAAATAATGCTCAAGAAGAGGTAAAGCTCTCTTTTAATCCGCCTATTGTCATTCCGTCTGGACAAACTGTTTTAGCAGATTTAGTAGCTCAACTTTCTGGGAATAAGAACATTGGAAGTCATAATCGGTTTGTTTTGGCTTCTAATAGCGATATTGGAACTTCAGCTTCTGTTAATGGTAATTTTCCTATTGAGGGAGAAGAAATGGAAATTGCAGATTACCAAACAACTAAACTTCGATTCGCAACGCTTGGAGCAGACACTAATGTAGGGGTAGGCCAAGAGGGTGTAGAGATTGGACAGTTTAGTCTATCTAATGCATCTAGTACGAATAAAGACGTAGAACTTAGATCTATAAAATTTAAAAGTATGGGTACGGCTAAACTTGGTACAGATCTTAAAAACCTAGCCCTTCATGCAGGAGGATTTCAGGTTTCTGCCAATACTATTGTTAGTGGTGATACAGTTACATTTGTTGTAGATAATGGTATAACTGGTGGTTATATTATTGAAGATGGTAAAAGTATTACTTTTTCTTTAAAAGGGGATACAGCCCCTGCTACAGATGGAAAAACTATTAACTTTAGAGTGGAAAGTTCTAACGACATTATTGGATCAGAAATTGGTACATCTTTTGGTGTGAACACTGTAGCGGATAACGGATTTTATCTTAAGGCATACCAATTTGAACCTGGTGCTAGTGGAGCGTCTTCACATTTAGGTGGAGGGAACGTGCTAGAGGTTGAATCTACTGCTATAAAAATTCCACAGAAAATTGCTAAAGGTGCTGACTTTACACAGGTTATGGAAATTAACTTAAGTGCTGTAACTGCACCAGTTAAGGTTGAAGAAATTTGGTTGGCGGTAGACACTCCAGCTCCACTAGAGTATGTAAGTGTTACCGGACTTTACAAAAGTGGAACCAAATATCTTCGTTCATCAAAAAGTGCAGACGGACTATTTGGGCATACGTATCGTTTAAAGTTCCCAAGTCATATTGATGTTAAACCTGGACAGGATGTTACAGTAGAGGTTACGGCAAACTTCCAAAATTCTTTCAGAGACCCAAACGTAGATGATATTTGGAAGGTGTTTCATATAAAAAGCAGTGCCGATAAAGGTATCGTTAATGGTGAAGTGATTGAATCTACTGATAAAGCATTTATAAATGAGCACCAGTATCAAGTTTATCATAATAAGGGAGGTGAAATACTTTACAGTACCCCTGAAAAACCGGTTCCCGATAGTGCGGTTTTAATAAATAAACGACCAAACTTTAGAGGTAATACTTCGATTAAATCACCTAAGCCAGTGTCTAGTGTAGAGAATACGATCATAGGTGACCCAGATGCTAAAGAAGCCGCACAAGAAGCTCAAAAAGAAAAAGAAGAAAGATATAGAGCCTTACAGGATGGCCGAACCAATAAAGTAAAAATCTTTTCTGATTTAGACACATCTCATAAAAACCATAAAGCCGTAGAATACCTCAAAACAAAAAAAATTATCCAAGGATATGAAGATGGGAGTTTTAAACCAACTAAAACAGTTAATAGAGCTGAAATGCTCAAAATACTAGTAGCCGGGAAAGGCTTAAATCCAGATAGTTCGCAGTATTCTAACTGCTTTCCTGATGTGGGTACAGAGTGGTTTGCCCCGTTTGTATGTTATGCCAAGGCTCAAGGTTGGGTAAAGGGATATCCAGATGGAACATTTGGCCCAGCTAAGTCAGTTTCTAAAGTTGAGAGTTTAAAGATGCTTCTTGAATCATATGGTTATGATACCAGCCAAGTGGATCAAAACCCTTACAGTGATGTGGATAAAGCCCATTGGTTTGCTCCGTACGTGAAACTCGCTAAAGAAAAAGGATTACTTGAGGAAACTGGCTCAAGTTTCTCACCAGGGGCAGAGCACTTACGTGCTGGAGTTTCAGAAAACCTGTATCGACTGCTTTGGATGCGAGAACAAAAACAGAATAGGTTTGAATAAATGAAGTTAATCTGAAGCCCAGAAATTGACTTTTGGGCTTAGATTCTATAGTATGATCTTGTTCTTGTTAGAACCCATAGAAACCTCCCGTTCAATGTAGATGAAAAACTCTATACAGGGGGGATTTCTTTTTTTTAGAGTGGATAAAAACTTAAAAGTTCTAGTTTTTTTGATGGCCCAACTTTTACCTCAGCTATTACCATAATATGGAAAGTGCTTTTGAGTATTAGTTTATTGGGTTCTCTTCCAGGAGTAAGGTCAAAGTTATTTATGAAGTGCTTAAAAAATTCAACTCTTTGTAGTAGCGGTTATGACTCTTATGGGAGAGCAAATTCAAGCCGTGTTCCAAAGTATTGTTGATAGTTTAAGTGGTGCTACTAGCAGTGGAAGTGGAGAATCTGGAGCATAAGTTTCAATTAATAAAATCTATTAAAAGGCCAATCGTGCAGATTGGCCTTTTTTGTTGTAGGCCTCTTAGGTTTATTCATTTTTTGTTTGCCCAAAAAACGAATCAAAAAAGGGCCTCCTACTGAAAGAATTTTAAAAGCACCCGATTCACATTCTAAAAAAGCCAAACTCGCTGCGCTCGATGATATATGGCCTTTTTAACGTATAGCTCATCTCTACTTTTAGAAAATTATTTCAAAAGGGGATTTTAGGACAATATTTTAAGGAGACCCAAATGCCTAAGAAATATAAATTTGAGTTGCATTTTGCATTAATTTTTGCCAAGATCGCCGCACTTATGAAGGCGCGCCAAACCCACGAAACTATACCAAATGACCGTTTATTTTTAGCGGGTTTTGGGTTATTTGTAATTGGAGCTTTGGGGGCGATGTGGCAGTGGTGGAGTACGACCAATTCGCAACTACCAGGATTAATAGGGCAAGAGGCTTTGGCTTATATAGAACTTAATATAAGTCGATCTAATGCGAATTTTTTAGAATCTCGATTGGGACAAACTCATATTGAGTCCCTGTCTAATAATATGTTTGGGGGAGCGTCTATTGCGTTAAAAGATTTGAAACCCTGGATTGGGAAAAAAGGGGCGTTAATCATGTTACCGGAAAATCGGTACATTATTGCGGCTAAATATCGAAGTAAATCCAAGGCTAAAACTTTTTTAGAAACCTTCACGCTGGAAGGAGAAGATCTGAAGGTGCAAAATTCAGATTTAGGTGAAATCTATACACCGGCGTTTTCTTCTCAAAGAGCGTTTTTGTTTTACAAAGGGTGGTTGTTGTGGGCTGATTCACCAAAAACGCTGCTGACTAGTCTGACTCAAGAAAATAGGCTTAAACACTTTGAGCCGTATAGAGATTTACGCAAAGATTTACCCACAAAAACTTTTGGGTTTGTATACGCTAATTTGCAAGACTGGGATGATCCAATAGGCACTTCTGATGCTTGGCAGGTTTATAAACCACTGTTTAAGGCGTTAGGAGAAACCATTCCTCAATTAGCAGGAACCCTGGCGCTAGAAGGGGAGGCGCTACAGTGGGAAAGTAAATTCTTGATACATGAAAAAGCCTATGACGAAAATCATACGGTATTAAAATCAGCCAATAAAACTATTCCGGATCTAGCGTATTTTGTGCCTAAGAATGCATTGTTTTTTGTGAATGGTTCGGAGCTTTATAAAAAATATTTACATACCAAAAACTTTTTAGGTTCCATTGATCCGCAACTTAGGGTGGTATTTGAAGGGGTGTTAAGGGCCCAATCTAATAGAATCTTTGGAGAAAATTTTGATTATGAGGCGGATTTTTTAGCCCTGATGGAAGGGCCGTATGCGTTTGTGATAGATTTTAATACGGTGTTGGAAGTGGCGTTCATTTCCGGCGTAAACTTTAGAGAAAAAGGGGAACGACTTGAAAAGATTAAATCGGTGATTCAGTCAGCTCAATCCCGGTTTGCTCCAGTGGTTGAGGCGGTAGAGTTACCAGACGGAAGCACGCGTGAAGAGTTAGTGGCGGTGGATCCGGCTAGTGTGCCCATTGTGAAAAAATTAATTGAAGACCAAGAATACTTTGTAGCCGAAACTTCTACAGGAGACCAAAAATTTTCTTATGCGGTGCTGGAACCTCATTTTGTGATTGCTAATCAAGAAAATATTTTACAGAACATTATTGAAACCAAAGCCAAAGTTCAGCCAAACCTTTCTGAAAATGCAGACTTTAGAGAAAGCGTGCTCTTTAACTTTAGTGCAGCTGAAAGCTATGGATACTTGAACTTTGGGAAATTTAATCAAATGACTCAGTTTTGGGAAAGCTTACAGGTAGGGGATAGTGAAAAATCCAAAACGTCTTGGCTCACTGGCTTGGGGAGCCCTGGTATAAATCTCAGAAATATGACTTTTGCGAGAGTCGTGTATGAGGGAGAAGTGTTTTTGAAGGCCTTTTTGTTTTTGAATAAGTAGAAGGCTTTGTCATTGCGAGCGTAGTAAAACGGAGCGTGGCAATCTTAATACCAGTTTTCCGCTAAATCCTTCCATTTTGGATTTATAGCTTCTTTTACGTCACTTGTTTGATCAAAATAGACTAACTTTGTGCAATTATATTTTTGTGTGAAACCTTTTACTGTTTTTTGTTTATGTTGATCTAAATTGCCAGTTACACCAGTGTATAGAACTTTGTTAAATTTATTTGTAAGGATATAAACAAAATACTTTCTTGGTATGGCGTTAGACTAAGTTTTAATTACTAGATTAGTGATAGGCCAAATTAATAATAATCTTAAGAGATTGCTGCACTTCACTACGTTACGTTCGCAATGACAAGGGTAATGTAGTTTAGATGACTATTGGTGGTTGATTTAATTTGCAAGGTTCACCTAGAATGGACGTATGAAAAAAAAGAAATTATTCGGTCTTGTTTTTATGCTTTTAGGGATAGGGGTTTTTATGTTTATTGGGGCAGAGTATTATACCAAAAAAGTTGAACTCCAAACCCCATATCAAGAATCTAAAACTCTTTCTAAAATTGCACAGGAGGCGCCCGAGGGAACTAAAACGGCTCTATTTGCTGGTGGATGTTTTTGGTGTACAGAGAGTGACTATGAAAAGATCGATGGGGTTATAGATGTGATTTCTGGGTATGCAGGAGGAGACGCTGAAAACCCAAATCCCGTGTACCAAAATCATAAAGGCCATCGAGAGGTAATCCAAGTGGTGTATGATCCAAATAAGGTGAGTTATGAATATTTGGTTGATTACCTGTGGCGGCATATAGACCCAACAGATGCGGAGGGTTCTTTTTATGATCGGGGACATTCTTATACCTCAGCGGTGTATTACGCTAATGAAGCAGAAAAGGCTATAGCTGAAAAATCTAAAAAAGCGGTAGAAGCTTTGGGCGTATTTGAAACCCCCATTGTGACAGCTATTGAGCCGCTCCCAAAATTTCATCCGGCAGAGGAATATCACCAAGATTACTATTTAAAAAACCCGGTTCGTTATAAATACTACCGAACTGGATCTGGTAGAGATGCGTTTATCAAAAAACACTGGGGGGAATAATTAAGGTTTTGTGTAGATTTTAAAATTTCTTTTTGAAGTTCAGATAAATAAGTGAGCGCCTATAAATTATTTTGACCTTCTTTCTGAAAATTTTATACTCTGTCAGCTCAGACGGAGAGGTGGCTGAGTGGTCGAAAGCGCTCCCCTGCTAAGGGAGTATACCAGCAATGGTATCGTGGGTTCGAATCCCATCCTCTCCGCCAGAACATACACTAATGGCACCTGATTCCTTTCCACTCTAGCGGGCAGTAATGAGGAGCTTTTGTGTATTTAAAGAATTTAAACCCTTTCTAGGATTGGTTCTAGTGTTTCAAGGGTAGTAGACCTATAACCGTACCTAGAGTGAGCACTAAGGGCAGTTTTAAATACCTTCAAAATCTCTTAAAACCTTTTGTATTCTATGCTCCTGATACGCCCAGAGTAGATACCTAATCGAGAGCTAATACCATCACTCATAAGCTTCCAATTGGTTTGATCCAAGGCTTTTATAATAAGCTTTTTAAGCTCTTTTGTTGCTTTACTCTCACTTCTTTCTGGATTTCCTTCATAAAGTTTAAATTCAAAAACGACATCACGCCCCATATCAGGCTCCCCAAATTTAAGTTTTAAGAACTTTTTACCTTTAATTCCTTCTTTAATTTGCTTCTGAGCTTCTAATAGTGTTAATTTTTCTAGTTGTTTGATCTGTTGGTATGATTCACCAGTTTTTTCTAGCTCTTTTTCTCGATTCACGGATTCATTAAATCGCTTAATTCGTTCGTAAGACTCTTTGAATTCTGCTCCTTCTTTCTCCGAGAGGCAAAAACGAAGCTTATCTCTCTCCATTAGTTTTTCTGACTCTAACTCTTCTTTGGTTTTCTTTTTTGGTTTCTTGTTCAAATCAATCTCCCATACATCCTTAAAATCACAATTAGGGCACTTGGAATAGTGCTTTATTTTGGTTTTAAGCCGTTTACTTGATTCTTCTAGACAACTTCCACATTCAGGACACTTTGACTTTTCTGGTTTCCATAATTCTCCATTTTCAAATTCAGCTTCCCTGTACTTACAATTAGAGTCCACACACTCGTACATAAACAAAATACGGTCTTCTTGGTCGCCAATGTCGTGGAAGTCTTTATTGAAACACTTCATTAAGTCCCCACATTGGCGACACCGTTTTCTAGAGTTTTCTAGATGTACTTCCCAGAGATTAGCTCGTTTTTCGTCTTTTAAGGTGTCTCTCTGTATCCACTCATCGATTTTTTCTCTTCTATTAGCAGCTCGATGTGCTGATTTATAGTAGAGAGCAAGCCTTGTTATGGCATATCTTGTCCGAAACTCTTTTTCCTCATCTGACAGTTCTACCTCTTCCTTCTTTTCTTTTTCTTTCTTATTTAAATCTACCTCCATAGTTCTTTCTTCTTCCGTAGATCGAAATTCAATCATTTCAACCTGAGGGTAATCATCTAGAAAGCTTTGCTCAAAAAAATGACACTCTCTTACCGTCATCTCATCGTAAAGATTTTCGTAGTACTCTCTTGGTTTAAGGTGTTTGAAGTAACTCATATTTTAAATAAATTTTAAATCTAGAAATTTCGAGATAGTTTCTTTATTAGATGTATCTATAGCCACTGGAATTTGTTTTTCGCCCAGATGAAAAGCTGTTATTAGCCTATGCCGACCATCAGACATTTTAATAGTTCCAAATCTATCACAGTGAATTGTTGGCGGATCAATTAACATTCCATTCTCCCATCGGTAAAGAACTTCTGCTATTCTTTGATTTCCGTTTTCTCTCTCGGAAAAAAGGACATAGGGATTTATATCACCCCCCATTGCCCCAAATTCTGACTTTTTTACCAATTCAAAAACGTTAGCCCAAGCAAAAATATATCCATCGAAGTCACGAAATAAATTGTTATCAAATGCCCATATTGGTTTGATTTTAAGAAGCTCTTTTTTAGTTAGTTTTTTATAAATATTAACCAACATTTGAGGGTTAATTTTATTCCTCATTAATTGGAAATTCTTTTAAAAAACGAGAGATAGATCTTCTGTTCACATCTCCCCATGGCATTCGTCTTTTCTCGGGATAAGAAACATACAAGAACCGTCTGGATCTTGTAAAAGCAACATACATATTATTTTTTTCTTGAAGCAACTCTACACCTCTTTTTTGAGTTGCCCTATAATCAGGAAATGTCCCATCGTCTGCCCCCATAAGAAAAACTATATCGTACTCTAAACCTTTCATGGTGTGCACAGTGCTTAATGTGATTCCTTTTTGATTTGTGTTCGAGTGGGTTTGCCCAAGAGCCATCGCACTTTTAAATTGATCAATCGATTTAGTATCTACAGTTTTTGCATATGCATACCAATGTAATTTCAACTCATTAATATCATTAAATGTCATACTTCTTTCATTATCATCTCCAAAGTCATTAGATGTAGATACGTATTCTGAAAAACTGTCTAAAAGACCTGTAAAATTACTACCATCTTCTTTTAAATCATTCACTAGAGTCAATACTTCTCTAAAAGGTATTTCCTCTACACTTCTTATTAGATCACTGATCCCGGTGTATTTATTAATGGCTAATATTTGTAGTAATTTATCTAAATGAAGTTTATCTTTTGGGTTTAATTTTACCTTTAACGCCAAATCAAAAACATTCATAGTATCTGATTCAAACTCAATAGCCCCTGGACTTGTTTTAAAATAATAAGGGATATTTAATTCATCTAACTTTTCTGGCAGATTCCCCAATACATATTTGTTTCTAACAAGAATTGCTATCTTTTCATAAGTTATTTCTCCCTCAATATCTTCATGTGTTTTCTGTATAATCAACTCTTCGATTTTCCCTATTATCCAGTCAATTTCAGTATTTTCATCACTGGCTTTTTGTATTTCAAATTTCCCTGTTATAGCCATATTCATAACTTCCCCAGAGTTTTCCATAATTTTCTCTGCAGCTTCAATTACTTTTTGAGAAGACCTGTAATTTTCTATGAGACTTATTTCAGTTGGATTAAAGTCGCTCTTAAAATACTTACTCATATATTCAGAAGAAGAACCATTAAAGGCATATATTGATTGATTCACATCTCCAATCATCATTACATTTTTGTGTTCATCTCCAGTTATTGCTTTTAGTAGGTAATATTGTGCCTTATTTAAATCTTGAGCTTCATCTACACAAATATACTCATAAGACCTTCTGTATAGTCCTGAAATAGCAGGATTATTTATAAATAATTCAAAAGTTAGTTTGATTAAATCATCAAAGTCGATGGCATTTTGTGATAGCAAAATGTCATTATATTCGTTGTATAAAAGCACATAATCTGCATTTTCATTTTCTAAAATTTGGTCATCAGACCACAATTCTCTTTTCGCTTTAGAAATGAAATCTAAAGCATTATATTTAAAATCTTTTTTACCTTTATTTTCGAGACTTTTATAACGATCAGAGAAACTTGGAACATTATTTATAGCCTCTTCTATTAGTTCAAGTCTATCACTAATACTTTCAAATATTTGAGGCATTTTAGAATAACCAAGCAAATTGCACCGTTGTTCAAGTATTTTCTGGCAAAAGCTATGGAAAGTTCCTATAAAAACTCTTTTTAACACTTCCTCATCAGTTCCTAAACGCTCCTTCATCTCTTGTCCAGCCTTATTTGTAAAAGTTATGGCTAAAATCTTTTTAGTGGAAATCTTCAGTAATTTTTTAATTCTTTCAGTCAAAACCCGTGTTTTCCCTGTGCCAGCACTAGCCATTACGAGCAAAGAACCATTTTCATGATCTACTATTTTCTTCTGGGTTTCTGATAATTTTATTTTCATGGTTATATTTTTTATAAGGCACTTTTTAATTTGCTAAAAAGAGTTGTAACTAGCGGTGGTAGATCTTTATTTGAATTAATTATGACATCTGCAATAACTGAGCCAAACTGTGTTTTTTGAGAAGTTGTCAGATCATAAAGAGCGCATTTAAATCCTTCGTCTCCAGAGTAATCTTTGATTAAATTTTGATATATTGATTGTTGACAGGTGTGACAAATTTCCTGTGTTTTGATGCGCTTACCATTCGTTCCATCTCTTTTAGCGATTTCTGAAGCAACATAACCATTTGTATGTAATAACTCTAAAGCACTAACGATTTCATCCGTGTAATCTGACTCTATTAGGTATTTTTCAAAATCTAGAGCATCGGGCAATATGATTATATTTTCTTGTTCTTCAATATTTACATCGTCAATTTCGTATAGTTTTTGAAGATCTTTTTTTATTTTTTTAATTACCTTTACTTCTCCATCACTGAAAATAAACCATGGGATATTAAGTGATCTGGCTAAATTAATGAATGGATAGTAATTTCCACAACCTCCAACGCCGACAAAATCTATTCCCATCTCTAGCAAATCTACATCAAAATATTTTTTAGCAAATATTGGTAATGCTTGCTCTTCAGTTTCACCTTCAAAGAATACTATTGCTTTAGAAAAAAAGAGTTCACCCCTTGTGTTTACTACCTGACGATTAATTTTTCTAATATCTTCATTCGATAAAGTCGCCGTATCAATTTCTCCTGATATAACATTTGTACCACTTTTGTAGAAACTTCTTACTTGATTTAGTCTCGCAGACGCTGCTATATAAGGAGAGTGCGTAGATATTATTTTTTGCCCCGAAATTGAAGTCATTTGGCTATAGATTTTCTTTTGAGCGTTAGGGTGCAAATGTGCTTCAGGCTCTTCGATGGCTATAATTGGGAAAAAAGATTTTGATTCTTTAACTGCGTTTTTCCCTAATAGTTCTACAAATGATTTAAGAGTTAATAGTGAAGACCAACTACGAGTTCCCATGCCGTGATACTCCATAGAAAAATCCGAGTATTGGATTGAAACTCCTTTATTCAAATCTCTTATTTTTTTTGCAAATGGTGATATCTGAACACCACTTGCTGTATTGTCCATTGCTGAGTCAAGTCCCTTTAATGTAGTCTCAATATCAGAGAGTATATCACTTGAATTAACCGCTTTTTTGTTCAAATCATCAATCGCTGTTTCTATGACTTTAATATCAGCTTCTGAATAACTAATTTTCGATAACATTTTACCTAAAGAGGAGTTTCTGACTTTCAAATCCTCTAATAAATCTCTCTGGGCATCAGTGTAAACAAAGAATAACTCTTCCAGATTAAAAGTAGTTTTATCTCCATCATCAAGTTGATACCAGAATTCTCCTGTCTTATTTTTGAACTCACTCCATTCTTTTAAAACAAATTGTTTGCTTTTAAAATTACCTGTAAGCGGATCATATTTCATAACTGTTCTAATTGGCACATGAGCTTTGCCAGAAGTATCAAATTTAAATCTACTTTCAGTAAAAACAGTTTCCCAATCACTAGAAAATGAATCCAACCGCTTTCCATCACCATCTACAGCAATAATATTTACATCAACTATGATTTTATCAACAGCAGTATCATTGCATATATGAAAATCATCATGTGTTAGAAAATTTTTAGTCCCAAAAGTTATTTGCAAAGCTTTTAGAAATGAAGTTTTTCCAGTATTATTCATTCCAGTTAATACAGTTGTAGGCTCCAGAGAAACTTGAATATTTTCTAATCCTCTAAGACCATAAACTCTTACAGTTTTTACTAAAATGGTTGATGTTGTGTTAGTTTCGTCTGTCATTTTTAATCATTAAATATCTAATAAATCCCAATTCGAAAAATCTTCAGAAGATAAATTAGCTCCCTTATTTTTATAATACATCCATCGTCCTTTGAATTGTTTAGGATCTGTATTAGTAACTAAGCCTCCCCAGATATTTTTTTGAGATTTTAAATGTGTTTGTAATCCATCACTTTTTTCTTTTCCATCTTTGATGGTCCGACCACTTTTGGTGTCGAAAAGTCCAATTTTGCCGTCTTTAAATTTCACAATGAAATCTACATAGAAAGGTTGGTTTTGATCATTTTCTTTATATGGCACAGCAAAAAAAGTGGAATCCCTATCTCCATTTTTAAACCACCATTCAACATTTTCAGAGTCTTCTAAAAAATGAATAAAAGCCTCCTCTGTTTTCCAACGGTTATCATAATAAAAAGGTTGTAAAACAGATTTTTGTGTGGCTAGTAATGAGTACTCTCCGTTGAAGTTTAATAATTGAGGGATTTCCCAATTATCAACAACTTGTAATTTACTTTCCTTTTGGGTTGTTTGTTCAATGTATTGCTCTTTTGTAGAATCTAAAACACTAACAAAATGCTTGGTATTTTCTGGAGATAGTACTGCATGAATAATTTCAGAGAATTTATCAGTATATTCCATACCGAGTCTCATTCTGAAAAAATAGTAAATAGCTTCTTTTACTCTCCCAATAGATCTATCTTCTGGATAAAAAGGCGATAAATTATTGCGAACAAAAAAATCATAAAGCTTTTGTAAATCAACTTCATCTTCAATCTTAATTTTTGTAGCTCCCTTTATCTCAGTTTTTACGAGTTGATCAACTCCTTCTGCTTCAAAATTCGATATAAAAGATTGTTCTACCTTTGGATCAGTAAGATTTAGTCTTTTCTCCAAATCATATTTTTTAGCTTCTTCTAGGAAAATTCGAATAAACAAAGGACTTAAACGAGTTTTTTCTCGTTGACGTAGACGATACACCGATGAAAGCTTTATTGGTTTGTAATTTTCAAGCCTTTTACTCGTGTAAATGGTTACATAGCTTCGAGCCATATCTTCTCGAATTTCTATATCTGCTAAATTTGTAAAAACATATCCATGGTTAAGTGCCTCTTCTTCGTAATGCCCTTTTTCTGGTTCTGGCATACGCATAATTCGTCCAACTGTTTGAACAGAAAAGGAAAGACTTTTCCAATCACGAAAAAGCACCAGTATTTGTGCTCGTGGGCAGTCCCATCCTAATGCAATGGCTTGTTTGAAAATTAAAACATCCGTTTCATGATTATTTTTAGAAATATTCTCCAGATTTTCTTTTTCTTCAGAAAGATAAATCCCAAGCCTTCCATTTTCAGTAGTCATCCCATATTTATCCTTAAGCAATCGGGTGATTTCTTCCTTTATACGATCTTCTTGTTGAGTTTTTCTATCCGGGAGTTGAATAAGGAGAAGTGGATTTATGTCTATTCCAGCTTCTTGATAAGCATTAGCTAACTCTTCTCGTTTTTTAAGTGCTTGTTCTAGAACCATTGCATCCGTCCCATCTGCTAAGGCTGTTTTTAAATTTGCTCCATCTAAAACATTATCAAAATCCGGATTTAGGATAACTGACTTCTTAATCATTCCTTCCATTTTCACATCCTCTAATGGAACGGTCGCGATTTCGTCTGGGTCATTTAAAATTGGAGTAGCTGAAACTTCCAAAGTCACCTTTGGGTTAATGTCCGCTATCAGCTCCTGAGATATATCACTCGTAGCGTGATGATGGCTTTCATCAATAATCAAGATAACTTCTCGTCCTTCATCTTTTGTGTTCTCAATGATTTTACTCAAATAAAATTCTTTTTCGTTCTCCTTTACGATGGTATTTTTATTTTTCTTATTAATACTTTCCCAATTCAAAAAAAGGATTTCATTTTCTCCAATTTGTTTATCTGTTAAGTCTTCAAAATCAGAACATTCTAAAGCCCTTGAATCTTCAAAATATCTTTCTAATTTCTCTTTACTCTGTGTATGCAATTGACGAGGGGCAGTCCATATAAAAGCTAAAGGTTGCTTTACCTCCTTATCATCTACCAGTTTTTTAAGAAATTCTGCTGTCATTATGGTTTTTCCTGAACCAGTTGGAGATTTGAAAACAACTTTTTTCTCCCCATTTTGTTCCAAAAGTTCTTTTGTTCTAGTGAGAAGTTTTTTTACGGCTGTATTTTGGTAGTCTTTTAATTGCATACTTAATAATAAAAATTATTTAAAAATCCTTCGATACACTCGAAGGATCGCTTCTGGGATTGGAGAAAGTTTAATTTTCTGTTTAATGTCTTCAAATTCTTCTTCAAAAGTATCATCTCCAAGGGAGAAAATATATACACTAAACCGACCATCAATCTCTTGAATAGCTTTCTTAAAATCTTCTATAGCGTGATGATCAAAAATTATTCCAGTATATTTTTTCTTGCTTCTAAAAATTTTAAATGAATCGTTAACAAGAACTTCTTCAAAGGTATCTTCTTTAATGCAGAGCATCTCAGTTACCTTCTTAGTGAGTTCAATTTTATTTTTATCGGTTGGGTCAGCGGGAACAAATTTTGTTTTAAAATATTTTAAATTTCCACCTAATCCACCAGTTTTTTCTCCTTTAGGATTTGTATACCCTTTTATAACATTTGCAATTCGAGGATGAGTAACATCTGTTGAAATGTTATTTTCATTATTAGTGCATAGTATAAAATTCCGCTTACCGGTATCTTCTCTATTGAGTTCCAGCACCGCATGACCAGTTGTTCCGGACCCAGCAAAAAAATCTAGAATTGTAGCATCTTTTTTGTGAAGAATTGCACTAATACATTCTTTAACAGTAAATAAAGACTTAGGAAATGGGAATTTTTGAGATATTATCTTAGAGAGCAACTGAGTTCCGAATAGATTTGCATTGTATAACTTGTGATCCCATACAGTTTTATAAGTGAAGTGAGTTTTTTCTCGAATAACATCATAAATTTTTCTTTGCTTATTGTATTTAACACTTAATTCATTTTTAATTGAATCAACAGATTGTCTTGCAAATACCCATTTTCTTTCATTGCCATTTGTATCTATTGGATATATCTCCATAACACCATCTTCTCTAAGAAGATTGGCTGATTTTGGATGAAAATCATCAGGACAAACATCTCCAAATCCAATAATCTTTTCCCCTTTAACTAGAATTGGATAAAAACAGTTTTTCGCATCTACTCTAAGGTGATTCCCAGTAGAAACATCTCTTAGTGATCTGATATCTGGATTTTCTTTCCTGTTTTGCAATCCAATTTTCTTTAGTCCTTTGGGAAAAATAAAATATGCATATTCATGATTGTATGAAAAGTTTTTTCCTTGCACCCCCCCTGGGTTATGAATTATGGTTATGCAATGAATTTCATACCCATGGAATAGTTCTTCCAAAAGAACCCCTAAATGGGCTTGCTCATTTTCATCAATTGCACAAACCAGAACTCCTTCTTTTGTAAGTAACTTTTTAGCCTGTTTAAGGCGGTTATTCATCATTGATAGCCATTTACTATGTCGATAAACATCATTTATATCCACATAATCGTTATTATATTTCCAATCTTTTGCTCCTGTGTTGTAAGGCGGATCTATATAGATAACGTCAATTTTTCTTTTATGAGTGTAATTTAAAACAGAAAGGGCATGGTAATTATCCCCTTCAATTAATAAATTCATAGGTTTATCTGGATCTGTAAGAATTGCTTTGTTCTTTATTTCTTCCAGAACTGGTAGTTCATTTTTACATTGTTCTACCACATCTTCTGGTTTGTCTTCCCAAACAAGCCCATATTTTTTTCTTTTTCTGAGCTTTTCTATCTCTTTTACAAGATCGTTTCGTGACCAATTTGTATAATCTTTTTTTGCCATATTTTTTAAGAAACTAATTCATCAATAGTTATCTCAAGCCCTTCAGAAATTTTCTGCATAGTCCCGATAGAAGGATTTTTTATCACACCACTCTCGATCTTTGCTAGGGTGGTATATGGAACATCCGCTTTTCGAGATAAACCTTCTTGGGTTAAATCCTTTTTTTTTCTCCAAGTTTTAATCTTTTCTCCGACAGTTATTTCCATATTTTTTTCTTCCATAAGATACCAGCATGATAATGTTTTTAGTAGATAAGGCAAAAGCAGGAAGGTTTTATTTATGTATATCAAAAATACGAGCCTCTCCGCCATTTTATGTCTGGTTTTTTAAAATATTTAGAAAGTATGAGAACCGGTATCTGTAAGAGGGGTTCGATGTCGAAGGCCACGGCTAAATCAATCCAGTGTTTAATTGAGTAATCCAATGCTTTCGGGGTAGTAAAATTAAAAAAATCGTTTTCGCCAAATTCCAAATACCAGAAGGTAGGCGATAGCTCCAAATCCAATAGCCGCGAAAAAGTTTTCTCTGAGGGGAGTAAACCAAAAACTAGCCGCCAAAATTGTGTTGAGTCCAAATATGATAATGAGGTTTTTTGCATCAAACCTAAATTTATAATACTGCATAATTCGTTGGAACAGAATTAACCACACTAAAATTTCGCAGAGGAGAGTAGAGTAGGCGGCTGCAATGATGCCGTATTTTGGAAGAAAAATAAGGTTAAGTATGACATTTAACCCGAGGGCCACACTGTTGGAAATTAACAGAAAATTTTGTGCATTTTTAGCTACTAATCCAAAGCTGAAAAGCTGGTTAAAGAAGGCAAAAAACACACTTGGTATCACTATCTGCAACACCATATCAGAGCCTATGAGCGGAGCCGTGTATTCAGGCGAACTGAGTAGATGAATAATATCTTGAGCAAAAATAAAACCACCAACCACTATAGGGAGAGCAAAGATGAGTAATTTTTCGGCGCCCCAACAAAGCGTTTTTTCCACCTTTTTTTGAGAGGATTGTTCCTGGCTGATTTTTGGCAATATGGCTTGACCAAAGAAGACCCCTAAGATCAAAAAGCTTTCCAAAATCCTAGCCGAAACTCCATACAGTCCAACAGCGCTGGCACTAAGTAGCAGAGAGATAAGTATCAGATCTACTCGGAGGTAGAGGGTTTGCAGGATCAGCGCAAGTCCGTAGGGGAGTGAGATGCGGAGGGTTTTTTTCCAATAATTCCAATCACATTTGAGGGTGATAGAGATTTCCTTTTGGGCAAAGTAATAGACACAGCTACAAAAAATAATGTTTGAGATCACGCCCGCTCCAAGGAAATAAAAAAATAAAGTTTCTGGTGAGAGTTGCTGTAGTTTTCCATAGGTAGCGATACCAAATATAAGAGCCGCCAAAAGTATTTTTCCAAAAACTAAGCTTCCCGAAAAATACTGAATCTTCATCCGCGCTTGCAAGATAGCGCTTAAAGTTCCCGCCACAATAGTAAGGCCCATAGAGATACCGGTGAGCCAAATTCCCACTTTTACCCACTCAGAGTACGTGGGTACCATTTGGGCGATAATGCCTGCTAACAGCGTGGCGCCGAGTATGAGGATTAATCTCATAGCCAGTAAATTGCCCATAAAAAAGGAAGCTTTTTTTGGGTTTTGTGAGATATCTCTTACGGCTATAGCAAAAAGTCCTGCATCAGCCATGATTCCAAAAAAGGCCAAAAATTCGTAGGCAGTCACATAGTCTCCATAGAATTGGGTTCCGTACCCTGAAACGATCTTCACCACAATAAAGCTGGCGAGGACGGTTCCAATTTTTCCCGCAAATTGTGAAAAGGCATTAAAGAGAACTTTCTGGTTTGTGGCCATGCCAAAATATTGTAATTAAAAATTAAGAATTAAGAATTAAAAATTATCTTAGTTTTGATTTTGGTTAGACCCCGGAGTAGCCCCGGGGAGTCAAGTTCAAAGAAATGTTTTGTTTTGTTTAAATTTCTTTCTCATGATAAGAATAGTTACAGATGACTGAATTTTTTTCGTTTTTGATTCCTGAGAGCCACAACCACTTTGAAATCTTGTTGATTTTAATGGTGATGGTGTGGGGAGCGGGAAGAATTTTTAAAGGGTTTGGATTGCCGCCGATGTTAGGAGAAATTTTAGCAGGGGTGCTTCTTGGCCCACAGGTTTTGGGGATTTTAGAGATTGAAGAAACTATCAGAATTTTGGCGGAATTAGGGGTGTTTTTTCTTATGTTTCATTCGGGGTTAGATACAGATGTAAGAGAATTTTTGGGACGAGCTAAAATCTCGGTGCTGGTAGCGATTGGAGGTATGGTACCGATTATGACAATGGGAATTGTATTTATGCTCTGGTGGGGGGCTGCGCCTATTACGGCGAGTTTCATGGGGACGGTATTAGCGTTGAATTCAATTCCAGTGATTATATCGGTGCTTAAAACCTATAAGCTCAAAAACACCAAAGTTGGGCACACTGTTTTGGGGGCGACGGTCGCTAACGAAATTCTTTTATTTGTGATACTTTCAGTGATTATCTCTTTAGCAGAAACGGGTATATTTGACCTGTCGACGATTCTGTTTGTTAGCGGAAAGGTGTTGGTTTTCTTTGGGTGTACTTTGTTTTTGGGGAAATTGCTTTTACCACTTATTTCTCCGTATATTCTAAATCGCTCAGGCTCTAAAGGATTTACGTTTGCTTTGATTATTGCGCTGCTCTTTGGGCTTATGGCTGAATGGATTGGACTTCATATGATTTTAGGAGCGTATTTGGCTGGAATGTTTGTGCGTGAAGAAATCACTAATAATGAGCTAATGCGTAAAATTGAGGATCGGTTTTATGCTTTGTCTCATTCATTTTTGGGACCCATATTTTTTGCCTCAGTGGGAATGACTATTTCTTTCGGCATTCTTAAAGAAAAACCACAGTTGGTGTTTGTACTACTGGCGATTGTCTTTGTGGGACAGTGGGTTGGATCTGGACTTATGGCGTATATGGTTGGGAAATTCAATGCTACAAAAGCGCTGATTGTGAGTACGATACTTTCTGGACGAGGGAGTACAGAGATTGTAGTGGCTCAAATTGGGTTTTCTACTATTGTGTATACAACGGGGCAACCGCTTATTACGCAAGAAATGTTTGCCAGTTTAATTGCGCTTTCTTTTCTGAGTACCCTGGCTATGCCGATATTGGTTAAAATTATTTTATACAAAAAGAATTTAACGACCTAACTTGGAGGTGATGCTCTATGACTATCGTTAGGTCAAAAAACAGACATCTCACTTTGTGTGATATCTATTTTTTAATGGCATCGCCAGGGGGAATCGAACCCCCGTTACCGGAATGAAAATCCGGCGTCCTAACCACTAGACGATGGCGACTTGTTCTAGCCGAACGATTTTATGAGAATCGATTCAATCGTCAAATTTATTTTTTAAAAATATTGAAGATTATGACGAGCGATTGTAAGAACCTGTCGCCTTTCATTTGAGGGCTTTAAGAGATGAATTTAAAGGCCTTTTGTTTTCTCCTATGATTAGGACTGATTGAGAAGTGTTGAGTGTTGTACGTCTTGCAAAAAGCGACTCTGTGTTGCATTTTAAGGATAGATTTGCTTATTTTTCAGTTTTAATCTGATTGGTTTTTTTCTAGAATTAGAAAAACAAATGGAATATTGGAGAACGTTAATTTTGCGAAGTGTCAGAGAGGGGACTCTGCAGATGTGGAGAAATAAGTTTTTGTCCGGAACAACGGTGCTTTTAGGGGCTTTGATTTTGTTTTTATTAAACTTTGTTTTTGCGGTGCAGTATTTTACGGATTATTCCTTAAAGAATCTGGAGTCTCGAGCGGATTTTTCTATTCCCCTTAGAGCCGATTATGATGTGTTTGAGTTTGATGCTTTGAAAAACGACCTTAATAATAATTTTTCGGTAGATATAAAGTTGCTTGAGGCAGAGAATTATACAGACTTTTCTGTACCTCCTAGACTACATGTAAAGTTCAGTGACCTGCGTGAAGTAGCTCCCATATTTCAGCTACTAAAAGGGATTCGATATGATGAGGTTGTGGGGCAATGGGATGGTCTGGCGGAGCGAGATTTTGTAGTACTGGTAGACAAACTACTGCGTGTAAGAAATGGGGTAGAGACCGCTAGTTTTTGGCTGTCTATTCTCTTTATAGGAGGAGGTATAATGTTGGCGGTAAATGCCTTTAGGATTGTGCTTTTCTCACGCCGTAATGAGATATTTATTTCTCGTTTGGTGGGAGCCGATACTTGGTTCATAGCGGGGCCTTTTTTGTGGGAGGGTATATTGCTGGGCTTTCTTTCTGGATTGCTAGCAATTCTGACTTTTACTTTTGTATTGCGTGAAATAGATTTTTTACCAGGAGGCGATATATTTTTACACCTTTGGAATAATCTCTTTTCTTATGAAGTTTTGATTGCCGGGATGGTCGGAGTGCTGGGGGCATGGTTGGCTATTAAGCGTTACCTTACTGGGGAATTATCTTAAAAATTCAGAACGTTCAAACCGCTTTCTTTGTGAGGAATGTCTTCCTGTTTTTTCTGAAATTTATAAATAAAAGAGGTATTATGATTTAGTAAAAATGAAAATCATAAAGACCGAAGGAATACTTTTGAAAAAGACGATGCTGGCCAACGATGATGTATTGTTGGTCTTTTTTACTAAAGACTTAGGTACGGTTTCTGTTTTTGCGAGTAAATTAGCTCGCTCTAAGAAAAAGATATTGGAAGTAGATTTTTTCCGTCTTATAGAATTAGAATTGAGAAGTCAGAAAGAACACTTCAAACTAGGTAGTTGTAGAACGTTGAGAGTCTTTGCGGCTTTTGGAAATAACTTCAAAACAATGGAATCTGGGTTTGAGGTTTTAGAAAAAGTTCATACATTTTTTGCAGAACAAAAGTGTGATACCGTTTTTTTTGAATTGCTTATACAGGGACTAAGTGTGGCTGAGATAGAAGAAGTTTTTTGTTTTTTAAGGGTTAAGTGTTTGGTTTATGGAGGCTTTTTGCCTCGGTTTGATGTACTGCGTGGTGATGTTTATCTGAATCCCGAAACTCTGGACTTTTCGGTGGAAGCGCACCCGCACTATATATTCATTGAAAATCATCACCGTCAAATATTAGAGTGGGTTCGCCGGGTTCATCTTCCTGAATTTTTAGAAAAAATGGATAAATTCAATAAAAGTGACTGGTTCGCAATAGATAACTACTTAAAAACCATAGAAAAACATCATTAGTTCTTGACGAGGTTAGTTCCTTCTGAAAAAATAGGGATAATCTTGTTCAAATTTTTTCGCCATGAAAACTAAATTTATCGCATTCATATTCCTTTTTTCTTTCATTTCTATTCCGGTTCAGGCCCAAGAAGAAGATTTGATCTTTGAGGATAACTTTTTAGAAGATTTACTCCCAGCGGAGACCGATACGGCTGCAGCTGGAGGAGAGAGTGCTGATGATCTTATAAGTGATTTGCTTTCAGAACTCCCAGAATTTGATGACCCGGTAGCAGACTTCGCTGAGAGCGAAACTATTACCACTTCATTTGATGAAAGTTCTGAGACTATTATAAGTGACGATGGTGGAGATGTTCATAGTAGTGCCTTTGGACAGCCTGGAGCGCTTCCATCTTCAGCTCAAATTGCTTTCTCTGTGATTAATATTTCTCAAAACAACCAGGATGCCCAAGCAGTAGGGGCTAGACCTGGAGATGTGCTTCGTTACGAGTTAGCTCTTCGGTCTGATGTGGAAGATGTAGTAGATTATGTAGCGAGTGTAGACGTGTCTAGCATCATTAATGCAGTGGACTTTACGGATACGGGATTAGGGGTTTTAGCTGGTGGGAGAGTTTCCTTTCCTAGCTATTCTCATAAAGCCCCATGTGAACAAATCTTTACGTTTTTTGTTCAAGTAAAACCAGATTGTGGAGACATTAAAGTAATGCGAGTTGATGCAGAAGGACAAGCTACAATGGTAAATCTTAGCTGCGAGTTGGCTCATACTGGACCAACAGAACGGTGGTTGTTTATGACTGGATTGTTAATCCTTATCTTTGGGGTCATGTTTGGGTTTGTATTTAAACCAAAAAACCAGATGCGCTAGATTTGTTACAACATACTAAAACAAAAAAAAGATCCGTATTGCGGATCTTTTTTTTTGTTTAGGTATCGTTAAAAATTATTTCATATGTTTGGTATGAAATTTCCGCATTTGTCTTTCTAGACTATCTTTTAACAAGTCGGCCAAAGCTTGTATATTTTCACTGTCAGCTTCAGCATAAAAATCTCCGCCATGAGGTGAAGTTATATGAGCCGTAGAATGGAATTTTTCACCAGAATGATGTTTATCTTTTTCAATCTTGATGTGTGCGTGCACAGAATCTTCATCTCCAGCTTTGTTGCCTAAAAATTTCACAGTATCCTGTAGTTTTTGTTCAAAGTAAGCCCTATCTTCGTCAAAGAAGGTTACATCGCGCGTTTGGAATTGGATTATCATGATTTGTTTTGGTTAAGTTTGATTGGAAACATATTATAGAGGAAATGTGTGGGTCTTTCCAGAAAATTTGCCCTGAAGTTTAATCTGTTGAGTCGTATTAGTTTCCCCCACAATTTGGGCCTCAACGTCACTATCGGCTTGATTTAGGACATCACAAATGGTTTGGGCGTCTGTTTTTTCGACTATGAGCATCATGGCTGTACCACTATGCCAAGTACGATAACATTCTGTTTCTTCTAAGTTACCGATTTCATATATCTTTTTAATGGCGGGATGCGGTTCATGCAGGTTGTTTAATTCAACTCCTACACTAGGGGGTAGGATTCGGTTTATATTTCCAGGGATACCTCCACCGGTTATATGAGCTATGCCATGAACGGTGAATTTTCTCTCAGAATCAAAGTCCCCTAAAACAGCATCCAGCAGGAGCCTGTGAAATACTTTTGAAGGGGTGAGTAGTATTTGGCCCCAGGTGTGGGTTTGGTCATAGGAGGTGTTATGCCAGTTTTCACCCAATTCATTTTCAAGCACTTTCCGAGCAAGTGAAAATCCGTTTGATCGAAGCATCGGGTCTTTGAGCCCTATAACAGATTGACCAGATTGGATCGTTTTGCCGGTGATGAATTTTTCTTTTTTTACAATCCCTACCCCTGTGGCATTCCAAACAATCTTCTTGGTAGCACCAGGTACTTCTGCAATTTCTCCACCAGGAATAACAATACGTTGAGCTGCACAGGCTTTGGCTAAGCTTGCGGTCATAGACTCTATCACTTCAGGGTCAATGGCTGGGAGGTCAAAGGTATTGGTAAGACTAATCATTTCCGCTCCCACACAGATAGCATCATCAGCTACCATAGCACACAGATCTTCACCAATGTTATCAAATTGGCCAGTTAATTCGGCTACTTCTGACTTAGAGCCGGTGCCATCATCGTTTTGAATGAGCAGATAATGGCCCATATCCAGGGCTCCAGCAAAACCACCATCAAATTCAAAAGGTTCACCTATGCGTCCTTTTCGACTGCTAAATGTTTTCTTGGCATTATTATAGGCGGCCTTTGAGGCTATATCACCTTTGGTTGTATCAACTCCTGAATCGGCATAAGTTAAAGGTTTGCTCATTGATTAAAAATAATTATCCCACACTCGGTACCAAATATAGCTTTGAGGTTTTCTAGTTCTTCCAGCGTAGTACTCCCGGTTCTGACCAAAAGTATTGGCGTATCAACCTCTGGATCAATAGCTTCACTTGGAGCCAGAGAAAAAAATCTTTCGGCTAATGGAAAAGTACCCACAAGCCGAGGTGAATCAAAAGTTAAAATATATTGTTCGAGCAACTTTTCGTCATGGTTCCCTAATTTATTGGAAACGCTCAAAATAGGGGACTCTGGGAAAATATGTTTTACCTGTTCGGCAAAGCTCACTCTTCCGGTGAGAACTTCCTTGGCATACACAAATACTAAACTAAGTACTACGCCTAGGACGATTGTAAAGATCCAAAGCCAAGAAAGAGGAATACTGCTGTTGGTTTGAGCAATGCTCATAGGAGTCATCGCATAGGGGAAAGCATTTTGGCGATTAAATTCTTTAAAGTGTTTTTGAATCATTTTAACGGTAGCCTGGGTAATTTTTTCTTGATGTACAATATCTTGATCATAAAGTTTTATAGTCCAGAAAACATTCATGTAGTTCTGTTTTCGGGCTGAAATTTTTCGTTTGAAGTTTGGAATATAGACTCCAGATTCGGTTAAAATTTCTTCTCTGAATTTTGGGTTTTGAGCCCATCCGGCCATAGCTTCGGCCATTTTCATGGTGCTTTCTGCTGGATCTAGTTGAGTGCTCCGGCTTTCTATTTCAAGAGGTTTTACAGAAAAATAAATAGTAGTCTTATGTACCTGTGGTACTTGAGAAAGCAACATCATTAAAACCCCTGTGGTAATAAGGCCAAAAAAGGCAAGCCACCAAACATTTCTTTTAATAGGGGAGAGACTATCGGTTATTTTCATATTGCTTATATATTAATAAGGGGAAGTTCATTTACTTTTTCATTAACTCTAGAACTAGCCTCTAAGTTATCAAGGTATTTTTCATCTATATCTCCTGTAACGTATTTACCATCAAAACAAGAACAATCAAATTCTTTGATGTTTTCATTCCCTTCTTTTGCCGCCCAAATAAGGTCGTCTAGGTTTTGGTAGAAAAGGGCATCGGCTCCTAAGACTTTTCTAATTTCTTCTATTTTAAGGCCATTGGCAATAAATTCTTTTCGGGTAGGCATATCTATTCCATATACATTTGGATATTTTACAGGTGGAGCAGCACTGGCAACATATACATTTCTGGCTCCCGATTGCCGACAGAGCGAAATGATCTGTTTCATTGTATTTCCTCGTAC
Organism: Candidatus Altimarinota bacterium; assembly: GCA_965231215.1. GTDB lineage: Bacteria > Patescibacteriota > Gracilibacteria > UBA4473 > UBA4473 > JAACPJ01. The sequence continues at coordinate 11,652 of OZ246423.1, read as the reverse complement.
GATAGAATCATCTACAAGGAGTACATTTCTTCGACGAAATTCTAGCGGAATAGCATTGAGTTTTCGGCGCACAGATTTTTGTCTTTCGGCTTGCCCTGGCATAATAAAGGTTCTTCCAACGTATCGGTTTTTTACTAAACCTTCTCGGTATTTAATTCCCGTAATTTTAGACATTTCAAGCGCTACAGGCCTGGCAGAATCTGGCACAGGAACAATGGTGTCAATTTCTAGGTTTGCTTCTTGTATTTGTTTGGCTAAAGCTTGCCCCATTCTGAGTTGAGTTTTGTAGACTGAAATACCATCTATCATTGAGTCTGGCCGAGCCAGATATACATATTCAAAAATACAAGGATTAAGGGTACCTTCTATACATTGATGTTTATGAATGTTGCCTTGAAAGTCTACTAAAATAGCTTCTCCGGGGGCTACATCTTTTATTTTTTCAAATCCAAGGGTTGAAAATGCCACATCTTCTGACGCAAAAGCATATTCATCTCCGAGGCGACTAGACCTTTTTCCGAGGGAAAGGGGCCTAATTCCATTGGGGTCACGAAAGGCAAAAAGTCCAATTTTATCTATAAGGGTAATAACAGCATAAGCTCCCTTGATTCGATCCATAGTGAGTTCAGTAGCTTTGAAAAGTACTTCAGGGGCACTTAAACCTGCTTCATCTTTTAAAACATCGTGAATTTTATCAGCAAAGACATTAAGTAAAACTTCAGAATCAGATTTAGTTCTGAGGTGTCTTTTGTATTTGTCTTGAATCTTTTTTCTCTGTTCACAGGTATTGGTAAGGTTCCCATTATGAATCAGGTAAATACCAAATGGAGCATTGACAAAAAATGGCTGTGCCTCTCTAGCACTGAGACTTCCGGCGGTGGGGTAGCGTACATGTCCAATACCAGATTTTCCCCTGAGATAATCTGCATGACGAGCTAAAAATACATCTTTTACTAGACCATTACTTTTTCTTTCATGAAAAAATTCACCATCATAACTTACAATCCCCGCAGCGTCTTGGCCACGATGTTGTAGCATGAGTAGTCCATCATAGAGTTCAGGGAAGACTTCGTTTTGTTGGTTGAGTATACCAATTATCCCACACATAGGCTTGATTTTAGAGAAATTTCAAGCACACCTTTAGCCCTTTTTGGGAGTGTAACGGCTAAGAGATTTAAAGGCATTTAGATGGCTTTACTTGGGCGAGGAGATTCTAAAAAATTTTTTATATTTAGCAATAAAAATCTTTACGGAGAACTGGGAGGATTGGCTGACGCTTCACGTGATTCGGGACGTTCTTGTTCTAGTAGCTGGTTATACTTTTCTACGGCTAGATTGACTATCCCCAAATATTCTGGATTTTCTTTCCCCAGTTCATAACATCTTTTGTACATTTCTTTAGCTTTATCAAAAAGACTTTGCTCTTCATAAAGTAGCCCTAGATTTAGGTAGGTTCTTGGGTTTGAAGGAGCTAGGGTTTTGGCTTTTTCTAAGGTTTGTGAAGCCAGTACGTACTGGGTATTGGCAATAAGCGCCCATCCGTGAATGTTTAAGGCGAATACATCGTCTGGGTTTTTTTCAATAAGAATTTCACTGAATTCTAGAGCGACTTCAGGTTTTTTAAGCAGATCCACGGCTGTATGAACTGCGGAAACAAATTTTTGACTGTCGGCGTCGTAGTCAAGTAGTTGTTTGTAGAGATTAATGACTTGGTCGTATTTTTTCTGAATCGAAAAGATTTCCAAAAGCTTCCACCGAACCTCGGCTGAGAATTCAAAGTTATAGTCTAAGGCTTTTTCAAAAAAGAGGGCGGCTTCGGTGTATTTTTTTTGTTCATAAAGCGCCAAGGCCAAAAAGTACTGGGTTTCTGGCCTCAACGGGTCAAGTTCATAAGCGTGTCGCAGGTCTTCTTCGGCACTGTCTGTGTTTTCTAAAAGGAGTTCCGTGTATCCACGTAGTATCCACGCATCAATGTAGCTGACATCTTCTTTTATCGCGGTATCGGCGAATTCACGACCTAAAACGGCTTCATTGTTTTCGGCTAAGATTTTAGAAAGAGTAGCGAATAGGTGGGCGTTTTTTCCTTCACTTAGGGTTTCAAACTCTTCGTAGGCTATAGCGAATTTAGAAATTTTATTGCCAATCTCTGGCGCTAAGACGTATTTTTCTTCGTCTGTCTTTTGTTCAATGGTGTCTTCGGTGACTACAAAATCCTTTTTATCTACCGGAATTTTTTGAAGTTCTTTGAGGATAGCTTTTGTGCCTTCATGATCGTTCTGAAGACTGAGTAATACAGCTTTATAAAATTGTAATTCTGGGAGCAGGTTTTCTTCTACTTCATTTAACAGACTAAGAACGTCTGCGAACTTTCGTGCATTGATAAATTGTCGAGTCTTTATAACGGTAAGTTCTGGATCATTTGGGAATCTTTCTCGCATTTCTTCTAAAAGGTTTTCAAGCTTCCAGACATCTCCAGTTCTTAGATAGATTTCTGCAAGGAGTAGATAGGGTTCAATAAAATCCGGTTTTTCTTTTATGGCTTCAGCAATCTCTGAAGTAGCCAGTGAAAAATACTGATGATCCATTAATTTTTTGGCTTCTTCTATACGGCCAAGGTAAGAAATTCTTCTTGGAATTTTTTTAGCTGTGGTTTTTTCAAGAGAGCCTTCAGCCTGTGTTGAACTAAGACCAACCTCCGTATTTTTTGATTCTAATAATTCTAAAACTGAAGGGTAGACAATCCAGCCAATCCCGCCAATAATGATACTGAGCAACCCGATATATATTATTTTTGTATTCATTCACTTTATTTCCGTGTGAGTATAAAAAAAATTTTCTGATTTCAAACCCAAATACGTTTTTACTAAGAATTTGTGATAATTTTTGTGGTAGTTTTAAATTATGCTTCTCGGGTTTGAAACTAGAAATAAAATTTGCTAAAAATAAAATCCATAATAATATCGGTTCCGCTTTTACATCATGGCGAACGTAGCTCAGTGGTAGAGCATCGGGTTGTGGTTCCGATGGCCGTGGGTTCGATCCCCATCGTTCGCCCCATTTAGAGACTGGAAAATATTTGAGTCGTAAAAAGGATCAATATATTTTTCAATTTTGAAATTCCTATTTTCTTATTTACCTATATGATAGGCCATGATGCGTAGAGCTATAAAAATAGGAATTGATGCCCGAATGTTTTCGGACAACTTCACGGGTATTGGGCGTTATAATTATGAGTTAACCAAAAGACTTTTTCATCATACCGAGATTGAATTTGGAGGTGAGATAAGACCTCTGAAGTGGGTAATCTTTATGAATAATCCAGAGTTTAGACAGTTTAATTTTCCCAAACATGTAAAGAAAGTAAAAGTTAATGCCGCCCATTATAGTTTGTCTGAGCAAACTAAATTTTTGTGGATGTTAAGGCGCGAAAAATGTGATTTGGTTCACTTTACGCACTTTAATATTCCTTTGGGGTATAAAGGGGATTTCATTGTAACGATTCATGATACAACTATTTCTTTTTTTCCAGGAAAAAAGATGAATTCACCGCTGAGAAAATGGGCATATAAAAAAGTTATTACCAAAGCGGTTGAGTCTTCGAAGTCCATTATTACAGTTTCACAAAATACCAAAAAGGATGTACTGCGGCTCTTTAATGTAAAACCCAGTAAGATACAGCCTATTTGGATTTCTCCTTCCAAAGAATTTCGTCCAAGTACGAAAGAGGAAAAAGCAAAAGTGAAGAAGAAATTTAACCTGGATTCTAATTTTATCCTCTATACCGGTAACTGGAGAGAGCATAAAAATTTGGTAGGGCTGGTAAAAGCCTTTGGAATGATCAAGTCAGACCCTACCTTAAAAGATTGGCAATTAGTGATTACCGGCAAAGCAGATCCGTTTTATCCAGAAGTAAAAACAACAATAAAAGAACTAAATCTAGAAGCGTCTGTGAAACTTTTAGGCCTGGTTGATTTTGAGGATTTGGTTCCCCTTTTTGGAGCGGCTAGAGTGTATTGTTGCCCTTCTTTTTACGAAGGATTTGGACTTCCCCCGTTGGAGGCTATGCAGTGCATGACTCCGGCGGTAGTATCGAATGTTTCTTCTATTCCAGAAGTTTGTAGGGACGCGGTACTTTATTTTGATCCGTATGATATTAAGGACATGGCACAAAAAATTCACAAATTAGTGACAGAGGGGGCTTTACAAAAATCACTAGTGAAAAAGGGATTGGATCAGATTCAAAATTTTTCTTGGCATCGTTGTGAACGGGAAACTTTCCAGGTTTATGTGAAGAATATTAAATAAGGCTTGAATTTGGATTTTTGGCAATAAGATTATTTTGAGTTTTAGACTTAAACCCCTTAGAATTTTACCAACTCACAAATACAAAGATTTTCATGCTTTTCGGCCTTTCCGAAAGCCTTTCCAACTTTTTTGCGAAGCCTCGCAAAATAGTGGCATCTATTATGATTTTGATGCTGCTGGCACCGCTATTTCCGTCGTCAATGGTGCAGGCTCAGACAGCTGAAAAACAAGCTCCAAGCATTAAAAATGCTCGGACAGTAGCGGTTTTAGTAGAAGATAGGCTTTATGATAATGCGCTTTTAAAAACCCGAATAAACCGATATGTCGATGACATACAAAAATCATTAGAGCATCAAGCGGTACTGGTTCCTATCGGAGCAAGTAGCTCTGTTTTAGAAATTTATGAGTATCTCTCTAAGTTGTACTTTGCGGGGGTTGATAATGATGGTCATTCAAAACTACAAGGGGTTATACTTATTGGGAATTTACCTCTTCCAGTCGTGGAGAAAGGGGGAAACTATTGGCCAACTATTTTTCCGTATACGGATTTTGAGAATCCTGTTTATAGGTGGGATTTTGAGGCTGATAGATTTGTGTATGATGATGGATTTTTTGCACATCCAGAAATTTGGCATGGCGTTATAAGAGCTGCCGATAAGGATATAGATACTGAATTTTCTCAGCTTAAAAATTGGTTTGACCAAAACCATAAAGTCCACATAGGGGAGGAAGATTTTACAAATCGAGTTTTTTATTCTGATTTTTCAGAGCAATATGACGTCGTCACTTTTGAATCTTTTTTCAGATACCAACAATGGTTAAAGTATGCTGAACCTATTCAGTATTTGTGGTTTACGAAACATTTTTTAAAAAAGCTTACTGAAGATAAAGATGCAGAAGGGTTTTCTTTTGGGGCTTTTGGGGAATTGTCAGAAACAGAAAAACAAGAACTTATTAATGAAATTTTAGAGTCTGCCCCAGAGCTCACTCGTGAAGAAGTAGTAAAAACTCTTGATGATGATCCTTTTGCAGATATCCCCGACATTAACACTCGTGGAGGGATCGATGGTTTTGTGAGAAGGTATTCAGACTTGTATGAGCACTGGATGACCGAAATAATCGATACCGTCTTTGAAACTGGACGGTGGAAGATCGATGATATTGATAGTACGCCTCTCTTGGTTTCGCGCAAGGATGAAGCTTCTATTTTGCGGATGCGATTTTTTAATGATGAATTAGAAGATGAGATTATACAACTGCTAAAAGACTATAGCGTTCCAGCTGATGTAACTATAACCAATACGCAGACTATTTCTTTTGAATATCCTTTTACCGATAGTCATAAAGATGGCGTTGGGCATGGCCAAATAAGGATCGATGATCTTACTCATCCGCACCCAGGAGCGGCTTGTTATACAGATATTCAGGTTAATCCACTTTTTTGGAATGGTGTAAATCGCCAGACAGAACCTGTATATGATTTAGATGGCAATGACACAGGGGAGACCCGATCTTTTGAAGTAGAAGACTGTACTAATATTAGGGGAAGTCAGAGAAGTACGTCTAGCCCCTTGGCACAACGCATAGAGGTCAATAATATCTTTGATAGACTTAGTGGGGGACAGTGTTTACCGCATGATGTAGATATGTTAGCGCGGCGCGATGATATTTATGAAGGTACTTGTGCGACTAATTTGGAAGAGGCTGATGATGGCACTCTGGGATATGAATATGGCGTCAGGACTTCTAAATGGGAAATCAGTGAAAGTCTCGTTGCGAGAGTTATGCAGATGTTCTGTCAATCAGAATTTAAGCTTACTCAAAAAATGCAGGACAGCGGTTGTTTTCATGCACTAGAGCCGGGTGAGATTTTTGATTGTTGTTATAACTGCCATAAAGACCCTGAAGAAAATCCTGATCACCACTGCCCGTTCAAAGCCACTCCACAATGTATTGAAGAGCTGGTTCCAGATGTGATTCACCACTTTGGAGCTGAAAAAACAACCCAGAATTTAGCCGGGACAGAAGAATGGGATGGGGTTAATAAGGCCCCTACGGTTGCCGGTTACTTTAGTGGAATTGGAACTGGGACAGATGGAATTGACCCAAGCAGCCGAAAGCTTTGGTACAGCGCGCAAGGGGTTGAAGGTTGTAGACCTTTGGTAACTACCGATACTTGGGGGACTGGAGCCACTACCTTTAATTCTTTGATGATTCATGATGAACCTCGCCCAGAGACCATCATGGCTCAGTATGTTAATGGAACTACTAAGGCTCTACCAGTGGATGATCCACGTGGGTTTTCTTTTTGGAATCATGCTAATACCTTCCATCGGATAGATTTTCCAAATATTTTTACTTATAGAGAAATTTATGATGATGCTGATCAGGTTCAGTTTGAGGCTGATTTGCGTGCCTCGCTTAAAAATAAAATTGAAGAAATTAATGTGATTTCACAAGCGGGTGGAGGATCGGCAAAATCAATCCCCACTTCCAGTATTGATGACTTTTTAGAGCGTATAAACCTAGCAGCACTCTTTGAAGCGGTTCAGTGGGTAGACAAAGGGATTGATGAAAAAAATAGAGTGGCCTTTGAAAAAGCTATGAGTGATACCAGCACTTATAGGGACTTTTTTGAAGACGATATTCATGATGGTTATGAAGTAGTTCAGATCCTTGGAAAAGGGACTCATGAAAATGGGTTAGAACTCGCTTTTTATCCAACCAAAGTAGATACAGATGAAGATTATATTGAAGCGCAAGAGCGTATTGCTAATTTCCAGTATAAAGTTGATGAACAAAAGTTTGAATTTTTAGGGGTTGATATTAGAGAAGAGTTTTTTAATAAAGATGAAGAATCTAAATGTGATAGTACTCCTTCAACTTTGCTTTCTTGGTCAAGTAAGGCTTCTTGTTCACAAGCGGCTACTACGAAGGCTACTAGTAAGTTTGTAAATTTTGGACCTAATCTTGGAACTACTAAACCACTAGAACCTGTTATTGAAGATTTTAATGTAAACCTAGAGGGTAAAGCACTTCGTATAACCCCCCAAGAAGTTTTGGTTCATAGTCAAGATCCAAATCCAGTAGAAATTACTGTAGAGTTAGTGGATCAAGATGGGGTTATACAAAAAAGAGATTTCACTACAGAGATTGCATTAGAATTCGATTCTACTGATACGGATAACTTCTTTACCGTGACTCCAGCCGAACAAATTCCGGTAACGACAGGGAAAGCTCATTTCTTTTTAGATCCAAAACAAGTTTCGGTTGGAACCAAAATGCAAGTGAAAGCTAAAGCAACGCATGTGAATTCTCCAGAAGTGGAAATAGTGTCAGCACCAATCTCCATAAATTATAGCCGTTTTGAAGCCTTTGCGGTGACCGATAAATATCAGACGGTAGTTAAAGATGAAGCAGGGCTCCGGCTTGAAGTAAAAATATTAGATGCAGAGGGCAACCTAACACGAGGATTTGATGGTAAAAAATTAACCCTTCAAACTGACGGCGGAACTTTTACGGCTGGTGAATCTGAGATTGAAATAATTGAAGGTATGGCTTCGACTCAATTTTTTCCAGGGAAAAAAGCCGGAGAATACAAGATACATATTTCCGATCCAGCTAAACTCATTGCGGGGAGTTCTGTTGATGTAGAGCTGGTTCCAGATGTCCCAGAATCGATACATTTGAGTAAAAAATCAAAGTTTCTTATTGCTGATGGGGTGAACACTCCGGTTAAGGCCGAGTTAAGGGATCGGTACGGTAATCAGGTGTTTGATGTAAGTCATGTCTGGAATTGGCAGTGGGATAATGTAGCGGTAAAAGCGCGACAAGAGCGAGATATTGATCCGCGTACCCAAGGCATACAAGAATACTCAAATCCAAATGGTTTTTCAGAGCTTTTGATTAGTAGTGATGACCCAAGCAAGCGAGCTTATCTTCAGGTGGGGAGTGACTATTTTGATGATGGAAGACCTCGGAGCATTAACCTTCAAGTTATTGAAGATCCGGTTATAAAAGTGGAACTAAATAAATCTTTAGTTTTTGCTGGTAAACCCTCTAAGATTAAAGCCACTGTAAGAGCTGAGACTCAAAACGGAGAACTCATTAATGATGACTTTGATTTAAATTTTTCTGTCGCACCCGTAAGGGAAGGAACTTTTCCAGAGGCGGTAAAATTGATAGATGGGGTTGGAACCTTTGAGTTTACTCCAGGGTCTTTAGCTGGTGATTATACCCTTTATCTAACGCTGCCTGGATTTGTTGATGGAAAAGTAACTTATGCCGTCCTTCCAGGGGATCCTGCCAAAATAGAAATGAAGCGTGTAGGGGATTTAAAGTTTTCCGCAGAATTAGATCCCGAAAAACCGATTGAAATTGAAATGCAGGTTATGGATGATTATAAAAATAGAGTCATTCGATTTAATGACACTATTTCGCTTAAAGCTACAGAACTTACTAACTACTTAGTGGATATTAGAACGAGCGATCTAAATCTTGTTAATGGACAAGGGATAATCGAAATCTATCCAAAAGGGATTTCAGGCACAGTTCGTCTGATTGCAGAACATGAGGATTTAGTGCCAGACTCTATGGAAATAGAAATCGTAGATTTCTTTCGTGTTGCGGATGTACCACGACTCAGTGCCAAATCTTTGATGACTTTGATACTTGGGTTTGAAGCTGGCGACCTACGACATACCAAAAATTTTGCTACAGAATTTTTACATCGTGGAAAAACTCAAGGCGTAGGAACTTTAGTATCTAACCCAACCCCTTATTATCAATACGGTTCTATAGCCCCTAATGGAGATTTAGGGAATGAGCTTAGGCCTCAATTTGTTTTCGGAGCAATGCCTGAATTCTTGATTAACTCAGGATTTACCAAGGTGGCTCAAGCTCAGATGCACTTTAAGTCTGAACCAAATTTTGAGGTAGTTAATGAGGTTCCTAAAATTCCAGGCGTGTACTTCCGACTAGATTCAGAACTACTTCCAGACACCCTTAAATTTAAGTCACAAGTACTAACCTTTGATCAAGAACCTTTGTTGAGATTTACTGACGCTGGTGGATTTTTACCAATTTCAAAAAATATTAAAATTAAACCTTCCGATGATTTTAACTTGTACGAGTGGCAAGTGGAATATAACGGCGAACCACTAGGGTTACTTACTTTTGTTTCAGAGAGTCGGCGGTTGCTTACTACAGATCGATTTTATGCCGACAAAGATTTTGCTGGCCTCCAAATAAAAGCAATCGATCCTGATGTTTTCTTTGATACAGTTTATACTGGCAACAATACGAATGGGGTTCAGGGAATTGGAATTTTTGATTCGCTACAAAAAGAAGAGGGGGAAAGGAAACTCGGTTCAGCTGAAATGTCGGCCGAAAATGCTTTAGGTAATAATGAACTTATTTGGAGAGGCGATTGGAAACCTGCCATGATTTTTGCGGCGCATAATCATTCTGGAGTAGCTACACAATGGGGAGGGAGTGACGCTTTCTTATTTTTGGGAGATCCAAGCATCGTAGTAAAAGGTGACAATGATAGAGCTGGACATGGGTTTGAACAAGACTTAGGAAAAACTTTTTGGCATTCTCCAGAAGGAGATATACAGCAGATTATTACCAGTGACATTAATGCTGATGGGGCTTTGGATGTTTTGGCTTTGGTAAATACGGATCTATTTGCTTTATACCAAACAGATGAGAAACGTGACAATTTTAGAGATGCTGGAAAAATTTTGGAATTTATTGACGGGGTTCAGACGCTTATAAAACTAGATGCCAATACAGATGGAGCGCCAAAGAATCATCATTTATTGCAATTAAATACACAAGGATACCTGACTTATTGGGTAAATACTTATGGGGTTTTTGCGCCTAAACCAGTGGATATTGGTGTCGGGAAAATTGAAAGTATCCAACGGGCTCGGCTCAATACCGATATTTATACTGATCTCATTGTGGCCGACATGGATCACAATCTTTGGGCGGTTTATGGGATAGAAGGAGAAGCCTTTGCTCCTCCCATAAAAATCGCGTCACTAGCTCCAAACTTCCAAGAGTCTGAAGAAGTTTTTGAATCTGGTCAGGGGCTATTGCCAGGTCTTAATATTCGAAATACTTTCTTTTCTTATGATGGTATAACGGAGGATGAAACCTTTAATGTATTAGAAGCTAGTAGTTTTAATTCTCCTTTTTCTAAAGATATTACGATTGATCCAGCAGAATTAGATCAATATGTTTTAGGGGCGTATTACGATCCAGAAGCGGTGCCGAGCAGCGAGGTATTTTTTCTCCCAGGAGAAGCCTCAGGCACCTTCCTCAGCCGTATTACCTATGAAGTGGAAGCGGATTTCACTCAGCCAAAGTTAGGAGATGTGGTTGATTTTACGGTGACCATAAACCCAAATACCGAACTGAAAGACTTTATTTTTATGCCCCCAAAAGATAATCAGCTGGAATATGTTCCAGGCTCTTTTAGTTGTGATAAATGTAGCGGCGAAAGTCGTATGAGTGGCGGGCGAGGTATAGGACTTTTCTGGGCTGAAGTAGGGACTGTTCCTGGTAATCAAGAAGTTCGTTTTACGTGGAAACAAGAACTCAGAGAATTCATTCCTCTTGGGTATTTTGTCGGAGATTTTGATGATGGAGAAGGGGATAATATTGATGATGTTGTATTACCCTGGAAAGACGGCAAAAGAGATAAACTGTTAACCTTTAGCTCTAAAAAGAAAATCGGCTCCAGAACTTTAGATACCTTGCCTTATCTTCCAAATGGAGAGCTGATTGAAGTGGGAAGAGTGGCCTCTTATGCAGATGAAGTTCATAACTTAGATCAGGCAGACTTAGATGAAGCTTACCAATCCATGTTTGGAGCTAGCTCAGATACGGATGGGGATGGCCTCCCTTATGATTTTGATCATTATCCAGAAGTAAATAATGAGGCTATAGATAAGGCGCTTTATCTCTCTTCTAGTAGCGCAGGAGCCATTATTAGCTCAGCTCATAATTCACCACGAAATCAATTTTTAGCGACACTGAATGAATCCTTTTCAATCAATTCTGCTAATGCGGCATTAACGGGTGGTCCAGCGGCTATGCTAAGAAACTTAGCTTCTAACCCTTTAGCCAAATTTCTTCAAGGACACGATGTACATAATCCTCAGACTGAATCTGAGGCTCCAGGACTTCCAGGCCTGGTTAATAAAAGAAACCGACGTGATGGAGACGGAGTTGCTGAACCAAAAAAGAAAAATGGTAAGTTTGTAAAAGATCCGGGGAACTGTGTGATTTGTCTCCCCAATTACAGAAAATACATTGCTGCTACTACGACTGGAAAGT